>JAFEBI010000019.1 GCA_018242725.1 Nitrospira sp. | reverse complement strand
GAGGAGTTTCTTCCGGCAACATATCTTTGACGCCTTTAATCCCTTTAATTACGGACACGGAGTCATCTCCTTACGTATGTGTCTGTCATGCTGTGGAGTTCGCACGGACTATAGCGGCGCCACCGGCGGCAAGTCAACGGCGTGAAGCTTGCGCCGTCCTACCTTGAGAGGTATAGTGCCCACCTCTATGAACCAAGATCAATCAGGCCGTCGGGTCCTGGCCCTGGCTCCTATGCCTCCTGAGAAGTCCGCCTATGCGCTGGCGCGGTACAGCCGGTCTCCCGACTCCATCGAGCAGAGTATTCGATGGGTGCATGGACACTCGTCGGAAAAATTCTGGGAGCAGTTTTACTTTGATTACGGACATGCGTCGATCGCCGACCTAGGGCATGTCGTTATCTGCTTCGAAGAGATTTCGGAACTCGCTGCGATTCGCCTGGAAGATGAGCCGCTGTGGGACGGTCAGGCAAAATCCAGCCGCTATCAAAATTTTGCCTCAAGCCGATGGTTCATCCCAGGCCAAATTCGTGGAAGTGAAACCGAGGCCCTGTATGAAGGGATTCTTCGAAGCCTCGGGGATGTGTACCGGCTCCTTCACGAGCCGTTAACGCAATTCCTTGCCGACCGCGAGCCACGGCCTGAGTCGATGAAACAGGCCGACTATGATCGGACTATTGCGGCCAGAGCCTTTGATGTCACAAGGTATTTACTTCCCCTTGCGGCTAAGACCAACGTCGGGCAGGTCGTCAGTATCCGGACGTTGGAGAAACAGATCACCCGGCTCCTGTCGTCGCAACTCCCGGAGTTACGGGCGATCGGGGAGGATCTGAAGGGCGCGTGTCAACGTCAGCCGGTGAATCTGTGGGGTGAACTCTCCGGTCAGACTGGTGGTCTCAACGATCCTCTTGCGCCGACCCTGGCCCGGCATGCAAAGGCAAACGTCTACCAAGAAACGGTGTATGCCGATCTTGCTCGCCATGCGAAAGAAGCTCTACGCGACACGGGGCTGGATCAGCCTGGAACGTGGGGAGCGGTGGAGTCCGTCGAGCTGGTGGACCCTCATCATCCGGTCGACGAAATTGTCGCGACGCTGCTCTATCGCGTCTCACAGGCGCCCTATCGAAAGATCCTCGAGGTAGTGAGAGAGTGGACTGAGAAGGAAAAACAGGCGACCATCGAGGTGGCCATGAGACAGCGTGGTCCATACGATGAACTCATCAAAGAGTTCCGCAGCGGCTATGCCTTCACCTTCGACATCCTGATGGATATCGGTGCATGGCGGGATATGCATCGCCATCGACGGTGTCAGCAGGTGCAACAGAACTTCACGACCGCACATGGCTACGATGTCCCGCCGCCGTTGATCGATGCTGGGTTGGATCAGGAATATCGACAGGCGATGGATGCCGTGCGCCAGGATATCGAATCGCTGAGGAAGAAGGACCAAGAAGCCTCGCTTTACGCCATTCCATTTGGCTTCAAAGTCAGATGCTTGTTTAAGATGGACTACGCGGAAACAGAATATATCAGCAAGCTACGGTCCGGCGTGAAAGGCCATTGGTCGTACAGAACGGTGGCCTGGCAGATGAAACAACAGCTGGCCAAGAAATTTCCCTTCCTCGGCGAACACGTCCAGGCGACCGCGCCTGATGTCGAGGACGCGCTGACCCGATAAGGTCCTCGTACCGTTCATGCACACCCATCAGGAACAATGTGAAGCCGCCATTGTGACCGGAGCCTGGGATACCCTCTTTGCCGAGTCTCTGGCTTGGAGCCGAAATCCGGACGGAGCGAAGGACCCGCGCCCTCTCTTTGCACGGAATGTGGTGTACCTCGTGCAAGGTCGGTTTGCTGAGGCCTGGAAAACCCATGCACTCTGTCTTGAAGCCCAGGAACACATCGTGGCAGTGGGGACTTGGGTGAACGATCTACTCGAGCGGCATAGGGACAGCGGCTATGCCTCTCTCGTCAGAGGCTTGTTTCTCGCCCAGTCTGGGCAATCCGAACAATCGATGGGACCATACGCGGAAGCTGCAAGATTGCTTCCACAATCTGCCTATCCGCACTACTTCCTGGCGCAGATTCACGAACGGGCCGGCCATCTCGAAATGGCGATCAAAGAGTACCGTGAAGCCGTCCGACTGGCTCCGGACTATGCGCCGGCTCGGATGAATCTGGGTGTCGCCTATCAAGACCAAGGGAGGCTTGAGATGGCGATCAAGGAGTACCGCGAGGTAATCAAGCTCACCCCGAACGATTCCGCTGCGCATTCCAATCTCGGCTGTGCCCTAGCCGAACAGGGGAAGATGGAACCGGCGGTGCAATCCTACAAGACGGCGTTGAAGCTGAACCCACAGGATGCCGAAGTGCACTTTGCATTGGGCGGCCTCTACGAAACACGTGGTCGTCTGGACCTGGCACAAAAGAGCTATCAAGATGCGCTCAATGCCGATCCGGACTTTGGCGTTGCCCATTCTGCTCTCGGCTGGCTTGCCCTTGGCAAGCATCGGCTGCAGGAAGCGGCGGATATCTTCAGCCGAGCACTCAAGTGCAACGAGGAAGACGCCAGCGCCTACCACGGTATCGCTGAAATTTACGCGATCCGCGGCAAACGCCAGAGCGCCATGGAAAACTACACGAAGGCGCTGAAGTACTATCGCGATCCCGAAAAGCGGAACCAGATTATGAATCAGCTGTTTCAAGAAGGCCAAGTAGGAGATTGAGAACGATGGGTTGGCCCTTGGCGCCCAGCAACGCAGTCTCATGGCGGAATATTGGGAGACGAAGGCCGGAAGATACAGGAGCGAGGCTGAAGGCGACTTAGGATAGGAACATGCTACAGCTCCCGGATCGCGCCCTGCAACACGGTAATCTGCGTCGTGGGATCGCCCGTCGCTTGCAGTTCGTTGCGGATCTGATCCTTGAGGTAGGAAGAATAGCCGACGCGGTCGATAAGGAAGTCGAGGAAGCGTTCGGTCGGCAATAGGCTCTGTTCCTTGAGTTCGTCGATGGTCTCGTCGCTCACAGGGACATACGTGCTCCCGATGTGGAAGACCACGTTGTAGTGGCGTCCTGTCGCAATCCGCTCGAATCTCAAGCCCTTCACAGATCCTCCTCGGCAGGTTGTGGAAAAACCAGCGAGCTTCGTTCTCGCACCGCTCATGGCCTCAACATACCCTGAAGCATGCATCGGCATCTCGCTTCGTGCGGCCTCGCTGGACGGTCGTTGTGAATACCCTACAAGTGCTTAAAGAAAAGGTCTATTCTAGACAAGTTCGAGTCGTGAAGACAAGGGCGACCTTCAGCCTATCGCGGTGGACAGTGACGGAGATGGACATTTATCATAACAGTCCTTCATTTAAAACACAGGTGGGATGAAGTGTGATGACCGCAGTGGAGCTGATCGAATCATGGATCGCTCGGCTTGAAGCCGAGCAAGCGCGCCTGGTTGAAATGGGACAGGATGCTCCAGCCATGGTGTCACAAGGCCGACTCGTCAGAACGACCGGCGGGCTGCATCTGTACGAATTTGTCGTCTCCGGTGAGGCCAGGCTGCCGATCGACCTTCCGGTTTCCATCGTGCCTGCCGATGACACAGATACGACAGAAGGAATCGTCCTGCGGCAAACGGGGCGGTCGATTCTGCTTCAGCTGGTGGATCACCTCGGAAGTGAAGCCCTTTCCGGTACCCTGGTTCCAGACCAAGCCGGCCTGGTTGGTACGGCAGCCGCCCGTCTGAAAGAGATTCTGGCGAAGCCCGATATGTACCATCTTGGGCCAGCCGAGCGGTTGGCGGCGCTGCTACAGACGCCGACTGCGGAAGTAGAGGCATTCTCCGCCAGCCCCACCGTCTTCACGACCTTGTGGTCCGATGACCGAGCGCTCCGTCGACAAAAGCTTGGGAGTCTGGCGATTGATCTGGTTCGAGCCAACAAGCGTATTCTGTTGCTCAGCCCCAACCATGAAGATTGTGATGAGCTTGTCGGGATGGTGGGGCGGGCTATGAAGGCAGGCGGATTGAACCCTAGAACGTGGATGACGCGATATGAACTCCCCCTGGTATCACAAGCCGCCGGTCTTGATCTTCGGGATCTGGGCTTTGAAGCACAGATGCAACAATTCTACGACAAGTCACAGGGTGATAAGGCTTCATTGAAGCAGAAGTATGATCGGTTCCGAGAGTTGACCCCGTTTCTGTCTGAGAAGGACGCGAAACAAAAGGATTTAGACGAAGTCCGTCTTCTGGAATGGCGCCTGGTGACGCAGTTCCGAGAGCTTCAAGTCAAGCTGGCTGGAGTGGACACCACGCTCAAAGAATTTGAGACGCTCCCGCTGTTTCAACGTCTCGCGATGCAGACTGTTGGAAAAAATGTGGATTCGCTCAAGCAATACCGTGCACTGTATCAGAGTCACATGGATCGCCTGGACAGCGAAATCAATGTAGCCAAAGGTCGGATTCAGCAACTTGTTCCTGAAGCAGCGGTGCCTCGAGGGCAGCGTGCGGAATGTGAGGAACTCAAAGAACAAATTGCGAAACTCGGTGGAACTAAGAAGGTCCGCGAGCTTCTCGCGGCTGAGGAGAATCCGAATCGCCAGGCGTTCGTCCAAAATCGACGGCTGGTTGCCGTCACTCCCACGCGAGTCGTGACAGACCCGTTGTTCAGTCGCGTGCGGTTCGATGTGCTCATGGTCGATGACGCTCCGCAGATTGCCGTGCCGTCACTGCTGGCTGCGGCCGCACTCGTTCGTGAACGCATCATTGTCAGCGGCGATCCGCGAAATGTCGCTGTAGCCGGACGATGGGCGGCGCCTCAGGAAGGCATACGGACTGCTTCAGAAACGACTCTCATGCCATTTGCTTGACGTGGGTGAGGAGAATTCAGGATAATTGCCCGTCTCGCGGCATGGCATGCAAGGGGAGTTCATGCATGGCTGTCAGTAATCCGCAAAGGCCACATGGTTCAGGTGGCAGTCGAACTCCGCACAGGCTGCTCAAAATGGGTTCCACCAAGGCCGCGATGTGAGAACAACGGTGGAAGCCTTTTTCAGCAGCCTCTAGAGCCGAAGTGGTGGAATGGCAGACACGCCAGCCTCAGGAGCTGGTGCTCGCAAGGGCGTCCGGGTTCAACTCCCGGCTTCGGCACCACAACACGTTTCCCTGTCCTGTCCAAGAAGCGCATCGTTAAAACTCCTTCAGGCGTCTGGCTGGGCTGATATAGACACGTGCCTGTCGAGTGAACACGCCGTTGTTCACCCTATGAGGAGCCGTCGATCATGGTGTTACCCGGGGTTTATCGTCACCATAAAGGGCAGCAGTATGAGGTATTAGGGGTTGCCAGACATTCAGAAACGGAAGAGGAGGTTGTCGTGTACCGGGCGTTGTATGGCGATCGAGGCCTTTGGATAAGACCCCTTGCCATGTTTATTGAGAACGTCGAGAAGAGAGGCGTATCTGTTCCGCGCTTTTCACGAATAGATGAGAACACAGGAGAAGGCTAGGCGAGAGAAGGATGAGGTCATCTTCGGCACCTATTTCTTAACCCGGCAACACCATTTCAATGCTTTCCTTCCCCAATAATGATGAAGCTCGATCTCGCGTAACGCCTGTGTTGATTCATTGCCAGCCGATCACTAATTCTTACAACGTTCCACGTATCATCCTCAGACCTAGAAATGATATTTTGATGACAGCTCGGTCAGGTTCGACAACAATGAACTCTGTTACGGTTGATCTCATTTGGGAGAATGTGAACGCCCAAGTAAGGTGCTTTCATGGTACCAACGGCGAATCAGTCATCACCATAAGAGATAACAAGGCTGAAGGGTAGGACAACAATGGGACCACTCGTGCTTGCGGGAATTTTGATTCTGAGCAATGTGGCAACCGCTGCCGCCCTTGAACCGCTGACGAAGGATCCAAAGCCGGTAGTCCCTCAGAGATCGATCCCCCTCGCTGGGGAGGAACCCTACGAAGCGTTAAAGCGGGGAGACTACCGAGCCGCTGCAGGGCTCTTTCACCCGCGAGCGGAAAAAGGGGATGTGCGGGCGCAGTACAATCTCGGGCTCCTGTATGCCAGCGGGATGGGCGTGATGCAAGACTACCAGGCCGCGTTGAAATGGCATCGACTGGCGGCGGGGCAAGGCCACGCCGGAGCGCAAAACGAACTGGCTCAGATGTACGACAAAGGGCAGGGGGTACCACAAGATCAAGTGCGAGCTTATGTGTGGTACAGCGTCGCGGGGGAATCGTCGACCGGCGGATCGAAAACGGAAATCATGAAAGATCGGGACCATATGGCGAAACGTATGACTCCAGAGCAGATTCATAAAGCCGAGGGATTAACGAAGCAGTGTCTGGAGTCGGAGTTCAAGAAGTGTGGTGAGAAATAGAGCACTCTGCAAAATAATTTGAAGGCGGTTCCTCCAAGCTCAAAACCTGCCATAGTTCGTTTCTTCATGTGTATCCAGTCAGTTGCCTGATCAACTCCAATAGCTTTTAGTGGACAACTCCGTCAGGACCTGTATTGCCAGGTTCCCGTCTTGCATTCATAGGGAAAATCCGTAGAATCTGGTGTAACGGCAAAGGGTCCCGTTCCCCCTGAGCCTGTCGAAGGGCGTGAGATTTCATATGGTGCCGTTAATGGTTAGACCGGTTCACCACGAGCGGACTTTTGGTACACAACACTGATCATGAGCAAAATCCTGATCTCTTACCGCCGTGAGGATAGTGTTGATGTCACCGGTTGGATCGATGACCGGCTGGTCCAGCAGTTCGGGCGAGAGGCGGTGTTTATGGATGTGGACTCGATTCCGTTTGGCGTCGATTTTCGGAAGTATTTGGATCAACAGGTGGCCAAGTGTGACGTCTTCCTCGCGGTGATCGGTCCGGACTGGGATGGGTCAAAATACAACGAAGGCAAATCTAGGCTGGATGATCCGCACGATTTTGTGCGGATTGAAATCGAGTCGGCACTCAAGCGACAGGTACCCGTAGTTCCTGTGCTCGTCCGAGGCGCGAAAACTCCAGTGGTCGACAGGCTGCCCACCAGCTTGCAAGAATTGTCCTATCGGAATGGGCTAGAGGTTCGATCCGGTCGCGACTTTCACGGTGATATGGATCGATTAATCAGGTTCCTGGAACAATCGATTTCTGTATTCGAGAAGCAGGGAATACAAAAAAATGGTAGGACCAAGGACCCCTTCGTACAAACGCCAGTCGACATGGTTAGAGTCACGAATGGGTCGTTTTTGTATGGCGACCAAAATATTCCCGTGGTAATCGATCACGACTATTGGATTGATCAGTATCCTGTGACCAACCAGAAATATGGTGAGTTTGTTTTAGCTGGTGGCTATGAGGATCAGCAGTGCTGGTCAATAGAAGGGTGGCAGTGGAAGATGAAGGAGAACATCATAGCTCCTGACCCCATATCTTGGGATGATACGAAGTGGAACAAGCTTAACCAACCGATTGTGGGTGTGAGTTACCACGAAGCAGAAGCATACGCCAAATGGATAGGCAAGCGTCTTCCCTCGGAGCAGGAATGGGAAAAGGCGGCACGAGGTGAGGATGGGCGTCAGTATCCTTGGGGCGAAGAGTTTGATCTGAACAAGTGTAACAGTAAGGAATCTGGCATTGGTCATACGACACCAGTGGTTCGATATCCCAATGGAGTAAGCCCCTACGGCTGCCACGACATGGCAGGAAATGTGTGGGAATGGTGTGCGAGCCGACATGATAAACAAAAGAACGATTCTCGCGTGATCCGCGGTGGTTCCTGGGGCAGCAATCTCGAGAACCTCCGGGCACCGAAGCGGGACTGGAACTTCACCGATGTTAGAGGCGACTCTCTTGGGTTTCGTCTCGCCCAGGACATTGACGAATAACACTCTGCCTTTTTGTCAACACAACCGAAATGCACCACGTTACACGGTACGAAGACCTCTGATTTCTCCCAATGTTTTCTCGATTTCAGCTGGTGAATTGATGAGACTCGGTGCGAGCCGGGCGTATTTGGTCGCGTAGGGTGTCACGCTGCCGACGATGCCGCGCTGTCGAAGCTTCTCCACGACCTGGCGAGGTGACAATCCCATTACCTCAAAACAGACAATCCCCGCCGACAGACCCTGTGACATCGGCGTGTGAAGGGTGACATGTGGCATGGCGGTCAGGCCTTGCTTCAGCTGTTGATTCAACTCATAGACGCGCTGTGTCACTCTGGGTTTTCCAATGGCCTGATGAAACTTAAAGGCTTCATCCAGCGCCCAGCGATGTTCGAACGAATGGAACCCACCCGGAGTCATGTGGACTGATGGTGGGAGATCCTTTGACGATTTGTTCTCCATCCAGAGGTCATAGGCCTGACTGCTGAATGTCGGGATCGTTGTCCTGGTGATCGGCCAGGCTTTTGGGTGGCCCCAGACGAGCCCAGTCCCGCGTGGGCCGAACATCCATTTGTGGGTCCCAGCAACCAGGAAGTCGCAGCCGAGGTCTCTGACGCTGAAATCCTCAACGCCAAGGGCATGCACGCCGTCCACGCAGAGGATGATCCGGTCCCGCTCGTCTCTCGAACGATTGATGGATTGGATCGCTAACGCCATGTCGTGGATCGGAAGTTTCAATCCCGTGCTGGAATGGACCCAGGTGACGGCCACAATGCGCGTCATTGGGGTGATGCCCTTGTGCAACGACTCGACGATTTCCTCGCGGGACACCGTTTGGGTGGAACGATACAGGTGAATCGGTCGCACCATGGCGCCGGTCTGTTCGGCACGGAGACGCAGAGCGGTTTCCGTCGAATAGTGGTCGTGGGTCGTGGTCAAAATTTCCTGCTCATTGCCCAGCTTGAGCCCGCCATAAAGGAGACCCAGCCCCATCGTCGTGCTATCGGTCAAGGCGATATCGGCGGGATTGGCCCCCAGATATTCGGCAGCGGCTTGGAGCACCGTCGCTTCCTGTTTCTCTTCATGGTCGAACCAATAGCCGATGGGGTCGGCATCTAGGCCGGCGCGATGCCGTTCGATCGCCTCGCGCACCGGGGTGGGATGGGATGCAAGGAAGAACGCAGCCAAGTGGATAAGCTGTGAAGAGAGGGGAAACTGTGCTCGCAGGTCATCCCAGCTCTTCACGCGAGTTGGTGACGTTGGTTGTTCAGCAGAAGCACGAGGGTGGGCCCCAGCCAGCACTGCTGCACTCAAAGCCAAGCCTGTCCTGACCAGAAAGTCTCGACGTCCGATGTCGCTCATAGGATGTCCTCCTCAGAGATCAATCCTCTGTACTGTACTGCTTATCTTGAAAATCAGGCAAGGAGAGGCACAACCGAAACCCTTGGCTAGCGAACCAGCCAGGGGTCGGAAATGGCACAGGAGTTCCTGCTAGTTCTGATAGGTGTCCATGGGCGGACAACTGCAGACGAGATGGCGGTCGCCATAGGCCTCATCGATCCGGCTGACGCTCGGCCAGAACTTGCTGTGTTTGACCCACGAGGCAGGAAACGCGGCTTGTTCTCGGCTATAGGATCGGTTCCATTCCGTGGCGGTTACGCTCGCGGCGGTATGAGGAGCGTTCTTCAGCACATTGTTGGTCCGCGGTTGGCGACCGTCGACGATCTCCTGAATCTCGGCACGGATCAAGATGAGGGCTTCGCAGAGACGATCAAGTTCGTGCTTCGATTCACTTTCAGTCGGTTCGATCATAAGCGTACCCACGACCGGGAACGACACGGTCGGTGCATGGAAGCCATAGTCCATCAGTCGTTTCGCGACATCCATCGCCTCGATGCCGGCGCTTTCCTTAAACTCACGCAGGTCCAAAATGAATTCATGCGCCACCAACCCTGACTCTCCCCGATACAGGATCGAATAGTACTTCTCCAGACGCTTGGCCATGTAGTTGGCGTTGAGGATGGCCACCTGGGTTGCCTTGGTCAGACCCTCGCGTCCCATCATGGCGATATAAGTCCAAGAGATCGGAAGAATGCCTGGGCTGCCGAAGGGCGCCGCTGATACGGAGCCGATGGTCTGCAGGCCACCGAGCTTGACCACGGGATGCCCTGGGAGAAACGGGATCAGATGCCGCGCGACGCCTATGGGGCCTACGCCAGGGCCTCCGCCGCCATGGGGAATACAAAACGTCTTATGGAGATTAAGATGGCAGACATCGGCCCCGATATCGCCCAGACGGCAGAGGCCGACCATGGCATTCATATTGGCTCCGTCGATATACACCTGTCCCCCATGGGTATGGACAATCTGGCAAATGCGCCGCACGCTGGCCTCAAACACTCCGTGGGTGGAGGGATAGGTCAGCATCAGGGCTGCTAATCGGTCCCTGTATTGCGCCGCTTTGGCCTCCATGTCAGCCACATCCACATTTCCGTTTCGATCGCAGGCGACGGCGACGACGGTCATGCCGACCATCGCGGCGGTGGCAGGATTCGTCCCATGGGCTGAGACGGGGATCAAACACACATCGCGATGCCCCTCACCCTTTGACCGATTGTAGGCTCGGATCACCATCAAACCGGAGTATTCGCCTTGGGAGCCCGCATTCGGTTGAAGCGAGAAGGCTGCAAACCCTGCGATCTCGGCCAACCACCCTTCCAATTGACGAAATAAGGTTTGATAGCCGCGGGTTTGGTCACCTGGGGCGAATGGATGCAGACGAGCGAACTCGGGCCAGGTTACCGGCAGCATCTCTGATGTGGCATTAAGCTTCATTGTGCAAGAGCCCAGCGGGATCATCGAGTGCACGAGCGAGAGGTCTCGCGCCTGCAGTCGATAGAGATAGCGGAGCATTTCGTGTTCAGAGTGATAGCGGTGGAACACCTCATGTGTGAGATACGGACTGATCCTCATCAATGGCGAGGGATATTCCAGATCAACGGAGGAGGCAAGATCCGAGAGGCGAAACGGCAACTGGTCGTGGCCGACGAAAATCTGCAGGAGGCGGTGCACCTCCTGCTCGGAGCTGACTTCGTCGAGCGACAGGCCGATGGAGCCGTCTTCGTACTGCCGGAAGTTGATTCCTTGTGCATCCGCTCTTGCGACGATCTGTTCGGCTTGGGGTTTGGAAACCGGAACTCGAATCGTGTCAAAAAAGACTTTGGGCAACACGTCGAAGCCCAGGCGACGCAGGCCTTCCGCGAGTAATAGCGTCAGGCCATGGACTCGTTCGGCGATGCGGCGCAACCCATCCGGTCCGTGGTAGACCGCGAACATGGCCGCCATCACTGCCAGCAAGACCTGGGCGGTGCAGATGTTACTCGTGGCCTTTTCCCGCCTGATGTGCTGCTCGCGTGTTTGAAGTGAGAGCCGGATGGCCGGCTTACCGGTGACGTCTTTGGAGACGCCGACGAGTCGGCCAGGTATCTGTCGTTTGAACTCTTCCTTAGTCGCCAGAAACGCGGCATGGGGTCCACCGAAGCCGATTGGGACGCCGAACCGCTGAGTAGAGCCAACGGCAATGTCGGCTCCGAATTCTCCGGGTGAACGAAGGACCGTGAGTGCGAGGAGATCGGTGGCCACGACGACCAGGACCCCGGCCTCATGGGCCTGGGTCACCAATGCGCTGAAATCACCCACATACCCGTCCGTAGCCGGGTACTGCAGGAGGATGCCGCACAGCTCTGGTCGCACACAATCAGCGGCCGATGGGGTTCCTGTCTTGAGGACGATGCCCAGGGGTTCAGCCCTTGTCCGCAGCACAGCGATCGTTTGTGGATGACAGTCGTGTGAGACGAAGAACTCATGGCGTTCCTGACCGGCATGGCGGGCGATCGCGTAGCACATCGCCATCGCCTCAGCGGCCGCCGTCGCTTCGTCCAACAGGGACGAATTGGCCAGCGGGAGACCGGTCAGATCCGCGACCATGGTTTGAAAAGTGACAAGGGCCTCCAAGCGGCCTTGCGAGATCTCAGCTTGGTACGGAGTATACTGCGTATACCAAGCTGGATTTTCGAGAATATTCCGTTGGACTACCCCGGGTGTGACACAGTCGTAATATCCCATGCCGATCAGCGAGCGGTAGACCTTGTTCTGGGCGGCGATACCCTGGAGTCGCGCGAGAACGGCTTGCTCACCCTCACCGTTGGGAATGTCCAGGGCCTGCCGAAGTCGGATATCAGGTGGAACGGTCGTATCGACGAGTGTGTCGAGCGACTGGTGGCCTAAGGTGGCCAGCATCTCTTGAATGTCTGCATCGGCAGGACCAAGGTGTCGATGCACAAAGTCATCGGTCGGTTGAAGCCATGTCGGACTGTTCATAAGGTCATCCATCCTCTGTTTGGTTTCGAGACCGCTACTACCAGCGCAAGAGGTACCGTTCGTCGCGTTGACCGCGCAGCCTACCATGGGATCACCTCATTTCCAAGCGATCTGATCTGCTCCTAGGGGGAAAGTTCATGCCGGCGATGGGCACCGAGTGATCAAGTGTAAGGTCCATGTTCACTCTCCGAACCTATTCAGTTTGCTCCACAGGGAGATAAATGTGCACTGCCTCGCTCTTTCGTTGCTTTTTCGAGAATTCAGGCTATTGTGAGGTGATCAATTAAGTCAACGGAGCGTTGACCATGACCACCACAAGTCGAAGCTCCAGTCAGGATTCTGAGAAGCCGTCCACTGGTCGCTCCTTTAAACGAGCAGCCATCGCCGTCACGCTGACTCTCGGCCTCGTGGCTGTGGGCGGATACGTGATCTTCAACGGCCAAGGGATACCGACTACGTTCTTGGCACCTCATTCTCAACGAACTGCATCGCTTACGGAACATCAGTCGAACTCCAGGGCGATGGATCTGCGTCTCACTCGTGAAGGAATCGATCGGCTTCTCGGAACCCTCGACGACGCCGTTCGGAAAAAAGATGTCGAGGGCGTCCTCCGTCACATTTCGTATGACGCGACGATCACCATCCATCTGAAACAAGGTCCACAGCACCAAACGGCCATGCTGACACGGGACGACTATCGCAAGACACTGGCTATGGCGTTCGCCTTCCCAAGCGACAATGATTTCACGCGTACGAATACGTCGGTCTCGTTGGCTGCGGATGAGAGAAGTGCCAAGGTGTCCTTCAAGTCCACTGAGACCCTCAGACCGGCTAATCACGAATTCAAGGCAGAAGGCGAAGAGACCCTGGTTTTTACGATCCGCGACGGGAAACTCATGATTACCTCTGTGGAACAGACCTTCCCCGGCGACTCTACCTAACCGTGCTGCTACCCTCTGACCCTTGCGAAGCGATGCCTGATCGTCTTCCGCCCGCTCGCTTGGGTCGAGCCGGTCGACGCATGTGAGCCAGGCTTTCCGCCGACTCCTCGAGCGTCAAGATTCATGGTGCGTCGTTTGATATAATCACCCCCTGACCAATCTTTGTAGGAGTAGGTATGCGTGTGCTTGTTCTCGAAGACGAAACTAAAGTCGGTTGCTTCATCAAGCGGGCATTGGAAGAAGAAAGCTACGCCGTAGATCTTTGTGAAGATGGAGCGAAGGGCTTAGAGATGGCATTGGCGACCAACTATGATCTTCTGGTGGTCGATGTCATGTTGCCGGGCATGTCCGGGTTGGATGTGCTCAAGAATCTTCGTCGTGAACGGATCCAAACGCCGGTGCTGATTCTGTCTGCTCAATCACAGATCGATCAGAGAGTCAAAGGACTGGATGCCGGTGCCGACGACTATCTCACGAAGCCATTCGCCATCGATGAGCTCTTGGCACGAGTTCGTGCCTTACTGCGCCGTGGCGCAACAGAAAGTCCGGGAGTGCTTCAAGTCGACGACTTGATGTTCAACCCGGCCACGCGTGAGGTGACACGAGGCGGGCAACGCATCGATCTGACGCTGAAAGAGTATGCCTTGCTGGAATACTTGATGCGTCATACCGGTCGAGTACTCACCCGACCGATGATCTCCGAACACGTATGGAATCAAGACTTCGACACGTTTACGAATGTCATCGATGTCTATGTGAACTATCTTCGAAACAAGATCGATCGAGGTCGGACGAAGAAATTGATCCATACCATACGGGGAAGCGGGTATATGCTCAAGGCCGACTAGCAGGATGCGGAGACTCGTGGCCTTCAGACCACACAGCGACTCCAGAGATCCGACACTGGTACCAAGACCGCACCGCGAATCTCGTTCGCTTTCATCGGTCAGGAGATAGCTGATGCCACTACGTGTCAGGTTGACCTTCTGGTATGGGACCGTGCTCGCCCTGGTCTTGATAGTATTCTCCATGGTGCTCTATGCCATTACGGCAAGAAATCTCCGCGACACTGTTGATGAATCGTTGGAGGACACGGCGACGACGGCCGTACGCTTGCTCGAAACGAACGGGTTTCTTCCTCTGATCGATGAAGAGATACTGCTTTCTCAGTTTCCTGAACTGACGCGAATCGATAAGTTCTTCCAGATCTTCAGCCCTTCCGGCACCATCACGATTCGCTCCCCGAACATCAAACAACACAAGGTTCCACTGAGCCGGACGGCTCTTGACGCCGCGTTTGCCGGACAGAGTATTTATGAGTCGGCCCAGTATCCCAAGGAGCCTCCCTTGCGGTTGATTTCCATGCCGATCATGTACCGAGACAATCTGTTGTACATCGTGCAGGTCGGGACCTCAATGGAGTCAGTCGGAGAGACGCTCCATCGATTCCTTGTTCTGGTTCTGGTGGCGATCCCGATTGCCTTGACCGTGTCGCTCGCTGGGGGCTGGTTTCTGGCCGGACGGGCGCTCCGCCCGGTCGATAGGATTACTCTGGCTGCCCAGCGGATTGCCGCAGGAGATCTTAGTCAGCGACTCAGTATGCCTGGCGCTTACGATGAGATCGGGCGTCTGGCGGCTACCTTCAACAACATGATCGGCCGGTTGGATGCTTCGTTTCGCCAAATCCGACAATTTACCAGCGACGCGTCGCACGAGTTGAGAACGCCCCTGACCGTGATGAAGGGCGAAACAGATCTGGTGCTCAGGAAATCTCGTCCGCTCGAAGATTACAAGGCGGTGCTGGAGAGCAACCTCGAAGAGATCGATCGGATGACCCGCATCGTGGATGAATTGTTGTTTCTCTCCCGTGCCGATATGGGGGAGGTGAAGGTCGAGTCCATGCCGGTGGTCCTGCAGTCCTTGGTGGAAGACGTCCATCGCCAGGCGAAGTTGCTGGGACAGGAACGCAATGTCGAAGTAGTGCTGGGAACCATCACGCCGGTCATTGTCCAAGGGGATGATCTGCGGCTTCGTGAATTGCTGCTGAATCTGGTTGAGAATGCGATGAAGTATTCCAATCCCGGCGGCAAAGTCGAAATCTCGCTGTTGAGGGACGGCCAGGAAGCGAGGCTTTCCATCACCGATCATGGGATTGGCATTGCCGCAGCCGACCACAAGAAGATTTTTCAACGCTTTTTCCGCACGGATGTGGCTCGCGCCCATACCAAGAAGGGAACAGGGCTTGGTCTTGCCATCTGCGCTTGGATCGCAGATCTCCATAAGGGACGGGTTGAGGTCAAGAGTGATCTCGGCCAGGGATCGACCTTTACGGTCGTATTGCCGCTCGTGACTCTTCCAGCTTAGCCACGTTTAATCCTCGATTAATCTCCCTCTCATCACCGGTTGTTAGTTCTAATACTCGGTACCGAACAACAGGCCGTGTAGTGATGAGTTTGAAGCGTCTCAAGAACGTCATCCGCAGCATGACGAAGGAGGGTTATCATGTCATCGCATTTCCATCCTACGATGGGTTCTCTTCTCGGAATCGGGCTTGTAAGCGGGGCTTTAATTTGGGCCGGCCATTCACTCACTGTGTCCCATGCATCCAATGCGCCGTCACAGGGCGCCACAGTGGCCGCCGTTGCGCCGCCGGCGCCAGGCTTTACGGATGTTGCCAAGCGAGTGACTCCGGCGGTTGTGAACATTACGACGGTCATGACTGAGAATGTGGCGGACGGCTCCCCTGTTCCGGATGAGTTACGAGAGCGAATGGAGGAATTCTTTGGGAAACCATTCGGACCGCGTGGTCGGCGACCTGGCGACCCATTTGACCAACGAGCGCCTCGGAGAGGACAAGGATCCGGCGTGATCATTTCATCGGATGGCTATATTGTGACCAATAATCATGTGATTGCTCAGGCCCGCGAGGTCAACATCACACTTCCCGACAAGCGGGAATTTAAGGGCAAGATCATCGGGGTGGATCCGAAGACTGACCTTGCCGTGATTAAGATCAATGCCGATCATCTTCCGACTGTGACTTGGGGGGACGCGTCGAGTTTGCAAGTCGGTGAGTATGTCTTGGCGGTTGGCAACCCCTTTGGTCTCAATTCCACTGTCACGCTCGGGATCGTGAGTGCGGTGGGTCGAGGTCAGATGGGTATCACCCAGTACGAGGATTTTATTCAGACGGATGCCGCCATTAATCCGGGCAACTCTGGCGGTGCGTTGGTGAATACCAAAGGAGAGCTGGTGGGCATCAACACGGCCATCTTTTCTCAGACCGGGGGGTATCAGGGTGTCGGGTTCGCCGTGTCGACCTCGATGGCCAAGCCGATTTATGAGAGTCTCATAAAATCCGGCAAGGTCGTCCGAGGATATCTCGGGATCGGACTTCAGGGATTGAGCCAGGATCTGGCCACGGCATTCGGTCTCAAGGATGCGAAAGGCGCGTTGATCAGTGATGTGAAAGCAGGGAGTCCCGCGGATCAAGCCGGCCTCAAGCAGGGAGATGTGATCGTCGGTTATCAAGGGACTTCGGTGGAAGATGGTGTCGCGTTACAACGACTCGTCACCAGGACCACTGTTGGTGCCAACGTGACCCTCAACGTCATTCGCGATGGACATGAACGTGAAGTGACCGTCAGGGTCGGTACGCAGCCTGAGGAATCTAAAGTCGCGAAGGTACAGCACGGAGGTTCCGACGATGCGTTGTCGGGCCTCGTGGTTGAGGAGCTTGATCAGGACCGGGCAAGACAATTTGGATTCCACGGAGTGCAAGGGGTTGTGGTGACAAGGGTTGATCCGGATAGCAGTGCCGAGAAGTCCGGCCTCTCTGCGGGTGATGTGATCCAAGAAATGAATCGGCAACCGATCAGATCAGTCAAAGATTTTGAAAAGGCATCCGCAGATCTTAAGAAGGGAGCCAACGTCCTGATTCTGATCAATCGCCGAGGGAATGCACTGTTTCTCTCCGTGAAGGTGTGAGCCTGGGCATACGATTTCAGAAGCGGAGCGTGTCCGAGGACGCGCTCCGCTTGCCGTTATCGGTTCGGACTTCACGATGGGCATGGACGACACGGACGCTACGTGAGGGAAAGAATTCGGTCATTGCCCGTGCGGTGCAAGGATGCGTCCGACGAGGTCGAAACCCGCCGCATCGGTGATCTCGACTCTGCGGAAGTCACCGGGTGCCGGATCGGAAGGTTTGTAACCGGCATCGGCTGAGTCCTCGTCGACATAGACGACGCCGTCGATTTCAGGCGCAAGTCCTTCATGGCGTGCCTCTATAACGCCTTCCGTTTCGTCGGATCGTCCATCGATGAGGACATCGAGAATCGATCCAATTCTATCTCTGCCTTTGGCGGTGGCGATCGCTTCTTGAACAGAGAGGATCGTATTACGACGGTCATCCATCACGTCTTGCTCGACTTTGCCGTCCAAATCAGCTGCCGGGGTTTGGTCTTCATCCGAATACGCAAACACCGCGACACGATCGAACTCAGCCTGTTCCACATAGTCACGCAGCTCGGTGAACGCGGCGTCAGTTTCTCCCGGGAATCCGACAATGAAGGCCGTCCGGAAGGTGATTCCGGGGATGCTGGTCCGGATACGATCGACGAGCGCTTCGATTGATGCGCGATTACCGAGTCGATGCATTCGGGTGAGCATCCGGTCATTGATGTGCTGAAGGGGCATGTCGATATATTTCGTGAGCTTTGCTTCCCCAGCGTAGAGATCGAGAAGGTCGTCAGTGACTTGTTGGGGGTAAAGGTAAAACGGCCGGATCCAACGCAGGCCATCCACCTTGACCAATTCACGAAGGAGCGAGACGAGACCTTGGCGAAGGCCGAGATCGACGCCATAGTTGATCGTATCCTGGGAGATGAGGTTGATCTCTTTGACCCCTTCTGCGGCGAGCCGGCGTGCTTCTGTCACGATAGAGTCCACCGGTCGACTGCGCTGTTTCCCTCGCATCAACGGAATCGCGCAGAATGTACAGTTGCGATTGCAGCCTTCGGCGATTTTGACGTAGGCGCTGTGCTGCGCGCCGAGTCTCACACGAGGGGCTAATTCGTCGTAGAGATAGGGCGGTTGACTGATCCAGAGGCGGCGGTGTCTCTTTTTGGGAGCCAAGAGGTCTCGGCAAATATCCGCGATCTTGCCGAATTCACCGGTCCCGACTACCCCGTCCAATTCCGGTAACTCCTTCAGTAAGTCTCCCTGATACCGCTGTGCCAGACAACCGGCTGCGATCAGAACGCGGCAGGTTCCTGCTTTCTTCAGATGCCCATGTTCGAGGATCGTGTTGATCGATTCCTGTTTTGCTTCTTCGATGAAACCGCAGGTATTCACAATGACCACTTCGGCTTGTTTGGGGTCGCCGGTGAGTTGAAACCCTTCCGCGACCAATGTTCCGAGCATGATTTCAGAATCGACCTGATTTTTCGAACAGCCGAGATTGACGAAACCGATAGTTGTTGCGGCAGGGTTGACGCGAGCGGTTTTCGTGGAGCGGGCACGCTTTGGAATAATCAAGGGTTGTGACATGTCAGGCAGTCTACGGGAGGGTCAAAAAGACTGTCAATGAGACCCTTGCGGGGGGAGATCGATTCCCATAAAGTGTCTCGCATGATTCGGACTTTTCAGGGTATCAAGCCCACGGTCCCCAAGTCTTGTTTTATTGAAACGACGGCGGTCCTGATCGGTGATGTCGTGATGGGGGAGGACTGTAGTGTTTGGTTCAACGCTGTGATTCGAGGCGATGTGCACTACATTCGGATCGGCGAACGGACCAACATACAAGATATCTGCATGTTACATGTGACCCATGACACCCATCCCTTGATCATCGGCAATGACGTCACGATCGGCCACAACGTCGTGTTGCATGGCTGCACGATCCAGGATCGTGTGTTGGTTGGCATGGGTGCCATCATCATGGACGGTGCGGTGATCGGAGAGGATTCAGTCGTGGGAGCCGGAGCCTTGGTTGTTGAAGGGACGACTGTGCCGCCGAAGAGTCTCATCCTGGGATCACCTGCAAAGGTCAAGCGACCGGTCACCGAGAAAGAATTAGCCTGGATCAAAGAGTCGGCGGGAAACTATGTGCGATATGCCAAGCAGTACATGGGTGATCCGGCCAAGAAAACCGGTTTTGAACTCTGATACATCTCAAGCGTCGACCCCACATCCTCACTTCTCAGCCCTACCAACCTTCATGAAGCAGACCGGATCTCCTACGAGCGCCGTGGCATACTGTTTCCGATCCACGCGATATGGAGCCTTGTGTCTATGGCACCAGTCTGCAATCCAAATAACTTCCTCGCTCGACGTCGTGACAAGACCCGGCAGCTTTAGCTTCGGCATGCAGCGGTTGACGATGGATTGGACAATCCGTCGCTCTTTCTGAAATCTCGCAGGATCGAATGTAACCGGATCCGCCCGCCCGTACGACAACGGCGCCAAGTGAGGAAATCGTTCCGGATCGTTGAGCACGCTGACCATCCAGAGATGATCGAACCGTCCTTGTGCCGAGGAGGCATCTCGAGCAAGGAAGCGAACCGATAGGCTCCGACAAGCGCGGTTGAGCACCGTAACTTCAGATCGCCGGAGATTATAGGGCTCAACATGGCGTTCACAGTCGATGGTCTCTGCGATCAGCGCCGGGAGTTCCGTCACCCCAGCGCCAATATAGAGACTCCGACCTCCACGGGATAACTTCCCTACGAGGGCCTCGGCTATCTTCGTTCCCAGCCGCAGGCAAGGTCCTCGCTTCGCCCGCCAGAACTCATCACCACCCTCGTAGCAGTAGACGGACTCCAGGCGCTTGTAATTGAGGTGGGCAAATACCGAGGCGATAGTCCGACAAGTTGAACCAGGAAGTCTCGTCCTCATTGAGTCGCGCTACACCTTCCCTTTTGACTGGAAACTGATCCGTTCCTTGGAGCAGCGCTCAGTCTATCCAAGTCAGTGCATGAAAGCTACGCTCAGGTGGAACTGGCCATGGCGAAAACGGCCGCTGTCACCCCATCAACCACAGCAGCGATGAAATCGAGATTCAACGTCTCAAGGGTATCGGTTGGTTGATGGTAATGGGGGTTTCGGAAATTGGCGGTATCGGTGAGCATGACGGCGGGAAAGCCCTGTTCCCAGAACGACGTGTGGTCGCTCCGTCTAGTGTCCGGGAGCTTTTCTCCATTGCCCGGTACGACCAGCGGAACAATTGGGAGATGCGGCTTCATGGCCTGAGCAACAGAACCGGTTAGTTGGTGTGATCGTTCGTTGCCGATCACGGCGAGAAAATTTCCTGTTGTGGGTACTGCGATCGGAACACCAGGAGGGATTTTCTGTGAATTAGGTTGATGGCTCGCATAGCCGACACATTCCAATACAATCGCCCCATGAATAGATTCACCATTTTTCTGTAAGAGCGACGTGTAGGCGCGACTACCGAGAAGATTCTCCTCCTCTAAGTTGAACGCGATGAAACGGATCGGTCTGGCCAACGTCATGGTTTTTACCTGATGAGCGACGTAAAGCATCACGGCGAGCGCGCTGGCATTATCATCGGCGCCTGGAGATCCTTCAACTGTATCGAAGTGTGCGGCGAGGATCAGCGGTGGTGCAGGTTGAGCTGGGTTGCTCCCAGGAAGCACCGTCCCGATCACATTGTGTGAAGTGCCACCAAAGGCTGGGAAGGATTGTGTGGTCACGGTCAACTCAGCTTCTGAGAAGCGACGGTGTAGGTAGGCCTCCGTCTGTCGTAAGCGGTGTGGCGAGGTGATCGGATGCCGCTCTCCCACCAGGGCCTGAAGATCCTCTCTGAGTCGATTTCGATCGATAGGCACAGAACTGGTTTCCAGCTTCGGGAGGTTTAGGTCACGATCTCAGTCCCGATACCCTTCCGCGTGAAGATTTCAAGGAGGACCGCGTGCGGAATACGCCCATCAATTATGTGAGCTTTTCCGACCCCATCGCCCAAGGCATCTAAGCAGGCATGAACCTTTGGGATCATCCCTTCCGTGATGATCCCCTTCTTCATCATGCGTTGCACGTCTTTGCGGGATACGGTTGAGAGGTGGCGTCCGTTCGCGTCGCGAATACCTTTGATATCGGTCATCATCAGGAGTTTTTCTGCCCGCAACGCACCGGCAACAGCTCCGGCGACAAGATCAGCGTTAATGTTGTAGGTATTGCCCTCACGATCCGTACCAATAGGTGCGATGATTGGGATGTAGTGATCTTCTTGGAGGTTCCGTAACAGGCCGGGATCGACCTTTTCGATATCCCCGACCAATCCAAAATCGCCCTTCGCATCTTCTTCATCCAGATCGCGATCGAGACTTTCGGCCCACGCTTTGGCTGTCAGCGGTTTGCTGAGGATTAGGCCGCCGTCCTTCCCGCTCAACCCGACCGCGCTGCCGCCATGCCGGGTAATCAGGTCGGTCAGTTCCATGTTGATTTTCCCGGCCAGGACCATCTCCACGATTTCCATTGTGGCGGCGTCGGTGATCCGGACACCATGGCGGAACTTCGCTTGAATGCCGAGTCGATCGAGCATCTTGTCGATTTGCGGTCCGCCGCCATGAATGATGACCGGGTTGATGCCGACGTACTTCAACAAGACGACATCTTGCGCAAACCGCTCTTTGAGTGACGCGTCCGTCATCGCGTGGCCGCCATATTTCACGACCACGGTTTTGCCGCGAAACGTCCGGATGTACGGTAGAGCTTCGATCAAGACATCGGCTTTTTTGATGAGTTTGTTCATGCCCCTCTCCCGTCGATCAGAACGGTCTCCTACAAGATATACCGGCTCAGATCCTGGTCTTTGACGATGTCCTTCAATCGATCCCTGACGTAGGCAGCGGTGATGTTGATTCGCTTGTCAGGCCAACCCGGTCCCTCAAAAGAAATTTCTTCCAACAACCGTTCCATGATGGTGAAGAGGCGACGGGCACCGATGTTCTCGGTTCGTTCATTCACTTGCACGGCGATCTCCGCGATCTCCTCCAAGCCGTCCTTGGCGAATTCAATGGCCAATCCCTCCGTGGCCAGTAAGGCCTGATATTGACGGACCAATGCCCCCTGTGGCTCCGTGAGAATACGGACGAAGTCGTCTTTGGAGAGGGGGCTCAGTTCAACGCGAATCGGAAAACGACCTTGGAGTTCTGGAATGAGATCGGACGGTTTCGCCACATGGAAGGCCCCGGCTGCGATAAAGAGGATGTGATCGGTCACGACCGGGCCATGTTTCGTGTTGACGGTGCAGCCCTCGACGATGGGAAGCAAGTCTCGTTGGACGCCTTCTCGGGACACGTCAGGTCCGCTGGATCGCTCGCGACCGGCGATTTTATCGATCTCGTCGAGAAAGACGATTCCGGTCTGTTCCACCTTATTGATCGCTTCACGCGTGGTGTCGTCCATATCGATTAGCTTCTGGGCTTCTTCCTGCGTCAGGTGTTTCAGGGCTTCGGGCACTTTCATGAGCCGCTTTTTCTTCTTGCCTTGAAACATGCCGCCCAGCATGTCACGGAGATTACTCTCGAGATCATCCAACCCACCGACATTGGAGATGACGCCGACGGGAACTCCCCGCTCTTTGACTTCCATTTCAACGGTTCGTTCATCCATCTTGCCTTCTCGCAGTTGGAGGCGGAGTTTCGACCGGGTCGTTTCGTTGGTGTCAGGAGGGGGTTGGGTGGCCGTCTCCGCCGTGGTGTCCACGAATCCAGGACGAGGTGGAGGCGGAGGCAAGAGGAGATCGAGCAGGCGCTCCTCAGCCTGTTGCTCGGCCTTGTGTTGAACGAAGGCCAGGCGTTGGGTCTTGACCATGTTGATGGCCAGCTCGGTGAGATCGCGAATGATCGATTCCACATCGCGTCCGACATAGCCCACCTCGGTAAATTTCGAGGCTTCCACCTTGATGAAGGGAGCCTCAGCCAGCTTGGCCAGCCGTCGGGCGATTTCTGTTTTGCCTACCCCTGTCGGCCCGATCATGATGATGTTCTTCGGCATGACCTCATCGCGAAGGTCCGGCGACAGTTGTTGACGGCGCCAGCGGTTGCGAAGGGCGATAGCCACCATGCGCTTCGCATCCTTTTGTCCGATGACATACCGGTTCAGTTCTTCGACGATCTGACGGGGTGTGAGACTGTTGAGATTCAATGCGACGGGCTCGTTCGTGAGCGGCTTCATCATTGTGGATTATCCTTGAAGTTCTTCAACAAGAATCTGTTGGTTCGTGTAGATGTCAATGGACCCCGCGATGGTCATGGCTTCGGTGACGATCACAGGCGCGTCCAGTTCTGAATGGCGGAGCAATCCTCTGGCTGCGGCCAGCGCATAGGGACCACCCGAGCCGATCGCCAGAATGCCGTCTTCCGGCTCGACGACGTCACCGGTTCCGGTAATGATGAACGACTGCTCGCGCCCGGCCACGGCCAGGAGGGCTTCCAAGCGGCGAAGCACACGATCCGTGCGCCAATCTTTTGCCAACTCGACCGCAGCCCTCGTGAGGTTCCCTCGATACTCTTCCAGTTTACTCTCAAACTTTTCGAATAGCGTGAACGCGTCCGCCGTGGCTCCTGCAAACCCTGCCAGGACTTGATCATGATGCAAACGCCGAATCTTCTTGGCGTTGTGCTTCATGACCGTGGTGCCGACGGTGACTTGGCCGTCGCAGCCCATGGCGACCCGTCCGTCGCGTCGGACACAGAGAACGGTCGTCGACCGAATTTTCATGATGACCTGTGATCCTTTCCATGTGGGGGACGAGTCGCCTGTGCCCGAGGATGGGCCCGGTCATAGACCGCGAGCAGTTGGTCCATCGCCACATGTGTATATTTTTGCGTGGTACTCAGCGAGGCATGGCCGAGCAGTTCCTGGATGGATCGAAGGTCGGCTCCTTCGTCGAGGAGATGGGTCGCGTACGAATGGCGGAGGGCGTGGGGACTGACGGCTCCGCTCACTAGGCGGCTGGAGTAGCGGGCGACCATCTTGGCGACGCTTCTGGTAGTCAGCCGTCCACCACGATGATTCAGGAACATCGGGGACGCAGGATGACGGTTGCGAGGAGTCGGTTTCAGGGACCTGCGATACTCACGGATGGCTTGTAACGCCACATCTCCGATCGGGACCAGCCGTTCCTTGCGGCCCTTCCCTTTCACACTGACGATCCCATCCGCTTCGTCGAGGTCGTTGAGATTGATCCCGACGACTTCACTCACTCGTGCGCCGGTCGAGTACATCGTCTCCAGCAGAGCACGGTCACGGAGGGAGAGGGGTGAGAGCCCAGTGGGAAACGTCATAAGGGCCGCCGCGTCATCCTTGGTCAGCACGCGAGGTAGGCGTTTGGGCAGTCTCGGGCTTCTCAGCGTTTCAGTCGGATTGGTTTGTACGAGCTCTTCACGGAGGAGGAAGCGAAAGAAACTGCGCAGGCAGGCCAGCTTTCTCGCTAGAGATGCCGCCTTCTCGCCTCGGCGGTCTAACGAGTGAAGGTGGGCACGAATATCATCACTGGAAATCGTCTCGACGCGAATTGGCAAAGCGTCTTTCTTCGTTCGTCTGAGGAATTCAGTGAGCTGCTGAAGGTCGGAACGATAGTTGCGGATCGTCTCAGGGGACGCATTCTGTTCGACCTGCAGGTACATTACAAAAGCTTTGATTGTGTCTTCCATGCGTCAAAATCCTCAAGGGCTCGCTGACTCAGCGCGCGGCGCTTCTTCTCCTTGTCCCTTGGAGAGTTCGTCAAGGGAGGGAAGAGACCAAAATTGGTATTCATCGGTTGGAAGTGTCGAGGATCCGATGAGGCGACGTGGGAAACCAGACAGCCATGTGCTGTCGTAGCAGGAGGCGAGATCAGCGGATGTCCAGCGAGGGCTCGCGCGGCGTTGATGCCGGCGAGGCCACCCATGGCTGCCGACTCGGTATAGCCTTCCACGCCGACCAACTGCCCGGCAAAGAAGAGGGAAGCCCGAGCTTTGAATTGCAGGGTGTTGAGCAGCAGCTGCGGAGAATTGATGAACGTATTCCGATGGAGACTGCCGTAGCGGAGAAACTCAGCTTGTTCGAGGCCTGGGATCATGCGAAACACGCGTTTCTGTTCCGGGTACGTGAGTTTGGTCTGAAAGCCCACCAAGTTGTAACAGGTGCGATGAATATTTTCTGTCCGCAATTGCACGACCGCCGCCGGCTCCACGCCGGTCCGTGGATCTTTGAGCCCCACCGGTTTCATCGGACCGAACTGCATCGTCTGGCGACCGCGCTCGGCCAATACTTCAATCGGTACACAGGCTTCAAAATAGGGTGTCTTCTCGAATTCCTTCGGCTGCACCTTCTCTGCCGCCATCATGGCGTCGTAAAAGGCATTGTACTGGTCTGCCGTCATGGGGCAATTCAAATAATCATCTCCGCCTTTGTCATACCGAGAGGCGCGAAAGACGATATCCATGTTGATCGAGTCGGCGTCGACAATCGGCGAGATCGCGTCGAAGAAATACAGGTGCTGTGATTTCGTCGCAGCACGGATCGCTTGAGAGAGCGTATCCGATGTTAATGGACCTGTTGCAATAATACAGAGACAGTCGGTGGGTATCTCCGCGATCTCTTCGTGCAGAATTCTGATATTCGGATGGCCTTCCAGCGCACGGGTGATGTACTGAGAAAAGACATCACGATCAACAGCCAGCGCGGATCCTGCCGGCACTCTAGCCTGCTCCGCGGCAGCGATGATCAACGAATTGAGCCGCCGCATTTCTTCCTTCAAGATGCCGGGCGCATTGAGTGGATCAAGAGAACCGAGCGAATTCGAACAGACCAGCTCGGCCAGCCCACCAGTTTTGTGCGCCTTCGTCATCTCTTTCGGGCGCATCTCGTAGAGCGTGACCTTGGCGCCACGATTCGCCGCTTGCCAGGCCGCTTCCGACCCAGCCAGACCTCCGCCTACGATGACAATGTCGTCACGCATGTGATTGAAACATCTGGACCCGGTGAGTAAAGCGGCATTGTACGAACCGATTTTTTGCTATGTCAAGGAAAAGGGCTGGGGAGCCGTTGTTGCATCTCGAAACTCCGTTCGTGGTGAGCCTGTCGAACCATGAACGGAGTTTCGAGGCATGCCTGGGTTCTTGCCTTTGTCGGGAGAAACGGTAGAATGCGTACCTACGTAGCTAACCTTGTTCTGCGTCTCGGTACGTTTATGGCCTCAAGCGACAGACCTCTTCAAGCCTTTGTCTCTTCCACATTCATCGACCTCAAAGATCATCGTGCGCATGTGATCAATTCGCTGCGCAATGCGGGGCTCTCTGTCGATCCGATGGAAAACTGGACAGCAGACAGCGATGAGCCCAAACAGTTTTCTCAAGATCGCCTCAATGGCTGCGACCTCTGTGTGGTGCTGGTCGCCTTCCGACGTGGATTCGTGCCAGATGGAGAGACTCGCAGCATTACCCAAATGGAATATGACAGGGCGGTGAAACAAGGGATTGATATTCTCCCGTTTGTGCTTGCCGAGGATGCGGCCTGGCCAAGGAAGTTCGATGAATTAGACAAGGACCCAGAGGCGCGAATCTGGCGAGAGCAGCTTAGAAAACGTCATGGAGTCGAATCGTTCTCGCTAGATCCTCGCTCAATCGACATGACCGGTGCGTTGGGTCGTTGGCTGGCAAAGAAAAGACCGGGTCGGCCTGAGTCGGAAAAACCCGTGCGACTCGACTGGCCGGACGGCAAATCGCCCTATCGCGGTTTGGAGTGGTTTACCCCTGAGTATGCGCCCTTGTTCTTAGGGCGCAATCGTGAAGTGGATGAACTCGTCGGCAAGATGAGCGAGTCGGGCGGCCGCGTGCTGCTCGTCATTGGTGCATCAGGCTCCGGAAAATCCTCCGTGGTAGCGGCGGGAGTCTGGAAGGCTGTGCTTAAAGACGGACGATTGCCGGGAAGCTCTCGGTGGAAGTGGCAGCGGATTCAGCCCAGCGACGGCGATACTCCCTGGGACGCAGTCGCCCGCGGACTGAAAGGCGCGTTTGAGTTAGTGACTCGTCCGAAAGTGACGGAGGCCGGCATGCTTCGTGATCTGCTTTCCCGACAGCTCAGCCAAGGCGAAGAATTGATCCTGTTCGTCGATCAATTTGAGGAGTTGTTCACGAGCGGCTTCCAAGAGGCGGACATTCAACGCTTTCTTGAGTTGTTGATCGGCACGGCGAGGGATACCACGAACCGGCTTAGAGTCGTGGCCACGATCCGCAGCGAATTCCTTGGCAAATTGGAAGTCTATGACTCCACGCTCAATCTTTTGAACAGCCCCTACCGCTATCACCTCGGCCCTGTGTCGCCACGGATGTTGCAGGACATGATCGAGAAGCCGGCTGAGGCCACCGGATATACGTTTGAGTCGGGGCTCGTCGAGCGGATCTTGCAAGACACTGGGCAAGAGCCGGGGAACTTGGCGCTTGTTGAGTATGCGCTCAAGCAGCTCTTTGAGCGGCGAGCGAGCCGGACATTTACCGTGGAGGCCTATGAGACGATCGGTGGTGTGGTTGGCGCGATCGCGACGAAGGCCAATGAAGTCTTGTCCGGTTTAGACGAAGACGTGCGCGGGGCCTTCGACCGCGTCTTTGCGGAACTTGTACATCTTGATCGGGAGCGCCCGCCGACCAGGCGTCGCACAGTTGTGTCCACGTTCAGTTCGAATCCGGCTGCCGTGCAGCTCATTGAGGCATTGGCCGGTTCGGAGTGCCGTGTCTTGGTCACGAACGGTACCGGACAAGAGGGAGTGGTGGAAGTCGCTCATGAAAAGTTGTTCACGTCCTGGTCGACACTCACCAGTTGGATTGAGAAGAGTGGAGAAGCCTTACGCGAGATTGATCATGCTGAAGAAGAGGCACGGAGGTGGCAGAAGGACGGAGACAATTCACAGGAATTGTGGCTTGGCTCACGCGCGAGGAACGTGTTCACGGCGATCGAACGGTTTGGCAAGACTCCTTCCGCAGAGTTGGAACGATTTCTGAGACCACAACAAGTGCTGATTGAAAAATTGAGTGTCGATGGCCTCGCGCATGTCGAGCGGCTACTGATCGGCCAGAAGTTGGCGGAGTTTGGAGACACGAGGCCCGGCGTCGGCGTGAAAAATGGTATGCCCGACATCGTGTGGATCGATATCCCGGGAGGCCCCATCACATTGGATGACGTCGACCATGTGTTTCAGGTGCAACCCTTCAAGATCGCTAAATACCCAGTGACGAATGCGCAGTTCGAGGCGTTTCTATCAGCAGGGGACGGGTATAGAAACACGAAATGGTGGAGGAACATTGCACAGTGTGATGCGGTCGATCAGCCAGAATGGTCGGACGCCAACGCTCCTCGTGAAACGGTGTCCTGGTTTGAAGCGGTTGCCTTTTGCCGTTGGCTCGGCGCCAAGATGGGGACCAGTGTTCGTCTTCCCACGGAATGGGAATGGCAGCAGGCAGCGACAAGCGGAGATCCGATGCGTCAGTATCCCTGGGGAGGCAGATGGGATGACTCCTGTTGTAATGGCGTCGAGAGCAGATTGCATCGGACGACCGCTGTGGGGATGTATCCACTTGCTTCCACGCGGCAGGGCGTGCTGGATATGGCGGGAAATGTCTGGGAATGGTGCCAGAATGGGTACGAGAATCCTGAACAACCGGAGGCTCTGCAGATCAACAAGAAAGGCGCCCGGCGCGTGCTCCGTGGCGGTTCTTGGTACATCAAACCGGTGAACTTGCGTGCTTCAAACCGGAACTGGAACTTCGCTGACACTCGGTTCAACGACATTGGTTTTCGTCTCGTCCAGGACCTTCCGTAACCCTTTGCTCTTTGTCCTTTGACCCTTTGCCTCCGATTCCGGCAGGCCCATGTCGTCTTTCAAAAGCCATGGAGCTGGGTCATGCCCGCAACCCTGTAAGCAGTTCGATGAGCCGGTCGATGGTTGGGGCGGTATATCGTCCGCGTTGACTGCTCCCAAGGCGCAGTGCTAATGTTTGGCCTCGTTTCGACCCCTTCTTGAGGTTTGGGCGATTAGCTCAGTGGTAGAGCGCTTCCTTCACACGGAAGAGGCCACAGGTTCGATACCTGTATCGCCCACCATCTTCGCCACGTCCAGAGCCATCTTTCCACTATGTCAGCACCGCTGTAAGCTGCTGCCTGCCAAACCCCTCGATTCCTGGACAGAAACCGGGTTGTCAGCTAGACTTCACATTGTCTTTTGTGGCGTGTCTGGTTCGAGATTCCAGTACGAGGCATCGAAACAAGCGAGGTCATGTTATGAGAGGAACTGTGACGGGTATCGGAGTCCTCACGCTGCTGTTGATGGCAACCGGTTGCAGTACGACACACCAACAGAGTGTCGGAGCGAATGGTAGAGAATACACTCCCCCGACGAGTATTTATAATATTCTGGACAGCACCGCCCTGGTCTATTCCACCCCAGCTGCGGGATCAGCCGTCAATGACCATCCGCTTCGGTGGCTGGGCTTCATTGGGCATCCGATCGGCCACGCCTTTGATTACGGGATCAATCGCCCAATGTATACGATCGGCGGCAACTCTCCTTATCTCCTTGGGTATACTGCCGAAGATAGTATGTTGGATGCCCAACGCCAGTAGGTCGGGGTATCTGATCCTATAAGGATGAAGCCCGCTCTTCGTATGAAGAGCGGGCTTTTTTGTCCCTACATCGCTCGCCTCTCTTCAAATCGTGCTATTGTTTTGCTTGATGCGTCGTCGCTTCTTGAGGTCGATCCGATACTGGTTCTTGGCCGGCCTGCTCGTGCCAATGGGGCTCACCATGGGATGCGCGGGATCCAATGCGCCTGTACGGCCTCCGCTCCCCCCCTCCAAGAGCGATCTTGTACTCTTGGCCTCGACTGCCCTCTGTGAGCGCAAGGCGGACTTCTTGAGCAAGCATCCCTCTGTGAATCCGACATCGAACGCTTGGGGGAGTGGGCAGGAGTTCACCGTTGTCGGGGAGCGCAGTGCCTCGCACGGAGACGAATCCTATTTTTTCGACGAGGATGGTGTGTTGGTCGGGGCGCTCTTTACGTTTCCTCGAGGCCTCGACTTGGCTCCCTACTCGGTGCTGCGTGATACGCTCTCCCGGTTGAAACCTGCCCTTGAGTTCTATTTGAACGTAGCCCAATTGGAAACACGAACGAACATGGAGAGCAGCTCGCTTCTGGAGACCGGTGATGAAAAAAGCACTACGCAATATCTCGTCACTGGATTGCGCGACCGTCTGATCCTGCTCCAAGCCTCCTTTACCATTGATCCCTATGTGCGACTCTTTTCCCCCTACCGACGAGAATTTCTAGACCGACTTCGTCATCCGGCTGGGGGTATCGGAGGCCAGACGATGGAGAGTCAGGGGACCGAGGACAAGGAACCGTTTCCCTCGTTGCAGCAATTCGCACGGGGGCAAACTGCGCAGCTTGCCTATTGTGGTGAGAAGAATTATGACATTGCCGCGGATGCTTACCAGCGAGCCATTGGGAGTGGGTTCACGAACAAGGTCTGGCAGGCTGAAGCCCATCATAAACTAGGCGTGGCCTTGCTGATTAAGGGGCAGGTGGAACAGGCGAAAGCCGAGTTGCTCCAGTCGCTCAAGCTCAGGCCAAATGTTCCGGAGGTGCTGAATAACCTGGGCACGGTCCAGGTCAAACTTGGCGACAAGGTCGCCGGAGTGAATTCGTTTGAGCGCGCGATCGTCCTGCGTCCCAACTATGCGCTGGCCCGCTACAACCTGGCCGAGGCTTCTGAGGCAACGAATTCCAAACGTGCACTCTCGGAATACGAAACCTATGTTGCGATCGTCGAAGGCATTCCAGAGGAAGCGGACCGGATCGTCCATGCTAAAGAACGCATCAAGGCCTTGAAGCGGTAGAGGGGTTTCTACTGACGAGCAGCTTCAGAGGTTACGGAACGGGTTGTCGGCTCCGAGGAGGGGAAAGACAACGAGCTCAGCTTCGAGCGTGTTCTTCCTGTTCCTGTAGGGTTTTGCACTCGATGCACAAGGTGGTGACCGGACGAGCTTTGAGCCGCTTGTACGGAATCTCTCCACCGCACTTTTCGCAAATTCCATAGGTCTCGGTATTCATCCTCTCGAGTGCTTCGTCGATCTTCTTTAACAACTTCCGTTCCCGATCGCGAATGCGCATTGAGAAGCCCTGATCAACCTCGGCGGAGGCTTGATCGCTGACATCGGGAAATGCTTCGGGGTTCTCGCGGTGTGTCAGCACTTCACCCGTCTCACTCAGGATGGCCGCTCGTTGGCGCTCAAGGTCCTGACGGATGTCGGGATACTTGGCGTTCGCGGAACCAGCTGTTTGATGCGTGGCCGAAGCAGGTTGCTTCTTTGAGGGAGGTGTTTTCATGACCAGGGCTCGCTCTGGGATGATTGGATGTATTGATATATACGGAAACTATATCAATCTCAATGAGAGGGGGTCAACGAGGGGTGGTAAGGTATCCAAAGGCTACAAATCTCGCCGTCCCTCGATCGATTTCAGCAGGGTCACTTCGTCGGCGTACTCAATATCCATACCGACCGGAATACCATAGGCGATACGAGACACGCGGACGCCGAACGGCTTGAGCATTCGAGTGAGATAGATGGCTGTGGCCTCTCCCTCAATAGTGGGATTCGTTGCCAGGATGATTTCTTCGACCCCGCCAAGTTTGACCCGCTCAATGAGTTCCTCGGCTCGGATGTCTCCAGGGCCTACACCATCCAACGGAGAGAGTGCTCCTAATAAGACATGATAGAGCCCTCGATAGGCCCCGGCTCGTTCAACGGCGTAGAGGGTACTGGGTTCCTCAACCACGAAAATCTTGCTGCGATCGCGTTTTGGGTCACGACAAAACTCGCACAACTCCCCTTCCGCGATATTTCGGCATTGGCTGCAAAACGCCAGCCCATCTTTTACTGCTCGTATGGCATCGGCAAGCCGTAAGGCGTCCTCCCGCTCCATCTTCATGAGATGAAAAGCCAGCCGTTGCGCGCTCTTGTGACCAATCCCGGGGAGGCGGACCAATTCTTTGATGAGTCTTGCCAGCAGGCCCTGCTGATCGACGGCCATCGCTAGAACAGACCTGGGATCTTCATCCCGCCCGTCAAGGCTTTCATCTCGCCTTCCATCAGTTCCTTGGCTTTACGGAGCGCCTCGTTCGTGGCGGCCACGACCAGATCCTGAAGCATGTCGACATCACCACTCTTGACGATCTCCGGGTCGATGGTCACGCTGACGACCTGCATGGCCCCATTCGCTGTGACGGTAACAATCCCACCGCCCGCTGTTCCACTGGCGGTTTTGGACGCCGCCTGTTCTTGGATTTTAGCCATCTGCTCTTGCATGGCCTGAGCTTGTTTGAGAATGTTGTTCATATTGCCGAAGGGATTCTTCATTCGTTTGCCTCCTGTTGGGAGATGGTGCGGACCTCTGCTAATTCCACGCCGAATATCTCGAGCGCTTGCTTCACCGTCGGATTCGTCTTCGCCTGCTGAAATAGCGCCGCCCGATGCTCTTGTTCCTTGGCCGCCCGTGCTTGGGCCATCGTCGGTCCTTGGGGGTGCGTCTCCGTCAATTCGATAATGCGGACACGGATGGGCGGTCCCACCTGCCGCTCACATAACTGTGAGATCACCTTGGTATTCTCTTCCTTCTCGAGTCGAGCTCTGGCCACTGTGGCCTGTTTGGCAAATCCGATCGTGACAACACCGCCTTCTAATCCAACGAAGCGACCGGCCTCAAGGAACGGGGCAATGTTTGGAAACGACGCGGCAATCTCTTCTTGGACCAATTCCCACCGCAATGTTGATAGTTGAGGAGAAAGCGGAGTTGGTTCGGTGGCTGGGGAGACAGCCGTTGGATCAACGGTAGGTTTCGGGGAAGAATCAGGCGAAGGTATTGGTCGCTCAACCTTGCTGGCCTTGAAAGGAGGAGGCTGGTTAGCTGGCTTCGGGATTGGTAAAGCAGATGGTGTGGTTTTGTGTCCTTCTGAGTCGGCCAACGGTTTGTGGCTTGAGGGCGGGGATGTCGGTTGGGGAGAAAGGGAGTCACTCGGGCGTGGGCGCAACAATCGTGTCGCCCGTACTGCCGCGGTCTCCATCACAAAACGGGGGTGGGTGCTGAATCGTAAGGAATCTTCTGCTTGAATGAAGATGGCCAGTAGTTCTTGGAGTTGTTCTGGTGTCACCGCCTTGGCATCCAACGAAAGCTGATTGAGATCTTCTTCCGAGGTTTCAATCAAACTCCTGAGCTCGGTCGCGCTGGGAACAACTGATGCCACGAGCAGATTGCGGATATGTTCCACAACGTCCGCGCAGAACGCCCGCAAGTCATGTCCCCTATCGAGCAGGCTTGCCAAGCTGCTGAGAGCCGCAGGGCTGTTTTGGGTCAAAATGGCTCGAATGAGCTCCTGTACCAGTTCCTGAGGGACGGCTCCCAACAGCAGTTCGAGATCCGCGTGGCTGATGGCCTTACCGCTGTAGGCAATTGCTTGATCCAGCAAGCTCAAGGCATCGCGCATACTGCCTTCACTGGCACGAGCCAGGGCCAGGAAGCTTCGTTCTTCCACTGTCAACTGATCTTGGGCTGCCACGTGTTGAAGTCGTTGAATGATTTCGGACCTGGCAATTCGACGAAAATTGTAATGCTGGCACCGCGAGAGGATCGTCACGGGAATTTTGTGGATTTCTGTTGTCGCAAAAATGAACACGGCGTGAGCCGGTGGTTCCTCGAGCGTCTTCAGCAAGGCATTGAAGGCGGAATTGGAGAGCATATGGACTTCATCGATAATATAGACCCGGAAGTGACCACGAAACGGCGCGAATTTCACGTTCTCGCGGATCTCCCGTACATCATCCACGCTGGTGTTGGACGCGCCGTCGATTTCGATGACATCCACCGAACTTCCTAGCGCGATTTCACGGCAATTCTCACAGGTGTCACAGGGGCGACTAGTGGGTCCTTGTGCGCAATTGAGGGCTTTGGCAAAGATTCGCGCCACGGTCGTTTTCCCGACGCCTCGTGTGCCGGAAAACAGATACGCATGCGCCACACGTTTGGTGGAGACCGCGTTCATGAGCGTCTGAACCACGTGAGACTGCCCGATCACATCGTCAAAGGTGCCGGGTCGATATTTTCGCGCGGAGACCTGGTAGTCCACCTGATACCTATGCTCCTGACTGCGAGTGCTCAGACTCAACTGTCAGAACGGTGAATTTTACTGAAACTTATGGGATTACGTGCTGCACATTATAGATAAATGTGGGGCCAGGTGATCCTGCGGCACACAGAACTGGCTGTTTACCGTTGCTTCCTTCCGGATCTAGCGGGGTTCACAGGGTTCTATTGCACAGGGCCCAGCCCCTGTTCTCGAATCTGAATCCACTTAAAACAGCCCGCGCTCTAAGGTGTGCCTATTCGCCCTCACGAATGACTTTACGTGGTAAGGAGCGGTCGGTACACACGAGGTGCGGTATGGCGGAGAGGGTGGGATTCGAACCCACGGTCCCGTTGCCGAGACGCATGCTTTCCAAGCATGTCGATTCGTCCACTCTCGCACCTCTCCGCATCGAGAAGTGCAAAGATGGATATATTAGCATGCGTGTCCAACAGCAGCAAGGCGACCGAAGCTGCCATTGGGCGATGTCCTTGGGTGAAAGCCGTTTGGTGGGTGCGGCAGCGGTGAACAATTAAGTGCGCTCTTGAGGGCAGGCAACAAAGGCAATGGATAGGGCATCAGTATTATCGGATCGGGCCATTCATACTAGGTATGGAATACCCTCGGTTGTATGGGTTGACACTTGCATGGGTACGACGGTACAACGCTATACAACATCGCGTGTTTAGGCTGTGTTGATTACTAGATAGAAACAGCTCCTCGGCATCCTCCACTGTGCGAGAGTGGCGGAACTGGCAGACGCGCGAGACTTAGGATCTCGTGGGCAACCGTGGGGGTTCAAGTCCCCCCTCTCGCACCACCATCATTCCGAATCCCCTTAAGCTGGATGGGAGCCAGATTTAGACGATGAAGATGGAAGTTACTGAGTTAGGACCTATGAAACGCGCCTTGAAAATCGAGGTGCCAGCTGCCGAGGTCGCCCAACAATTTTCGAGGGCGTATGTAGAACTGAATCGGCAGGTTCACGTTCCTGGTTTTCGTCCGGGGAAGGCCCCATTGGCAATCTTGGAAAAGCGGTATGCCAAGACTGTTGAAGAAGATGTCATTCGAAAACTGGTTCCGGACTTTTATGATCGAGCGATCAAAGAAGCGGGGATCCATCCGGTCGTAGTGGATATACCCCCTCTAGATCGCGTCAAGATCAAAAAGGATTCCCCGTTTACGTTTACGGCGACGGTTGAAATCAAGCCAACCATCGAACTTCGTGACTATAAATCCCCTAATCCTATGTCTCTGCAAGCCGACAAGCGCACGGTTGCAGAAGAACAAGTAGACCGTGCCCTCGAGGTATTCCGAGAACAACAGGCCCGATTGGATGCAGCTCCAGCCGGTACAGCGTTAGCTGATGGAGATTATGCCATTGTCGATCTGGAGGGGTTTTTGGACGGCGTGGCTCTTGAGGGGACGAAAAAGGAGGGCCAACTGCATCGCGTGGGTTCGAAGGCCTCCTTACTGGGGATTGAAATAGACGCTCCCTTGCTAGGGAGGCAAGAAGGTGAGTCAGTGGATATTCCGCAGACCTATCCAGGAAGCCATCCGGATCACCGAGTTGCGGGAAAGGTGGTTCAGTTCCGCCTCAACATCAGGGGGGTCAAGCACAAGACGCTTCCAGCCCTCGATGATGAGTTCGCGAAGGATTGTGGACCATACGCCTCCATCCAAGACTTGCGAGAAAAATTGCGCGGTGAAATGGAAAAGTCGCTCAAGAAAGATATCGAAGAATCCTACAAGGACACCCTTCTCAAACGCCTCGTTGAGACCCATCACTTCGATCTTCCCGACACACTTGTTGAGCGAGAGCTCGCTACGATCGTACGACAGCAATTGCAAGCGCGACAGCGTGGCAAAGTCACCGACTCCCTTCCCGAACCGGATGCGGAGGAGGTGAAGACAATCCGCGAGGAGCACCGTGGAGAAGCGAATCGTCGGGTTAAGGCGGGCCTGATCCTCGAAGCCATTGCCGAGAAAGAAAGCTTGTCAGTGAGTCAGGATGATCTGAACCACGAAGTCACTCGATTAGCCAAGGAACTTCGAGTGCCGATAGCCGATCTTGTCAAAATGATTCAGGCAGGTGGTCAAGATTCCGTTGAGGAATTGCGTGCACGGATCTTGGTCGATAAGGCGCTGGATCTTGTCTATCGTCAGGCAGTCATTCAGGGATAGGTTAGCACTCGATCATCCTTGAGGAAAGGAAACGAACGACATGTTGGTTCCGATCGTAGTCGAGCAAACTAATCGAGGCGAACGCGCCTATGACATCTATTCTCGGCTCCTCAAGGATCGCATCATTTTCCTTGGGGCTCCCATTGATGATGTGTTTGCCAATCTGGTAATCGCGCAGCTGCTTTTCCTTGAGGCGGAAGATCCTGAAAAGGACATCAATCTCTATGTGAATTCGCCAGGGGGTAGTGTGACAGCCGGATTGGGTATCTATGACACGATGCAATATGTGAAACCTCCGATCAACACGATTTGCCTAGGTCAGGCGGCGAGTATGGGAGCGCTACTGCTCACCGCTGGAACGAAAGGAAAACGGTTTGCCCTACCTAATGCCCGTGTGATGATTCATCAACCTCTAGGCGGATTTCAAGGACAGGCGACGGAAATCGACATTCACGCCAGGGAAATTCTAAAAATTCGTGAACGTCTCAACGAGATTATGGCCAAGCACACCGGGCAACCGATCGAAAAGATCGCCCATGACACGGAACGAGATTATTTCATGTCAGGTGAAGAGGCGAAACGATATGGCCTCATTGATGAGGTCATTACAAGGCCACCAAAGCTTATGAAGGTGGGCGAGTCGGGAGACGGGGCAAAGGGTAAGTAACACAGGAGGGCACATGGCTAAGCAGGAAAAGATGGACCGACACTTACGGTGTTCTTTTTGTGGCAAGAGCCGTGATGAGGTCCGGAAGCTGATCGCTGGGCCGACGGTTTATATCTGTGATGAATGTGTCAACCTCTGCAATGACATCATCGCCGAGGATTGGGAAGAAGCCAAAGAAGAAATTTCCTCGAAACTCAAGAAACCCGCAGAAATCAAACATCACCTTGATCAATATGTCATCGGGCAGGAACGTGCCAAGCGCATTCTGTCTGTGGCCGTGCACAACCACTACAAGCGTATTTCTTCGAAAGAAAAAGGGGTGGATGATATCGAGCTTCAAAAAGGCAACATTCTCATGGTGGGTCCAACCGGAACGGGGAAAACCCTGTTGGCACAGACCTTGGCCAAGTTTCTCGATGTCCCCTTCACTCTTGCGGATGCTACGACCTTAACTGAAGCCGGTTATGTAGGGGAAGACGTTGAGAACATCATTCTGAAACTTTTGCAGGCTGCTGACTACGATGTAGAACGGGCCGAACGTGGGATCGTGTACATTGATGAAATCGATAAGATCAGTCGGAAAAGCGACAGTCCGTCGATCACGCGGGATGTATCAGGTGAAGGGGTTCAGCAAGCATTGCTGAAATTGATCGAAGGGACGGTTGCGAATGTTCCTCCCCAGGGAGGCAGAAAGCATCCGCATCAGGAATTTATTCAGGTGAATACGAGCAATATCCTGTTCATCTGTGGTGGAGCATTTGTGGGCTTGGAGCAGATCATCGAACAGCGTATGAATCGAAAGTCAATGGGGTTCGGCGCTGAAATCCGTGGAAAGTGTGATGTGCGATTAGGTGATCTGTTGGCCAAAGTCCAACCTGAAGATTTCTTGAAGTACGGACTGATCCCAGAATTTGTTGGGCGGTTGCCTGTTGTGGCTACATTAGAGGAGTTGGATGAGCGAGCCCTCATTCGTATCCTGACCGAGCCACGTAATGCCCTCACGAAGCAATATGAGAAGTTGCTGTCGTTTGAGAAGGTAAAACTCAGATTTACGGAAGGTGCTCTGGGTGCTGCTGCACGAAAAGCCTATTCTCAGCGGACTGGGGCTCGAGGACTCCGGGCAATTCTCGAAGAGGTGATGTTGGACGTTATGTATGATGCTCCTTCTCAAAAAGACATCATGGAAGTGGTCATTACAGAAGACGCGATTGTGGGGAAGAACCCACCGATGCGCATCTTCGAACAGGAACAAGACGCAAGGACAGCGTAAGATGTTGATATGATTACATGTTATATGGCCGGAAAAGACGGGTCACTTTTATAAAGACAATCAAAGTCTTTTCCGGCTGGCTTGTGCCATCCTGATCTGCACCTGAGACTCTCTCCTTCCTAGACAAGTAGAAATACCGCGCTATACTTCTGACGTGTGACCCATCGAAGGGAGAACATGTGAAGTATTCTGTTCTGTCTAGTCTTCGTCACAAGGGCAAAGTGCTTCAAGTTGATGCCGAACGGGAAATGGTGACATTGTTAGCGGGAAATGGGGATGTCATTGGGAATTTGTCGTGGGACGTTGTGATCGATCAAGTTCTCGCTTACCGCAAGGTAGTAGTTCAGAAAGAGGTTCGGGTAGAGCCTCGGATTTCCCTCACATTTAGAGTACGTTACAATACCCCAGAAGGGCAGCAATTCGAGAGTCGTGCCGGTGGCATTGGAGGAGGAGGGCTATTTATTGAGAGCCATAGTCCTCTCTCTGTCGGAACTAAATTGGCAATGGAATTTTCGCTTCCTCAAAAGCCAGACCAATGGCTACCGGCCAAGGGGACTGTAGCTTGGGTATGCCCGAAAGCTGATCAATATACCTTCAGTCCAGGAATGGGAGTGCGATTTACAGAAGTAGATGAGGGAGTACGTGATCGAATTCATGAAGTCGTGAAAACAACTCAGGTGACGAGCCCAGTAGCCTAAATCTCTATACTGGTCGAGTCATCCGGACAACATCGTCCTATATGAAGCTTCCCGTCGTTTCTACTGCAGGTCATTGTGGAAAGTCGTTGATCATTGACACTCGGCAAGAAACGATTCATGTGCATGACACGTCAGGTCAGTTGCTCGGCAATGTATCGTGGGGGGCACTTATCGAACGAGTGCTGGCAACTGACGAGGATGCTCGGTTCGCTCATTGTCGCACACAACCGCGAGCCCCTCTTGCCCTGAAGGTCCGCTATACCACTCCAGAGGGAAAGCAGTTCGATAGTCTGACCGGAGGAATCGGTGGGGGAGGGCTCTTTATTGAGAGCGGTGCCCCGCTGAGTCCTGGTACCGAGCTCATGGTTGAGTTTGCACTACCAGATCGACCGACAGATAAAATTAGGGCTAAGGCTAAAGTCGCCTGGGCTCGCCATAAACCTGAACGATATCTCCTCTTTCCCGGTATGGGCATTCAGTTTGTGGACTTAGAGGAGAAGATACAGGAAGATCTTGTCCGGCTTGTCGGCGCATTGAATCGAAGTCGCACCCAATCCTAAACTGTTTAAGGGGGGACTTCGATCGTAAGGAATTTTGATGGCTTTGACTTGGCGCCTATCTTTCCCGCCAGGTGTTCCAGGTTCAAAAATTACAATGGAGACACCATCGACGGCACCAAATGGAGTGGACAGCCAGAGTAGTACATGGCCAGGCTCAGCTGGGTTTCGACGATTCGTCTTGTACCGTCGGGGGTTCTTTTGCTGCTTCGATGGATTGCTGAATTTCCTTTTGGGCGGCATCTACCTCAGTTTGGATCGTGCGCATCTGGGGTTCGACATTGCTTCGGATGTCAGTCACGGTTTGGCGGAATGTTCGTACGACCTCTCCTAGACCCTCACCGAGATTCTGCAGATCATCAGGTGACACACCACTGGTTGATGGCGAAGCCGTCGACCTGAGGGCTGCTTGTTGAGCCTGTATGCGGGCAACTCCTTCCCGATTGACAATAGCTGAAGGACGTTTTGTGGCCGGTTTCGTCTGAGCTCCTGCAGGCAGGGGGGGGTACGCGGCTTGTGATATTGGAACTGGACTTGCTGCCCGCTCTTCCAGGGAAATGACCTGACTGGGCTGTGACGATGCGGGAGGTTGAGAATGAGCGATCGATGTGGGAGAGGTTTGAGTACTTGTATTGTAAAGAAAGGAGGCTGTGGTTCCAGGGGTCAGCTCCGGGCCGGGAACGTATGGGGCATTTGTCTTTGTTGGTGTCGGCGAAGTTGCAGTGGATGTAGCGACCGGAGCTGTGGAGACAATGGGCGAAATCTGATCTGGTTGTTGGAGTGGTGTTTCCTGGAGAGGCTGATCAGTATTGGGCTGGGGGACGTCGTTCACTTCCTTTCGAAACCCTTTTAACGCCTTACCCACTCCCTCGCCGATTTGTGGCAAGCGTCCCGCCCCAAATATGATGAACACGATCACAAGAATGATGATCAGCTCGGAAAACCCCATCGTACCAAACAAGGATGACCTCTCGTTGAGCTGTAGGGAAAAACGTTACAGAAGGACTGTAGCTGCCTCTTTGATGGACTGTCAAGAAAGCGTCAAGCCTCGAACTTGCCACGTTGTCTTAGAGAAGGGAGATAATCTCGGTTTGAAGGGGCAGCCCATATACGATGGCTTCTTGATCCGTTACATACACATCAAGCTCGCTCCGAATGCCGAACTCGCCAGGGAGATAAATGCCAGGCTCTATCGAAAAGCAGGTGTGAGGGAGGATCTGACGCCCATCGTGCGTTTCAAGGTTATCAATGTTCGTTCCATTGCCATGCACCTCCTCGCCGATCGAATGACCGGTACGATGAATGAAAAAATCGCCGTATCCTGCATCACAGATCTTGCCCCGGCAGACATCATCGACTTCCCAGCCACAGGGAAATCGTCCTGCCGCCAGTTGTGCTTGGATAAACGATAAGGCTCCATCGCGACCTTGTCGGACATGCTCAAAAATTAAGCGATGCTTTGGTGGTGCTTGGTGTCCTGTATAACCAGTCCAGGTAATGTCACCGTAGACGGAGCCGGGTGCGGTTCGCTTCGCCCACAGATCGATCAAAACGAGACTCTCTCGGGTAATCGGGGATGAATCCGACTCACCTGGTGAATAGTGGGGATCAGCGCTATGGGCATCGACGGCCGCGATTGGCGCACTGGATGTTGTCATTCCCGTCTCGTGAATACGGGAGAGAATGAATTGTTGCAGATCATACTCGGTTAAGGGCTGTTGGCGTACGAGACACGAGGCGACATGGGTGAAAGCCTCATCAACAATGCGTCTGAGAGTTGTAACGGCATACCGATGTGATTCCAGTTGTTCTTCCGTCCAGACGGCCTCAAATCGTTGGACAAGATCGGCGGATGTTACAATCTCAACTCCAAGGCTTCGAATAAGCTCGATCGTGCCGGCATCTACTCTGGAGAGATACGGGACAGCGTTGAGAGGCGAATACTGCATGGCTATGCGCCGTTGACCTCGTAGGAGGGTGTCCAATGCCGTCCGTTGCTGGTCCCACGACACATAGAGGTGTGAGGACCCAGGCAAGTCATCCAGTACATGCGGTTCAATCCGATGGAGGAGTTTCACCGGTTCGCCGGTTCTAGGAATCCAGTAGTACCAACGGCGAGTGACATGTTGAGAAGAATCAAGGAGCAACACCCGATAAGCCAAGGGGTCTGAGCCACGAAAGTCGTAGAAAAGCCATCCATCGACTGTTTCCAGATCGCGAATCGCATTCTGAATCGCACGGATCCTTGTATGGTGGACGGTCTGACTCATAGAGCCGCATCATATCTTCGGGGTGAAAGGGCGTCAATCCGGCGGGAGGTCATGGTACAATAGCGATCGATGATCACTTCATCTACTCACCATCTCGCCGTATATCGAGTGACCTTTTTCTTTGGGCCGGAACCGGTGGAAGGGAAAGCCGATGTGCTGGCTTGTGTGTTTAATGTCAAGAAACGGAGTTGGAAGGCTGGTATTCAGGTTGCGGTGGAGATCAGCAACGGACAGCTCTCGACCCTCGGGCATACGATCCAGCTGACGGATCGACTCGCGAAGAGTTTGGCGTCAGTGGAGCCTCAAGAACGGTCTGGCTATCAGGAACGGAGTGGTGATGTTTTTGTCCAAGCTGTGTGTCGCTGTAAGTTGGATCTCCAACTCATGGCCGGACTGACTCAGGACAATCATCGGGTCTTCGCGGAAGAGTTGATGACGGAATTGGATCAAGAGATCAGTAAGCACCACGAATATCTTGTCTCTTTCATCCTGGATGAGCTCGATCTCGCTCCCTGATCATTCGCTCTTCTTCGTGTCGTTCTCTGGCTCGACAAAGGGGGTTGCATTCAGCTTCGAATTTGTTATAAGGCATAAGAGTGTTCGTGTATGATTGGGTATTCCGATTGAGCTATTGAAGAGGAAGGAGGAGTCACACGTGAGACTTCCGATCGTGATTGTGCTGGTTGTCGTTACATACGGTTCGATGCTTGTGGCCCCGGCTTGGAGCCAATCCACATCGACTGACGCTCTACAGGGGACGGCCTCCGGAGCCGGTATGGGTGCTGCCTCAGCCGCTGCTACCATCTTGTACTTCCCGTTCAAAGCTGCGTTTGCCATTGGTGGAGGAATTGTCGGTGGCCTGGCCTATGTCTTTTCAGGATTTAGCGAGTCAACGGCGAAGAATATCTGGGTTCCCAGTGTGTATGGAACCTATGTCATCACTCCTGAGCACCTCAGCGGCGATCGCCCAGTTCGTTTCCTAGGTGTGGCCGCTGAAAATGAGGGACCTTCTTCCGCCCCTGCCCCGACATACGAACCTCACGAACCCGCGCAGCAATGACGAAGCCTGTCATCGGTGTGACCCCTGACTTTCATGCCGGTGACAGGAAGGATATGGGTGGGCCCGAGCCAACTTACTTTCTGAGAGCCCGGTACATTCGGGCCATCGAAGAGCTTGGTGGTGTTCCCTTCATCCTACCCTTGGTGACTGCATCCGCCGATCGACGGCGACTTCTTGACAGTGTTGACGGGCTTCTCCTGACCGGCAGCGGACCTGATCTTCCACCACGTCTGTACGGAGAGAAGCAGAGCTACAAATTTCCACTGGTGAGTGAACGGCGTGCGAGCTTCGAGTTGGAGATGGTGCATCAGGCTAGACGACGGAACCTTCCGCTCTTGGGCATTTGTGGAGGGATGCAGGCGGTGAATGTGGCCTGTGGCGGCAGTCTCTTTCAAGATATCCCTTCCCAGGTTCCACGTGCGATGGACCATCGCCAAAAGGCGAAAGCCGTTTCTGTCTCACATACGGTGACTGTGGAACCGAAGAGCCTCCTGAAGCGGATTGTCGGAAAAAGAACGCTGATGGTGAACAGTTCACATCATCAGTCTGTCAAAGCCGTCGCGCCGTCGCTCATAGCCAGTGCCATGGCGCCCGATGGCATTGTTGAGGCCATTGAGTCCCCAACCCATCGATTTCTCCTTGCGATCCAATGGCATCCTGAGTTCCTCTTCGACCGACATCTGGTCCACCGAAGACTCTTTGAGGCCCTGTTACGCGCTGCGCGGCGGACTCGGGCATGAGCCTTCTGAACGGTTCAGAGAGGACGAATCATGCTAGATTGGTAGTCTCCAGCGATAGGCGTGCGGTCAGCAGGTGCGTTTTGACGGTGACCTCTTCAGGCCAACGCGTTAGGACTCAGGCCGGAGACTAGCCGTGAGCAATCCCTTCTTCCGGACGAAACCCATTAATCAAATTCTGGCCGATGCCGAGCAGCCAGAACATCGTCTCAAGAAAACACTGACAGTTTGGGACCTGACGGCGCTGGGAATTGGTGCGATTATTGGAACCGGGATCTTTGTCCTGGTCGGCACTGCTATTGTGGGTGATGCTCATCGACCGGGGGCGGGGCCTGGAATTGTTCTCTCCTTCATCCTCTCCGGCGTCACCTGTGCGTTGGCAGCGCTCTGTTATGCCGAGTTCTCGGCGATGATTCCAGTCGCTGGGTCTGCCTATACCTTTTCCTATGCGACAGTAGGAGAGTTCCTCGCCTGGCTGACCGGATGGAATCTGATACTAGAGTATGGCGTTGCCTGTATTGCTGTCGCGATTGGTTGGTCGGGGTACTTCAATAAATTACTCAAACTTGCAGGTCTTGAGCTGCCCTATTGGGCTACCAATCCACCGCAGTGGGCTGGTGGGCCGGAAGGCAGCATAGCGAATTTTCCCGCCGCCATCATTGTCTTGTTGGTCACGACCATCCTCGTGATCGGGATTAAGGAAAGTGCAAGGGCTGCGGGGATGATCGTGCTCCTGAAGCTGGCAGTAATTCTTTTCTTTATCGCCGTGGGAGCTCCCGCTGTGAGCAGCGACAATTGGACACCGTTTATGCCGAACGGTTTCGAGGGCGTCCGAGCCGCTGCCGCCATCATATTTTTTGCCTATATTGGGTTTGATGCTGTCTCTACGGCTGCCGAAGAGGCGAAAAATCCTCAGCGAGATGTCCCATTCGGCATTCTGGCATCTTTGAGTGTGTGCACGGTCTTGTATATCTCCGTTGCGGCCGTATTGACCGGACTAGTCCCGGTCAGTCAGATCGATATACATGCGCCGGTCGCTGAAGCGCTCACGCTAGTCGGGTTCAAATGGGGTGCCGCGATCGTCGCGATTGGAGCGGTTGCCGGGATCACCAGTGTACTGGTGGTCATGATGTTGGGGCAAATCCGAGTCTTCTTTGCCATGTCGCGAGATCAACTGCTGAGTCCAGGCTTATCCAGGGTTCATGCACGATTTGGGACGCCGTATCGCGCGACCATTCTCACGGGTGTCGTCGTGGCAATCCTTTCGGCGTTCTTCCAGATCGGGGACGCGGCTGATATGACCAACATCGGAACGTTTTTTGCGTTTATTTTGGTTAGTTTCGGGGTCATGCTGCTGCGATACACAAAGCCCAATCAGCCTCGCCCATTTCGTCTTCCGTTCATGCCTCTTGTGCCGATTTTCAGCATTGCCGCCTGCCTCTATCTGATGGCCGGGCTGCCGTGGGCCACGTGGATCCGCTTTGGAGTGTGGACTGCTGTAGGTATTGTGGTCTACGTCGGCTACGGCATGAAGCACAGCAAACTCTCAAGGCGAGACATCTAGAGCTGCTGATGGTCCCGACCAGGCTGAGGCATGCCCCGATCTGAGTTATGCCAACTACGCGGAGGGTGATAGTGTCGACGTAGGAGCTGCGATTGGAGCGGCGTCGGCCGGAGTTGATCCGGCCCCAGGCGTGGTCGTATCCGCAACAGATGGCGTCGGTGGAGTGGAAACAGTCCCTGCTGGACTGGCAGGAGAGGGTGGAGGAGTAGCCGCCTTTAGCGGTGCAGCAGGTTTTGGTGGCGCCGGTTTTTCCGGTTTAATGCCTCCCTCCCAGGCTGGACCAGAATACATATTTGCAGTTAAGCCCTTGGCTTTCCATTTTTCTTCAAAATCAGCAGCGGCCTTGTTCGGTGTTTCCCCAACACCCGTGACATCATTCCATGGATACACTTTCGGTCCGATCTGGCAGCCGGATTCTGTCCGTCGCAAATACAACGCGATCGGATTACCACGGTAGGGCCCAAGAAAAATATGAACAGATCCGACGTACTCGAGCAATGAGGCCATAAGGCCCTCCTAGAAATGTTTATGATGCCACAAGACGTGAGAACGGAGCAAGACTACCTTATGAGTGGCGCCTTCCGGCTCCAGCGGCCGTCCCCTCGAAGGGGTGGTCCGTAGGTCGTCTTGCAAAGAGAAAACATTCTCAAAAGGCTCATGTCTCAGCTTTCACGACCCGCTCTCGGGTTTGGCGAATAGACCTCAAGAGAGCCTGATGGCTGCGGCAGCCAACCGCCAATCTGGCATCAGAGATTGTGACAGGTCGATAGGGAAGGAGATACCGCTCCTTCAGGCGACGGATGCGGGCAAGGGATTGAGCCAACCGCTGTGGCGAGATGTCCGCATTGGTGACAGCTTTGTCGACGGCTTGCATGGCGGCGACCACCCTATTTCGATCTCTGCAGATCAGCGGCATATCGCAACCGGCTTGGATAGCCAAAACAGCCGCGTCACCGATTCCGTAGTGATCGATGATGGCATGCATTTCAAGGTCATCTGTCAGGACGACTCCATCATAGTGCAACTCTTGGCGAAGCAATTTTGAGATGATGGTTGGGGACAAGGTCGCCGGCCGCTGTTCATCCAACGCCTGATACTGAACATGGGCCGTCATCATCGAGGCAACGCCGCTGTCAATGGCTCGACGGAACGGGGGGAACTCAATGCGCTCGAGGCGATCACGAGAGGCGGTCACGACGGGCAATTCTTTGTGTGAGTCCGACGTGGTGTCGCCATGTCCTGGAAAGTGCTTCCCGCAGGCAACCACCCGATTGTCTTGGAGGCCACCCACCGTGGCCAATCCCAATTCAGACACAAGGTTGGGCGTTGCGCCGAATGCTCGATCACCGATAACCGGGTTTGATGGATTACTATTCACATCCAGCACCGGGGACATATTCATATTGATCCCGACAGCCGCCAATTCTTTTGCAGTCGTCGTAGCCGCGGCATAGGCCAGCTCTGAGGAATGGCACTGCCCGAGTACTTCGCATGGTGGGAAAATCGTAAATTCTTTTGGTAACCGCGAGACCCGCCCGCCTTCTTGATCAATGGAGATCAGGAGCGGGGAATGCGGACTATTGCGTTGAAGGTCGTTCGTCAGGTCAACGATTTGTTCTGTCGATTCGAGATTTCTCGCAAACAGGATGATCCCGCCGGGATGATATTCCTTGATGAAGGAGGCCAGGTCTGCCGAGACCGTGGTCCCATCAAAACCTATCATGAAAAGCTGTCCAATCTGGTCAGGAGATGTGGTCATACCTGTGTGCTCTCATGTTTCAGTGAGCGATTGATAAGAAACTGGATCAAGAGTCTCGTCCCGATACCCGTTGGGCCTTTGGGAATGTACGCGCGTTCCCGCTCACTCCAGTCGGTACTGGCGATGTCAAGGTGGACCCAAGGATAGTCGCCTACAAACTTGCTGAGGAACAGGGCTGCAGTAATCATCCCGCCGCCACGCCCACCGATATTTCGCATATCGGCCACATCGCTTCGGAGTTGCTCGAAGTAGTCCTCCCATAACGGCATTTCCCACACCCGCTCTCCGGCTCGGAGACCGGCACTCGTGATCGCATCCTTCAACTTCGTCTCTGTGCCGAACATGCCGATCGCGAATTGTCCCAGGGCGACCACGCAGGCCCCTGTCAGGGTTGCGATGTCGATGAGTGCAGCTGGTTTAAAGCGAGTGGCATAGGCCAAGCCGTCCGACAGAATCAGCCGACCCTCGGCGTCAGTATTCTGGACTTCCACGGTCTTCCCTGAGAGCGTGGTGACCACGTCCCCGGGACGCATAGCACGACCGCCGGGCATGTTTTCCGCTACCGGAAGGATGCCAATGAGGTTAAGGGGCAATTTCAGCCTGGCCGCAGCCCGTACGGTAGCCAGAACCTCGGCGCCTCCAGTCATATCGGCTTTCATTTGCTCCATGTTTTCAGCTGGTTTGAGAGAGATCCCTCCCGTATCGAACGTGATGGTCTTACCAACGAGGACGACTGGACGATCATCTTTCTTCTTGGCTCCGTGGTACTGGAGAATAATGAACTTCGGCGGTTCGTGGCTGCCTTTCGCGACACCAAGCAACGCGCCCATCCCCAGCCGCTCCATCTCTTTTTGTTCAAGAATCTTGAGGCTGACCCCAGCGTCCTTCGCGACGGTCTTGGCCTCGTTGGCGATCCTCGTCGGTGTCATCACATTAGAAGGATGGTTGCAGAGGTCACGAACGAAGACGGTGGCTTCGGCGGTTGCGATCCCGCGGCGGATGCCCTCAGAAAGAGGGTTCAGGTGGCTCTTCTGCGAGACAAGAATGGTCATGGCGGTCACATCATGACTTGCCCGCGCCTCACTGCGATAGGCCGTGAACTGATAGTTTCCTAAGATCGCTCCTTCGGCCAGGGTCTGTGACAAGTCGCTGAGTGAAGCCCCGTGTGGCATGGCGCTCGGCAGTGCAACCGTGAAGGATCTGGCTTTTGCCTGGCGAACCCGTTTGACGGCATACCCCATAGCTTGGCGAATCTTTTCCAAGCTGAGTTGATGTGACTTCCCAAGACCCGATAAAATCAGACGCTTCGCTGGAAGCTTTCCATGAGTGTGAAGCAAGAGGACCTCCTGTGCTTTCCCCTCAAACTCCCGTGATCGCTGGAGTTCCCGAAGTGCTCCACCAAGGGCTCGATCCAACACAGCTCCGTCTGAGGTCGTCAGTGTGTCTTCTTCGCACAGCAGGATGACCAGCGCTTCAGTACGGTCGGTGTCGATGCGTCCTTGTTTAGCGTGAACTTGCAGGATTTTCATCGGCTTCTCCTTGTGTGAATTAGGAATGATCAACCGCATCGGTCTTTGAGGGTTCGTGATCGCAATAGGTCTGGAATTCCGATAGCACAGAGGACTCCTCACACCCCCCGCATATCGGGTGCCCAAATATGTTTGTGCAGTTGGAATTGAAGACGAGCACGGAGGCGGTCATCGAGCAGCCATTCCGCTAACTGGCGAGGATCGAGTGTTCCAAACACCGGGCTGAAGAGGACTGGGCAGCGATCGGTCAAATGGAATTGTTGGAGAATGTCTTTTGCCCATTCATAGTCGATGCGATCTTGAATGACGAATTTTACTTCATCTTGCGGCCCCAGCCGCTCCACATTCGGCCAGTGCATGCGGTCTGTCATACCACTTCCTGGGCATTTGACATCCAGAATGATACGAACGGATGGATCGACGGTGCTGGTATCGACTGCGCCACTCGTTTCAAGTAGGACCGTGAAGCCCTCCTGACACAACCGATGCAACAGCGTGACGGTCTCCGCTTGTGCCAAGGGTTCGCCTCCCGTGACCTCGACCAAGTGACATCCGTATGACCGGACCCTCTCAAGAATTTCTTCGAGAGAGTATTCCGTTCCGCCGTAGAACGAATAGGCTGTATCGCACCATGTGCAGCGAAGGGGACAGCCCGTGAGACGCACAAACACGCAGGGTAATCCAGCGAAGGTTGATTCCCCTTGAATGCTATGAAAGATTTCGGTGACGCGCATGAACAACGTCTGGGCTAGCTCATGATGGACGTGGTGATTTGCCGAAGAGGGAGTACCTCCGGGCATCAACATTCGTTCAGGGCCACTTAACAACCGGCCAGTGATGACGACGGGCAATCGTATCCATTCCCCGAATCGGATTGACCACGGTCGGATGTCCTACGGCGCGGAGGAGGTCGACGTCTCCCGGACTATCGCCATACGCGTAGCATTGGGATAAATCCAATGTGAAGTCTTGGGTCAACCGATCGATCAGCTGACGTTTTCCCGCTCCATATGGGAGTGGGGGCACAAGCAAACCCGTATAGAGACCCTGCTGCTGCTCCAACCGGCTGGCAAAACAGCGATCCACTCGAAGTGCGTCTGCGACAGGTGCGATCAGAAAGTCGAGCGATCCGGTCACGAAAATGATGGTGTGGCCTGCCCGGCGGTGTTCATCAAGCTTACGCATCGCGATCGCCGAGACACGAGGACAGAGCTCTTCCCGACAAAATTCTTCACCCAGGGGCTCGATCACTTGGGAGGGTTTCCCGGCCAAGTACAGCTTCCGTTGGCGGAGAGGATGGAGTGATAAGGGAGGAGTATGCCGCAAGAGCCACGCAACGCTGGCTCGAGCTTCAGGCCAACCGACAATCCCGCGACGCCACAGCCAACGGAAAAATCTCAACTCACTGGCTTCGCCGGGTAAGATTGTATTGTCGACATCGAAAAAAGCGGCAACCGTAGAAGCAAGGTCTCGTTGGTCGGTCTGTATCATGCGAGCGTCACGGAGATGTCAATTAAGAGGGCAATTCTACCGGACGATTCGTTCATTGACAAGAATTTTGGGCTACTTCTATAATGCAGCGTTCTTTTCCCTCGTGTGCTGGCTTGGGGGCTTCACCGCAGGGTTCGTGCTGCAAGCCTGCGAGACGGCCAGGGTGAGTGAAATCCCATGACGGACGTTCAAGCCGTCACGCGGTTGAGTGCCCCAAGAACATGATGGCAGGCTTCGTTGCAACCTGCTTGCTGAGTGCCGAAGTGGTGGAATGGCAGACACGCACGTTTGAGGGGCGTGTGGCGCAAGCCGTGCGGGTTCAAGTCCCGCCTTCGGCACCATATAGATTCATCGGCGCGACGTGCTCTAGGGCGTGTCGAGCAGTTACGCCAGATGACAGAGGCGACGAGGTAAATCCCACCGAGCGGAGGTCATGCGCTTAGCGAAGGCTGGCTTCCATGTTCTCATCCCTGTTTCTCCGGCCGATGCGATCTGGCCGAAAACAATCTCATTCGTCATCACGCAACTCAAAACAAATAGATCGCCTCCAAGGAGAGCGTCGACTGGTAACTTGCGGCCCGTTCTCCTATCTGAAAGACATTGTGGTTTGACTTGTCATATCGATATTCAAACCTTGTGAGCAGCCACGAAACAGGTTTGAACTGGAGCGTGGTGGTAGCCTCCCACAGCGTTTGTGAAACCGGAGGTGCCGGGGTGGTCGATGTCGCGCCGAAGCAGACATTGGCCTGGGGTTGATACGCGGTCGTGCCGCGACAAGAAAAGAAACCGCCGGAGTCTTCGAAAATTTCGCTGCGAAACCTGACGCCCCATTGCTCGCTGAAGTCATAGATCAGGTACCCGGCTATGCCTCCCCACCGTTCATGCTTGCCCGGTTGCACCAGGCTGGAGTTGACGATCGAAGCGTAGAACGCTTCGAGGACAACCGACAGGCGTGTTGTCGCTTGTACGGAGAGGAACCCGCCGCCAAAGAGATTGTCCCCCCAACTGACTTTGTTGGACCCTATTCCCTGCCCGGTGAATCCGTATAGGGTGAGCTTGACACGGTCCGATGGAGAAAAGGTGACGGATGCCTCGATCCATGGCGTCGTCGCGTTCGTAAGGAGATTCCCGTTGATCCGATTGATGATTCCCACGGCAGCCCCCACCCGGTCGTTAAATCGGTAGGACAGTCGAACTCCTCGAGTCGTGAAGGGTTGCCCGAGCCCAAACAGCCAGGACCGTGAATAGTTCGCATTGTAGGGGCTCTCAATCGTTTCATATCCGATCAACGTATTTATCTGACCCACTTTGACATCGATCCCGTTCCCTTGTGGAACAAGGTATTGGAGATAGAATTCTTGAAAATCCGCCCACTGGTCGAGTTCACGAAGATTGGTACCCCCGACAAATGCGGAATCTCGGCCGACGTTGGTCTTCAGTCGAAACCCGAAGCGATCGATCGCGTTGCCCGCCTTCGCTTCACGATCCAACACGAATTGCGAGAGGTTCGGCCGAAACTGATTGGAGTTGACGTCAAAAATCCGGAGTTGATTGATCCTATTCGATGGATCATTGAAATTCTGGGTGTAGGAACCGTCCAGATATCCATAGAAGTGAAGACCGAGGTTCCTGGAAAGAAGTCGCTTTTCAACGGCTTGTTCAGCCTCCTTGAGGCGAAGGGCAAGGTGCGCGAGGCGCTCGGTGGGAAAACTCGGCTCCGCTTCGGCGAACGCATCACCAGCAGGGTTCAGGATGACTGAAACCGAGAAGGTAAGTCCGATAACGAAGAGTTGTACCCAGTCTTGTCCGCTCACAGTTCGACTCCAAGATGGTAAACAAACACCCTGTCGTCACGAGCAGATTTGTTGTCGCCCGGTGCTCGAATCCCAACGGGTGAGCCATTCATTTTCCGGGCAATGTCGCGCAGCATGACGGTTAGGAAGCGCGGTTTCCCCTGTCCATATCCTTCCTGAATGTGTGAGGGCGGCCGGATGCACAACAAAGCGAGATAATTATGAGTATCACGGCACTTGCGAACCCATGTCCGCTCCGATCATGAGAAGGTGTCGGGGGGCTCTCCAATAGCCTCGATAGATCAGCACACAGAACTTCGGCTAAGCACACCACACCATCCCCCGCCTCTTGCGGACGTCGGTTACGCTAAAAATCCATGAGCATTTGTAACTGAAACAAGGTCCCGCTCTGACCGGCAGCATAGCCGTAAAGGACGTTATCGGCCGGCGAATGGTTGATGTGCTTGACTTCGAACGTGCTCCGGAGGTTTCGAGTCGCTAAGATATACCAATTCGTCCCTCCGCCGTACTCGCTGCCGTCACCAAGCGAACCGAACACACCGGAGGTTCTGCCGAAGAGTTCGAGTCGTTTCGGAAGGATTGCATAAGAAAGCTGTACCATGCCGCCCCAGGCGAAAAGACTCGGGATCGTCTGTGGGGTCGGTCCACCGCTGAAACTGGGACTGCTGATCCATCGTGCGTAGTACTCTCCGCTGAGGCTCCAGCCTCGGTACTTGAAGGCCAGATCGTAAGAGAACAGAGTGATGCCAGCCGTCGCCACCGTCACACCGGGAGCTACGGCTCCTGGTTGAAAGAGCGGGGTCCCGTCAGAAAGACGCAGGATCGTGTTTTCGGGGTTGGTCTCTCCCAGCTGTGAATCGGGCTCGCGGGTGGCTCGTTGGAAGGTCAGGCTCGTGCCTGTACGGAGTACAAGTCTCTCGTGATATTCCTCGTCTGAATAGCCGGGTCCGAAGGCGCCTAGCGGCTCCCACCAGAGGTTGGCCGAGTAAGTCATTTAGGTGCTGGCTCGAAGCGCATTGAGAGCCGACGCATTGAAGTTGTTGTAGATCCCGGCATAATAGAATAGCCCATTCAGCGGTTGGCCGCTGATCCATACGCCCGGACTGACCGACGGCCGGAAGAACGTGTTCGCCATCGTTCGGTCGGTACCGAGCGTGTAGCGAGTCGATACCATCCACTCGCGCGTTCCTGGCACCCTGTAATATCCGGCGGAGAGCGCCAGTCCTTTACTGAACTGGTAGGTCAAGATACCAAGGGCTACTGTGGTATCGGTCGTTGTACTGCTGAGGACGGTGAGGTTGTATTGCAACTTTGGAGTCAATGCGTATCCCGAAAAAGTGAACAACCCGCGATTCAGTGAAAAGTTGCTCTGGTTCAGGACGGGGAGTACGTGACCGGAACTGTCTGTGAACGCGTCTCTTGTTCGATGGAACCCCGTGTAACGGAGCTGGAGAGTTGCGTTAAACTTTAGGACGAAGGGCATACGCTGAGCATCGATCGGTGCGACAAGCACGAACCCCTTGTCATACATGCCGGTCAGGAATCCCCGGCCGGCCGGTGTCGCTTCGGGTCTGGGGATCGCGTCATTGCCGCTCAGCAAGAGGTCTGAAAAAGGAGAGGGAGAGCCGTTGGCGCCTCGGATCGCAGACGGCTCATCCGAAGACTCGACAGGCTTCTCGGACACCGGAGCGGCGGACTCCTTGTTTTTCTCCATGAGCCGCTGAATCTGATCCGCTTGTTGCTTGGTCAGATTTTCCAAGCGGCGAATTCTCTCCTCAAGCTCTTCCGGAGGTGGATCGGCTTTCGCGCCGGACGCCTTCGGCAAGGGAGCATTTGCCGGTCCGATTTCCTCAGCGGCTGCTTGATGACAACAAAGTAGGGGCAACAAGAGCAACCAGAGAGCGGCAGTTTTTCTCGGCTGCGATGGTCGTCGTTCGTGAATCACCGATCGATAGGTCTTTCTCATGGACGCATCTTAATGTCCAGGTCCTCGCGCTGCAACATTTGAGTTGCACTGAACCATCGTCATGCGGAATATCTGATGCGGAAGCGCCGATTGTAGGGATCGGGAGTCCGGCCCCTCCCATAGCGAGCGGGAGAACCGTAACGCCGGATCCGGAGCGTTGCACGTAGGGATTCATGAGGACAAGCGCGATCGGGTGCACTGGCCCATCGATGACCGATGGGTTTCGAGGCAGGCTGCAGGCGAAGGACGTGCTCTAGGGCGTGTCGTCAGTTACGCCAGATGACAGAGGCGACGAGGTAGATCGCACCGAGGAAATTGGCAGCGTGTTGATCGTCTCTGGTGGCAGTTGCGCGGAATTGTTTCAGCGTTGTAAAGTAATCCTCGATCAAATGTCTGGCTTTATACAAGTCTTGATCGTATTCACGTGGGTCCCTTCCCTAGCTTATGAACAGTGAATCCTCAAAACGATGGTGGGCTACCTGATGACACGCCCGAGGTTTCTTCTTCACCTCCAAGGGTGACCTCCCCTTGGTCCTGCAACTTGTGATTGGGCTTCTGCCCCATCGAGTCGTGCACATCACCCTCATGGCCCGTTTCTACGACAAGGCTCTTCATGATGTTGGTGCCGTCTTGAGTGTGTGGGATGACCTCGAATCTCCACACAAGGGCGACCTACAGTATCCCAGCATGGTTCCTTCTCCACAAAGTGATATGGCGTCTTCAATGCAGGCAGGGGCGTTGCTGATGAAAAGACTGAATCACGACCTTAATCGAGGGTAAACGTGGTATTGAGCCCATCGAGCGGGGCGATTCTGACGAAATGAGGTCATTGGGATCTAGACATTCATCTTTATATAGTAGGACACTACAGCCCATTTGGCCTTATTCCTGGTATGTGTGCGGTGTGCCATACAGAGGATATCGTTAAACTTCCTCTTCCGCCACCTCATCCGGAGTTCGGTGATTCCAATCACGAAGCTGAGGAGCTTCACATGAACGCTATCTATCCTCTTGTCGATGTCCTGCGTCAACAAGTCGCGTACCTCTCGCGTGAACTGGCGGAGCGAGACAGTGTGTTGCATGAACGAACTCGGCACCTCCGTGTGGCTCAGGCTCTCGCGCATCTGGGTAGCTGGGAGTGGGAGATCGAGGGTGGAGCCGTTCGGTGTTCATCCGAGTTGTATCGGATTTTCGGCCGTGAACCAGGAGCAGATCTTCTAACGTTTGATGGGTTTGTCGCGGTAATTTTTTCGGGAGATCGTGATCGAGTCCTGGCCTCTATCAATCATGCTCTGGGCGGTCGAGCGTCGTATGACGTGGAATATCGGATTGTTCGCCCGAACGATGAAGTGCGAACCATTCATTCCTGCGCGGAGGTCTTGCGTGACGATAAAGGAAAGCCCTGTCGCATGTCCGGGTCTGTTCTGGACATCACCGAGCGGGCATGTTCAGAGGCGATGCTGCGATCCTCTCAGGAAAAACTCAGACAGGCTCTCCAAGCGTCGGGGATTGGACTCTGGGATTGGAACACTCATACCAACGAGATGGTCCTGTCGGAGGAATGGAAGCGTCAGCTTGGGTACGAGAAAACAGAGCTGTTGGACTCATTCGAGACCTGGGAAGGTCTGTTGCATCCCGATGATCATGATCGCGTCATCGTGTGCTTACAGGACGCTGTCCGTAAACGGCAGGGAGAATACCGGCAGGACTATCGGCTGAGGCACAAAGATGGGACCTATCGATGGATCGAGTCTCGGGCCGCGTCGGTGACGGAAGTGGACGGTCGCCAGATCCGCTTCCTCGGTTCACATATGGATATCACGAAGCGTAAACGCATGGAGCAAGTGGTACGAGAGAGCGAAGATCGGTACCGAACGTTGGTCGATCTGTCGCCATCCGGAGTCTTCGTCTTTTGTGAAGGGCGGATCGTGTACGTCAACCACAGAGGTGTTCTTCTGCTGGGAGCGACCGATCCTCGGGAGCTTCTCGGTCGACCGATATTCGATTTTCTCCACCCAGACTATCACCGGGATGTCCGAGACAATGTTCAGCGTGTACTTGCTGGAAACGTGTCGGTCCATAGCGCCGAGCGAATCTATCTCAGGATGGATGGTACTCCGATTCCTGTTCAAATGGAGGCCGCCAGGATCGTATGGGATGGCATTCCTGCCGTCATCGTACTGATCGCCGATGTCACTGAGCGCAAGCAGTGGGAAGAAGCCTTGCGGGCAAGCGAGGAGCGGTTTGCCAAAGCGTTCAAGACGAGTCCTCACCCCATTCTCATCAGTGAGCTCGAAACCGGTCGGCTGGTGGAGGTGAATGACGCGGCCAGTCAGCTATTGGGTTATCGCACTGAAGACAGCGAGGGGCAGGTCATATCAGAAATCGAGGGCCGGGGGTCAACTGAGGAGCACGCTCGTTTCCGCGATACGATGAAACAGGCTGGTCCGGTCCGCAACCTGGAAGTAAATCTCCGGACCCGGAACGGCGATGTCCGACGCTTCCTCCTGTCGTCGGAGGTCATTGAGTTGAATGGGAGGCTGTGCAGGGTGACGGTCGGGGATGATGTCACTGATCGAAAGCGGGCTGAAGACGAGTTGCGCCGGTCACATGCTTTGTTGCGGCAGGTCATCGATGGCTCGCCGAATTTTATCTTTGCCAAGGATCGCGAGGGGCGATTTACGATGGCCAACAAGGCGATCGCTGATTGTTATGGGACAACGGTGGATGCTCTGATCGGACAGACAGACGCCGATTTTAATCCCCATTGGGATGAGGTGGAGTTTTTCCGCGAGAAGGATCTTCAAGTCATGACGTCTTTGCAGGAATGTTTTATTGCAGAGGAAAAGTTCACGGACTGGTCTGGAAAGACGCGCTGGTTGCAGACCATCAAGCGGCCGATTATTGATGACCAAGGGCGGTTCCACATGGTGCTTGGAGCGGCGACGGACATCACGGAGCGGAAGCAGATGGAAGAAATGCTGCTCCAGCACGAACGGGATCTGAATGCAGCGTTGCAAGACCGTGAGCGGATCAGCCAGGACCTGCATGATGATATTCTTCAATCAGTCTACGCGGCCGGGCTCGGGTTGGAAGCTTGTCGATCAATGATGAAGCGGCAGCCTGAGTTGACTGCCGATCATTTCATGGCGACATTGGAACATTCCATTGGGCAACTTAACCATGTCATCGAGAAGATCCGCAATTTCATTTCAGGCCTTGACTCTCACGTCATGCGCGGTGGTGATCCCATCATGACCCTTCGAACCATGGTGCAGACGATGTGCGGTGCCTCGTCCATTCAATGTCGGGTACGAATCGATGACCGAACCGGACAGTATGTCTCACCTGAATCCGCGCTTCATCTCATCAATATCGTGAGGGAAGCGTTGAGTAACGCCCTCCGGCATAGCCATGCCACACGCATTACCGTGTCATTGCGGCAACTCATCGGGTCAGTCCGTCTGACCGTGACGGACAATGGTATCGGATTCAATCCCGCGTTGGTTGAGGGTGCCGGCCATGGCTTAGAAAATATGGCGGCGCGAGCGCACAAAGCCGGCGGGGTGTTTGCCGTACGATCAGAGTCTCACCGTGGGACCAGGATTCTCCTTGATCTTCCTAAGAACTCCACGGACTACTCCAATTAATCCAATCAGTTGCGTAATAGTATCGAGGGGGCGGACGAATTCGCGCCCGGCCTCTGGTTCTATCAATCTATGCGGTTCCTGCCAGGTTCCTCACAAAGTTCCAGGCCATTTGGATCTAGACTTTCACCCGTGGTCGTAGGAAACTAGCTCCCGCTCGATTCCTGGTTATTAGGAACCAATAGCCTTTGGCGGAGAGTTCTCATTTTCCCCGATACATGACGCCATTGCGCCTCGATGTTGCGCCATGAAGCACGTGCCGGAACAAGTCGAATGGAACTCGCGAAAGAGCGCTGAGAGAGGAGTCCCATCATGAATTCGACCAGTCACCTGGCTGAATTAGATTTGTTGCGCAGGCAGGTCGCCGATCTTTCACGGGAATTGACGAGGCGGGATCAGGCCTTACAGGAGTTCTCGCGACAGCGAGACGACGAGTTACATGATTTGCGCGAACGGTCGGACCTGTTGCGCGCGATCGTCGCCGGGACGGCCGCGGAGACAGGAGAAGACTTCTTCTCAACTCTCGTGTGCCATCTGAGCACGGTACTGGGCGTCCAGTATGCTGTCGTTGGAGAGATCCACCACAGTCCGGTGAAGAAAATCCGTACCCTCGCCGTTTCAGTCAACGGCACTCTCGTCGACAACTTCGAATATCCTCTGATGAATACCCCGTGCGAAACAGCGCTTGGTCAGTCCTTTGCCTGTTTTGAACGGGATGTCAGGACGGTGTTCCCACTCTTTGGGCGTTTAGCTCAGTTGGGGGTCGAGGCGTATTGTGGAGTACCGCTTAAGACAAAAAGCGGAGCGACCATGGGACTCCTCGTCCTTATGGATACCAAGCCGTTGCGTGATAGCGATCGACTACGATCGCTGATGGCTGTGTTTGCCTCGCGGGCAGGGGCTGAGCTCCAACGACGGCAATCCGAAACAAAAGCCCATCAACAGCAACGTCAGCTCATGGAAGCCCAAGCGCGCGCACACTTGGGTAGCTGGGACTGGGATCTCGACAGCGGCGCTGTGTGCTGGTCGGCGGAGCAATATCGGATCTTCGGCTACGAGCCAGGGTCCATGGTCGTCAGCTATGACACCTTCGTGACCTCACTGCACCCGCTGGATCGTGCACGTGTGCAGAGCGCCATCGACACTGCACTGAAGGACGGCACAACCTACGACGTCGAATGTCGTATCGTCCGTCCAGATCACACGATTCGTGTGATCCATGGTCGAGGAGAAGTCTGTCGCAATGCCGACGATCGTCCCGTCTCCCTGTCGAACAGTGTATTGGATATCACGGACCGTCAGCGAGGTGAGGAGGAACTCCGGCTTTCTCAGGAGCGACTCCAACAAATGCTTCGAGCATCAGGTACTGGGTTATGGAACTGGAACACTGAAACGAATGAGGTGATCTTTTCTGAAGAGTGGAAACGACAGTTGGGCTATAGCGGGACAGAGCTTGTCGATGCATTTGAGACATGGGCAACCCTTCTGCATCCAGACGATCGTGAGGGTGCAGTTGCCTATGCTATGCAGTATCGTTCTGTACCTGATGGGGACTATCGACAGGAGTTTCGCCTGCGGCACAAGGATGGCACGTACCGATGGATTGAAGCACGTGCCTCGTTCGTGACGGAAGCCGATGGCCGGAGGATCCATCTTCTCGGATCCCATAGCGACGTGACCGATCGCAAACGAATGGAGGAATCCGTCCGAGAGAGCGAAGAACGGTATAGGACGTTGGTCGAGTTGTCCCCATCCGGTGTCTTTGTGTTCTGTGAAGGGCGAACGGTCTACGTGAATCGAACGGGTGCTCTCTTAATGGGAGCGCAGGATCCGCAGGATATTCTCGACCGACCGACGTTTGAGTGTATCCACTCCGACTATCATCAAGAGGTTCGTGACAGTATCAAACGATTGCTCGGGGGAGGTGTGTCCCTCCACAGTGCGGAGCGGGTGTACGTGCGGTTGGACGGGACGATGATTCCGGTTCAAGTCGAGGCCGAACGGATCACGTGGGACGGCAAGCCGGCGATCCTTGGGATGTTTTCTGATATCACAGAACGGAAGCAAGCAGAAGAATCCCTGGCCAAGCTGAATGCAACCCTGGAACGTCAGGTGAACGATCGAACGGAGGCGCTGCGCCAGAGCGAAGAACGGTTCAGGCTATTTTTTGACCATGCGCCCAATGTGAAGGCGTTGAAGGATCACAACGGCTGCTATTTGTATACCAATCGGTGGTTCGATGAGGTGTTCGGGCTTGCACCCGGTGCGGCCTTGGGACGGACAGATGACGAGCTCTTCTCTCAGGAGCAGGCCGCACAGTTTCGAGCGCATGATAGAGAAGTTTTGGCCAGCGGCCGTGGACGGGAATTCGAGGAGGTGACGCAGCAGCGGGATGGGCTTCGTGTCAGTCTCGTCGTGAAATTCCCGGTGGCCGATGCCGCTGGTCATCTCTCGGCCATCGGAGTCATCGCTACTGATGTGACCGAGCGCAATCGTACGCAAGAGGCGTTGAGGGAGAGTGAGGATCGGTGGCAGCAGTTCGCGGAGTCGGTTAGGTCGGCATTCTGGATTGCGGACGTGGGACAGGAAGAACAGCAGGTGTTGTACGTCAACTCAGCATTTACCTTTATCTGGGGCATTGAGCGCGAGGAAATCTATCAAAATTGGTTGCTGTGGATTGAATCAATCCATCCGGATGATCGCATGCGGGTGAAGACAAGCCATGATCGATTTGTCAGTGGCGGGATGACGGCAGTGTTCCATTGTGAGTACCGGATCGTGGGACGGGATGGCCATATCCGCTGGATTTCCGATCGACGCGTCCGAATGACTGGGAGAGAGAATCGCATTGCGGGGATTGCAGAAGATATCACCCACCACAAGCAGCAGCTTGCGTTGATGGCCCAAACAGAAGCGATCGGGAAAATTGGCGGGTGGCAGTTGGATTTCCTGACGGACCGGCTGTGGTGGAGCCAGGAAATGCATCGATTGCACGAGACGACGGTGGAGTTGTACCACCCGACGGTGGAAACGGCGTTGGATTTCTACACACCCGAAAGCGTCCCTCTCATGGCTGACGCGCTCGAAAAAGGGGTGAAACATGGGGAAGCGTGGGATCTTGAGTTAGAACTCATCACAGCGAAGGGCCGTCGGATTGCCGTGCGGGCTGTCGGTAAGGTTGACGTTGTCAACGGGCGAGCGGTGCGGTGTTACGGGACACTCCAGGACATCACGGAGCACAAACTGGCGGAGGAAGCGCTCCGGCAAGTGCATGATGACTTAGAGCGGAAAGTCGTCGAACGCACTGCAGAATTACAGGCGAGCCAAGAGCGTTACGCGCGTGCCACAGCCATCGGCAAAGTGGGGGTATGGGAATTGGATGTTCTCAAGGGACTCTACCATGGTGACGCCAATCTCAAGATGCTGTTCGGCTACGGGCCGGCAGAACTGTCGACCGATCCCTTTAGTTGGCTGAAGCTTGTTCATCCGGACGATCAGTCGATTGCCATGAAGAATTGGGAACAGGTGCAAAGCGGAGCAATCGACGAATGCCACTATGAGCTTCGAATGGTCAGAAGGGACGGATCCGTTATTTGGACTGATGTACGTGGACACGGCGTTCGCGATTCCAAGGGACGACTGACACATTTGATCGGGGCCACTGTCGATATCACGGAGCGGAAGCAGGCGGAACAAACATTGTCCGAAAGCGAGAGACGGTTCCGCACTCTGGTTGCGAATATTCCAGGAGCAATCTATCGCTGTGCCGTGGACAGCGAATGGACGATGTCCTATCTCAGCAATACGATTGAGAGCATCGTTGGGTATCCGGCCTCGGAATTCATTGCCAATCACACCCGCTCCTATGCCAGTGTGATTCACCCCGATGATCGCCGACTCGTGGAGGAGGTGACTTGGGCGAGCTTGCAGGAGCACCGTCTCTATGTCATCGAGTACCGTCTCGTTCATGCGAATGGTACTGTCCGGTGGGTTTATGAAAAAGGGCAAGGGGTGTTCACCTCGAGTGGTGAGGTGCGTTTCCTCGATGGTGCGATCTTCGATATCACGGAGCGGAAGCAAGCGGAGCAAGCATTGCGCGAGAGCGAGGAACGCTTCTCCAAAGCCTTCCGCACGAGCCCTCATCCAATCGGGATTACAGAGGTCGTAACGGGTCGTTGCGTCGAGGTGAACGATGCGTGCCTGGAGGCATTCGGTTATCGTCGGGAGGAAGTGATCGGAAACACCACTTTCCTGCTAGGTATCTGGCCAAAGCTCGAAGATAGAGCACGAGTCATCGAGCGGTTGAAAGCCGGACAGCCGATGCGCAACATGGAGTTTGCTTTAAAGACCAAATCGGGTGCGTTCCGCCATTTTCTGGCTTCCGCTGATCTCGCCGAACTTAACGGGGTGCTCTGTGTGGTGACCGTCGCGAACGACATCACGGACCGCAAACAAGCAGAGGAAGCGCTGCGCATCAGCGAAGAACGTTTTGCCAAGGCGTTCCAAGCCAGCCCTCATCCGGTTGTTATCAGCGAGCTGGACTCTGGTCTGATCGTAGATGCGAATGAGGCTGCATGGCAGCTCTTCGGGTATCATAAAGAAGAAGCTACGGGACATACGACGTTGGAGATAGGTCTCTGGCATTCCGTGGAAGAACGAGCCTGTTACTTCGGATTATTGAAGCAACAGGGATCCATCAGAAATATGGAAGTTCAACTGCGGAGTAAAAACGGCGATATCCGTCACTGTCTCTTGTCGTCGGAACTGATCGAGTTGAACGGCAAGCAATGTGGTGTGACGGTCGGCGATGATATTACGGAGAGTAGACGCTTGGAAAAAGCGCTGCGGTTGATACAGTTCTCTGTGGATCAGGCCGTTGAGGCGATCATATGGTTGGATCCGAGCGCTCGAGTGTTCAATGTGAATGATACGGCATGCCGAATGCTGGAGTATTCACGAGCGGAACTGTTGGGCATGACGGTCCACGACATTGACCCAAATTTCCCCGTGGAACGATGGATCGGTCACTGGAACTACTTAAAGGAACGGGGATCGTTGACATTCGAAGCAAGGTTTTGGTCACGAACCGGGGCCGTCTTGGAGACGGACGTGAGCGTCAATTATTTACTCCATGAAGGGAATGAGTATGCCTGCATGATCTTGCGGGATATTGGAGACCGCAAGCGGGCGGAAGCTGACCTTCGCCGTTCCCATATGTTTCTTCGACAGGTCATTGACACCGATCCGAACTTCATCTTTGCCAAGGATCGTGACGGACGGTACACGATGGCTAACAAGGCGGTCGCCGACTGTTATGGCATCACGGTGGATGATCTGATCGGTAAATCAGATGCTGATTTCAATCCCAACGCGGAGGAGGTGGAGTTTTCTCGCAAGAAGGATCGTGAAGTCATGCACTCCCTGGAAGAACGGTTTATTCCGGAAGAACAGATCACGGATGTGTCGGGAAAGACGCGCTGGTTACAGACAGTGAAACGGCCAATTTACGACGACGATGGATACGCACATATGATGCTTGGAGCTTCGACGGATATCACTGAGCGGAAGCGGATGGAGGAGATGCTTCGCTGTCGTGAGCGAGATCTGAGCGCGGCGATTCAAGAACGAGAACGCATCAGCCAGGATCTTCATGATGGGATTCTCCAATCCTTATATGCGGTGGGACTCGGATTAGAGGGGTGTAAACCACTCATTCGGAAACAGTCCGGACCCCTCACGAAAAAGTTCATGAAGACTCTCGATCAGAGTATTGGGCACCTCAATCAGGTGATGGGAGAGGTTCGGAATTTTATCGCCGGTCTCGAGTCTCACGTGATACAGGGTGGCGACTTTCCAACGGCACTCCGGAACCTCGTTGCCACGATGTCCAGCACAGCGTCGGCCAGATGCCGGGCGAGGATCGATAAGGCGTCCGCACGGCAGCTTTCTACCGAACAAGCGCTGCATATCATCAACATCGTACGAGAAGGGGTCAGCAACGCGTTGCGGCACAGCGGTGCGACACGCATCACGGTGTCACTCCAAGATCTCACGCAGTCGGTTCGTCTTACCATCACTGACAATGGGGTCGGGTTCGACGCCAGTTCTGTTCAAGGAGTTGGTCATGGACTGACCAATATGGCGGCGCGAGCTCAAAAAGTCCGCGGGGTGTTCCTGCTTCGATCAACGCCTCGCCATGGAACGAAGATTTCTCTCGATTTGCCAAAGGAGACAACCTATGCTCACAACTAAATCTCCCACCCAAACCATTCGTGTGTTGCTCGTCGACGATCATGAAGTGATCCGTGTGGGGCTCCGGACCGTCCTGAGCCAGAGTCAAAGCGTCAGTGTCATCGGGGAAGCCGGTACCATGAGCGATGCAATTCTGCAGTCCCAGAAGCTGAAACCCGACATCATTTTGATGGATGTCCGTCTTCCCGATGGGTCCGGTGTCGATGCCTGTCGCGAGATTCTTGGAGTGCTCCCGAACACCCGAGTTATTTTCCTGACGTCGTACGCTGATGACGATTCCGTGCTGGCAGCCGTCCTAGCTGGCGCACAGGGCTATGTGCTCAAGGAAATCGATTCAGGGGCCTTGCTGGAGGCCATCCGTTCGGTTGCAAGGGGTCAATCAATTCTGGATTCGATGGTAACCGAGCGGGCGCTACGATGGCTGAGAGGGCTGCACGACCTCCCGGCTACGCCGGGCACGGATCAACTGTCATCTCAGGAGGAACGAGTGGTGGCGCTGGTCGCCGAAGGCAAGACCAATAAGGAAATTGCCGTTGCCCTCGGACTCAGCGACAAAACGGTGAAGAATTACTTGGCGAACGTATTTCAAAAACTTCGTATCACGCGACGTGCGCAGGCAGCAGCCTTTTTTGTGAAACGGCAAGGATAGGCTCATCACATTCGGCTCTAGTCAGATAGAGGCAAAATTTATCTCCCGCAACCCCATCGTGCTTTGGTGTTTCTCGTTCAATTTCAGTAGGATTCCTCTGCTGTATTCGGGTTCATAACTAAAATAGAGCGGCGAGACTCCAGCGCATCTTGGGGAAGGAGTCTCATCGCCGTTGTTCGTTGTGGTCCTGAGTTCTTTCCGAGTGCGCGGACGACAATGGCGGGTCGCGAGACATCGTTGTGTTGTCCTGGCTTACCGGGAGGTTGTCCCTCATGGCAGCCGGTCTTTTTCTGGGAATGCTGCTTCTCCTGAGTCTCTCTTTCTGGCGTGTTCTTCGACTCCAGCATGAGAACCTCCTGAAGGCTCAGGTCATTGAAGCGACGAAGTGTGGTGTCCTCGTGACCGACGCCACGCTTCCGCACCATCCTATTTGCCAGGTGAACGGCGCCTTCCTTGCGTTGACCGGTTATGCAGAGCATGAAATCATCGGTCAAACCAGCACAATTCTGAGTGGCCCAGATACCGACCGTGCGTCCATGGAAAAGCTCGGGTTGGCCCTTCAAGATGGGTGGGCTTGTCGAGTCTGTGTTCGCCATCATCGAAAGGACGGCACATCGTTTTGGAATGAGGTGATACTTTCTCCGATCAAAGACCGTGCTGGGCGACTGATCACAGTCATTTGGATTATGCGCGATATCTCACATGTTCGAGCGTTGGAAGCCGATCGTAGTGGGAGACCGTCGCCTAGGTTGTTGTGCGAGTCCGTCTCAGAAGGAATGTTGGTGACGACGGACGAAGAGGTTGTGTACGTGAATATGGCTGGGTTGAGGATCCTCGGAGCAAGTTCGGAAGATCAAGTTATCGGCCATGCATTCTTGGACTTGATTCATCAGGATTTCGAAGAGAGTGTTCGAGAACACCTTATCCGAACATCATCACCTGAATCAGAATGTCAATGGGAGACCAGAGTCCTCCATCGAGATGGAAGTACCGTTGCGGTCGAGATGTCGACAACGCCAATTGTGTGGGAGGGACAGGAATCTTTCCTGATCTGTTTCTCAGATCGGTTATGTGCGAATCGAAGGAGCGAGGATGGCGCCCATGGCCTCCATGATCTTCGCCGTTCAGAGTCTATTACAGATATGAACAATTGGGCCTGGGACGTCGCGCATGCTACTGAACTGTGGTCTGCCGAACAGTACCGGATCTTAGGATACGAGCCTGGGTCAGTGCCGTCAACCTATGACACATTCAAAAAAGCGCTTCACCCAGAGGATCGTGATCGCGTTCTCGCCTTGTTCGAAGAGACGTTTACCTCCGACCGCCCATACGATATCGACTGTCGGGTCATTCAACCATCCGGTGTGGTGCGGTTTGTCCGGTGCCGGGGTGTTCTGATGCGTGGGCTCCCGGATCAGCCGATCCGGATGTCGGGAACCATCGATGACATTACCGACTACAAACTCATGGCGACATTGGCGGAGGAACGAGTGCTTCAGCTCAAGGTTGTGTTGGATGCCTCTGCCACAGGAATGGTTCTGGTGAGCCGGGAAGGAACGATCTCTCTTGCCAACGGGAAGATTGAACAGATGTTCGGGTATGTCTACGGGGAACTGGTCGGCCGTCCTGTTGATTCCCTGTTCCAGACCGCTGATCGCGCACAGTATGCGCGTGAATCCCGAGATGTCTTGTCGGCCTCGACGACGTGTCTTTCAAGAACCGGTGTGGAACTCTCTGGTTTGAGAAAGGATGGTTCGGGATTCCTCTCCGAGATCGGCTTGTACCCGATTGCTCTCTCTTCAGGGCCGTCGCTCCTGGTCACTATTGTCGACATCACGGCTCCCCGTCAAGCTGATCGAACGTTTCGGGATGATCAGATACGTTTGGATCTTGCCGTGCAGGCCGGGCAGGTTGGGATCTTTGAGTATGACTACCAGGGGGGGACCGTCTGGTGGTCTCCGATCCTACGGGCTATCCATGGCATCGGGATGGAGGAACCGGCTTCTCTGGAGAGGTATCTGCAACTGGTCCATCCTTCTGATCGAGAGATGATGAATGTGATGGCCCGATCGGCCCAAAACTCCCATGAGGATCGGATCTTTGAAGTGACCTATCGTATTGTTCGGCCAGATGGAGCTATTCGCACGATCAGTCTCTGTTACCAGACCTGGTTTGAACGAGAACGTCCATCATCTCAACCACGTCAGACCGTCGGGATGCTCGTCGATATCACGGATCGAAAGGCCTTTCTGACTCGTACGCCACCTCTCCCCACGATGGAACCACCTCGGACCATTCCTCGTAGTGTCTTTCATGAGTTCAACAACAGTCTTACTGCGGTACTTGGTTTCAGCGAGCTGGCTCTTTCATTGATTCCCACCGACAGCAAGGCCCACCGACATCTTCAGCACGTGATTGCAGCTGGTAGAAATGCTCGTGAACTGGCTCACACCATTCGCCGTGCGTCGGATCACACCGCTTCTTGTCCGGAATCCATTCCGCCCCCACAGCCTGGATCGGATCCATCGGCGTCACAGACTGAGGTGCCGGATGTTGTCGGTCCTCATCGTTGACGATCAAGACCAAATCCGCCAGCTGATCCGTGACACCTTGGAGGGGGCGGGGTACTCTGTCGAAGAGGCCTGTGACGGGAAAGAGGGACTTGAGCGCTATCGCGAAAAATCCGCCGACCTTGTCCTCATGGATATCCTTATGCCGGATCAGGACGGATTGGAGGCCATTGTGGCGCTTAGATGTGAGTTTCCAGATTCTCGGATCATCGCCATGACCGGAGGAACTGATAGGGTCAGCGTCCCTAATTTTCTTGATGTGGCAACCATGCTGGGAGCAAGGCGGACACTTCAAAAGCCATTTGAGCTCCAAGCTCTCCTTGATGCGGTCGCTGCCGAGGTGATGAACTAACCAACCCTTCCGTGCGTTCATTTTCTTTGCGTTGACATCGTATGGCAATCCCGTCAGACTCGGGCCCCGTTCAGTGAGCGTGGTTCATATCTATGAGACTGCTGAATTGCCTTTTGGGGATCCTTGTAGCTGTTGTCGGGTTCTGGCTGATTTGGGGAACAGTTGCTCCGGTCGTTGTGCTCGGATGGGCGCTCGTCGTGGGGGGCTTTCTTTGGCTAAAGGCGAAGTCGATTACCGAAATTTGGGCGTGGGCGACATTGTTACTCGGACTGGAAAGCTTTGCGTGGCCGGTGGTGTTGATGATTCAACTCAAGGGCCCGTCAGAATCGCTCCCTGAGGCCGAGATGGGAACAGTTCTTTCAGCGGTTGTGCTGGGTCTGTTCTCTTCCGTATTTTGGATTTCGTTTTCTTATGGCTTGTTCAAACGGGCGTGGCGAACAGATCAACCCTTGCCCGACGATGCACCAACCAGGACGTCGATAGCTCACTCGAGGAAAAGGAAAGTCGTGTGACGTTATCCACCCTCTACCGGGTCCATATCGACAACGAATTTGATCTGTCTCTGTCGGTATTGTTTTTCCATGCTCTCAACAGAATCCCAGAGCCGATGTGCGAGGAGGTCGGGATCAGCTCCCTTCACTAGGAGCCGACGGTGATGCTGCCCTCGAAGCCGTTTCCCCAGCGTCGGGACCGGTCCTAGAACGACAAGATGTTCTTCGACAGAGGTCTGTTGTTGAAGGGTTGCGGCCCAGCGGGTGGCGGCCTCTTCGACGAGGATCGTATTGTGCCCGGCGACGGTAAGATCGGCTATGTGGCACACCGGTGGATAATTGAGAAGCCGCCGCGCAATGAGTTCCTCATTGTAGAACTGATGCGGATCCCCCGATACAAGAGCTTGTACGGAGTGGTGGGAAGGGAGACGAGTTTGCAGGATGACTTGCCCTCCAGCGGAGGCCGGGTACGCCAAGCTTGCCGCATCAACAAGGAGGTGGTACGTCCGCTCCGCAGCTCGAAAATCCGAGACATGTAATCCGGAATCGGCTTGAAGAATTCCCACTACATGGTGCTGTGGAAGGGGCTCATGAGAGAAGAGTACTTGCGTCCCTATCAGAATATCGCATGATCCGGATCTCGCACGTTCCCACAGTGAGCGAGCGGTGGATGGACGGCGGAGTGTGTCACTGTCGAGGCGCGCAATCGTGGCATGAGGAAACAAACGATGAGCTTCAGCCTCGGCCCGTTCAGTACCTTCACCGACGGGACTCACTGCGGTGGCATGACATAGGGGACAGACCTCAGGCAACTGTTCCGCAACTCCGCAGTACCGACAGGTAAGGCTTCCGGCTTCTTGATAGTAAGGGAGTGCGACCGTGCAGGAAGGACAGCGCGGTACCCAGCCACAGTCTCGACAGATCAGCGTTCTAGCGTATCCTCTTCTATTGAGAAACAGCAGGATTTGTTTTTTGCGCTCTAGGGCCTCGCGCATCGCGGAGCGAAGGCTGTGGCTCAGGAGGGTTCCTCTCGATTCCTTGCCGAGATCGACCAACTCAATCTTCGGCTGAAGGGCTCTGTCCTTCTGAACCCGATGAACTTCCGCTTCGGTATCGAAATTTGATTCCAGAGATGGATGTTCGGATGCAAGGACCACTACGGCACGATCCTCCTTCGCTCGTAGGCAAGCCACGTCTCTGGCGTGATATCGAGGCTCTTTGGGTTCCTTGAGGGCTGAGTCCTCTTCTCCTTCAACCCAGATGAGTCCGACTGAATCGAGCTGTGTAAAGACAACTGAACGGGTTCCCACGACGACGGATGGAGTCGGGCCTCGATGCTGATCCCATCCTTGAGCCGAGCGGGGCAGCTGAGCAAAGACAATTTCAAGTCCAGTGAGTGGTGCGAGTATTTGTGTCAACCACCGTGCTTTTGCCGTTTCACCGCAGACCACGATCGTCGATCTGTTGTGTGAATGCGCCTGACGAATGGCCTCAGCAAGTCTTGCTATCCGTTGTTGCCATGGAGCGTGGAGAACGACTTTCTTCATGCGGTCGGCCTGAAAGCATTGGCGGAGATGAGTGCGCCAGGCGAGGTCTATCTCGTGAGGTTGATTTGTATCGACTATAGCGTGGGGCAGTGTTTGTTGTTCTTCTGGCTCAGTCATGGGGATGCGCTGCTGCTTGCGAGCCTGGATACGCCCTGTGTTCGACGGTACGCGATTGACCCATGAGCGCTCAATCAGGGGATCGACCACTCGCAAGGCATGGCCATGTCGGGTTGGTTGGAGTGTGGATGACAAGATTCCCGAGGCTCGGTGAGCGATTCGTTGCAGCGTCGGTCGCAGGGATTCTGGGCAGGTCCCTGTTTCAAGAGCTGTGCGGCCTAGCTGAGTGGCGATATAGCGCGTGGGGGAGATGAGTGATGGAGGGCAGAGTAATCGAAGGCATTGGCCCCATGGGGCCACATAGTATTGTGCGATCTTGTGAGAGAGTTCGAGGAGGGCGGGAGAGATCGTCGAATTGTGCCGATCTTCGACCAGCGAAAGAATCGTCTTTAGAGACGTAGGCGTCATCTCGGGTGCGAGATGGGAGCTGATGGAAATCACGACTCCCTCTAAGACGGATCGGCCGAATGGCACCGTGACGAGACTGCCGATTTGAATACGTTGAGCGATGGAAAATGGAACGAGATAGGTGAATGCCTTCGTGATGTGACGTGGAACGAGTACATCCGCAAACCGAGCCTCTGTTTGCGGCTGCGAGGCCGAAGCACCCTGGAGAACCATGCTGCATTCTAACAGTATGGAATTATGAAGGACACCGGGTGTGATATCTGTCTGGAGCAGGACGGATTAACCGAAGGGATGTTGTGGCAAGGAAGTAAGAGGAATCCATTTTCCGTGAGAGGGGACTATTCTGTCGATGTTTCGCCTGTTGGTTGTTGCTGAACCGTACCTGGTTTATTCGGCTCCATCGGCGTGGAAGGACTGCCGGTATCGGGAGTATCAGCACGACTGCCAGATCCAGTCTGGGAAGTCCGCGAAGAATCGTCCACAGACACGGTTCCTGGGATAACAGGGTTCCCAGTATCCGAAGCAGGCGTAGAGGGGTTCTGTTGATCGAGATTTCCACGCGCATTCAAATCGGGAGCATTGGTACTCAACGTGTGCATGTGAGTCGGCTCTTCCGAAGCATCGGCTTCGGCGAGATACAGCACGATCTCTACACGGCGATTCTTTTTGCGGTCCTCTTCCATCTCATTCGACGCGGTTGGCTTGCTGTCCCCAAGGGCCACGGCTGTGACCCTGGCTGAGTCAATACCGCCTTTCTCGACAAGATAGCGAAGAACACCGTTTGCGCGGACCTTGGACAGTTCCCAATTACTCGGATAACGAGCCTTGAGTGAGGGACCGATTTCGACGTTATCGGTATGACCTTCAATTCGAATCAATCGGGTATCGCCGCTGGTTCGCAAATATTCAATGAACTGATCGAGCACGGCATAATTCTCAGGCTTGATCGCGGCATCTCCTGATTCATAGCGCAAGAACTTGGCTAGTTCGCCCAGATTGAGACGACTTTGTCCGGAGGCATTCCGTACCGTCAGCTTGCTAGTGACCAGATCGGTAGTTGGTCTAACAGGCGATGGATTACTCTGCTCCGCAGATGCATGCGTGAGTGCGACGACAGGATGGGTAGAGGGCTCAGGAGATCCGACGAACTTGAACCGATCTCCCTTGATGATACGGGTATTTGCCCTTAGGACTTTGGCGACGGCTGTGTGTGCCTCCGTAGACAAGACTTTGAGCTGTCCGATTTTTCTGGGCGGCAGCACAGGGCTATATCGGTGAATATCAAGCAGATCTCCCTTTTGCAGTCCATCCTCACTTCCACGATCGATGTAGACAACATTGGATTGTGAAACTAATGTCATTGTGCGGTCCGCTTGAAGCTCAATAATCATTCCTTCGAGGTCGGAGGCGTTCAGTGCGGAGTTGCTTGTAGAATCATTCGCTGGATCCCTAAATCGTGTGACCGGGTCGCCGGGGGACACAGGCCCATAATTCACCACAATTTCTGCCGTTGTGAGGGCGTGATCGGCAGCCGTCACCCTCACAACGGCGGAGCGATTCACCACGAACCCAAGGTATTCTCGAGTGACCGGATGAAATACCTTTCGTACCCGTCGGTATACGGTATAGAGATCTCCGGGTTCCACATCGGCAGGGTTATCAAGCTTGAGATAGAGAGAGTCTCCCTTTCCTAAGAGCATTCGATTCCCCGATGATTGATTGTCACCGGTGATCAAGTTCACGGTTCCGTCGATCGGGGAGGTTTTCTCAATCATTCCGCTGGCGAAGGAGAGTCCTCCGTCTAGTATTCGAACGGAATCGAGATTCGAGACCTGGGCGAGAGCTTGATCAAGGGAGAGACTCATTCCCGGGCACAGAACCAAGAGAAGGGAGATCGTAATTTTCATGGTAGAGAGTCCTTATCAAGGCCACGGTCGCTTCAACGACCATAGCAAACAACGCTGCCTTGTCAAGAATTCGAACCGAATTTGTAAGGGGTTTGACCGACATTTCCTTCCGATGGTAGTGTATTAGCCATGCTGGGTCCGTACGATTCCTTGAGGCGTTTCCTGATAAGCGGCATGCAGTCTGAGAAGGCGGCCGATGGGCACCTCCTTGTCTTTGAGGAGCTTCCTAAGAAGGTCCGAATCGAAACCCAGATTCATCGGCGACGAGCAGCCAAGGCGTTTTCTCCTTTGACGCCAGAATGGGAGCAGGCGAAGCCTGCTCACCTTAGCAGCGCACGAACCAGTGAGCAGCTGTGAGTGGTCAATTCGTCCCATGATGTCATGCTCGTAAGTTTCTAACCTCTCAATAGTTCATCAGTTTTTCACCATTCTCTTCCTCGCATAAGTGTTGTAGGGCTTTCGGGTGATCAGGGCTTAGGTCCTTTGTTCTCTTGCTATCCCAAAGAACAGCGCACTAATATTCCACCCTTTGCGCCTGGAATGGTCTTTCAGGTCAATGCCTTGCAAGAGAAAGTCGTATGAGCGGATCAGAGGCTCTTCTTGTATATCTGACGAAGTATTTCCCAATTTTTCTCTTTATTTTCATGGGGCTAGTCTTGGGGCTGCTGACGTTATTGGTCAGCTACTTTGTACAACCAAGATACCCTGAGCCTGAAAAATTATCGACTTACGAATGTGGAGCCGAACCTTTTTCGGACGCCCGCATGCCGTTCCCCGTTAGGTATTACATTTTTGCGATGTTGTTTGTCATTTTCGACATTGAGGTCATTTTTCTCTATCCATGGGCGGTTGTATTCACCAAAATCGGGATCGTCGGGTTGGTCGAGATGTTGATCTTTATTGGGTTGTTTGTCGTGGCCTACGTGTATGCCTGGCGCAAAGGCGCTCTGGAGTGGGATTGAGGATTTTATGGGATTGATCCAGCTGGGACGCCACGAGAAAGATGGGGTTCCGGACGTCATTACAGGATCTCTTGAAAAAGCCGTAAACTGGGCCAGAAAAGGCTCGCTATGGCCGATGACCTTTGGGCTCGCCTGCTGTGCCATAGAAATGATGGCCGCTGTCTCTTCGCGGTACGATATGGATCGCTTTGGAGCCGGAGTGTTTCGAGGGTCGCCACGGCAATCGGATCTGATGATCGTGGCAGGAACTGTCTGTCGTCGGATGGCGCCGGTCATCCGAAAAATCTACGATCAAATGCCGGAGCCGAAGTATGTGATTGCGATGGGTTCTTGTGCAACATCCGGGAATATCTACGATAGCTATTCTGTTGTGCAGGGTGTTGACCGCTTTATTCCGGTTGATATTTATGTGCCTGGTTGTCCCCCAACCCCGGAAGCTCTCTTGGACGGTATCCTCAAGTTGCAAGAGCGCATCATGCAAAAACGGGTGTTTGTGGCTCAGCCTGATCAGGTGAAGGCGAATTTGAAGGTTTGACGAACGGTCATGCATCCTCTCTTATTGCGGGTTCAGCATACGTTCTCGGTTGGCGTGACCAACGTCAGTGAGTGGCGTGGTGATGTCTCTGTAACGGTGACTCGTGACAAGCTTCGCGAGGTCGCCCAATTTCTGCGCGATGATCCAGGGATGGATTTTGACTATATCGTCCATGTGAGCTCTGTGGATTGGCCTGATGACGAAGAGCGATTTGAGGTAGTCTGGGAGTTCTATTCGATTCGAAAACGTCAGCGGATTCGGCTTAAGACTCGGGCGCCTGAGTCAGATTGTGTGGTCGATTCTTTGACGGATCTCTGGAAGGGGGCAGACTTCATGGAGCGTGAAGTCTACGATATGATGGGGATCCGCTTCCGAAACCATCCGGATCTTCGCCGTATTCTCATGCCGGATGACTATACCGAGGGATATCCCTTGCGAAAAGATTTTCCGTTGCGTGGTAAAGGCTGGCGAGACACGTTCGACTTTTTGGATGAAGTGCCCCGATAGGACGTTTGGCGGGTATGGCATTCGAAGATCAAAGAACCACCGTTTATAAAGTCAATCCGGAACACCCGGAAAGCGAAACGCTTCCGACCCTGCGGACCGAGGAGCTTTTGCTCAACATGGGGCCTCAGCACCCCAGTACGCACGGTGTTCTTAAGGTCATTTTGGAGTTGGAGGGAGAGCGGCTGGTGAAGTCAACTCCGGTGATGGGGTATCTCCATCGAGGAGTCGAAAAGCTTGCGGAAGATGGGACCTACCATCAGTTCATTCCCCATACCGACCGACTGGACTATGTCTGCGCGATGTACAACAATTTTGCCTATTGCCGCGCCGTTGAAAAGCTCCTAAATTTACAAGTGCCGGAGCGGGCGGAATACTTACGGACGATTGTCGCCGAAGTCCAGCGCATCATCGGTCACCAATTTTGGCTGAGTGCCCAGGCCCTCGATATTGGTGCCATGACCGTCTTCTTCTATTGTTTTCGAGATCGTGAAATCTTGCTGGACTGGTTTGATGAACTGTGCGGAGCCCGTCTCACGACCAGCTGGTATCGGATCGGTGGGGTCGAGCGCGACTTGACGCCTGCGTTGATCGACAAGCTGAAACAGTTTTTGGACTATTTCCCACCAAAGATCGATGAGTACCAGGTGTTTCTTGAAAAAAATCGTATTTGGCTGGGACGCACCAAAGGGGTCGCCGTCATTTCTGCGGAAGACGCCGTTAATTTTGGGCTGAGCGGGCCTGTGTTGCGTGGATCCGGCGTGGACTATGACCTGCGCAAGTATGAACCCTATAGCGCGTATCCGAAGTGTGAGTTCAGCGTGCCGGTTGGAAAAAATGGCGATACATATGATCGGTATTGGATTCGGGTGATGGAGCTGTACGAGAGCGTCAAGATCATCCGACAATGCCTGGAACAGATGCAGGAAGGCCCCATCATGGCGGATGCCCCGAGCGTCACGCTGCCGCCGAAGGAACGGGTGTTCACGAACTTGGAAGCCATGATTCAGCAATTCAAGCTGTTTTCGCAGGGGTTTGATGCTCCGCCAGGGGAAATTTATTGCGGCACAGAAGCCCACAAAGGGGAACTGGGTTTCCATATCGTCAGTACGGGTGGGGGTAAGCCGTATCGATTGAAGATTCGTGCTCCATCGTTCATCCATATGGGTGCGTTCGATCATATGGCCAGAGGCTATATGATCTCCGATGCCTGCACGATTTTCGGGACCTACGATATTGTGATGGGTGAATGCGACCGCTGACTGTGAAGCGTGAGATGTGAAAAGTAAAATCAGGGTTTTATTTTACGGTTCACGTTTTTCCTTTCACGGAGAAGAACAATGGGACTAAAGCCAGCAACCAATCCCGACGTTGAAGCCACAAGCATTGAACTGAGCATTGATGGAAAAACCGTCACTGCAAAGGATGGGGTGTCGCTCTACGATGTCATCTCCATGACGGGGAAGATCATCCCGGCGATGTGTTACCACTACACCTTCGACCCGTTTGGTTCCTGCGGGATGTGCCTTGTGATGCAAGAAGGGAAAAAAGCTCCTGTCCGATCTTGCACGGCGAAGGCAGCAGCCGGGATGGTGATTCGTACCGAAGGAGAGGATCTCTTCCTCGCCCGCAAGAAAGCCGTTGAGAAGCACCTGTCCGTGCATCCCCTTGATTGTCCGGTGTGCGATGCGGACGGCCATTGCGAATTGCAAGATATGGCTTTCCAGCACGGCGTGACCAACCTCGCCAATGCCAAACAAAAGTTCATTCCCGAAGATACGCGGAGCCCGGTTCTCGACTTCAATATGAATCGGTGCATTGCTTGTGCGGAATGCATCAATGTCTGCAAGGATGTCTTAATGATCGATGCCTTGCAATTCATGAAGAAGGGAGGATTCAACCAGGTCGTCCCCAAAGGGGATCTCCCCCTCAATTGCGAGTTCTGCGGGGATTGTTTGGCGGTCTGCCCTGTCGGTGCGATCACAAACAAGTTTTCCAAGTATCTGTATAAGCCATGGCAGATGAAAAAGACGACCACCACCTGCAATTATTGCGGCGATGGTTGCCAGATGTACTTGGAAACCAAAGACGAAGAAGTTGTCCGGGTCACATCGCCGCTGTCCTGGAAGAATAAGTGGGGTGATCGATCCGATACGGCCAAAGGGCACGGCGGGCTGTGTGTGCGGGGGCGGTTTGGCTTCGAGTCGCTGGATAGTCAAAGTCGGCTCGTGCACCCATTGGTTCGTGAAAGCGGGCGCTTGGTTGAAAAGCCATGGCTGGAGACCATGCACGCGCTTGTCGATCGATTTGCTGAAATTAAAAGCAAGCACGGTCCCGATGCCATCGCTGGCCTTGTGACGGCCCGGTGTACCAATGAAGAGCTGTATCTATTTCAAAAGCTCATGCGCACGGCGTTTGGAACGAACCAGCTTGATAGTAGTGCGCGCTACGGCCATATGAATTTTGTATTAGCGTCCAAACACGCCATCGGCCAGGGGAGAGCCTCTAACGATTGGGAAGATCTGACGAAGGCGAAGGCGATTATCGTGATCGGTTCCAATATTACGGAGACGAATCCGCTCACGGCGGTGCGCATTAAAGAAGCGGTGCGTGTGTATCGGGCCCAGGTGGTGACGTTCGACAGTGCCGTTACGAATATGAGCAAGCTCGCCTCCCATCCGTTCTTGATCAAGCCCGGGACAGAAGGAGCAGTGATCGATGGGTTGGTGAAAGCGACGATTGAACTGGATGTGGTGGATGAAGCGGCCGTGGGAAAGTATCCACAAGCCTTTGAGGCGCTCAAGAAGGCGGTGGCAAGTCTGTCGATGGAACAATTGACGGCTCAGACAGGATTGTCCAGTGAAGTCTTCAGGGAAATTGCCGGACTGTTTGCCGAATCGCCACGGTCGATCATTCTGTGCGCGGAAGGAATTGTCCGACGGACGAACGGTTATCACAACGTGCTCAAGTTGATGGATCTTGCTTGGATTACCGGAAAGCTCGGACAACCGGGGTGTGGCGTGAGTACGGTGACGGAAGAGCCCAATGAGCAAGGGGCTGTTGATATGGGTACGGCTGCTGAGTTTCTCCCGGGACAGGGGCGGTATGGTGATCCGGAGGTGCGAGAACGTTTCGCCAAGGCTTGGGACACGGTGCTCCCTCCTCCGAGCTCGGGCGCACATCTCATTGAAATCTTGAAGCGGTGTCGGACCGGACAGATCAAGGCGTTGTACATCCTGGGAGAAAATCCCTTGGCCACCCTTCCAGCCTCCATGGAAGTCCGAGCGGGGCTTGAGCGGCTTGAATTATTGGTTGTCCAAGATCCGTTCTTGACTGACACGGCGAAGCTAGCGCATTTTGTGCTGCCGGCTTGCACCTATGCGGAGAAGGACGGCACCTTTACGAATTTTGAGGGGCGGGTCCTTCGTGTCCGCCAAGCCATGGATCCGCGAGGCGAGAGCTTGCCTGATTGGCATATCATGACCGCTCTAGCCAATGCCATGGGATGCCAATGGGATTATCAGTCCGCAAATGATATCCAAAGCGAGGTCATGAAACTGCTTCCCGGGTACTACAATCTTGGTCAACCTCGCAAAGCAACGCCGACGCTCGACCCATACTTATCCAGAGAGTATGCGACCAAGGTTGGAGAGCGGTATCAGGCAACTCCTGAAGTTAATGCGCCAACTCGCCCGTTTGCCCTGTTGATGGGACAGCTACTGATGCATTCCGGCAAGCTATCTGTTCAGGCGCCCGGCCTGATCACCATCGCTCCGAATACCGCAAAGCTGAGAATGAATGCGCGAGATTTGGAAAGCCTCGGTCTCCAGGAGGGTGCGAAGGTGCGCCTGACGTCGGACCGTGGTTCCCTTCAGATCGCTGTGCAGGCGGATCAGTCGGTCGCACCTGGTACCTGCTTTTTTCCTGAGCATTTTAATGAGCCCCCGGTAAAAGATTTGATGACGGTGACCGTTGACCCTACGACCGGTGTCCCGTCGTTCAAGCAAATGTGGGTGAATGTTGAATCGGTATGATGCGATGAAGATGTCTGCTTGCTCATGACTAGGAGCCTACGATGAGCATCACTGCCTTGACGAAAAAGATCCTTCATGCGGCCCTGTTCTATGAAATCTGGGACGCGATGAAAGTGACGTTTCGCCACATGCTCCATCGACCGATGACGTTTCAATATCCACGGGAGCACCGCACGATTCCTGACGCGCATCGAGGGGCTCTTGGGTTGTTGCGGTACGATGATGGACGAGAACGGTGTGTAGGGTGCGATTTGTGTGAAGTCGCCTGCCCGTCGCATTGCATCAAAGTGATCAGCGCCGAAGATACCACGCGACCGCTTCAACGGTATGCCAGCGAATTCTACATTGATATTACCAAATGTGTGTTCTGTGGCTACTGTGTCGAGGCCTGTCCGGTCAATGCGTTGGCCATGACCAAGATGTATGAGTACTCAACTCATGATAAACGGAGCCTTCTGTTCGATAAAAAGCGCCTGTACGACATTGGCGAGCGACATCTCGAGGATGGGAAGAAGTATTTGTATGCGCACAATCAAGAAAAGAATCTTGAGGAGAGCCGTGAGTATCGATACTACTTCCCGCAATCAGTTGCGAAAGCGACGCAGACACCTCCAAAGCATCTGAGTTGAGCGGATAATATGGTCTTGGCATTTTTCTCGTATTTTGCGTTGGTGAGCATTGCCGCTGGCGTGCTCACGGTCACCCTGCGCAACCCAGTTCACTGTGCATTATCCCTGCTTGCCTTACTCATGCACGTCTCCGGCCTGTTCATCCTGTTGAATGCTGAGTTTCTATGGGCTGTCCAGGTCATCGTCTATGTAGGCGCTATCTTGGTGCTCTACCTCTTTGTGCTGATGTTGATGAATCTGAAAACTGACGAGCGATATTTTCACGCGTCGGCGCCGTACTTTGCCGGGCTGTCGTCGTTAGGGGCTCTGTATGTACTTTTTCTTCTCCTCCGATCGCCGTTTGACGGGGCCAAAGGAAACGCGCCTGCTGGAGCGGTGTTGCAAGAGGGAGATACCTACGCGGTTGGCATCAAGATGTTCAGTGACCATCTTTTGCAGTTTGAAATCGTAGGAATTTTTTTGCTTGGAGCGATCATAGGCGCCATCGTGTTGGCGAAGACGCCGAAGGCCTTGGAGGCTGAACAGGACCATCGATGATACCGCTGTCGGCGTATGTCGCTGTGAGTGCCGTTCTGTTTATGACGGGACTGCTGGGTGTCCTGATTCGCCGGAACTTTATCATCGTGCTCATGTCCGTTGAGGTGATGTTGAATGCGGCGAACATTAATCTGGTCGCCTTCTCGCACTATCTCGAATCGATGGCTGGGCAGCTTGTGGCGTTGTTTATCATCGCCATTGCCGCCGGAGAAGCAGCAATCGGACTGGCCATCATCATCGTGGTGTTTCGAAGCAAGATTTCTACGAATGTGGACGAGATGAACCTTTTGAAGTGGTAGCAGGATGTTGAGAGCGGCATCGTGTTCTGCTTTCGGTGCCCCATGCCCTCAAAGCGACCCCCAGCGGATGCAGTAGGGCCCGGCTTCGACGGGCTTCTCGCTTAGCTGAACATCCTGAGAAAACGTAGGACTGTGTGTCTGACACAATCGATCTGCTGATCAAATTGATTCCCCTGTTTCCGCTGATGGCGGTCATTGTCAACGGCGTCTTTGGCCATCGGTATTCACATGAGCTGGCGCATCGTTTGGCCTGGGTGTCTGTCGGCCTATCCTTTTTGTGTACGCTTGTGGTGTTTGTGGACGTCTTGCGGAACGGCGTATCGCATGAAGTCGTCGTGTATCAATGGATTTTCGGCGGAGATTTGACGATCAACTTTGCGTATCTGGTTGATTCGTTGACCTGTGCCTGGTTGCTGGTCGTGACGGGTGTGGGTTTTCTGATTCACATCTATTCTGTCGGGTATATGCACGGTGAAGAGGGGTTTACCCGCTTCTTCACGTACATGAATCTTTTCATGGTCTCCATGCTGCTACTCGTCATGGGGAACAACTATCTTGTGTTGTTTATCGGTTGGGAGGGTGTAGGGCTCTGTTCGTACCTCCTGATCGGATACTACTACGATAAGATATCCGCCGCTAAGGCTGCCTCCAAAGCCTTCGTTGTGAATCGCATCGGGGATGCCGGTTTTCTACTCGCCATCTTTCTCGTGTTTGTGAACTTCAAGACGCTTGATTATACAAAAGTGTTTGCTCAGGTTGGCCAGCTGTCTCCGGAGATGGCCACGGCTATTGCCCTGTGTCTGCTCGTCGGTGCGGTCGGCAAATCCGCTCAACTGCCGCTCCACACCTGGTTGCCTGATGCCATGGAGGGGCCGACCCCGGTCAGCGCGCTCATTCATGCCGCGACGATGGTCACGGCTGGCGTCTATATGATCGTACGGAATCATGCCATTTTTGATCTTTCTCCCTTCGCTATGGCCATCGTGGCATTCGTGGGCGGAGGGACCGCCCTGTTCGCGGCAACGATAGGCCTGGTGCAGACCGACATTAAACGTGTTTTGGCCTATTCAACAGTGAGCCAGCTTGGGTACATGTTTCTGGGCTGCGGGATCGGTGCCTATACGGCTTCCGTATTTCATGTCATGACGCACGCCTTCTTCAAAGCTCTATTATTTTTGTCCGCTGGCTCAGTCATCCATGCCCTGTCAGGGGAACAGGATATTCAAAAAATGGGTGGATTGAGTAAACGCATCCCGTGGACCCATCGTCTCTTTCTGATCGGTACCATTGCCATTGCGGGCCTTCCTCCACTGGCGGGGTTCTGGAGCAAAGACGAAATTATGGCCCACGCATTCAACACGCATCACTATCTGCTCTATAGCGTGGCGGCAGTCGGTGCACTGATGACGTCGTTCTATATGTTTCGGCTGACGTATTTGACTTTCTACGGATCCTCCAGGATGGATCATCATACCGAGGAACACGTGCATGAATCTCCGATGGTGATGATCGCACCCTTGATGGTTCTTGCGTTTCTTTCAGGAGTCGGTGGATTGGTATTGGGATTCCCTCCCGAACAGGGATGGTTGCATGGGTTTTTGTCTCCGGTTGTTGGAACTGGAGCTGAGCATGAAGCCAGTAGTGGAATGACCATTCTCCTGATGGGTGTGGCGATTGCCATAGCCTTGATGGGATGGGGACTTGCGCACTTCCTGTATGCTGTGAGCCCCGTAACGGCGGACGGATGGGCCGAGAAGTTTTCCGGCTTATATCGTTTGCTGCTGAATAAATACTATATCGATGAACTCTACGACCTTCTCTTCGTCGAGCCTCTGAAACGCCTCGGAATGATCCTCGACTGGTTTGATCGGACGATCATCGATGGTGTGGTGCGAGGGGTGGGTCAGCTCGCAGATTGGGGTGCGTCTGGATCGACATGGGTGGAAAAGTACATCGTCTATGCGGGACTGAATGTCATCGGATATGGGAACCACCTCGCTGCTCGAGAGGGGCGAAAAATGCAAAGCGGCATGGTGCACCACTATGCCGCGATTATTGTGGCGGGGCTCTTTCTTCTGGCCCTGGTTGTTCAACTTGTTGTTCAGATGTAGGGCATAGCCGAAACCGACGATCATCATGCTCGAAGAGCTTACTGCTGGTTTTCCAATTCTCTCCTGTATCCTCTTTCTGCCCGTTGTCGGAGCCATCGTTCTCTGGTTTATGGACGATGAAGACACGGTCCGAAGCTCAACCCTCACGGTTGCGCTGGTGGAACTTGCTCTGTCGGTTTTTGTCCTCCTCCGGTTTATCCCCGAGTCAGCCGCCATGCAGTTTGCCGAGCGGGTGCAATGGATTCCCGCATTGGGGATCAGTTATCACCTGGCTGTCGATGGGATCAGTGTCTTGTTCGTCGGCCTGACGGCATTTCTGACCGTCCTGGTCGTAGTCTATTCGTGGGACACGATCAGACATCAAGTCAAACTCTACATGATGTGCCTCCTGGCGCTTGAAACGACGACCATGGGGGTATTTTTGTCGTTGGACTTGATCCTGTTCTTCGTGTTCTGGGAGCTGATGCTGATTCCCAGTTATTTCCTGATCAAGCTGTGGGGCGGGGGAGCCGAACGCCATTATGCCGCATTGAAGTTTGTCATCTATACGCTCTTAGGCAGTGTGTTTATGCTCGTGGGGATCGCGCTGCTGGACATCAATTACCACCAATGGGCGTCTCTCCATCACAGTGATCATGCGTACTCGTTCGATCTGCTTGAGTTACTCACGGTTCCGATTCCCATCAGTCAACAGATCCTTATCTTCTGGTTGATGTTCCTCGGATTTGCGTTCAAGGCTCCGGTATTTCCATTCCACACCTGGTTGCCCGATGCGCTTTTGGAGGGCCCCATCGGGATGGCGGTCGTTCTGGCGGGCCTCAAGCTCGGGACGTTCGGCTTCATCCGTTTCAGCATTCCACTGCTGCCGGATGCATCGAAGAGCGACATGGTTGTGATGGTCGTGGTGGCCTTGGGGCTCTGCGCGATTCTCTATGGCGCGTGGATGGCATTGGTGCAGGCTGACTTTAGACGGCTACTTGCCTACAGCAGCGTCAGCCATCTCGGCTTTGTCGTGGTGGGGTTATTTGCGTTGAACTATCAAGGGTTGCAAGGCAGTCTGCTGACGATGATCAATTTGGGGTTCAGCACCGCCGGCCTCTTCTTTATTGCGGGCTTTCTGTATTCTCGTCAACAGACGACCCAGTTGGCGGCATTCGGAGGAATGGCAAAACAGGTGCCGCTGCTCGCGACCTTCTTTTTGATTATTGGGCTGGCTTCGATCGGACTGCCTGGTACCAACGGGTTTGTCGGCGAGTTTCTCATTCTGTTAGGTGCGTTTGAGGCCAAATGGTGGGTTGGATCCGTTGCCGTGCTCGGGGTGATTTTTGGTGCGGCCTACTTCCTGTGGTATTACGAGCGATCGATGCTGGGTCCACTCGGCAGCTCCGTCAAGAGCACGATGAATGATTTGCAACTGCGAGAGATGGTGATTGCGGTGTCTTTGTCTATCATGATTCTCTGGATCGGACTCTATCCGTCCCCCTTCTTAAAGATCATGAACGGATCAGTTCAAGCCCTGGTTGATCGGCTGCATCACGAGAAGACTGCCGCACTCGATAATGGTATGACCGAAAGAAGGTAACAGGTTCCCAATGGGAGAGTACGCACTCCTCTATATCCTCTTCGCTCCGTTTGCGGGAGCGCTCGCGTTGATTTTTGTGTCCAATCGGCAACCCTTGCTCGTGCGTGGAATTGCAGCGAGCGCGGCGTTTGTCTCGCTGGCCGCCTCGCTCTATATCTTCTACGGGTATGATACGGTCCAAGGCGGATTCCAGTTTGTCCAAAAGTTCGCCTGGTCAAAGGAATTGGGTATTGCGTTGTATCTGGGGGTTGATGGGATCGGGACCCCGCTGGTGCTGGCTTCCTCCATTCTGTTGTTTGCCGGGATATTCGTGTCCTGGCACATCAAGGATCGGGCGAAGGAGTTCTATATCTGGTTGCTGATCTTGGCGGCCGCCACCATCGGCGTGTTCATGTCCCTCGATCTCTTTTTCCTGTACTTCTTCTACGAGATGTCCGTCATCCCGATGTATTTGCTCTTGGGCATGTGGGGTAGTCATACCAAGAAATATTTGGAGATGACGGACCCCGAAGGGTTGAAGCAGAGAGATTCGGTCGGGTTTATTTTCAATTTTGGATCGAACAGCAAAGAGTACGCCGCGATGAAGCTGGTCCTGTTCCTCTCCGCCTTTGCCGTGGCTGCGCTCATGGGGATCTTGCTCATCTATAAGTTTTCCGGCCTGAATACCTTCGACATCTTGGTACTTCGAGAGCAAGCCAACCTCATGAATATCCCGGTGCTCGGGACGACGCTCGACAAGATTATTTGGGTGCTGGTGTTTTTTGGATTCGCATCGATCGCTCCCATCTGGCCGTTGCATTCCTGGTCGCCGGTTGGCCATGCGGCGGCTCCTGCCGCGACGAGCATGCTGCATGCCGGTGTGCTGATGAAACTCGGACACTTTTCGATTATTCGGGTGGCCTTTGAAATCTTGCCTGAGACCACCAGGGAGCTGATGCCGATCGCGGCGGTGTTGTGCATGTTCAGCATTATCTACGGCGGCTTCGTGGCGTTTTATGCGAAAGACACGAAGTATGTGATCGGGTATTCGAGCTCAAGCCACATGGGGTATGTGTTCCTCGGGATGGCGGCCTTGAATTACATCAGCCTGAGCGGAGCCGTCATCTATATGTTTGCGCACGCGATGGCCACCGGCATGCTGTTCGCGATGGCGGGATGGGTCTATGACCAAACGCATACTCGTGACATTCCGTCGTTAGGAGGGCTCTCCAATAAAATGCCGTTCATTTCCGGCTGTTTTATTGTGGGATGTATGGCGTCGATCGGTATGCCCGGCACCGTCAATTTCGTGGCGGAAATCATGATCGTCGTTGGGAGTTGGAACAAGTACCCCCTTCAGGTCATCGTGGCCATGCTTGGTATCGTGTTGACGCTCGCGTACCTCTTTAAAATGATGCGCGGGTTGTTCTATGGGCCGATGAATCAAAAGTACAGCCATGCGCATGACGCAGTGGGCACGGTTGATCGATTGCCGCTTCTGATGATGATCACCATCAGCATCGGATTTGGTATTTTCCCCATGCACCTGTATGACGTTGTCCGGTCCGGTGTGGACCCGTTGATTGCACGGATTACGCACGTGGTTCCTGTTGCTGAAAGCAATGAAGGGTTAAGAAGCGTGAAGGGGGCGGCCGCAACCACGGACCACCTTGCTATCCCAATGGTCTCAAACACTCCCATTACTCAGGTGTCTGAGGCTCCTCGCGGAGGGCAAGAATGAGCTTTTCGCTGAACCTGTCCCTCTCCGATTTGCTTCTCTTGTTGCCGGAGATTTTCCTGACGTGTTGGCTCTGTGTGGTCATCACGATTGACTTTGTCTCACCCCGACTGCCCAAAGAAAGATTGGCCTATCTCAGCGTCGGTGGGTTGCTGGCGACTCTTGGTTGTTTGGCATGGTTTGACATGAATCAAGTGTCCGGGACGTTGTTCGGGAACATGTTTGTGCTCGACCGAATGGCGATTTTTTTCAAGATATTCATCCTAGGGTCAACGATCCTCGTCATTCTGGCGTCGATCGAGTACGTCGACCGGTTTACGCTGTTCCGGGGTGAATATTATGCGCTGGTCGTCATGTCGGCGCTCGGGATGATGTTCATGGCCTCCGCCAACGATCTGTTGTCGGTGTTCGTCAGTTTGGAATTCTCAACACTCGGATTTTATATCTTGGTCTCATATCTACGGGATGACTTGGCCTCGAATGAGGCCGGCCTGAAGTTTTTTATCCTTGGCGTGTTTGCGGCGGGTCTCTTTGCCTATGGCATTAGCTTGGTATACGGGGAAACCGGGAAACTCGTGTTCTCAGATATGACGTCCGCTCCTGCGACACCTGGTTTGATCATCGGGTTTCTGCTCATCTTTGCGGCACTGGGTTTTAAGATCGGCGCGGTCCCTTTCCATTCCTGGATTCCGGATACCTACCATGGTGCTCCGACGCCGGTCACGGCGTTTTTGTCCATTGCTCCGAAGGGTGCGGCCCTGGCCATCTTGCTCCGGATTTTCATCGTGGCATTAGGGACGTTCAAGCCGACCTGGATCTACTTGCTCGTTGCCGTGTCCATTGTGTCTATGACCTACGGCAATATCGTGGCTATTGCGCAACGAAACATCAAACGGCTCCTAGCCTATTCCGGTATCGCACAGATCGGAAATGTCCTGATCGGTCTTGCCGCCGGAACCAAGATGGGAAATGATGCGATTCTCTTCTATCTCCTGGCGTATCTCTTCGCAAACATCGGGGCTTTTGCCGTGGTCATTGCCGTGAGTCAAGCCATTGGAAGGGACGAGATAGAAGACTACCGTGGGCTAGGGCGCCGTTCACCATTCCTCGCCTTTTCGATGTTATTGTTCCTCCTCTCCCTTGCCGGGGTTCCACCGCTTGCCGGGTTTGTCGGGAAACTCTACATCTTTATTGCGGCGATCAAAGAAGGACTCTATACGTTAATCACCGTTGGGCTGATCAATATCGTCATTTCAATGTACTATTACCTCATCGTGGTGAAGCAAATGTACATCAATGAGCCCATTGATCCGTCTCCCATTTCGATTTCAGGGCCCATGAAGGCGGTGATTTATGTCGGTCTCGCCGGGACTCTGGCGATAGGGATCTATCCCCAACCGTTTACGGATTGGGTCGTTGCGGCGACACTGATGTTTGCGAATTTTGTGACTCCTGCTGCGGCAGTCACGCCTCCGAGTTTGTTGATCGGCGGTTAGGTTTCTGCTTTCCCATCTATACATTTCTGCTACAATTTAGTTTGAGAAACGAATCTTCTCGTCTCTCAGTCGGATGATCCTAGCGTGATCGGTGTGTCTGGTGCAGGTCGTCCATGTCCATGGAATCAGCCACCAACCATCAGGCCCAAGCTCCCTCTCTGCATGATGATGTGCGCAAACGTCCCAGCGATTCGACTTCAGAGATACCCGCGTCCTCTCAGCGTATCATCCAGTGGTTTCATGCGCTGACGATCGAGCAACGCGTTCTGACAGGGTTTAGCCTCGTATTTGTCGGAATTCTCGTCATTAGTGCGATCTCGTATCACAATACCAACGGTCTGCTGAAGAGCAGTGGGCTCGATGGTCGGAGTCATGAGTTGATCCAACTGCTCGGCAGCATTGACGCTGCGATGGATGAAGCTGAAGGTACGCATCGGCGGTATCTTGTGACGGGTGAGCAGGCCTATCTTGAGGCCTATAAGCGTCTGATTGCTCATAAACCCGCTTTCACGATCTATCTCCATGAATTGACCAAGGATTCGTTTGAGCAACAGCAGCGTGCCGGCGAGCTTAACCGGCTGATGGAGCGTCAGGTGAGCGTCGAATCAGAGGCAATCACTCAAGTTCAGGAACGCGGTGTTCAATCGGTCAGGAAAATAGCATTGGAGGGCGCTGGGAGACGCGAACTCGACGGGATCCATCGGATTATTAGAGAGATGGATGTATATGAACGACACGCGGTGAATCGACGGGTCATCGCATCCGCTGCCAGTACACGCGATACGATCATGCTGTTAGCCATCGGCGCTGGTTTACAGCTGGTGCTGCTCACATCGGTGTACTACCTGATTCGCCACGATATCACCGAGCGCCGCCGTGCGGCCGATGAGCTGCAACGCCGAGGAGAACTGCTTGAGGCTGCCAATAAAGAACTGGAAGCATTTAGTTATTCGGTGTCTCATGATCTTCGCGCGCCATTGCGACACATCGACGGCTATGCCGCCCTCTTGCGCAAGACAGCCGACCATTCCCTGAATGAGAAAGCCGCCAGGTATTTACAGACGATTTCAGATGCTGCGAAGCAGATGGGACAGCTGATCGATGATCTACTGGTGTTCTCTCGTATGGGCCGTCAGGACATGCTGCAGACGACCGTGAACATGGATCAGCTGATCAAGGGTCTTCTGTCCGATCTGCGCCTTGACTTGCGCGGACGTCAGATATCATGGACAATCGCGTCACTGCCTGAGGTGAAAGGCGATCCGTCCATGCTTCGACAGGTCTTCATGAATTTACTCACCAATGCGCTGAAGTTTACGAGCACCAAGCCCATGGCCTCCATTGAGATTGGAGTCGAACCTCCCGGTTCCGACGAGATCGTGATGTATGTGCGTGACAACGGCGTGGGGTTCGATATGCAGTACGCTCCAAAGTTGTTTGGAGTATTTCAGAGACTGCACCGGGCTGACGAGTTTGAGGGAACAGGGATCGGACTTGCCAATGTTCGTCGGATCGTTCATCGTCATGGAGGCCGGACATGGGCCGATGGCGTCCCGGATAAGGGAGCAACCTTCTATGTTGCGCTGCCCCAAAGTGGGATCCACGGATGACACTCGCTAAGCCCATTGTGCTCGCTGAAGATAATCCCCGTGATGCGGAACTTGCGCTGGCTGCCATGGAGGAAGAGCATATCTCCGATAAAGTTGTTCTGTGTCATGACGGCGCCGAAGTGTTGGACTATTTGTACTGTCGGGGACACTTCAAGACGCGGTTGAAAGGGAATCCCGCAGTGGTGTTTCTTGATCTTAAGATGCCGAAGGTCAATGGGCTGGAGGTTTTGCGCACCATCAAGGCAGATACCAATTTACGAGCCATCCCTGTCGTGATGTTGACGTCATCTCGAGAGGAGAGAGATCTCGCCGAGAGTTATACGCTTGGCGCCAACGCGTATGTCGTGAAACCGGTGGAGTTTCAGCAGTTCTTATCGGCGGTCAAGGAGTTAGGGGTATTTTGGGGGGTGATCAATGAACCACCTCCGGAAAGAGCCTGGTCCCGTCAGTAACTTTTCCATGAAGACTCCGCTGCGAATAGTCCATCTTGAACCCAGCGGTGAGGACGGTGCACGGCTCGGTGCGATATTGGCGAATGGTGGGATTGCTTGTGCCATCAACCGTGTGGAGACTCAACAGTCATTTATTGCAGGTATTACCGAGGGTCGGACGGATCTCATCCTGGCGGAATTCCACACGCCTGGATGTGGCGGGGACGCCGCTTTCACCGTGGCACAGAAAGAGGCTTCTCACGTCCCGTTCATCTTTGTGTCTGCATCCGTCGATGAATCGCTGATCACTGAACTGTTGAATCGTGGGGTGACGGATGTCATTCCCAAAGATGCATTGGGACGTTTGATCCCTGCGGTGCGGCGGATCTTGAAGGAGCAGCAAGAGCGAGAAGCACGAAGAGAAGCGGAAGAAGCCCTCCGCGAGCATCAATTACAATTGCGCCACATCCAAAAGCTGGAAGCCGTCGGTCGTCTCACTGGAGGACTGGCTCATGATTTTAACAATTTGCTGACCGTGATTCTGGGGCATAGCCAGGTGGTGCTCAACGAAATCGATGCGGCTCATCCATTGAGAACGCAAATCCAAGAAATGCACGATGCCGGCGAGCGGGCGAGGGTGCTCATTCGCCAATTGCTCATGTTCAGTCGAAAACGACCGTCAGAGGCAAGGGTCATGAGTCTCAATACCCTCCTTGATGATTTTGAATCCATGCTTCGTCGAGTGATCGGTGAGGATATCCGATTCACGCTGAGATTAAGACAGGATGATCTTCGTATCAAGCTGGATCCCGCGTTAGTCGAGCAGATCGTGATGAATCTTGTCGTGAACGCGAGGGATGCCATGCCAAATGGAGGTAGGCTGACGCTCGAATTGCAGCCGATACACCTTGACCAATCCCCACGAGATCACGTAGTGGACTTGCCGCCCGGTGAGTATGTAAAGCTGTCTGTGTCCGATACGGGTTGTGGGATGTCTCCCGAGGTACAAGCACAGATGTTCCAGCCGTTCTTTACGACGAAGGGTGAGGAGAAGGGAACAGGACTGGGACTCTCAACCGTCTTTGACATCGTGACTCAGGGTGGCGGTGGATTGGACGTGGCCACGACGATCGGCGAAGGGACACGCGTTGACGTGTACTTTCCACGCAGCATGGCGGAGATCGGCGCAGCAATCGGGGAGCCTTCAGTGGAGACTCCGCGGAGAGGGCATGAAACGGTTCTCTTGGTTGAGGATGATGAGGCCGTACGATTTCTGATTCGGGATGAACTGCGCAAACTGGGCTATCGAATCGTTGAAGCAAGAAATGGGATCGAAGCGTGTCTGGTCGCCACGCCGTATATGAAGAAGCTTCAACTACTGCTGACCGATATTGTGATGCCAGGCATGAGCGGGACGGAGCTTGCTCGCCATCTTCGTGTCATCAAACCGGAATTGAGCGTTCTTTTTATCTCAGGGTATGAGGACGACGTCGGAGTCGGGGCCGGCGATACGGCGATGGCCTATCTACAGAAACCGTTCACAACCGAGGCTTTGGCTGAGACGGTTCGGCATCTTCTCGATCAAACATCGAAGGGTCAGATACGCCAAGGTTCGGCGCCGAGGAACCTCAAACGTTCAGTCCAACATGATGCATAGATGGTGCACCCGCTTCTGGTCCCGGTCGATGATGTGGTTGGCACATGAACAGCAAGTGTCAGGGGCGATCTAGTATCGTGCAATGTGTCGGATTCGCTGTTTCGGCTGTCATGCTGCTGCCCGGGTTGTGTCTCGGCCAACATATTCCCTGGGAGCGGCTGTCCGATGGTCTCATGGTTTCCGTCTGGAAACCTGTTCAGTCCTGCCCTACATTGCCGACCATGCTGGTCGTAGACCTGGACCCGGAGCGCACGAGGTTCTCCGTTCATCATTATGCTCAGGAAGGATTTGCGCAGCCGCCAAAGATCGGGGAGTGGCAACAGCGAACAGGCCATCATCTCGTGTTTAATGCAGGGTTATTTCGTGAAAATTTCACCTACCTTGGTCTTCTCTATCAAGGCGGTCGTTCGGTCGGAAGTCGCCGCCACAATGTATGGCAAGGGTTGTTCGTGGCAGAACCGGTTGTTCCTGGCCTGAAGAAAGCGAGGGTATTCGACTTGTCCTCAGACCGGTTCGATGAAAATACGCCTGTCTATGCAGAAGCGGCACAGGCCCTCATGTTGCTCGACCAATCTGGTAAGATCCGTGTCCGTGATTCAGGAAAGCATGCCTACCAAACGATTGTTGCTGAGACCGAAAAGGGACATATTTTGATCTTGAAGAGTCTGGGTGTGGTTCCGCTCTACGACATTGGCCGCTGCGTCAAGGAGGCGCTTCCGACTGTGCGTCGGGCCATGGCGATGGATGGAGGGTCCTCTTCTGATCTACGTATCGTGGAATCACTGTGGGAGAAGGATTTGCATAGTCAGGAAGGAGATTCATGGAAGAGTTTGTTCAGCGGCAGCACGAATTTTCATATCCCGCTGCCGACCGTAATTGGGGTGAGTCCCAGATGATGATCAACTCCTGGTTGTTCACCGTTGCCACGACGGGTGCTCTCCTACTGGGAGGGTGTGCCGATGGAGCAAAGATTGTGCAGGAACATGACATGGGCGGGGTCGTCATCTATCCGTTCAAGGAAGGGCAGGGGCCCATGCTCTCGTCGTTCCGAAAGGAGGGGCTGGACCTCATGAACGAGAAATGCAAGGATAAGTCGTACGTGATTGTGCGTGAGGGGGAAGCAAAAGGACGAACCCGGGTGGTGAGCCCGCTTGATGGAGCCCAAGAATTGGTCGAAGAGCGTCGCTGGGGGATTCAGTTTGAGTGTAAATGAACGGGCGACAATCGCGTCGTAGGCCGGGTTTAAGAGGGCTTCTTCGTCACGTGCATCAAATCCTGAATGGTTAAGAGACTTTTCAAGTGAATTCTTTCCTTCTCTATGCGCGCCTTCCCATCCTGCTCTTGGCGATCGACAATCACCAATGCATGATCCACCTCAAGCCCGGCATCCCGTGCAGCCCCTACTGCTTTCAGTAGCGATCCGCCACTGGTGAGGACATCGTCCACGATTAATACCCGGTCGCCAGGGTGAATGCTGCCCTCGATCAGCTTTCCTAACCCATGATCTTTCGCTTGCTTGCGGACGACGAACGTCCGCCAAAGTTTGGGCGGGGAGACTGCACAGGCGAAATCAGAAATGGTTACGGCGATGGGGATCGCTCCGATCTCAAGACCACCTAAACAGTCGAAATCGATTTCGATAAGGGCATCATAGGCCAGTTGGGCAACCAGCCGACGAGCCTCCGGATGCGCCATGAGCGCGCGACAATCGACGTAGAACGGGCTGATTTCGCCTGAGGCCAACTTGAACCCATTCGTGCGATCCCACTTAAAGGATCCGGTGTCGTGGAATGCTTTGGCCAGTTGTTCTCGAAGAGTCACGAGAAGGTCTCCCCATTAAAAGATGTGATCAACGGCGGCATTGTACCCTGACTGGCCCATCGCATATAGATTTTTTTGCAGCCCATGGGACGGGGGAGAACGGTTATGGGTGGTTGATCACAGTCGTCGCGATGAGCGTCATCACTTTTCCCGTCCGTTCCTGATTAAGATGCAGGAGCTTCAAGTGGACCGCGAACGCACCAGACAGGGTAGGTATAGATCTGAAGAAAGCTAAGCACGTTCCCGAGGAAGGCATCCACGTACTTGGCGTAGGATGGCTGGTTCGCTTCGGAAACGACCGTCCAATAGGATGTCGGCTGGATATTCACGAACGGATGCCCTGGTGGGATATTGGGGATCGGAGAGTCCACAGCGGGCCCCACCAAGCTGCGCATTTCTGCTGGTGCAGGCAGCCGCCACCCCTTTTGCCCTCCGGTGGATCTTTTAGCACAGGTGATACGAGCTTCATTCCAAGTGACGGTCGTGGTTTGCGGCGAGAGCTCCCATATGAGATTGGTATCCTTGTCCAACACCGCTTCATTGCGGAAATCCGACAAGAGCAGAAAGCGTTCTGCTGATGGATGTGCTTCCTGCCAGTTCTTAATGATATCCGCAATAAGCGAGTCCTTTTGGCTGGTTGACCCGGTAAGGAACTGGAATCCAGCAATGCCAAGTCCGACAACGAGGATCACCAGTAGAAATCTTGCCGCAGACTTTGGTAGCGCCGCATTTGGTTGAGGAGAGAGAGGATGTCCCAACGCCATGGAGCACATGTTACGGCATGGCGTTGTGCAGGATCAACGATGACGGTTTGTACGGGGATCGCAGCTGGTTACCCTGGACTGGAATCGAGCAAAGACACATAGAATTTCTGATCGTTAACCCCTATTGCTGAGTCGTGACCTGTGATTCGGTGACGAGCAACTGAAATGTGAGTAGCAAAACAAGGATGCATCGATGGCTGCGGAGGGATCTTACCATTTGCAGGACGTGAGACGTACTGTGTCACTAATGGAAAGTGGGTTCATCCTATAACAAAGCGATATTATGAAAGAAAGTTGACCATTATGATGTGGGTAACAGTATTGAAAAGAGGTCTTCCATGAGTGTAAAATTGGCACTAGTAGAAGAGGGTTTTATAGGGCGTAGGCACTACAGATGTGCAGAAAGTGGTGCGGCTCATAGTAGCATTCAGGTGAGAATTTATTTCTGCTGAAGGAGGGACATATCATGGCAGCATCAAGTGAGCGAGGG
>JAFEBI010000018.1 GCA_018242725.1 Nitrospira sp. | reverse complement strand
ACCTAGCCAGCGAAAGATTATAAACAGGCTCTAAGAGATGTATGCAGAGCGGCCTTGGTGTTTCTGACCAACCACGCTCAACCAACCCCCTTTCCTGGAACAGATGCGAAGTCATATTTGGATTGACCTGAAAGTGTAAGACGATTCTATGACCGATCTGTAATAGTAAGGAGGTGACCATGGCTGGCACCACGATTTCGTCAAAGTTACAGGTCATCATCCCAAAGGAGGTTCGAGGCAAGCTTCATCTGACACCAAGACAACGTTTAGTAATCGTTGAAGTGGCCTATCGGCGGTATGGGTATCGGCTGCGCGAGATTGCGGCTCATCTCGGGGTGCAGGCGGTGACGGTCAGTCGGCGACTCAAACAGGCGGAATAGAAAACGGTATGATTGCAAGACTTGACCCTAATGGACTTCTCTTGCCGACAGCCGGCGGCATGAAGCTGGAGTTCATGGCATCCACGATTGACGACCGAGGTCAAACAATGGAACGGTACTCCATGGTCTTTCGATTGCGTGATGCTGTTTCATCCCTGTTGAATCACACGGTTTGAGCTACTCAAGGTTTCATCTCAGGTATCCGACAACACGGTAGGCTAGTGATGGCGGCGGGTGATCGGCTGCGAGACTGCTCAGAGTGAACGGTCGTCTGCTCGATGAATGTGTCCTGCTGATACCCTAATGAAAGAATGTCATCCAAGTGTGCTTGTGTGATGCCGTACGGAGTCAGTTCTATCTCGCGGTGACGGCGAGAAGATGTCGATCAATAAAGACATCTTGAGTCCACTAATCGTAAGAAGCATGTAATGCTGTACTGGTTTAAGAATCAAAGCCTCATGATAAAACTCATGACCGGGTTCGGGCTCATGGGGTTTCTCATGACCGCGATAGGATTGATCGGGCTTCTAAGCATGGGGACCATCAACGCCAGTACAGAGAATCTGTATCGGGTCCAGCTCTCGGCAGTTCGCGAAGCGATGAGCATTCAAAACAACATCTCAATGGTACGATTTTGGGTGTTGCGGGCAGTGACTGAAGCGAACAAGGCCCGGCAAGATCTTGCCATCGGCAAGGTGTCGGAGTTGGTTGAGCAGAATAACGAGAGTAAAGCTCGATTCGGGAAAACAATTAGCTCTGACGAGGTGCGAAGAGCCTTTAGTACGTTTGATAAGACCTTGATGGAGTATCGAGAGAGTCGGGGGAAAATGATCCAATTACTCGTGGACGGCAAGCAGGTTGAGGCGATGACTCGCTTCGAGACAGAAACCAAACAGGCGTATGAAGCCGTCATGAAAAGAGTCGTTCAATTATCGGAAATCACCCAGCGAGAAGCCCAGCATCAGTATGAAAGCGCACAGGATCTCTATGGCGCAACGAAAAAGATCTTGCTCGCTGTCAATGCCGTCGGTGTCGCCATGGGGCTTGGGTTCGGTTTTGGACTGGCCCGATTCAATACGCGCCATGTGAATGGTGTCTTAGATGCGGCCAAAAAGATGAGCCAAGGGGATATGAAAGCTCGTGCGGAGGTGTTCGCTCAAGACGACCTTGGGTACTTGGCAAAAGTATTCAATGAAATGGGTGCCACGTTGGAGCGTGACGTCAACATTTCCGCTCAATACGAAGCTACGTTCGAAGCAGTCAGTAGGGCGCAAGCAGTCATTGAATTCAACATGGACGGGACTATCATTCGAGCCAACCATAACTTCTTGCAGGCGATCGGGTACAGTAGTGATGAGATCATAGGCCGGCACCATCGGATGTTCTGTGATCCTATCTACGCGAACAGCGCGGAGTATGCGGCGTTCTGGGCCAAGCTGAACCGAGGAGAGCCGGAAATCGCCACGTTTTGTCGCTTTGCTAAAGAAGGCAATGAAATCTGGATTCAAGCCTCGTATAACCCGATTTCAGATGCCGAAGGAAAACCTGTCAAGGTGGTGAAATTTGCCATTGATGTGACGGAACAACGGAACAAGTCGGCGGAATTCGAAGGACGCATCAACGCGATTGGAAAGGCTCAGGCGACGATCGAGTTTCAACTAGATGGAACAGTTGTCGGGGCGAACGAGAACTTTCTGCGGTGTGTGGGCTATCGGTTGGAGGAAGTCCAAGGAAAGCATCACCGGATGTTCTGCGACTCGTCGTACGCGAGCAGTCCCGAGTACAGTGCGTTCTGGAAGAAAATCGCCAGTGGCGAGAACGATACTGGAATTTATCGGCGGCTGGGCAAAGGCGGCAAAGAAGTCTGGATCCAAGCTTCATACACCCCGATCTTCAACGCCAATGGGAAACCCTATAAGGTCGTGAAATACGTAACCGACATTACCATGCAAAAAATGGCTGAAGTTGAAAAGCAAGCAGCGCAGAAAGTGATGGAACAATTGGTGACGGAAGCTCAAATGGTGCTGGGGCGGTTAGCGGCGAATGATCTGACCCAGGCGATGAACGGAACGTATCCAGAGGACCTGGAGAAGATCAAGGACAGCATCAACGCTGTCGTGCACAACTTGGTCGAGACGATCACTACGGTGCGCGAGGCCGTTGAGGCCGTAACCACTGGGGCGGAGCAGATTACCAAGAGGAATGAAGACCTATCGCAACGGACGAGCAAACAGGCGTCGGCGCTTGAAGAAACCAGTGCGTTGATGGAAGAGATGACGACGACAGTGAAGCGGAACGCCGACAATGCTAAACAGGCCAATCATTTGGCGGTAGCGGCGCAGGATACGGCGGACAAGGGAGGGGCCGTGACCAAGAAGGCCGTCGGCGCGATGGGAGAGATCAATAAGAGCAGTAAAAAGATCGCCGATATCATCACGATCATCGACGAGATTGCGTTCCAGAGCAATCTCTTGGCGTTGAATGCGGCGGTGGAAGCCGCTCGGGCCGGAGAACATGGGCGGGGGTTTGCGGTGGTGGCGGCGGAGGTGCGGAGTCTGGCTCAGCGGTCGGCGACGGCGGCCAAGGAGATCAAGGGGTTGATCAATGAATCGATTCGGCGTGTGGACGACGGCAGCGACCTGGTCAATCAATCGGGCAAGACCTTGGAAGAAATCGTCACGGCGGTCAAGCGAGTGACGGACATTATCGCGGAGATCAGCGCGGCGTCACAGGAGCAGGCCAGCGGGATTGATCAGGTGAACAAGGCGATCGTGTCGATGGATGAAACGACTCAACAGAATGCGGCGTTGGTAGAGGAGACGACCAGCGCGGCTCAGTCGATGAAGGAACAGGCCAAGGAACTGATGCAACAGGTGACGGTCTTTAAGGTGCGGGCAGAGGGCAACCCGGTGGTGACCATGGTGAAACGAGAGCCACTCCGCATGGTACACAAGCAGGCGTGAAGGGTGGCGTTGAGTCTCGATGAGCGACTGGGCGGGAAGGTTGTCGGGGGAGTGGCAAGAGAGGGGGGCGCTAAAGCTCCCGGCGGGCTGGTGGTGGTAAACGGCCAGCAAGCGAGCCACGACTTTGAAGGGTTGTAATCCGGAGGGAGTTTTCGGGTGTGACAATCAGTCAAATAGGGTCAGGTCTTACAATCTGATAACGAATCGGGTCGGCTCTTTCCCCATGGCGCGTCCGTTACGCATCGAATATTCCGTGGCCGTCTACCATGTCACGAGTCGGGGGAATGCCCGACAGGCCATCGTACAGGATGATCGCGACCGCACGCGCTTGCTGGAGACGCTGGCCCACGTCCTCGATCGCTTTGGCTGGCGCTGCCATGCCTATGCCGAATGGAGGTATTCCACTCAAGGTCATGGGCATATTCTCACAACCTGAGCTTCAGTCTCGGAGTGATCATCACAAATAGGGCCTTGCCTGCTTGCTGTCCATCGAAGACGTCCTCGCATAGATCAGACTAGGTTTCCCCTGGCTGCTTCGGTATAATCCCCCGATACATCCCGTTCACCCTGGGAGGAGATTCGTATGTCCGAAAAAGACGACAAGAAGCGCGCACTGGATTTGGCCCTGTCTCAGATCGAGAAGCAGTATGGGAAGGGGGCCATCATGAAGCTGGGAGCCGAGGAGAAGGTCGATGTTCCGGCCATTTCCACCGGTTCGCTCGGTCTCGACATTGCTCTTGGAGTCGGCGGGCTTCCGCGCGGGCGGGTGATCGAAATCTTCGGTCCTGAGGCGTCGGGGAAGACGACAATGACGCTGCACTGTATCGCCGAGGTTCAGAAAATCGGTGGTGTCGCCGCGTTTATCGATGCCGAACATGCCCTGGACCTGACCTATGCCAAAAAGTTAGGAGTGCAAGCCGATGATCTCCTTGTATCGCAGCCTGATACGGGGGAGCAGGCCTTGGAGATCGCCGAGACGTTGGTTCGGAGCGGGGCGATCGATCTGATCGTCATCGACTCGGTGGCGGCCCTGACGCCGCGTGCAGAAATTGAAGGCGAGATGGGCGATGCCCACATGGGGCTCCAGGCAAGGCTGATGTCGCAGGCCTTGAGAAAGCTCACAGGCGCGATCTCGAAATCGCTGACGACGGTCATCTTTATCAACCAAATTCGCATGAAACTCGGTGTGATGTTCGGCAATCCGGAGACTACCACCGGCGGGAACGCGCTCAAGTTTTACTCGTCCGTCCGCTTGGATATTCGACGGATTGAATCCATCAAGGAAGGTCAGGATGTGATGGGGAGCCGGGTTCGCGTGAAGGTGGTGAAGAACAAGATGGCTCCGCCGTTTCGTCAGGCGGAGTTCGACATCATGTTCGCCGAGGGAATTTCCAAAACGGGCGAGCTGGTGGATATGGGGGTCGATAAAAAGATCATTGAAAAGTCCGGTGCCTGGTATTCCTATAAAGGCGAACGGATCGGTCAGGGACGCGATGCGGCTCGAGAGTTTCTCAAGAACAATGTCGCCGCCGCCCGTGAAGTTGAACAAAAAGTGCGGGAGGCGGCCGGCGTTCCCGCACGCGCTGAGAAGAAGACTGAGGGAAAAGCTGAGACCAAAGAGGACAAGCCGGTTGCGCGAAGCGAGGAAAAGCGGGCGCATCGGTGACGGGCAGAAGGCACTGACTCGCTCTTGCGCTTCCCCCTCAAGCCTGGATGAGGTGATCCGGCTCGCGGTTCGTTTTTTAGGGCAGCGAGATCGGACGGTTGCTCAGGTCGAACGGTTTCTCCTCTCACGAGGGGTGACCTCTTCCCACATTGAACAGACCACTCACCGTCTGACGGACCTCCGGTACCTCGACGATCTCGCCTATGCCCAGCGGTGGGTGGAGAAGCGCTTGGCGACCAAGCCGATGGGCCAAGAACGGCTGAAGGCGGAATTGCAGGCCAAGGGCATTTCCGATGGGGTGGCCGACCGGGTTCTCACTGAGGTCTTTCGGTCGAATGGCGAGGAGATCGTTGCACGCCGTGCCCTAGAGACCAAGTCTCCCCGGGGGAGGCGGCCGACCCTGATTGACATGGCGCGGTTTCTTCATCGGCGGGGTTTCAGTGACGAGGTGATCGATCGTATGATGACGAAGTTCAAGAGAAGCGAGGACATGGTCCATGAAGATGAATAGCGCAACCGAGCTGCGGCGGGCCTTTATCCGGTATTTTGAAGAGCACGGGCATCAGGCGGTGTCGAGTGCCTCCCTCTTGCCGCAAGCCGATCCCACTTTGCTCTTTACCAATGCCGGGATGAATCAGTTCAAGCGGGTTTTCCTTGGAGAAGACACACGCGCCTATACACGGGCCGTGTCGGTCCAGAAGTGTTTGCGCGCTGGGGGAAAGCATAACGATCTTGAGAATGTCGGGTATACCAGGCGCCATCACACCTTCTTCGAGATGTTAGGGAACTTCTCGTTCGGAGATTATTTCAAAGAAGACGCGATTGTGTTTGGATGGGAATTCCTCACGCACACCGTCGGACTCACCAAAGACCGGCTATGGGTGACGATCTTTCGAGAGGATGATGAAGCGGATCGCTTGTGGAGAAAGATCGGGGTTCCTGCCTCGCGTATTATGCGGTGCGATGAGAAAGATAATTTCTGGCAGATGGCGGACACCGGTCCCTGCGGTCCCTGTTCCGAGATCCATTTTGATCAAGGGGCTATTGTCCCAGGCGATGATCGTCCGAACGGCGAGGGAGACCGCGTCATCGAGATCTGGAATCTGGTCTTCATGCAGTACAACCGTGATGTATCCGGAACCCTCCACCCGCTGCCCAAGCCCAGCATCGATACCGGGATGGGGCTGGAGCGGCTGGCTGCGGTAGCCCAAGGTGTCTACAGTAATTACGACAGCGATCTCTTTATGCCGCTGTTGACGGCGATTGCGACGCGATCTGGTAAGGAGTACGGCAAGAAGGATACGCCGGATCGATCCATGCGAGTCATCGCGGATCATTTGCGTGCCGTGACATTTTTAATGACGGACGGGGTGTTGCCGTCGAATGAAGGGCGTGGGTACGTCTTGCGCAGAATCCTGCGTCGGGCGGCTCGGCATGGCCGACTGCTCGGGATCGTCGAACCATTTCTTCACGAGTTGACCGCAGCCGTGGTGAGCCAGATGGGCGGCGCCTATCCGGAAATTACCCGCGCGGCCAACACGATCACTGAGGCAACCCGTGGGGAAGAAGAACGGTTTATCGCGACGCTCGATCAGGGGTTGCCGATCTTGAATGAGATGATCGAGAAGACGCAAGCTGCAGGGCGATCGGTTTTGGCTGGCGGAGATGTGTTCAAACTCTACGATACCTATGGGTTCCCGATGGATCTCATGACCGAGGCCTGCCGCGAACAGGGCATGACCATTGATGAGCCGGGGTTTGATGCGGCAATAGATGAACAACGGACTCGCGCGCGGAAAACCGGTGGGTTTGAGCAAGACACGGCTCGCCCGGCTGTCGCGGAGCTGGCGAAGCGGGTTGGGGGCACACAATTCATCGGCTATGACCGACTGGAGAGTGATACTCTGCTCCGTGCGATTCTCAGGGGCGAACAGTTGGTGAAGGAGGCGAAAGAAGGGGATGAAGTCGAGGTGGCTCTCGATGTGACGCCGTTTTATGCCGAAGGGGGTGGACAAGTCGGAGACAGGGGAACCTTGTCGGGACCGGAAGGATTTGTGGAGATCACGGAGACCACGAGGCCTGCGCCGATGTTGATCCTTCACAAGGGGACGGTTCGCCAAGGGCGCATTCGTGAAGGCGAGCGTCTGCACCTGACGGTCAATGCCGCGACACGACAGGATGCGGCACGCAACCACACGGCGACACATTTGGTCCATGCGGCACTGCGTGATCTGCTCGGGCCCCATGTGAAACAGTATGGGTCGTTGGTCGGGCCCAATCGGCTTCGGTTCGATTTCGCCCATTTCCGGCCGTTGTCCTCCCGCGACATCGATGAGATTGAATCGACCGTCAACGAGGAAATCAGAAAGAACGAGTCGGTGTCCACCGAGGTGATGAGTATTCAGGACGCCGTAGCGAAAGGTGCATTGGCGTTTTTCGGTGACAAGTATGGCGAGCAGGTTCGGGTAGTGTCCGTTGAGTCATTCAGCAAAGAACTCTGCGGAGGGACGCATTGCCGACAGACCGGTGAGATCGGACTTTTTCGGATCGTGTCCGAGACCGGCGTCGCCGCCGGTGTGCGACGACTTGAGGCTCAAACCGGCAGCGGCGCGTACAACCAGATCAAGACACTGGAGGCTGATGTTCGACAGTTGTCTGACCTCCTGAAAGTGGGGCAGTCGGAGGTCGTCGTACGGACGAGAAAACTGCTGACACAGCTCAAAGACAAGGAACGTGAGCTGGAGGACGTGAAGCTCAAGATGGCCGGGGGAGCGGCAGCTGCCTCCACACTCAAGAGCATTGCCGGTGTGTCGGTCCACGTACAGCGGACTGACGGACTGGATGCGAACGCCATGCGGGCGCTGGCCGACCAGTTGCGGGACAAGATGAAGAGCGGCGTCATTGCGCTCGGCGCAGAAGTCGAAGCCGGAAAAGTCTCGTTGCTCGTGGTCGTCACGAAAGATCTGATCGGCCGGCTGAAGGCCGGGGATCTGATTAAGCCGATGGCGATCGAGGTCGGAGGGACAGGCGGTGGCCGTCCGGAGATGGCTCAAGCGGGAGGAAAAGATGCCTCACGTCTTGACGCGGCGCTCGAAAAGATTTTTAGCCTGGTCGAAACGCTGCTCCAGCGGTAAACTGTCATGGCAACCAGGATCTTAGCCCTTGACTACGGCACCAAGCGGATCGGAGTGGCGCTCAGCGATGAGTTGGGGTGGACCGCTCAACCGCTTGAAACAATCGAGCGCAGGACGCTCGACCGGGATCTCGCGCACATTCAACAGCTGGTGCACGCGCACGATGTCCGAGAAGTGGTGATCGGACTGCCGCTGCGACTCAATGGTGAAGAAGGACCGGCGGTCCAGGCCGTCCATGTGTTCGTTGACCAGCTCGGTGAGGTCTTGTCTGTTCCGATCGTCATGTGGGACGAGCGGATGACGACTCGATCGGCTGAAGAGTTATTGATTGCCGCCGACGTCAGTCGAAAAAAGCGCAAGGGCGTTGTCGATCGTGTTGCCGCGGCCATTCTTTTGCAAGGCTATCTTGAAGCCAAGACGGCTTCGGCAAGCTCGGGCGAGGAACCGCATTCGGGACAAGAGACAGAGGAAGAGTGGGTAGAGTCATCATCAATCGACCAATCGCATGATGGTTCGTGGGATCCTCATCACCGTCGTCACTCTCGCCGTGCTCGCCGGGGTGGTCGGGTATCTCATGATCCGATGGGCTGAAGCACCCGTCCTCTCCGAGGCCGATCATCCTCCCGAAAAGATTGTGGTCATCCCTGAAGGGGCCACCTTCAACCAAGCCGCGGCCCTACTTGAACGGGAGCAATTGATCAGGAGTCGATCGGCTTTTCTCTTCCTAGGAAAATCCCAGGAGGCTGACCGCAAGATTCATCCTGGAGAATATGCGCTTCACGCCGCCATGACGCCGGCGGAGATTCTGTCGAGGTTTCTGGCCGGTCGCGTGGTTTTGCATCCCATCACCATTCCTGAAGGTTATGCCATGAGCCAGATCGCTGATGTCCTCGCGGAACATCACATTACAACTCGTGAGGAATTTCTCAAGCTGGCATCGGATAAGTCATTTGCGAAAACGCTGGGAGTGGCTGCTGATTCAGTGGAGGGGTACCTCTATCCCGACACCTACCGATTTGCGAGACCGACGGCGGCAAAAGACGTGATCAGAGCCATGGTGGATCAGTTGGATCATGTCATGACTCAAGAGCTGAAAGTGCGGGCCAAAGAGATCAACTTCACGGTTCATCAAGTGTTGACGCTTGCCTCGGTGATTGAAAAAGAAACGGGGGCAGGAAATGAGCGGCCGCAGATTTCAGCGGTCTTTCACAATCGGTTGAAGAAAAACATTCCGCTCCAAAGTGATCCGACGGTCATCTATGGATTGCCGAACTATGACGGGAATCTGCATAAGAAAGACCTCTCCCATCCCAGTCCCTACAATACCTATCGGTGGGCGGGATTGCCGCCTGGTCCCATCGCAAGCCCTGGAGCGGAGGCGATTCGCGCGGCCTTGTATCCTGTTCCATCCGCGTACTTGTATTTCGTGTCTCGAAACGATGGGACCCATCAATTTTCCGCTACCTTGGTCGAACACAACAAGGCGGTGGAAAAGTACCAGAAACGCCCGTTCAGAAAAGAGCGTCATTCGCAGACATTCATGGTCCCGAAGAACACTGCCGTCCATCACGCAGAAGGAGTCTCGTAGCGCATGTCACGTTGGAATATTCCCGCACTGATCGACCATACCGTTTTGAAGCCGGAAGCGACGAAGCACGATGTGCTTCGGCTCTGCGAAGAGGCGAAGGCCCATGGGTTTACCGTTATATTTGTTCCGCCTTGTTACGTCGATGAAGCGGCGGCGGCGATCGCGGGCACGAGCATTCGCCTTGGAATCCCGATCGGATTTCCACTGGGTGGGCATACGACGAGCGCCAAAGTCGCTGAAGCGGTCGATGCGGTCTCTCGTGGGGCACGGGTGTTGGATATGGTACTGAACGTCAGCCGACTGAAATCAGGTGACCACGACTATGTGCGGGCGGATATCGCCGAAGTCGTGAAGGCGACGCCACAGATCGAGCACAAAGTCATCTTAGAGACCTGTTACCTGACCCAAGATGAAAAACGAACCGCTTGTCGTCTCGTGGTCGAGGCGGGAGCAGAGTACGTGAAGACCTCGACGGGGTTCGGCGCTGCTGGAGCGACCGTGGCAGATGTACGGTTACTGAAAGAGACGGTAGCAGGAAAGGCCAAGGTCAAGGCTTCGGGGGGGATTCGAGATTGGAAGACGACCCTCGCGATGCTCGAGGCCGGCGCGGATCGGATCGGCACGAGTGCCGGTCTCACGATTCTTGAGCAATGGCATGCCTCGCTCAGACATGGCGGATAGGCGCATGGAGAGCAGAGGCAAGCTCTTCGCGATCACGTAGACGGCTCGGCCACCGCATTGTCGAACGTCCCTTAAAACTACCTCACGATTGAGAACCGTCTGCAATCTGTCTGAAGCCGACTCTGTGATGGACACGGCGGGGCCCATGCTGTTGCTGGGTCAGACCGCATTTCAATCATTCTTTCCCTACGTCCTATTGGATCCTCTTGATGGTTCCATACGTCTCTATGGCGACTCATGGTGATTTGCTAGAGTGAACTGATGATCACGCGAGTCATTCTTCTCGTGAGGAATGAGGGTGCGACCGGAGCCTTATCGGATGCGGCAGACGACGGCGATAGTAGACCCAACGCTCTTGTCCGTTTAGCAGAGTATTGATCAGGTGGTCTTGTTATCGAAATCCTTTTCCCTACCTCGTCCAAGGTCTTCTTGATGTTTCCGTACATGTCTATGCTGACCGGCAGTAATTTGAGGGGGTGAAAAGATGATCAAGCGAGTCATCCTTCTCGTGATGGATGGATGCGGGGTCGGAGCTTTGCCGGATGCGGCAGACTACGGCGATGCCGAAGCGAACACCCTGGTCCATCTTGCCGAGTCCGTTGGGGGACTGAGTCTGCCGAACTTAGAAATGCTCGGATTGGGTCATGTCGCCCAGATCAAGGGTGTACGAGTCACAGGGCAACCGAGCGGGTGCTTTGGGCGTCTGGCCTTTGCATCGGCAGGAAAAGATTCCGTGGTGGGATATTGGGAAATGAGCGGAGTGGTTCAGCAGGAGGGAGCGGCCGTCTGCCGTTCCGGTGTGCCCACGTCGGTCGTGGATATCATCGAGCAGGTGTTCGGACGAAAGTCGATCGGCAGAGCAGTGGCGTTGATGGGGGCGATGCTCCGTCGGCATGGCGTCGAACATATGGCGACGGGAGCGCCGATACTCTGGGCCGACGGAGGCAATACCTGTTTCCTAGCCATGCATGAATCCATCATGGCCGTGTCGGAATTCCAGCACCGCTGTCGTGAAGTTCGAAAAGCGGCAAAGGAGGCGGGGATGCTCCTTCGTGTCGTCGCCCAACCGGTGCATGGAGGACATGATCAACTTCGTCCGTATGGTGGACGGAAAGACTGTGTGCATGAAGCGCCCGGTGTGACGATGTTCGATGCCTTGAGTCGGTCCGGTCAGATCGCGATGGGAGTCGGGAAGGTGTATGATCTCTTCAGCGGTCGTGGGTTTACGAAAGCCTTTCCGGTCGCATCGGGGATTGCGGGCTTGGAGGAAGTGGTCGGCATGTTGAACAAGGTTCCACGCGGACTCCTTGCCGCCAGTGTGGACCAGTGGTCGGAAGAGCCGGCGCAGATGGCCACGGCGCTGCAGGAGTTCGATCGCCGGTTGCCGGAGTTATTCGATAAGTTGCGCCCCGGTGACATGGTCATAGTGACGGGTGATCATGGAAGAGACGGCTCCTTGACGGACAAGACGTCCACGCGCGAATATGTTCCACTCTGTGTCACTGGTCCCAAACTGGCCCAAGGTGTTGATTTGGGGACAAGGGGGTCGGCTGCAGATGTGGGGCAGACGATTGCCGAAGCCTTGGGCGCCGATCGGGTGCTCCATGGTGAGAGTTTTCTGAATGCCCTCAAGTCGGGATAGACCGACGTGAAGGGTGAGCGAGAAGGCGTGAGAGGTGAAACGGAAGCCGGAAACCTGGAGCAGGCGTCGTGTCGTTTGAAGCGAAACTGAAAGAGCTGGGATTGACGCTGCCGGCTCCGCCGAAGCCGGTGGCGAATTATGTCCCGGTGGTACGAGTCGGTGACCTCCTCTTTCTGTCTGGCGTGTTACCCTCCCGCGACGGTCAGCTCATCATGACGGGCAAGCTCGGACAAGAACTGACTAGCGAGCAGGGGATAGAAGCTGCCAGAGTCGCCGTGTTGAATGGGCTCAGCATCATCCGGAGTGCTGCCGGGTCGCTGGATTTGGTGAAGCAGATCGTCAAAATGGTCGGCCATATCGCATCGGCGCCACGGTTTACCGATCAACCACAAGTGCTCAACGGCGCCTCGGATCTGCTGGTGGCGCTGTTCGGAGACGCTGGCCGCCACGCGCGTGTGGCCGTCGGTGCAGCAGAGTTACCGCGCCATGCTCCCGTGGAAATTGAATTGATCGTTCAGCTTCTCTCCTAGTCCGCCTTGACTCTTCAAAAAACCACTTGTTAAAGTCGTGCATGGCGCACGTCGTGGCTTCATCCTTCCTGCTTCTTTTCTGAAAGGTCACCCATGCAACGACTCGTTCCGGTCATTCTATGTGTTGTGTTGCTGCTGTCTCACGAGCATGCCGCTGCGGCGAAAAAGAACAAGCCGATCGAGAAGGTGACCATTGAACTCTCGTCCTCCATGGCGACGCCTGGTTCGACGCTCGTGCTCAGCGGAAAGGGGTTCGGCCCCTTCAAGTCGACGGTCGCCAATCAGGTCACCGTCAATAAGGTGCCGGCTCTGGTGCAACGCTGGGAACCCGAACTCATTGAGATCAAGGTGCCGTTCAAGGCGACGAGTGGATTCGTTGAGATCATGATCGGGAAAAAGAAGGTGCTCGCCGGTTTGTTGACGATTGTTCTTCCGGAGATCGAGGACATCACGCCGACGGAAGCCGAGCGTGGGTCCACGCTTCAGATCACCGGGCGGCATCTCGGTTTGTCCGCTGGCGCACGCGATCCGAATACGATGTTCGGTGTGAACGATGTGCTTGTCGGTGGGGTGATCGTTCGACCGCAGCGCTGGAAGGACGACAAGATCGAGCTGGTGATTCCTGCCAATGCAACGAGCGGTGATGTCGTGGTGCGGTTGGCTTCTTCGGACCCGCTTCCTGATGGGTCTTGTTGTGCCCCTGTCGAGTATGTCCGGAGCAATGCCGTGCCGCTGACATTGAGACCCTCCATTCGAGTGGATCCGATCAGCGGGCCTGTCGGGACAAAGGTCGTTCTCTTCGGTCAAGGGTTCGGTCAGTCGAAAGAGCGGATGGATGACGGGGTGCTGATCGCCGGAAAATCCGCGACGATTGCCCAATGGAAAGACGATGTCATCGTGGTGCATGTCCCACTTGATGCCGAATCCGGTCCGCTGATGCTGAGGCTGCAAGGGCAAGAACGAGTACTTGCGCAGTTTGCGGTTCATGTGCCCCGTATTACGACACTGAGCCCAGCCAGCGCTCCGATCGGGACTCTGCTCAGGATCAATGGGGAACATTTTGGGTTCTACTCAGAGAGTGGAGCGACACCGTATAACTTTCTGGATTTCAATACGGGTCAGAATCGAGTTGAGATCGGCGGGGTCCCGGCCGTCATCTATCGATGGAACGACGATCGAATCGATGTGTGGGTGCCGTTCAGCGCGAAAAGCGGCAAGGTGATGATTTACCGGAGCGCCACGAAGCCGAATCTCGGCGGACTCTGCTGTGCTGAACGGGGGACGATGGCGATTGAGGCAGGAGACTTCACCGTGGTGACCCCCATGATTGAATCCTATGACCCCAAGTCAGCGGGGTTGGATGCCACGGTCACCATTAAGGGAAGCGGATTTGGGACGTTCTTGAAGACCGCGGAACATGCTGATCTTGGGCTTAATCAGAAGGCGTACACGCGGCGATCCGACATTGAGATCAACGAGTCGGAGGCCAGTGCGACGGTGTTGTCGAACGTCTCCCGCACGGAAGTGCTCTTCAATGGCGCGGCAGCGCTGGTGCAGTCGTGGACGGATCAGGAGATCGTGGTCAAAGTCCCGCACCGCAATCTGTACGGCATTGGAAAGAAGGGGGACTTTTTCGATGATCTTGCCACTGGACCCTTGGTCGTCCGTCGAGGGTCTTGGGATCTCTTGCCGGACGGCACCTGCTGCTCGCCGAAAAAATGGCTGACAGTAGAAGCCGGCCAGTTCACCATCGAGGCAAAGGGGCTTCCTGACGATGGGTATTGGACGAATAACAGACCTGATGCGAGTACCGGTCAATAATGCTGGTCTCACGGCACGCTGTCCGCATTCGATCGCATATCATCTTGTTGTCGCTGGTTGTGGCGCTGGGGTTTCCGCACTTGGCCGCAAGCAGCGAGACCGCTCTTTCCCTCACGCTCCAGGCGAGTACGACAAAGTCCACCTTGCTGAGCATTCAGTTTCCCACGCTCCAACAGGGATGGGCGGTGGGATCCGGTGGAACGATCCTCAAAACCATTGATGGCGGGAAAAAATGGAAGCGCGTGGCCGGCGGCACAACCGCGTTGCTCACGAGCGTGTTTTTTGTCGATTCGTCGAACGGATGGGTGGCCGGTGCCGGAGGATGGCTCAGCCGCACGACGAACGGAGGGGAGTCTTGGTCTCAACAGGCGATCGATACGCAGCAGCCGCTGTACGCGGTCTCTTTTCCATCTCCCCATGTCGGATGGGTGGTTGGAGGAAGCGGGACCATCTTTCACACGACGGACGGAGGGCAGCATTGGAACGAGCAGGTCAGCGGCACCACGGCGGCACTCTATGCCGTACAGTTCCTCGATGAGCGGAAGGGGACTATCGTTGGCGCGCTGGGAATCATCCTGTCGACATCCGACGGCGGCGCGACATGGACGGCACAAGGCGCGCAAAGTGCGGTGACCTTGTTCGACGTCTTTTTTACCGATGCCACGACCGGTTGGGCGGTCGGCAATGCCGGGGCGTTGTTTCAAACGACGGATGGCGGCGCCAAATGGGTGGATCAGACTCTGCCCTGCGGGCGTACCTGTACGAAGCTCACTGATCTGTTGAAGATCCGGTTCACGAGCCGGCGAGACGGCTGGATTGTCGGCGAGCGAGGAACGTTGTATCAGACGACCGATGCCGGGCTCACCTGGAGCGAGGGGAAATCGATTGCCCCTGCGTCGCTCTTTGGCCTCAGCTTTCCCGATGCTGAACGCGGGTGGGCGAGCGGGGAGAATGGGACCATCGTGCAGCTGCAACTGAATCGCTGATGCCGCGTCTGTTTCCTCGTGGTCAGGATCCTCTGGGTCTTCCGCGTGGACGGAGAGTTGATTCCAATCCAAACCGCTTCGCCATCCGGTTCACCCAGGCCTCGTCGCCGAAGGGCCGCCCTCGTTGCACGCTCACTCGAAGGGCTCCCAGCTCTTCGCCCCGTTCCGGTTGATTGACCCATCTCGTCCAATTGCGCGGAGGAGGGATCGGCCAATCACTCAGCCAGGTGATGAGTGTCGCGTTTCCTTGCGCGCGCCGCCAGAGGCTACCCCATCGCCAGTTTTCGGCTTGCCTGACGAACTTGGCCCGCAGCGCATTACGTTCCACATAGCGGGCAACGGTCAAAAAGTGCTCATTCGTCTGAACAGGGAAGGATTTGAAGCGACCTTGATAGACGGGACCTGTGCCAGTTGTCTCATGTTGGACATGCCAACGTTGTGTATGAGTGACTGTGATCCAACGGAGGATTTCTGAGAGCTCTCTGTCTCGACGAGGCCACAAGAGGAGGTGCCAGTGATTGGGCATAAGGCAATAGGCGGCAATGCGGATGCGAAACTCGGCATGGGCTTCGGCCAGAATGGTTTCGAACGCACGGTAGTCCGACGGGGTTTCAAACAACGAGAGTCGGCCTACCCGACGATTTAGGACATGATAGGCAAGGTTCCCGGCGGCAAGTCGAGGACGACGCGGCATGGCTGATCTTGTAATCAACCGATCATGAGGTTGTCAAGAAAAGAAACCCGACCCCAAAATGAGTAGACGAAAGCCGTACGACCTTTCCAGTTCGAGACGACGGTCTCGGATTCTCCGGCCACAAGACTCTTTCTCCGATTCTTGGAAAGAGTGCGGACGATGATCGCGCCGCAATTGAGGCATTTTTAGGCATGGATTACGAGAAAGAAACCAGAGAACCGCTCCGACAACATCGTTCCTTTGCGCTCCGGACATTCCATCGATCCATCCTGAGTTGAGGCAGTTCACAGCTGCCGATCAAGTCACGCAAGAACCGCCCTAATCATCGAGGTTTGGTGTTTCACATAATTAATAAGTACGTAGCTATAGCGTGCTCATTATATTTAAGACAGTGACGACGTGCTGAATCAAGCTCGTCCATCTTTTGATGGCGGTGTCGCAGTATGGTATTGTGACTGCCATGAATAGGGTCGGGATCCTTTATTGAATCGGGTATGACGGTGAGAGTCGGCAGTGTGCTAATCACGATACTCGACCTTTTTTATAACGAGGATGACCGAGTAGCGTTTCCCAGCTCCGCCTTGTAGTGCGTGGCACGTCCTGAGTTGTTCCGGAGTGTTTCGACGGGGCTAGCTGGCTGCGGAAAAACTCAATCTGATACCAACAAGATGGCTGAAATGTTCCAGAGGGTGTGGATATCACAATCCCGTCAGGATGTTCAAAAAGGCTGTCCAGCAAGGCCGCAGCGAGTGAAGGTGCGAGGCGTACGCTTCGGTACGTTGAGCCTCTGAGCGACGAGAGAACGTCGCTGGCAAACTTTTTCAGCATCCTGCTGGGTGTGAGGGGAGTCCCTTTTCGTGACGGACTGTTGGTCTCAGCAATAATGTGCTCACACCACTCGCGTGTGGGATTGCATCACTATTCATGAGGTGAGGGGTAGGTTGAGGGAGTATCTTATGTTACAGTTGAGTTCTGGGCTACAGTAGGGTCGTTCAAGAGGGATCTCGTTACGACGGTGCAAAATCTTTGTTGAAGATCCGCAAGCTAGGCAGTTCCGGACAAAGTCCGTTTTTGTGACACTGTGGCTTAACTTGATGAGCGAGAGGCCGTCAAGCCGGTCCCCCTGCTTTTAAGATGTGATGCTTGAATGATCAACATGTGAGGCAACGTGTCCTCAGTCGGACATAAGGACAGGAGGGATCGGGTTTATGAGATACTCCCAATGGTTTCTAATCGCCGTGTTCATGGTTGCAATATTTCCTGGATCTGGGGCTTGCGATTCGGGGGTGAGTAAACCAGAAGTCGGTAAATCACCGACGGACATCCCCATGATGTCGACGACGGTCCTGCAGGCTGAGAAGGCGATCAGTCAGGCGATGATGGACAAACTGTCCAATGCGGTCAGCAGTGAATATGTGATCGGTGCCGAAGATGTACTGGACATTACGGTCTGGAGAAATCCGGACTTGTCCAGGCAAGTGCAGGTACGTCCTGATGGGCGCTTTTCAATGCCGATTATCCGGGATGTCATTGCCGTGGGAAAAACGCCCACCAAATTGGCCGACGAAATGACGAATCGTCTCAAAGAATATGTCCAAAATCCTGTTGTTGCGGTGACCTTGAAGGAAGTCAACAGCTCCAACATTTTTCTGCTCGGCGAAGTTGCGAGTCCTGGTAAGTATCCGCTGAAGAGCAAAACGACGCTCTTGCAGGGAATTACCATTGCGGGAGGCTTTAAGGAAACCGCGGCAAGAAATCAGATTGTCATTTTTCGGTTTACGGACGTCGCTCCAGGGCTGAAGCGATTCACGGCGAGTTACGACGATATTGTGCTCCGGAGCGGAATCGCGGATAATTTTGAGCTGAAGCCTGGTGATACGCTCGTGGTTCCAAGTGAATCAATGGTGGTTTTCCCTGGGCGGTAGGGTGAGGGAAGGGATGGTTGGATCGTCGCCTCTGATGCTTGTCGTAGGTGCGTGTACTGGAATGGATACCGAGCATCCTAAACCGGGCTCATGCCATGGCCAAAGGGTGGGGCCGTCATAGCGATAGCCGCCTTGGACGGGATCGTTTGCCAGGAGTAATGGAGTATCCAGATCCAACACGTCAAACCCTTTCATGCCCAAGACCATGCCAAAAGAACAGCCCATCGCGATGCGTGATTCGAGCATACCTCCGACCATCAGCTTGAGTCCTGACTGTATGGTAAAAGACGCGATTTCCATCGCTTCCAGGACGCCGGTTTTCATGATTTTGATGTTGATATAGTCCGCCGCAGACTGTGCGATGACCTTCCGCGCATCATCAAGAGAGCGCACGGACTCATCGGCGGCAACGGGAATGCCGGTCTCTCGTCGAATAGCGGCCAGGCTGTCGAGGTCATCCCGTACGACTGGTTGCTCCAGTAAGACCATTATTCCGCCGAATCGCCGGACCCCGTCCGCGAAGGCCACGCACTCTTTCCGAGAGAACCCTTGATTTCCATCGCCGATGAACGCAATGCCGGGCAACTCCCGATGCAGGGCCTCGAGTCGACGGACATCCGCATCCACATCCTTGCCGATCTTCATCTTGAACAGACGAAAGCCTCGTTGATACCAGCCTCTGGCAAGGGATACGCTCTTTTCCTGAGTGGTGATTGGAATCGTAATGTCGGTAACGCGGGAGCGCACATCAGCGCCACCCCAGATCTGCCATAAAGGAATGGCCATGGTACGGCAGTATGCATCAAGCAATGCGGTCTCGATGCCGCAACGCGCAGCCGGCTGGGAAGGGGCTTGTTGCGCCAGGTGATGGCCTAATGCTTGGTAGTCATGAACCCTCCGGCCAAGGAGTGAAGGTGTAAGGTGAGCGAAGGCTTGGAGGCAAGATGCACGATCTTCTCCCCCGACTTCAGGGAACGGCGCGGCTTCCCCGTAGCCGCAGTGCCCGTTACTGAGTGTGACACGGACGAACACATTTTCTGCGACGTCTCGTGTTCCTGTGGCCACGACAAAGGGGTCCATGGTGGGGATATCGGCCGACCAGAACGTCACGTCTTCGATGTAATCGTTCGTCATGGGAATCGCGTCGTTGCCTAGTTACTCAGCAGCAACCTGGGGTGGGGTGCTGGGCCGTCCCTGCGATGTCATGCGCTTCTTCATGTCCAGGTCTCGGCGTCATGCAGGAACAGCGTGTCATGTATGCAGGAGGGATCCATTATCCCAATCTGCCGAGACGCGATTGGAGAATACCGATAGACGCGATGGCGGCGGTTTCCGCCCGGAGGATCTGTTGACCAAGGGTTATGGGTTCGATTCCTCGCTGCTCGGCGATCTCTCTTTCTTCCTTGCTCCACCCTCCCTCCGGTCCGATCAAGACGAGGAGAGAGCGGCTCATGTCTTGAGGAAGCGTGATGGTCTGCAAGTTTTTCCCATCGTGTCGCTCGGTAAGCATGAGAATTGGAGAGATTGTTCGATCGCGTGATAGCAATGTTGTGAACGACTGTGGCCTGGCGATCGTCGGTATGCGCCACTGTTCTGATTGTTGGGCAGCTTCCAGTGCGATGCGTCGCCATCGGGTGAGTTGATGATCGAGTCGATCAGCTTTGAGTTGTACGACGCTGTGCCGGCTTTCGATCGGGATGAGCTCGTGTACGCCGAGTTCGGTGGCCTTTTGGATGACCCAATCCATTTTCTCACCCTTGAGCAGTGACTGACCAAGGATCAGGTGAGGCGCAATGTGAAGAGGTTCTTGAGTGGTTTCAAGGATCTGTCCGGTGATCGCCTGTTTCGAGACGTCCTTGATTTCTACGCGGTATCTGGTGCCATGGCCATCGTTGAGCCAGAGAGTGTCGCCGACGGCGATACGGAGGCTATCCTTGAGGTGCGCCAGCAGTTCGCCGATCAATGAAACGGTGGGAGTTGTCACACACTCAGGAGAAACAAAAAATACAGGCATGGAGGCACTGGAGATTCAGGAAGGACCGTCTCGGCTACTCGAAAAACGTCTTCATTTTATCGAAGAAGCCGTCGCCGTTGGCTTCCATGGACATGCCGCTCTCTTTGGCGTACTCCATTAGCAGTTCTTTCTGCCTCGCCGTCAGTTTGGTGGGAATTTGAATCTTCATCGTATATGTCTGGTCGCCGGTCGTCCCCCCCTTGAGACTGGGAATCCCCAATCCCTTTATGCGGAGGACTTTGTCATGTTGTGTGCCTGGCGGAACTTTGATGACGGTATCACCCTTGAGGGTCGGTACTTCAACTTTTCCCCCGAGTACGGCCGTGACCAGGTTGATCGGGACGTCGCAGGCAATGTCAAGCCCCTTTCGCTGAAAGATCTGATGGGGTTTGACGGTGATGGCGACGTAGAGATCACCAGGAGGGCCCCCATTGGGACCATGTTCTCCTTCATTGGAGAGGCGTAGCCGCATGCCGGTTTCGATTCCGGCTGGAATATGGACGGCGATGGCTCGTTCTTTATACACCCGTTGACGTCCCTGGCAAGTCGCACAGGGTTCCGTGACGAGGTGCCCGGTGCCTTCACATTGCCCGCAGGGGCGGCTGACGCTAAAAAATCCCTGCTGAAAGCGAATCTGCCCTGCGCCTTTACAACTGGCACAGGGCTTAATGGATGCCGCGGACTTCGCTCCCGTCCCTTTACAGTCGATACAAAGTTCCCACCGTGGAATCTTGAGCTTGGCTTCTTTTCCGTAAACAGATTCCTCAAACGTGACGTCAAGGTTGTATTGGAGATCGTTGCCACGCTCGGCTCGACTACCTCCACCCGCTCTGGCCTGACCGAAGAAGTCTTCGAAAATATCGTTGAAGACGTCGCCGAATCCGCCTCGTCCGAAATCAAATCCGTCAGGGCCAGGGCCGCCGTGTTGGGCTCCGGCGTGGCCGAACATGTCGTAGCGTTTCCGCTTCTCCTGATCGCTCAGGGTTTCATAGGCTTCGTTGATTTCCTTGAACTTTTCTTCGGCGGATTTTTTTTGCTGTTCGCCGGTATGCAGGTCGGGATGATGCTGACGGGCTAGTTTGCGGTAAGCTTTCTTCAGCTCGTCGTCCGAGACATTTCGATCGACGCCGAGGGTTTCGTAGTAATCGCGTTTGGACACGGCAGCCATTATGCTTAAATGGTGGCGCGCCCGGGTTCTCGATTGCGTCGAGAACCCGGGCGCCTTCATGCGTTATTCTAGGCTATTTTTTGTCTTTGTCCACTTCTTCAAATTCTACGTCGACGACTTTTTCATCCGGCTTTGTGTCACCGGCGCCGTCTGGTGCCGAGGCCTCCGGTTGTGGACCGGCTGAGGCCGCAGTTTTCTTGTACATTTCTTCGGCTAATTTATGCGATGCCGTCATGAGGGATTGTGTCGCTGATTCGATGGCCTCGGCATCGGTGCCCTCCAAGGCTTTCTTGAGGGCCGCCACCGCGTCCTGGATCTTCGTTTTGTCATCGGCGGAGATCTTGTCACCGTACTCTGTGATATTTTTCTCGGTTTGATAGACCAGATTGTCGCCCTGGTTTTTGGCTTCCGCCAATTTGCGACGTTTCTTGTCGTCCTCGGTATGCGACTGGGCATCCCGAACGAGCTTCTCGACTTCATCTTTGCTTAGGCCGCTGGAAGCCGTGATCTTGATGGACTGCTCTTTTTGAGTGGCCAGATCCTTGGCGGACACATGGACAATGCCGTTTGCATCGATATCAAAGGTGACTTCGATTTGCGGCATGCCGCGAGGGGATGGTGGAATCCCGACCAAATCAAATTGTCCCAGCAGCTTGTTGTCATTCGCCATTTCCCGTTCACCCTGGAAGACGCGAATGGTCACTGCGGTTTGGTTATCGGCTGCCGTCGAGAAGACTTGGCTCTTCTTGGTCGGAACGGTCGTATTACGTTCGATCAGTTTGGTAAATACGCCGCCGAGCGTTTCAATACCCAATGACAACGGCGTGACATCCAGGAGCAACACGTCCTTGACCTCGCCCTTGAGGACACCGCCTTGAACACCGGCTCCGATGGCGACGACTTCATCCGGATTGACGCCGCGGTGCGGCTCTTTCCCGAAGAAATCTTTCACGACCTGAATCACTTTCGGCATACGGGTCATACCGCCGACTAAGACGATTTCTTGAATGTCTTTGGCCGTGACGCTGGCATCGGACAAGGCTTTACGACAAGGTTCGATCGTCCGTTGGATAAGATCGTCGACCAATTGTTCCAGCTTGGCCCGTGTCAGCTTGGTGACCATATGCTTGGGGCCGCTGGCATCTGCAGTAATAAAGGGGAGATTGATTTCCGTTTCTTGAGACGATGAGAGTTCGATTTTGGCCCGTTCGGCGGATTCCTTCAGGCGCTGGAGGGCCATCCGGTCTTTCCGTAAATCGATGCCCTGGTCTTTCTTGAATTCGTCGACCAGCCAGTCCATCACACGGAGATCGAAGTCGTCTCCACCGAGATAGGTGTCCCCGTTGGTCGACTTCACTTCGAAGACGCCTTCGCCGATTTCCAGGACGGACACGTCGAAGGTGCCTCCGCCCAAGTCGTACACGGCGATCCGTTCATCTTTCTTCTTGTCCAAGCCGTAGGCCAGAGAAGCCGCTGTCGGCTCATTGATGATGCGGAGGACGTTCAACCCGGCGATCTGACCCGCATCTTTGGTTGCCTGGCGCTGACTGTCGTCGAAATACGCGGGAACGGTGACGACGGCCTCGGTGACTTTTTCCCCGAGGTAGTCTTCCGCCGTCTGTCGCATTTTCTGCAGAATCATGGCGGACACTTCCGGTGGGCTATATTGCTTACCACGCAGTTCAACGTGCGCATCGCCGTTGTCGGCCTCGACCACCTTGTACGGGAGTCGCTTCATGGCTTCCTGGACTTCGCGGCTCTTAAACTTGCGCCCCATCAGTCGTTTGACTGAGAATATGGTGTTCTCCGGATTCGTAATGGCTTGACGTTTGGCGATCTGGCCGACCAGCCGTTCACTCTTGTCGGTAATGGCCACGACGGAAGGAGTGGTTCGACTTCCTTCGGCGTTGGCGATCACGACGGGGTCGCCGCCGCTCATAATCGCCACACAAGAGTTGGTAGTTCCAAGATCGATACCGATAACTTTACCCATTGGTAGACTCCTTCCTTCTCGACAACGACGACAGGGAATCAGTGCGCTGTCGTATCCTATTCGCTTGCTTGGGGTGGGCCGGACGACACGCTGACCATGGCGGCTCGCAACACTCGGTCGTGCAGTCGGTACCCTTTCTGAAACTCTTCCAAGACACGATTGGCCGGCACCTTGGTGGATGGTCCGTACGAGACGGCTTGATGCGTGTGGGGATCGAACTCCTGTCCGGTCGACTCGATGGCCTGCACACCGAACTTGGACAAGACGCCGGACAGTTGCTTGAGTGTCAATTCCACACCCTGAATGAGCGCCGAATCGCTTCCGTTTGTCTGAGCCGCTTTGATCGCCCGTTCCATGTTATCGACAACCGGCAGGAGCTCTTTCAGCAGTTGTTCGTTGCCGAACCGAATCTGTTCGCGCTGATCACGCTGTGTCAGTCGCTTATAATTCTCAAATTCTGCCGCCAGCCGGAGATATTTCTCATTGAGCGCAGCGCATTCCTCCACCTTGACGGCGAGGTCGTCTTGCGTCGAGGATGAGGCGTTCGAGGTCTCAGCTGAGACCTCTTCTAAGTTCTCGATTGTATTGGCGTTTGGTTTTTCTTGTGTATGGTCTTCAGTCATATGGATACCTGTACAGCGGTGGAGATATCCATAAGAGGAAGGAAGTCAACGGGTCATCGGAAAATAAAATGAGACGGGTGATGGAATCCTTACACTCAGTGGGTTGGATAGGTCCCGCAGGCTCGGCGATACAGCAGCTCGAGTCCTTGGAGGGTCAAGAACGGCTCGATATGCTGAATGGATCGCGCCTCTGATGCGATCACCTGGGCCAATCCACCCGTCGCGATCACAAACGAGGAGTGTCCCATTTCGGTTTCAATGCGGTGAACAAGGGTGTCCACCAGACCGGCATACCCAAAGATGAGCCCCGACTGAATGCTGCTGGCGGTATCAGTGCCGATGACGGTTTTGGGGCGGGCAAGCTCCACCTTGCTCAGCTTGGCTGCCCGGCTGAACAGCGCTTCGGCAGAAATTCCCAAACCCGGCGCGATCACGCCCCCCAGGTATTCGCCGGTCCCGCTGACGGCACAGAAGGTCGTCGCGGTGCCGAAATCAACGATGATGAGATCTCGACGAAACTTCTCATAGGCGGCCGCCGCATTCACAATCCGATCGCTGCCGATCTCTTTCGGATTGAGGTATTTCATAGTGAGCCCGGTCTCAAGATCGGAGGAGACGGTGATGGGCGTGCAACCGAAAGACGTTTCCACCATCGATTCAAATGTTTCCGTAAGAGCCGGCACGACACTCGAAATGATCGCACCGGAAATATGTTCAGGGATTCGGCCGTTCCTGGCCATCAAGCTGAGGCAGAGGACACCATATTCGTCGGCCGTCGTCTTAGGGTCGGTGGCCAACCGCCAGTGGCTCAGGAGCGTCGGCCCCTCAAAGATTCCCACAACGATGTTGGTATTGCCGATATCGATCGCCAGCAGCATGGGATGCATTGTACTTCGGGCGGCCCGCTTTCGCTACTCTCTCAGATGAATCACCTCGGCGGCCCGGACATCGATGAGCGCGGGCGGTTGCGCATGACGTGCGTGAGAGCGCGGACGTACCTGTAACGCACCATCAGCGGAGAGCGTTTCCGCCATACCGAGAAGCTGCTGATCATCAGCGAACAAGATTTTCACCCGGCGGCCCAGCGTGGCACAGCGATCGAGATACGCCTGTCGCAGCCTGGTCGGTCCATGAGACTGCAGCTCGTCCAGGCACTGTTCAAGCTCCCACAGGAGTTGCGCGAGGAGCCGATTTCGATCGATCGGTTGCGAAGCGGCTTCGATCAACGAGGCCGCGATCGGACGGAGGTTTTCCGGAAATGACAGGGACGGGACGTTGACGTTCAGTCCGATTCCAATGATCACGGTCGGACCGTCGGCCGTCGTGAAGATGCTTTCGCAGAGAATCCCACCGACTTTGCGATCCTGCAGGAGAAGGTCATTGGGCCATTTCAGGGAGAGCGGCACTGCGGCAACCTGTTGAGTGGCCTCGGTGACAGCCAGAGCCGTGACCAGTGGGACCCATGATAACCATTGTGCAAGAGGGAATGTCTGGTTTTTCCCTCGAACGATGACAGAGCAATAGATATTGAAGCCCGGCGGAGAGAACCATGCGCGCCCATGTCGGCCATAGCCGCCTGATTGCTGTTCGGCTACGACCAATGTGCCGTGCGCAGCGCCCCGTTGCGCGAGCGAGCCGGCCTCTCGATTGGTTGAAGGGAGATTCTGGTGCAGATACAGGATTTGGCCCAGCGCCTTGGTCGCCAGGGTGCTGCGAATCGCTTCGATGCTGAGTAGAGGAGAGAACGCCATGGGTTACCGATGCCGGCGCGTTGCGCATTGAGCCAATGCCATGACGCGACTGACCGTGGCAGCTGGATTGGTATCCAAGGTGCTGCGGATCGGTTCGATACTGAGTGGAGCAGAGGGCGTCATGGGTTACTGATGCCGGCGCCTTGAACGTCGGGGCACGGTCATGACGAGACTGACTGGAACCGCCGGGGCGGAATGGGTGAGGGCGCCGATGGAAATGCGGTCGGCCCCGGCTGCCGCCATGGCTCGGACTCGCTTCAACGTGATTCCGCCTGACACTTCCACCAGAGCTCGCTTCTTGATGATGGTCACGGCACGTCGGACCATGTCCGGCTCCATATTGTCCAGCAAGATCACGTCGGGCTTTCCCGCAAGGGCTTGCCGAACCTCGGAGAGGGATTCGACTTCGACGATGATCGGGAGCCTGCGTGATCGGTATCTCTGTGCCAGTCGACAGGCCTGCTCAACAGGCCGTCGATGGTGCTGAAGCAGGACCAGATGGTTGTCTTTGATCAGAATGCCGTCGCTCAAGGAATACCGATGGTTGGTACCGCCACCGAGCGCCACAGCCCACTTCTGAAGCCGACGCCAACCGGGAAGTGTTTTTCTCGTGTCCAGGATACTGACCGGGTAGCCGCGTACCGCTCGACAGAATTGTTGCGTGACGGTGGCGATTCCCGAAAGATGTTGAAGAAAGTTCAAGGCGACTCGCTCGGCTTGTAGGATGGATCGCCCATCTCCGTCGATCCGAAGCAGCACTTCTCCGTCCTTCGCATACTCACCGTCCTGCTTGGAGACGGAAAGCTGTAAGGACGGGTCGACCATAAGGAAGGTTTGGACTGCTGCGGCCATCCCGGCTACGATCAAAGGCTGTTGAGCAATGATCGTGGCTTGCGCCGGTATCGGCGTTGAAAAGAGCGCAGCGGTCGTGGCGTCTCCTTGGGCAAGGTCTTCCTCAAGCCCTTGGCGCACTGTGCGTCGGATGTCTGCGGCAGGGAGCGTGGGCATTGGTTAGGCTCCGAGCATCGCGCGGAGCTGCTGTTGGCTGTCGGCCAGTAAGGCCCGATCACGGGAGAGAGTGCTCACTCGATCGTGATGTTCGGCAATCACGTCCGGCGGTGCTTTCGATGTGAACTCAACATTCTTCAGCTTTCCATCGATTCGGTGCAACTCTTTGTCGGTCTCCATGATTTGTTTATCCAAGCGCTCGATCGCTTTCTGAAGGTCGATATCGTCTGCGACGGGGATCCCTACCGAGAGGCCTTCGGCGATGAGTCGCAGCAATTTGGTCGTCGGCCATTCATGCGGTCGACCGACCTCGACGCCACCGCGACTGAGATGGCTCACGTGTTGCTGCAATTGGCCGAGATGCTGATGCCGATTTGAGTCGTCGTGCCCGGCATGAAAAGCAATCTGCTGACCCGGCGAATAGTTCAAAAGGACTCGACCGGTTCGAACGAGGCTCACTGTGTGCTCCAACAAGGAAAAGCTCCGTTCAGTCTCAGGCGCGACCCAGGTGGGGTCGACAACCGGATAGGGTTGCACCACAATACTGTCGCCTTGATGAGGGAGCGTTTGCCAAATCTCTTCTGTGAGGAACGGCATGAAGGGATGGAGTAGTCGCATGGTGGTTTCCAGCGTCTCCACGAGCGTGTGGCGCGTGCTGGCTCCGTCCGGGTGTTCTGGATTTTGGAGCACCGGTTTGATGAGTTCCACATACCAGTCGCAGTACTCGTGCCAGATGAATTGATAGAGCATCGTTGCGGCTCGGTCAAATCGGTAGGACTCCAACTCCGTCGTGACGACTCGGATCGCATGGGCCAGCCGGCTCAGAATCCATCGGTCGGGGAATGTTCGTTGCGCCGGCGGAAGGGCGATCCGTGGTCCGTCGAGGTACATCAACGCAAATCGCGCGACATTCCAAATTTTATTGGCGAAATTGCGATACCCCTCAATCCGCTCTTCCGCCAATTTTACATCCCGTCCCGGCGAGGCCATCGAGGCCAAGGTAAATCGGAGCGCATCGGTCCCAAACTCATTCATGACGTGAAGGGGATCGATGACGTTACCCTTCGACTTGCTCATTTTCTTGCCCTCGGCGTCGCGGACGAGTGCATGGATGTAGACGTCTTTGAAAGGGACGTCACCCATGAACTTGAGCCCCATCATGATCATGCGCGCGACCCAGAAGAACAAGATATCGAGGCCTGTGACCAGCGTTGAGATGGGATAATAGGTCTTGAGTTCCGGTGTGTGATCGGGCCATCCCAAGGTTGAAAACGGCCAGAGGGCGGAAGAAAACCATGTATCAAGCACATCGGGGTCTCGATAGAGATCGGTCCCGCCGCATGACGGGCAATTCGTCGGCGAAGTTTTGGAGACGATGGGGGAGGCTCCCGATAAGACCGCTGTTCGACTTGTCGTTCTCACCATGTGCTTGGCGTTGCACGACAAACAATACCAGGCTGGAATTTGATGTCCCCACCAGATTTGGCGGGAAATGCACCAGTCTCGAATGTCACGCATCCAGCCGAGGTAATTATTGGTCCATCCTTCAGGAATGATGCGGATACGCCCCTCTTCGACCGCCGCGATGGCCGGCTCGGCCAACGGCTTGATCTTGATGAACCACTGTGGCGACAGATAGGGCTCGACCACGGTTTTGCATCGGTAGCACTTTCCCACGGCCATCTTATGGTCTTCGACCTTGACCAGGTGTCCACGCTCTTTCAGCAGCGCCTCAACTTTGGGCCTGGCTTTCGAGACGGGTAGGCCCTGCAACTGGTCGATGACGATGGGATCCACGCCGGCTGCGCGCAGACCGGCCGCATCGAGCAGCGCGTGATGGTCGAGGATTGCGAATCGCGGGAGCGCATGCCGTTCTCCTGCTTCGTAGTCGTTGAAATCGTGCGCGGGAGTGATTTTGACGGCACCGGTTCCGAATGCGCGATCGACGAGGAGCGCATCTCCGACGATGGGGATCGTTCGATTCGTCAAGGGAAGGCGGACCTGTTTGCCGATGAGATGCATAAACCGCTCATCCTCTGGATGGACCGCGACCGCGGTATCGCCAAGCAGCGTTTCGGGTCTGGTTGTGGCGACGGTGAGACGAATGGTGGAATCCTCGGCAAGCGGGTAGTCGATGGAATACAACTTTCCCTTCGTGTCTTCGTGTTCCACCTCAATATCCGATAGCGCGGTGAGGCAGCGGGGGCACCAATTGATCAACCGTTCGCCGCGATAGATCAGCCCATCCTCGTGGAGCCTGACGAATACTTCGACCACAGCCTTCGATAATCCTTCGTCCATCGTAAACCGGAGCCGGTCCCAGTCGCAGGATTCGCCGAGTTGTTTCTGTTGGTTGACGATGGTGTTGCCTGACGTCGCTTTCCATTGCCAGACGCGCTGGATGAACTGATCCCGTCCGAGCGCTTCTCTGGAAAGACCCTCGGCCATGAGCTGTTTCTCGACGACGTTCTGTGTGGCGATTCCGGCATGGTCGGTTCCTGGAAGCCACAGGGTGTTCCATCCCTGCATGCGGCGCCAGCGGATCAAGATGTCTTGCAGCGAATGATTCAGGGCGTGGCCGACGTGAAGCGATCCCGTGACATTCGGCGGGGGGATGACAATGCAATAGGGCCGGCCTGACTGCTGGGGCGAGGCGTGGAAATAGCGGCGCGCAAGCCATTCGTGCGACCATCGCGTTTCGACCGCTTTCGGATCGTAGGTCTTTTCGAGTTGAGATGCAGCCATGGGTGTTCAGTCCTAATGTGAGGGTGGCATCATAGCATGTCTGTGTCGCTCAGAACATGGCGTGAGGCTTAGCTTGTAGCCCTGTGTGGCATATGCTATACAATCGCGCACCGAAGTGATCACACACTTTAACTGTAGGGAGGACCATGGCACGAGGTCGTGAAAAGGATCGAAAGACACGCAAGAAGCATCGAAAGAATGTCAAACGGGTGAAGGCCCTGGCGAAGGCTCGACGAGGGAAGAAGGGGAAGAAAAGCTAGACTTTTGTGGAGCGCGACGTTTCTTCGGTCTCGATCAGTCGTTTGATTTCCGCTTTGATCTGCTGTTCAGCGACATCAGGGACGATGCGTTGAACCGCCTGTTCGACGGCGAGGCCGACCGAAGTTTTGACCATGGTTTCGACCACGAGTGGTGTTTGCTTTACCACTTCCTGGTGAACTGCATCGGTGACCTGCCGATTGATCGTTCCTACCTGTTCCCGCACGACGGCGGGTAAGTCTTGATGCATGATGGATTGGATCTGTTCTTGGACTACCTGCATGAGAGGCTCCGCAAGCGGAGGTTTGAAGAGATCCGCGACAGCTTGTCGAAGGATCGGTTCGCTGGTCGCGAATTCTTTTCGGATCAGTGCGGGCAATGCTTCAGCGACAAGCGGTTGAATGATCGTCGTGAGATATTCCTGAGATAGAATGCTTCCCAATTGGACCTGCAGCTCCTTCTGAACAAGTGGCCGAACCTGCGCTCCCCATTGCTCACTGATCAGCTGCGGGAGCAACGCGATCAGGCTCCGCTCGCTTCGTGTGGTCATGGCCTGCACGAGCTGGTCAACAAGGCTTCTCACGACGTCGTCGGGGGCCGTCGGGGCGATCGATGGAGTCAGTGTGAGAGCGGGGGTGCTGACAGGCTGGTTCATGGGTGCCTCCAGACCGATGTGAACGGATGCCTGGTCGGTTTCGTCATCCTCGGAATCGGCTCCGGTCGAGGTCGGCGGCCAGACGCGCCGTTTCAGGCCCGTGCTGGTTCCAGTACTTGTCTGGCGCTGTTGAAGAGATCTCAGGACGCTCAGTAATTCTTCCGTGTGGAACGGCTTCTTCAGGAATGCCTTGACACCCAACGTACGGAGATGGTTTTCGTCCGGGTGATCAGCGGGATTGACCAAGGAGATGAGCGCGGTTTCGGTGAGCGTGTCCAATTTGCCGATCTCCTTACAAAACCCGGAAAAGGTCATGTTGTCCAGCTGGTAGTCGGCAATGATCAGAGATGGGGCGCTTCGTCGAGCGGCTTCAAGTGCGGCTGGGCCATCTTGAAACCCCTGAACTTCAAACCCTTCCGGGGTGGAGATCTGTTCGACCAGTCGTCTGACGGCGGGGCTGCTATCTACGACAAAAATCGGCGACGCCATGAAATGTGCTCCATCTTTTTGGGGTTTCTTCGAAGCTAACAAGGGGGGTATGCTTTGTCAAGAAAACCAGCAATAGATGGGTGAGTCGGTGATGTTGTTTGGCATTCGACGCTGTTGGCTATTGGGATATATGGGAGTCGCGGGATGAGTTCTTCGATACGTGTCGTATTTTTTGATGCAGCCGATACTCTTTTTCACGTGCATGGGTCGGTCGGTGAGATCTATCTTCGGCATGCGATCGAGTTCGGATTTTTACAGAAACCGGACTCGTTGGCAGCGATTACGCAAGCGTTTAGCCGAGCGTTCCGCGAAGCGCCGCCGCCGGTGTTTGCCACGGCGGACCCGGTACGGCTCAAACAGAGCGAACGATTATGGTGGTTCGATATCGTCCACAACGTGTTTTATCGCGTCGGCATGTTTGAGCGATTCGACGAGTTTTTCGATCACGTGTTTCGTGTTTTTGAAGATCCTGGATCCTGGCGGTTATTTCCTGAAACGGTCTCGACGTTGACTCGGCTGAAGGCACAGGGGTTGGAGTTGGGGATCATCTCAAATTTTGATTCCAGGCTCTTTGGCGTGTTGCGGGGACTTGGCATCGCTGAAGCTTTCGATACCGTGACGATTTCGAGTTTGTCCCAAGCGGCAAAACCGGCTCCACAGATCTTTCACAGCGCCTTGGAAAAGCATGCCGTGGATCCGGAAGAGGCGCTGCATGTCGGTGACAGTTTTCGAGAGGATATGGAGGGTGGAAGGAAGGCCGGACTGCATGTCGCCCTGATAGACCGTGAGGGGCGAGCGCAACAGGGGAACAGTCCATGCCTCAAGAGTCTGGATGAGCTGTTTCCACTGCTAGATCGGATCGAGTAGGAGCGGGACGAGGTCTTTGGCACGACCGTGCAGCGAGACATCGACCGATGAGGATAGCGATGTGGGATCTAGGTTGATTTCAACGACGAATGCGCCGGCTTCCTTGGCCGCAGCGGCGAAGCCGGCGGCCGGATAGACGACGCCGGATGTCCCGATGACGAGCAGAAGGTCGCAGCGTCTCAGGACCGTGGAGCATTGCTCAAGATCCGCCGCGAGCAGGGATTCCCCGAACCAGACGATATGCGGACGCAGCAGAGCCCCGCACCGGGGGCAGGATGGGAGGATGGAAATCGGGACGTCGCGGTTCTCGTTCACTGCTTGGCAGTCGGTGCAGCGGACTTTCCAGATATTGCCGTGAATCTCCGAGAGATTCCGTGAGCCGGCATCTCGATGCAAACCATCGACATTTTGTGTCACCAACCAGAAGGCAGGAGCGCGACGTTCTAATTCTACAATTGCGTGGTGGGCAGCATTCGGCTGCTTCGTCGCGATCAGCTCGCGCCGCCAGTTATACCACTCCCACACCAGTCGTGGATCGCGCTTGAAGGCTTCTGGTGTGGCAAGGTCTTCCGCCCGGTAATGGCGCCACAAACCGTCTGCACCGCGAAACGTCGGCACGCCGCTATCGGCTGAAATGCCCGCGCCGGTCAGCACCGTGATGTTCCGAGCCGTGGCGAGGCGTTGTCTCACAAGCCCAAGACTTGAACCAGGTGCCATGTTCTGTCCGATCTTCTCCGGGCGGGCTGCGTCGCCGTATGACCGCATGCTATAGTACCCTCCGTTTTTTTGGCAACCAGAAGGGTGAGGGTATGAAACAGATTTTGATGGTCGGGGCCGGATCGGTCGGTGGATTTTTCGGGGCTCGGCTGGCCAAGACGAATCCAAATGTGTCGTTCTTACTGCGGCCCAAGACATTGGCGACTGTGAAACGGAATGGATTGACGATCCGCAGTGCCGATGGAAGCTTCACGGTAAGGCCTCGCGTCTCAGCAGATGTGCGCGAGCTTCCTCAGCCGGATCTGATCGTACTCGGTGTAAAAGCCTATGATCTCGACGACGTGTTGACTCAGATCGAACCGGCGATCACGGGAAAGACGGTCATCCTGACGTTACAGAACGGGATCGATACCGAAGACCGTCTCTTGGCACGATTCCAACGCGATTGCGTCGTCGGTGGTGTGGCGTATATCTATTCGAAAATCGCAGAGCCTGGCGTGATCGATCACTACAAGAAAGGCGCGGTCGCGATCGGCGAATTGATGGGATATGAGAGTGACCGCCTGCTTGCTATCCGTGATGTTTTTGCGTCGGCGAACATCGCCTGTCATTTGTCCAAGGACATTCGCCGGAGTAAGTGGGAGAAGATGTGTTGGAACTGTGTCTTCAATCCGATCACCGTGCTCATCGACGACCATGTGGCCAAGGCACTCGACCATCCGGAGATGTCGGGCGTGATCCGGCAGATCGTCGGTGAAGTTGCGGCGATTTCCGCCGCAATGAAGGTTCCGCTTCCGCCGGATATGCCGGAGCGAGTCGTGAAAGCGACGCAGGAAATTCGCGACATTCATACGTCGATGTATGACGATTGGAAGGCTGGACGGCGAACCGAGATCGACTACCTCAACGGCTTCATCGTTCAGAAGGGGCGCCAGTTTGGTATTCCCACTCCAGTGAACGAAGCCCTGACGGCAATGATCAAGACGATCACGGAGAGGGAACCGACCGGTCATGGTCGAGTTCGGATCGAGGGCGCCGTCGTCCAACCAGTCTCCTTCGATCGAGTCGCGCTTACAGCGTTGCCCGGAGAGTATCAGCTTGATATTTCCACCGTCATGCCGGGGATGCAGGGGCGGGGCATTCGGTTGAAAGGGCTCTTGGATGTTCCGGCATTGGCGATCGATGCAGATCATGTCGTCTTCCATGCATTAGATGGAACATACTCGGCCTGCTTGACGCTTCAACAAGCGAGAGAGTTCGGGGTATTGCTCTACGAGCTTCAAGACACAGCGCTGCCGGATACGAACGGCGGGCCGTTCCGTCTGGTGACGCCGGGGCTGGGCGATCTGTGCGCCAATGTCAAAGGGGTCGCACGAATTGAGGTTACGAAGGGGCCGGGGAGAGATACGAGGCAAACGACCTGTCCTCCGACTCCATGACTCGGATGAGGGGCGATGGCACGCATCGTGGCTCTCGGCGCCAGTAACCTCACGCGGGGATTCCAAACCATTGTCTCGACCGCTCGATCGGTGTGGGGGGCAGAGGTCGAAATACTTGCAGCGTTTGGTCATGGACGATCGTACGGAGCACCGAGCCGATTTCTTTTTCGCACGCTGCCGAGTATTCTCAAGTCTGGTCTCTGGGCGGAGTTGGAGCGGCGTCCTCCAATGACCACGAGAGCACTCGTCACGGACGTTGGCAATGACATTCTGTACGGCTTTTCCGTCGAGCGAACGTTAGGTTGGGTTGAAGAGGTCCTTCGTCGTCTGGCTCCTGTGACGCAGGATATTGTCCTTACAGGGTTGCCGCTTGCCGCGGTCTACCGGCTCTCACAGATCAAATTTCTTGCATTCCGTTCGATGCTCGTGCCGTCTTGTCGGCTTACGCTCAGCCAAGTCATCGACCGAGCCGAAGGTGTGCACGAAGGGTTGGTGAAGTTGTCCTCGGTCTATGGGGCGAAGTTTTTTCAACTTGATCCTGTTTGGTATGGGTTCGACCCCATCCATGTGCGGCCTTCGTACTGGCGCACGGCCTGGCAGGAGATTCTGGGAGAACGGTCGTCGGCATCGCGTGGGGCTCAAGCAATAGTGGAGTCGGCTCGGTTATACCTGATGCGCCCTGAGCGCCGTTCGTTCTTTGGTATTGAACAGGCGACGCCGCAGTCCGGTGTCACGCTGCGATCCGGCGGACAGGTGTGGTTGTATTGAGTGCTTCTCCTGTCATCACTCGACAGGCAGCTGTTGTGGGGGCAGGCTTGATCGCAGAGGGAGGGTGAATTGTCTGATTCAACGTTTCACTATTCGATCTTTATCAAACGAGCCGTCACGGGCCTCATTCTTGGAGGTCTCGCCGGCGCAGTCCAGGTTTGGTTTTTTAACCGTGACCTCATGCATCTCTGGGCCTCGATTGCGGCTGGTGTGGTATATATGGTCGCCTGGGTAACCCTCACGGATTGGCTCAAGTTGGCGGGGGGCAAGATTCTCCTTGGTGGAGTCTCAGGGTTGCTGGCAGCCATCGTGTGGTGGGCTATCGCCGGTCCCGCCGACAACGCCTTCATCCAAGCCGCCGTGGCTGGCAGCTGCTTTGGGGCGGCCTTTGCCTGGTCGGATCAACGAAGGACCTAAACCTCTTGCTGCAGACAGTGGGAACAACCCTTATGGCTGCATCAGCATTCACCATAACGGTACGGCAGGCTATGGTTTTGCCTCATTGCGCGTGGGAGAGGATACTGCTTGCCCACGCGTCTGTGCTTAAGTATAGTGCGTAGCATGCATTGGATCAACAGCATCAGACGAAGGTTCGTTTCGGAGGAGACAGTTTCTGCGGTGCTGATCCTTTTCATCTGTATCTGCGTGCTGTTTGAAATGCTGGGAGCTCCCGTCACCTTACTCGGTCTGCTGACGTCAGACACTCCTGTGGAATCCCTCTCTGAAGATTTCACTATTCCTCCGACTACACCGGAACCGGGTTTTCCGAGCCACTCTCGTTTTCGTGTGGAGAGTCAATCTCCCTGGCATCTTCCAATCTTCTCGACCGCTGTCTTTCATCCTCCTCAATCGTAGTCTTCATTAGCGCCCTATTAACCGGCAGCACACGTTTTACCGGGACGGTCACCCGTGTTGTGTTCCCGGGAATGTTTAATGCGTCCGTGGCAGTTGCCCAGTCTGGAGCGTATGAACCGATCGTACCTCACCGGGTCTGGACTCGAGCCGAGAAGGGACCGGTCGAGGAATCTCTGCTCAATTGTAAAATAGAGGCAGCTGGTGATGGCTTTGTCTAAAAGGTCTGCGGTGCAGATCTGCAACTGTCAACATCCAATAAGCGAAACAATTTCGATCCGTCCAATTCCATAATATGTACAGCAATTGGGTCAGTCTCACCGATGAACCGATGCTGGTTCCAGCAGTCGCTGTGCAAGCTGTCAGGGGTCATGCCCCCACTCGTGTAATGGTGTAGGGGCCATCAATTCAAACTGAGAGAAATAGTAGGTGGCCATGCTATTTAAAGCAAAGCACTTCGAACTCGAGATTGCCAACTTTGTATTCGTCCGAGCGCCGTGGCTGGGCTCACTGTACATCGGCCCTGACTCTGGCTGTGGCTACCTCGTGAGGAGTCGCCCGAATGAGATTGATCCCATGCGTCGTGATTACATTGAAAGGACCAGGAAAACATTGCGAGAGCAGCTTTGGTGAGCGTAATGGCTGAAATGCGTCGAAGGTCAGGACCAGGTCACAGAGGAAGGCATGCGGAAAACATTATTCATACAGGTCGCTTCGGTTACGATTGTGGTGGCAGTCGGAACAATGATGATTGAGCATGTATTGGCGGAGCCGAATAAATTTGAGAAGGCAGCCTCAGCGAAAGTTTCGATCGTGGAGGCGATCGCGATTGCGTCTGAGAAAGTATCCGGTGTCGTGATTGAAGTCAGGTTAGCGCAGAAACACGATCGGTTGATTTGGGCAGTCGAAGTCGTCACGCCGGAGAAACAGGTTATGGAGATTCACCTTGATGCTCAGACCGGGACGGCTATTGATGTAGAAGGAGAAAAAGTGAAGTCGAAGCGGATTCATGAGCGGAATTGACGACATGGAGCAGCAGATTGGATGAGTGTCGTGCGCCAGATCAGGCGGCTCAGCCTCTTCCGAGAGTTTACTGCCCGCACAGCGGTATTTCTGTCTCGCAGGCCTTTTTGCCGCCAAGTCCATCCCGTAACGACCTCGTGAAGATCACAGATGCCGTCGTTATGTTTTCAACCTCAGTCCAAAGGTTGACGATCAATCGAGTGTTGGAAGGATCTGTGCGTTCCGCAACCGGCATCCACCGAGGTCATATTGACCGCGTGCATGACAGCGCATTTCCCATATGGTACAGTGACAGTATGAGTTCGATGAAGAGCAGAGATGTATGCTTCTTATCGGGAGTAAGGGGGGTAGCATGTTTGGTCATGCTGCTCTGCGTCTGCGTAGTCGTGCAGATGCTTGGAGTACCGGCCACGTTCATGGACCTGCTGAGCTCTGATGTTCTTGTGAAGGTGGAGCCCGTTTCGGAGGATCATTCGGCTGTGTCCTTCTCAGCCGAGGTGGAGCGGCCTACACTTCTCACTTTTGTCACTGAGTCCCATCGCGTGCTACGCTTGCCGATCTTGACTGCATCAGTATTTCATCCGCCCTCCCTCTAGCCGTTCCATTCAACTCACACGACCACGTTGAGACAGTCTGCGTGAAGCGCCTTGTTCTGAGGGATTTTATGCAGTGTCGAATTCGGTGTGTGTCAAAAACGATCAGCGATTCTGGAAGACGATTCGGTTACCTGCGGGAAGTTGGTATGCCGTCTATCATTCAGATGCCCCATTTGTAGTGAGACTTCCTGTGGAGGCCTACCATGTCACAACCATGAGGCTCCATAGCCCTGAGGGGACTTGGCAAGGGGCGCTTTGAGATACGGCCAGGGGAATGTACCTCGCTGGGAACCGCGATGCTGTAGATGCAGCTGGGGTTCATGACTGAGTGGATTTCGCGTCATGTTCTTCATGGGCAAGAATTCAGCCGTGCGAATCATGATCAACTGCTGAGCGGAAACCGGTGTTCAACCTCTAGGGTTCCACTCAGATCATTGGAGAAGCACCCCATCAGACTGGATCGATCCGAGGGGCGGTAATGAAACGAGAGGCGTTATCACTATGGCCAGCACACGGGGCATTTGACATACGATACTGCCGACCACCTTCGCAATGAGGTATAGGTTAAGGACCCACCGATGAGTAGTACGGTTTCTACCGTCTTGGCCGATGCGAAATCAGGCCTTGTGGTGTTTTTTGTGGCGCTCCCGCTCTGCCTGGGGATCGCCTTGGCTTCCGGCGCTCCATTAATGGCAGGGGTAGTAGCCGGCATTATCGGCGGCACCATGGTGGGACTCCTCAGTGGATCCCATACCAGTGTGAGCGGCCCGGCTGCGGGACTGTCGGCAGTCGTGGCGGCACAAATTCTCTCGCTCGGTTCGTTCTCCGCCTTTCTGATGGCTGTGATCCTTGCTGGAATGATCCAAGTCGGCCTCGGCATCGTCAAGGGAGGGTTCATCTCCGAATTCTTTCCCTCCAGCGTGATCAAAGGGTTGTTGGCCGCGATCGGTCTGATCATCATCTTTAAACAGATTCCCCACCTTGTCGGACATGACTCCGATCCGGAAGGCGACCTGTCTTTTTCTCAACCTGATCTTGAAACGACGTTTTCCGAACTCTTTCGCATGTTCGGAGACTTCCAACTAGGTGCCGCCATTGTCGGGATGGCGTCTGTTGCATTGCTCGTTCTCTGGGGCAGCTGGAAGCCGCTAAAGACGTCTCTCTTTCCCGCTCCCGTTGCCGTGGTGTTGTTCGGTATCGGAGCTGGTTTATGGTTTGAACACCTCGGCGAGCCGTGGATCATCAAGCCGAGCCATCTGGTTCAGGTGCCGGTGGCGGGTGACCTGGTTGAGTTGTTCGGACTTCTTCCTCGACCTGACTTCTCTCAGTGGACAAATCCTGCGATCTATACCGCGGGGATGACGTTGGCGATCGTGGCCTCTCTGGAAACCTTGCTGAATCTCAAGGCCGTTGACCGGATTGATCCACAACAACGCACGTCGCCGCCGAACCAAGAGCTGTTCGCTCAAGGCATAGGGAATGTGGCTTGCGGATTGATCGGCGGACTTCCGATCACCTCCGTGATCATTCGTAGCTCGGTGAATGTCAACGCCGGCGGCAAAACGAAACTGGCTACGATGATTCACGGCATCTTGCTTCTCATCAGTGTTCCGCTCATTCCGGCCTGGTTGAATACCATCCCCTTATCATGCCTGGCGGCTATTTTGTTGATGACCGGTATCAAACTGGCCAGCCCATCTCTCATCAAGCGCATGTGGAGTGAGGGTCGGTACCAATTCATCCCGTTTGCGGCAACCGTGAGTGCCATCGTGTTCACTGATCTTTTGATCGGTATCGTGATCGGATTGCTCGTGGCCGTCGGGTTTATTCTGAACAGCAACATGCGGCGTCCAGTGCACCGTGTAGTCGAAAAGCATCTCGGTGGTGATGTGGTGCATATCGAATTGGCCAACCAGGTCAGCTTCCTGAATCGTGCCGCCCTTGCCACCGCGTTGAGTGACATACCCAGCAATGGCCGTGTACTTCTCGATGCGCAAAGCACGGACTACATCGATCCGGATGTGCGTGACTTGATTCGGGACTTTGAAGAACAAACGGGACCGGCTAACGGGATCGAGGTGAGTCTCATCGGATTTCCAAGTGAGTACCGTTTTGAGGACCAGATTCGCTATGTGGATTATGCGACCGGTGAACTTCAACACACCATCACTCCGCGGCAGGTCCTGCAGATCCTGCAGGACGGTCACGAGCGAGCTCGCACGGGGCGGCGCCTGACCAGAGACTTTAGTCGGCAGGTTCAGGCCACGGCAGTCAGCCAACATCCGCTGGCTGTCGCACTCAGTTGCATCGATTCCCGCACGCCTGTGGAGTTAATCTTCGATCTCGGCATGGGAGACATTTTTAGTATCCGTGTGGCCGGCAACATCATAAGTCGGGAGGTGTTGGCAAGTGCGGAATACGGGTGTGCGGTGGCAGGGGCAAAGCTCATGATCGTGATAGGGCATACCGGATGCGGGGCGGTCTCCACCGCGGTGAAACTCTTCGGCTCGCAGCTGACGGCTGCCGACACGACAGGATGTCAGCATTTAGATGTGATTGTGAACGAGATCCAGCGAGCTGCAACGGGGGTCACCAGCTATTCAACCGAAGAACCATCCACATCTGAGCTCGCGGCGATGGCGAATGTCGTCTCAAGAGGAAATGTCCTGCGCGCGGTCAAAGAACTACGCCAGCAGAGTCGGACGCTCGACAACTTGGTTCGGGAACGACGTATCGCGATCGTCGGCGCCATGTATGACATTACCACTGGGGGGATAGAGTTTGTGGTCGAAGATGGACTAGGCGAGATGGGGATACAGAGGACCGCATGACCGCCTCTTGCCCTTCAGCGAATCACTTGTATCTGTCGCCAGCGTTCCGACTGATACCGCCAGAGAAGCAGTCCCATCCGTACGGTCCAGTCGGCGATCATTGCCGCCCAGATCAACAAGATGGATTGCCGCAGCCAGAGAGCGGCGATGAGGGCCAACGGTACGCGCACACCCCACATGCCGATCATCGTGGCGCCCATAATGAAGCGTGTGTCGCCGGCGCCGCGCAAGGATCCGGCAAGCACCATGGTGAGCGCGAGCGGGATTTGCAGGAGTGCAACGATCTTGAGAAACATGCTTCCCAGTTCGATCACGGCCTCATCGGTGGTGAAGGCATGGAGTAACACGTAGGGGAAAAAGAAAAAGATGAGCCCCATGCAGGTCATGATGGCAATGGCTATCCGATTCGCTTCCCAATTCTCCAATTTCGCCCTCGTATACTTGCCCGCTCCGATACTCTGCCCCACCATCGTGGCGGCGGCGATGGCCAGCCCATAGCCGGGCAGGAATGATAACGATTCGATGGATAAACCGACCTGGTGCGCGGCATAGGCCACAGTGCCGTAGAGCAGTACCAGCTTGGTATAGACAAAAATGCCGGCCTGCTGAACGATCCGCTCACCGGAGACCGATGCCCCGACGTTCCAAATCGATCGAATCAGATCGAGACGCACGGTGGCGGACTCTTTAAAGATCGGACGGCAGCGGAGCAAGAGATAGAGGCCTCCGGCCGCTTCGGCCACACCAGCGGCAATGGCAGCGCCCTTGAGGCCGAACGCCGGAAATTCTCCCAGTCCATAGATGAGCGGATAGGCCAACAGCACATGCAAGAGGTTGACCCCAATCAACCCGTACATGGGTGTTTTGGTATCGCCGGAGCCCTGAAGCACGGCTGCCGACACTTGAATGAGGACTGTGCAAGGAAAGACGAAGAAGATAAGAGTGGAATAGGGAAGGGCCAGCTCAACAACGGACGGTTCCGCGCCTAAGGCCTCCATTACAAACCGATTGCCGACCATGCCGACTCCAGCCAAGACGAGTGATGCCCCGATTGCCAGCCAGAGGAAATGTCGTGCGGCCTCTCCGGCATCGTGCCGCCGTCTGGCGCCCCAGAGCTGGGCCACGACGACGTTCGTCCCGACGGACACGCCCGACATCAGTGTGGCGGCCACAAAGGCCAATAGTTGGCCGAGTCCCACGGCGGCAATGGCCGTGGCACCCAATCCGCCGACTAAAAAGACGGCGACAATGCCTTCGGCTCGCTGTAAGAGCGTGGTGACGGTGACGGGCAAGGCCAGGACCATCACGGACCGTCTGATTTGGGTGACACCGTTGCCCATGGGGCGCTATCCTAGCAGAGATTCTTCGTAGGCTATGTGAGAATTCAGCGATCACATCATACCTAGGAAACCGAGAGTGGATACTCAGAACGGACTCTTTCCTGCCGTCGTCCCGCCGCGGCTTTCAAAATCAAAATTTCTCTCTGGATTGCAATGTCACAAACGACTCTATTTGGAAATCCATCAGCCCGCTCTGGCAACGCCGCCGGATGCGTCGACGCAGGCGATCTTGGATATGGGCACCGAGATCGGAGTTCTGGCGCAACAGCGCTTTCCCGGCGGCGTCCTGGTGAAGGCTGGCTTTCGTCAGCGAGAGGCGGCAGTCGCGGAGACTGCCGGGTTGCTTCAAGATTCTGCGATCCCTGCCATCTTTGAGGGAGCGTTTGAGCACGATGGGGTGCTGGTTCGCGTCGATATTTTAGAGCGAGTCAAGACTGGTTCGGGGGAATCCTCATCCTGGCGTTTGATTGAAGTGAAATCCTCGACAAGAGTGAAAGATGTCCATCTCGATGATTTGTCGATCCAGAGCGCGATCGTCCATGGTTCCGGGGTAAGACTGGATGCGACCTGCCTGATGCATATCAACACTGGCTATCGTTACGATGGGGGTGCGGTTGATTTGCAGGCACTCTTTTCGGTCGAAGATGTTTCGGACGCCGTGACATCCCGACGAATGTTGGTGGTGGAACGACTCAGCGCCATGAAGGCCATGTTGTTGGGAGCACAGGCTCCAATGATTGAGCCAGATCAGCATTGCCACAGTCCCTATGAATGTCCTTTCTGGGCACATTGTACAAAGGACAAGCCGCAACGCTGGATTTATCACCTGCCGGGGAAGAAAGAGATGGTCAGTCAGCTGGTCCGGCAGGGGGTCACGACGATCGACGATATTCCGGAGGGGACCCGACTGTCTGATGCACAGCACAAGGTCAAGAACAACGTGGAATGGGTTTCATCGGAATTGGGTTCACTTCTTCGTTCTCTCCGTTATCCCATCCACCATCTTGATGCGGAAACCGTGATGTTGGCAGTCCCGCGATTTCCCTCCACCAGGCCGTATCAGGCCCTTCCCGTTCAATGGTCCAATCACATCGAACTCGAATCCGGTGAGGTCATGCATCAGGAGTTTCTCCATGCCGAGGCGTCTGAACCCCGCCGGCGTTGGGCCGAGGCATTGATTGAGTCCCTCGGCAAATCCGGCAGCATCCTGGTGTACTCCGCGTACGAAGCCGGGCTCATTCGCCAACTGGCGGACACGTTTCCTGAGTTCAAATCCGCATTTCGAGAGATTGGGAAACGGCTGTGGGATTTGCTGCCCGTAATCAAGGACCACTACTACCATCCTGCCTTTCACGGGTCGTATTCCATCAAATCCGTCTTGCCGGCGGTGGTGCCATCGCTTGGATATGGTGATCTGGCGATTCAAGAAGGCGGGCATGCAGCGGCGGAGTATTATCGTATGGTCTTCGTCGAAACCGATTGGGTGGAACGGGAGACTATCCGAGAAGCCTTGTTACGGTATTGTGCACGAGATACGCTGGCCATGGTGGAGCTGCGAAAGGCGTTGAGCGAAAAAGCTGCACGTTAGGGGGTACGGATGATACCGCTAATTCCTCAGAGTCTATTTATAATCTTTCGCTGGCTAGGT
>JAFEBI010000017.1 GCA_018242725.1 Nitrospira sp. | reverse complement strand
GTCCAAGAAATCGTGAGCGGTACATCTACAACCAGGCCAGACGGCATCAGGTGCTAGCTGGCCAGCTGCTTGCCATGTGTACTCTGGCAATCTCACCACACGGCAGATCGCCGCATAGTCAGCTATCCGCCAGGCGCCACTTATGAACGGGCAAAGACAGTCCAAATAACCGGAGCCATCTCTCAATTCCCCAGTGCCAAGCGACTGGCCAGAGTCTCCGATGCATCGGGCCTCACCCTAAGCGCATCTCAACTGCGGAAGCCAGATTAAATACGTGCTGACCGCAGAAGGCTGGCTGTAGCTAGTGCCAATTTGATTCCACAGGCCCAACGGTTTCGAGTCTGGTTTGCTGTGCTTGTGCGAAAGACGGGCAGAGTTGCTCCACCGCTTGCGGGCTCTTCGCGGGGCTGCTCGTTTCGGTGTAGATTGGGTCAGATGGATGGTGCTTGGTAGCCCCAAATATGGGTTAGCTGACCACACCGTACTGGTCATCCAATTCACGCTGTAGGCCTGCGACGCCTTTCCCTAGTCGCCTATCTACTGCCACCGCACACCATGAATTATAACGTTTTAATCTCAGTATTCTCTAATAGCCTTAAGTTTTCTAGTGTTGTATGATGAAGGTGACTTGTGGTCCACTCAAAAGAGCCTCCTTTCAGGACAGCTGTGTTTCCTCTGCCCCCCCAAAGAAGGATTGTGGTTTTTTGAAGTTATGGGAAAGTGTGTCTTGTTTGGTGCGCGGTCTTTAACTAGAGAGGAGTTCAGCGAATGAAAGACTTTCTGCCGTTTCATAGATCTGATGTGGGTGAAGAGGAAGTCGCTGAGGTCGTTGAAGTTCTTCGGTCAGGCTGGCTGACAACAGGTCCTAAGGTACGAGAATTCGAAAAGGAGTTTGCTGCCATGGTAGGAGCTCAACATGCCATTGCTGTTAACTCTTGCACGGCCGCTCTCCATCTTGCGCTTGAGGCAATTGGGATACGGGAAGGTGATGAGGTTCTAGTTCCGACCATGACCTTTGCGGCGACTGCCGAGGTGGTGACGTATTTTAAAGCGAAGCCTGTGTTGCTGGATTGTACAGAAGGCACGTTGAACCTGAACGCGGATTTGATCGAGAAAGCCATCTCAGCGAAGACCAAAGCGATCATTCCTGTGCATTTCGCTGGGCATCCGTGCGATCTGAAACCCATTCATGCGATTGCCAAAGCGAACAACTTGCATGTAATCGAAGATGCTGCACACGCGTTGCCGGCCCGATATCACGGGAAAATGATTGGAAGTATCTCTGACATTACATGCTTTTCGTTCTATGCGACAAAGAACATTACCACCGGCGAAGGCGGAATGATTACCACGGATAATGCTGAGTGGGCTTCCCGTATGAGGATGATGAGTTTACATGGACTTAGTCGAGATGCCTGGAATCGCTATTCCTCGCAAGGGTCGTGGTATTACGAAATTTTGTCGCCTGGATTTAAGTATAACCTGACGGATATTGCGGCTGCTCTTGGGTTGGCTCAGTTGAAGAAGTGCGAACGGTTTTGGAAGGGCCGCGAGCAGTATGCGGCTAGGTATCGGGAAGGATTTAAGGATTTACCCGAGATCGTCTGTCCTGAAACTGCCACACATGTTCAACATGCGTGGCATTTGTATGTGATCCAATTAGAGTTGAATCGCTTGCGGATTAGTCGTGATGAGTTCATTCGTCAACTTCAGGAAGCAGGTGTCGGGTGCAGCGTACATTTCATTCCCCTTCATCTGCATCCCTATCACCGAGATATGGGAAGTTACCGACCTGAAGATTTCCCAGTTTCAAGCAGGGTGTTCCAGCAAATCGTTTCGCTGCCGCTGTATTCAAAAATGACGGAGGACGAGATAGATCGTGTTATTGAGATCGTTCACGCTCTTGTGAAGAGGAGCCGACGCTGATGAAACGCATCTGCGATATTTGTTTGGCAACTCTTGGATTGATCATCACTTTGCCACTTTTGGCTCTTATTGCTCTATTGATCAAGCTTGACTCGTCCGGGCCTGTAATCTTCCGACAGATTCGCGTCGGGCAAGGGTTTCGCCCATTCGCGATTCGAAAGTTTCGAACAATGGTCACGAATGATTCAGCGGGTGGTCCACTTCTCACCATTGGTCGAGATTGTCGTATTACCAGAGTTGGGCATGTTTTACGAGGGCTTAAGCTCGATGAATTGCCACAGCTATGGAATGTTCTTTTGGGGGACATGAGCCTTGTGGGGCCAAGACCGGAGGTGCCTCGTTATGTGGAGCGTGCACGTGCGGAATTTGCCGAGGTGCTTACGGTGCGACCGGGTATTACGGACTTGGCTTCCTTGAAGTACATTGATGAAGCGGCGATTCTCGCCGCTTCGGCGAACCCTGAAGAAGAGTATCAAGATAAAGTTCTTCCGGAAAAACTACGGCTGGCAAAGCTCTATGTCCGCCACATGTCTTTGCGGCTTGATTTCGCCATTATCTTACAGACGTTGCTTCGTATTGCCAAGTTGCCTCTTGTGGTTCTTACGCTTCCTGAGCTCAAGGCTGCAGTTGAGGTTTCAGTCAATTCTCCATGGGCAGGCCTGTCTTCTTTCATTACTAGGTGGCGACGGCCCGTTATTGTTGTCGTCGACGTAGGGCTTATCGTTCTGGCTAACTACCTGGCTTTTTTTCTGCGATACGATGGGAATATCCCTCAGGCCGAGCGCTACGTCTTCGAGCAGACGGTGCTAGGGTTGGTGGCTGTAAGGGGAGTCGCGTTTGCTTTGTATGGCTTGAACGAAGGTTTGTGGAGGTACACCAGTCTGTGGGATCTTCAGAATATTCTGAAGGGCGTCTTAGTGAGTACAGTTGCGTTCGTCGGTTGGGTTTATTGGGTAATGGGGATTTACAGCTATCCTCGTTCCATATTTGCTATCGATGCCATACTCGTAGTGGGTTTCCTTGCCGGCGTCAGATTATCCTCAAGAGTTTTGCGGGATAAAGTCGTATTTCAGAAAAAGCGAAAGGTTTTAGTGATTGGTGCTGGAGACTCGGGTGAGCGGGTTGTGCGAGAGATGAAGACGCGCAGTGTATTTAATTGCCAACCTATTGGGCTTGTTGACGACAATGGTCTACTCCTCAATCAACGCATTCACGGAGTTCGCGTGCTGGGTGCCATGCAAGATATCCCCAAGCTGATGGAAGCACTGAAGCCAGAAGTTGTTGTGGTGGCGGTGCCTAATCCGACACCTGAGTTCCTTCGTGACCTGGTTATTAAGCTGGAGCCATATGATGTGTCAATTAAGACATTACCTGGTAAGGAGGAGCTTCTTACGGATCAAAGCGCCGTCAGTCAGATCCGCAATGTATCCATCCCTGATCTTTTGTCACGCGCCCCTGTGAATCTCGATAATCGTGCTACGAGACAGTTAGTGCGAGATAAAACGGTCATGATTACTGGCGCGGGTGGGTCTATTGGGTCAGAATTGGCTCGTCAGATTGCGTCATTCGAGCCCAAGGTGCTGTTGTTGTATGAGCGTCACGAGAACAGCCTCTACAATATTCATAAGGAACTTGATGATAAGAAATATTCCTTTCCAATTATTCCATTGATTGGAGATATTACGGATGGGCAAAGGCTTTCGGCTGTACTTGAGCGATACCACCCACAGATTTTGTTCCATGCAGCTGCGCATAAGCATGTGCCACTTGTTGAGGCGAATCCCGTTGAAGCAGTGAAGAATAACTGCATTGGTACGCGTATCACGGCTGAAGCGGCCAGTCTTTATGGAGTAGAGCAATTCGTCCATATTTCGACTGACAAAGCGGTCAACCCATCGAGTGTCATGGGTGCGACCAAGCGGGTGGCTGAACTCGTTATTCAGGACATTGCCAGAACCAGCCGGACGCAATTTCTTCTCGTTCGGTTCGGCAATGTTCTTGGCAGTAGTGGGAGCGTCTTGCTCCGTTTCCAGGAACAGATCAGATCTGGTGGCCCGGTGACGGTGACGCACCCGGAGATCCGACGCTATTTCATGCTGATTCCGGAGGCAGTTCAACTGGTTCTCCAGGCGGCGACTGTTGGAGAACAGGGCCATACCTACATACTCGATATGGGGGAGCAAATCAAAGTGCTCGATATTGCTCGAAGCCTTATTCGCTTGTCCGGACTTGTCCCCGGTAGAGATGTTCCTATTCGATTTGTGGGGCTTCGTCCAGGAGAAAAGCTTTATGAGGAATTAGTCGGTGAGGGAGAGGTCGCGGTTAGCTCCCCGCTGGACAAGATTTTGCAAATCCAGACGGTTGCCCCTCTCGACTTCGACATATTTCGAGAGAAGCTATCAGCGCTGGAAGTGGCTAGCTCTCATGATGAGCCTAGTGTGGTCCTTGAGCAATTGAAGGAAATTGTTCCGATGTTTGTGACAGTAGGCTCTGAGACTGAAATGGAAGCGACCGCAAGCGGAGTCGATTCTTTCGTGAAGTAATGATGGCAACAGGGAGAAGCTTTACAGGTCCCCATCTTGGTTGTATCCTCGCACAATACGTTGGAGCATAGGTAACCATGCAACATTCTGAGTCCCCCGTACAGGTAGAACAAGATGGCTTTCGTGCTGCTCGTGAGTACTTGATCATTGCTTCGCGTAATAAATGGGTCATTCTCGGATCGCTCGCATTTTCTCTGGTCTTGGCGTCGGCCTACTACCTCATTGCCACCAAATATTATCAATCAAGCACGTTAATTGTTGCCGAGGGCCCAAAGGGCATCAATAGTGTTATCGATAGGTTTGATAGTGGAGGGAGAAAAAGCGACCTCGAAGATAAATTTGATCAAATCCTGTTTCTTATCCAGCGACAAATCATCAGTCCTGATTTTTTGGGGGAGGTTGCCAAGGAGACGAGTTTATACGCCGATGGGCTGGATGAAGAAGGGCAGGCAGATACTCTTTATGAGGTGGCGCGCAGGACACGGGTTGAACGTGTCAAAATGGACGCATCTGCGGGCTTTAGCAGTTCGACCTTCTTGGAAGGATTTGTGGTTTCCTATATGGATCGGGATCCGAAAACTGCCATGAAGGTGACGACGCGCATTGCCGACAAATTCATTGAAGATACGAACAAGGAACGTGAGAAGGAAGTAGAGGGTGCCGGAGAGTTTTTGGATCAAGAATTGCAGCAGATGAAGCGCGAATTGGAGAAAAAAGAGGAGCGCATCGGTCAGTTTAAGAAAACGCACGTAGGCGGGCTTCCCAGTCAGGGAGAAGCCAATATGCGTTCGCTGGACCGTGTGGAAGTGGATCTCGTGAAGACGAACGAGGACCTTCAACGTCATACTGAGAAGCTTGCGATGCTGAATCAAGCGGTGCAACAGTACCGAGCGTCTGGGCAACAGAGTCCTAGCCTTGTGACTTCGCGGTCCATGGAACCAGATCCGTTGTTTAAGCGTCTTCGGGAATTGCGAGAACAACTTGTGAAATTGAGAGCGGAGTTCTGGGATGGGTACCCTGAGGTTGTCCTAGTAAAGGAAGAGATCAGACAAGTCGAGGATGAACTGGTAAATGTGTATGGCCGGGATGCAATCCGGTCGGATAAGGCACCACTCGATCCGTACCTCCAAGACCTTGCGAAGTTGCAAAGCGAAGCAAAAACTGAAATTGCACTGCTCCAGCGGCGTCTTGGGCAGTTGCAAGCGTCCAGGCAAGACCTTGAAAAACGACTGGAGCGGTCGCCCATCGTTGAGCAAGAGCTCCTGGTTCTTGAACGCGACTACAGCAATCTGAAGGAAAATTATGCAAAACTCCTCGATAAACGCTTGCACACACGCGTCCAGGAGAATATCGAGAAACGACAGCAAGGGGGGAAGTTCCGCATCATCGAGCATGCGATGCTTCCGCTGGCACCAGTTGTCCCAAGCAAAGTGAAAGTGTTGGCGCTAGGATTCTTGTTTGGCTGTATGTTGGGGGGAGGGCTGGCGATCCTGCGAGAACGATTGACGGAACAATTCCGAGGTCCAGAAGATGTGGAGTTTCTACTTGCGGGGCCTCGGTTGTTGGCTGCCATTCCTGATTTTTCATCCTTGTGGCAGACAGGCAATGGTTCGAATTCACCGCAGCGATCTGCATTGCCAAGGCTTTCCCTCGGTATGACCATGAACTCCAGATCTGAGGTTGCGCTGGGCAATCGATCTGCCGTAGCGCAATCGAGCTTCCAGGAGCTTGATCGGAGATTTGTCACAAAACTCTTCCCGCGTTCCATGGCAGCTGAACAATATCGAGTAGCTGCGGCGCGGTTACAGCTCGCCAATGGAGCGGGTGGACCGGTCGTTGTATCTGTGACAAGTGCAATTAAGGGTGAGGGGAAAACCACGACCGTGATCAATCTCGGGTATACACTGGCCCGAGACTTTGGAAGACGAGTGCTCCTTGTGGACTGTGATTTTGTATTTCCTGAAATGGCGGCGTTTCTTGAGGTACCCGTCGAGTATGGACTCGTTGATTGCTTACGGAGCAATATTCCCCCACCGCAAGCGATGGGCGCCTTCTCCGATGTGTCTTGTTGGATTATGCCTGCAGGCCAATCGGTTTCTGGTTCTAATGAATTACTACGAGCTGGGCAACTAAGCCGAGTGCTGTCACAGTTGAGAGAGGAATTTGATTACATTCTTCTGAATGCGCCTCCCATCCTCCCCGTGGCGACCATGAATGTGCTGGAAAGCCATTGCGACCTCCATGTGCTTGTCGTACGGGCGAATGTGACGTCAAAGCAGGCGGTCAAGCAGGCACTTGGTTCGCTACGGGCACAAAAGCCTATCCATGTGATCCTAAATGGCGTGGCGTCCAACTCGCTTCCAAGTTACATGCTGGATTATTCGCCAAAGGACCGGTCCGTGGCGGTGTAGGTATTTGGCTCCGGGATAAGCGTGAAATGGATAGAAATCTCCCGTTGTTCTTGTAACCGGCGGCCCCCCCCCCGCAGGCAAAGCGGTCTGGTAGGGGGGCGCAGTCTCTCTATTGGGAGGTTGTAGTGGCTGCAGGAAACAGAATGTACGGTTGCCTAGGTTCCTGATCTGGTGGGACATAGGCAGGTGCTGGGTCACCAGTTGGTCCTAGATGTCTGATAAATCGATAAATGGCATGCAAGTCTTGCTCCTTCATCTCGCGTAGGACAAACCAGGGCATAGGGGGACGAAACTCGACCGAGCGAGCAATTCGAACCCATTGTTCCTCAGAGAGGTTATTGAAATAGAGCCGTAAGTTGCTTGCATAGGTGGTACCCCAGGGTCCTCGCCATCCCGTAGCATCTCCTTTGAGCCAGTCTTTTTCAGGTATTTTCCCCGCAGCCTCCGCATAACCGGTCGTGTGGCAATCATTACAACCGGCGATCTTGATGATATACCGTGCATGATCTGCCGTCTTCCTATCCAAGGCCGTTACTTGTCTGGTAGTTTTGGCTTGTTCGCCAGCTATGACTCCTGTGGTGAGCGTCATAACAAGCACGAACCACATCGATACCGTGTAGATGATTTGTGTCATATGCATGGTGTCGCACCCTTCATACTGAATGGGTTTTTCTTATGATCGTGTCCAGCTAAGCATGATCATCGATTATTGTTAATGGTGGAGTGCGGGAAGAGTATTGTTTAGTAATCATCGATTTCATCAGTTTCATCGAGCATCTCTGCTGTAACTTCAGCTGACTCAGTAGTCCACTGAGTCAGTGGAATACTTTTTGCTTTGAGAATGGCTTCCTGCTCCGTTCCTGCGGCCATGGTAAGTTCATAGTTCACCGTTTGTTTGACTTGAAACATCCTCATATTGATTCACCTTCTTGTCTGGCCCCTCTGACATTGAGCCAGAAGGATGTTGACGTTCGGTTCCACCAGGTACACCGCAACTGAAATCAGTTAGGTCGCCCGGAGGTTTGCTAGCAGAGCCCCTGTATCCGCGCCTGTTCCAATTCAGCCTGTTGCCGCATCTTCGAGTTGAAGCTGAAACTGCCGCTCTCTCTCGTCGTTCAGGACTAGCAGTCTACTGAAAAACTCAATACGTGTGCCTCGACAAACTCAGTACGAACGGAAAACTCTAGTCATTTCAATGAGCGCTCCGTTCATCCTGAGGCTCTCGAAGGATGAAGAGAGGGTTTTCCCGCAAACTGCTAGAGGCCGTGTATTCTCTCCGGTTCCATCTTTTCCGGCGGCTTCGACCAACATAGTTGTGAGAACGGTACCGAACTATAACACCGAAGTAGAAAATTCCACATCGCTGTTCTATCAGGCTTCTTTTGGTTTAGACATATCGAATGTTCAGCATATTGGTGCGAGAGGACGATCACCTCTCGAATAAGTGGCCAATCGAGTAGTCAGGGCATTTTAATCGATTCGGCCTCAGATACCTATAGTGGCTTGTATCGTCTGAAGAGGAGATGTTAGTACGGGTATCCAGTCGTTACCTTGACTCCATTTCTATCGCTTTGCTAGAGTGTTCAATCAATCTAAATATTTGAAAGTTCCGCTGTTTCCAAACCATTGTCACGAGTAACCCTGAGGCAATATTGTGATGAATGCTTGGTTGTGTGATGACTCGCAGCGATTCAATCGTCGCCTGTATATCGATGGACTCCAAGGGGAATGGGGTGGTGGAGATTCACTGGCTGAAGAAGAGCTGCCGCTGCCTCCACAGAATGTTCACGCCAAGTCTGGAAACGGGCGTATTACCATCACGTGGGATCCGGTTCCGGATGCCATGTACTACAATCTCTATTTCCAGACAACAAAGGGTGTGCAGATAAAGTTTTCGGAGCTGACCAGACCCATCGCTGGTCCAGAAGATTTTAAGAGTGTCATCGGAGTCAAGAAGGACAAGGCGACCTGTTTGGAAGGAGCTTCCAGTCCTTACGTCCATGACGATCTCGCCAATGGAACCTGTTACCACTATGTCGTCACGGTAGTCACGTCGAAGGGCGAAAGTCTTGAATCTCAAGAAGTGATGGCGATTCCATCGCCCTATCTCCTCGCCATGGTGATTGGACACGAGGGGGTAGACGATGGTGAACTCAGTTCTCCGACCGGTATTGCGCTCGACAAGGAGGGCAATCTCTACGTGGCGGATACCGACAACCATTCCGTTCAGAAGTTCGACAAGACTGGAAAGTTTCTGGCTCGATGGGGAGGAGAGCCCAGTTCGCAAGAAGGGCAATTCTATTATCCTCGCGGGTTGGCTGTCGGACCGGACGACGTCGTCTATGTCGCAGACAGCGGGAATAATCGCGTGCAGAAGTTCGATCTCGAAGGCAACGCCCAGAAGGCCTGGGGAAAATTCGGGTTTGCCTGGCGCGGCGCCGAGATGGGGCGGTTCGATGTGCCGTGGGGTATTACAACGGATCAAGACGGCAACGTCTATGTGTCCGACACGAGCAACGCGCGGATTCAAAAGTTTCAAGCCGACGGGCAGCCGTTATTGAAGTGGGGGCGAGACGGCAGCTTCGATGGTGCCTTCTTTTTTCCACGCGGGGTCGCGGTGGATTTTGTCGGGAATATCTACGTGGCCGACGAGAGCAACAACCGTATTCAGAAATTCGATACGCGGGGAAGTTTTTTAACAAAGTGGGGGCGTGAGGGAAATGGGCCTGGTCAATTCAGATCTCCTTGGGGGATCGCCTGTGATGCCCTGGGCAATGTCTACGTGGTCGACAGCGGTAATCACCGGATTCAGAAGTTCGATGGGAACGGGACCTTCCTCTGTTCATTTGGAAACCGTGGGAAGACGGAGGGTCAGCTGAACTTCCCCTACGGGATCGTTGTGGATAAAGAAGGTTGTGTGTTCGTCGTCGACAGTGGGAATAATCGCATTCTCAAGTATGTGCCGACTGAAGAGGAATTGAACCGCGGCAAAGAGCAGCCTGCGCAGGCCGCAGATGCCGGAGTGGTGCAGCCGCCTCGCAGTCTTGCCGTCAAAGCCGGTGATACGGAGGTCTTCCTGAGTTGGATGGAGGTGTCAGGCGCGCAGTCGTATAACCTCTATTTCAGTACCTCACCTCACATTACGGTCGAGGGGGCTACCAAGATCGAAGGCGTGGCGAATCCCTACACGCACGAAGGGCTCACGAACGATATCCCCTACTTTTATGCCGTGACGGCATCATTCGAAGATGGGACGGAAAGCGGGTTATCCGAAGAAGTGACGGCGATGCCCGTGCTCATCGATATCACGGCACCGCAGAACCCCTATGCTGTGATCAACCACGGGGCATTCATGACGAATTCGCCGGATGTTGTGGTGACCATTTCGGCGACGGATTTGGACACGGGCGTCGGGGCCTATTTCATTTCAGAGAGTCCATTGACGCCCATGGCTGGCACGCCGGGGTGGGTAGATGTGACGCCGGTGATCAAATTTGGAGCGACGATCCCGTTTATCCTGTCTCCGGCCGACGGGCAGAAGACAATTTATGTGTGGTTTAAGGACATCGGGAACAACGTCTCGACTCCGGCGAGTACCACCATTCTCGTCAATACCTCAGGCTACCTCTGCGTCGCAAAATGGGGGAAGCCTGGCCGCGGTGCGTCGCTGTTGCACGGCGGGGAATTCATGGCACCGATGTATGGACTCTGCGTGGATCGGCAAGGATCGCTGTTTGTCGTGGATAACGGCAACAATCGCGTGCAGAAGTTCGACGGTGCGGGCAACTTCATTATTCTGTGGGGGAGTTTTGGTTCCGCCAATGCCAACTTCCATAACCCCACCGGTATCGCGTGCGACGGGAAGGGCGATGTCTGGGTGGTCGATACCAACAACCATCGGGTGCAGAAGTTCGATGGAAAACTCGGTGGCTATCTGATGAAGTTCGGCTCACGCGGGAATGGCGAGGGGCAGTTCAATGCCCCATGGGGCATTGCCGTCGACCGTGTACGAGGGTATGTCTATGTGGTCGACAGCGCCAATTTTCGGGTGCAGAAGTTCGATATGGCAGGCGAGTTCATCATGGCCTGGGGCAGCTTCGGTAACGGCGATGGGCAGTTCTATTTCCCTCGTGGAGTGGCTGTAGACCAAGAGGACGGAACGGTCTACGTCGTCGATATGGGTAATCACCGCATACAGAAATTCGACACCAGTACAAACGTCTTGCCGCAGCTCTTGACGAAATGGGGAGGCAGTCCGGCAGCCGGGCATGCCAGCAGTTCCTTGGCGCAGGAGGCTGGACAGCTACGCTCGCCCTGGGGGATTGCGGTCGATGGAGCTGGTGATGTGTATGTGACGGATACGGGCAATCATCGGATCGAAAAGTTCGATCGCGAAGGCAATTTCATCACGCAGTGGGGCGGGTTCGGCAACGGTGACGGGCAGTTTAATTTCCCGTACGGGGTCGCCGTCGATGCAAAAGGCAGTGTGTTTGTCATTGATAGCGGCAACACCAGGGTGCAGCAGTTCATGCCGGCGGAAGAAGGCAGCGAGCGGCTGCAAGACGAAGCAGAGGATCTGGCCGATTTGGAAAAGGCGCAACGAACTCAGAAGGTCTGACGAGGGAACGATGCTGGATAAAGAACCGCGACTTGGACTGACCTACGACGACGTAATTTTAGTGCCGGCTAAGTCGCAGGTCCTCCCCAATGAAGTTGATACGAGCACCTTCATCTCGCGGAACATCCGGATCAATATTCCGCTGGTCAGTGCCGCCATGGACACGGTGACAGAGTCGCGATTGGCGATTGCGATGGCCCGTGAAGGGGGGATCGGCATTGTGCATCGGGTCCTCTCTCCGGCGGATCAAGCCATGGAGGTGGATCGGGTCAAGAAGTCTGAGAGCGGGATGATCATGGATCCTGTCACCATTTCTCCTGATGAAACCATTCGAGACGCGCACCAGCTTATGGCGAAATATCGCATCTCTGGGATTCCCGTCACCAAAGGCCGCAAGCTGGTAGGGATATTGACGAATCGAGATCTACGGTTTGAAAGCAGAATGGACCTGAAAGTGTCCCAGGTGATGAAGCGGGATCGCCTCGTGACGGCTCCGGAAGGCACCAGTCTTGAGAAGGCGCGTGAGATCCTTCATGAACACCGGATCGAAAAGTTGCCGGTCGTCAACAAGCAGTTTGAATTGAAAGGTCTCATCACCATCAAGGACATTGAAAAGCGGATCAAATACCCCAATGCCTGCAAGGACGGGCATGGACGATTACGGGTTGGGGCGGCGGTCGGTGTTGGGCAGGATACCCAAGAACGCGTGGCCTTGTTGAAGAAGGCAGGTGTGGATCTTGTGGTGATCGATACCGCCCATGGTCACTCGCAAGCCGTGTTGAATACGGCGAAAATGATCAAAAAACTTTATCCGGACCTTGAGCTGGTTGTGGGCAACATCGGCACGGCAGAGGCGGCGAAGGATCTGCTGAAAGTCGGGGTCGATGCGATGAAGGTCGGAGTTGGGCCAGGGTCGATCTGCACGACACGGATCGTGTCCGGTGCCGGCATGCCGCAGCTGACGGCCATTGCTGATTGTGCCAAGGTTTTACGTGGGACAGGAGTGCCGGTCATTGCGGATGGCGGGATCAAGTTTTCCGGTGACATTGCCAAAGCGCTCGCGGCCGGAGCGTCGTCGGTTATGCTCGGTGGGTTGTTCGCTGGAACGGAAGAGTCTCCAGGAGAGACCGTGCTGTATCAGGCCAGAACCTATAAGGTCTACCGGGGCATGGGGTCCATCGGCGCAATGGAGCGCGGAGGGGGCGATCGGTATGGACAGGGGGGACGTCCGGCGCAGAAGTTGGTTCCTGAAGGGATCGAAGGGCGTGTGCCGTACAAGGGGCCCTTGGCGGCTGTGGTGTATCAATTGGTCGGTGGCGTCCGATCGGGTATGGGGTACTGTGGGTGCAAGTCGATCCCCGATCTCCAGAAGAAGGCGACGTTCATCCGGCAGTCTGTCGCCGGTCTCCGAGAGAGTCATGTCCATGATGTTATCATTACAAAAGAAGCGCCGAACTATCGAATGGACTGGGAATAGGGTACGTGGAAGGTGAAAAGTAAAATGTGAAATGCAACTGTGCGAATACTTCTTCTGTCTTCTTCGATTAATCTCTAACGTTTCACTTTTCACGCTTCCATGGAACTCTGGCACGATAGAATTCTCGTTCTGGACTTCGGGTCTCAGTACACACAGCTGATTGCCCGCCGCATTCGCGAAGCGCAGGTCTACTCGCAGATTTTCCCCTGTACAGCCTCACTAGCGACCATCCTTGCCTATCGGCCGAAGGGCATTGTGCTGTCCGGCGGGCCCTCGAGTGTCTATGAGAAGAAAGCTCCATCCGTTGCAAAGGAACTCTTTGATCAGAATATCCCCATCCTGGGCATTTGCTACGGCATGCAGCTGGTGACGCATCTGTCCGGAGGAGAAGTCGCCAAATCGACCCATCGCGAATATGGTCGCGCAGAGCTCATGGTCGATGATGCGAGTGATCTCTTTCAAGGCGTGGGGACCAAGAAGCTGACGACGGTCTGGATGTCGCATGGGGATCGGATCGAGCGGATGCCGCCGGGATTTCGATCGATCGCGCATACGAATAACTCACCCGTTGCGGCAATGAAGCGAGATGACGCCAAGCGACGGATCTATTGTTTGCAGTTCCATCCCGAAGTGGCGCACACGCCCGAAGGGACAAAAATTCTCAAGAACTTCGTCTATGAAATCTGCGGCTGTCAACCGACGTGGACGATGCAATCGTATGTCGAGACGGCAGTGCAGCAGATTCGTGAGCAGGTCGGCAAAGAGCGAGTCATCTGTGCGTTGAGTGGTGGGGTTGATTCCTCTGTCGCGGCAGCGCTGACGCATCGGGCGATCGGGGATCAGCTCACCTGTATCTTCGTCGATAATGGGGTGTTACGCGCCGGTGAACGAGATCAGGTTAGAAAGACCTTTGCCTCGCAGCTGCATTTGAATCTCCGCGTGCTCGATGGGACGAAACCGTTTCTGGCTGCACTGAAGCATGTGACGGATCCTGAGCGAAAGCGGAAGATCATCGGCAGGCAATTCATTAAGCACTTCGAGGCGGAATCTAAGAAGCTGAAGGGAACCAAGTATCTCGTCCAGGGCACGCTGTATCCCGATGTGATCGAGAGCGTCAGTTTCAAAGGACCCTCGGCTACGATCAAAACCCACCATAACGTCGGCGGATTGCCGGCACGTATGAAGCTCAAGCTGATCGAACCGCTTCGAGAGCTTTTCAAAGATGAGGTGCGGGTGTTGGGAACAGAATTGGGATTGCCCGACGACATTGTCTGGCGGCAGCCGTTTCCAGGACCTGGATTGGCCATTCGCGTGTTGGGTGCGGTGACGCCGGAACGGTTGGCAATTCTTCGCGGGGCGGAAACCATCGTCGATCAGGAAATTCGGAGCGCAGGGCTCTACCGAGAAATCTGGCAGGCCTTTGCCGTGCTGTTGCCGATTCGCACGGTGGGGGTGATGGGCGACCAGCGGACGTATGAACATGTCGTTGCAATTCGCGCGGTGACCAGCGTCGATGGGATGACTGCCGACTGGGCCAAGATTCCCAACGAAGTGCTCGGTCGCATGTCGAACCGGATCATCAACGAAGTGAAAGGCGTGAATCGGGTCGTCTACGACATCAGCTCGAAACCACCGAGTACGATTGAGTGGGAGTAGGAGGAGAGGCGACGTGCGGCCAGGTGGCTTCTGTGCTCGCGCACCGCGCACGGGAGACAGATCTAGGTGAGAAATTGATGTCGGTGCTCGGTGCATGCGCGCAGTAGAACCCACAGTGGCCAGCTGTCGCTAGGAGTTATGGAAATAAGATTGCAGAAGCTCATTGCCAGTACGGGTCTCTCGTCTCGCCGGAAGGCCGAGATGCTCATCGCCAGCGGCCGCGTGACGGTCAACGGCAAGGTCGTGACCGAACTCGGAACCAAGATCGAGCCTGGCCGGGATCATGTGAAGGTCGATGGCAAGCACCTGACTTCCGCACAGCCGTTTGTGTATCTGGTGTTGAATAAGCCCAAGAATGTGATGTCGACGTTGGACGACCCCGGGGGGAGGGACACCGTGAAGGATTTTCTTCATGGCGTGTCCGTGCGGGTATTTCCAGTCGGGCGGTTGGATTTCGATAGTGAAGGGTTGATGTTGTTGACGAATCACGGTGATCTGGCTCAAGCCCTGCTGCATCCGCGGTATCACGTGCCTAAAACCTATCTGATCAAGGTGAAGGGCGTGCTGGGGGACGAAGAGATCAGGCAGTTGGAACAGGGAGTGAAGCTCGAAGATGGCATGACCGGTCCCGCCTATGTGAAAAAGGTGAAGAAGGCGGAGCAAAATTCCTGGCTGGAGGTCACCATCCGAGAAGGGCGGAAGCATCAAGTTAAGCGGATGTTGGAATCAGTCGGACATCCCGTACTGAAATTACAGAGAATACGGATGGGGCCCTTGTCCTTGGGTGGGCTTGCCCCAGGTGAATTTCGATTCTTGAGCGATCGGGAGGCGAACGCACTGCGAGAGCTCGTAGAAGAGCGGAAAGCGGCGGTCGAGCGGGGAGAAGAGCCGACGTCAAAATCAAAGCGACCGGTTCGGCAAGCGGGATGGGCCAAGCCTGCGCGAACGAAACAATTTTCTTCGAAGAAGGTAAGAGGGGCATGAAGATTCGTACGCATCGCTGTGGAGAGCTAAATAGGGCCCATGTGGGCCAGACTGTAATTTTGAACGGCTGGGTACAGCGCCGGCGTGATCATGGCATGGTCATCTTTATTGATCTAAGAGATCGCACGGGGATCACGCAGGTCGTCTTCAATGCCGAACGCAATCTTCGATGTCATCAAGAGGCTCACTCGCTCCGCAGTGAATGTGTCGTCTCCGTGACCGGGCAGGTGATGGCGCGACCGGATGAGTCGAAGAATCCCGATCTTGCGACCGGTGAAATCGAGGTTTTCGTCGATGAGGTGGAGATCCTCAACGAAGCCAAGACGCCGCCTTTCTTAATCGAAGACGATGCGGATGTCACGGAGTCCATTCGGCTGAAGTATCGGTTCTTGGATCTTCGTCGTCCCCGGATGCAGCAGCTGTTGAGTCTTCGGCACGGCATTACGCAAGCCACCAGAGAATTTGTGAATGCCGAGGGCTTCTTGGAGGTCGAGACGCCGATTCTGACCAAAAGCACGCCGGAGGGGGCTCGTGATTATCTCGTGCCGAGCCGGGTGAATGCGGGGCAGTTCTTTGCGTTGCCGCAGTCACCGCAACTGTTCAAACAGGTTCTGATGGTCAGCGGTGTCGATCGCTATTATCAAATCGCGCGTTGTTTCCGAGACGAAGACCTCCGCAATGATCGGCAGCCGGAGTTTACTCAGATTGACCTGGAAATGTCCTTTATCGACCGTGAGCAGGTCATGAGCTTGATGGAACGCATGATCGTCACGATCTTTAATAAAGTCGGAAGCGTGCAGTTGCCGACGCCGTTCCCCAGGATGACCTATGCGGAGGCCATGGGTCGCTACGGATCTGATAAGCCGGACCTCCGGTTCGACATGCCACTCTATGACATGACCGCATTCGGCGCAGCGAGCGAGTTTAAGGTCTTCAAGGATGCTGCGACCAAGGGCGGGATTATCAAAGCCTTGATCGTCAAGGGTGGTGGGACCCTGTCTCGCACGCGAATCGATGCCTTGGGAGAAACGGCCAAGAGTTTCGGTGCAAAAGGCCTGGCTTGGTTGAAGTTGACGGCAGAAGGCCAGTTGGAATCCGTCATCGCGAAGTTTTTGGATGCGAAAGCCTTTGCGGCGGCCCTGCCGGAAGCGAAGCCGGGAGACTTGGTCCTCTTCGGCGCCGACAAGCCGGTAGTCGTCCATGATGTGATGGGGCGCATCCGCCTCCTGTTGGGAGAAGAACTGAATCTCATCGACAAGACCGCCTGGAAGCCTCTGTGGGTCGTCGATTTCCCCATGCTGGATTACGATCAGGAGCAGAAGCGGTACGTGGCCATCCACCATCCCTTCACAGCGCCGCTCGATGAGGATCTTGGGCTGTTCGATTCCGATCCGCTGAAGATCAGAGCGAAGGCCTATGATATGGTGCTGAATGGAAGCGAAATCGGCGGCGGGAGCATTCGTATTCACCGTCGCGATGTCCAAAGCAAAGTGTTTGATCTGCTTGGGATCGGGAAGGATGATGCTATCCTCAAGTTCGGATTTCTGCTTGAGGCGCTGGAGTATGGCGCGCCACCGCACGGCGGGATCGCGTTTGGCTTGGATCGCTTGGTGATGCTGCTGGGTAATGCCGATTCGATTCGCGACGTCATCGCGTTCCCCAAGACTCAACGGGCGCAATGTCCACTGACCGACGCACCCTCCGCTGTGGGGCAGGATCAGTTGAAAGAATTGCGTATCAAGCTGGATCTCATCGAATAAAGGTCGCTGGTCTCTTGAGACCGTCAGGATCATGGGTGCCTATTTGTACGCGTCATGATCCCTCGCCGGATTTGTCCCCAAGGTCTTGCTCGAGATAGGTATCGCCTGTGGTTGATGGAGGCGATCCATCTTCGCTGCATCATCTGTGACTCACGTTCCACTGAGAAACTAAAGAGACAACGGAATCTTTTGTAGGATACGTTTGTCCGGTGAGTGGGCTCATATACGGCTGTAGAACAGAAAGGGAGAGTCTGCACATGATTCACGTTGCCTCGGCCATTCTGCTGTTCCTTGCTGTCGCCGTGAGCTGTCCGGTGAGTACATCGGCGGAGCCACAGCCGCATGTCGTACAGGACACCCCCAAGAACCCACAAATCGAATTATTCACGCCACAAGGATCGGTCAAGGCTGTTCGCCAAGTCAGAGCAACGTTTTCTGAACCCATGGTTCCATTTGGTGACCCTCGCGGCATTGTGGATCCGTTCGACATCGATTGTCCGGAGGCAGGGACGGCGCAATGGGCGGATGGGCACAACTGGGTGTTTGACTTCAAAAGAGATCTTCCTGCCGGAGTCCGTTGCACGTTCACCATTAAAGCTGCTCTTCAGACCCTGTCTGGGAAGAAGCTTGTTGGCTCCAACACCTTTTCATTCTCAACCGGGGGGCCAGTGATCAAGTGGTCGCAACCGCACGAGGGGAACACGTACATCGACGAGGAGCAGGCCTTTGTCCTTGGGATTGATGGTGAGATCAATCAACCATCAGTCCTGGAGCATGTATATTTTCGAGTCGATGGGATTGAAAGCCGAATCGGGGTCAGGATTTTGAGTGGACCCGAACGAGCCACGGTGCTCAAACATGTGTCGGTGCAGGAACAAACAACGTCAACGTTGGTCCTGCAAGCTCGGCAACGGTTCCCGGCCGAGAGCACGGTCAGTCTTGTGTGGGGGGATGGGGTGCGCTCGAAGAATCAAGTTGCCACTGAGGATGCTCGGACGCTGCCGTTTCGGACAAGAGGGGCGTTTCGTGCGACCTTGTCCTGTGAACGAGCAAAGGCCGGTGAAGGGTGTTTGCCGTTTAGCACAATCACGCTGAATATGTCCGCGCCTATCACGGTGGCTCAGGCCAGCAAGATTGTGCTGAAGGGGGCGAATGGTGAGGTCAGCGAACCGGTACTGGAAGCGTTCGGGGGAGTGGCCGTACATGTAAAGAATAGCGTGGTCGTCGGACTCTCCGCTCGGGTGGGCGGTTCAGCGAGAGCCGCTGCGGGTCAGAAACCGCCGGATCCTCATGAATTCCAGAATATGATGATTGAGCGGGTGGTGTTCAAGGGGCCATTCGCGGAAGGCCAGGCCTATCGGATTGAAGTGCCCGAGGGGTTGGTCGATGATGCAGGTCGGAAGTTGAGCAACGCTGATCGCTTCCCCCTGGTCGTTCGGACCGGTTCCTTTCCTCCTCTTGCCAAGTTTCCCGCGCCCTTCGGTATTCTGGAATCGAGGGCGGAGCCGGTATTACCACTGAGCGTGCGTAATCTCGAGGCTAAGATCAATACGAACATGCTGTCGGTCGTACAAGGCAGTGAGGGTTCTGAGAAAGGCGATCGATATTCTCAGAAACTGTCAGGAAAAGTGATGTCGATCAAATCGGTTCAGGCTCGCGATATCCTAGATTGGCTCGATCGCGTCGAACGAAAGAATGCGCTGGAATATGAGATGCGCACCACCTCGATTTTTGCGAAGTCCGCCGGGAAACCCCAGCGCTCTACCATTCCCAATCTTCAAGGCACCAAGGCAACGGAGGTCCTGGGGCTGTCGCTTCCCGCCCCTGGGCTGTACGTGGTGGAAATCAAAAGTCAGATTCTTGGAAAGGCGTTATTGCCGAAACCGGCGCCCATGTATGTGGCCACGGCAGCCCTGGTGACCAATCTCGCCGTGCATTTTAAGAAAGGACGTGAAGCCTCGCTGGTCTGGGTGACGGCGCTTGATAGCGGGAAGCCCGTGGGGGATGCCACGGTGACTATCCATTCCTGTAAGGGCAGCGAGTTGTGGAAAGGAAAGACCGACAGTCAAGGAATCGCGAAGGTCGGGTCGATCCCGGAGCCTTCGTCTTGTGACTGGCATAGCGATTATTTCGTGATGGCCACGACGCAGGATGATCGGTCATTCATGCGGTCGTCTTGGCAAGAGGGGATTGAAACCTGGCGATTCAACCTGCCGTCTGGATATCAGGCTCAACCAGGAGTTGCTGTCCACACCGTATTTGACCGGACCTTGTTGAGAGCTGGAGACAGGGTGCAGATGAAGCATGTGATCAGGCGACCGCACATGCAGGGTTTTGCCATGGCAAAGGATGAAGACAAACCCAAAGCGATCGTCATCCACCATGAAGCTACCTCGGAACGGTATGAGTTTCCGCTCCAGTGGGATGCGCAAGGCATTGCGGAAACGACTTGGACGATTCCCAAAGAGGCCAAACTAGGCACCTACGGGGTGTGGCTGAAGAAAGAGCCACCTCAGCTGCAAGACAAGCACGTGGCGGATGATCAAGAAATCTATTACGCGCCGCAGGGGCTACGCTCCGGTGAATTTCGTGTCGAAGAGTATCGCGTGCCGATGATGAAAGGTGTGATCAATCCCCCTGTCAAATCGCTTGTTGCTGCCTCAGAAGCGACGGTGGATCTCGCAGTCAGTTACCTGGCGGGCGGGTCGGCTGGTGACCTGCCGGTCACGTTTCGTAGCCTTGTCCAGCCGAAGACGCTGCAGTCGTTTGAAGGGTTTGAGGGGACGGTTTTTGCGAATGGGCCGGTGAAAGTCGGGCTCACGAGAGAGCAGCAGCAGGATCTGGTCGAGGGAAGTGATGAGACAGAGTCTGAGGTAGGTGGTGGCGAGGATGGGCAGGCCGGCGGCGACGCTCGACGGTCGAAGAAGGAGTCAAAGTTCACTCAAAGCCAGAGTTTGGTCCTGGACGCCAATGGAGGGCGACGGACCACGATTGAGCAACTCCCAGCCGTACAGGTTCCGATGGACCTTGCGATGGAGCTGGAATTTCGTGACCCGAACGGTGAAGTGCAGACGGTGGCCAACAGGGTTCCACTGTGGCCGGCCCACAGGCTTGTGGGACTCAAGCTGGACTCATGGATGGCGACACAAGACAAACTGGCATTTCACGCGATCGTGGTGGACACGTCCGGCAAGGCTCTCGCGGGCGTTCCCGTGGCGGTAGATCTGTTCGAGAAAAGGACCTATTCTCACCGCAAGCGATTGCTGGGTGGGTTCTATGCTTACGAACATGTGACGGAAGTCAGGCCGGTGGGGACGGTGTGCGAGGGACAAACGGATGGGCAGGGACTGGTCCTGTGCGATACGACAGCATCGGTGTCAGGAAATGTCATTCTGCAAGCGCAGATCGCCGACGATGTTCAGCATCGTTCGGTGGCGCATGCCGACCTGTGGATCCGGGGAGAGGCAGACTGGTGGTACGGCGTGAGCGATGACGACAGGATGGATGTGTTGCCTGAGCGGGGACGCTACGAGCCGGGAGATACCGCAAAACTTCAAGTCCGGATGCCCTTTCGAGAGTCGACGGCGCTTATCACCGTTGAAAGAGAGGGGGTGATCGATGCCTTCGTGCAGCCCCTATCTGGGAAGAGGCCGATCGTTGAGCTGCCGATTCAGGAAACCTATGCGCCCAATATCTTTGTCTCGGTCCTGGCGGTCAGGGGACGGATCGCCGGGGTTCAGCCGACGGCGATGGTGGACTTAGGCAGACCGGCCTATAAATTGGGGCTGACCGGAATCAACGTCGGTTGGAAGACGCATGAGCTGAAGGTGGCGGTCACGTCGAATAGTCAAACCTATCGAGTCCGTGACAAGGCCAAGATCACGGTCAAGGTGACCAGGGCCGATGAACGGGCCTTGCCACCAGGCAGTGAAATTGCCCTCGCGGCCGTGGATGAAGGGTTGCTGGAACTGTTGCCGAACAAGAGCTGGCGTCTGCTCGATGCTATGATGAAGCCCAGGAATGAAGAGGTCGAAACCTCGTCGGCCCAGATGCATGTCGTGGGGAAACGGCACTTCGGGTTGAAGTCAAAAGTTCCCGGCGGGGGAGGTGGAAAGCAACCGACGCGTGAGCTCTTCGATACGTTGTTGTTGTGGAAGGGGCGAGTTCCGTTGAACGAGAAGGGGGAAGCAACGGTAGAGGTCCCGCTCAACGATTCGATCACGAGTTTTCGGATCACGGCGGTCGCAACGGCGGGCACTCAACTATTTGGAACTGGGTCGACCACGATCCGGTCTACGCAAGAGCTGATGCTCCTGTCCGGGATTGCGCCGCTCATTCGAGAAGGAGATCGGTATCACTCGGAAGTGACCGTCCGCAATACCTCGACGAAGACGATGGATGTGGCGGTCACGGGTCGTGTGCTGCAGGTGACGAAGCCACTAGTTCCCTTGACGGTTACGTTGGCCTCGGGAGCAGCTAAGACAATCGGATGGGAGGTTGTGGCGCCTGTGGGTGTAGAGCAATTAGTCTATGAGATTGAGGCCATCGAGAAAGGTGGGAATTCGGATAGACTCAACATCGTGCAAACAGTCGTACCGGCCGTCCCAGTGAGGACATTCCAATCGACAGTTACACAACTGGGTGCCGACGTTCGGCTCCCGGTTGAGCGCCCGAAAGACTCTGTGCCGGGCAAGGGAGGTATCTCGCTGACCGTCCGCCCAAGTTTGGTTGGCAGTCTTAGCGGCGTCGCAGAGTACATGGCTCTGTACCCCTACTCCTGTTTAGAACAGCAGGCGTCACGAGCCGTTGCACTGCAAAATGAGGAGCAGTGGAAAAAACTTGCCAATGAATTTCCAGCCTATTTGGATGGAGATGGGTTGGTCAAGTATTGGCCTGGCATGACGAACGGCAGCGATGTGCTGACGGCCTATCTCTTGGCCGTTGCGCACGAAGCCGGCTGGACCATCCCGAGTGGAAGCTTGGAGCACATGCTGACGGGGCTCACCAAGTTCGTCCAAGGATCGAGCACCGGTTATTCTCCCCTGATCACATCGGATCTGGCGATCAGAAAACTGGCCGCCATCGAGGCCCTCTCGCGGTACGACAAGGCGGAAGCCCGTATGCTGGATGCCATCAGCATCGCACCAAATCGTTGGCCGACTTCGGCAGTGATCGATTGGGTCAATATTCTGCGGCGCGTGCCGGAAATCAAGGATGCAACCAAACGTGCATACGAAGGGGATCAGATCCTGCGCGCTCGGCTGAATATTCAGGGTACGACGATGGGGTTCTCGACCGAGCGAGAGGATCAGCTCTGGTGGCTCATGACCTCGTCGGACACCAATGCGGTTCGGCTTCTGTTGACGGAACTGGAGTCGGCACAATGGAAAGCGGATTTGCCACGAATCGTGCGCGGGGCGATCGCACGGCAGAAGAAGGGACATTGGGATCTCACAACCGCGAATGCCTGGGGTGTCCTGGCCGTGAAGAAATTTGCCGCAGCGTTCGAGCGTGAGTCAGTAACCGGGACGACGACGGCGGTGCTGGGGTCGCAGTCGGAAGCTGTCAATTGGGCGGAGGACGACAACGGAGTGCTGCGGAACTTCTCTTGGCCTGATCAGCCGAGTGAGATAGCCGTCCACCATCAGGGAACCGGTAAACCTTGGGTGACGGTCAACAGCCGTGCGGCGATTCCTCTGACGGGACCTTTTTCGAGTGGGTACCACATCGTGAAGACTCTGACGCCGGTGGCTCAGAAACAACCGGGACAGTGGACGCAAGGCGATGTGGTACGGATCAAGCTGGACATTGAGGCCCAGGCTGATATGACATGGGTGGTCGTGAACGATCCGATTCCAGGCGGGGCATCCGTGATGGGCGGTGTCGGTCGTGAGCGGCAATTGTTGACTCAGGACGAGGTACGAAAGGGATGGGTCTGGCCTGCGTTCGAGGAACGGTCGTTCGAAGCGTTCCGAGCCTACTATGCCTATGTACCCAAGGGAACGTTCACGGTGGAGTATACGGTTCGCCTCAACCAAGCCGGAACCTATCAACTTCCCGCCACACGAGTGGAAGCAATGTATTCACCGGAGATGCTCGGCGAACTGCTGAATCGTGAACTTGAGGTAAGTCGGTGATATCCATGAGGTGGGGCTGGCTCATGTTGCTGATGGGTATTGGCTTATTCGGCCTGCAAGCAGGAGCAGCCTACGGATTTGACCAGTCCTTTGATCAGGTGCGGCAGCGATACCGGTCATCGGATGCGTTTGTGTTGGATCGCAACGGTATGGTGATCGATCAGCGGCGTGTCGTGCAGCAGGGACGTCGGCTGGAGTGGGTGGCCTTGACCGATGTCTCTCCAGCCCTGATTCGAACCATGCTGCAAGCAGAAGACCATCGCTTCTATGAGCATAGCGGGGTGGATTGGTTGGCGATGGGATCCGCTCTGTTCCATGGCTTGAGTGGTCTTCGAGGTGCCAGTACGATCTCGATGCAGCTCGTGGCTCTGCTGGATAAAAACCTTCGCGGTACTGCGAATGGCAAGACGGTGTGGCAGAAAATCCAACAGGTGCAGGCTGCACAGGATTTAGAGCGGACATGGTCAAAGGATGACATCCTAGAGGTCTATCTCAACCTCGTGAGTTTTCGCGGAGAGATTCAGGGGCTGACTGCCGCTTCTATCGGGTATTTTGGAAAACACCCTCATGGTTTGACCGAAATGGAGTCCGTGATCTTGGCGGCGCTGCTTCCTGCTCCCAATACGGAAGTGGATCGAGTTGCCACCAGGGCTTGCGTGCTGGCACGAGGGCAACAGTTGGCGGAATCCTGTGACAGGATTACGGAAAATGTACAGGAGTTGCTGTCCAAACCGCCGCTGTTCGTGCAGCAAGCGCATCTGGCTCCACATGTTGCGGCCCGGCTTCTGACGGGACAGGGCACACAACGCCTGAATACGATCGGATCGGTGCACACGACCTTGGATGGCCAGGTCCAGCGCGTCGCGATGGAATCGTTGCGGCAGCAATTGCAGGCGCTTCATGCGCAGCATGTCGAGGACGGCGCTGTGCTGGTGGTGGAGAATTCAACCGGCGAGGCGCTGGCCTATGTCGGGAGCAGTGGAGATCTCTCACGGGCCCGGTATGTGGATGGTATGCAGGCTAAGCGTCAGGCCGGTTCTATCCTGAAACCCTTTCTTTACGGGACGGCGTTCGACAGCAAGGTACTGACACCTGCTACGCTATTAGACGACAGTCCCCTCGAAATATCCGTTGAGAACGGAATCTACAGACCCAAAAACTACGACCGACAGTTTCGGGGGTTGGTGACCGCACGGACGGCGTTAGCCTCCTCGCTGAACGTGCCGGCGGTCAACGTGTTGCGATTAGTGCGGGAGGACGCATTCGTGCACCGATTGCAGTTGCTCGGGTTTACCGGACTACAAGAACAGGGAGACTTCTACGGGCCGTCGCTGGCACTGGGCTCCGCAGATATCTCACTCTGGGATGTTGTGAATGCCTATCGGACCTTAGCCAATGGCGGGGTCCGAACTGTTCTCCGACTCGTGACAGACGAGGTGCCCCACCGGGAGCCGGTCCGTGTGTTTTCACCCGAAGCCGCCTTTCTGATTGCGGACATCTTGTCGGATCGTGAGGCCAGGAGTACGACCTTCGGGTGGGAGAGTCCGTTGGCCTCTCGGTTCTGGAGCGCGGTAAAGACGGGGACGAGCAAGGATATGCGGGACAACTGGTGTGTGGGCTATACCGACCGATACACGGTTGGGGTGTGGGTGGGGAATTTTTCAGGGGAGCCGATGTGGAATGTCAGCGGCGTGTCCGGCGCAGCGCCCGTGTGGCTTGATGTGATGAACTGGCTCCATCGCGACGTTCCCAAGACATTGCAGAGCGTTCCTCAAGGCATCACTCGGAAGCGGGTCAGCTTCAGCTCCGGTGAACCGACACGAAAGGAATGGTTCATCACAGGAACGGAGCCTCAGGGAGCCAAGACCTTCGTCTCGCAAAAGGAGCCACGGATTGCCTATCCAGTCGCGGGGATGGTGCTTGCACCGGACCCGGATATCCCTGTCGGACAACAGCAGATGTTTTTTGAGGCGCACCCAACCGATCCACGTTATCGCTGGCGGCTAGATGGTGCGGATATGGGGCCTGCTGTGGCACTGACCATCTGGGAACCAGTCGTCGGCACACACACCTTGGCGCTCATTGGACCGGACCAGCGCGTAGCCGAGACAGTCGAGTTCACCGTACGGGGGTCGGCTCGATCCGAGACGCGGGATCCAATCGCAACAGACGATCAATCGCGTTGAGGATCTCTCACGAATCTCTGTTGTGTTGCGTGGTTCGGTCTCTTGTGCTTACAATAGCTATCTGCGCACAAAGACAAGAATGGTTCTTGGAGAGACTGCACTGAATTGCGCCTGGTGAATCGTTCAGATGGCCGGTAATACGTTTGGCAGAGTTTTTACCGTCACCTCATTCGGCGAAAGCCACGGGCTGGCGATTGGCTGTGTCGTCGATGGCTGTCCTCCTGGTCTCTCGCTCTCAGCAGAAGATATTCAAAAAGACCTCGACCGGCGAAAGCCCGGCACATCCCGCCATGTGACCCAGCGGCAGGAGTCGGATACCGTTGAAATTCTCTCAGGAGTCTTCGAGGGGAAGACAACCGGCACACCGATTGCGCTGCTGATCCGCAACGAAGACCAGCGTAGCCGAGACTACGGCAATTTGGTTGATACGTTCCGGCCAGGCCACGCCGATTACACCTATTGGCAGAAGTACGGCATCCGCGATCACCGAGGTGGTGGGCGTGCCTCGGCTCGTGAGACAGCGGTTCGTGTGGCTGCGGCGGCGATTGCCAGAAAGTGGCTGAATGAAAAGTACGGAGTCGTCATTCGTGGCTACTTGAGCCAGCTTGGGCCACATGAGTTGTCGTTCAAAAGATGGGATGCTGTGGGGCAGAATCCATTCTTCTCTGCCGATCCCGATGCAGTTGCCAAACTCGAATCCTTCATGGATGAGCTGCGGAAAGCCGGCGATTCCGTCGGGGCTAAGATCACGACGATTGCCGAGCACGTACCGGTCGGCTGGGGTGCACCGGTCTACGCCAAATTGGACTCAGACTTGGCCGCTGCGATGATGAGCATCAATGCGGTGAAGGCAGTAGAAATTGGATCAGGCTTTGCCTCTGTGACGCAGCGCGGCTCAGAACATGGTGATGAACTCACGCCGGAAGGCTTTCTCTCTAACCACGCCGGTGGCATCCTAGGCGGGATTTCTACTGGGCAAGATGTTGTTGTCAACATCGGCATCAAGCCCACGTCGAGCATCCGCATTCCACGCAAGTCGATCGACAAGCAAGGACAGCCGGTCATGGTCGAAACTAATGGCCGTCACGATCCCTGTGTCGGCATTCGTGCCACACCGATTGCCGAAGCCATGATGGCGCTGGTCCTTATGGACCATGCGTTGCTCCATCGTGCACAGAACGCCGACGTGAATATACCTACCCCAAAAATTCCTGGATCGACAAGGCGATAAGCTCAGGTTAAGATCACGCTTGAGGCTCAGGTCGCAAGTGATGAGAGCGATCCGTGTTCCCTCACCCTTAGCCGAAGCCTAGACCTTCTTCCAAAGGCGGTCTATCGTGAACGAATCATTTCTCCTCGACACCTCCACCTCCCGCTTCATCTCACAGCGGCTCGGCGAATCAAGCCCGCGCCGATCAACTAACCGAAACAGATCCACACTCTGAGATATGGGCAAACTCTTTATCTCGCACAGTTCAAAAGATGACGCATTTGTACGTGAACTTCGTGCGGTGCTTGCCGATCATGGCCAGCCTGGATGGATTGATTCGCGAGAGCTGCGTGGTGGTGACCCGCTCTGGCCGGAGATACAGAGTGCGATTGACGAAGCAACAGCGTTTGTGGTCGTGGTCAGCGTGGATGCGTTGCAGTCAAAATGGGTTGGCATGGAATTGATCCATGCTTTGGAGGTCCGGAAGCAACGCGGTAAGGGCATGTTTCAAGTTATCCCGCTCTCGCTCAATGGAACCAAGCTTGGCATGTTCGAGCAATTCTTCGGCGAGGAACCGATTTACATTCCTGTCAGCAGTGCCGCCGGCTGGGTTGAAGCGGCGATACATCCGATTCTCATTGCCCTGGGCAAACGCGATCCCGCCGATGTTTCGCCTACGCCACAGCCCAAAGTCGAGCCTTTGGAGGAATTGGTCCTCGAACTCACCGACTTGAAGTTCCACGAAGACAACGGCGTGCGCCGCCCGTCGGCACGCGCCCGGCTTGTCTATGAACCGTCGACGCCAGGCCAGCGCGAGGTGGCCAGCGTGCAGAGTTGGCGGCTTATCGCTCCCATCGGTCCCATCGAAGCCGGGGAGTTGAGGTGGTATCTTGAGCACTACGCCATCTGGCCGAGCCACTACTTCCGCGACCGCGCGCGTAAGGTCGAAGACAACCTCGTGAAATGGGGTCGGCTTCTGCATGATGCTGCGCTGCCTATGGCATGCACGGCGAATGTCGTCAATGCGTGGTCGAAGATCAACGATCACGCGGGCCGTCGCTTCTCCGTTCATGTGGACGCCGCCCTCGAGGCTGGCGCATCCGACGCCGACGTGAAGGCGGCGAAGGAAGCTGCCACGGAATTGCTCAAGCTTCCGTGGGAACTGCTTCATGACGGCGACGGGTATCTCTTTCAGGGCGCGAAGCCCACCCGCGTCCGCCGGCGCCTGCCGAATACGCAGACGCTCGACGTGTCCCTCGTCGAGGTGCCGATTCGCATCCTGCTCGTCACCGCCAGACCGGAGGACGAGGCCTGCGGGTACATTGATCACCGGGTGAGTGCACTACCATTGGTCGTGGCCATGGAAGAACTCGGCGGCCTTGTGCAGCTCCATGTGCTCAACCCGCCCACGTTTGATGGGTTGGGCAAGGAACTTAAACGCGCCTTCGACGCCCACGAGCCGTATCACGTCGTCCACTTCGATGGTCACGGCGTCTATGACCGCCGCGTCGGTCTCGGCGGACTGTGCTTCGAACTGCCTGAGGATACCGGCAAGTTGGACAAGCGCCGCCACGTGACTATTTACACCGACAAGCTTGCCCCACTCCTAAGAGACTACCGGATTCCGCTGGTCTTTCTCGAAGCCTGTCAGACCGCCCTGGCTGAGGACACTTCCGAGTCCGTCGCATCCGAGTTGTTGCAACGAGGCGTGGCCTCCGTCGTGGCCATGAGCCACAGTGTGCTCGTGGAGACTGCGCGCCGGTTTGTTGAAACCTTCTACGTCGGGTTGGCCCGCGGCCAGCGCGTGGGCGATGCCATGCTTGATGGACAACATAGCTTGAAGGATGACAGCTTTCGTGGGCGTATCTTCGGCGCGGGCGAACTGCGTCTAGAAGATTGGTTTGTACCTGTCCTCTTCCAGGAAAAGGACGACCCGCAGCTGTTCAAGACCACACCTGCGAAGCAGACGGTGGAGGACTTTAAAACCGCACTCGCCGCACGTCTTGGAAATCTTCCGCCCGTACCCGCAACTGGCTTTGTCGGGCGCAGCAGGGAACTGCTCGCGCTCCAACGGCTGTTGCATCACGAGCGGTATGCCGTCGTACGCGGGCAGGGCGGCGAGGGAAAGACGGCGCTCGCCGCCGAGTTTGCGTGCTGGATGGTGCGGTCGCAGCAGGTCCGCCGCGCGGTGTTCGTATCTGTCGAGACGCATAGTCATGTTGCTGCAGTACTTGATGCTATAGGCAGCCAGCTCGTCGGGGATAAGTACTCCGCCGCCACCTTTAGCAATGTGGAACAGGCAATCCTGCCCGTCGAGCGTGCGTTGCGCGAGCAAGCCACATTGCTCGTGGTGGATAACATGGAAAGCATTCTCATCCCGCCCTACCTTGAAACGCCCGAGTTGCTTTCCGAGGAGGCGGGCCGAGAACTGAAGGCCATCCTCGCACTCTGCGAACGATTGTTGAAGGTGGGCGACACGCGTCTCGTCTTCACCAGCCGCGAGGCGCTGCCTGCACCGTTCGACGGGGGACAGCACCGGCGCGAACTACACCAACTCGACCGCGAGGATGCAGTGAAGCTCGTCGAGCGCGTGCTGAATGCTGCCGGCGGAGACGGTGGTGGCGCCAGCGATGTCGCCCGTGAGCAAATCGAACAACTTGTGGAGACGGTGCATTGTCACGCGCGGACGCTCACACTACTGGCTCCGGCGTTGCAGGAACGGGGCGTTGAGGCTACCCGGACATCCCTCGTCGAGTTGATGGAGGAGATGGACAAGCAGATCGAGAATCTGCCCGTCAATGATCCGAAGCGCCGAGAAAAATCAGTCTTCGCCAGTATCGAGCTTTCCCTCCGTCGCATGTCCAAGGTGAATCGAGACCGGGCCCGCGTGCTCGGTGTGTTTCACGGGGGAATTAAGCTGGAAGCTTTGTACTACATGTTTCAGTGGGAAGAAGAAGACGTAGACACGCTGGCGGGCGAATTGATCGAGACAGGACTAGCGACGCGAAACCGCTACAACCATCTCACGCTCACTCCCGCGCTCTGCCCATACTTACTCGGGCAGTTGGGTAGCACGGAGCGTGAGGCGCTGACGGCGCGCTGGGTCCAGGCGATGTGTGGCTATGCCAGTTTTCTCTCGCAGCAGAAGTCCCAGAATCCCGAACTCGCGGCGACGTTGACGGGGCTGGAGTTGCCGAATCTCTTTGCGCTGCTCGATCATGTGCAACGCAGCGGGGATGCGAAGACGTCAATTGATCTGGCCACTAAGCTCTACATATTGTTGCAATTCTCTGGAAAGCCGAGGCTGCTAGAGCGCGTGGGGCAGGTGCGCGACTTTGAGGCGAAGAGGCTCGGAGAACTGGGCGATCCCTGGAATCACGCGCGATTTAAGGCATTGCAGACCCACATTGACCAGCAGCTCGCTGGAGGTCAGATGCGCGAGGCGTTTGAGGGCGCGCAAAGTTTGCTCCGGTGCGCAGAGCAGATGGGCGAGCATGCGTATCCCGGCGCCGATTTCGATCTGGCAACGGCCGGCTGGTTCCTGGCCCATGTGCAGGGGATGGCTGGACGAGCGGAACAGGCCCTGCCGCTGCTGGACGAGGTCCTCCAGCGCTTCGAGACTATCGCCAAGGATCGTCCCTATCTAGCGGCGGAAGCGATGGCGTCAGCCTGCATCACAGAACAAGGAGACTGTCTGTGTTGCCTGGGCCGGATGGACGAAGCAACGGCTGTCTATGAAGCGGCCATCCGCCGTGCCGAGCAATGTGGTGATGCCCGGCAGGTCGCCGTTGCCAAAGGCCAGCTTGGGTTTGTCCGTATGAGACAATGGCGGTATCAAGAGGCGCTGGAGGCCTATGCCGAGGCAATCAAGCAATTCACGCAGTTGGACGAACCAGCATCCGTTGCCACGATCTGGCGTCAGATCGGCATGGCATATAAGGATGTAGGCCAGCCTGAAGCAGCGGAAGATGCCTACCGGAAATCTCTTATAATCTACGTACGGCTCAACAATTCCCCCGGGCAAGCGAACACGCTCGCAGAGTTGGGCTTGCTGTATGACGATGTTCTCAATCGACCGGAAGAGGCAGTTGTTTTTCATCGGCAAGCGGCAGACAAATTTGCTGAAGGCCATGCCGTCTATAGAGAAGGCCAAGTAAGGAACGATCTTGCAAGAACCCTGCGGAAACTCCGTCGGTTGGATGAAGCACGGCAGGAAATCTGTCGGTCAATTGAATGCGAGGCGAAGGTTGGCGAGGCATCTAAGGCATGGAAGTCGTGGGACATCCTCGCCAATATTGAGACGGATGCTGGCAACCTCGCTGTTGCCGCAGAGGCCAAGGGCAAGGCCATTGCCTGCTACCTCGCCTACCGCCGCGATGGTGGCGTGAACCACTCATACTCAGGTCACCTGTTCCATGCCGTGGCCCAAGAGCTTCAATTCAGACAAAGCGACACTGCAGTGCAGCTGATTGACCAATATTGCGCGAGATGGAAGAACGTCGGAACCCCAGAGGCCGACGCCCTCAAAGCTATCGTTGCGGGCAACCGCGAGCGCACCCTTGCCGACGCGCCAGGTTTGCACTGCACGATGGCCGCCGAAATCCTCTTCCTGATCGAACAGCTGGAAAAGCCACGGTAACACCTGCATCCCCTGCACGACACCAGTCAGTCTTTCGCTGTGCCGTCGCCTGGAGTTTGGCAAATCCCTCGCGCGCTGCGGTGACGACCTGTGACGGCGCCTTCTCCGGACTGCCAGCATTGAACGACCGGAGAAGATAAGGGGTCGGGAGTGATTGCTAGGATTGCAATGAGGGGGCCTGGTCTTGCTATCTAGGCAGTCTTCCGGACTCCTGCACTGTCCTTTCGTCTTACCATTCAGCGATGTTATTGACAGTGAATGGTAGGCTGTATATCATGACGTATGTACATGGTGGAAGGATTATGAGACGGGAGAAAATAAGGGGTCGGGAGTGATTGCTAGGATTGCAATGAGGGGGCCGGGCCTTCCTATCTAGGCAGTCTTCCGGCCTCCTACACCGTCATTTCGTCTTGCCATTCGGCGATGTTGTTGACCGCGAATGGTAGGATGTATATCATGACGTATATACATGGTGGAAGGATTATGGTGGCGAGGAAGAAGAACACAAAGCTGTTTATGAGCGGTAACAGCCAGGCTGTACGAATCCCCCGCGAGTTTCAGCTGGAGGGTGAGGAGGTGGAGATTCAGCGTCGAGGCAATACGCTTGTGATTCGCCCAAAGAAGCTGACCTGGCAGTCGCTCACCGACAGCCTCACCATGTTTACGGACGACTTCATGGGAGGGGGAAGACAACAGCCTCCGCTCCAGAAACGAAAGCGGCCCTTTGTATGAAGGTGATGCTGGATACCAACATCTGCATTTACCTCATCAAACAGCAGCCTCCCTCCATTATCGAACGCTTCCTGTCGTACCCTGTCGGCGACATCGGAATTTCCAGCATCACGATCGCTGAATTGGCGTATGGAGTCAGCAAAAGTCGGCATTCGTCCAAGAATCGCCATGCCCTTGAGCAGTTTCTCGCTCCGCTCCAGGTCGCTGGGTTTGACCAGGCTGCAGCCTGGTCCTATGGTCGCCTGCGTGGGCAACTTGAGGCAAAGGGGACCCCGATTGGCTCAATGGACATGCTCATTGCTGCCCATGCCTTGAGCCTTGGGGTTCGGCTTGTGAGCAACAACGTCAGGGAGTTTCAGCGTGTTCCCGGCCTTCGGCTGGAAAATTGGGTGTGATGTATGGTGATCAAAGTCCGATGCCTGATGAGAGGCCCAGATGAAAAAATGGTCTCAAAAGCCTGGAGAATGAATAGTACGAAGAGTTAAGGTGCGATGCCTTTTATGATTTCCCTTGCTAGATGGCCTCCCAAATCCTCCTCCTGATCGACAGATTGGAAAATCCCCGGTAGTACCTGCATTCTCTGTACGGCTACGTACAGGCCGTCACTGTGCCCTTGCTTGGAGTTTTGCAAATCCCTCGCACGCAGCGGTGACGATCTGTGCTGGCGCCTTGTCTGGGCTGCCGGCATTGAATGGCGGCTGCGGATCGTACTCGATTAAGAGTTGAGTGAGCTGCGCCGCTTCGACTCCGAATTCTTCGGCGACTAAGGTCAGGGCCATGTCGATCCCAGAGGAAACCCCAGCGGCGGTGAAAATCTTTCCTTGACGGACGACCCGCTCGTTTGTCGGGATAGCGCCAAATTGTTTCAAGGCATCGAGGGCGAGCCAATGGGTGGTGGCCTGTAAACCTCGAAGCACACCGGCTGCTGCAAGGGCTAAGGCACCAGTGCAGACGGAGGTCGTCCACTTGGTGGTCTTGTGGGCCTGTGTGATCCACTCGATCACTTTGGGATCGCCCATCACCGCTTGTGGATAGGGAGTCCCAGGGATCAGGAGAATATCTGGTCTCGGGGTCTCTTCCAGCGAGTAGTCTGCCGTGAGGCGGAGCTTGCCGAAATCTGTTCGTTTGACGCCGCGCTCAGTTGCGACAAAGCGGACATCGGTCTTGAGTCCTGGTACTTGAAGCACTTCGTAGGGGCCGATCGCATCCAGCGCCGTCATGCCGTCATACAACAGTATTGCAACTTGTAAGCTCTTCCCATCAGTTGCAGTTTCCATTGCCCTCTCCTCTCATAGTGGTGGACAAGTTGAGCGTCTTACTTGTGAGCTCCGGTTGAGTGGAATCGCTGTTGATATGCCTGAGGCGTGATACCCTTGTGACGTTGGAACGTGCGTCGTAACTGTTCATGTCCGGTAAAGCCACATTCCTGAGCGATGACGTCGAGTGACGTGCTGCAGGTTTCCAGCAGGCGAACAGCCTGTTCCATGCGAAGCTTTTCTAAATACAGAGCCGGTGTATCTCCGGTTTCCATGGCAAAAACTCGCGCGAAGGTTCGTGAACTCATGCCTGCTTGTGAGGCCATGTCTTCAACAGTCATCGGTTCGTGGCGATGATCTGCCAGCCAGGTTAAAAGGCCGGTTAATCGTTGGCCTTCAACGGCCTGGGCTTGGAGTTGTGTGCTGAATTGGGATTGCCCGCCGGGACGTTTCAGAAAGAGGACCAGCATACGCGCCACGGCCAAGGCGGTTTGACGGCCGAAATCTTCTTCCACCAGGGCTAGCGCGAGATCCATTCCAGCGGTGATGCCGGCAGAGGTAAAGATGTGTCCGTCTCGGATATAGATAGCATCAGGCTCAACTGTGACGGTTGGATATTCCTGGCTTAATCTTGAAACTTCCATCCAGTGAGTCGTGGCGCGGCGGTTCTCGAGCAAACCGGCCCTCGCAAGTACGAATGCGCCCGTACAGATGGATCCGATGCGTCTTATACGACGAGACATGGAGCGTAGCCAGGCCAGTAGCCTGTGATTATTTATGAGAGGCGTCATATCCGGACCGCCCGCTACCAGCAGGGTATCTATTTTTTCGTGATAATCACGCCATGCTGCATCGGCGATCAGGCTAAGTCCCGTCGCTGTGCGAAAGGGGCCGGCTTGATCAGACAGAAGTACGAGGCGATAGGGTGGCACACTCTTGTCTTGTACGAAATGCGCGGTGAGGGAGAAGACTTCGTGTGGTCCGGTTAAATCGAGGACAGCAGCGCCGTCGAATCCGAGCAATGCAATGGTGCGTGTGCGGGGCGTCTTCTTTGTTTGCTTCGGCTTCATGATCAGCATCCTCCCACCAAACGGAGAATGGCACAATGACAAAGATGATGCAAAAACTGCCACAGGCGACAAAGTGAGAATGCGGTCAGAGGGGTGAGGCTGTGCTATCTTGGCTTATCTGGAATGGAGCGGAGCTCGATTGTTTGCGTGGTGGCAAGGAGACTCGATGTGATCTGCTGTCCGACCCAGGCGAGGAACTCTTCAATTTTGTCTTGAGCGTCGATAATCTCAATGGTGATGGGGAGATTCTCAGCTAAACGTTCGATCTTGAAGGTATGGATCGTGCGGGTGTGGGGCCCGAATCCCATAAGCCCACGGTAGACGGTGGCGCCTGCCAGTTGCCGCGCATGGGCCTGACCGACGATCCATTCATAGAGCGGCCGTCCGGCCTGTTTATCACCTTCTCCAAGATAGATTCTCAGCAAGCAGCCGTTTTCAACGCGCATAGTTTATTTCCATAAGAGATAGGCCGTGGAGTAACCAAGCCAGACTGCACCAAGGCCCAGGACTGTATGGCCGACGATGTTGCCGCAGGCGAGCCACAGTTCCCCATCACGTAAGAGGTTCATCGTTTCGTTCCCAAACGCTGAAAATGTGGTGAAACCGCCAAGAATCCCAACGATGAGAAAGGCTCGAGTTTCTCCAGTGATCACGCTGCGCTGATCAGCCAGTTCCGCAAGGAAGCCGACCAGTGCGCAGCCGAGAATATTGACGGCCAGGGTGCCGAACGGGAATTGAATGCTCTTACTCAACTGTTGGGCGTATCCGCTGACGAGATAGCGAAGGATGGAGCCAACGAAACCGCCGGCGCCGATGAGGAAGAGGGTACGCAAAGTATGGTTCGCTGAAAAAGTGAGGTTGCGATTAAGGCACCATTGTACTTAAATGACTGTGCCGAGTCATCTGATGACTATGGTCAACGGCTATGGTTCGACTGAAAGACGTCATAGTACAATCGCGGATGCGAGGGACATACGAGGTGGTTGCATGATCGAGATCTATACCGATGGAGCGTGTAGTGGGAACCCTGGACCTGGGGGTTGGGGAGTCTTGGTGCGGGATGGGAAAGGCGATACGGAATTTTCTGGTGGCGAGCCGGGGACAACGAACAACCGGATGGAGTTGCTCGCTGTGATCGAGGCGTTGCAATCGTTTTCTCAATCTGTGCAAGCACGGGTCTATACCGATTCGCAGTATGTTCAAAAAGGCATCAGCGAATGGATTCATAGTTGGAAGCAGCGTGGGTGGAAGACTGCCGGGAAAGATCCAGTCAAGAATGAAGACTTGTGGCGGCGGCTCGATGCGCTGGCCGCTAAGCACCAACTTGAATGGCATTGGGTCAGGGGGCATAGCGGCCATCCGGAGAATGAACGGGTGGATGCGCTTGCCCGAGCCGGTCTTGAACAGGCACGCCGAGGTGGAAAGTCGGCTAATCGTTCAGCGGCGGTTCCGGTCGAATCGCCTCGTCCTTCAGCCATGACTCCCGCGATCGTCGAGATTCAGCATGCCACGGTCTATCGAGGGGACACCTGCGTCTTTTCTGATTTGTCTTTTGCCCTGCATGGGGGTGAGCACGCGGCCATCCTTGGTCCGAATGGGGCAGGGAAATCCACGCTGCTCAAGTTATTGTCGGGTGAAGTCCATGCCATGCCGAAGGACAACACGCGGTGGGCCCTGTTCGGAGAGGAACAGTGGAATATCTGGGATGTGCGAAAACAGATCGGTATTGTATCGCATGACTTGCAACGAGACTATTTGATCTGTGCTGAAGGGCTGAATGTGATCCTGTCAGGGTTTTATGCGAGCAACGATACCTATGCCTATCAAGAGTTCAGCAAAACACAGATGACGAGGGCGTACGAAGTGATGCAGGAATTGGGAGTGATGGACTTGTCCGGTCGCCGCTTTGGCCATTTGTCCACCGGTGAGCAGCGACGATTTCTGTTGGGGCGAGCCCTCGTACATGATCCACCGGTATTAGTATTTGATGAGCCGACCAGTGGTCTTGATCTCAAGGCCTGTTTCCAATACCTGGATCTGTTGCGTATGCAAATCACCAAAGGCAAGACCGTCCTGCTGGTGACGCATCACCTGCATGAAATTCCACCGGAGATCGATCGCGTGATTTTTCTCAAAGATGGGAAAATCGTGGCTGATGGTCCCAAGTCAACGCTGCTCACGAGCGAGCAGATCAGTCGGCTTTTTGACAGCACAATTTCCCTGGTTCAAGCCAATGGGTGGTATCAAGCCTTACCGGGATAGTACTTCGCGAGCTTTCCCCCACCAACTCTCCACGTACACACCGTCTTTTTGACGAAATGTGGTTTGAGCGATACGCTTCAGAGGCTGATCGTTCTCGTACCTCACGCATGGATCACAACCTCTCGAAAGGTAGTGGTGCAACCAGTCTGTCCGTTTTTCTTTTCTTTGTTGTTGGTTCCACGACCGCTCTAGCTGATATCAGTTCCGCATGGGCTGAGACCTGGGTCTGTCCAAGGCCAGGTCAAGCGGATCTGTATACCGACCGTGAATATCCGGACTGTCGGCAACTCGGTGAGGCCAAGACCTATTCACCGCTGGAAAGATCACCAACGCTTCGCCCACAGCATGTTACACCTGTGCCGTCCGTGCCTCGTGCCAGTCGCTCATACAGTCCATCACAGCCTCCTCATAGGAAGCCCGTGCCTTTTCAGGACGTCACGTTGTCCTTGCCTCTCTTGAGCATAGGGCAAGACCGGGTTGGGTCCATCACAGGTTCATGGAGGGGATATGTGGCGCAACTTGCCGTCGGGTACAAGGCTGATGGGAAGGGGCCGGAGGTTCTCGGAGACTCGAACTTGATGCTCGGATCTGCTCTGTCTTTTCGGACAGCGGTCGCCGTTGCCACGAAAGCGGTGGGGTATGATCCGCGATATCTCACAGTCCGTCTCTTGGTTCCGACGCAATTGGATGGGCCCAGTGCCGGCGGGATTTTTGCCGTGGGCATCGCGGCCGCCCTCCTTGGTGATTCGATCCGCCCGGACATCTGTATGTCGGGGACAATCGAATTGAACGAGGAGATTCAGGCCGTGGGGAGACTCGAGGACAAGATGAATGCTTGTCGGGATCTGAGGAAGACCACCATGATCGTGCCGGATGCGTTGGATAATAGCCATCTTACGTTTACCGGGGCGGAGCGGTCCATTCAGGTGATCGAGGTGCATACACTCGGGGAGGCCTATAGTGCCGCCACCGGGCAAGTTCTGCGTCACGTTCCGTAACGCTGTCACAATCCTGAATATTTCATGAGCAGCATATTGCACGAAGAGGAGGCAACGTGATGAGCAACACCCTACGCGTGATGGTCGTGGCGCTGGTGGGCCTCGCCTGTCTGGTCTCGGTCGCACAGGCAGCAGATCCGGTTACGATCAGCTCTCTGCAGGCCTATCCCGATGCATACAAGATGAAAGTCGTCCAAGTGACGGGGATGGTCAGTGGGTATCAGATGCATCACTTTGTTGGAACCAGCTCGAAACTGGAGAAGTGCATCCAAAATTTTCAGGTTGATGACGGCAGCGGAATGATTGAAGCCAGCTATGCGGCGCTTTGCCAAATGGGACCGATCCTCCTCAAAGACGGCGATCAAGTCACGATCGAGGGGCATTATTTAGGGAGGATAGATGTGAAAGTGGTAAAGAAAAACTGAAGAGGAGTCTTCGTGCTGTCAGGATATACCGATACAGTACGAGCGATCGCTACTTCCCACGAAATCCAAAAAACGCACCGGCACCGGCGGCACCGGCTGAGGGGAGATAGACGATCGCGGCATCTTTCAAGGCCTGGGTTTGGCCTCGTGCCCAGTCAAGGGTGCGATTCACATCGCTCTCGATCAAGGTCCATTCCAAGTGAATCCAGCCGGTGGTTTTCAGGACGGCGATGAGCGCTACCAGCGATACGGTGATCAGCAGCGCAAGTTTGAGCGTCTTTCTGAAGGCCCATCCGAGTAAAAACCCACAGAGAAAGCCGGCGCCCGCGCGGGCGAGTGTCGGCGACATCATATCGCTGAGCCAAGCGCCGATCCCGGCGACGGTCGTTGCACTTGCGGCGAGGAATGATTTGGCGGCCCATGGCGGGTCGGACAGCAAGGGCCCTAGTGTTTTCGCAAGAAGGCTGCTTTTTGCCCCAGGAGCTGGATTGCTCATAGCCGATTATTCTCAAACGTGTTGCAGACCGCTGGGTCCCCGGATTCGAGCCCACGCTTGAGCCAGGTCATCCGCTGTTCGGACGAACCGTGGGTCCAGCTTTCCGGTTGAACGTGCCCACGCGACTTCTTTTGCAGTCGGTCGTCGCCGATGGCTGCGGCTGCGCGGAGGCCCTCCTCGAAATCTCCAGGCTCGATTAAGTTCCGGTTACGTTTGGCGTGATAGCCCCAGACACCGGCATAGCAATCGGCCTGCAGTTCCATGCGAACCGACAAGGCATTGCCTTCCACTTCAGAGGCCCGTTGCTGGAGGCGGTGTACTTTTTCGGCGACGCCCAAGACATTTTGCACATGGTGACCGACTTCGTGGGCGATCACATAGGCTTGGGCAAAGTCTCCCGTTGCCCCCAATTGATGTGCCAGCTGATTGAAGAACGCCAGGTCGAGATAAACCCGGCGGTCGTTGGGGCAGTAAAACGGGCCGACTGCCGAGGAGGTGGTCCCACAAGCTGATTGCACCGCTCCGGTAAACAGCACCATGCGCGGATCTTGATACCGTGACCCGAGAAGCTCCCGCCAGGTTGTTTCCGTATCGGCGAGGACGACGGAGGCAAACCGACCAAGCTCATCTTTCGGGGCTCCGACGGCGCCGGATTCTGATGGGGCCGAGGGTGCGACCGTTTCGGTCACACTTTGGACGCCCGTCAAGAGATTCAGGACGGTCAGCGGATTGACACCGGTGAAATAGCTGACGGCCAAGGCCAGCACGATTGTGCCGATGCCGAGACCGCCGCGCCCTCCGATGCGGGCAGGGCCCATACCGCGACGATCTTCAATGTTGTCGCTTTCGCGTTGGTCTTCGATCCGCATAAGAGCCCTCTCTGCCTTGCAGATCAGTCCGATTCTTTTTCCATGGTTTGAATGAACTTGTCGGCCTCGGCGATGGAACGGTTCATATCTTTTACCAGCTGATCAACTTGTGCATCCACTTTCACGAGTTCGCCTTTGATGGCGGAAAGTGCCCGTGCGTTCAGATTGTGTTTCAAGTAGAGGACTTGATCGCGCAGCGGTTTGAGAACGGGCTCAATGCGCTGTTCCGCGCGTTTCATGGCGCCAAGCATCTCTCGATAGCGACTCTTGGTCTGGGTAAGCTTGGCTTGGCTTTTCCGTCGAAGATCGGCGCTGGAATATTGCTTGAGTTCTTCTTCCCATTCTGAAAACAACGCGTCGGCCACGCTCTCGACGTCGGAGATTTTCTTTCGGACAGCTTCGGCACTGTCCTCGCTGTTCTCGAGTTCACTGTTGAGCTTCTTATACGTGGCTTCAAGGTCGCCGCCTTCATAGGAGACGACTTTGCCGAATTGCTCGAGCGTGGTTTGAATTTCTTGCTTGGCATCTTCTTGCGCATCTCGCGCTGACTTGACACGGGTGCTCAGAATATCGCGTTTGGCATACCCCATTTTCTCCATCGTGGCCATGTAGGCTTTGTCACAGGAGGATAGACCTAGCGGCATGATCATCAGCACGACGGCCAGAACCAATGTCGACATGTTTACTCCTCTTCACCGAAGGCAGATCGAAGACTCAGCAAGTCTCGGAAGTCACTGCGTGATGCTGCATCATAACTGAAGCATGCATAAGGGGGAAAGCCCCTAAGTCGTCGCTCTCATGAACGATGACAAGTAGAAACGGCAGTACCTTCACGCTATAGTGTGCCTATGCGTCTTGTCTCTTTCAAGCCGTTGTGGGTGGCGGCATGTATTCTGATCGCAGCCTGTTCTTCGCAACGGGTGGTTCCAGAGTCGCTTGAACCTCTCGTCGACCGAACGGTCGGCTTTCGAGAGCTCCTGACGGATCCTGAGTCGTACCAGGGGAGAGTCGTGGTTCTCGGTGGAGTGATCCTCAAGGCAAAGCGCCTGAAGGCGGGGACGCAGATCGAGCTTCTGCAACTGCCCCTCGATACACGAGAGAGGCCAATTCTCGACCGCCGACAATCACAGGGGCGGTTTCTGGCGATTCAACAGGAGTTTCTCGATCCCGCGACGATTGTTGAGGGATCAACAATGACCATTGCCGGAGAAGTGTCAGGGGGCAAGACCGACTATCTCGATGACGTGGAATACCGGTACCCGGTGGTGATCATCAAGCACCTCCATCCCTGGCCCGCTCCGTCGTATGACAACCCTCAATCACGGCCCAGATTCTCGATCGGGCTTGGGGGTGGGACGGGAGTCGGCCTTGGTGGAGGTGGTGGATTCGCTATTGGATTTTGAGCGGGGCTTGGAGTGTTGACGGGCTTATTCCCCAACTCTCAGCCGGTGGCTTGATTATGGGCTTTCTGATCACTCTTCACATTTCCCCCTCCTCAGCCGACAGTGTGTTGACAAACTCTGCGCCGTTTCCCAAGAGGACCGGTGCGTATGAGGGTCAATCGGATTGGGATGCTCCGCAGGCTATTCAGAAAGGCCGTCCAGCAAGGCCGCAGCGAGGGAAGAGACGAAGTGTACTCTGTCTCGTACGTTGAGCCTCTGAGCGATGCGAGAATGCTGGGTCTGGTTTGTACTCACCAGGAGATTTCCTTTAAGGAAGGTCTGAATAATTCCGTTTTTTAACCAGCCAGCTCTCAAAATGCCGGAGATTCGACCTATCTGTGATCGAAATTCAAAATAAATCAGACCTTCCTTAATGAGAGTGAACCATAAGAAACATGGCCAAGTAGAAAAACTTGGTATCATACGGCATCATGGCTTGTCTATTATTAGGGTGTAGGTATTAGGAATACAATGCTGATTGTGGCGTGACGAGGAACGCATCGATGTATCTTCCTGGTGTGCATGGGGGACTCGATAGGTTGAATGCTCAGGTTTGAAGAGTGCGGGTGTTCTGTTATGAAACAATCGGGGTTTCTATTGAGGAAGCAATAATGTTGGAGTCCGCCGATGCCCCTTGCGTGCATAGAACGGCGCATGATATCCAAGCATAGACAATATGGTGTGAATGAGTACATCGGGAGGGAGATGGTCCAATGAAGCAGGAACAGCGAGTGGCGAAGCGCAAGGAGAGAGTCACGCTATCTCTCTCCGCCGACATGGTTGAACGGTTGCGAACCGTCGTGTATTGGAGTCCTCAATTGACGCTCACTGGTGTCGTCGAATCCGCGATCCAATCCGCGCTCACAAAACTCGAAAAGGGAAAGCGCTTCAAGAAGCGAAAAGGGAAGCTCCCGGTCGGACGTCCACGCAAAAATTAATCGTCCTGACGGCGGTCTCCCGGTCTTGGTGTTGAGTGCATCTAGATCTGTGAAGGTTGGAGATGTCAAAGAGGTCAGACCTCTACGGGCGCACTGGAGTGGTGTAGGATGAGGGGTGATGCAGCGCTTCAATCAAAGCGTGTTGGTTCTACCGCTGCTCCTCCTTTCAAATAGATAGGATGTGATCAATTCACAAAGGATGTTGCCCGCCAGCATCTGGCCCTTCAATCACCGCACTCGTGGTTTCATGATACGATCCGCCTCCAATATGCTGAAAATACCGGGGCTTTCCTGAGTTTCGGGGAAGGGTTCTCCGAGGGGTTGCGGGTCTTTCTCTTTCAGGTATTCCCTAGCTTGTGTCTTCTCGCCTTGGCGGTTGTGCTCTTTGTTCAACCAGTGTCTCTCGACACTATTGTTGCCTGGAGTCTGGTGCTGAGCGGCGGGCTGGGCAATCTTGTCGACCGCATCATGAACGACGGCCGTGTGATCGATTTCATGAACATCGGCATCGGCGGCTTCCGCACCGGGATCTTCAATGTGGCCGACGTCTGCATTACTGTCGGTGTCGTATTACTCGTGCTTCAGGCGTTGCAGCAACCGCGCAGATCAATGTTGGGATAGCACCAAGCTCCCCTCTGTTTTCCTGTCATATTTCACTCCAACTCATCTCAGTCGAAAAATTGAGTTTGACGCTGGGGGTGTTGACCAGAAAAGTAACCTGGAGACCAATGATGAATGTGGCAGAGGCGTTTGTATCAAGAAAGGGATTGATATGGGAAATCTTGCTTTGTCGATCGGAGACTTGATGCTGTGGCGGGTATGACAGGTTGCTCGCCAGTAGGGACCTGCCTGCTCGGTGGGGTTTTCAGAGCTGGAGTAGTAGGCGGGAGTTACGAGTATCACCTGAAACGCGAAAAGGATCGGCTTGAGGAGGACTTTAAGGCCGGTGAAATGGATCAAAAGGAATACGAGATCCGCAAAGAGCAGATCACTTGTGATTCATTTTTTCAGAAGTAGAAGTGATCTGCTCTCATGGGACTCTTGATGGTATTGTCGGTAGGGTGCGACGTCGATTGTATTGCGAGATGATACATATCCCCATTCGGATTGTGCCGCATTTCCCTATATCTGTTCCACTTCCGAAATAATCGTGTGGTACCCACTGGCGCCGGCCGGCTGGGGGCGCACGATTTCGGCGATTTGGAGCTGCCCCTTCGTGTCGGTTGCGCGGACGACGGTTTGGAATTTGCCCGGCTTGGACGGGTGCCATGTGTACGTCCAGATCACCCAGGAATAGGGCGACATGGGCGGTTCGATCTTGCAGTCAGCCCATGTACGGCCCGCGTCGAAGCTCAACTCCACTTTGCCGATGCTGTTCGGCCCACCGAACGCGATGCCCCGGAAGGTGTGCTCGGGCCCGCGCAAGGTTTGATAATGTCCCGGCGAATCAATGCGGGAAAAGATTTTGATCGTGCCGTCGTCGGTCCAACCCTTCCGCTGCCAGTAGCCCTTGTAGTCGCCCGGATAGACTTCGATTTCGACGATCCACTTCACGTTCTTGATGCCGTAGAGACCGGGCACCAGGAGGCGGAGTGGAAAACCGTGTTCTTTGGGGAGCTTCTCGCCGTTCATCAGAAACGCGAGCATCACATCATCCTGCATGGCGCGTGTAAACGGGATGCTGTCGTCGTAGCCGTCGATGCCGCGAAAGACGACGTCACGGGCCGTCTCCGTGTCAGCGCCGCAGTCGAGGAGCAGCTTCTTCAGCGAGATGCCGCGCCATGTCGCCGTGCCCAGGCTGTCGCCGCCGGGCAGGGTATCGATGCACATGAGTGTGGAGATCTGATCGTACGAATCACGGTTCAAGATATCACGCCAACCGAGTGACATCGGGGTGTTCACGGCGCCTTTGATGTGCACCTTCCACTGTTCAATGTTCAACTCGCGAGAGGCTGAGACGGCGCCATCCGCATAATTAACTACATAGAACTTAGTGTTCGGAGTGAAGAAGGTCGTGTCGCGTGGCGGAACCGCAAACATTCGTCCGAATATTCCACCGACGGCATCGCAGCCGCTGGTGCTCCCGACCAGTGCTCCCAACCCCAAAGCTTTGAGCAGTGTTCGACGATGCATAGGCCAACTATTTTTCGGTTGTGTCATAATTTTTAAATTATACACGGATCACCCTCTTGACTCTTGAGAAATACCTTGTTATCTTCCCCTTCGTTGATTGCGACTGTGTTCCTGCCTGATGACCGCGCCTGATGCGAGTCACGGTGCGGTGCCGAAGGGAAACTACGCGAAATTATTTCGAGCGGGTCCCTTGACACGAGATGGTGCACAATGTATAGTGCGCCGCTCGCGTGAGGAACGCGGGTGTTCTTTGAAAACTGAATAGAGGACGTTGTGTAAGGTGTATTGAAGTGGTGGCCCTTGGTCCAAATTTAATGAACACCTATTTTTGAGAGTTTGATCCTGGCTC
>JAFEBI010000016.1:12236-106922 GCA_018242725.1 Nitrospira sp. | reverse complement strand
CCCCACGGATCTTTCTCGAAAGGCATTATGAAAAGTCTTCTTTAACCCGTCCGTGAAACTGGGGGAAAAAACTAATGGAAATATCTAATGGCGACATCAGGGTGATGATCACAGGGAAGCAGAGGGGGCATTACGACGCTTCAAAAGTAAAGTTGATAAGTGTAAGAGTTACCCACTACGTTGGCTAGGCCATTGATCAGTATGGTAGTGTTGAAGCGCGTTTGAAACTTAGGACGAGAGCCGGATCGGCGTCGGAGTTTCGAGAAGGATATGAACCCCTTTCTGCTCGAGGAAAAGGAAGAGAATTATGGAATTGAGGCGAGCCAGGCCGGAGGATATTCCCGCCATTCTTGAGGTCCAGTCGGCGAACTTCGTCGGCAATCTGGAGGAGGCGGAGCGGCAGGACGGGTTTTTATCGATTGAGTTTACGCGCAAGCAACTCGAAGAGATGGCGGACAATGTAGGTATCGTCGTGGCGAGTGATGAAGGCCGCTTGGCCGGCTTTCTCTGTGCCTCAACGCGTGAATTCAATCGCTCCTTCCCGCTCCTTGCCGCCCTATTGGAGCAGTTTGACCAGATCGACTATGGCGGGCTGTCGCTCGCCTCCCATCGCCTTTTTATCTATGGGCCTGTCTGCATCGCTCGGTCTTCGCGTGGTCGCGGACTCTTACGCGGGCTGTACATGACGCTGAAGAAAGAAGTGACCGGTCGGTACGACGTCGGCGTCGCCTTTGTTGCCGACAGAAATCCTCATTCGCTCCGGGCTCACATTGATGGACTTGGCATGGATCAGGTGGGAGAGTATATCTTTTCAGGGAAGCGATACCACATTCTGGCATTTCCGGTTCTGGGCGGGAAACTGAAGAAACCTGCCTAAAGGCGCTTGAGTCTGTCACTACACCACTACACGGCCTTCGTGTTCATGCGATGAGGGTCTGGCCACGCCGCACGGCACACAGCTGCCGCTAGCCGAACGGGGAAGGACGTTGTTATCCAGCACCACCACGCCGTTCGGCCGTCCACCGTGCAATCGGTTCGGGTGCATCTGGTACCATCTCGCCACCTCCCCGGTCTGCTCAGGACTCTGTCGTGAAGGTGGTTCTCATTTCAAGGGGAGCAGCATACTCTTGAACTCTCCACCATCCTCACCATCTGCTTACTCTGAATAGACGACCAGTAGAAGACCAAAGAGAACTACGCATCCCCCCCAGGCGATATCCCACCGTTTCCTCACGAGAGGCGAGGCGCCAGGTAGCCAGGATGCCAGGCCTTTTGACAAGCCTGCAAAGACACCGACGCTACCCAACACCGCATGGTGAAGGTCGATCCTGGCGGCGCCGGGATGATTCGCGTGCGAATGGACGAAAAGCAGGAGACTTCCGGCCAGAGTTAAGAACACCAATGGAGCCGCCCAGGCCGGATGTCGGACACGACCGGTCCGTCTGAGTGCCTCGCATACGGCCATGACGATGGCTATAATTCCGCAGAACTTATGCTCAATAATTTCCCGATCGTGGCCGAAAAATGTGTCGGCAAAGTTAAGCGAGCCGATCGGCCAGGCATCATGGTCACTCCAGATTATATTATAGGCTCCGACCACACCAAGGATGGTCGGAAGTGCAAAGCGAGTCCATATTGGCAGGGGATACTGCAGGGCTTGGCCCAACTCCGCAAATCCAAATAGCATGTCGCAGAGACCAGCGAAGTGATGGTTAAACTCCGAATAGGCAATGCCTTCCGGTGATCCTTCCCAGCTTCCACTGGCGTGACTCTGTTGATGATCAGTTGGGCCACTGATTTCCGTCGAGACATTCTGACGGCCTGAGTGCACTTGCGCCTGTACGTCTGAAATACTGGTAAACGAAACGACAAGAATCAGAGAGACAGTCGGCAGATAGGACCAGTAATTCATATCCAAGGACCTCCGACCAGATCAATGTGGTTCACTGGTCGGGCGCACGATAGCACACATTCTTTTGTACGGCTACTCGGAATGTTGTGAAGAAGCTGATCAGGAGAAAGCTATGGGACGGATGCTGTTGGTGGTCTCTCAAGAGCCATGCAGTTGAGTGGAGTACTGCAACAAGCACCACAGCATGTTACGAGGTTAATTCTGGTTTCGCCAAGTTTTCGAAGTTAGGCTCTGTGAGAGTCGCGAACAATACCGTCTTCCTTTCTGTCGTGGTGTTGCAACGCCAAAAAGCTTTTCAAGTCCATGACCGGATGGGGACGTGCTGATGGTGGAGGGGTGTTGTATACGCATAACGGCTATCCAGTTCACACGTACATGGGACGACCGTCGCTCAGAGTCACCCAGCCGCGAACGATGCGGTACACGAACCAGATTCCGACTAGAGTGATTGGTAGCCACGTGAAAAGGAGGCCGATCCCAAAGGTCGCGATGATGAAGACCACGCAAAGGGATATCCACAGCAGTCCAAACCAGAATGTTCGAATCTGCCAGCGGGAATGGGATTCAAGCCAAGTGCCCTGCGCTTCGCTTCGCTTAATGTAGTTGAGAATGACCGCAATGATCGAGGGCCAGCCGGTGAGAAAGGCACCGACTACCGTGGCTGTGCCAATAATGCCGGTCAGTAGGCTGAACGCGTGTAGGGCGTACACGACCTTGGTCCAGGTGATAAGTGAATCCACTGGTTCACTCCATTCTTGGGTGCTGTGGTGAGGCGTAAACGTATCCGACCTATGTTCAAGCATACTCACCATCTTGGGTCTCGTGCAAGGCTGCCAGGTACTCCCAGACTGATGTAGCTTGTGTGGGATGCAGGGCAGTTTATTGGAGACAGTTGAAAGAGGGGGGCTTCCTAATGGAGCAGGAGGCTGTGAAGCGGATCATCAGGAAGGCGGAGAGTGGTGGATCTACGAGTTATTTGCTCTGAGTGTGGAGTGTGGGATGGCGTATAAATCAAAATGGAGCAATCTCGGAGGCTGATGACGGTCAGCCTGGGGTCTCATCAACCTCGATTGCCACTTTTTTAGCTGTGGATGGTGATACCCTGTCCATAGCCTTTTCATTCGTGAAAGTCCACCGAGGCAGCGGATCAGAGTGACACCCTCGCTCAATAGAGCGGTTCTTGAGGACCCCAGTGCAAACCAGCGAGATCTGGGTCTTCGCCTTCTTGTGCTGGACGGTCCGGCTTGTTCGCCTTCCGCTCTGCGCGGCGCGCTTCTTTGTCGCGCTGCTTCTGCTGGCGTGATTTTTCTCGGTCTCTCTTGGCGGCTGTGGTCTTTCCTGGTCCTCCGATGATGGCCTCCTTTCGGGTGCGATGTGCTGACGTTCGGGTTACGACGAAGCGGGATTCCGTTTACGGCCAGACACAGATCGCTTGGCGCCTGACCCTGAGCGCCCATCCTGCTGTTGAGAGCGAGACACTGTATCGGGACTTAACCCCTGACTGGCGGCTGACGTAATTTGACGACGAAGGTCTTCAATCGACGTTGTCGATGACGATCCTGCCGGATCTTGAAGCCCCAGCTTCTCCCACCGCACCTTGGTCCGAAGTACGACTCGCCTCCGCCTATTCGTGGATTTCGTTCCCCATGATGTCTTCATGCTAGCTCCATTTGACACGTTCATGTGCAAAACGGTGGTTTGATGTCTGCTTGACCATCACCGAGATTTTTCACGGGACGCGGTCGCCTTGTCGGTCGCGGCCACAAATCGATCTCCCGGAAGGACTGCTCGGAGCCGGTCGGTCAGAGATCGACGATACAGCTCAGATTCACGACCGATCAGAACTAACTGGTTGGTGTCGATCAGGACATTCAGATGTTGCTCTGAAACCAGTAATCGTGTCCCACCTTCCACCTTGACGCGATACTGCGTTTTCCCGTCTGGGTTACGCTCCGATCCGGAGACGATCTCTGTGAGTCCGTCGATAATCCCTTCATAGGCTTCCGATCGATGACGCACTCGTGTGCCATTTGGAATGCGGACCCAATGTTCCGCAGGTGTTGGTCGAGTATTGCTCGCTGTCGTCATAAAGAGATCCTCTCCGAGTCTAGGCACTCAGTGTGGCCCGTGGGGCTGACACCAATACTATATGCCCTTGGGGATTGTACATGTCGCGCTACGATTCTGTCCGGCGCAGGCCGTGGCATCCTCACACGTAGTGCAACGGCTCACAAGAAAATCTTGCCCTGGGAATTCACTGCTGACAATCGCGCTAGCACGCATGTCGGGAAGGATGGGCGCGAGGAGCAAAATTCGTATGCACCAGTCTAGCATATTAAGGCTGGAATTGCGAATGTACAGCAACGTCAGGGGTATGGTGAGTCAATGGCGGCATCTTGTCGGTACCATTCCTTGGGTTAATCAGACGATTATGTAAGACACGACGTGGATTGTGGGGGAATCAGGATAAAGCCATACCCCTGCCGAGGGTAAATAGACATCATGACGGAATGGCGCGGCTACCGCGCACGAAGAAATGCGATGACGGCCTCAACGCGTCCGTCGACGGATAACTTTTGGTAGATGTGATGCAGATGTGTCTTGACGGTATCCACGGAGACGCACAGGTGGTCGGCAATTTCTTTGTTGCTTCGACCAGCCGCTGCGCAAGTCAATATTTGGAGTTCACGGTCACTGAGACTGGACAGCCGTAGGGTGTCGCCCTCATAGGAGTGAGGGAGTGAGCCATGAACGTCAGGCACGAAACGGTCCGGTATAGCCGGTGACAGGACCGGTTGCCCATTTGCCGTGGTTCTGATGATGCGCAGGAAGTCCGTCCAATCGGTGTCTTTGAGGATGTATCCAAAGGCGCCAGCCCGCATGGCAACCACGATCCGCGCATCTTCCTCATATCGCACCAAGAGGAGGACTCGTATACGGGGGTGGTGTTTGTGAAGGAGGTTGGTGGCCAAGGCGACATCGAGATCCGGTAAGTCTACGTCGAGCAATACGAGGTCAGGTCTGTGTTCCATCGCGAGCCGATAAATCTCATGCGCATCGGACGCCTCAATCACAGTCGTGACGTCACGCTCTCGCTCCAGCAGGAGGCGCAGACTCTGTCTGAATAGGCGCTGTGCTTCGGCGAGCAGCACACGGATGGATCCTGACGAGACTCCATGCTCGGGATGAGCAGTGGTGGCTCTTTCGCGATGGCTCGACGTAGAACTTCCCTTTCCCTTCATAGTGGACCACAGAAGCACAACGGTGGAAGGTTTTGTATCAGGGACGCAAAATCACCGTGAAACCTGGCTGATAATTCAACGAGTGGATTGATAAGAGAGAACAGCGAGGAGAACCAAATGCGACGAGGCCTGCTGGGATGGTCTGCTGTTTTCTGGGAACACATGAGGACCACCTCCTACTTCGCTGAGGCGGTATCGCATGATAACCTACGCTTAACGCAACACCCTGGTCAAGGCGTGGTCATGACGCATTATGGACGGGATCGCTTGGTGACTGCATAAAACTGGGAAAAGATTGGCCGAGTCAGCGGAGCTCGGTAGCATAGAGCGTCATGAAGTTTTCTTGCATCATTCTCTTGGTCTTGCTGGTCGTGCCCGTTCGAGGCATGGCCGGGACAGAATTCGTTGCACGGGTGCTGACTGTGCATGAAGGAGATCACGTGACGATTCACTATCAAGGAAGAAATGAAAGAGTTGCCCTTCGTGATGTGGATTGTCCCGATCTGAAGCAACCGTATGGGAAGCAAGCAAAACATGCAGCGGCGGCGTACCTTGCCAATCGCGATGTCGTGGTGAGGGAACTCATGAAGGATCAGCAGGGCCGCATGACAGCCGACATTTTGCTGCAAGATGGACGAAACATCGCCCATGAATTGGTCAAAGAGGGACTTGCCTGGGTCCAGCCTGGTGAAGTTCACGATCCGGCTCTCAGAGATATGGAAGAGCTCGCCAGAGCTTCCAAGCAAGGCCTGTGGTCTGAACCAGATCCCATCTCGCCGTGGAAGTGGAAACCTACTAAACCAGCTCGTCACAATGAGAAATAGAAAGAGCCGAAGCCACTCTTTAGGCGAGCGATTAGATGGAGAAATATTCACTCCCCATCTTCTGTGGATAACTATGTGGGCAAGTTCTGTTTGTCAGGCAAGATGCAACGAATAGCGCGAGAATTTATCAAAGTGCCTACTTTATAGGCATCTGCTCTCTCTCCTCTGTACCACAAGGAATAGTGGTCTAAGTAGGCGTTCATGATTTTCTTACATATTCCTAGAAAAATCGTCTGATGTTATCCACTCGATCAGACCGATGCCCATGCTATTCCCAATCTGCTGACTGGCTATCCACAGGTTGTAAAGCTTTCTGGGGATGACGTTCCCTGCAACAGGAGTGGACATTCGTCTCTGTCAAGAGCGAAGGAGTAAAAAGATGGCTCTATGTTGGATTGGAAAATGGTCTTGAGACGGGGCTTCCTGTCCCTGCTCCACTGGGTTGAATTGGGAAAAGTTGTATACATTTCAGCAGGGAGTGGGGACGTCCTGAAACGGCTTTCACCTGTTTTACGCAATTGTCTCCATCGTCAAGCCAATTGGGATGTACTAGCATCCGGTGCGTGGCCTAAAAGCTAAAACAAACCCAACAGGGGAGGAATCTGCGCGTATTCGACGAGCCGCACCCCAGCATTCTATGCTGAGCCGTTGACGATCTCTGTCGGAGGCTACACGCTCACGATCTTGGGTGACGACAGGGTATTTTCATCCTGACGCAGCTGATCAAGCATAATCGCGATGCCATGTAGGGCCACCAGATAAAATGCACGTTCTTTATGGTTTTCATCATTGCATCGCTCGAATTGAGCCATCAGACCTACTCCGATGGACGAGAGGGAACAGGACCGAGTAGAATACCGTCGTTCTACACGCCTGCAAGGATCTGATGGACTTCATATCACATGGCCTCTGGGGGTCGATTGCATTCGGTCGAAGAACCCGATCCAGCTTCTGGTTGGCATTCACCATCGGCATGGCTCCCGACCTCTTTTCCTTCGGGGTTCTCTACGTCGCGTCCGCTTTTGGCTTGTCCCCAAGTCCTGATTTCAGTCGGGGCACTCCTCCGGAATCGTCGATTCCGCAATACGTCCATCACCTCTACAATTACACCCATAGCTTCGTCATCTTTTTGGCCGTCTTTTTTCTCATATGGATTGTCCTCAGACGGCCGGTGTGGGAACTCGGGGCGTGGGGTCTGCATGTACTGGCCGACGTGCCCTTGCATTCCTATGCCTTCTTTCCGACTCCGGTACTCTGGCCTTTTTCCGGCTGGAAATTCGATGGGTGGCAATGGGCGACACCGGAGATCCTTATTCCTAATGTTGTGCTGCTGTTTCTGCTCTATGTGTGGTATTTCCGATACCTCTACCGGACTAATAGACAAGCGCAGACCAGCTCGGGCGTTTTCTCTCAGCCACCTTCGACGGAAGATTGATATCCGACAGGATTTCAGATGAGCCATTGATTGCCCGTGAAATCAGGACGAAAAGCGGAGACAGCGACAGTTCCAACTCCTATCATCAGTGTGCGCGGCCTGCTCAAACAAGCATCGGTTCCCACTTCTGCGTGTCATGACACGTATCCTATCGACCAAGGCGGCAGCGAGCGAAGCGGTGAGGTTCTTTGCCTTCAGTGGGTTTCTAAACGTTGAGCCTTTGCTCGAGACGAGTACGCAATCTGCTGACGTTTGCAGCGCACTGTTAGGAGAAGAGCTCCATGAACACAAGTTGCTGAAGATTAACCACAGAACGGCGACCGCGTTTTAGCGTGCAGCAGAGAGAAGTGCGAGGTGATTTCTATCGAACATGGCATCGAACGGAACAACTTCCACAGGCTCACGGGGCTTGCTCACGCATTGAGCGAATGGCAGCGGCCATTTCTTGGCTCACGGTGGCAAGCGCGTGACTATATGCCGAGGCAATGGCCTGGTAACCTGCGCCTTCTATAGGACGTTGTACGCTCGATCGTCCGTGCGTTCTTTGGTCTTCACCGCTCGGCAGAACTCGTGTGATCGTCCAGAGAACGTCCAGCGAGATATCTTGTTTGCGATTCGTTTCGAATCGTGAAACATCCACCAAAAGGCGGTAGTCGACTCGACCAGCTCTGGGCTGAGTATAGATCCACACCTCATTGGTTCCTAAGATCCGGCTCAGATTCTCTGCGAGCACCCGTGAAATCTCTCTCCTCAACGACTCCGCCCATCGATGGTCGTCGATCAGCGACACCGTGTTCGGGCCTGATTTCACCACGAATTGTGGACGATTGACGATCTCCGGGATCGTCAGCGGTTCGAGCGCGATTCGGAGCGTTGGGCCAACGGCGGCATTGCGTGCGGCCGACGCCTCTGCGCTCAACGTGTAAAAATGAGTCGGTGGCGAAGACAGACAGCCACCGGTTAATCCGAAGAGAGTCGCAACCGTCATCGCGCAAACGATTCGGCGTCTCATCGCCCACCTTCTCTCTTTCCGCGAAGGAGCGCCTCCGGGTGGCGCTCAAGATAGTCCGACAGTAGACGGATGGATTCTGCGGTTTGCCCCAACTCCCTCAACGTATTCTGGAGCTCCACCTGCGTCGGCGATTCGGACGCCAGCGTGCGTTCCGCCGTCTTCAAGGCGCGGCGCATTTCATCAAGGGCGATTCTCACCTCCGGCGTCACCTCGGATTGCAGCTGTTCCACAAATTGACCACTCCTTTCGAGTGTGCTTGTCAGAGTGTGAAGCGTCTTGCGCATATCGGTTCCAATCTCCTGCAACGGGAACTTCCGAAGTGTCTGGGATAAATGCACAATCAAGTTCTGAATCTCCTCCGTGATCCCCGGTATGGTCGGGATGGCCGGCGGATCATGCATCCAGTCCATTTTTGCCGGGGCGGCACCGGGGAAAAAATCCAACGCGACATACAATTGACCGGTCAACAGATTTCCCATTCCCAACTGAGCCCTAAATCCATTTGCCACAACCTGGTCCCAGCGTTTGCGCACGATCTGCTCGTCATGCTCCAGAAAATTAGGCGCGGTGCGTTTCATCATCACCACTAAACGACTCGGGTAGAGCTCCACCTCGACGGGAAATCGGAAGACCGTATTCGACTCATCGGTTTCGAAATTCATGGATTTGACTTCTCCGACGACGATACCTCGAAAGTCCACAGGAGCCCCGACGAACAACCCTCGTAGAGAATGGGGGAAATACAGTACGAAGCGAGACACGTTCAGATCTCGATGCTTCATCGCCTCTTCTCGCGTTGAGGCCAAGCGAAATTCCTGTCCTTCCGCCGCGGGCTGTTCCGAGTCGGGTCCGGGCTCGGTTCCGGGCGGTGTTCCGAATGCGACGCCGCCGATCAAAATGGACACGAGCGATTGTGTGTCGATTTTCACTCCGGACGCATCAAGGGAGACGTCGACGCCGCTGGCATTCCAAAACCGGGTTTCAGCGGTGACATACCGATCGTATGGCGCATCGATAAATACCTTAGACGTCACGCCTTTTCCGTTCTGGTCCACCGCATGAGCGATCACTTTCCCTACTTCCTCTTGCCGGAAAAACACGGGAGAACCAACTTGCAATGACCCAAGTGTCTGGGATCGAAGAACAAATTGTCTGCCGGGGGTATCTCCCGTCACGACAGGTGCAATCTCCAATCCCACAAAATCCTGCCGCAGAGTGGTGGAATGCCCGATATCGACCCCGATATGCGAACCTGAAAAGAGTGTCATGAGGCCCGAGACTTGTCCTCCGGCGACTCGCGGCCGCACGACCCAAAACAGTGTGTCTTCGACCAAATACGGCTCCATGTTTTTATCTAATTCGACCGTGGCAATGACACTTCGAAGATCATCGCTGACCCTGACGGCCTTCACGCGCCCGATATCCACGTTCTTGTAAGCCACCTTCGTCTTTCCCGCTTCAAGTCCTTCGGCCGTCTTGAACGTGATGGTGATCGTGGGACCCTTCTCACGGATGGTTTTGATGACTAACCAGCCGGCGATGGCCGCCGCGATGATCGGCACGATCCAGACAAGCTGTACGGACCATCCCCATGTGCGGTGAGGACGAACCTCGGGAAGATTACGAATGTCCATGTGTGTTGTCTCTAAAAGAATGCGCGTCGGCCTGTGGATCCCAGATCAGTCGAGGGTCGAACTGCCCCGCCGCGACCATCGTCAGGACGACGACGGCCCCGAATGCGACCGCTCCCAGTCCCACGCTGATCGTTGCAAGCGACTGCAGGCGAACTAACGCGACCAAAATCGTCACGACGAAGATATCCAACATCGACCATCGGCCGATGAACTCCACCACTCGATACATTTTTGTACGATCCAGGGGACCCCATGTCGACCGACGCTGAACCGAGATCACAAGAAATGTCAGGACAGCCAACTTGGCTGCGGGAACGAAAATACTGGCGATAAATACGACGGCGGCGAGATACCACGAGCCGGACGTCCACAGATAGACGATCCCGCTCATGATCGTATCGGACTGAGTGGAGAACAATGAGCCGGTATGCATCACGGGTAGCACATTCGCCGGAATGTACAACAGGTATCCTGTCAGCAACAATGCCCAAGTCCTGCCGATGCTGTTCGGTTTCCGCCGATGCAGTAAGGCCCCACATCGACGACACCGCATGTCAGTCGTACCTGGCGCACACTCCGTCACGTAATGACAGATCAGACATCCATAGAAACCTAATTGGGCGGCAGTCATGCCCCCCTCATTCATGACAGCATACGTACCTTCTCCCAAATCTCATCCGGCTCAAACGTCATCCCTACAGCGATCAGGATCGGAATCATGGCGGCGAACGCCCACAACGCGATCCCCACCTCCACATGTGCCAGTTGCTCGAGTTTAAAGAGCGAGACGAGCACTCCGAGGAAAAATACTTCCATCATGCTCCAGGGGCGCACCGTCTCCAAAATCCTCAACACCGGCGCGACTCCCTGGACAAGATGGTTGAATTGAAGCGGAACCAGAAGAAAGAGCACCAATCCGATTTGAATGATCGGTGTGATCAGTGTGGTCAAACCAACGAGTACGGCGACCTCGATATGCCCCTCCTGCCATAGTAATGAGACGGCATCATAGAGGCTCGCGGCCTGTCGATTGCCCTGCACTTCAATGCCCGCAATGGGATAACTGTTTGCGATTAGAAATAGAAACAGTGCGGTCACCGTATAGGCCAAGGTTTTCTGAGTGCCGTTCCTGCATGAGCGATAGAGTAGGGCATCGCAACGACTGCACCGGGCAGCTCCACCCAGCGGCAAGGGGACCCGCCGTTGCAGGCAATCACAGTCGGGACACACGATTAGTTCGGATACGTCCATGCGGTTAGCGCTGCATACCCTCGTCCCCAAGGACAACCGGCTTCTCACAGGGTGAACGGCATTCCCTTAGTCAGCGTCAGAATACCGCATTGCTACTCCTTTGGCATCCCGCAATTTGTCTCACCGTGAAATCCATTCTGGAGGTAATGTGCCGTCGCTTCCTTCGTAGGCATTGCGCGATCATGAAGGCGTCCTATTCGCATCGTCGGTTGAGATAAGGAAGGCGAGATACGTATGCGTCACAGCCATGGCGAAATCTATTCGAGTCGCTCTGTCCGTGTCAATCGGTCTTCCACGTTGTCGCATGTGTTCAGCGAATGACTGGCCCTCACCAGGGATTAGGAGAGTGAGAAGGCGGAAAACTATTGTTGAATGCCGAGCATGTCGCTACGGTCACCGTATGAGTGATGTCGACCAGCAAATCCCAATTGCAGCCATCATAGAACCATAGGACCTAGTCTTGTCATGGCCTACAGCCTGACCGCACGCAGGTACGAGCCAGGCAAGTCGGCCGACTTCTCGCGCATGAAAGAAAAGGCACAGACCCTGTTCGTTGCTGATGCGTGATGCCCGCGAGAGGCTGGCTCAGCCTGGGAAAGCAGACATACGTTGTTTATCCGCTTGCCCATGCCCAAAACAAGCGGGTCTGGTATATACCTCCTCGCTTCTTCACTCGCTGCGTCCTCGATGAACGGCCTTTCTAACCACTCTGCGGGGCATCCAGATCTGGTCGGCCACCAGATACCATAATCCTTTTGGGAGGTGACGCGGGATTTGTCAATGCACTGCTAACCCGCATTATTCATGAATGCTGCTACTGCAACCGCCGATGTGCTGCTGCGACAAGCCTGGGTACGATTTTACTGTGGTCAGGCTCGCCCCTCGTGATCTCACCATACTGTTTCAAGTAAGTCTCGATCCCTCAGGACTCCGCGTGCCCGTCTTGCAAGCGTCTTGGCGGTTTTGTCACGAACCGTCATGAATAGGGCAGGCTAGTAGACCAGTGGGATCTGCTGCGCTAGTTCGAACCGCAACAGCGCACGAATTTTGCTTTCCATTTGCATATATCGCGCAGCTTTCGTTGCCGGGAGCACCTTCTCTAGCTTATCCGCATAGGTACGCCGCATCTTGGCTTCCGCCTCATCAAGAACCAAAGACTCGTTCAACAATTCCTTGGCCATCTTGTCCGTAATCTGCCCCTTCCCTTGATCATAACCTTGGGCGTAGGTTGCAATGAGACGCGTCAGACGGTCGTTCAGTCCCGTCAGCTCTGCCTGATAGGAATTGTACAGAGGCCAAAACTGCTTTGCCTCCGCCTCGCTGAGATTCATATTGCCGGCGATCAACAGCTTTTTGTCGGCGCTCAGTTTCTCCTTTAAAATCTCCATGTTGGTGTCAGGCTTTCCCACATCACCGGTTTGCGCCATGACCAAAATCGGCGCACATAACACTCCGATCAGCAAAAGGCACAGACTTGTGGACTTCATGCTCTTTTCCTTTTCATTGTTAGGTAATGGAAGATCAGATTTCGCACGTAACGAATACTCACTCTTCATGTATGGATAAGTATATCGGACAAATGGCGCCATCCCGACATGGTTGGTGGGAGTGAATTGATGACGCGTCTTGTTCTGTGTATGCCGATGGGAGGTCTGAGCTATGTCGTGATCGCTGCACATTGTATTCTCTATCGACAGAAATAAGTTTTGATCGCTCGTCATGATGCATGAATAACCAGAAGAAAGTCTATGCTCGACATGTACTCATGCAGGAGGAACGCGACCGACGCGCTCGCCAGCGATCGAAAAATGGAGCTAGCCCCGTCATCTACGGAAAGAATACAACTAGGTAATCTCACGCATATATATCACCGTAAAGCGATTGAAAGAGGAAGATCCCGATCCGTTGAGATCATTTCATTGGAAGTCACGGTGAGGAGTTGTTCTTGCGTACCAAGAAGCGGATGCGATGCCTTGAGTCGAGCAGTTTTCGGTCGGGGCTAGAGATCGTCTTTGGGGAACTCCTCGCTCTGTTTGAGCCAGAGTTCCAGAAGTCTGGTCTCGCGTTCAGACTGGGAAATGTGCTCCAGCGCGAACGCACCAGTCAGGCGATCTTCATAAAACGCCCGTTGCTTGGCGTAGGTCTTCTTAAAGGCTTCTGTCTTGAGGGTTTTCCAGTTTGCGTCGGAGATTCCAGCCTGGGAACGCAAGAGGTCGATCTCGATGGCTTGGAAGGCAAAGACTTTTGCTAATACCTTGATGACGGTCGCATTGGTCAGGAATCGGGGACCCTTTTCAGACATAACTCGTCGCTTCGGTTGCGGTGGGGCGCACAAGCCTGGACCGATGCCGTCTCTGCGTCCTGAGGGCGGTTATGGCTCAGACTGTGTCCTCGATAGGTTTGGACCTATCGAGGACACGGAAAGTTTTTCAGCAGCCTGATCAAATCGGAACGTTGAAGTGGGATCGCTCAGTTCCGAACCCCGCTCCACACTTTTGCCGAATCGATAGCCTTGTCAGGATTAAGAGTCTTCGCCTTTTCGAGCAAGATATCGGCTGCCTCCGGATAAGCCGGATCAGAAATACAGCAGTTGTCGACCGGACAGACTGCCGCACATTGCGGTTCGTCAAAATGGCCGACACATTCGGTGCACCGATCATGAGCGATCACATAAATATTGTCGCCGACGCCTTGACCGTCACCCACATGCAGACCCTTTTCTTCCGCGCCGCTGCGTGTTTCGAAGATGGCTTCGTTCGGACATTCCGGCAGGCAGGCTCCACAATTTATACATTCGTCGGTAATCAGTAGTGACATGGCCTCGTCTCCTTATTCGCTGAGATTGAATCTGGCCCCGTAGTTTCTCTGTATCTTGGAATCCTACCTATGGCGATATGGTCACGTGCGCTTATCGTAAACGTGCCCATGACGGCATCACCCTACTCGCAACGAATTATGATCGTCAAGTTGTTTGATGCCTGAGTTATTCAACTCGTGAGCCTTATATGGTGCACTCCTGTCACAGCCTCTGTCAATGTGTCAGTTCAGAAGGAGATCTTCGGGCCAGGAAGCGAATGATGCGATACGCATCTCGCCAGGGAGTTCCTCGGCAATGATGCTGCGCCGCTCTGGTGCAATGGCGGCTTCAGCGTGACGCGCACGATCAGCTTTACGGTTGCTGACGACGGCACGCTTGCGTACGAGCTTCCCAAGAATGACAGGGGCGGGGTTTCGTTTGACATGTCCGAGCACGGCCTCTGCCGTACACGCGCAGGACAGGGCTAATCGTATAAGCTCCTGGGAGGAGCAGTTATAGCGATGGTTCCTCTGATAACGCACCGATAAAGTAGAGATGCTTTTCTCCTGTGAGGTGTGGGGGTTGAATGATGTAGTCGCCTGTCATCGAGGGAATCCAGATGGACTTTGCCAACGCCGTATTTCCCGCAGTCACCGTCCACGCGAGACCGCCCACAATACCTCCACCGATTGCATAGGCTATTTTCGCCGCCCCATAAGGCATGCTGAGCGCCCAGCAGGCGGCTTGTAGTCCGGCTGCCTTGGGGCTGGATTGATTCGGCGGATGGGACTGGCTCGAATATGAGGGGCTCATCTCGGCTCTGTCTTCACCATGGGCCATGACGGATTGCTCTGCCACGATCAGTACTGTGACGAGGGCAGCTCCAATCAGAAGCATCCGCCCGGCCTGCATCCTTAGAAAACGATTTGCGTTCATAGCTGTTCTCTCTTAGCGAGCTCGGTTCAGCAAGTTACACGCGACTAAGTGTGCGTACCGACAAGCTTACGCACTGCTTGATAGCGAGAAATGCCCTGAAAGGCCGTCGTGCTCTTGACCAAGGTCAATGCTTCTGTTCCGATGTGGACTGCTTCGTACTCTACCGATCCTGTTTGTCTAACGCAATATGTCTGAGAGATCGAGTACCTACTTCCCGCCCTCAAGTGATGAGTCGATCCCGCCAGACCCTTGCTTCAAGCGAGCGCTCCAGGGAGACCGATTGATGAACGCTCAACGTGAGCGTTCACGCTTTTGCTCTGGAAATAGGATAGGATACCGGGCTTTGAGGCCATACCTCCTCGTCGGCGATTCGCGATGAGCATGATGTCTTTTACGACCATCAGGTTCGACGCATTGGACAAATGTTGCGGCTCGCTTCTTTGTTGAGAATGTCGTATCGTCGAACGCATGGCGATTCCTGAGTTCATCAAATCCCTTCGTGCCAAAATCGGGACCGCGTTGTTGCACGTCCCGACGGTGGCGGTTCTGGCTTATGATGATCAAGGACGAGTGTTGCTCGTCAAGGATAAACCGTCAGGCTTGTGGGGGGCGCCGAGCGGGATCGTCGATCCTCATGAGCTGCCATCGGACGCGGCGGTACGGGAGACGTGGGAGGAGGCGGGGGTATATGTCGAACTCACACAGGTGCTCGGCGTCTTCGCAGGGGAACGGTTCTCCGTGGTTTATCCGAACGGTGATCAGTTGTCAGGGGTGGAGATCGTGTTTGCCGCGCGAGTGATTAGCGGTATGCCGCGAGCCGATCAAGAGGAAACTTCCGACGCAAGATTCTTTCATCCAGGTGAGCTTGCACGGCTGGCTTGCTATCCTCATTTCCTGGAAATCCACCAGGCCGTGCACCAATTGCCACTTCATTCCTACTTCAAGCCGGCCACCTGGCGTCCTCCACAAACATAAACAGACTTGGGCGGTGTCGCTGCGTCGTCGGGCGGCTCGTATTGCATGAGGTCAGTCCTGCGAGGAGATTGGTCTCAAATAGGGCACAAATCATCAAAAGGTGTTGGATGCCATCGTGTGCAGCTCCCTTCTGTTCTGTTGCACACCGACCATTTCATATACAGGATTGTTTGAAATCGAGCAGGTTATGGGGTTGAACTCTGGGCCTGCCGATTGTATGGTGCATTCAAGCTGATCCACTCAGAGCGCAGATTGTAGATGATGTAATGAACAACAGGCCCCCACCGTGTTGTCAGGATCCTCATTAGAGGGTAAGGCTGTTGGGCCTGAGGCAAGCGGTGTTCACGTAAAGCAGACATTATTTCTGTATCTGTCCACCTTCTCACAAAGGAGCGTATCCCATGGCAGAGGTTACTGAGCAGATTACGAAGGCCCTGGAGCATTTCAAACAGCAGCGCGATGAACTGCAAGTGCAGTTGCACCTTGCAAAGGCAGACGCGAAGGACGAATGGGCCCGCTTGGAGAGTCAGTGGGATGATATCAAGCCCAAGCTAGAGGCGGCACGGGAGGAAGTGGGGAAAACGGCCGAGTCCGTCGGCGAGGCGCTGAGCCTGGCGATCGATGAATTGAAGAACGGGTATGAGCGGCTGCGGAGCCGACTCTGAACAGCCAGCGGGCTTTTCTGCTTAGACCTGGGCTATCCATGTTTCGGCACGAGGATTTAGGCATGGTCGGTGAGCTGGTAAGATAATAAGGCTGCGAGGTGCGGACCTGTTCAGAAGCAGGCAAAACTTCTGAACAGGCCCTCTCGTCTCTGATTCGGTCATCGTTTGTGTGACCCATCCTGTGGTTTCTTGCCGACTTGTGTTTTCCCCTCACCAACGGCGATTCCTGATTCCGGTGTCTGAGTAATCACGATTTCCAGCCGTTTGTTTTTGCTCTTGCCTTTGTCCGTGTCATTTGTCGTGATTGGTTTGCTGTCCCCATAGCCTATCGCTTTCACGCGGTCAGTCTGAAGCCCCTCGGTGATCAATATCTGTACCGCATAGTCAGCACGGGCTCGGGAGAGTTCAAGATTATCGCGAAAGCCCTTTCGCAGGTCGGATCGGAAGGGGGTGTTGTCGGTATGTCCGGCCACCTCGATTCCCTGGTACCGAGATCCGTGCAGGACGGCGCCGATCCGTTCGAGTAAGGAGGTGCCGCCGAGAGTCAGGGTTGCGTCACCGGTGGAGAAGAGGTCGCCATTGGCCAATGCCAAGGTTAATTTGTTGCCGCGCTGTCTTATGGTGACCGTGCCCTTCTTCAGCTCTGGTTGGAGCAGGCTCGTCAGGCTCTCACTGATCTTGCGGAGGTCGCTGTTCCCGATGAGCATGAGCGTTTCTTCCTCATCGGCGGCGTCCGCGCTGGGCCCGAGCAGGGTGGATGCGGAGAGTGTTTGGTCGATAGACTGAAGTGACAGGGTGGGAGAGGGCTCGTCTGGTGCGGGCGCGGCGTCAGACTGTTTTGACGCATTGCTGTTGGCGTTCAACTCAATATCCAACAGCATTTGCTTGGCGCGAGCGAGTTCGGCTTCTTTCGCCATGAGTTGCGGATTCACCTCGGCGAACTTTTGACCGACTTGTTTCAACTCGTCCTTCACCTGCGTCAGCTCTTGCTCCTTCTTCACGATCAGTTGTTCCGCGTCCGTGGCTCGGCGCTTCGCCTGGGCCAGTTCCTGTTCACGTCCCGATGACGTCAACTGCTGCTCCACCTCAGCCACACGGCGCCTCGCCTGTGCTAATTCTTGCTCTTTCCCGGCCAACTGTTGTTCGACTTCGCCGACGCGGCGCTTGACTTGGACCACGTCCTGGTCCTTTTTCGCTGTCTGTTGCTCGGCGTCGCTGACGCGGCGTTTAATCTGGATCAGCTCCTGCTCTTTCGTTGCCGTTTGTTGCTCGGCGTCGTTGATTCGTCGCTTAGCCTGGTTCAATTCCAGTTCTTTGTTGGCCGTCAGCTGTTCAACTTCGGTGATGCGGCGCTTGGCTTGGGTGAGGTCCTGCTCTTTCTTGACGGTCTGTTGTTCGGCTTCAGCGATGCGGCGCCTGGCTTGGGTCAGTTCCTGTCCCTTTGCAGTTGCTGCCATTTGTTGCTCGACTTCGCTCACCCGGCGTTTGGCTTGACTGAGTTCTTCAGCCTGTGCGGCAAGATCGTCCCGAAACTTCTTGGAATTCTCGATGGCGGTCGCTCGTAAGGCGGCGAGATCGGTCTCTTTGGCATGGAGCTGAAGTACGAGCTCACCGATGCGTTGCTTGAGCTCCTCGATCTTTTGCTTGGCCGCCTGGAGATTATTTCTGGCCACGCTTACGTCGTCTGAGGACTGGCCGTCTGCCGCGCTTCGCACCGGCTCGTCGTCAACTTTGTAGGCATGGGGAGTGGTCGACTGAGGTAAAGCAAATTGCGACCCAGGCCAGGTTCCGTAGGATGACACGACTAGGGAAGGCGAGCGCTCTTGGAGGTGATGCGGTTGAGCGGCGGCGACCGAAACCGGCACATGTCCGTAGAGCAGGGCCATAATGATCAGCGCAAAGACGGAGAGATTCACAAGCATGATTGACCTATCAAATGGAATACAGTGTGGTGACGACACATGAATTGGCGCCTTAATCACGCGCCTCACCGCACGGATGTGGTTATGGACTCCGCTCAGAATCACAGGCGGCAGGGCAGATTGTACCTTTGCCAATCGCGGCGCCGTCCCCTCTGATATGACACAACGGAGCAAGAGGGGGGAGAGGATCCTATCGTCTTCCAGATTCACTTTGCAACGGGTGTGTGAAGGGAAATCATCGGGACGGTTTGTGAGAAATCGGCTGATTGCCACAAGCTGGATGTGAAGAAATCCATGTCGATGGATCCCTGTTCTTGGTGCATCTCGCTCGCGAGGTGGACGATCTGGAATCCGAAGGGTGACAACGGTATGTGGAGTAAGAACGTATGAGCTTTTTTGCCGACAGCACTGGAACCTATTTTCGGACTGCCCGCCCCCAACGGAATCGAAGCAAGATGTTCAAGATGTTGATGTACATTAGGGCATGCGCTCACGCCTTGAATCTGAATGCGGAATCTCGTTAGACTGCGCCCGCTCACCTTGTTCTGCTTCTTCGGAGGGTATGCCATGACGGCTCGCATGTGTTTTTCTGCCTGTATGATGGTCGGAGTTCTGGTCTTGACCGAGATGCATCACGCGGAGGCGGCCGACCAGTCACAGCAACTCAAGACTGGCTGTGAGAGAGGTACGCCGGCTGCCTGTAATGCACTTGGGTTGCTGTATATGAAGGGCGAAGGGGTGAAGCAAGACGAAGTACGAGCGGCAGCCATGTTCAGAAAAGCTTGCGACGTCGGTGATCCGAATAGCTGCTCCAACCTTGGCGTGTTGTATGCCGAAGGAACAGGTGTTCCTCAGGACGATGTGCAAGCGGTGGTCTTCTCAAGGAAGGCTTGTGACGGCGGAGATGCGCGGGGTTGTTACAACCTTGGGGTGATGTATGCCGAGGGAACAGGAGTTCAACAGGATGATGTACAGGCATCCGATTTCACTCGGAAGGCCTGTGATAATGGGAATATGAAGGGTTGCTACAATCTGGCTGTGATGTATGCCTCTGGAACCGGAGTGCAACAGGATGAGGTGCAGGCTGCCGATCTCTACAAAGCGGTCTGTGAGAGCGGGAATGCGAGAGGGTGCTACAATCTTGCCGCGATGTATGCAGCTGGAGCAGGAATCCAACAGGACGATATTCGAGCCGCCGAGTTCTACCGGAAGGCCTGTGATGGCGGAAACGCACGAGGTTGTTACAATCTTGGCGTGATGTATGCCGAGGGGACAGGGGTCCCACAGGACGATTTCCAAGCCGCCGATTTCTACCGAAAGGCCTGTGACGGTGCGAGTGCAAGAGGTTGCTCCAACCTTGGCTCGATGTACGCTGCGGGTAACGGGATTAAACAAGACGATGTTCGCGCGGCAACTCTCTACCGGAAAGCCTGTGACGATGGTGATGCCAAAGGTTGCATTAATCTCGGGGTGATCTATCAAGTCGGGCGGGGCGTCAAATCGGATGATACGGAAGCCCTCAAACACTATGGAAAAGCCTGCGATCTCAGAGAGCAGAAGGGATGCTCCCTCTATGCCAAATTGAAGACGGGAAGACGATGAGATCTTATGCGATCAAGACTTCCATGTCTTCGGAACGACCTGTCGAGGGGTAGCAGGAGGAACGGTCATGATCGCTGCCTTATCACATTAATAACAGACTCGTGACGTAATCTGCTCTCTTGTATCGGATTATCCAAACCAAGCTCTTGATCTCGATGGGTGCGGTTCGTATGATCGCGTCGATCATACGACCGCAATGTACTCTCGTTCCTTATGCTGTGAGGTGACTCGTGCGACGATTTCTCCTGGTTCTTCTACCACTGGTATTAGCTGGTTGCCCAACCACGACGGCGCTGGTCGTCGGAGCGCCGGCGCTTCTCTCTAAGTCCGAATTCGATGAGCGGCGGACCGAGACCAAGCAACAAATTGAGAAGGGGTTAATCTCGAAAGAGGCCGGTGAAACCAGCTGTCGCCAGATGCTGAATACGGTTGATCGAAACCACGCGGCTCCGCCTCCAGTAGATCCAGCCGTCTGTGAGTTCGGATCTTTTGCAGACAAGCGCTACGAATTGACCAGATCGGTGGAGAGCGGTGCGCTGACGCCAGAGCTCTGGGTAACGAAATGCAAGCAGCTGACCGGGCAGCCTTCCGGTCAAGACCGCTGTGTGTACGACCCCTTCGCCGATCGGCTCATCCAGTGGCGTCGATTGGTCACCGAAGGGAAGACATCACAGGAGGGAGCGGAGATGGACTGTCGTAACTATGTGAAGCAGGTCCGTGAACATCCGATCCCAGGGCCGGAGATCCGTGAAGAGGCTTGTAAGTTATGATGAACTGCTGAATCTTCTGTTCGATGTCGCTTTCGTGATGCGTGGAGGCGTGATGCTCGTTTCAGGTAGGAGGCGCGCAGGATGGTGATGCAGAGACGCTTCATGATCTGGTATCTGAGCGTGGTGGTCTATGTATGCGGCGGCGCCGATGTCTTCGCGCACGGCCCTCAGTCCTCAGCTCCGTCCGGTACCACGGAGATCCGCGCAGTGGTCGAGCAGGATGTTGCTTGGGATGCCATTGAGTGGACGGAACGACGCTATAAGATTGAGGCGGTAGGCTTCAAGGCGCGGAATGAAACCGGCTGGGATTGGTGGGGAAGTGATGAGGTGATGATCGGAACGGAAGACGCGAAAGGCTGGACTGTTTCGAGTGAACTCAGCGGTGTCGATTCCGGCGAATTCTATTCCTTTGATCCTGTCAGAAGTTGTGTCGTGGCTGTGCGTGCCGGTATTGTCGTCTTGGGGAAGACGTCGGTCTGCGATGAGGCCGGTGAGCCTGCTCCACTGAGTTTTGGAGTGGAGCTGTGGGAGAAGGATGTATTGGGGTGGCGGACTGGTTTCTGTAAGGCCTTGTCCCCGGGGAAGGATTTCCATGCCGGACCTTATTGTGCGGATGATGGAAGCGGGGCGGATTTTATTGGTCGTGTCCGGGTAGATCTTTCCGCGTTGGATCTTGAAGCGGTCGTGCCCAAGGTCGGGGATGAACATGTCGAGACCGTTGTGATGAGTCCTTGTCCCAGCGGCGAAGTCTGCAGTGATGGGGACTTGCCGGACTATAGCTTCACGTTTCGCGTCACGCGTGTGCGTGACGCGCGGGTTGAACTACGTTCATTGCTCGATGAGACGATGCGCAGAACGGGTGCGCGTTCTGAACTAGAAGCCATCGTGACCGGTCTACGCTCCTTGCGCGCGCCGAGTCCTCGTCAGGTGGAACCGAATCTGCCCAGGTAGGTCGGATGAGCGTTGCGGCACACTTTCGCAGGATTGAAGGGGTGATGAGTTTCGATGAGAATGCGACGGTGGTGTCACGGGTTTGCAGCGTGGTCGTGCTCATCCTCCTATTGGCTGTCGCAATAGAAGCGCTCTAATAATAAGACCGGAGATTGGTCGGATCGTATGGGGGAACCGTCATGATGTTCAGACGACCAGAGCTTGAAAAGGACAATCCAATCGCTCCAGAGCCTTATGTCGGACCACGTCGTCGTCTGGCCATGGCCCGTGCGGTGGCAGCAGGGAAATCTGTGGAGCCTCGTGATGTGATGGAGACGTTGCACGTTTTGACGGAGGCAGCCGCTCGGGTGGTGAAGCGTTTCTCCAACCAGCGGAAACCCGATGGAGATCTGGAGAAGCTCCGAGACGCCGTTGCTCAAGCCGAGCGAACGCTTTCAATGTAAGCAATACGTTGGGTTGCCCATGTGCTGAAAGTTTGAGGCCTCACAAGGGATAGTCGGTACTCTGTTATGAATAGATCTGGACTTTTAGCCAGGCCCCGGCGACACCACTACTCTCGCTAGTCAGAGCTTTGAGAGGAGACCGAGCATTCAGTGGAAAACCGGCGGAAGCTTCTTTGGTGTCATTTTATGTTTCGTCTTTTCGGGTTGTGAGACGATGAATGCGTTGTCCTGCGGCAGTGCTGGGCAACGTGCAGTTCAAGAGATGGTGTGTTTCGGAACCGCTACACCCTCGGGTTCAGTCATGCCGGAAAATTGGGCGAGATTTCTTCGCGAAACAGTAACTCCGCGTTTCCCTCATGGTTGTCAGCTCGGTAAGCGTCTTGCCAGTGGCGATCAACCTCAGGCCGGGTCATTCAGCCCAAAGTACGAGTCGCCTCCTCACTCGCTGCGGCCTTGCTGGACGGTCTTTGTGCGTATCCTGCATGGTTGTTCAGCGTTGTCCCATGCCTCCATTCCCGTGCCGGCAACAGAATGTCTACAGTAGAGTACGATGCGACCCATCTGGATCAGGATATGAGTATGTGTCTCCCAGCTTTTTGTTCTCCTCGATAGAGCTATATTTCTCTTCGTCTCCCCTTGACAGACACGGAATCACGCTCCTGAAAAAGAGAACGTCATCCCCAGAAGCCTTTACAACCTGTGGATATCTCGTCAGCATGCTGGGAATAATATGGAAATAAGCACAATGAAGTGGATAACTTCAGACGATATTCTAGGAATATGCAAGAAACGCCTGAACGTCTCGTGAGACCACTATTCCTGGTGGCTTGATTGTCGAGAAGCGGATGCCTAAATAAAAGGCACTTTGATAGATTCGCACGTTTTTCGCGCCATCTTGTCAATGTTATTGAGGTTGCTCACAAGCTTATCCACAGAAGATGGGGAGTGTGGATGCTCACTCTCATCATTCACTCGATATGAGGGCATCGCTACCAGCGATTTTGGGATTGTCGGCAGCCGGCTAGCCTGCAGTATTCCGGAGCACCAGTCATGGATAGTCTGGGTCAATCGTGTTTTTGAAGAGCGGATCGTATACGATCGATCGTGTATTGAAGCGTCGATCCTGTGAGAAGGATAGGGGCATGTGGTACTCGCCACACCGGTTCCAGCGGGGCTGGGTCATTCCTCAATCGGGGAATCACATGCCAATGGATATGGGGGAGTTGATTCCCTAAGAGTTCATAGTTGATCTTTTTCGCTTGGTAGATCTCGGATAACGCGCACGCGACACGGTTGACTTCTTCGACCAGCTGAACACGTTCAGGTGACGCCAAGTGGAACAGTTCGGTGACATGTCGGTGAAAGACCAACACCGTCCATCCAGGGAAGAACTGGTCCTCGTGCAAGTAGGCTTTGGACAATCCAAGGTCTATAAGAAAATGGTCTGGGCGAGGCCACGTTCCCGTACAGGCTTGACAGGTTGACTCACTCACGGCTTGGTGGCTTTCTTCCACTCCTCTTCCGTCAGGACTCCTTTTTTGATCAGCAGCTGAATCAGCATATCGATGGTTTTACGGTTGGCGGCTGCGGAAGGTTCCGGTGGAGCAGTAGCAGAGGTTGAGCCTCCCGGGTGCTTTACGTCGGGCAGGGCCCGTTTTTGTCCAAAGACCTTAAACGACGGGGTAAACACCGCAACGTAGTCCCTATTTCTGATGCGTATGCTGGCAGGCAGGCTGTCTGATTGTGGAGTGAGGTCCGGCGTGGACCCCGGCGGGATATGAAAGTAGGGTTTCCCATCACCAGTCTGGCCGTCTTGGTCCAACACATCGAATCGCTTCAGGAATGATTCCCCCGTCAACGCTTCGTGGTCCTCACCTGCGAGGTTGGTGATCTTATCGAGGACGATCATCAGCGAATCGCCGGTGATCGTATCCGGTGAAAGATTTCTGACCGCGATGTCATAACGGTATTCACTGGAGAAGTTATCTCGGCTTTTCAATGTCACCAGAACCTGGACTCGTCCGGTGAGATCAGTCAGCTGATCCGGGGAAGCAGCGAAGGTGTCTATTGGCTCTGCTATCATGAGGGCAATTCCGATGAGCCCACCGCGTTGTAACCAATTCATCATCCTGGTACCGCTCACTGGTGAGTGTGATTCGAGCATAGCAGACCAGAAAGCATTGAGCGAGCCGATTCCTCTTCGAAGTCGCCTTGACAGTGTCTTCCTTCCGACGATATTCTCGCCCGTATCCCCATCATCTTGTGAGTTCGTCTATCACACATGACACGGTTGGTTCCCTCCCGATTGCAGGCGCCAGAGATTTCACGCTCGCTCGTCAAGGCCGTCATGGCTTTGTACGATTATCCTCATCCCCTTGACCGTGATCGGATCATCCGTGGCTACGACCGTCCCCATGCCGTGCGGACGGCCAAGATGTGTGTGGCGGTCGCAGTACGTTTGGGACATCCTGCTGATAGGGTCCGGCTCTATCATGTGGCCTGTCTGCTGCACGACCTCGGTCGTGCAGGCCTGGACCGACGACTCTTTGGCACGATCTGGTCTTGGGCCAACCAACGGGGCATTCCCACAAGACCGCGTGAGTGGCGAGCCGTTCATCCGGAGACGAGATATGGTCGTGAGACGGAGGCCTTCGTGTCACGCTATCGAAAAGACCTTGCGGCTGAGGGTGTGATACTGGATCCCTGGGCAATCGAACAGGTTGAGATGAGGTTAGGCTATGCCCGGCGCCTGGCTAGACGATTGCGGGCGGTGAAGCCGACCTTTGCGAAGCTAGGGGTAAGCTGGCAACCGTGGATGCAACAGGTGATGCTGTACTACTACTATCCGGAACGGTTAGCCAAGGCACGATCATGGGTGAAACAATTGGCGGAAGTTCTTGTCGCCTGTGAGCAATTTGAGGCCTATAGTAATCAGCGTCGAGGGCGTGATTATTATGCCAGGAGCAAAGAGAGCGTGGCAGAGGCCTTTGCGTATTTGGGTAAGCTGAAAGAAGAGAGGATTCTCAGTAACGAAGTTCTGGAGGCCGTGCGAGGCTTGACGTGTGAAGGGGCGTTTGATTCGATTCTTGAGGCGGCGCGAGGTGAACCGTTGACTCGACATGATCGCCGGTACCTTCGCAATCTTACCGCGTAGGAGTGTCTGATGGCCGTCCATACTGTGACATTGACGATTCAAATGGCAGGGGGGACTCAGATCGAAAATGTGACGAAGCCCGTCGTTGCTGCCGTGACAGAGGCGAAGTTTCGGGCGGGAATTGTGACGGTCTTCGTCAAGCACACCACCGCGTCCGTCATGATCATTGAGGATGAACCAGGGATCCGTACGGACACGCATACGTTTTGGGATCGGCTCATCCCGGCAGATACCCGATGGCGACATAACACGGTCAATCCGGGAGAAGACAACGGTCATAGTCATCTTCGAGGACAACTTCAAGGGCCTTCCGTCACGATTCCGTTTGCTGCCGGGACTCTGCTGCTTGGAACCTGGCAGCAGGTCGTGCTCGTAGATTTTGATACTCGTGCGCGAACACGCGAGGTCGTCCTGCAGGTGCTGGGTGAGTAACTCGCTCGGCTGTCTCACGTTTCTTTTTTTCACCACCATACTGAGTTCAACGGCTTCTGCGGCGGACTGGGGGAAACCGCTGGGAGCCAACCATGACGGGCATGAAAGCAGGCCGCGCTTTGTGACGCCTGCGCCTCTGGAGCTTGGTGCCGATGAGCGAACGACGATCACGGTCTTTGAGCGAGCGACGAAGTCCGTGGTGTTCATTGCCAATACCGCCATCCAGCAGGACGTTTGGTCCCTCAATGTCATGGAAGTGCCGCAGGGATCAGGATCCGGGTTTATTTGGAGCAAGCAAGGGTACATCGTCACTAACTTTCACGTCATCTATGGAGCTGATGCGATCAAGGTGACATTGGCAGATCGGAGCGAACATCAGGCTAAGTTGGTCGGGGCCGATCCTGATCACGATCTGGCGGTGCTTCAGATACAAGGTTGGGACGGCCAGTTGGAGGCGATGGCGATCGGCTCCTCTCATGATTTGCGGGTCGGACAAAAAGTGCTGGCGATCGGCAATCCATTCGGGCTCGATCACACCCTGACGACGGGCGTCGTCAGTGCCTTGGGTCGGACCATCAAATCAATGTCCAATCGGACGATTGAAGGGGTAGTCCAGACGGACGCCGCGATCAATCCGGGCAACTCCGGTGGGCCCTTGCTCGATAGTGCCGGGCGGTTGATCGGTGTCAATACACAGATTGTGAGTCCGAGCGGAGCCTATGCCGGTATTGGGTTCGCGGTTCCGGTCGATACAGTCAATCGTATCGTTCCCGAACTCATCAAGCATGGAAAGCTCATCCGTCCTGGACTGGGGGTCTCGCTGGTACCGGATGCGATGGCAAAGCGATGGGGAATCAAAGGGGTCATCATCGGCAAGGTGACTCGCGACGGTGCTGCGGACCGCGCCGGTCTGAAAGGAGCTCGCCAAACGATGATGGGACAGATTCAACTCGGCGACGTTCTTGTCTCAGTCTCCGGGAAAGCAGTGACCACCATTGATGATCTCATGGATGCGCTGGAAGCGCACAAGATCGGTGACCAAGTCACGGTGGAGATTCTCCGAGGCAGTCGGCGTGAAAAAGTGTCGGTGACGCTTCAGGCCGTCAATTAGCAAGCGAGTACTTCATTACATCGGTATGATAGGATCAGTCTGTTTGGGGAGAAGGTGTCGCCATGAGTGATCACAGTTCTTTTGATCAAGAGACACGGAACGATCGAAGCGATGAACCGTCGCTGAAGACCGGGACGGATCCGCTCGAGTTGATTGAGCGGTGTCTGGCTGCTTTTTCAGACGGCGACCCCCGGCAAACGCTGCTGTACAGGTTACGGCACGCCGTGATGCTGTCTCAAGCCGCTTCTCAGCAACGTGAGTTGGAGCTCAAGAAAGTCAGTGAGGTCGTGGCCAAGCTCACGGCTCCGGCCAATCGCATCGGCACCTTGCTCGAGATTCCGGCTGCGGGTCTCGCCCGTATCGTCGTCGGTGGGGCTGAGTATTACACAAACGTGGATCCTCGCGTGGCTGACACCGACCTTCGGATTGGCACCCAGATTCTGGTCAATGAAGCCTATGCAGTCATTCGGACCTTGGGGTACGATCGGAATGGGCCTATCTTGAAACTAGCTGAAACGTTACCAGATGGCCGCTTGCGGTTTGAACAGGATATGGGTCGGCAGTCGTTGATTTTGCAGCGCTCAACGGATTTGATTGGTGTCGACCTCAAGGCAGGAGACCAGATTCGTATCGATCCCAGTCTCCGTATCGCTCTTGAGAAGCTGGTGGATCAGAAGGCCAGCCGTCATGTCCTGGATGAAACACCCACGGTGACCTGGGACCAGATCGGAGGACAGAACGAGGCGATCGCTGCGATTCGTAAGGCGATTGAATATCCCCTGTTGCATGCGGAGACCTTCGAACGGTTCAAGTTTTCCCAACCGAAGGGATTTTTGCTCTATGGGCCGCCTGGCTGCGGGAAGACTCTGATCGGCCAAGCCGCTGCCGGTAGCTTGGCCAGGCAACTCAGCGAGTCGAAGCAAGGCCAGGCACCTGACATGGACAAGTACCCGCCGGTCACAAGCGGAGCATTTCTTCATGTCAAAGGGCCGGAAATTCTTAATATGTGGCTTGGGGAATCGGAGCGGATGGTCCGCGATCTCTTCGAGCAGGCTCGGGCGAGACGGAAAGAGGGGGCTCTGCCGTTCATCTTCATCGACGAGGCGGAGTCGATTTTAGGGACGCGGCGTGCCATGCGTTCCTTCAACATCTCCAACACGCTCGTTCCGATGTTTTGTAGCGAAATGGATGGGATCGAGTCGTTGCGCGACGTCGTCATCATTCTGGCCTCCAACCGACCGGACTTGATCGATCCAGCGGTCCTGCGTCCCGGTCGGATCGATCGGAAAATCAAAGTCAGCCGGCCGAACAAGGCGGCCGCATCCGAAATTTTGAAGGTCTATTTGACGGCGGATCTTCCACTCGATCCGCAGCTGGTGAAGGATCGTGGCGGCGAACCCGCGCAGGTCGTGGTGTCGCTCGTCGACGACCTCATTGAATCGATCTTCCGTCGAACGGACGAGACCCGGCTGCTCTCGATCAGGCTCCGAAGTGGTCAAAGCACGGTCCTGTATCGTGGTGACCTTGTCAGCGGGGCGATCCTGGCGTCGATCGTTCAACGGGCGAAGGAAAAGGCGATCGATCGTACGATTCAGTCGGGTCAGCCGGCAGGATTGATCGAAGAGGATCTTCGTGAGGCCGTGTCTGAGGAATTCCGAGAGGGTGACATGTTACCGCCGGACGATGCTGCCGAGGAATGGCTGAAATTGCTCGATCATCATCCGGAACAGGTGGTCGGAGTTTCGTCCTTTCGGCGAGGTCGTCAGACGGAAGAACGGCTTACGAATCACATCATCTGAAGATGTGAAACGTGAATAGTGAGAAGTGAAAGATGGAAAATCAAAGGGTTGCCCAAATAACACGATATTTTGTTCCACATTTCATCGCGCAGGTCTGACCAATCATGCGTCTGTTTGGGATCGAAACCGAGTACGGGATCACCCGCGATGATATACCGGAGATGGATCCGGTGGTCGAATCGATGGAACTCGTGCGGGCTCATCTCGCCTCCTCCTTCGAAAGGCGTTGGGACTATGCCGGTGAGGATCCGCATGAAGATGCGCGCGGGTTTCGAGTCTCGGGCTTGCAACAGGATCGAGAAGAAGACGAATTCGCACGGCGCGATGCCCATCGCCCCTTCTCGTTCCATGACATGAAAAGCGACCTTGTCTTGCCGAATGGGGCGCGATTCTACAATGACCATACGCATCCGGAATACTCCACACCTGAATGTCGAACGCTTCGCGATCTGGTGGCGCATGATCGAGCGGGAGAACGGATCGTGCACCGTGCCGCTCAGCGGCGCAACCGGCTTCTTGGGGGAGCGTATCTTCGGCTGTACAAAAACAATACTGACTTCCACGGCCACAGTTACGGCTGTCATGATAACTATCTTGTTCCGCGTTCGATATCCTTTCCCGCCCTGACAGTAGGCCTTCTTCCGTTTCTGGTCAGCCGACAGGTCATTGCCGGGGCAGGGAAGGTGGGAATCGAGGCGCAGGAATCGGGATGGGTTCCCGGAGCCTATCAGCTCTCGCAACGTGCGGATTTCATGGAGACGGAGCTGGGGGTCGATACGATGCACAATCGGCCCATCCTCAATACCAGAGACGAGCCTCATGCCGACCGTCGAAAATATCGACGCCTGCATCTGATTATCGGCGATGCCAACATGTGCGAATATGCGACTGCGCTCAAGATTGGGACGACCAGGCTGGTGCTTGATCTCATTGAGCGAGGAGCTCTGCCTCCCCTGGAGGTGGAGCAACCGGTGGTGGCCATCAAACAAGTCTCGCGTGATTCGGAGATGAAAACAGTGATTCGCCTGAAGGATGGACGAAGGGTTTCGGCGTTGGAGCTTCAGGCGCACTATTGCGAGGTGGCACATCGTGAGCTAGCCGGATCAGACGAGGAGTCGGATTGGCTCTTAAGTGAGTGGGCTGAGACCTTGCATGCATTGTCGGATGACCGCTCCCGGTTAGTGGGGAAACTTGACTGGGTGACGAAACTGTGGCTGATCGAGACCTTCATGCGGGAGGAACGCATCGGTTGGGATGACCCCTGGTTGGCGAGCCTAGACTTGGAGTATCACAACGTCAACCCCGAGCAGGGGCTCTATCTTGGACTGGAGGCAGAGGGAAAAGCATGGCGGTTGACCACTGAGGATGAAATTGAAGAGGCGCTTCGGAGTGGGCCACAGGATACTCGTGGAGGGCTGCGCGGGCTGTGCGTGCAGCGGTTTTCTGAGCAGATTCAGTCGATACAATGGGAACGGATACAATTCAGAGGGGGCCTGCGCTCTCAGCACCTCAATATGGGAGATCTCTTTGATACCCAGGAAATCAGACGATGCGCCGATATTTTTCAACAGGCGCGCTCGCCTGCCGATGCACTGGCAGCGTGGGACCATGGAAAGGAAATAGAGACATGATCCAGAGCCTTATGCCGGAGAGACGAGAGGGGCCGGGAGATCCCATGCCGAAATCCCCCGGTCCCCTGGAAGAAGGAGGGGGGCCACGCCGCCCCGAAACCGGATCACCCGATAAAGATAGTCTGCTCAAGCGGATGCGCAGAGTCGACCCCAAACAGGCAGAGCGATATCGGCAGCGGACTGGAGAATGATCGTGAACCCTAAAAAGTGAGACGTGAACGGTAGAGGATCGTTCGTCGAATATCGGCCAGACACGTTTCACCTTTCCGTTTCACGTTTAACGAGGTTGAGAATGCAGGGTGATTTTTACCAGCTCCTGAAGGAACAGGGTTACGTGTTGGGAACGCCGGGGCACTCCGGAGTGGGACAATCCCTGACTACCGCCACGACGATTCTTGCCTTCAAATATCGCGATGGGGTGCTGGTGGCTGGAGATCGTCGAGCGACGGCCGGCAACATGGTGATGTATGACCGAACCGACAAGGTTTTGGAGATCGATCGACACAGCGTCATGGCGATCGCGGGGGTGCCCGCGACTGCGTATGAGATGGCGCGCATTCTCGAACATTCCTTTAAGTACTATCGGCGGACGCAACTTCAGGAGCTGAGCTTTGAGGGTAAGCTCCGAGCGTTGGCCAAGTTGCTGAAGGAAAATGTTGCGGCCGCCTTGGCAGGGACTGGGGCTGTCGTCCCGATCTTTGCCGGCTACGATGCTGAGCAAGAGGTCGCAAAGATTTATTTCTACGATATCCTTGGTGCGGAGTTTGAGGGAGTGGAGTATGCTGTGTCTGGCTCTGGTTCGCCAACCGTTCGAGGCATCCTTCATTACGTGAATACCTGGGGCGAGCAGCCTCTGGGTACGATGTCCCAAGAGCAGGCGACCGTTCAGGCACTGCGACTGTTAACATGTGCTGCTGAATTTGATAGTGCGACCGGTGGGGTTAATCGAGAGGCTGGGCTGTATCCGATTGTGAAATTGATCACAGCCGCGGGTGTGACGGTAATGGAAGATCCATCTCTCCGATCCTTGTTTGAGTCAAAGGTATCAAAAGGCGTGTAAGGTCGTCACGTTATGTACGAAGAACCCTATCGGTGGGTCGAAGCAGTCGGGAATCGCCGTCAGTATCTTGATGAGCAGTTTGCGCAGGGGAGCCCGGTGGTCGGTGTGGTATGCGATCAGGGGATTCTACTGATGACGATGAGCAAGGGCACCCCAAAGCTCTATGAAATCTATGACCGTCTTGCGTTCGGGGGAATGGGTCACCCGGCCGATCTTGAGAAGCTGCGGTTCATGCTGTTGGAGATGGCTCATGTCGAAGGGTTCAACCGTTCTGCGGCCGATGTCACGGGGAGTCGTCTCGTCAAGTACGGCATCGCACCGGTCGTCAAGCAGGCGTTTGAGGAGGTATTTAAGGCTCCGTCCATCGTGAAGATCATGCTGGCTGAGTTGGGCCAGAAGGCTGGGAAAGACGGCTTCCTCACAATCAACTACGACGGAGTGTTCGAAGAGAAGAGCCAGTACGCCGTACTTGCGGCAACGTCGTCGGTTGAGCAACGGATGATGGAGTATCTTCGACGGCAGGATTGTGTGTCTTTGAAAGAGGCTGTGGATGTCGTGATTCGCACCTGGGCGGTCGGGGATCGAGCGCAGCGGCAAGCACATGAAACCAGGGAAAATCATGAGGGTGCGAAGGAGAGTTCTGATCAGTTGGTAGCGGACTCTCAGGCACTCTTGACCCATGTGCGCCAACGGATGGAGGGAAAAGCGATCGAATGTGCGCTGCTCGATCGTCAGGTGTCAGGAACCTCTAAATACCGAACGCTTGGATCGGTCGAGTTGAAAGCATTGCTTCCCAGTGACTTGAGTTCTGCACTTACGTAAACGTATGTTGCATCGAATTTTTGGTTTGGAGACCGAGTACGGGCTCTTGATCCATGAGGACCGGCCTGACCATTCTCCGACTTGGTTTGCCCATCAAATCAGAAATCATCTGTTCCATGTCCAGCGCCGAGGAGTGCTTGATCTCCACCATCGCGGCCATGATGAGCCGCCTGGGAATGGGGGATTTCTCACGAACGGTGGGCGGATCTACCTGGATATGGGGCATTTAGAGTACGCCTCGCCCGAATGTCACTCTCTCACGGATGTGGTGGTGTCTGATCGTGCGGGAGATCGCTTGTTGCAGCAGGCGATCGAAGAGCTCGGGTTTTCAGATCGCGTATCGCTGATCAAGAACAACATCGATCATGAGACGGATGCGACCTTTGGCTCACATGAAAACTATCTTGTCTCTCGTCGATTTCCGTTTTCGAGGCGTGGATTGGCGCCGTTGGTGACGTTTCTGGTGACCAGGCAGATCTTTACCGGATCGGGACGTATCGGTGCCGCTGGTCCACAGGATGCCTGGATTCAAATGGATCGATTGATTGTTCCTCGTGCGGCCGTCGGTGCCCGAGGTGACTCGAACCTGCCGTTTCAAATTTCTCAGCGGAGCGACTTCATCGTCAATGATTTCTTCGAGTGGGTGCAGCACAATCGGGCGATTGTGAATACGAGGGATGAGCCGTTGGCGGATCCCAATGAATATCGGCGGATCCATTTGCTGTTGGGCGATTCCAATATGACTGAACACGCGACGGCGTTGAAGCTTGGTGTGACCGGCTTAGTCCTGCAACTGATTGAGGAGGGGCATGCCCCTCAGGGTTTGGACATTGATGAACCGGTGGAGGCGCTACAAGAAATTTCCCAGGACCAAGAGCGGAACTGGGTCATTCGGCTGCAGTCTCAACGAACCATGTCGGCGATTGATATTCAGGAACAGTTTCTTGATTGTGCCCTGCGGCATTGTAAGGGACAGGATGAAGAAACTGATTGGGTCCTTGTTCAATGGGCGTCGGTCCTCAACGATCTTCGTGGGGATTATCAGACGCTGGTTGGCCGTGTGGATTGGGCGTCAAAGCTTTGGCTGCTGGAGTGTTTCAGGGAAGCAGAACGAGTAGACTGGAACGATCCACTGCTCAAGAGTTTGGATTTGGAGTATCACAACCTGAATCATGCGAAAGGACTCTATTATGGGCTTGTAGAGGAGGGGCGAGTTCCTCGCATGACGACCGATGCGCTGATTCAGATTGCAATGGAGGAGGCCCCCAAGAATACACGTGCCTATGGGCGCAGTGCACTGGTCAGGCATCTCTTGGGTGGGTGGTCGCCTCCCAGCGCAGATCAAGATGCGCAGCCTGACGGACTATTTCCTGCCTATGTGATCAATTGGTCAATTTTCCAAGTTCGGGGCCGTGCCCCATTTCCAATGCCGGACCCGTTTCGGACATACCGTGACGAGGTGCTGACGCACCTCGAACCCGTCATCGTATGAACTACCTTCGTGCAATGTTCGTTGCCAACCTTGGCTTAGATCTTTCCAGGTGAGTAGGCTCTCGGTGTGCTGGTTCTATGTAAGAAGTCTACGATTCGATTTTCTGCCCAGTAGGGATCTTCGTTTTCTCGCCAGCCTTGATAGAAGCCACAATGTCCCCCATAGTGTGGAGCAACCAATTGGATGTTCGGGTGTTGTTGAATCAACGGCACAGTAAACATTGAGTAGGGAATAAAGGGATCGTCTTGTGCCGTGATGATCAGAGTCGGTACCGCAATCCTATCGAGCACGTGTCGCGAGCCAGCTCGGTCGTAATAGTCGGCGCCGTCCCGGTAGCCACCGTCTCTGGCGGTATAACGATCATCAAATTCGCTGATGGTGCTGACTTGGTCAAGCATGGAGAGATCCCATTTCCCTGGGAACAGGGAGGCCTTTCGGCGTAAGCGTTCCTTCAGTTTTGTGACGAAGTGGCGGTGATATATCCAGTTGCGCGGTTCTTCAAGGGCACGGGCGCACACGGTGGGATTAATGTTAGGGCAAACGGCAGCCACTCCAGCCAGCGCTGGTTCAGTCCGCCCAAGCTCACCAGCGGCTTTGAGCACAAGGTTTCCGCCCATAGAATAGCCAACTAGCCAGATTTGATCGAGGCCGTCGTGATCAACGAGTTCATTAACGATGGCTCGGTAATCACTACTGAGTCCACTGTTGTAGAGCGTTGGAGAAAGGTGTTCTGTTCCACCACAGGTCCGTTGGTTTAGGCGGATGACGTTGAGCCCTGAGTGGAAAGCTTTCGCGGCGATCCCTCGCATGTATCGCGATTCGCTGGAGCCCTCCAAGCCATGGACCAGCACGACGGTGGGACAGGCTTTGCGATCGTCCCGCCAGTGACAGAATCCTTGAAGCTGTGACTGTGGTTCAACGGAAAAGAATCGCGCTTCCCGAGGTAAGTCTGCCAGCGATATCTCTCTCGGCACGTAGCGGGGTAGCAAGGTCATGAGATGAGCGTTTCTGAGAAAAAGTGGAGGTTGAAAGGACACGGCAAGATTAATCATTGCGGGATTCATTATGGTATCACGTATAGTAGGCTTTTTTTGAAGGGGATGAGCTATGAGCAGCCGTAGCGTCACCCCGTTTGCGTGTCCAAAAGCAAGATATAGAGAGATCGGGTCACCATTCTAACGGAGGGATTATGCTGACGGCTATCGGGGATGTCATGAGGCGATGCTATGAGAGAGGGTGGATTACGACTAGAGACGGCAACATCAGTATGAAAAAACGGGAAAGCCGGTATTTGTACATCACTCCATCCGGTTGGCGCAAGACGATCGTACATCCGGAGCATGTCGTTCGGTTAGAGATTGTGACTGATCCTGAGACTGGTTTACGCGTCCCAAAAATCAACGATCAACAGAAGCCATCCGGTGAACTCTGGATGCACTGGAATCTTCAGCGGGATTCGAAGCGTACGCGAACCGTGGTGCATGTCCATGCAACGCACGTGGTGGCTGCGATCTATGCTGGAATCGACTTGCAAGGCATCAGTAAAGAGTTTCCTGAGATTTCACGCTATACACGGGTAGGGTCTACCGTTCCTGCCTTACCGGCGTTGTCTCGTGAGTTGGCTGATGCAACGAGCGAGTGTTTGGGAGTGAGGAAAGATGGGACGCTCGCGTTCGACATTGTGGGACAGGCCAATCACGGGGTCTGCGCTGTTGCCATGGATCCCTGGGCTGCTTATGAGCATATCGAGCGACTGGATCATATATGCGAGATTGTTTTGAAGAGTGGTGTCGCTGAGCGAGGTATACCCACTTGATTGACTCCAAGGCAGGTGTAGAAAGAGTGAAAAGGTCTGCTGTATTTTGAAGAGTGCGGGGCATAACTTGCCTCGCAGTTTACGATGATAAGGGAAGCGTTGGCTCCCCGGGCAGGACTCGAACCTGCGACCAGCCGGTTAACAGCCGGCTGCTCTACCAACTGAGCTACCGGGGAACAGAAGTGTCATCCAATGCGGGGCGTATTTTAACAAAAATTTTTGCGGAATAGGGAGAATTTTTAAACGTCAAAGTCCTCGGTCTCATCTTCATCTGAGGAGGCATCCGTATTGCCCTCTGCCAATGCCGCGTAATGTTTCGCCCAGGTGAGGTAGAGATTTCCACTGTCTCGCATTGTGTCAGCTGCCTTGATCAGCTTATCGACAAGATCGGGATCTTTACCGGTGGCATCCAGTACTGCTGCTCGACGCTCAATGGCCCGAGGGTACTCATTAATCAGTCCGGCAATCTCTCTCAGGAGTTCGTTGATTACGTTATCTTCATGTTCCATATGGTTACCTTACAAGCTACCAACAAAAAACCCCATAGCGGAGCGCTATGGGGTTTTTGAATTCAGCCCGATATCGTTCAGCCCTGGTAGGCTTGTCCTAAGGCTGCAGATTCACCTTTTTTGGTCATCAGTTGGCCTGTAGCACTGACGGCCTGCATGGTGATGGCGAAGTGCTTGGCGGCATCACACACGATAACGCAGAGTTCGCATCCCTTGCAACGGTCGATGACGACTTCCGCCACCATCTTGTTGGAGTTTAAGTCCAGACAGTTCGCCTCAGGGCAGTACATGATACACAGCCGGCAACCCTTTTTGGCCGTGCACTTTTCATCGATGACTTGCGCGACGTTATACATGCAATGTGATTCCTTCTCTTATGCTGCGACGGCCGGATCGCCGACACGCAACTCGATCTTGTTCTTCTCAGCCCATTGACTCGCGACTTCATAGGCTGCTTTGACAGTGGCCAAGTTCTTGGCTAATAGCATTTCCTTCTTGGCAAATTTTTTCTTGATGGCTTCGTCCAAGGATGCGGTTCCTCCGGAGGCCACAAATTTCTTTCCAAATCGCTCTTGGAGTGCACCATCGAGGGCCTCCATTGAGACACATTTCGTAATACCTGAGACGGAACCGATCATCGCCATATTCGTCGACAGCTCAGTACCAGCCACCTCGATGGCCAACTCGGTACCAGCGATGTAAAACACGGCGACATTCAAGTCCTTGAGCCGATCCACATCCTCATTGGACAGTAACGGCTGAGCGGAATTGATGATGACGACTCCGCCTTCTTTTACACCTGAATAGAACGGCATGGTGTAACTTTTCCCCATGGTGATCACTTGAGGATGAAAAACCTGAATGACATCCGGAAACACCAACTCGCCACGATCATAGATTCTCTCAATGCCAATGCGACAATAGCTCTCTGCCGGCGCCATGCGCTTCTCGGCGCCAAAAAACGGGTTGGAGATGGAGAATTTACCGTCTCGGTTGGCAGCCATGGCCAAGACATGTGCTGCGGTAACCGCACCCTGTCCCCCCAAGCCTGACATCCGGATATTCAATCGTCTCTTAATCATGTCTGCCTCCGGTCTAAACTATGCGGATGCTTGTCCTGCCAACTGCTTGGCGGCTGCCTTCCGCTCTTTGTCCTTCGCTGCCAATTCTGCAAGCAATTGTTTAGCTGGTTCGCTGATGTATTCCTTGTACGCAAACCGTTCAGTTGGTTTTTCTGAATCGCGCATTTCCTGCAATCCTTCCATGCTGTTCTTGCCAATTTCAAGAATGCATGGCGTATACAGCTGGAGATAGGTCGGGCCGATTTCTCGCGCGACATGCACTGCATTTCGGATGACTTTTTCTACGAGCGATGGCTTGCTGACCGTGCAATTGACGACGTAATGGCAGCCGGACTCGCGGGCGATCTCGGGCAGCCGCACCTTATCGAATAACTTACCAACCGGCGCCATCTTTGCGACGAATCCCTTTTGCATGAGTCCACTTTCCTGGCCACCAGTGTTGGCGTAGAGTTCGTTGTCGAAGCAGATGGTGGTGAACTTTTCCTGCCTGAACCAGGCCTGTAAGGTCATATCCAAGCCGATGTCGACCGTGGCTCCGTCACCAGCAAGAACGACGACATCCTTCACTCTGCCAGGGAATCGAACACTGAGCGCGCGCTTCAGACCGGATGCGATTGCATTCTGATTACCGAACAACGAATGGATGTTATGGACGGCAACCATCGGGAAGACCAAGCTGGTACAACCGGTTGACCCGACCATTACTGTATCTTCTGGGTTCGGCAGCGAAGCTAAAATGTACCGGAAGGCCATTGATTCCGGACAGCCAGCACAAAGCGAGTGTTGTTCAATCAGTTCCTTTGAAGTTCCGATATCTTTCCAGCCACGATCTTCTTTGCCGTAGGTCGCACTCTTCACGAGGTCTTGATAGTCCGACGGCATGATGTCGTAGAGGGCTTCGGAAATTTGTATACGCTCTTTGCTCATATATCCTCCTCAGTATCGCTTGTTAGGGCGCACAGGTTCGAAGTCCAAGGATCTCAGCTCCCACGACCAGCCATGGAGAAGGTTTTCATCCCTAGGGCGGTCTTGATTTCCGATACGATAATTTCTGGTGGCATGGTCATTCCTCCGCAGACATGCGGGCCAGCATGGACACGCTGGGAGTTTGGAACTGTAGCGCGGATTTCTTTGGCCAGCCATCCGGTCACATTGAACTCCGGCACAAAGATGTGTTTGGCGTTCTTAGTGGCTTCGCGAATTTCTTCTTCCGGCCACGGGCGTAGGGCCTTCACTTTCACGAGGCCGCATCGCACACCTTCGTCTTCCAGCATGCGGATGGCCTCACGACCCTGTGAAACAGCTGTCCCTGAAGCCACAATCACGATATCCGCATCAGTATTCTCCGTATCGACCAGGCCATTCAACCAATGTATTGTGTGCTTACGCGAACGTTCAACAGCAGCCCAAATCTCCTGCTGCCAGCTGGCATGTGTCGCGTAGCTGATGTAGTTGCTCTTCATCACGAACGGATCACGCATCATGCGCACGGGAGGACATTCCATATCCATACATGGCACAGGCGATCGATAAGGGTCATAAGGTGGAAGGCACATATCGGCTGGTGTGAGGTTCACCACGTCCTTTGTATGTGTAACAAAAAATCCGTCACAACATAGCGCGAGTGGTAGGTGGACATCAGGCTCTTCAGACACGATGTACCCCTTCAGAATCCAATCGAAAAAGTCTTGAGCAGTCTCCGCATGCCACACCAGCATGCCAGTATTCAGCAGATACGCTATTTCAAGTGTATCCGGCTGAATTGACAGTGGTGAGTTGATCCCTCGACACGTCACAATCATTTGAATCGGCAACCGGGCACCGGCCCACATCGGAAAGTTTTCCATGGCGCGCATGGTGCCAGGTCCTGCTGTTGTCGTAAACACGCGGGCTCCACCGAATGAAGCTCCTGCACATTGCGACATCACGGCAAATTCGCTCTCTCCACGAAAGTAGTCCCCTATATAGCCTTCAGCGAACAATTCGCCGATTAATGCGGCGGCTTCGCTTTGTGGCGTGATTGGGTAGGCGATCATGACGTCGCAGCTTGCACGGCGGATGGCTTCTTTGATGACTTCGCTGCCCGTGTAGAAGGAAGGCGTCCGTGGCGCCTCGTTCATCATTTTCCAGGTATCTGTATAGGTCTGGCCTTTTTTATTCTTGGTCCCAATTATTGAGTGTGTATCTGCCATAAGTTCAGCCTCCTTAGCATACGTTCTAGGGGCAAGCAGTTAACTTGAAACCCCATTCTTGGCTGATGTCAGCCGTGGTTGAACGGTCCCTTTTAATCGCTTTATAGTATCGGCTAATTTCATGAGCTTCTCGACTGAGGCATCGCGGAATGAGAGCATTGCATCTTCATGACCCGCCTGAGCACACATGGCAATGGTATAGCAGGAGGTGCCTCCGCGAATGATCTTCAGCGATAGATTGGCTTGGTGACAATGGACGCCGATAAACATGCAGCAATCAATTTTATTATGCCAGATTGTCAAATTCGGGTGATTCGGGTTGATCTCAACTTCGGGATTGATCTTGGGATATTTGGGGCGATAGTCGGGCATAGGAATCAGCATCGGTTTTTGCCCAGACTGGACGCATTCCTTTAGGGTGTTGAAGAGATGACGAACAGCCGTGGCCTTCTTAGCGGCCTTCTCATTCCATGCCCAGAGAACAAGTGGTCCAGGGAAGATAGTTGGAACCTTGGCCATCAAAAATTGACGGGCAGCCTCCTCATAGGCTTTATCTTCTGAAGTGATAACACCATTGATATGAGCTTCTCCTGGATTGGGCAAGCGAATTCCCATACTTGCTGCAGCCGGGGGAAGAAAGTGTTCGGGTCCTGGGAGCACACGATAGTCACTCATCGCAACCTACACTCCGAATGAAAATAAAGGTTTATGAAAGAAATATATTTTTTAAGCACGTGGTTCGCTTGAGTACTTTAAGCTCTTTCCTCACCCTCTGCAAGACCACAGAAGCCCCACGCGAAGGAGCTTTTGGTGCACTAGTGGGTTAGACAACTTAGGTCCTTTGCCCCTTAGTCATAAAGCTGGAGGGCACAATATATTAGCGAGGGCAATTCATTATAGGTGTCGATCGTTTGGATTGTCAACGAAGGTTCAGCGAGAGCACTAAGGGGTTGTGCTCTTGTGAATGAAGAATGATCTGCTTCAAGAATATTGCCTATGGAAGTTGATTACAGGCCGTTACTGATCCGAGTTTGCAGGCTTGTAAGAGGTCGTTTTTAGCAGCATTCTCTAGCATCGCATCTTGGTAGAGTTGGGCCCTTGCCTGTAGGGCGCGTTCATCTGACGGGTCAACTCGTAGAATAGTACTGAGGTCCTCAATTGCTAGGATTGGCTGCTTCAGCTGCTGATAGATTGTGCTTCTGAGATAATACGATTCTTTTTGATAGGGAATCCAGCTTTCGTGCAGGTGGGGGGAGAGGCCTTTTTGTAAGACAGAAAGAGCGGGGGTCCATTGTCCAAGAGCCACTAGTTTTTTGGCTTCGGCAGTATACAAAGTGATTAGCCGGAGCCGTGCGACATCAAAAAAATTGGCCAATTCCAGTGCTTGCTCGAACGCCAATACAGCTTCCTGAGGGCGATTCAGCCAAGTATAGACATCACCTTTCCCAAGAAGGGCCCAGATGTTGTGTGGGTCGATAAGGAGTGCACGGTCAAAATCCATTCGGGCATTGTCGATATACTCTGAATATTCGCTTAGCCTTCGCTTGTTCGAATAGGCAACGGATGCGAGATTCAGGTAGGTCTGACCGCGAAGAATAAGTGGATCGATAAATTTAGGGTCTAGCACAGCTGCTCGCGAGGTCAACTCGAGTTTTAGTGGGAGGTCTTGAAGTGGCATCGCTTTCTCGATCAAAGTTCGAGCTTGTGCCTGCGGTCTAGTGTTATGGCCGAGCGGTTCGATTATGAGGGTTCGTACCCCCGATGGTGAGGTTCTGAGGGTTTCGAGTTGGGTCTTGAGGGAGGCATTCTCTTTTTGAAGGCGACGATAGTGTTTCGCGAGTCGCTGTTCCGAGTGCCATTTTCTAATCGCTGCCTTCAGGCTATCTAAATCGACGATTGCGCGGATCCGGACGTACAAGTTAGGACGGTCGTTTACGAAGGTGCGCCGAGACTCAAGGATTTCAGTTTTTGTGATCGCTCCAGCAATGGTTCGAATCTCCCACGAGCTTATCTGGAGGCTCGTGCCTGCCTCGGTTTTTTCCCAGTCTAGGAAAGCCGATTCGATGTACATCCCAGCTTCTTCTATTGCCTTACGTTGGGCCCGTTGGAGTACATGCTTCTCTGCTGCAGTAAGAGTGTCGCTATCTCCCATCACATAATGTCCTTCAGCTACGACAGTCGTCTCCAAGGCAGCTACTGGATGAGACCATGCCAGTAAAGAGATGGTGATGAGAAAGGGTACAGTTAGTATCCCTTGAAAGAGCATGATAGGGAACTATACAGCTCGACGGTGCAGCCAGACAATGCACCCAAAAGGGGAAGGCCGACGTTCAATTTTTGGTGCATATACTGCAGGAATCGGTTAGCGAGGGGTGGGGAAAACCTGCGTAAAGGGATGAATTTCAAGACTTGCGAAGACTCCGTGAACGGTATAGGGATCCTGGCGTGCAAATTCCTCTGCGTCCTCTCTTGAGTCAAATTCTAAGACGAGCAAGCTTCCCGTCTTGTCGGTCAGAGGACCGGCGAGGATCACCCTCCCTTGTTTATCAAGTCTTTCAAGGTTGACGAGATGGGCCGCGCGATGCATTTTTCTCTTTGTTTCTCCATCCGGTCCATCATGCCCAATGATGACAAACTTCATAGTGATCAGACGAGGTAGAAAGAAAGTCAGATTTCGGACGGTTCTTCTTCGATAGGACAACGATCTTTGTAGCCGTTGGTGACTTCGTGCCACCAGCGGATTTCTTTTTCACCAAGTTTCCAGCACAGATAGACGACTCGGCCATCCCGGATGTGTGGGAAGTCGCAGAGCCCCAGGTCAATGTCCTTTACAACGACGCCCAGTTCGTGGATGGCTTGGAGATGAGTGCTGATGTCCAAAAGGCTTTTTACATAAGGTCTTCCCATCGCTGTGCCACCTCCGAAAACAGCGTTGGCAGAAGCCCTACTCACTTCCGCTCGGGTTCTTACGAGCACTTCTTTCCCTTCTTGAACGGTCGAGAGGTGTCTCTGGAGTTGAGGAATCAGGTGATTCGCCTCTGAGAGGGAGAAGACCCGTTCCGGAGTGATCTCGTTTTCTCCATGTGCCATAAGGTAGCCGTATTTTCTGTGTAGCATACTTCTGATCTTGTGAACAACCTGGTGCGAATGCCTCTTTTGTTAAGACGTGCGTATCTGGCGAAAAATTCCGGATGCCAGTTGACAAGTAGAAGGGGCCTAGGTATCATTGCACTAGTATAGTGGTTGGGCTGGCTCTCTCCATCGGATAATTCAATTCAGGAACCTGTCTCGATTTAAATCCTAAGCATCACTCGGTGCGGTTGAGTTCAGGTGGATAATCATAATGATACTGACTGAGTTGTATTGTATGAGAATAACAATAAGGACGGCATTCTTCCATCACGAGTAGTAAGCCGACTTCCCCAAGTTTTTCCACCCAAAACAGACTCAAGATCCAAAGTAGATCACCAAGATAAAAACACGTTTGCATGGCCAAGTCAGGTTACGCGAATTCTTCCATCTAAACGATAACCGAGCCAAGGCTCGAGAGGAGTCGTATGTCAGTAGCCAGGGGGGAAGTAATGCATCTTGCCGAACTAAAGCAGAAATCCATCGCCGATTTGAATGATGTGGCGAGAGAGCTGAAAATTGAAGGAGCTGCTAACTTACGGAAACAGGAGCTCATTTTTGCGATTCTTCAGGCTCAAACTGAAAAAAATGGGGTGGTCTTTGGAGAGGGTGTATTAGAAACATTACCTGACGGGTTCGGCTTTCTTCGGGCGCCCGACTCTAATTATCTCCCAGGGCCTGACGACATTTACATCTCTCCGTCGCAGATTCGGCGGTTTAATCTTCGTACCGGTGATATCGTCTCGGGTCAAATCCGTCCCCCTAAGGAGAGTGAACGGTACTTTGCGTTACTCAAGGTGGAAAAGGTCAACTACGAAGATCCTGAGGTTGCACGGGATAAGATCCTATTTGACAACCTGACCCCATTGTACCCAGAGGAACGGATCAATCTGGAGTTTGACCGGGAAGAATACTGCACTCGTGTGATGGATTTGACGACTCCGATCGGCAAAGGCCAGCGCGGTTTGATCGTGGCAGCGCCTCGTACAGGGAAGACGATGTTGTTGCAGGCCATTGCTCGCGCGATCCTCAAAAACCACAAGGAAGTAACGCTGATCGTGCTCTTGATTGATGAACGGCCGGAAGAGGTGACTGATTGGCAGCGTCAGGTCAAGGCTGAGGTCATCAGCTCCACCTTTGATGAACCCGCGCAACGGCATGCTCAGGTTGCCGAAATGGTGCTAGAGAAAGCCAAGCGTCTGGTCGAACACAAGAAAGACGTCGTGATCTTGCTGGATAGCATTACGAGGCTTGCTCGGGCCTACAATACCATCGCGCCTCCCAGCGGTAAGGTGCTCTCTGGAGGGTTGGATTCCAATGCGTTGCAGCGGCCGAAACGTTTCTTTGGCGCGGCTCGAAATATTGAGAATGGCGGTAGTTTGACGATCATGGCGACGGCATTGGTTGATACGGGTAGCCGCATGGACGACGTCATTTTTGAGGAATTCAAAGGGACCGGCAATATGGAAGTGCATCTGGATCGTCGTCTGGCCGACAAGCGACTCTTCCCAGCGATTGATATCAGTCAGTCTGGGACGAGGAAAGAAGAGTTGTTGGTAGACAAAGATAGACTGAACAAGATGTGGATTCTGCGCAAGGTTCTGAGCCCATTGGGGACGATGGAAGCGATGGAATTTCTCATGGATAAAATCGGCGGAACAAAAAATAACCAGGAGTTTCTGCAGTCCATGAATCGTTAAGGATGCGCTTGTATCTGATGCGGTCTTCAGATAAAGTGTGACATCTTGGCCCATGGTTTAATTAGCAATTCTTTCGGTAAGGAGTCGCAGGTCATGCAGAAGGGAATTCATCCAGTCTATCGAGAGGCGACCATTCATTGCGCGTGCGGGAATTCGTTCAAGACCCGTACGACGATCGGTGATCTCAGCGTCGATATTTGCTCCAATTGTCATCCGTTCTTCACCGGAACACAGAAGATCGTCGATACGGAAGGGCGGGTTGAGCGGTTCAAGAAGAAGTACGCGAAGAAGGGCAAGTAGCGCACCACGTGGTTGTAAAAAGGACCCTGCTTCGTGTCTGAAGCAGGGTCCTTTTTTTGTGGCCAATGGGGAATAGGCTGGACAATGGAAGTCGTACTACTCAAGAAGTGGGAGAGTTTCGCCTCACGATTTCACGAGCTGACTGATCAGCTCATGGATCCGTCCGTCGTCAGCCAACCAACGCTTTTACGTAAGTTGAGCAAGGAGCGGACGGAACTCGAACCGGTTGTGACTCTCTTTGATGTCTATCATGAAAATGCCAGACAGCTCGACGATGCCTTGCAGATCCTTAGTGATCCATCGGCAGGGAGTGAGTTGCAAAAAATGGCGTTTGAGGAGCGGGTGGAGCTCGAACGGCGGCAGGGGGAAATTGAAGGGCAGGTCAGGGAGTACTTGATTCCGAAAGATCCACGGGATGAGAAGAGTTTGGTGCTTGAGATTCGGGCTGGAACGGGTGGGGATGAGGCGGCGCTTTTTGCCGGTGAGCTATTTCGTCTGTACAGCAAATTTGCGGAAAAAAAAGGATTGAAAGTCGATACGGTTGAGGCGTCTGAGACAGGTATCGGCGGGTATAAAAATATCGTCGCATTGATTGAGGGAAAAGGGGCGTACGGCCAGTTCAAATATGAGGCCGGTGTTCATCGAGTGCAGCGGGTACCTGTGACTGAAGCAAGTGGTCGTATTCATACGTCCACGGTCACAGTTGCCGTCATGCCGGAGGTTGACGAAGTCGATGTGCAGATTGATTCGAAAGACTTGAGGATCGACACATTTTGCTCATCCGGGGCTGGTGGACAGAGTGTGAATACCACCTACTCTGCTGTTCGGATTACCCATCTGCCGACTGGTGTGGTGGTCACGTGCCAAGATGAACGATCGCAGCTCAAAAATCGGACGAAGGCCATGCGGACCTTGCGCGCGAGAATTGTCGAAGCTGAGCGGGAGAAGCAAGAGGCGGAGATCGCACAGAGCAGGAAATCACAGGTGGGAAGTGGGGAACGGAGTGAGAAGATCCGAACCTACAATTTCCCACAGAATCGGGTGACGGATCATCGAGTTGGTTTGACGCTTCACAAGCTGGAATTGGTGATGGAAGGTGATCTCGAGGACATTGTCCAGGCTTTGAAAGCGCAACAACAGCAAGCCGAAACCGCAAAGGTTTGAGGAGCGACGAGTTCTGCAATGTCGGACCTACAGGTTGTTGGTCGGCTACTCACGAGCGCAAGGCAGATATTGGAAGGCGCAGGGGTTGCAAACGCAGCACAGGAAGTGCGGTGGCTGCTGGCCTATGCCTTAGAGATGAAGCACCATGAGCTGGCCAGTCGAGCAGAACAGCCGGTGACGACGGAGCAACTCGCACGTGTGATGTCGGTGGTGCGCAGACGGGAGTCGCGAGAGCCGCTTCAGTATATCTTGGGTTCGCAAGAGTTTTGTGGACTCGACTTCTCTGTGACTCCGGCAGTGTTGATCCCTCGTCCGGAAACAGAGCTTCTTATTCAAGAAACGCTGAGGGAGGGAAGATTTGCGGAGGGTGCCGTGCTGGTGGATGTCGGAACAGGTTCCGGTTGTGTGGCTGTGACGCTGGCGACCATCCTCAACGGCATGCGATTTTTTGCGCTGGACTGCTCGCACGATGCGTTGAAGATTGCAAAGGAGAACGCGGACCGCCACGGAGTCAGCGACAAGATTATCTGGTTGGAGGGGGATCTTCTCTCTCCATTGACGGGATGCGTTGGTGCAGGAACCGTGGATGCCATCCTCTCCAATCCTCCGTATATTGCCGAAGCGGACTGGGCAGGTTTGCAGCCGGAGGTGCGGGAGTATGAGCCGCGACGCGCTTTGCTGGCAGGGGTGCAAGGGATCGAGTTTCATGAACGGCTGATCCATGACTCTAAGGAATTCCTTGCTCCCGGCGGGTTGCTGGTGATGGAACTTGGTCAGAACCAAGCACCACTTGTGCGACGGGTGGTAGAAGACGCGACGGGGTACACCGGGCTTCAAACCGTCGAGGACGAAGCGGGGATTGAACGCGTGCTCATCGCGCGGCGTGCGTGTGAGGCGCCGAGTCATGGATGAGATTCTTATCAACGGGGGTAACCGGCTTTCCGGTGAAGTCCGTATCAGCGGGGCGAAGAATTCCGCACTCCCCATCTTGGCCTCGACCATTCTCAGCGGTGGAGAATGTGTCATCACCAACCTGCCCAGGGTCGTTGATGTGCTGACGATGGGGAAGCTTCTAGGGATCCTTGGGGCAAAGGTTTCACATGAGGGCAACCGAGCGGTGATTCAATCGGATCTGATCGCATCAACGGAAGCACCGTACGATCTCGTCAAGACCATGCGAGCCTCGGTTCTGGTATTAGGGCCGTTGGTGGCACGATGTGGCGAGGCAAAGGTTTCTCTTCCCGGCGGCTGCGCGATCGGCTCCAGGCCAGTGAACCTGCACTTGGCTGGATTGGCAAAGTTAGGGGCTGAGATTTCCATTGAGCACGGCTATATCACGGCCAAAGCCAAGCGTCTGAGAGGCGCGCGCATTTATTGCGATACCCCAACGGTGACTGGAACCGAAAACCTCATGATGGCGGCGGCGCTGGCTGCTGGGGTGACGATGCTTGAGAATGCGGCGAAAGAACCGGAAATCGTGGATCTGGCTCAATTCCTCGTCAAGCGCGGCGCACGGATTCATGGGGCGGGCACCGATGTGATTACGATAGAAGGAGTACCGCAACTTCATGGTGGCGATCACGACGTCATCCCAGATCGTATCGAAGCAGGGACGTACTTGGCCGCAGGAGCCATGACACGCGGAGAGGTCACGGTGACGCATTGCCACCCCGGTCATATTGAGGCGGTCCTGATGAAGTTGCGGGAAGCAGGAGCTGATGTGGAGGAAAAAAAGGACATGGTGCGTCTGGCTATGCCGGGCATCCTAAGAGGGACCGATATAAAGACCTTGCCATTCCCCGGGTTTCCGACTGATATGCAAGCGCAGATGGTGGCGCTGATGAGTCTTGCGGAAGGGACAAGTGTTATCACGGAGACCGTGTTTGAGAGTCGATTTATGCATGTAGAGGAGCTGCGTCGGATGGGTGCAGATATTCGAGTGGAAGGGAATCGACTTGTGGTGACCGGGCGCAAGACACTGACCGGGGCACCGGTGATGGCATCCGATCTACGTGCCAGCGCCGGGCTCATTGTGGCAGGATTAGCCGCTGAGGGGCTGACGCAGGTTCAACGTGTCTATCATCTCGATCGTGGATATGAACGGCTTGAAGAGAAGCTGCGAGCCCTAGGCGCGGACATCCAGCGCCGACCGATGACGACAAAGATGCACTAGAGGTGGTCGATGTTGACGATTGCGCTGTCAAAAGGAAAGCTTATCGAGTCTGCGCTGGACCTCTTTCGACGAGCTGGCTATGCAATTGCCGGGCTCTCTGCGGAGAGCCGGCGGCTGATCTTCGTCAGTCCGGAGCATGATATGACCTTTCTCATTGTTCGTCCGAGCGACGTGCCGACCTATGTGGAGTACGGTGGGGCGGACGCCGGCATTGTCGGGAAAGACGTATTGATGGAACAGGAAAGTGACGTATACGAACCATTGGATTTAGGGTTTGGAGCGTGTAGAATCGCCGTCGCGGCCCTCCAAGGGGAAGGAGCTGGTTCTCGGTTATCGCCAAAAGTTCGGATTGCAACAAAATACCCCCGGATTAGTGAACGCTATTTTAATGCGCGGGGGGTTCCTGTTGAGATCATCAAGCTCTATGGCTCGATCGAGCTCGCGCCGGTCGTCGGGTTGGCCGATCGAATCGTTGATTTGGTCGAGACGGGCAGCACCCTCAAGGCCCATGATTTGGTGGAAGTTGAAGTAATAGCCAGATCGACCGCTCGTTTTATCGTCAATCGGGCAAGTCTGCGCCTGAAACAGGAGCCGTTGATGACGTTGATTCGGAGACTCCGTGCCGTGGTCCCGAGTGAGCAACCGTCATACGGCAACGGTCGTCCGGCGACGACCCAGGCGCACAAGAAAAAGATGGTTCGTTCATGAAAATTGTTACCCAAGCTGATCGAAACTTTCTTCCAGCCTTGAAAAGGGCTGCGCTGCGAGGGCGGACCACAGGGGCCGCCGTTGAAAAAACCGTACGCACCATTCTGCAAACCGTTGAGCGAGGTGGCGATAAGGCGGTCTTTCGCTATACGGCGCAATTTGACAAGGTGATACTCAAGCCTGAAATGGTACGGGTCACACCGGAGGAGGTCAAAAACGCCTATTTCCATATCAGAAAAGAGGAAGGTGATGCACTGCGTCTGGCCGCTGAGCGGGTGACCGCGTTTCATGAGCGGCAACGGACGAAAACCTGGATGTATCAGGACGGGGATGCGACTCTAGGGCAGGTCATTGGGCCGGTCGATGCAGTTGGGGTCTATGTGCCTGGTGGGAAAGCTGTCTACCCGTCTTCTGTTCTGATGTGTGCGATCCCAGCCAAAGTGGCTGGCGTCCCGCGCATTGTGATGGTTACGCCACCGCAGAAGGAGGGGATTAATCCCTACCTGCTGGTTGCGGCTGATATCGCCGGGGTGACGGAGATTTATCGCGTGGGGGGCGTTCAGGCCATCGCCGCGCTTGCGTACGGAACAAAAACCATCGCGAAGGTCGACAAGATCGTTGGACCGGGGAATATTTATGTGGCGACGGCCAAGCGGTTGCTCTACGGCACCGTAGGAATCGACATGGTGGCAGGTCCCAGCGAGCTCCTGGTTGTGGCTGATGACGAGGCGAAGCCAGCGCATGTCGCTGCCGATTTGCTCTGTGAAGCGGAGCATGACGAAGAGGCGCAGGTGTTTCTAGTGACCACATCGGAGCGATTGGCAAAAGACGTTTCGAAATTGATCGAGTCTCAATTAAAAGGGCTTCAGAGGCAGAAGATTGCCTCAAAGGCGATTGCACAGCACGCGGTCGCCTTCGTTGTCCCTACGCTGGGTGAGGCGATTGCGGTGGCCAATGAAATTGCGGCGGAACACCTCACGCTTTCCGTCGACAATCCGTTCGATTATTTGGAGCAGATTCGTCATGCCGGTGCCTTGTTTTTGGGGCGGTACACGCCGCCGTCGGTTGCCGACTATATTGCTGGGCCGAACCATGTGTTACCGACCGGGGGAACAGCCCGGTTCTTTTCCCCACTGTCCGTCAATGACTATGTGAAGGTCAGTAACATCGTGCATTACACGAAGCAGGCATTAGCCAAAGTCAAAGATCCTTTGATTCGACTTGCTCAGATCGAAGGGTTTGATGCCCACGCAAAATCGGCTCAGAGCAGGTTTTTATGAAGAAGAACGGATCAGCACCTCGACAGGCGAGTGTCCATCGTGCGACCAAGGAAACCGACATTCGTGTCGAGTGGACCTTGGATGGGAATGGACAGGGGACCATCGACACCGGCATACGCTTCTTTGACCACATGCTAGAGCTTCTTGCCAAGCATGGTTTCTTCGATCTCACGGTGCAGGCGAAGGGCGACCTCGATATAGACGAACACCATACGGTTGAGGACGTTGGGATCGTTATGGGGAAGGCGTTGCACCAGGCTCTGGGGGAAAAAGCGGGAATCAAACGATTTGGATTTGCTTCGGCGCCGCTTGATGAAACCTTGGCGCAAGTGACCATTGATCTCAGCGGCCGACCGTTTCTTGTCTATAATGTGGTGTTACCAGATCGGAAGATCAAAGCATTCGATCTCGGCCTCTTTGAAGACTTTTTTCAGGCCTTTGTCACCCATGGGGGGCTCAATCTACATGTGAATCTGCTCTATGGACGCAATCCGCACCACATTATGGAAGCCATCTTCAAGGCGCTCGCCAAGGCGCTGGATCAGGCGACAATGCCGGAAGAGCGGTTGGCCGGGAATGTCCTCTCGACAAAGGGTACATTATGATAGTGCCAGGGGTTTTGTCTCAATCCTGGGTCAAGAGTTCCTGTTGTGATGAGAGTCGGTGTGGCCACAGCGTAGCAGCCTTCCCGGGCTGAGTCTTCCATCCTCATTCTCATAAATCCCTCGTCCGGGATGCCGTAAGATTTTCTGTTGTGTCACTTGCGTTTTCAATTTTCCTGCCCAGTTTGAAAGTCTCCGTAGCCGGAGACTTTCTCGTCCAGAGAATCTACAAGTTTTGATTTCTTACTTCATCAGGTGTCGCAGGTCGATCATTCAGGGATTGCCTGGTGGGCAGTTCCAACCTTTAGTGGGATACTAGTACGAGGTGGAAGGAGATATATTTCCTTACCGTCAAGTAAGGGACGAGCTCAGATGGAAGGCTTGCGTAGCGTCACGGATTTGTTCCCGGTGAAAGATTGGCGAGCCACACTCTGGTCTCTCGTTGCGCCAACCCATACAAGCGAACAAATTTCGACACGTATCCCCAGTATCGAGAGTTTCCGAGTATTGGCCATCTTCTCGGTGATTCTCTGGCATACTCACTTTCTGTCAAGTCTCTCGCAGTTCGCCGATGGTAATTTCTTCGTCGTCCTCAATGGCTATCTCGTCTGGTGGATGGGGGTACCATATTTCTTCATTACGGCCGGCTATTTCTTCCAGCGATCGGTTTTGACACAGGGAAATCCTGCGGCTCAGTTCCATCGGTATGCGTCTCCCCTAGCATGGATACTTCTTATTTGGCTGTGTATTTACACCGTGACGCCACCTGATTGGCCAGCCGAGGTTCTTCATCAGGGTTTATGGCAGCCGTTTTATGCCGAGGCTCTGAAGAATATTCAGTTGCTGGAGTCTCGGCATCTCTGGATTTTCATCGAAGGGGCTCGCCCAGTTTGGCATCTCTGGTTTCTTCCTGCGCTTATATTTAGTTTGGCTATCCTGACATTGGTGGCTATAGGTAAGTTACAAAGACACCTGGCGCTCTTTGCCGCAGGCATCTATGTATTGATTCTTGCGGAGGAAAGTACATCGAGAAATTTGCTCAATGCTCCTATCCCTCTTGGGCAATGGATCATCGCCATTCCTCTTGTTGCCATGGGTGGATGGCTTGCGGAACGACGAGAGTCGTTTTCAACGACCATGGCATGGAGTTTGATTTTAGTTGGCTATGCCGTCGCAGTAATGGAAGGCACAGTAATGAACATGATGCTCCATAGCTCGATGCAGGCTATTAAGGGACATGCCTTTTTGGGAGGGATACTCTTCAGTCTCGGGATATTTCAGCTGGCTCTCACGAAGCCTCAACTGGGACGGTCAACTCCCTTCCCGTTCCTTGGGCAGTTGACCTTGGGAATCTATGTTGCACATGTCTTTGTGCTGTATAGCATTACTCCATTCGTGTGGAAATTGTCCGACAAGGTCCCATTGTGGGGGCTATTGTTAGGCATGATGGTATACGGTGCGACAGTAGTATTCGTACTTGCGCTAACTAGGGTGCCGATTCTCAAATTTCTAGTGGAGAGGCCTGCGTGGAGACTCGGTCAAATCGCCAGACAGGATCAGAAACCGATTGATAAGCGCACATCAGAATGACACTGGAAGACAGTTGCCTACCCAAGCTGCATAAGGTTCTTCTCACGTTTCTTGCCTTTCCTCGTTTACGTTAGCCTGGCATCAGTACTGGATATACGGGTTAGATGTGTGGTGAGTGGACTTGTGTCCGGTGCGATCAAGTAGAGAGAATTTTCTTCTATGATTGTTCGGGGCTGCATCGAGCCAGCTCAGCAACCTGTTAATGCCCGTCGTGATTAACCCGAATTTTGCAGTTGATCTGAATTGAGCTAGAATCGACAGCCAATTTCGCGTGTCGACACAGGAGGTTGGCATGCGTGATCGCCCAGCTCCAGCATCACCGCTTTACCCGAAGATCCGCTTCGCGTTCACCGACCGCCGACACCGTGCGGGCGAGATATCTTCTGCTCCGGCTGTACTTCGAACTGATCGGGCGGCGTACGGCACTCGTCTCACTGTTGATCCTCTTTGCCAAGATTTCCAACAGTCAGATTCCTGCCGTGGACATGCTGCTGGCTTGGTGATATGGGCTCGCTTTGGGTGCCGAATGCTTCGAGCACATGACCCGCTATCGCCGTGATCCGTTGTTGCCACAGCGGCTCGGCCTGCCTCGGGTTCCCTCCCCCGATACACTGCGACAGTTCTTCTCGAGCTTCACGGATCGACTGACGACCGAGGTGTCGGAGGCCGGATGCGGATGTTATTGGGAGGGATGTGGCCGATTCTACTGGGGCATACGCTGGATTTGGACTCGACGGTCTTCTGTCGGTATAGCGAGCAGGCCGGGAGTCCGAAGAGGCACAATCCGATCAAATACGGCTAGCCCTCCCATCATCCGTTGGTGGCCTGGGTGAGTGAGCGGCGGCGGCTCTTATGGGCCACCTTGCCGGCCTGACGAGGGCAGTCCCGCCGGTGTGTGTCGATGTCAGACGCCGGCCGAACATCCCGAGGCGCGGGGGCGTCGGTTGATCGACTGTCCGGGCTACACGTACCACGTCGTCGTCACCTGTGTGCCCTTTGCCGCGGAAATGGTCACGCAAATGGACGCGACCCTCACATCAAAGGACCAGGGCCTCACCGGAATTGTATCTCTACAGCGGAATCCGGGATGAGCGAATCCCAGTGGCAGGATCCTCTCAGTTGCGGTATTGTTACGGCTCTTTCTCATATTTGGAAGAACTATGATTGCCATTATTGATTATGGAATGGGAAATCTGCGGAGTGTCTCCAAAGCCTTTGAGGCTGTGGGCTATCAGGCGATCATCACCCGTGATGTAAACCTTATTCATCGTGCGAGTCATGTTGTGTTGCCCGGCGTTGGAGCGTTTGGCGATTGCATGGCGAATCTGGTGCAATACGAACTGGTGGAACCCATCAAGGCAGCGGTCCAGTCTGGAAAACCATTCTTGGGAATCTGCTTGGGATTTCAATTACTGTTTTCGGAGAGTGAGGAATTCGGCAAGCATGCAGGCCTCGATCTGTTTCCGGGGAGGGTGCGAGCGTTTCCCAGGGAGCAACGGCTGAAGGTGCCTCATATGGGATGGAATCAGGTTGCGATCCAAAGCCCCTGTCCTGTCTTCAATGGCATCGCCGACGGGGCAAACTGGTATTTTGTCCATTCCTTTTTCGTGGATCCGGCCGATCACCAGATCACTGCCACTAGGACGAACTATGGCATTTCCTTTACCTCCAGTATCTGGAAAGACAATGTGGTTGCCTGTCAGTTTCATCCTGAGAAGAGCCAGGCAGTCGGGTTGCAATTGCTCCAGAATTTTGGGAGATGGAAGTGAGAGGGAGATCTTCGCTGTTCCGCATGGTTTTGGCGGTTATTGTGACGGGATTCATGGGGATGGCGATGGGCTGCAGTGGGTCGAAAGTTGCAACCAAATCAGCGCCCGAATTGTCTCGATACCAGATTCGTACTATGGCACTGATGCCGTTTGTATCGATCGCAACTCCCCAGTCATCAGGGCAGGATGACCTCTTTATTCCAGCTCCGGAAAGTATTCTCCGATCCGATATCTCCATGGGAGTTCCGTTGGAGAGACAGCCGCTTAGCCCCACAACCATGCTTGTGCCGGGATATGCGGCAGAGCAGGTGACGGAGTTCTTCTGGAGGCATCTCCGGAATTGGAAAGGGCTTCAGGTGGTATCCCCCGGTGATGTCGTGCGAGCCTCATCAGCGGATGCAGACTTTCCCAAACTGGCGTCAGAAAAGGCCGCCGCCGCCGTCGCGCAGCGACTCAAGGCGGATGCGGCATTGATTGGTCTTGTGTCGATGTATCAAGAGCGTGTGGGTAGTCGGCTCGGTGCCGATCCGCCGGCGACCGTCGGGTTTCAGGTGAAGGTCATCGCTGTCGATGGGCAAGTGCTTTGGGCTGGTGGGTATTATGAACGGCAACGGCCGATGACGGAAGATCTCTTAGGCTTTTTGCGGCGGTGGTCCTTTGTGACGGCGGCGGAGTTGGCAGAGTACGGTGTTGATGAGGTGCTGAAAGAATTTCCATTCGGTAGAGGAGAGGAACACTAACGTGTTAGTCATTCCTGCAATTGACCTCAAAGATGGGCGGTGTGTGCGATTGCGTCAAGGCGATATGGCGGCTGAGACGGTCTATTCGGAGGATGTGGTTGGGGTCGCCCGCAAATGGCAAGGGTGCGGGGCCGGGCTTATTCATATCGTCGATTTGAATGGTGCGGTTGGGGGTGAGCCTAAAAATTTGCCCCAGATCGAGGCGATTCACAAGGCGGTCACGGTCGATGTTCAAGTCGGTGGTGGAATTAGGACGATTGAAACCGTCCGACGGTATCTGAATGCCGGCGTGTCTCGTGTGGTCTTGGGAACAGCCGCGCTTATGGATCGAGCATTTCTTGAGCAGGCCTGCACCGAGTTTCCCCGACAAGTCGTGCTCGGCCTCGATGCGCGCGACGGCAAGGTTGCGGTAAAAGGCTGGACGGCAGTATCTGAGACGAAGGCGATCGATCTGTTGAACGAAGTCAGCAAACTTGCGATTGGGGCGGTTATCTATACGGATATTGCGCGGGACGGCATGTTAAACGGGCCGAATCTCCTGGCGTTGAAAGAAGTTGCTGCGTCCTCCGCGTTCCCCGTGATCGCATCAGGCGGGATCAGCCGGACCGAAGATCTTCTGGCTGTGCGCTCGCTTGGGTCGAAGATTGAAGGGGCCATCGTGGGCAAAGCATTATATGACGGTAAAATCGACTATCAATCTGCCGTCGCGTCCCTCGGTAAAGGGTAAGCCTTGGGACGATTTTGGGAATAGAATCGTTTTACCTTTCACGTCTCACGCTTCAGGGGGCTCAATGTTGACCAAACGCATCATCCCCTGTCTTGACGTCAAAGAGGGTCGCGTGGTCAAGGGTGTGAGTTTTATGAATCTTCGCGATGCAGGTGATCCAGTCGAAGTTGCGGTGGGATATGATCGCGAAGGGGCGGACGAACTCTGCTTCCTCGATATTACCGCTTCCCATGAGAACCGGAAGACGATTCTTGATGTCGTTGAGCGGACCGCAGCCTGTGTCTTTATGCCGGTGACGGTCGGCGGCGGTGTGCGGACGATCGAGGATATCCGAGCCTTATTGAATGCGGGAGCGGATAAGGTCAGCATCAATACTGCTGCGGTTCAGCGGCCTGAGTTCGTTCGAGAAGCTGCGCAGCGATTTGGGACGCAGTGCATCGTCGTCGCGATCGATGCGAAATCCGTCGCGCAGAATCGATGGGAAATCTTCACCCATGGAGGCCGAAAACCGACCGGGCTGGATGTGGTTGAGTGGGCGAGACGAATGGAACAGTATGGTGCCGGTGAAATTTTACTGACCAGCATGGATCAGGATGGTCGTCAAACCGGATATGATTTGGGCTTGACGGCGACGGTGTCCGGGGCGGTGTCGATTCCTGTGATCGCATCGGGTGGAGTGGGAACGTTGGAGCATTTGTACGATGGATTCGTGGAGGGGAAAGCGGACGCCGTCCTGGCTGCCTCCATTTTTCATTTTCGGACCTATACGATCTCCCAAGCGAAGACCTACTTGAAAGAGCGAGGTGTTCCGATCCGTATGTCGGACAACATGGCGCAGGTGGCGTGAATCGATGAGCCAGGCAATGGTTGACCAATTTAAGTTCGATCAACAAGGCTTGCTTCCCGCCGTGGTTCAGGATTGGCTCGACGGGACAGTGTTGATGCTCGGGTATATGAATCAGGAGGCGTTGGCGAAGACGGTTGCAACCAGAACCGTACACTTTTGGAGCCGGTCCAGAAATAAACTCTGGGAAAAAGGCGAAACCTCTGGCCATAAACTGCATGTCAAAGCTCTGTTCGTCGATTGCGATCAGGATACCGTCTTAGTCAAGGCACAACCAATCGGGCCGACTTGTCATACAGGCGAACGGGCCTGCTTCTTTTCACAGCTGGACGAACAAGGCCTGGTTACAGGAGAGAAAACGCAGGATGCAGCGGGGGGAATACTGGAATCGGTGTTGAGGACGATTCTCGCCCGCCGCGCGAACCCACAGACCGGATCCTATACGGCGAAGCTATTCGAGGGGGGGCATGACAAGATTTTGAAAAAAGTCGCAGAGGAGGCCGGTGAGGTGCTGTTGGCGTCGAAAGGTGGCAAAAAAGAGGAAATTGTATACGAAGTGGCTGACCTTTTTTTTCACACACTCATGGTTCTGGGGTACCATGGCCTGTCTTTGCAGGACATTTACGAAGAACTGGGGCGGAGGTCCGGGAAATCTGGTCTGCGTCCGTAGAAGTAGAATGGCATGGTCTGTGAGGGCGACATGAGCGAGTGTCTATTTTGTAAGATTGTGGAGAAGAAGATTCCCGCAAAGTTGGTTCATGAAGACGAAGACACGCTGGCGTTCGACGATATTCATCCCCAAGCGCCTGTCCATACGTTGGTGATACCGAAACGACATGTCGGTTCAGTCCAAGATTTGGGCGAGGCAGATCAGACCTTGTTGGCGAGGTTGCTACTGACTTGTCGGAAGGTCGCGAGCGACAAAGGACTGGCTGGTTCAGGGTTTCGCCTTGTGGCCAATACCGGACGAGAGGGGGGGCAAACTGTGTTCCACCTTCACTTTCATGTCATGGGTGGGCGACAGATGGGCTGGCCTCCAGGCTGAGAGAAGACGACGAATTGACAGAATTTCGACTCGTCTGTTAATCTGACCGGTCAACAATTTCGATTACTTAGTAACCAACTCGTCAGGTCGTGCGCGACGGGAATGTAGGAGTGGAGACTCTCGTGGGCCGAGGCCTGATTTCCGATGAGATCAAGAATCGAATACGAGACCGCGTGGATATCGCGGATGTCGTGGGCCAGCATGTCTCCTTAAGGCGTGCCGGTCAGAATCTGGTGGGGCTCTGCCCGTTTCATCAGGAAAAGAGCCCGTCATTTTCGGTCAGTTCCTCCAAACAAATGTTTTACTGTTTCGGCTGCAAGGCCGGGGGCGATGTGTTTGCCTTTCTGAGCAAAATGACTGGGGCCACCTTTCCAGAAGTGCTGCGTGAGCTCGGGGAGAAGGTGGGCATTGCCGTTGAAGAGTCACCTGCGGAACGAGGTCAACGCGGACAAGCGCATCGCATCGAAGAAATGAACCAGGCTGCGCTGACGTGGTTCCAATCGAACCTTCGTGATCCACAGCTTGGAGCAACGGCTCGTGAGTATCTCGATAGGCGGGGAATCCAACAAACAACCGTGGAGACGTTTCGGCTCGGTGCGTCCTCCTCGGATTGGGAAGGGCTCTGTAAGTTCCTCGCTCGAAAAGGGTTCTCAGCCGGCGACAGTGTGACGGCCGGGCTCATCACTCCACGAGCACACGGCAACGGGTATTATGACAAGTTTCATGGGCGGCTCATGTTCACCATCACCGACTTGCGTAAGCGTGTGGTGGGATTCGGCGGTCGCGTGCTGGGCGACGGTCTGCCAAAATATCTGAATTCTCCGGATACCCCACTGTTTAAAAAGGGGCAGACGCTGTTTGCCTTCGAGCATGCGCGCGAAGCCATTGTTCAGACCAAGACGGTAATCGTTGTCGAGGGCTATTTCGATGCCATCGCGCTCCACCAGGCTGGACTGACCCACACCGTGGCGACCTTGGGGACGGCCTTGACCGCTGAGCATGTACAGGCTCTGCGGCGATTTGCCGAGCGAGTCGTCTTACTCTTTGACCCGGACGCAGCCGGAGTCCGCGCGGCATTACGCGGGTTGGATCTTTTTGTCAACAGTGGTTTGAGTGTCAAGGTTGTCACCCTCCCTGCGGGAGAGGATCCGGATACGTTTATCCGGAAAGCTGGCGCCGATGCATTCGCTCAGTTAGAAGCGGAAGCGCCAAGCTTGTTGGACTATGCGTTGAACTACACGATCGATCAAGCGGATCCTGGTTCGCTTGAGAGCCGTATTCGAAGTGTCGATGAGGTCCTACGAATTCTGCAGAAGAGTGAGCATCCGATTGAGCGGCAGGAGCGGATGAGAGTCGTCGCTGAACGGCTGAGGATCAGCGAGGTTCGGCTGATCGAGCGGTACCCGGCGCTGTCGGTTCAGCCGAAATCCGGCGTTGTTCAACCTCGCGTGCAACTTCTACAGGGGATTTCTCTGGCGACGCAGTTTAAAGGATTGCCTGAAGAGAGGGATCTTCTCCTCCTCTTGCTGCAAGGGAAACTGGCCTCTGCTGATGTGCGCCGCCTGAAACCAGGATCGTTTACCCTGGCTTCCGGACGCAAGCTGGTTTCGATTGCCCTCACGCATGTGGATAGCGAGGGACGCATCAGCCTCAGAGCGGTCTTGGATGAAGCGACGGAAGATCCGGAGTGTGGTGGGTTGGCGACGGAGTTGTCCATGCGTGAGGATTATTTCGACGATATTCCGGCCCATATCCAGGCTTGCTTGGATACGCTCGATCGTAAGCGGACGGAGCACGCGTTGCGGGACCTTATTGAGCGACTCAAAACGGCTGAACGTGAAGGCCGAGCGGACGAAGTGGGCAGCTTGAACGTGCAGATTAATGAAGCGCGGATGCGGAAAGCCGGCACGCTGAGCGCCGGCGTGGTGACCTTGGTGAAGGAGTAGTCATGTCGAAACAAGAGTTATTGGGCGAGGTGAAGAAGCTGATCTCAATCGGGAAGGAAAAAGGCTTCCTGACATATGACGAGCTCAACAGCACCTTGCCGGCTGAAGTGGTCTCATCCGATCAGTTTGGTAGCATCATGGCGATGTTCGGTGAGATGGACATCGAGATCGTCGAAGCGACGGAGGGGGAACGGGTTTCGAAACGAGGCGATGGTGAGGGGGGGGAAGAAAGTGAGGAGGTGGAGTCGGATTCTGATGACGACAACGATAAGGCGATCGATTTGACGCCGGGGGCGTTGAGTCGCACAGATGATCCTGTGCGCCTCTATCTCAAGGAAATGGGCAGTGTGGCGCTCTTGAGCAGAGAAGGTGAAATCGAGATCGCCAAACGGATTGAAGAGGGGAAATTTGATATCGCGTCCGTGATCTACGGGATGCCGATGACGATTGAGTTCGTCTTGGCGCTCAGGGATCAGTTGAAGAATGGAAAAATCGACGTCCGCGAAATCGTTCCGGTACAAGAGACAGAAGAGGATTTCGAGGAAGAGCAGCAACCGGTTGAACGCGACTATGAAGAGCTTCGAGTCAAGACTCTCGATGCCTTGAACTCCGTGCGGAAGGTGTCGTTCGCGCTCAAGGCTTTGGCGGAGAAGGGAAAGCATCTCGGCAACGATCAGGCGAAGCACAAGAAGTTCAAGAAACAGTTTGAAGCCGTCCGTCAGCAAGTAGTGAACAAGATCGAATCAGTCAACCTCCATGGGGTGCTGAAAGAGCGGATGGTGCAACGGGTCCGCGAGCTCGCAGTTCACATTAGAGTGGCAGAGCGAGAGGCGGTCAGTTGCCAGCGGCGTATTGGGGTTGGTGGTGAGGCTGGAGCAGAATTGTTGAGGAAGATGTGCCGTAGCCGCCAGGATTTCCTGGCGGTGAAGCGGAAGACCGGCGTGTCGGAGGAGGCCTTGCTGGAGATTCGTAAGGTTTACCAAGCCGCCAAGGCACGAGTCCGCCAGTTGGAGGCCGAAGAAGCACTGGTCCCTGCCGAAGAAATCAAGGATGCGGTCAAGCATCTCGATGTCGCCGAGGAAAAGGTCAAGCGCGGAAAGGCGGAGTTGGTCGAAGCGAATCTGCGGCTTGTCGTGAGTATCGCGAAGAAGTATACGAACCGTGGCCTTCAATTTCTCGATTTGATTCAAGAAGGCAATATCGGTCTCATGAAGGCTGTGGACAAATTTGAATATAAGCGCGGGTACAAGTTCAGTACCTACGCCACGTGGTGGATCAGGCAGGCGATCACTCGCGCGATCGCTGACCAAGCGCGCACGATTCGGATCCCGGTGCATATGATTGAAACGATCAATAAACTGATCCGCACATCTCGGCATCTCGTGCAAAAACTGGGACGAGAGCCGTTGCCGGAAGAAATCGCCGAACGGATGGATCTGCCGTTGGACAAGGTCAGAAAGATTCTCAAAATCGCTCGTGAACCTATTTCTCTCGAAACACCGATAGGAGAAGAAGAAGACAGCCACCTCGGAGATTTCATCGAGGATAAGAAGGCCGTGTCACCGCTGGAGGCGGCCATTCGCTACGACTTGCAACGGCAGATCAACAGCGCACTCGAAACCTTGACACCACGCGAGGAAAAGGTCTTGCGCAAGCGGTTTGGGATCGGGGAAGCAACCGACCATACCTTGGAAGAAGTCGGTCAGGACTTTGAAGTGACGCGTGAGCGCATCCGGCAGATTGAAGCCAAAGCCCTGAGGAAGTTGCGACATCCGAGCCGCAGTAAGAAGTTGCGGAGCTTTGTCGAAAGTTTGTAGACGAGAGGACTCACGGTGGCCTGATTTGACTCCGTTCGGAGGGTCGGCCTAGAATCCGCTCCAAGCTGAGGCTCTGGTCAAGAAGAGGGTGTGAGGAGAACCGTCGAGGCCATTTCCAATATCAGACCTCATCCTGGTTTTTGACTCTTCCGAAGAGGGCCCATAGCTCAGGTGGTTAGAGCGGCTGACTCATAATCAGCTGGTCCTAGGTTCAAGTCCTAGTGGGCCCACCAGTCTGAAACATTGCTCGCGCCTTCAGTGCTTCGGCGCTGATGGAAAGGATACGGTGAATCAGAAACTGTCCCCACTCATCGAATTACAAAAACTCGATCTCCGGATCATGGAGATCACGGAGATTCGAAGAAAAATCCCCGAACGTCTTCATCTGGCCGAAACTCCGCTTCGAGAACTGTCCCAGGCCGTGACTGATACGAAAGCCGCAGTCGATACAGCGATCAAAGAACGACGCGCGCATGAGAAGGATCTCGAAGTACACGAAGCGCAGACGGAGAAGATGAAATCACATGCGGCGAGCCTGAAGACCAACAAGGAGTATCAGGCGCATTTGTTCGAGCTTGAATTGGCGAACAAGAAGCGGGGCGAGTTCGAGGAAAAGATTTTGCTGGCGATGGAAAAGGTCGATGAACTCCAGAAGGCTGCCAAAGAGCTACAGGAGAAAAAACAGGCGCAGGACAGCGTGTTCGCTCAGGAAAAGCAGGGGCTGGACACACAGGACAAGGAGTTGTCGAAGGAGCTGGCACGACTGGAAAGCGACTATCGAGACGCGGCTGGGAAAGTGGAGAAGAGCCTCCTGGACCGATACAACCAAGTGAAGGCGACCAGAAAGGATCAGCCGTTGGCTGCCGTCCGTGACGGTATGTGTGCGGGGTGCCGCTTACAGATCCCGCCTCAGCTTATCGCCCAGGTTCGCCGATCGGACGATCTTCACCTCTGCCCCTATTGTAGACGGATTCTTTACTGGGAAGGCGAACCAGCGAAAGAATCCGCTTCGGCCCTCAGTGAAGCAAGAAAAGCGGATATGGAGGTGGGGGAGTCGGTCTAAGCCGATTATCTCCAACCGCTCACCTAATCCCAGGCTGGCACAGAGGAATAGTTAACGAGCACGGTCCGGAGGACTGCTGAATCGAAACTGATCCATGTGTATCTAGTCCGATACGGGTCCTCGTCGACTCCTCACTACACAATTTTCCTTTGTTTTCCTGAAAAAACTGCCACATCGCGCACTTCTCTTGCCAGGCACAGGTGTTGCTGCAGGTTCTTGGGTAGGAGGGTTGCAATGACGCTTCAGCGCTCATTGCTTTTCTCACACACCAAGGAGGTGCCCCGTGATGTTCGACATCAGGCACGATTACGTTCAACAGGCCCACATGGGCTGGCCACGGCGTCTGACGGAGTCTTTTCTGGAACAACTCAGGAGTCACCAGCTGTTTATGGACGTTGATGTCATACCAGGGGTGTGGGTATCGAGGAGTACCTCAATGCGTCAATATTGGACCGGGGAACCTAGGATCTTTTCCAGCCGTCTGCTGAAAAATCCTTCGTTCATACTTTGAGAGCCTCAGGACGAACGTGATGGTCGTTGAAACTATTGAAGTTTTCCATTTGTGTCGAGCCTGTCGAAGCACTGTTCTGGCTACAGAACTGTTGCGACCGAATGGATACACTAGAGAATCTGTTTGACCTGCTATCTAATGCAAAAACGGCGCGGGAGGTGGATCCGTAGGGAGAAAGACAGCGGGAACATCACACATGGGCAGGGTTGGTTCTCTATCTCCGACGTTATAGACTTGGATTACCTCGCAGACGTACAGACGTTGCCTTGTGGCATCAGCCTTTATCATGATGGTGGGAGGAGACAATGGCCCGAAATCCTACAGTCACAGCCCCATCAGATCCACCAACAGCCCACCCGGGGATGGGAACCATCCTGATTCCGGGAGGCGTTGCCTTCCGAGTCTGGGCGCCGTTTGCCTCAGCCGTGTTTGCGGCGGGAACGTTTAACCAATGGCGCGAGACGGCACATCCTTTTGCCCGCGAAGGGAACGGCTACTGGTCGGTGGAAATCCCTGGCGCGAAGATCGGCGATGAATACCAGTTTGTAATCCGCGCTGCGACACAACCTCTCATCTGGCATAATAATCCTTACGCGAGCGAGGTGGTGAACTCGTCCGGTAATGCGGTGATTCATGACCCCAACTTTGACTGGACGGACGACCACTTCACGATGCCGCCGTGGAATGAACTGGTGATCTACGAGATGCATGTGGGCACCTTTAACGATGCACCAGGCGAGGGGCCCGGAACATTCGATGAAATCCTACCCAAGTTGCCATATCTGCGCGATCTGGGGATCAATGCGATCGAGATCATGCCGGTGGCGGAATATGCGATGGATTACTCGTGGGGGTACAACCCGTCACAACCATTTTCTGTGGAATCGGCGCTGGGTGGACCGCAGGGTCTCTACCGGTTCGTGAACGCGGCGCATGCGCATGGCATCGCCGTGATATTAGATGTGGTGTACAACCATGTGGGTCCCGGCGATCTCGACTTGTGGCGTTTCGATGGATGGTCCGATGCAACCCACAATGGCGGAATCTATATCTACGACAATAACCGCGCGCATACCAGTTGGGGGGATACGCGTCCCGATTACGGCCGGAAGGAAGTGAGGCAGTACTTCCGTGACAATGCACTCTTCTGGCTGAACAAATATCGGCTCGACGGCCTACGTTTTGATTCCGTTGTGAATATTCGCAACCGGAACGGAAATAACAACGATTCTGTAGGCGATTTGCCTGACGGGTGGAGGCTTCTGCAATTGATCAACAATGACATCCGTGCGAACCAGCCATGGAAAATCACCATTGCGGAAGACTTACAAGACAACGAATGGATCACGAAAGACACAGGCTCAGGAGGGGCGGGCTTCAGCACCCAATGGGACGCGGGATTTGTGCATCCGATCCGGCGTGCCGTTATTGCTGTGAATGATGCCGATCGCGATATGCTGGACGTCCGTGATGCCCTGGTTCATCGGTACAATGGGAATGTCATGCAGCGGGTCATCTATACCGAGTCTCATGACGAAGTGGCAAACGGCAAAAGCCGAGTCCCCGAAGAAATCTGGCCCGGTCATGCCGACAGTTGGTTTTCCCAAAAGCGATCCACCCTGGGGGCAGCGATGGTATTCACCGCACCTGGTATCCCGATGATGTTCCAGGGGCAGGAGTTTTTGGAGGACGGATATTTTCAGGACAGGGTCCCACTCGACTGGGCCAAACTGCAGAGGTTTAGTGGGGTTCAGTTATTGTATCGCGATCTGATTCAACTCCGTCGAAACTGGTTCAACCACACACGTGGTCTACGAGGACAGCACATCCACGTCCATCACGAGAATAACTTAGACAAAGTCATCGCCTTTCACCGGTGGGAACATGGTGGCCCAGGCGATGATGTCGTCGTGGTCGCGAACTTTGCGAATCGCAGGTATGACAGCTATACCATTGGCATGCCGCGAGCGGGACAATGGCGAGTGCGCTTCAATAGTGACTGGCAGGGCTATAGTGCGGACTTTGGGAACCACTTAGGCTACGACACCACGGCCATTGAGGGTTCCCGAGATACCATGCCCTATCACGCCAACGTGGGTATCGGGCCGTATACCGTTCTGATCCTGTCGCAGGACAAGACACTATAGCCGCTAGGCCCTGCCCTACCTCCGAAGTGTTCTTTTCTGAATCAAAATCCTAGCTCGAGCTGTTGCCAACGGGTTTGGAACCAAAGCCAAAACTCTTGAAAAGGTGTGAGAACCAGGATGGTGGATCGCAGATATCTTCGCCTTCACGCCCGCTCAAGATCGGGATGATCTCGATATCTTTGTCGGTAAGATGGCGCGCACCGATGAGTTTTTCACGACAGGCCCGCTCAATCAACTCCTTCCTACCGTATTGGGTTAGCCAGTGGACATCCCAGACTCGAGCGGTTCCCTTACTTGATATGCTAATAATTTTGGTACCATCGGCGGTGAAGGCGGCCGAGTGGAAGAACCCTTTGTCCTGAAAGCTAGCCAGCCGCGTACCCATGGCAACATCCCAGACTTGAACACTTAGGGAAGCGGTAACGGCCTTCTTCCCATCATTGCTGAAGGCAACAGAGGAAATACTACTTCCGGTAGATAAACGGTTCAGTTCCTTACCCGTGTCGGTATCCCAGAGAACGGCTTTTTCCCCTGATGCAGTGATGGCCCGTGTTCCGTCGGCGTTGAGGGCAACAGAATCAATGGGAGCCTCATGCGTGAAGTAGGCCAGTTCCTTGCCTGTAGTGAGGTTCCATGCCCGGGCGGTCCTGGAACTGGAAACATGGGTCGTTATAGTGCCATCGGGCATCGATTCAGTGGTGTCGTCATCAGAAACGATGAGCATTTTTGTGTTGTGGGCGTTGAACGCAACCTCATGGATTCGCTCTCCGTGGGAAAAGCGGGCTAGTTCCTTGCCGCTCGCGGTGTCCCAGATTCGCACGGTCTTGTCATCGGAAACAGTAATGACCCTGGTGCTGTCGGTGTTGAAGATGGCTGATTTTATGCGGTCATCATGTGTGAGACTGGATACCTCTTTGCTCGTAGCGACGTCCCACACTCTGGCGGTGTTGTCGAGAGAAGTCGTGAGAGCTTTTGAGCTGTTAGCGTTGAAGGCAATCGAGTTGATGGCATTTTCGTGAATGAATCGTGCGAGCTCTTTGCCTGAAGCAGCATCCCAGACTCGAGCGGTCATATCCTTCGACACGGTGGCGATCTTCGAGCCGTCAGGGTTGAACGCGACAGACCAGATAGCATCTTGATGAGTGAAGCGAGTGAGCTCCTTCCCCGTGGCAATATCCCAGATCCGTACGAGCTTGCCAAAGCGAGAAGACATTAACACTCCACTGCCGTCGGGACTGATACGGGGAGGCTCACCTGGGGAAGCAGTAATGATCTTTGTCCCATCCGGGCTGAAAGTGACGGAATTTCTGGCATCCATATGAATAAAGTGAGCGAGATCGTTTCTTGTGGTGGTATCCCAGATCCGGCAGATTCCATCATAGGATAGGGTAACTAGCCTTGTGCCAGCAGAGTTAATGGTAGTAGCAAAGACCAAGCTTTCGTGTGGAAGATGAGTCAGTTCTTCGCCCGCGACCGCATCCCAGACACGAACGGTCTTGTCTAAGGAAGCAGTAACGACCTTCGTCCCATCGGCGTTGAAGCCTACGGAGATGACAGTTGCTTGGTGTGGGAAGCGAGCCAACTCTTTGCCGGTCACGATATCCCAGATACGAACGGTCTTGTCTACGGAAGCGGTAAAGATCTTTGTCCCATCAGTGCTGAAGGCTGCCGAGGTGACAGCTCCTTGGTGTGAAAGGCGGACCGACTCTTTGCCGGTCGTGATATCCCAGACACGAGCGGTCTTGTCTTCGGAAGCAGTAACGATCTTTGTCCCGTAACCGTTGAAGGCTACCGATATGAGTTGTGGAAGATGGGTTTGTTCTTTGTCCATGTTTAGATAGGCATCTAGAATCTGCCGAGGTGTACTAAGTCTGGTTGTGACTTTATCCGTGTAAAGTGCTTGCCCCGTGAAGCGTTTAAGAGAAAAGAGTGTCAGCCCTTTACCTGTGGCGATATCCCAGATGCGAGCGATATTGTCGTTAGAAGCGGTAACAAGCTTTGTTCCGTCGGTGGTGACGGCCGCCGACCTGACAGGCTCGTTATGCGCAAAATGAGCTAGCTCTTTACCTGTGGCTGCATCCCAGATGCGAACAGTATTATCCTTCGACGTTGTAAAAACCTTCGTGCCATCGGCATTGAAGGCTGCCGGGATGACAGCTCCTTGATGTGGAAAACGGACGAGCTCTTTACCTGTGGTCGCATCCAAAATACGAGCGGTGTTGTCAGCAGATTCGGTTATAAGCCTTGTGCCATCCGGGCTGAAAGTAGCAGAGATGACGCGGGCTTGGTGGGTGAATTGTGAGACTAGGGTTGAAGCATGGGCTGAGCGGGCAAGTTGAGATTCTGCTTCTCTTGATGCGGGTGCGAGCATTGTGTCGTGTGCAGCTAGGACCGCAAACCGAAGGCCTCTGTCATGGCGGCCTTCGTCACCAGCGATCTTCGATTGAGTTGCTAACACGAGGGAGATTTTCTGTCCAATATCTCTGGTCTGAGTCAGGACGGCGAGGAATCCTGCAGAGAGCACGATGGCGACGATAGCGAGGAGCCAAACAATCTTCTTTTGCATCTTAGCGGTTTTTTTTAGCTGCATTTCACGCTCCGCCCAGCCCCTGTCTTCTTTCTCTCGGCATTTGGAAATATAGTCTTGCCCCTGTTGAGTGAGGAGCGCCCAGAGGTCTGGTCGTTGTCTGAGGTCTTCGGCTGCTTTCAACCGGTCACCACGAAGGTCCAGCCACTCCTCACCGCAGCCTTTCTTGTCCCATTCCGCCGCGTCTCGCCGCACTGTTTCGGCTGTTTTCAACTGATCCGCATCCTCATCTAACCACTTGCTGAGAGTCGGCCATTGGCGGAGGAGTGCTTCGTGGGCTACCTCCACCAAGGTCACCTGGGTTCCATCTACCATTCCGCTACTGCTGGTGAGCAGCCGGGCATTGATGAGCCGTGTGATGAGTGTGTGGGATTCTTCCGGAATGTCCCTCAGCCGGGCGACACGACGTTTCCTTGTCTCGGTCTCTGGATCAATTCGTGCCAGCCAGGGGATGAAGGCTGCCCGCAAGCACCGGTGCTGTTCAGCCTGTTGGTCCGGAATTTTCGGATCATGGGATGGATTGCGAAGGGCTGATGTGATGGCGCTGTCAAGTGCTCTTTTCACCCCGCCAAATGTCTGATATTCATCGAGACGGAGGTCACCGTCTGAACCATGTTCAACAAACAACCGTTCCAGCGTATAGGCGATCAGTGGCAGAGCATCGGCCCCTTCTGCCTCCTCGCGGAGCGCCCTGACCAAGTCTGGATCCACGGTCAATTTTCGCCCTGCTTTTGTCGCGCGTTCAGCTGGTTTGAGGATCACCTCTTTGTAATCGTCTCGGATGATCGGTAACAAGTCGAGCTGCTCGCGTGTGGCTTGTCTGAGTGCAGGATGAATCTGGAGCGGTTCGTAGGAATCTGATCGAATGGCGATGATCACGATGATGTGTGGTCGTGTTGTCTCAGGTCCGGTACCTTGTTTGATTTCTGGGGCCAGACTCTGCCCGAGGTAGCCAAAGAGTATCTCCGCCTCGGTCCGCCCATCCGCGGTGAAGAGTTCCTCCCCTTGATCAAGGGGAAGGATGATGGTTGGCGGCTTTGAGTCAGTAGGCAGACCTTTGAATGCGTTTCTCTGCAGTTCGGTGAGCAAGTTTTGAAATCCGGCAGGATCTGCCAATCCTGTTCGGATCTCGGCCAGGTTCTTCTTCGTGTTGTATTCTGCAAAGGCTCTACTCAAGCTGTGCGCGAGCCCTGATTCACCGTGCAAGACCGCCCGTTCAGGGCGAATGACCGGCAGGGGTAGGAAATCACGATCATTGCGGCGCAATCGCGGCCAGAGTCCCGCGCGCAGAAAGGAAGACTTTCCTGACCCTGAAGCGCCAAGGAGGACTAATAATGTGGACCCGCCACTCTGCCGCAGCTTTCTTATGTGGTCGAGGCAAGCAACAATTTCCGCGTCACGCGCGAAGAAAATGGCCGCATCGTCGACCTCCAGCGCTTTCAATCCTCGGTATGGTACGCGATCTGGATCATTGGGTGGAGGCCAAGGAAATTCGAACGGATTGAGACTTGATGCTTGTAGCCCCTGTTGAAGGAGTATGAGGCCAGCCTGGGGAAAATCCACCTGAGTGGGCGGGACGAGGGGATCATGCTGGACGGTGAAGAGACGGCGCTCTTCTCCTTTGACCAGATTACAGATCTGCCACGAGCGAAGCTCGTCCGGCACGTCTTTGATCTCAACGGCAGGGTCAATGATTACACCAATGAGGGCCTTGCCGAGATAACAGGCAAACGAACACTCACCTCGACATTCTCCCGAGTTGAGCCACGCTGGCGAGAGAAGACAGATGACGGCTTCACAGCGCCCGGCTGCTGCGGTCAGTGCCTCCCGCCAGCGTTTGCCAGGGGCGAGACCCTGTTTGGGAGCAATATCGAGAAACGCTGTGCCCCAGCCCGTTTCTTCGAGCCATTGAGCCACCGCCAGGGCTTTGGCATTGTCATGACTTGAATGGCTGATGAAGATCTTGGACATGAATGCTCTGGTCTTGGCCAATCTTACTTGGCTTGTAATCCCGCTTCAGACTGATCGGCGTGGTAATCAGGTACTGTTAAGTGACAGTACGTGCGGATTATGCAACAGGCTTGCCGTTCCTGCAACGCAGGATTTCGCGCACTGGAGGGTTAGATTCAGGAGGAGCGATGTGGGAGAAGCAATGCTCGCGTATCAATTTCGATACGGCTGTATCTGATTGAATTCAGGGTGCAGGGCTCAATCTTTTTTCGCTGCCGGGGAGGTTGATTTGAAGAGTGCTTGCAGGACATCGGAATCAATGTATCTGATGACCGCGGAGCGAGAGAGGTTCAAGTCGTAGGGTGGTGAGACTGACTCGCCATGCCACAACAGGTGTCCCACCTGTGTATGATCTAGACGTACACCGACGTGAATGGAATGGGCATCATGTCGATAAGCGCTCTCATAATTGCTTGCGAGCTCGTCTCGATGTCTTCGATCCGAGAAGTCGAACTCCAGATTCAGCGTGGCATCGGCTGTGGACGGATCAGTCACGACTGTGAACCCGGCTCGCGTGAGCTTGTCTTTGACCTCGCGTTCAACCTTCTCAATGATGCTGGCTGTCCCGGTTGGAAGCGTTCGAGAGTCGCTACGCACGTCAACCCAGATGGTTTTCGTCTGGGCGAGAGTGAGCTGTTCTTGCTCGGTATACGTTCTGTGGCCAACACAGGCGGTCTGTAGGATCGCAATGGCCAATAAGATTACGTGAAAGATATTCATTGAGCGATTCTTCTTCGTAATTCTGTAACTTACTCAAAGTGTCTTCTCGAACACAAGACGATGACGGGATGAGAGGCTCTGATTTTGATGCAGACCTTCGAGATGAAAAGTTCAGGATAGCTTTGCCAGTACCGCTTTCGTGGTCTTGAAATGCAGTTTTGCCACCGATCCCAACCCCTCCTGTCCATGTTTCTTCACGATCATCTTCGCAGCGAGTTCGACGGTAGGGGAGGCGCCTTTGGGTAGCGCAGTACCCACCTCGATGGAAAGCCGTTTGAGGCGAATGAGAAACTCGGCCCGAGCCAAAATTGATGCGGCGGCGACGGCCAAGTCGGATTCGGCTTTTGGTCGTTGTTCCAGCGTAATCCGTCGCCCCTTTTCTTGCAGTGCTCTGAGAATCAGCCGTTCATCGCCGAACTGATCAGAAATTGCTCGCTCGCAGGCCACCCCTTGTTCGAGCAAGGTTTCCAGGGCTTTGGCATGACCCCAGGCGAGTAAGCGATTCAAGTTTCTGATCTTGGCATAGAGTTCGTTGTACTTCTGCGGGCCGATGGTGATGACGCTGTGAGGGCAGATAGTTTTGATGTCAGGAGCCAGTTCCAAGATTCGGCCGTCGGCAATCTTCTTGCTGTCACGGACCTCCATCAGTTTCAATTCACGTTGAGTCGTCGCATCGACAAACACGGCGGCGATGACGAGCGGACCGAAGTAATCGCCCTTTCCGGACTCGTCAATGCCGATGCGTTCGATGGCGCTTCGTGAAGGTTGCGTGGTCATAGCCTGTCCGGTCCCCTAGAAATCATGCCTAGGGCGCGGTAATCTATCAATCGAATCCCTGTCGGTCAATCCTGAGTGGCGGGTATCGGGAGTATTGTTCCGGAGGAATGCACATGCGGGCTCAATGGTTCATGCGCGGCATAGTGATGTTCTGTCTCATTGGAAGCGGAATCGGTGTAATCGGCTGCCAGACGAACCCCTATACCGGTCGGTCGCAGTTACTCATGACATCGGTCGACCAGGAAATACAGATGGGGGCTCAAGCGTATAGCCAGGTCAAGAGCGATCCGAAAATGAGGCCCTCGCAAGACCCTCACGAGATCGAACCGGTCAAGCGGGTTGCTCTGCACATTATTGAAGCAGCGAAGCGTTCGAAGTACGCGGAGATGGCGCAGCAGTTTCAGTGGGAAGTCACGGTCATTAAGGACGATAAAACGATGAATGCCTTTGCGTTGCCGGGCGGAAAGATCGCCGTCTATACGGGGATCTTTCCTGTGGCAAAAACCGAAGCAGGACTAGCCGCTGTACTGGGTCATGAGGTCACCCACGCGCTCGCACGTCACGGCGCAGAGCGTATGAGCCAGGGGCAGGTGGCCAATGTCGCGCTTCAAGTTGCCGGAGCAGCGATTGGGATCAGCAGCAAGAATCCTATGCTTGGTCAGGCAGCCATGGGGGCGCTTGGTGCCGGGGCGCAGGTCGGTGTTCTGCTTCCCTTCAGCCGGAAACATGAATCAGAAGCCGACTACATCGGCATACTGCTGGCGGCCGATGCCGGGTATGATCCACAGGAGTCGGTGCATCTCTGGGAACGGATGGAGAAGCTGTCGGGCGGCGGTGGACCGTCTGAGTTTCTATCGACCCATCCCGGCCATGAAACGAGGATCGAACAGCTGACGAAATGGATGCCGGAAGCCATGGCCATCTACCAGAAGAGAACTCCGGTTCCATCGACTCTGCTCCCGGGTTTATCCGGCCAATAGATGTGAATTTGGCGTCGTTCTGTTTCTTGTTTCAACGGATAGGTCTTCTTTATACTAGCCTCGCGTGGGTGGAAGGCTGGATGGTTGCTCGGGGCTTCGGCGCCGAGAGGAAAGTCCGGACTCCATGGGCAGGGCGCTGGGTAACTCCCAGGCGGAGCAATCCGACACCAGCACCACAGAAAACAAACCGCCGATGGCCGATGCGATGGGATCCCATTTGATCGCTGCGGCTCAGGTAAGGGTGAAACGGTGGGGTAAGAGCCCACCGCGGGGGTGGTGACATCACCGGCACGGTAAGCGTCGCCCGGTGCAAGACCAAATAGGAAGACAGGTGCCGTGTTCCTTACGGACTGCGGTACGCCGACTGGCCCGGTCGAGGTCTTCGGGTAGGTCGCTTGAGGTTCGGGGTAACTCGGATCCCAGAGAAATGATCATCCATGCAAAGGGGGAAACTTCTTTGCGGGACAGAATCCGGCTTATAGGCCTTCCATCCACGCATTTTCTTCAGCGAGAGTCTCTCTGGGCCGTCGATACCTCGTGCAGCTCGGCCACTGGGTGCCGACAGGGCTATATTGACGCTCATATGTGGGAATGCTAGGATCAGAAATCTTTCCCCTTGATTTCAAACACATTTGTGCACGATGATTCGTGCGTCCGCGAGGGGTGCTGTTGTAGGGTCTCACGATCGATCGGAGGCCTTATGCACATGCGGTCGGAGGGAGGAGTGTCATGAAACTCACCGGTGCTGAAATCTTCATCGAATGCCTGAAGCGGGAAGGGGTGAAAACCGTGTTCGCGCTTCCCGGCGGAGTTGTGTTGAAGATTTTCGATACGCTCCATCAGCAGAAAGATGTTGAAGTGATCTTGACGCGCCATGAGCAGGGTGCGGGACATATGGCGGAAGGCTATGCCAAGGCGACAGGAAAAGCGGGCGTCTGTCTGGTAACCTCCGGCCCTGGGATGACCAACGTAATCACGGCGTTGGCCGATGCCTATATGGACTCGGTGCCGGTGGTCTGTTTTAGCGGCCAGGTGCCGACGAACTTGATCGGGAATGATGCGTTTCAGGAGGCAGACAATATCGGGCTGAGCCGCCCCTGCACGAAATATAATTTCCTTGTAAAAGACGTGAACGATTTAGCAGCCACGATCAAGGAAGCGTTTTATATCGCCACGACCGGTCGTCCAGGTCCGGTGCTCGTGGATATTCCCAAAGACGTCTCTCAGAATGTGGCGGAGTTCGTCTATCCCAAGTCGGTTTCGATCCGTGGCTATAACCCGACGGTAGAAGGGAATAAGTGGCAGATCAAGCAGGCTGCAGAAGCCATCATGAAGGCCAAGAAGCCGATTCTCTATGTCGGTGGTGGAGTTGTGTTTTCTGGCGCATCGCAAGAGCTGCTTGAGTTGGCCGAGATGACGCAGATTCCGGTCGACATGACCTTGATGGGGCTTGGCGTGTTTCCAGGTGAGCATCCACTATCCTTGGGGATGCTGGGGATGCATGGGACCTATCAAGCCAACATGGCCATGCATTATTCCGATCTGGTGATCGCGATTGGTGCCAGGTTTGACGACCGAGTGACCGGGAAAGTATCGGAGTTCTGCCCCAACGCGAAGGTGATCCACGTCGATATCGACCCGACGTCGATTCGGAAAAATATTCATGTCGATATCCCGATCGTCGGCGATTGTCGAACAGTGCTTCGCGAGCTGAATCAGATTCTTCGTGCGACGGTCAACGGCGAACAGAAAGACCTCCGGAAACCCTGGTGGGATCAGATCCGAGCCTGGCAACAGGCTCATCCCTTGGCGTATCACCAGGAAAAGGATGGCCCGATCAAACCCCAGCAGGTGGTCAAGCGGTTGTATGAGTTGACGAAAGACCGAGATCCGATCGTCGCCACCGATGTCGGTCAGCACCAAATGTGGGCCGCCCAGTATTTCAAGCTGGCCAGGCCGAATCGGTGGTTGACCTCAGGCGGGCTGGGCACCATGGGGTTCGGGTTTCCGGCCGCCATGGGGGCGCAGGCGGCTTTCCGAGATCGCCTGGTGCTCTGTATCGCAGGGGACGGCAGCATTCAGATGAACATGCAGGAAATGGCTACGGCAGTGATCAGCAAATTGCCGGTGAAGATCATCATCTTGAACAACGGGTTCCACGGCATGGTCCGGCAGTGGCAAGACCTGTTTTACAACGGGCGATATGCGTCAAGCGATCTGGGAACGACGCCGGATTTCGTCAAGCTGGCAGATGCCTATGGGGCGGTGGGGTTGCGGGTCAAGAAGGTCGGTGATCTCGATGCCATTCTGAAAGAAGCGTTGGCAACGGATAAACCGGTCATTGTGGATGTGCCGACGTATCCCTATGAGAACTGCTATCCGATGATTCCTGCCGGCGGGTGCAATCATGAGATGATCTTGGAGGATCCGCCTGAGTTGAAAATGAAACAATCCGGTGGTGCCAAAGTGACGCCGGAAGACAAAGACACGGTGTTGACCGCATAACGACAAGTACTGATTGTTCGGAACTAGGGAAGATGGAACATATTATTTCAGTAACTGTTGAAAATAAGTTTGGAGTCTTATCCCGAGTTGCGGGGTTGTTCAGCGGGAGAGGATTCAATATTGAGAGTCTGTCGGTGGCTCCGACGCTGGATCCTTCCATGTCCCAGATGACGATTGTGACGTCGGGAGACGAACGGATCATCGAGCAGATCGTGAAGCAACTGAACAAGCTGATTGATGTGATCAAGGTGGTCGACCTGAACGAAACGGAGTTTGTCTCGCGGGAGACCGCGATCATTAAGGTTCACACGAAGGATGTGGATCGAGCCGAAGCGTTGAGAATCGTCGATATCTTTCGCGCGAACGTGATCGATTCGACGCCGACGACCTATACGATCGAAGTCTCCGGAGACCCGAAGAAGATTGAAGCGATCATTAACTTGCTTCAGCCGCTTGGGATCAAAGAGTTGGTCCGCACCGGTCGAGTCGCTGTTGCGCGGGAGCCTGTTCGTCAGGCTGCCGTCCAGGCGAAAAAAATTGCTCGCGAATGATGGCCTGCGTAATGAAAGAACGTCGCTCTAGACTGACATATGGAAAGGGTGTTTCATGAACATCTACTACGACAAGGATGCTGATCTTCAACAGATTCGAAACAAGAAGGTAGCCGTGGTCGGCTATGGAAGCCAAGGCCATGCGCATGCCTTGAATATGAAGGAAAGCGGAGTCAGTGTGGTGATTGGGCTGCGTGAGGGGGCGTCCTGGAAAAAGGCTGAACAGAGCGGACTAAAAGTTATGCCGGTGGCCGATGCCGTGAAGGCTTCCGATGTCGTGATGATCTTGGCGCCTGATGAAGCTCAGGCCGCCATCTATCGGCAGGACATTGCGCCCAATCTCAAGCCAGGGTCTTATCTCGCGTTTGGTCATGGCTTCAATATTCACTTTGGACAGATCGTACCGCCTGCTTCCATCAATGTCTTCATGGTGGCGCCGAAAGGCCCGGGACATCTTGTTCGCTCCGAATATACGAAGGGCAGCGGCGTACCGTGCCTGCTGGCGATTCATCAGGATCCCAGCGGGACGACCAAGCAGGTCGGATTGGCGTACGCGAGCGCGATCGGTGGTGGGCGTGCCGGTGTGATCGAGACCAATTTCCGTGAGGAAACCGAGACGGATCTCTTTGGTGAGCAAGCGGTGTTGTGTGGCGGTCTCACCTCCTTGATTCAAGCGGGCTATGAGACACTGATTGAAGCCGGATATTCGCCTGAGATGGCGTATTTCGAGTGTTTGCACGAAGTGAAGCTCATCGTCGATCTGATTTATCAGGGGGGCATTGCGAATATGCGCTACTCGATCAGCACGACGGCGAAGTATGGCGATGTGACTCGCGGTCCACGAGTCGTGACCGAGCAAACGAAGCAGGAGATGAAGAAGATTCTGGACGAGATTCAGACTGGGCGGTTTGCTAAGGAATGGGTGCTTGAAAATCAGGCCAATCGACCGGTCTATAATGCGTTGCTTGCGAAAGGGGAAGCGCATCCCATCGAAGCAGTGGGGGCCAAGCTGCGGGGAATGATGCCGTGGCTCAAGAAAGATCAGTTGGTCGACAAGACGAAGAACTGAGGCGACTCCATGGCGGATCGTGCAGTCGGTGTTCCATTTGCAAAAGAAGGAATTCCCTTCATCGCGGTTCCAGCTGGCGTTACACTGTTGACGGGATTGTTGGGCTGGCCTTTTGTCGCGTTCCTCGGTGGTATTGCGACGCTGTTTTCAGCCTGGTTTTTCAGAAATCCGGCCAGAGTGGTTCCGCAAGGGGGGAACTTTATCGTCGCGCCCGGCGATGGTAAAGTGATTGCTGTCGAGGAAGAGTTTGAGCCGAGGTATCTAAAGGAACGGAGCCTCCGGGTGACGATCTTCCTGAATGTCTTCGACGTGCATATCAATCGGCTGCCCTGCGACGGGACGGTCGAAAATGTGCAGTATCAGCCGGGTTTGTTCATGGTCGCGAGTAAGCCTGAAGCCACGTTCATGAATGAGCAGAATGCATTGATGATCAAGACCGACGAAGGGATCAAGGTGTTGTGTGTGCAGGTGGCTGGGCTGATCGCTCGGCGCATCGTGTGCTGGATCTCGCCGCTCGATCGAGCTGTTCGAGGTGAGCGATATGGGCTGATTCGGTTTGGGTCGCGCATGGATACTTTTCTCCCCATCGGCACCACTCTTCGGGTGGCTGTCGGGCAGCGGGTGAAAGGCGGGGAAACTATTCTAGGAGAGTTGCCATGAAAACAGCGAGCTTTAGAAGTTCGTTTGGAAAGGAAGGAAAGCGGAGGAAGGCGGCGATGCACCTGATCCCCAACCTCTTTACGACGGGCAACTTGTTTTGCGGGGTGTTTGCCATTCTGTCGGTCTTCAACGGCAACTACCTGGAAGCCGCGATCGCGGTGTTGGTCGCCATGATCTTTGACGTCCTGGATGGAAAATCGGCTCGGCTGACCAACAGTACCAGCCAGTTCGGGTTGGAGTATGATTCGCTTTCTGATGTCGTGTCGTTTGGTGTGGCCCCTGGGATCTTGATCTATTCCTGGGCGTTAAGCGGGCATGGTACGTTCGGTGTGGCCGTGATGTTTGCCTATGTGGCCATGGGAGCCGTCCGATTGGCGCGCTTCAACTCTACTGTAGCCGTGTCAGACGGCAAGTACTTTACGGGTTTGGCTATTCCTGCCGCTGCGGGCGTTGTGGCATCCTTGGTCGTTTTGGATCATTACATTATGAAGATGGGAACGGATGTCCGCTCGATTGTGGTCTTGCTCATGACATTGGGGCTGTCGTTTCTGATGGTCAGCACGATCAAGTATCGTAGCTTTAAGGATCTGAAGTTCAAAGGGCATCGCCAGATCACATATCTGGTGTGGGGTATTCTGGCGCTGATGATGGTCGCAGCATGGCCGGCCGTCATGTTATTCGTGGTGTTCGCAGGGTATGCCCTGATGGGACCGGTCGAGAAGATCGCGGGGTTGCTCGTTCCAGCCTCCGGGAAACGGAACGCTGGAAAAGTCGAGTCGTCACCGGTTGAATCGAATCCATAGTGACAGATGGGAAAACCGAAGCGGGTGTGAATGGCTAGGACGAGGAGTAGTAGGCGAACGATCTAGAACACAGAATGCCAAAGGCGGTTTTCCAGTCATAGAGAAATGCGGCTGGGAACCGGTTTCAACATTCTGAAGAGAGAGCTGGCGGGTGGTGCAAGCCAGCCTAGACATCGCCGAACTCGCCTCTGAGCTGAGTCTCCGAACAAGAAGTCAGAGATTCCGTCTTGCCTCCGTAAGAGGCAGAAAGAAGGGTCTGAAGGTCAGAAGAACTTCAGGCTAAATCAGGGTGGTACCACGGAGCGCCTCAAGCCTTCGTCCCTGGGTCTAATGGGATGAAGGCTTTTCTATTTTCCGGCTGGTGAACATGACCTTCTGCTTTGTTCTCGCAGCACTCAACGGCTCGACGTACGAGACTCTGTACGCCTTGCCAGCTCGCTTGCTGCGGCCTCGCAGAGTGCCATTTTGACCAGCCGATTTCAACGCGAACGAAAAGAGGTGACACCATGACACGCATGATCAGAATTTTTGATACCACCTTGAGGGATGGCGAGCAATCGCCCGGGGCCAGTATGAACGTGGAAGAAAAGGTCATGGTGGCGAAACAGCTGGCGCGACTTGGTGTCGATATTATCGAGGCGGGATTTGCCTATAGTTCACCCGGCGATTATGAAGCGGTTCGACGTATCGCGCAGGAGGTGGAAGGACCGACGGTTTGCAGCTTAGCACGAGCCCGTCCGGAAGATATCGATCGGGCATGGGAGGCATTGAAAGGAGCACCGAAGGTCCGGATCCATACGTTTCTTTCTGCCTCTGATATTCATTTGAAACATCAGTTTCGGATGACACGCGAGCAAGCCAAACAACGTGCGGTAGAGATGGTCCAGCGGGCGAGGGGCTATGTCGATGACGTCGAGTTTTCCCCGATGGATGCAAGCCGCTCCGATCCGGCCTATCTGTATGAAGTGATTGAAGCGGTGATCGCTGCGGGAGCTGGCACAATCAATATTCCCGATACGGTCGGCTATGCAGTCCCGCAAGAGTTCGGTGCGCTCATTAAAGGAATTTGCGACAAGGTGCCGAATGCCAAACAGGCGGTGATCTCGGTTCATTGCCACAACGATCTTGGGATGGCGGTCGCAAATAGCCTGGCGGCGATCGCCAATGGGGCTGGGCAGGTGGAGTGCACGATCAACGGCATCGGCGAGCGTGCGGGGAATACCTCATTGGAAGAAGTCGTGATGGGGCTCAGGACCAGAACGGATTTCTACCTGGCCGATACACAGGTTCGGACCGAGGAGATCGCAAAAACCAGCCGGTTGGTGAGCAAGATCACAGGGATGGTCGTACAACCCAACAAGGCGATCGTGGGGGCTAATGCCTTTGCCCACACGTCCGGGATTCATCAGGACGGTCTGCTGAAAGACAAGACGACGTATGAAATCATGCGCCCGGAGTCGATCGGATTGGTCGAAAGCCAAATGGTGATGGGAAAACTGTCGGGACGCCATGCCTTTCGGCAGCGCTTGGAGGAGTTAGGGTACAAGCTCAGTGAAGATGAGGTGAACCATGCATTCGAGCGGTTCAAGAAATTAGCGGACCAAAAGAAAGAGATCTTTGAAGAAGATTTGGAAGTGATTGTGTCTGAAGAATTGGCGAAGATGGCGGATCGCATTACGCTGAAATCGTTTCATGTTGCGAGTGGGACGGATCGCGTTCCGACCGCCACGGTCGAATTGGAAATCGACGGCACAGCCGTCACGCAGGCCGGGACGGGCGACGGGCCGGTGGATGCCGTCTATCGGACGATTGCCGCGATTACTCAGACAAAGAGCAAGTTGCTGATGTATGTGGTAAAGGCGATTACCGGTGGGACCGATGCCCAAGGTGAAGTATCCGTTCGGGTGCAAGAGGATGGCCGAACGGTGTCCGGTCATGGCGCCGATACGGACATCATCATGGCGTCCGCACGTGCCTATTTGAGTGCGTTGAATAAGCTGGCCTATCTGACCGCAAAGCAAGCGCAGGGGGAGCAGAAGGTTAACTTGATTTGACGCTGAATCCCACGGTAGAGTTTCCTTTCCCTACGAGGTTCAAGGTGGGAAGGGAGCGTGCCCTTGTTTAAAGTGACACCGGCGGATCGTCCGGAATTTCTAGCCGGCGACCATACGCGTCTACGGGAGATATTCCACCCTACGAAGCACCAGCTCAACCTTGGGTATAGTCTCGCCCACGGGAAGCTAAACCCCGGACATCGATCGAAGCGGCATGTGTTGGCCTCGTCCGAAGTCTATTACTTTATAACAGGAACAGGGCGACTGACAGTTGATGACCAGGTCACGCCGGTTGAAGCGGGCACGACGGTCTATGTTCCGCCGGGAGGGCGACAGCACCTGGAAAATGTCGGAACGACGGACATTGAGTTTCTTTGTCTGGTCGATCCCGCCTGGCGGAGTGAAGACGAAACCATATTGGAATAAGTCATCGGTCCTCAAGGACTGAAAAGGAGTATGCAGTGAAAGCGAAGATTGCGGTATTGGCAGGAGACGGAGTCGGACGCGAAATCGTTCCCGAAGCCGTGAAGGTTCTGAAAGTCGTCGCGGAAAAGTACGGGCATTGCTTCGAATTTGCTCCGGGCGATATCGGCGGACAGGCGATCGACAAGGTTGGCGTACCGCTGCCGAACGATACGCTGGCATTGGCGAAGCAGAGCGATGCGGTCTTACTTGGGGCGGTGGGCGGACCTCGATGGGAAGGCTTGGACTATACGTTACGGCCTGAACGTGCGTTGCTCGGTATCCGGGAGGCGCTGGGGCTCTATGCCAATCTGAGGCCGGCGAAGGTCTATGCAAATCTGATTGATGCCTCGACGTTGAAGCGCGAGGTGATCGAGGGGATTGATATTCTGGTGATCCGCGAACTCACCGGGGGCATTTATTTCGGCAAGCCCAAGGGGATTGAAAAGTTGCCGAACGGCGATGAACGGGGCGTCAATACCGAAGTCTATACGACAGAGGAAGTGCGGCGGATTGCCAAGGTGGCATTTGAGGCGGCGCGAAAGCGGCGCAAGAAGGTGACATCGGTCGACAAAGCGAACGTCTTGGAGTCCTCAGAACTTTGGCGGAAGGTCGTGATCGATGTCCATGCGTCCTATCCGGATGTGGAGCTCAGCCACATCTATGTGGATAATGCCGCCATGCAATTGGTGCGAAACCCGCGTCAGTTTGACGTGTTGCTCTGCAACAACATGTTCGGTGATATCCTGAGCGACGAGGCGGCGATGTTGACCGGCTCAATCGGGATGTTACCCTCGGCGAGTGTCGGGGCCAAGGTCGGCCTCTATGAGCCCATTCATGGGAGCGCGCCGGACATCGCGGGGAGGAATATCGCCAACCCGATCGCGACGATCGCCTCGGTTGCGATGATGCTGTCCTACGCGTTTCAACTCGACAAAGAGGCGGATGCCATCGAGAAAGCCATCGTCAACACCCTTGACCTCGGCTATCGCACGAAGGACATTCAAAGTTCCGGCGCAAAGATCGTGGGGACGGCCGAGATGGGCGACACGATTGCCAAACACATCCAGTAGCTCTCAGCGTACACCCATGGCTGCAACGATCACGAAGTGGAGGATTCGAACGCTCGCCGGTACGGGCGAGCCAGGCCTTGGGGGAGATGGCGGGGTTGCGGTACAGGCACAGTTGAATGAACCAAAAGGCTTGGCGCTCGATCAGCACGGCCATGCGTATGTGGCCGATTCTGAAAATCACGTGATTCGCAAGATAGACCGCGTCACCGGTAGGATCTCGACGGTAGCCGGTACGCCCTCCGTCGAACAGACGCTTTCGGTCGCACAACCAGAACCGCCGGCTGGTCTTGAGCACGAGGATCCCTTTGCCGAGAATGGTCGTGGACCAGGAATGGGTGCGTACACCCAGCAGGCTGATTTAAGCGGGACAGTTCGGTATTGGACCCAACAGGCGGCTGCATCGACTCGATATGGGGGAGATGGTGGGCTTGCGGTTCGTGCGCAGCTCAACTTCCCGACTGCTGTGGTGGTTGATTGGGCCGGCAATCTCTACATCGCCGATACCATGAATCATCGCGTGCGCATGGTGGATGCAGTCACCGGTGGTATCACCACCCTGGCGGGAACGGGTCAACCTCGATTCTCGGGGGACGACGGCCATGCTGATCAGGCGGCACTCAACGAACCCGCCGCCTTGGTCCTGGGTGAGGACGATGCTCGGCTGTACATTGCGGATCAGAGCAACCATCGTGTGCGGATGATCGATCTCAGAACCGGTGTCATTCAGACCGTTGCAGGAACCGGGGCGGCGACGTACGATGGGGATGGGAAGCCGGGGATTGATACGGCCTTAGCAGGCCCGAGTGGCTTGGCGCTCGCGGGCGACCAGCTCTACATCGCCGATACCTTCAATGGTCGAGTTCGCGCTCTCCATCTCTCAACAGGGCTGATCTCAACCATCGCGGGAGACGGTGGATCCTATCGATATGAGTCGGCGGTGGGTACATCGTCAGCGAGTCTCGCGCGACCGACCGGAATTGCTATTGATCATCGGGGGAGGCTCTTTCTGACTGACTCTGATAATCACCTCATCCGAGAATGGGACGGGGAATCGGGGGTGGCAGTGTGTGTGGCCGGGCAAGGAATTCCCTGCTACTCAGGCGATGGCGGCCTCGCACGAGAAGCCGGTGTATGCTATCCATTCGGTATCGTTGCCGATCGCGACGGCACGTTGCTGGTGGCGGACACGTTTAATCATCGTATTCGCGCATTGACATTGGAGTAGGAACGGCATGCTGAAGAGGAAACCAGGTTATACAGTGGCTATCCTTGGCGCAACCGGCGCAGTCGGCCAGGAAACACTAGACATATTAGAGGAACGGAAGTTCCCGCTGACCAGCCTGAGGCTCTTTGCCTCCAAGCGATCCGCGGGCGAGATTATGGCGTGCCAGGGCAGAGAGTGGACGGTGGAGGAATTAACTGAAAGCTCGTCGTTCGATGGCGTCGATCTGGCCTTTATCTCGGCGACGGATGCAATCAGCAAGGACTATGGGCAGCGCTTGGGCGCCGCCGGTATTGCCGTGATCGATGATAGCGCCGTATTTCGCATGGATGAACAGGTCCCGCTGGTGGTTCCGGAGGTCAATGCGGCGGCATTAGGCGATATGCCACGAGGCATCGTGGCTATTCCCAACTGCACGACCACGCCGTTGGTCATGGCGCTCAAGCCGCTTCACGATGCGGTCGGGGTGAAGCGCGTGGTGGTGACGACATTCCAATCGGTATCGGGAACCGGATCTGCGGCGATGGATGAGTTGATGGATCAGACAAAGGATCTCTTGGCGTTTCGTGACATCACGACCAAGGTCTATCCCTACCAAATCGCCTTCAATCTCTTGCCGCACATCGGCTCATTCAACGAGGGAGGCGATTGTTCAGAAGAAGTCAAGATCGCGAAAGAAACACGAAAGATTCTCGGTGCGCCGCATCTCAGGGTCACGGCCACGACCGTGCGCGTGCCGGTACTGCGGTGCCATTCCGAAGCGATCAATATCGAGTTGGAGCGTCCCTTAAAAGTGAATGAGGCGCGTGCCGCGCTCGCAGCCATGCCCGGTGTGCTTGTTTATGATGATCCTGCGAAGAAGCTCTATCCCATGCCGCTCGATGCAACGGGGAAAGATGAAGTGTATATCGGCCGCGTGCGGGAAGACGAGTCGATCACCAACGGCCTCAATCTCTGGGTGGTATCCGATAACCTTCGCAAGGGGGCGGCGCTCAATGCAATTCAGATTGCAGAGTGTCTGGTGAATGGTTGGTAGGGCGCTGAAACAGTCCACAGCCCTGTTCTCCCATTGCTTGCTCACAGACTCGATGTACGGCCTGGGCAAACGCCTGTTCATACAGGCGATGGGCGGGCGGGTGAGACCAAGCCTGTTTGATCGTCCTCATGTTGGGATGACCGTTGATGCCGGAATGGACCACCCTTGGGAAGCTCCTCATTGAAATTGGGCTTGGGATTATTGCGCTGGGGGTGCTGCTTGTCGCCCTCGACCGGATTCCCGGTCTTGGGAATAGCATCAGTTGGCTCGGTAAACTTCCTGGCGACATCTCCATCAAGCGTGAGAATTTCAGCTTTTATTTCCCCATCGCTACCAGTATTGTCTTCAGTATTATTCTGAGTCTGCTATTCTATCTCCTAGGATGGCTTTTCCGCCGATGAGAGCAGCACGGCTCTGGGCCGGTGCAGCGGGATTGGGAATCTGTCTAGGATTGGGCGTGATGCCCGAAGCTCAGGCGGGGCCGCCGATTCGTGTGCTGTTGGCCTCCGACGTTCAACAGCTTGAGATATCCAGTGATCAAACGCTGTGGGTGACCGACGAACAGAATCAGGCCTGGTCCTATGGCTCAGTTCTGAAGATCAAGGTGCGAGGCCATGCTCTGATCCTCAATGGAAAACCGGTCGTGACGGATCAATTAACGCTACGGGCAGGCAATCACGACCTCACGATTCGGCTGAATGGGAACGGGAAGCGAACCACGGTGCAGGCTCGTGATGAGAATGACGCCCTCCGCGTCAGCGGGGTTGTCCAGCTTGTTCGGCGAGGGAAAAGCCGTCTGCTCGTCAACCGTGTTGATTTGGAGGAATACGTCAAAGGTGTCGTGCCGGCCGAAGTGAATTCAACCTGGCATCCGGAGATGCTGAAGGTGCAGGCCGTCGCCACCAGGACCTATGCCCTCTACCAGCGCATGCTGAATTCCACTCGAGACTATGATGTGGTAGCCGGAATTCAGGATCAGGTGTATCGTGGCCGCCAAGGCATCGATGCGCGCGTAACTGCGGCGGTGGAATCCACAAAAGGGATGGTGGTGACTTACCAAGGCGCGCCGATCTATGCTGCGTTTTCGTCCACGGCGGCGGGTGTGACGGAAGACGCGATGACCGTGTGGTCAAAGGATCTTCCCTACTTAAAGGGAGTGGAGTGTCCGTTCGACATCGAGTCTCCCTATTATCAGTGGAGCGCATCCGTGAAGATCGAGACGCTGGAGAAAAATCTGCGGCAACAAGGATTTTCCGTCGGAAGGATTTCAGAGGTTGCCCCGCAGTCGTACAGCCGCGCCGGACGAGTCGCGACTCTGAAGATTGTGCACTCGAACGGAGAGTTGGTGATACGGGGCGAGGACCTCCGCAAAGCGGTGGGGTATACGATTGTTCCCAGTACACAATTTACCGTTCAGTCGATCGGACAGGAGCTCGTCCTGTCCGGTTACGGAGCGGGTCATGCGGTCGGGCTCTGTCAGTGGGGCGCAAAAGAGTTGGCAGAGTTGGGCTATTCGTTTTCGAGCATCCTGAGCTATTATTATCCGGGGACGGAATTGCGCGATGCGGCGTTGACGCAAGCCCCGCCTGCTCTTCCGGCTTCTCCTTCTCCTCCATCCTGATGCAACTCTCCGAGTTCGATTTTCCCTTTGACCCGTCTCTCGTCGCGTTGCAGCCGGTGAGTCCTCGCGACCAGGCGCGCTTGCTGGTTCTTCATCGAGCCACGCAACAGCGTCGGCACCATCGTGTCGCTGATCTCCCTGCATTGCTGAACCAGGGCGACCTTCTCGTTGTGAACGATACGAAGGTCATGGCCGCTCGGGTGCCCGGAATCAAGCAGTCGACAGGAACGCCGGTCGAAGTATTGTTTGTGAAGGATCTCGGAGATCGGCGATGGGACATCATGGTCAAGGGTTCGTTTCGTGTCGGCCAAATTATCGAGTTCGATCAACAGTCCCGCGCAACAATCGTGAAACGAGATGCAACAGGGACCGAGGTGCTTGTGGAGAGTCCGATCCCGGTCGCCAGGCTTCTCGAGGAGCGGGGAATGATGCCCCTTCCGCCCTATATCAAACGTGCGCCCACTCAGGAAGATGGGAAATGGTATCAGACCGTCTTTGCCAAACATGGAGGTGCGATCGCCGCCCCAACGGCCGGTCTGCACTTTACCGAAGAATTATTTAAACGACTGCGAGAAGCTGGAATCAACGTGGCCACGGTCACGCTGCATGTGGGGCCTGGTACGTTCAAGCCGGTGACGACCGAGAAAATAGAAGACCATCTGATGGGAGGGGAAGTCTTTCATGTCAGCTCAGAGACAACCAACATGATCAGCCAAACGAAGCGAGCCGGTGGACGGGTGGTAGCTGTGGGGACGACGGTTGTCCGTACACTTGAAACCGTCATAAAGGAAAAGGGAGAGATGGTCCCCATGTCCGGCGAGAGCTGGCTGTTCATTACACCTGGGTTTAAGTTCAAGGTTGTTGATGCGCTGATGACGAACTTTCACCTGCCGAAGACCACACTGCTCATGCTGGTGTCGGCATTCGCCGGAATAGAGCCGGTTCGCAAGGCCTATGAAGGAGCGGTCAACGAGCGCTATCGCTTCTATAGCTATGGCGATGCGATGTTGATCCTGTAGCAGGATGCTGAAAAAGTCTGCCGGCGGCGTTCTCGCGTCGCTCAGGGGCTCAACGTACCGAAGCGTACGCCTCGCCTCTTCACTCGCTGCGGCCTTGCTGGATAGCCTTTTTGAGTATCCTGCAGCGGAGGCTCACGCATCTATGAATTTCGTATTCATGACGGTTACAGAGGTCTGAATGAGCTTCTGGGTAGGATGCTAGCAGACCTGCCTTCTTGTCTTTCTGATCCGAGGTCGTTTGTTGTCTACTCGTCATCCTGATCAGGCCACGCGTGAAGCCTCCATGCTACTCGGGCCTTGGCCTTTGTCCTTCGGGCGAGTAGAATGCGCCCCTACGTAGAGACCACGGTTCGGCTTGGGATCGCCATGGCGACGTTCTATCTTTCATCGACGTACGAAGATTTGAAAGACTACCGCCGTGTGGTCTATGAGGCGCTGCGAAAAGCCGGCCATCACGTCATCGCGATGGAAGACTATGTCGCGGCGGACCAGCGGCCTGTGGACAAATGTCTGAAAGACGTGGAAGCCGCCGATATCTATATCGGACTGTTCGCCTTCCGTTACGGGTATGTCCCTCCGGCACAGCATGACAATCCCAAGGGCCTCTCGATTACGGAACTAGAGTACCGTCGCGCCGAAGCGCTGAAGAAGCCCTGTCTCACGTTTGCCGTCAGCGACACGACAGCGTGGCCACGCGTGTTTGACGATGCCTATACCGCAGAGGATAAAGGCGAGCGCATCAAGGCATTGCGACAGCACCTCTTGACGGAAAAGCTGGCGAGTCAATTTGCTGCGCCACATGAGTTGAGCACACTCGTGTTGGCGGCTGCCGCCAAGCATCTTGCTGACAGGAAGCAACCGGAATCGGCGGAGGCTCAGGGGTCGGGACGTGTCGCAGCCATCACCTGGGATAGTGCGACACAGGGCTCACCCTATCCTGGGTTGATGCACTTCAACCGAAAGTATGCGCCGGTCTTCTTTGGCCGCACGGCGGAAGTGCGAGAGGTGCTCGACCGTATGCAGGGACCGCAGGGACGATTCATCATCGTGAGCGGTAACTCCGGGGTCGGGAAATCATCACTCATCGACGCCGGGCTTCTGCCGAAACTCGAGCAGGGTGGGCTATCCGGTGGGGTTCAGTGCGAGTGTGTTCGGATGGTGCCGAGTCAACGGACAGATCCGTGGAGTTCACTGCTCGTGGCTATTGGAGGCATCGCGACCCGTGCCGGGCTGAGACCGGATGAGATTGTGGACGCGTTGAATAGGAAACCGGACTCCCTATCAGAACACCTGACACGAATCATCAAAAATGGCCTGGAAGGGCGGGCGCTGGTGCTCTTTCTCGACCAAATGGAAGAACTATTTACCGCACAAGACCAGACGAAAGCCCAGCAGTTTCTCGCGGCGCTGTATCGGGCCGCTCAAGAGAACAGGCTCTGGGTCCTCGCCACCATCCGGAGCGATCATCTCCATCACTGTCATGACTCCCCGGACATGCGTGCCGTGTTAGGCGGTGCAGGGCATTATCCGCTGGGACCGATCGAGCCCTATATGGTCGAAGATTTGATCGTGAAACCGGCGGGTTGCGCCGGCGTGCGAGTCAGCGAAGAGTTGGCGAGACGGATTGTCTATGACGCAGGGGCTGAGCCAGGGAATCTTCCGCTGCTTGCGTTCTTGCTGAATCAGTTGTTTGAGAAGCGGAAGGATCATGAACTGACGACGGGTGTGTATGCCACGCTGGGTGGAGTAGCTGGGGCCATCAAACAACATGCCGAACAGGTCGAGCGCGGCATCCAAGAGAAGAGTGGAGAGAAAACCCTCGCGCATTTGCCGACGCTCTTTCGGTCGCTGGTCACGGTGAGTGTGGAAGGGGTGCCGACGCGTCGCCGACCGCTGCTGAGAGAGTTTCCGGAGATGAAGGGACTGATTAAGTCGTTGGTCGATGCGCGCTTGCTGCACACGGAAGGCCAGGATGAAGAGGCCACGGTATCCATCAGCCATGAAAAGCTTTTTGAGGTCTGGCCCTCGCTCAAGGCCTATGTCGAGGTGAATAAGAAACAATTGATCGATCAACGGCTGCTGGAGAGCCGAGCGCAGAAGTGGGAGGAGCTTGGCAAGCCCTGGTTCGATGGGCTGGCGTCCGGTCGAGAATATCAGGATTTTCGACGCTCGATGACAGCGGCCACGCCATTGATGAAAGCCTATCTCGATGCTAGTTCTCGCGCAAAGTGGATACAAGCTGGTGCGATTGGGCTGGTGATGCTGTTTGTGAGTGGGGCGGGGGCCTGGCTCTGGACGACCGGACTCACGCTGGAGCAGGCACTTCTGCGGGGCAAATCGTACTTCATGAGTATCCATATTGCCCCGGTCCTGGAGACTGTGCCAGCCGGGACATTCCGGCAAGGTAAAAACGGTGGGAAGTTTCTTCGGGCGGATCCAGTGCATGAAGTTTCGATCAAGACATTCGCCATGGGGAAGTACGAAGTGACCTTTGAGGAATATGACCGGTTTGCCATTGCCGAGAGGAGGCTTTTGCCACATGATCAGGGCTGGGGGCGTAACAAGCGGCCGGTCATCAACGTGTCGTGGCAAGATGCGAAAGACTATGCTGCCTGGTTGTCCCAAAAAACGGGAACGCGCTATCGGCTGCCGAGCGAATCGGAATGGGAATACGCGGCGCGCAGCGGAGCTAAGCAGGAAGACTGGGCAGGCACCTCCAACGAAGCAGAGCTGGGGGAGTATGCAGTGTTTTCGAATGACCGCACGGCAGAAGTTGGCACCAAAAAGGCGAACGGTTTTAGGCTCCATGACTTGAGCGGCAATGTCTGGGAATGGGTCGAGGATTGTTGGCATGAGACCTATCAACAAGCTCCAGCAAATGGATCGGCGTGGATGGAGGCTAACAATGGGAACTGCGGCCGGCGCGTGCTCCGTGGCGGTTCTTGGTACCTCAAACCGGTGTACTTGCGTGCTTCGTTCCGGGACAGGTACGACGCTGACACTCGGGACGACGGCATTGGTTTTCGTCTCGTCCAGGACTTAGAGCCCTAACCCTTTGCGTCTTCTCGATTCTTGTGTTCCCATTCTGGTCCGGAGTCGATTCCCTTGAACAGGTACCTCAGTGAGGAAGTGACGTTATGGCTAAATTTATCGTTGCAATCAAAGACGATATGCTGAAGCGTGCCCGCATTCAGGCACGAGAAGAGGGGACATCCGTGAGCGCGGTTCTGAGGGACTATCTGGCTGAGTATGCCGGAATGAAGGTCACAAAGGAGAAGGCCATCAGTAACCTCTTGTGGTTGTCCCAACATGCAAAGTCGAGGCGAGGAAATTACCAGTGGATCCGAGGCGAGCTTCACGAACGGTAAAATAGAGAGGGTGCCTCATCTATTCGACTACCCTGACTCTCCAAATCCTGTGTTGACGGGAATCCGCTTGTTACAGCAACTCCCGCCGGATGGTGATTGGAATCTTCGCCTTCATCGACTGTTGAAATGAAACCAATGCACGTTGTTGTTTCTGCAGGAGCATGTCATCCAGTACCCGTTGCTTGGCCTCAGCCATCTTGGCGGGATCGTTCCCGTCAGCGGGTCGGGTCATGAGGGACTGCCCTTCGGCGATCTCATCAGGCGTCAGTGCAACGGAATCTCGGACGATCATGCGGGCCTTGTTCGCCAAGACTTCCTGATGCTGGATCGACTCAAACGCTGCGGGGGTGAGGTGATTGGCGGCGAGGATGCGCTTGTAGAGATCCGGGTCGAAGGCGCCGTTTTTCTGAAACACCTGGGTTTGCATGATGAGCTCACGGAGATCAGCATCGGATACCCGTACACCCATCTCTTGGGCGGCGATGATCCACACGCGGCTGTCGACGAGTTGGCCCATGACGAAGTCCTTGAACTCCTCGTCTTTGAACTCGGTCTTGACGTTGTCTTTATAGATCCGGTGCATATTCTCGTAGGTACGCTTAAACTCATCCAGTGAGACCGATTGTTCGCCGACCTTCGCCACCGGTCCACCGGACTGCTCACCGAATCCCCACCAGCCCATCGTAATGACGAAGGCAATGGCTAGGATCCCCATGATGGATTTCAACAGCCAAGGATAGTTGTGAGACGCATCTCGCATTGTCTTAATCATCAAACCCCTCTTTGCTTTTGTGAGGGTAACAGTGTACTTATGGGACGGGCGGAAGGCAAGGGCCGGCTCCTGAGGCGCAGCGCGTCAGCTACTGAGGAACGAGTTATGTGGAGGTCCCATGCCTGAAGTGTTCATGAGGCATTCCGGACCGGTGCCAAAAAATATTCAGAAAAAGATGGCGCTTTAGTTTGTGCACGTTGGCGAATTTTGTTATACTTTGCCACTAATTAGAAGGAGATCCCTTGAGAGGGGAGGGGCCAGGCTCGACGCCGTCCGATTCCAGGGTTTATCCGAAGGCCCATGTGCTGAATCGCTTCATCGCGAAATTGATTGATCTATTCATTGTCGTCGCTGCCGGCGAAATCGCTCCTCCGGTTGGTTTTCTTTCCGGTTTGACGTACATCCTGATCGCCGATGGGTTTGCGGGGGGAAAGAGCATCGGCAAACGGCTGGTCGGTTTACAAACCGTGCGTGTGGATGGGCGGGGGACCGTCGGGTTTCGAGAGTCGATTATTCGGAATCTTCCACTGGGTGGGGCACAGGTCGCCTATGCGATCCCGTATATCGGATGGCTGGCCTCTCTGGCGATTCTCGCATTTGAAAGTTTTTTGATTATCGGAAATGAACAGGGGCGTCGCCTCGGCGATGAAGTGGCCCGGACACATGTGCTGGATGCCGGTCAACTGGCAGTTCCGGATTAAGTGCTGGATGAGATCACGCGCGCAAGCCGGACTCTGAATGAGCCGGCTCAGATGAAGGGAGAGATACCGTGGGGTTCCCGGGAGATGTGTTCGGTTGGTTTTCCGATGACCTGGCGATCGACTTAGGGACGGCGACGACCCTCGTGTATGTTCGTGGGAAGGGGATCGTCCTCAACGAACCTTCCGTGGTCGCGGTCGAGAAGAAGAGCGAAAAGGTACTCGCCGTCGGCGCCGACGCGAAGAAAATGCTTGGTCGTACCCCGGGGAATATCGTTGCGGTTCGGCCCATGAAGGAAGGCGTGATCGCCGACTTCGAGATGGCCGAACAAATGCTGAAGCACTTCATCCGGAAAGCCCACAACCGCAGCGCGTTCGTTCGGCCACGGATCATTATCGGTGTGCCTTCTCGGATTACCCAAGTCGAGCAGCGGGCGGTTCGTGATTCAGCGGAATTGGCCGGTGCCCGAGAAGTCTATCTCATTGAGGAACCGGTTGCGGCGGCGATTGGGGCAGGGCTGCCGATCACGGAGCCGTCCGGTAACATGGTCGTCGATGTGGGTGGCGGTACGACCGACATCGCGGTGATCTCGCTGGGCGGGATCGTCTATAGTGAGTCCGTCAAGGTCGCCGGCGATCGGATGGACGAAGCGATCATGAATTACATCAAGAAGAAGTACAATTTATTGATCGGCGAACACATGGCCGAGCGGATCAAGTTTGAAATCGGGTCCGCCTATCCGTTCGAAGAACGGAAAACCATGATGATCAAGGGACGGGATTTGATTACAGGGATTCCGCGCACATTAGTCATTGATGATGCCGAGATTCGTGAAGCGTTGCAGGAACCGATCGGGACCATCGTCAATGCCATCAAGATCGCATTGGAAAACACTCCGCCCGAACTGGCCGGAGACATCATCGATCGGGGGATCGTGCTGACCGGTGGAGGATCTCTGTTGAAGGGAATGGATACGCGATTCCGTGAAGAAACAAATCTGCCGATCATTACGGTCGATGATCCGCTGACGTCCGTGGTCTTGGGAGTCGGGAAGATTCTGGATGAATTGGATCTGCTCCGAAAAGTATCGGTCATGTCTCAAGCGAACAACCTCCGGTAAGGTCCCATCCCCTCATGTGGATGGTTAATTTACGCGTGACGTCCAATGCCAGGCGTGTAGCCCTCGTTCTTGCCGTCGTCCTGATCCTCGGATTTTTACTTCTGCCAGGCCAACTCCAAAGCGTCTTTCAAGGCGTAGGTGGTCCGCTCGGATGGGTCATCAGTGGACCGTTGAATGTCGTTGCCGGGGTTCATGATCGGATTGCTGGAGTGTGGGGCGGCTATGTCGCGCTCCAGGGGATGGAAGAAGAGAATCGGCAGTTGAAACGAGAGTTGGAACTGCTGAAAGAACAGAACGGACAACTGCGGGAATCTGCTGCTGCCACCGAGCGACTCGCGACGCTGCTGGATTTCAAGAAGCAAGCCCTTCCCACACTCATCGCGGCCCAAGTGATCGGTCGCGATACCGGCAATTGGTACAAGACGATCATCGTGGATAAGGGAGCGTCCGACGGGGTCCAACCTGATCAGGGGGTGATTACTCCCGCAGGAGTGGTCGGACGGATTGTGAAAACGACGGCGTCGACCGCCGTGGTGTTGTTGGTGACGGACCCGAATAATGCGATCGCGGGACTGATCCAGCGCACCAGAGACGAGGGAATTGTCGAAGGGACGACACACGGCCAGGCGCGACTGAAGTATATCCCGCTGTTATCGGGCGCGCGCCCGGGTGATCGAGTGGTCACATCGGGATTGGTTGAAGGGTTTCCGCGAGGGCTGGCGATCGGCACCATCACGAGAATTGATAAAGAAGAGGAAGCCCTGTTCCAGTCTGCGGAGTTGACGCCGGAAGTCGATCCCAACCGGATTGAGGAGGTCCTCGTCATCCAGTCTTCTCTGGTGCCGACAGAAAAAGAGCGATTGAGTCTGCCGAGGCCGAAGCCATGAAAGCGTTGCTTTACGGGGTCATCATTGTGGGGATCGTCCCGATTCAATCCGTGCTGTTGCCGCATCTCACCCTCTGGGGCGTGAAGCCGGACCTTGGAGTTGTGGCGGTATGCTTGATCGGCCTGATCAGCGGAGAGCTTGATGGCTTGTTGGTTGGAGCGGCAATCGGATGGGCGTTGAGCCTGTTTTCCGCGCAGGACGCGCTCACCGGGGCCATGCTGAAGGGGAGCCTTGGGTTGGCCGCCGGTCTTGCGGGACGACAGATGGTGTATCTGAGCCCTCTCGTACTCGTTGTGGGGTTGCTGGTGGTTTCCTGTCTGGTTGGGCTGGTGACCCCATTTGTGCTCAGGCTGAATGCCCAACAGGATTTGTGGTGGGCGGTTTGGAATGTAGTGTTGCCGCAAGCCTGTCTTGATGCGGTCATCGGTGGAGCGATCTACTGGCTGATGTGGAGTCAGTTCAATGTCGAACAGTTGATGTCTGAATCCCGAATGTAGGCAGTGACGTGGCGACAGTCCATTATTCAGAAACAGAGTTTGGGGATCTTCATCGGCGGCTGGTCATTCTCCGTGTGGGGCTTCTGCTGGTTGTGGCGCTGCTCGGGCTTCGGCTCTGGCACTTGCAGATTCGTGAAGGGCCCTATTATCGAGATTTGTCTGAAAATAATCGGATCAGACAGGTACTGCTGGAGCCGGCTCGCGGGTTGATCTATGACCGGCATGGGGTGCTCCTGGCGAATAACGTACCGAGCTTTAGTCTCTACGTCACATTGGAAGACGTGAAGGATCGAGAGCTTTTGGTCAAGCAGTTGACCGACCTGCTTGGTCTTGACGCCGCCCTTGTTCGGAAAAAACTGACCGCCAAGGGCAGTAAGCTCCTTCCACGAAAGATCAAGGACCGCATGACGCTGCGTGATGCCACATTGGTGGAATCGCACCGGCTGGATCTGCCCGGTGTCATGATTCAGGTGGAATCGCAGCGCAATTATCCGGGTGGTATGACGGCCGCTCATATCCTGGGCTATGTGGGAGAAATTTCCGGAGAGCAACTGGAGAAGCCGGAATTTCTCGATCTCCATCAAGGGAGTGTGGTGGGGCAGTATGGAGTGGAAAAGTCCTACGATCGACATATGCGGGGCGTTGCCGGCCAGAAGAATGTGGAGGTCGACGCGCTCGGTCATGAGAAGAGGGCAACGGTGGTCGATCGGCCGCAGGCCGGCAATGATCTGTATTTGACCATTGATGCACGACTTCAGAAGGTGGCCGAAGACTTGCTCGGTGATGAGCATGGCGCCATTGTCGCGCTCGATCCGAACAGCGGGGATATTCTGGCCATGGCCAGTCGTCCCGGCTTCGATCCCAATGTCCTCTCGCGAGAACTCACGGCGAAACAGTGGGTGGAAATCGTACAGGACGAAGGGCGCCCGCTGAACAATCGTGCCTCACAAGGGCAGTATCCGCCTGGCTCGACGTTCAAGATTCCGATGGCCATTGCCGCGTTGGAAACGAAAACCATGTCACCGTCCAGCACGGTTTTCTGTAATGGAGGCTACCAGTTCGGGAAACGGCTCTACCACGACTGGAAGGCTGGAGGACATGGGTACGTTGATCTCCACAACGCGTTGGTCCATTCCTGTGACGTGTATTTTTATACGGTCGGGCAACGAATGGGGATCGATCTGATGGCGGAATTCGGTAAGGACTTCGGACTTGGGAAAGCAACCGGGGTGGAATTGCCGTCGGAGCGATCGGGCATCATGCCGTCGACGGCCTGGAAGCAAAAAGCCAAGAACGAGCAGTGGTTGCCGGGCGAAACCATTTCAGCCGCGATTGGGCAAGGCTATGTCACGGTGACCCCGTTGCAGATGGCGAGCCTAGTTGCCACGGTCGCCAACGACGGTGTCAGTTACCGCCCCCGACTGGTCCAGGCGGTGATGGACCGAACGACCGGGAATCTGATGGAGAT
>JAFEBI010000016.1:0-12194 GCA_018242725.1 Nitrospira sp. | reverse complement strand
GATGTCGTGACGAAGGGGACGGCGACGAGGGCGAAGTCGTCGCTGGTGACGATTGGGGGGAAAACCGGTACGGCACAGGTGGCGGCCCTTCGCACTGGGCCTGAGGAAAGTATCCCAAAAAAATTCAGAGACCATGCGTGGTTTGTGGCGTTTGCGCCGGTCGAGTCACCCAAGATCGCGGTGGCGGTGATCGGCGAGCACATGGGGCACGGGGGGGCAGCGGCTGCTCCGCTCGCAAAGGAAGTCATTGAAACCTATATGAAGCTCGCCCCACAGGTTCCAACGGTCACCTCGGATCGTTCCGGTATGGAAGGGCCAGGGCGTTTCTCACACGACTCATGATCAATCGATTGACTGAACATCGTGAACTCGATAGTTTCGACATTCGCTACGTCGCGTTGATTCTCGCCATTCTCGGGATCGGAGTCCTTTCGATTTACAGTGTGACGTATGGGCAGCGCGGCGTCGGGACGCCGTACTATCTCAAGCAACTCACCTGGATCGGGATCGGCTCGGCGGCGTTCCTCATCATGTGGGCGTCGGACTATCACCACCTTGCGCGGTTTGCCTATCCGGCCTATGCCGTGATTTTGTTGATGCTGGTCGTTGTCTTGTTCGAGGGGCGAACGAGCAAGGGGGCGCAGCGATGGATCGCCTTGGGTCCATTGAGCTTCCAACCGTCGGAGTTCGCGAAACTCATCCTCGTATTGGTACTGGCCCACTACTATTCGAAGGCCCCGAGGGTCGGGTGGCTACAGCGTGTCATTGTCCCGGGGCTTTTGGTGCTGCCTGGTCTGCTCCTCATCTTAAAACAGCCGGATTTGGGCAGCGGGTTGAGCTTTGTCGCAGTCTATGCCGCGATGTTGCTCATGGTAGGAGTTCGGTCACAAGCCTTAGGTGTGATCCTGCTTTTTTCGATCATGCTGTTTCCCTTTGCCTGGGAAGGGGTCTGGGGGTCCTTGCATGATTACCAACGACAGCGCATTATGGCGTTCGTCGACCAAGACTATGATCCAGGCGGGAAGGGCTACCATGCGCTACAATCGAGAATCGCCATCGGATCAGGAGAACTATTAGGGAAGGGACTCTACGGTGGGACCCAAAGTCAGCTGAAGTTCTTGCCGGAGGGGCATACGGACTTTGTATTTGCCGTCTTCGCGGAAGAATGGGGATTCATGGGTGTGCTGGTGTTGTTGTCGTTGTTTGTGGGGTTGATCTGGCTCTCCTTGGAAATTGCGTCAAAAGCCAAGGATCAGCTGGGAGCGTTGCTCGCTGCAGGGATCGTGGCAATGCTCTGTTTTTGCGTTGTGGTCAATATCGGGATGACGGCAGGCATGTTCCCCATCGTCGGCATTCCGTTGCCGCTCGTGAGCTATGGCGGGAGTGCCACGATTATGATCATGGCAGCCTTGGGCTTACTGCTGAATGTCAAACGTAAGCGATTAAGTTTATTTTATTGAGTCATGTCGGACAGCTGAACCCCAGCGGTTCAGTGTTTAGGAAGATATTAGCGGTTCGATAGCCGATGGAGCTGATCATATGGATGAGGCGCAGATCCGGGTCCTTGCCCGCATCACTCCTTTCCATCAGCCTCAGCGGCAGTGAAACAAAGGAGTGTGTATGGGAAATGAAATTGCGATAACGGTCGCGCGAGAAGAAACTCGTGTCGCCGTGCTTGACGGCGGGGTCGTCACGGATTTATTCGGAGATCGCGCGAAGCACAAGGATTTTGTCGGAAATATTTACAAGGGACGGGTCGCGAAAGTCTTGCCGGGTATGCAAGCCGCTTTTGTCGATATCGGACTGGAGAAGGCAGCCTTCATGCATGTCTCGGATCTGTTGGTGGAGGCGGAGCCCGGCGACATGCTGGTCGAAGCGGAGGAAGACGAAAAAGATTCGGACATGTTACGGCCGAAGCGGCAGAGCGCGAAGCCGATCGAACAGCTTTTGAGCGAGGGGCAGGAGCTGATGGTGCAGATCTCGAAGGGCCCGATCGGCACCAAAGGGTCTCGAGTCACCACCTATGTGTCGCTGCCTGGACGGTATCTGGTGTTTATGCCGAACGTCGATCATATCGGCGTTTCTCGACGAATTCCTCGGGATGAGGAACGGACCAGACTGAAGGAAATCATGCGCCGGGTGCGGCGTCAGGGGTACGGGTATATCGTGCGGACAGTCAGCGAAGGGGTCAAAGAAGATGAGCTGAAATCCGATGTCGATTTTCTGCATGTCCTGTGGCAGGACATTTTAACCAATCGAGAACGGTTGCCCGCCCCCGCGTTGCTCCACTCTGATTTGAGTCTCAGCTTTCGTGTCGTCAGGGACTTGTTCAGTAAGAAAGTAGATCGACTCTGGATCGATTCGCGAGAAGAGTACGATGCCATTCGGAGCTTTGTTCAGCGGTTTTCTCCGGAGCAAACGGCGCGGATTCAACTCTACGACAAAGACGAGCCGTTGTTCGACCATCTCGGGGTGGAACAAGAGATTGTCCGTGCCTTAAGCCGAAAGGTCTGGTTGAAGTCGGGCGGGTATCTGGTGATCGATCATACCGAGGCGATGACGGTGATCGACGTCAATACGGGGCGGTTTGTCGGGAAACGTGATCAAGAGGAAACGATCTTGCGGAATAATCTGGAGGCGGCCAAAGAGGTCGCCTATCAGCTGAAACTGCGTGGAATCGGCGGGATCATCATCGTCGATTTTATCGATATGGAGCGTGAAAAGAATCGAGACAAGGTCTACCATGCGTTGGTGGACGCCATGGGCTCGGACAAGGCGCGGACCAGAATCTCTCGGATCTCGGATCTCGGCTTGATCGAGATTTCCCGTGAACGTGTGCGCGAGGATCTCTTGCGCTCATTGTCGGAGCCCTGTCGGTATTGTGACGGTCGAGGGTATACGAAATCCCCCACGACCGTGGCCTATGAAATCTTTCGCGAGATCAGAAAAATTGAACCGTCGCCCGAACAGCAACGGATCATCGTGGGGGCCCATCCGACGGTGGCCGAATTGCTTCAAGATGAAGAGCGGTATGGTGTGGAAACGCTGGAACGTGATTGTTCGGCAAAAATCATCGTGACCCCCGATAGTCAGTTGCATCTGGAACAGTACGATCTCGTCGTCTTGTAGTGGTGTGCGGTGCCTGTCGGTGATTGCGCGCGAGGCAGCAAGAACCCTTCCGACCGTGCAAAGAATCCCCCATGGTGTCGTCGAGGCCGAGCATGGACGAAGCCTTCTTGACTCAGTGGCTCTCGCTTCAAGCCATAGACGGTGTCGGGGATCGAACGGTTCTGAAGCTCATTCACGCCTTTGGATCACCCGACACCGTGCTGCATGCAACCAGTGGTGATTTAATCGCGGCAGGGTGCAGTTCTGATTTGGCAGAGGCCATTTGCCGGGGGCCGTCAGCGGAGAGTCGTCGGCAGATCGATCGCCAAGTTTCCGTTACTGTGCGTCTCAATGTTCGGATCCTCACGTTCTTTGACGATGCCTACCCTGCGAGATTGAAAACGATTCCGGACCCACCACCGCTGTTGTACGTGAGCGGAAATTTGTTGCCACAGGACGCGGTCGGCGTGGCCATTGTAGGAGGACGACGAGCGACTCCTGTCGGAAGAATGATTACGGAGGAGATCGCCAAGGACCTTTCGGAATGCGGCGTGACCATCGTGAGCGGTCTGGCGCGTGGGATCGACGCGGCGGCTCATCGTGGCGCACTCGCGGGCAAGGGACGAACGATTGCGGTACTGGGATGTGGCATCGATCGAACCTATCCGTCTGAACATCAGGCTCTGCGGCGGACCATTGAATCGCAAGGGGCTGTTCTCTCGGAGCTGCCGATCGGTGCGGCTCCTCAAAGTCACCACTTCCCACGAAGAAATCGGATCATCAGCGGACTGTCGTTCGGTGTGTTGGTCAGCGAGGCAACGACCGATAGCGGGTCGTTGATCACGGCCAGGTTGGCGCTAGAGCAGGGGCGAGACGTATTTGCGGTGCCAGGCTCCATTAAAGAAGAGGCCTGTCGGGGATCGAATCGCTTGATCAAGGAGGGAGCCAAACTGATCGAAGACGCACGCGACATTCTGGATGAAATGGTGCCTCAACTCGATGCACGACAACGGACGATGTTGCGGTTGGATCGCACCACGGCCGATGCCGTGGTGCCGTTGCGTCATGAAGAGGCGACCGTCTACGACGCGTTATCGTATGAAGCACGGTCGATCGATGCCGTGATTGAAAGCACCGGATTGCAGGCAGCACAAGTCGTCGCGACATTACTGTTCTTGGAGTTGGGAGGACGCATCCGTCAGTTGCCCGGTCAGCAATACATCCGTATCTAAGATCAGCAAGGCGTCACAATAACGTCAGTCGATAACTGCCGCTCGAGTGAAAACAGTGGTAACGCATCGGGGGAAAAAGTCTCTGTCGACGAATGAATTGATGTGCGGTACGGAGTGTGCCGGCACCAGTATTCCTCCTGTCTCGGCATAGGACCATTCCATGGTCTGCCCACATGAGAGTGTTCCCGACTGCCAATCTAGTTGCATGAATCTTCGATATTTGGTACGGATGATACAGTTTGTGGGGAATAGACGGAGCTGCTATGGCAAAAAATCTGATCATCGTTGAGTCGCCGACAAAGGCGAGGACGATCACGAAATATCTGGGGCGCGGTTATACGGTGATGGCGTCGGTCGGACATGTCAAAGATCTGCCGACCAGTAAGTTAGGCGTGGATCTCGAGAACGATTTCGAGCCGCAGTACGTCACCATCAAAGGCAAGTCGAAGGTGTTGTCCGAGATCAAGAAGAAGGCAGAAGAGGCGGACAAGATTTTCCTGGCGCCGGACCCTGATCGTGAAGGGGAGGCCATCGCCTGGCATCTTGAACAAGAGCTGCTCGGAAAATCAAAGAAGAAAAAGCAGGACGGAAAGATATTTCGAGTCTTATTCAATGAGATCACGCAATCGGCGATCAAACGTGCGCTGCAATCACCGGGCGAGATCGACATGAATCTTGTTAATGCGCAACAAGCTCGCCGTGTGTTGGACCGTATCGTCGGCTATCAAGGCAGTCAGTTGCTGTGGAACAAAGTTCGCCGCGGGCTCAGCATGGGGCGGGTGCAGTCTGTTGCGATGCGGTTGATTTGCGAGCGCGAAGCGGAGCGGGAGGCCTTTCGCGCCGAAGAGTACTGGTCGATTACCGCGCTGCTGGCAGGTGCCAATCCGCCGTCGTTCGAAGCCAAGCTCCATAGCATCAACGGCGGAGAGGCCTCGATCGAAAATACGGAACAGGCCGGTCGCATCGTCGGGGAGGTGCAAGGCAAGACGTTCGTCGTGCAGTCGATTGAAAGACGTGAAAAGAAGCGTAACCCTGTCGCTCCGTTTATTACCAGTCGACTGCAGCAGGAGGCGTCGCGCAAGTTGCATTTCTCGCCGAAGAAGACCATGACCTTGGCGCAGCAGTTGTACGAAGGGATCGAAATCGGCGCCGAAGGGGCGACGGGGTTGATCACCTACATGCGAACCGACTCGCCGCGTATTTCCAATGAGGCGATGGCCGATGCGCGGGAGGTGATCCAGTCTCGATTCGGAGCGGAGTATCTTCCGGCTACGCCGAATGTGTATAAGACTTCAAAAGCGGCACAGGAAGCGCACGAGGCGATCAGACCGACATCAGCGGCCCGTGATCCTGAGTCGATCCGCCAGTATTTGGAACAGGATCAGTACAATCTGTACAAGTTGATTTGGAATCGATTCATTGCATCGCAGATGGTGCCGGCGATCTTGGATGTGACTCGTATCGATTCATCTCCGGTGGGGACGACGGCACGGTACATTTTTCGTTCCACTGGAACCGTTGTGAAGTTTCCAGGCCATACCATTGTCTACATGGAGGGAGTCGATAAGGAAGCTCCGTCACACAAGCCCAAGGCAGATCAGGAGCCGGACGACGACGAACGGCAACTGCCGGCACTCTCAGAAGGGGAGCAGTTGCGGCTCGTGGAGCAAGAGGCACAAACAGTGCCGGGATTGCTCTCGAAACAACATTTTACGCAGCCGCCGCCGCGATACAACGAAGCGCTGCTGATCAAGGAGCTGGAAGAAAAAGGTATCGGGCGGCCGTCGACGTACGCGGCGATTATTTCTACGATCCAGGACCGCAAGTACGTGGAGAAAACCGAAGGGCGGTTGGTTCCAACAGAGACGGGGAAAACAGTCAATGATTTTCTCCTGAAAGGCTTCCCTCAGCTCATCAACGTCGATTTCACTTCACAACTCGAAGAACAGTTGGATGCCGTGGAAGAGGGAAATAAACAGTGGGTGGCGGCGGTGCGAGATTTTTATGCGCCGTTCACCATGGAAATGGAGCGTGCCAAGACGATCCCGGGTCCTAAAGATATCGTTGAGCCACCGACCAATATACCCTGCGAGAAATGCGGGCGCATGCTGGAAATCAAGTGGGGGAGGAACGGCAAGTTTCTCGCCTGCCCGGCTTATAAAGACGATCCACCGTGCAAGAACACCCAAAACTTTGAGAAACTGCCGGACGGGACGATCAAAATTGTGCCGAAAGAGGAAATTACCACTGATGAGAAGTGCGACAAATGTAGTAGTCCGATGGTGGTGAAGACCGGACGATTTGGGAAGTTCATTGCTTGCTCAGCCTATCCGCAGTGTAAGACCACCAAACCGTTGGCGTTGGGGGTCAAGTGTCCGCAGCCCGATTGCGGAGGCGACCTGGTGCAGAAACGGACGAAGAAAGGGCGGTCGTTTTTTGCGTGCAGTAATTATCCGAAGTGCGAATATGCTTTGTGGGATCGTCCGATCCCCAAGGCTTGCCCTACCTGCCAGGCTCCGTTTCTGGTGGAGAAAGTCAGCAAACAAGATGGCCGGAGCGTGCAATGCCGTAATCAGGAATGCGGCTACCGCGAAGCAGGGTAATGCGCAGTAAGGCACACCGTTTCTTTCCTGCCTGGAACAAGCCGTAACATGGACCATGCCGCCATTTCTCAGCTTCATCCGTGTATACGGCTCTGCCTACTCGATAGTTTGACAAAGTCGTCGACGAAGTTCGTACTCCTATCTCACTCATGAAGCTCGCCAATTCGATCTGTGCGATGTGTCTGCTGTTGACAAGTCTGATGTGGTCCTCGCCTGCTGTTTCGGATGATGTGTCTTCGACATGGATTGGAAGACAGACAGTCGGGCTTGTGGCCGGCGGGATGCTGCCGGTTCGGTTGATGGCGCCGCAGTCTTCAAAACTGAATGGGATTGTGGTTCATCCTTCCTGGCAAGTCACTCTGACCGATCCGATCGGGGAAAGCTGGTGGAGTGGCACGATTGCTCTGGGGGCGGAAGCCGCATTCTTAGGAGTGACAGAACCGACCGGCGCCTATGGTGTCGGGCTTACGCCGAAGCTGGTCTATATCTTCTCGTCATTCGGTCGACTGCAGCCCTATCTCGAAGGCGGTGGTGGACCACTATGGACTAATTTTGACGGTCGGATCCGTGAGCAGGGATCGGATTTTAACTTTCTCGTCTGGGGTGGGGCAGGTGCGAGCTACGCTTTGACCAAGCATTGGGCTCTCAATGCCGGTGTCCGCTTCAGCCACATCTCTAACAGTGGCTTGGATACTCCCAACAGCGGACTCAATTATCTGCTGCCGTTTGCCGGCGTCTCCACCAGGCTGTTTTGACGACGCGCGCGTGTTACACGACAATAATTGTGTCCATAGGCTGCAGCAGCTTGGGGCGTTGAACTTGTGCTGATAGGGCCGTCCAGCGTTGTTACTATTTGGGAATCGTGAAAGGGGCCTCGGTGAAAGAGTCCTCCATGATACAGGGCTATCCCATCGTCAAGATTGCGTTACTGAGAATTGCCGTTCTTGCGCTCGTGATGGGACTTTCCACCACCACGACTGCTGCACCGGTTGAATCGGTTTGGTCTCTCGTGCAGCAGGAAAAACCGGCCCTTGTGGAGACGTTGCAGCAGCTGGTGAATGTTGAATCCGGCAGCCGGGATGTGGAAGGGCTTGACCGCCTCTCCGCGTTCATCAGTCATCGACTGGCTTCGCATGGCGCACGAGTTGAATCTTACAAACCGTCGTCGGCCGAGATCTACCGTCTCTACGATACACCTGGTGATTTGGGCAAGATTGTCATCGGGCGCTTCCAGGGGACCGGCTCCCGCACGATCATGCTCATGGCCCACATGGATACGGTCTATCCACATGGCACGCTCGTGACCCGGCCGTTTCGCATTGAAGGAAGCCGCGCATACGGTCCGGGAATCGCGGACGACAAGGGCGGTATCGCGGCGATCCTGCATGCCGTTTCAATACTACAGGCGATGGACTTCCGTGGATTTGGAACACTCACGGTGGTGATCAATGGTGATGAGGAAATCAGTTCGCCGGCCTCACGTACTCTCATTCAGCGATTGGCTGCCGAGCACGATGTGGTGCTGTCTTGTGAACCACCTTTGAGCAAGGAGGATGAAATTACACTGGCCACAAGCGGCATCGGTCTGGCGACGCTGACTGTGAAAGGCAAAGCGGCTCATGTCGGTGTGAATCCGGAATTCGGTCGGAACGCGATGATCGAACTCGCCCATCGTATACTTCAGGCGAACGATCTATCCGATCCTGAACAGCGCATCAAGTTCAATTGGACCCTCATGAACGGTGGTCAGGTGCGCAACATGATCCCTGATAAGGCAACTGCTTGGGCCGACGTACGGGTCAATCGGCTGGCGGATCTCAGGTTGATCGAGCAGCGTTATCGCGAACGCATTGCGACGCAGACATCGCTCGTGCCAGACACTACCCTTGAGGTGGGTTTTGAACAACGCCGTCCACCACTGGAAGCCACGGACGCCTCGCGTGTGCTTGGTCGTAAGGCTCAGGCGATTTACTCGGAGATCGGCCGTGCATTGAAAGTAGATGAAAGCGGGGCAGGTGGGGGAACCGACGCGGCCTTTGCCGCTGTGTCCGGCAGGCCTGCAGTTGCGGAGAGTTTCGGCTTGGTCGGCGATGGCTTTCATTCGTCCGATGAAGAGTACGTGGATCTCGACTCGATCGAACCTCGGCTCTATCTGCTGGTGAGACTCATCATGGAAGCCTCGCGGGCTTCGAAAGACTAGCTGATCCGGGGTGAGCGTCCTTCATCGTTTCGTGGATGTACAGGCAAACAGCGTTGGGTGTAGTCAGTCTGCTAAGATGCAGGAATGAGTCATCCGTCGGCGACCTCCGCACCGCGGCAAGCCGCCGTTCTCTTCATTCTCATCACAGTCATGCTCGATATGTTGTCGTTCGGCATCATCATTCCGGTGTTGCCGAAACTGGTCGAGGAGTTTTTCTCCGGTGATACGGCCCAGGCGGCGGTCCTCTACGGGCTGATGGGGACGGCTTGGGCTTTCATGCAGTTCTTTTGCTCGCCGATTCAAGGCGCGCTATCCGATCGGTTTGGCCGGCGACCGGTCGTCTTGCTGTCCAATCTGGGATTGGGTCTCGACTACATCGTGATGGCGCTTGCGCCGAACGTCGTCTGGCTTGTCACGGGCCGTGTCATCTCAGGGATGGCTTCATCCAGCTTCAGTACCGCCGGCGCCTACATCGCCGATGTCACACCGCCGGAGCATCGCGCGGCGGCATTCGGCAAGATCGGCATGGTCTTCGGGCTTGGCTTTATCTTTGGCCCTGCCTTGGGTGGATGGCTCGGCGCGATCGACCCCCGGCTGCCGTTCTGGGGCGCAGCAGCGCTCAGCCTCATGAACGCTGGGTACGGATACTTCGTGCTTCCCGAGTCCCTGCCGCTCGACAAGCGGATGCCTTTCAGCTGGACGCGGGCCAATCCGGTCGGCTCGCTCGTATTGCTGCGTTCGCACCATGAACTCTTCGGTCTTGCGACCGTGGCATGCTTTGGTTATCTTGCCCATGCCGTACTGCCCAGCGTGTCGGTTCTGTACATGGGCTATCGCTACGGGTGGGGACCTGCCGCAGTGGGGCTGATGATGGCCGGCGTCGGTCTGGCGGCAATGATTGTGCAGGGGGGACTGATCCGGCCGATCACGGCTCGGTTCGGAGAACGCAGCACGCTCTTGCTTGGCTTACTCTGTGGGTCGGTCGGTTTTTCCGTCTACGGCTTGGCGCCAGAGGGTTGGATCTTTTGTCTCGGTATTCCCGTGATGGCCTTCTGGGGACTGGCCGGTCCCTCAAATCAATCGCTCATGACACGCCTCATCAGCAGTTCAGAGCAGGGCCAGCTGCAGGGGGCCATCGCCAGCATCAATGGCATGACCGGCATGATTGGACCGACACTCTTTACGCAAACCTTCGCCTTCTTCATCAGATCTAATTCCCCGCTCAGCTCTCAGCGCTCACCCCTCGGCACTTCTCTGAATCTTCCAGGCGCCCCGTTCATGCTCGCCTCGCTCATGCTCCTCAGCGCCGCTGTGATTGCCTGGCGCATAACGAGGCGAACATGAACATGCTCCGACAACGCGTATCCAACACGTTTAAACAATTTGTGGATTCTGAAAAGGCGAGCGGGATTGTGCTGATGGGTTGCACGATTCTCTCGCTCCTCTTGGCCAATTCCGCAATCGGCGCAGGGTATATCAGCGTGTGGCAACAATCGATCGGAGGTTTGAGCCTGGAACATTGGATCAACGACGGGCTCATGGCGATCTTCTTTCTTCTCATCGGCTTGGAGCTGGAACGCGAGCTGTACAGCGGTGAATTGGCTCAGATGAAGAACGCGTTGCTGCCGATGTGTGCGGCCATCGGCGGAATGACCGTACCCGCGGTGATTCATTTTGGGATCAATGGGGGAACCCCCGCCCAGGCCGGAGTTGGAATTCCGATGGCCACGGACATCGCGTTTGCACTTGGCGTGCTGGCCATTCTTGGAAGTCGTGTTCCGACCTCGCTGAAAGTGTTTGTCGTGGCCTTCGCGATCATGGATGATTTGGGTGCGGTCGTCGTCATCGCCGCGTTTTATACGACGCATCTGTCCCTGTGGCACCTGGCCGGTGCCGCCGGCGTATGGATCTTGTTGGCCACGCTGAATCACGTGTTGCGGGTGATGTCTCTTGTGCCCTATCTGCTTGGAGGCCTGGTCCTCTGGGTGCTGATGCTTCAGTCGGGTGTGCATGCAACTATTGCCGGCGTCGCGCTGGCCTTTGCCATCCCATTCTCTGCCAAAGACGAAGATGAGGCGTCTCCCTCGCACAGGCTTGAACAGTTTTTACACAAACCTGCGGCCTTCATCATCCTACCGATCTTCGCTCTGGCTAATACGGGCATCGCGGTGAGTGCCGATTGGCTAAACAACCTGACCAGCCCCAACAGCGTCGGCATCATCGTCGGGTTGACGCTGGGCAAACCGGTAGGCGTCGTTGTGCTTTGTGCGGTGGCCGTGGCCAGTGGCTTCTGCCGATTGCCCGCAGATCTGACATGGCGAGAGATTGCCGGAGCGGGGATTCTGGGTGGGATCGGTTTTACGATGTCCATCTTCATCGCCAACCTGGCGTTTCCCGGAAACCTAGCAACGACCAACGCCTCCAGACTGGCCATTCTTATTGCCTCGTTGATCGCGGGAACCGCTGGGTTTCTTTGGCTCAGGTTCTTCGGCAATCATCAGGCTGATGGATAGTCCAACAATTCAATGAACGACCAGCTTGATCCTTCCGCGCATGAATGGACTCAGTACGATCGGTTGATTCTCTTCGACGGCATCTGCAATTGGTGCAATACCTGGGTCAATTTCGCGATCGCCCATGATCCAGCCGGGCAGCTCAAGTTCGGGACACTCCAGTCCGAGCAGGCGCAACGCATTCTCCATGACCTGCATATGCCCACCACGGACTATCAGACCTTTCTCGTGCTGGAAGGACGCTGTGTTTATACCAAGTCCACTGCGGCTCTCAGGGTGCTACGACAACTCTCCTGGTGGTGGCCCCTCTATTATGTTGGCGTGCTGGTGCCGAGACCTCTCCGCGATGTGGTCTATGATTTTGTGGCGCGCCACCGGTATCAGTGGATGGGTCGAGCGACCACCTGCCGCGTTCCAACTCCGGCGGAACGTGAGCGATTTGTCTAAATGATGAATAGGGGCATGCTTAGGCAGTGGGAGCGTCTCGTCATCTTAGTCCTACGGTGCACAAGACACGCGGATTCAACTCCACAGTGCA
>JAFEBI010000015.1 GCA_018242725.1 Nitrospira sp. | reverse complement strand
CGGGGAGCATGGGCGAGGCTTCGCGGTCGTGGCGGCGGAGGTGCGGAATCTGGCGCAACGGTCGGCGACGGCGGCCAAGGAGATCAAAGGGTTGATCAATGAGTCGATCCAGCGGGTGACGGATGGGAGCGAGTTGGTGGATCAATCGGGGAAGACGCTGGAGGAGATCGTGCATTCGGTGAAGCGCGTGAGCGATATCATTGCGGAGATCACGACGGCGTCGCAGGAGCAGGCGAGCGGGATCGATCAGGTGAACAAGGCGATTATGGCGATGGACGAGACGACGCAGCAGAATACGGCCTTAGTCGAGGAGACTACCAACGCCAGCCAATCCATGAAGGATCTCGCCCAGGAACTCTTGCGGCAAGTGGAGGTCTTCAAGATCAGGCATACTGAAGACCATCATCCTGCGCACTCTGCGTCGGCGAGCCACACGAGCCATCGGTTTGCCGTCAAGCCGGTGGAACATAAGCAAGCGGCTGGCGTGGCTGTGAGGAACGGCAACGATCGCCATAGCTCGGGAGATGACCTCGAAGAGTTCTAACCTGCCGTGATGGTCGGTAGACCGTAGGTTGACTATGCTGAACCGAAGCGCGGTGGTTGGGATGTCCTATCATCGCATTCCTTAAAGAAAACTCTCGTCCAACCATACGATTTGCCGATGCTGCCATGAGGCCGCAGTCGAGACGCCTTCTTCCACCCGTACCGCCATAGGGCTGTTTGAGCCATCAAAAGACTCTATGGCACACTTCCCCAATGCCGTAGCTTCAATACCAATTTGATCAGCCGCCGTGGAGACTGGATGGATACGACAGTATTTCTAGCCTTAGGAGGCGATTCTTGAATATCCTCCCTTACTCCGCTGACCGCAGCTGGTCAATAACTGTGATGCGGTCAAGGGGCCGTCTCCTGGATATGCGGGCAGGCACTTACTATGGTGACAAGAATCTCAAGGTGATGTTTGGGTATCACTCGGACGAGCTCTCAGCTGATCCGTTTGCGTGGTTGAACCTGGTGTGTCCGGACGATGGATCCAGTGCGATGGCGCAATGACGGCGAGTCGGGAGCCGCAAAGCCGAAGAATACAACTATGAATCTCGCATGATCAGAAAAGACGGCACAGTCATTCGGACCGACATCCGAAGCCATGCCGTGCGTACGGCGGACGGTCGGCTGACGCGATTTGATCGGCGGAACTCTTGATATCACGACTGCGCAAGCAGGCCGAAATGAATCTCCTACGTACCCAGTTTGCTATGGACCAAGCGGTGGATGCAGTGTATTGGATCGATCCGCAGGCCAGGATTCTCTATACGAACGAGGCGGCCAGCACGATGCTGGGCTATGCCAAAGAAGAATTCCTGCGCATGACGGTCCACGATCTGAATCCGGACTTTCCGACAGAAGTCTGGCCTGGATGGTGGGAGGAGGTCAAGGAAAAGAAGGTGGTCTCATTCGAAACGAACCACCTGACCAAAGATGGACGGCTGATTCCTATCGATATTCGAGTGAGTTTTCTGGCCCATGGCGGTCAAGAGTTCCACTGCGCTTTTGTTCGAGACATCAGTGAGCGAAAGCAAGTTGACGCAGCGTTACACGAGAGCCAAGAGCGATTTGAGTTGGCCATCAGCGCCACCAACGACGGGATCTGGGATTGGAATATCCTGACAGGAGAACAGTTTTGGTCTGACCATCAACTTGAACTGTTCGGGTTTGCACCAGGTGATCTGACTCCCACCTACGACTTGTGGATGTCACTGGTACATCCTGATGACGCCGAATTGGTCAGCCAGGCCACCTGTCGTCATCTGGCTACTCGTGAACCCTACGATATCGAAGTGCGAGTAAAGATGCAGGACGGTTCGTATCGATGGTTTCGTGACCGGGGCCAGGCCGTGTGGGACACATCCGGCCACCCGGTACGCATGGTTGGCTCGATCGCTGATGTGACGGAACGCAGAAAGGCCGAGGAGACTATCCGAAAAGCTCATACTGAACTTGAACAGCGGGTCATGGAGCGGACGAAGGAATTAGCCACAGCCAATCGCGCGCTCCAGGAGGAGATTATCGAGCGAAAACAGGTGGAAGACCGGCTGCAACGGACTCAATATGCCGTTGATCATGCCGCCGACCAAATCTTTGTCATTGGGCCGAACGGATACTTTCTCGATGTGAATGAGTCAGGCTGCCGCCGACTAGGCTATGCCAAGGAGGAACTGCTCACGATGTCGGTGATGGACATTGACCCTGATATTCCACAAACGACATGGAGCGAGATGTGGAACACACTGAGGTGCAATGGTCGGTTTCTCACTGAAACCAGGCATCGCAGCCGAAGCGGAGAGGTTTATCCGGTAGAAGTGGTAGCGAACTATCTTCAACACAACGGCCAGGAGCTTAACTATGCCATCGTGCGAGATCTCACCGAGCGTCGGCGGGCGGAAACAGCCATACGTGAGAGCGAATTGCGGTACAAGCTCGTGACGGAGGCCACGTTTGATGGTATTGCTATCCACGATCAGGGTATCTTGCTTGAGGTCAACGCTGGATTGGAGAGAATGTTCGGATATCAATCTGGTGAACTGCTCGGACGGTCGATTCTTGATCTCATCGCCGATGAGTCTCGTGAGCAAGTCGTCCAGAATATGCAGAGAGGTGTGACGGGCCCCTACGAAGCCATGGGAAGACGCAAAGACGGCACGACTTTCCCGGGTGAAGTCGTCGTCAGGCCCTACTGGTATCGTGGGAAGCAAGTTCGGTTGGTAGCCGGCCGCGACATTACCGTGCGCAAGCAACTCGAACTGGAAAAGGCGCGGCATCTTGAAGAACTCGAGCGCCAGGTCGAGGAAAGAACGGCTGAAATCGCCAAGTTAGAGGTACAACGGGCACAGACGGAAAAATTAGCTGCTATTGGTGAGATGGCCGCTGCGGTGGCGCACGAGATCAATAACCCCATCGCCGGTATCAGGAACGCTTTCATACTCGTGAAACAGGCTGTGGATTCCGCTCATCCTCACTATGAATTTGTCGGGATGATTGATCGGGAAATCTCCAGGGTGGCCACGATCGTCCAGAATATGTATCAGTTGTACCGTAAAGAATCGAGCAAGGCTGAGCCGGTCAACCTGCCGCTTCTCCTACGGGATCTGGAAGCCGTGTTTACGAAGAGGCTGTCCCAGTTCGGCATGACGCTGGTCGTGACTCAGGTGCCGCTGAGGGCGAAGCTCATGGTTCCGCAGAGCGACCTACTGCAGGTCTTGATGAATTTGATCCGGAATGCTCTCGACTCGTCTGAAGAAGGAGGGACGATTCGATTGAACGTCTTTGAGAACGAGGACCTCATCACGATCAGCGTATCTGATGAGGGGAGCGGTATTCCTTTGGATGTGCTTCCGCATATCTTCGATCCCTTCTTTACGACGAAAACCGCGAAGGGGCAGAAGGGCATGGGGTTGGGCCTCTCCGTGTCCCAGAGTCTGGTGATGGCGATGGGCGGAAGGATCGAGGTGCAGACTGAACTCGGGGTAGGATCGACCTTTGCGATCATCTTGCCAGAGCGTGCGACCGTGAGCCATGCTTCGGTTCAACGAAACATCATCCAGGAGGTGCTGACGAATGAGACCTGAATCTCCCCGGATTCTGCTTGCCGATGACGAAGATACCTTCCGCAGTTCCACAGCCACACTGCTGGAGCAGGAGGGGTATCGATGCGACTGTGCGCAGGACTCGCAGGAAGCCAGTCGATTGTTGACGGATCAACACGATGTGCTTCTTTCCGATATTCGGATGTCGGGCAATATGCAGTTTGAATTTCTCCGTGAGGTTCGGACGCGCTTCCCGTTGTTGCCCATCGTGCTGGTAACCGGATACCCGTCGGTTCAGACGGCGGTCGAGGCACTCCGCCTGTCGTTCACCGACTACTTGCTCAAGCCGGTGGAATGGCTGGAGTTGTTGCGAGCAGTCAATCAGGCTGCGGAGAAGGCTCGCTTCCTGCGAATGACTGATGTGGCACGAGTTGAAATCGATCAACAGAGCACTGTAATAGATCATCTGCGGGAGGTCATGAATCGAGCCGGGACGATGGGAAATCAGGCAGGTCTGGGATGGGCACTTGAGGCCTTCCTCTCTCAGAGTGTCGTGAATATGGCGCTCTTGGCGGAGGGGATGCGGTCTGTCATGACGAGACACGTACAGGGCATCTCTGAAGAACCCATGGATGTTTGTCGCATGATGCAATGTCCGAGGCTCAGCTCATATCGGGAGGCACTAGAGAGTACGGTCGATGTGCTGGAGAAGACCGAGTCGTCGCGTCAGTCGAAAGATCTGGGGCTTCTCCGGAACAAGATTGAGCAGTTGCTCCGATTGAAGGCATGATGGGTTCCTAGATGTGAAGCGCCTCCCTCGTCCATCCTATCCTGGTCTCCAGAGACCACGTCCAGTTGTCTTGTGTCGAGCCGATTGAATATGACGATGATCGGTCCTGTGGGCTGCTTCCGTGTTGGTGTCGGTTGGTATGTCGTGTCTCGCTCAAGATTTCCCATCCTTATCCGATAGATCTACAGCAAATCAGCAAGTCATAGTCTGGTACAGAAGCCCGATCGCCTGAGCGGGCGAAATACAGGCGTGTTCGTTGAAGGCGCATTCACAGGCTCGCAGCGAGGCTTGCGGATGCGCCTTTTGCATTGGTGAATCTTCTCATGCTTGTGGCTTCTCTGAGGTGCAATATGAGCCGAATCAAGGATCTCGGAACCAAGACTAAGTTGATGATTAATATTGGGTTGTTCGTGGTTATTATGTGTATCACAACGACTCTTTCTATCAAGGGGATGGGTGAGCTGGGGCAGCGAAGCGAATTCATTTTTAAGACCAATGTGGTCTCGCTCATGCTCCTTGGTGATTTGCGCCATAACACACAACGCATGGATGTGCTGATCGCGACGCATATCCTGACCCAAGACAGCGCCACCAGGGCACAGCTCGTAAAAGATATCGCCGGTCTTGATGCGCAAATCGAGCGGTTTATGCCGTCCTATGCTCCGCTGCTGGTGTCTGAACCGGAGCGGAAGCATTTTGAACGATTCCAATCCGAGTGGTCGACTTATAAAGACTTTCGTGCCAGGCTAATACAGCTCAGCGAGAACTTCAGTAAAGATGCCGCATCCGAGATCCGCAAGAAGGAGCTGGAGCCGAGACTGGATATTCTGACCGCAGCCATTGTGGGGTTGGTCGGGGAAAATGAACGGCAAGCGAAAGACGCCTTTCATTCAACTCAGAACTTGACGAAAGAAGTGACCATCACCTTGGTGCTTTTCGCTGTAGGCGCCAGTGTTGTAGGAGTCGGCTTTGGTTGGTTTATATCTCGGCATATTACCGCAAACCTGTCCGATCTGCTGGAAGTTGCTCAGCAACTTGGTAGAGGGAAACTGGATGCGCGTTCTACGGTCGCAACCAATGATGAAGTGGGACAGTTGGCGCAGGCTTTCAACCAAATGGGGGTTGCACTGACACAGGCGAAGGCGAAGCAGGAGGAAGCCATTGAGGAGATGAATGCCCGCATCGATATTATGAATACGACAAGCATTGTCTCGGAATCAGATCGCAAGGGCGATATCATCGCGGTGAACGATAAGTTTTGCGAGATCTCAAAGTATTCGAGAGAAGAATTGCTGGGTCGAGGACACAATATCGTTCGTCATGCTGATATGCCTAAAGAGATTTTCAGGGAAATGTGGCACACCATAGGACAGGGTAAGATTTTCCGTGGTGTCATTAAAAACAAGGCGAAGGACGGCACGCCCTACTATGTTGATGCCGTGATCAAACCGATCATGGGGCCGGACGGGAAGCCGAGAAAATATCTGGGAGTCCGATACGATATTACAGCGTATGAAATGGCGCGCCATAATATGAAAGGGATTGTCGACGCGATCGAGAAGTCGTATGCGACCGTTGAGTTTTCTCTCGCTGGTGTCGTCCAAACGGCGAATACCTTTTTCTTGAAGACGATGGGATATCGATTGGACGAGATTGCAGGCATGCCACATACCATATTTATTGAGCCGTCGAGTGCCGGTTCTTCCGAGTATCGCGTGTTATGGGAGAAACTGGGGCGTGGTGAGCACGATTCAAATCAGTACAGGTATCTTGCTAAGAGCAGACAAGAAGTCTGGTTTCAGGCCTGCTATACACCGGTCATGGACGAGGTCGGAAAGCCCTTCAAAGTCATCATGCTTGCGACAGACATCACTGAGCAGAAACAGGCTCTGGTCGAGGTCGAGCAATTAATTAAGGCGGCTACGGTGGGACAGCTATCACAGCGGATGGGAACGGACCTGTTTACGGGTTCGTCGAGGGAACTAGCGGACGGTGTCAATCGGTTGTTGGATTCCGTTACGCAACCGCTTCACGAAGCGCAAGCCGTCCTGAACGCTCTGGCAGTGAATGATCTCACCAAGACCATGACAGGCATCTATCAAGGTGAATTTGAGCAGATGAAAACCAGCTTAAATCTCGCCCTAAAGAATCTCGCCACAACCATCTCGGTCGTGCGTGAGGTGGTCGATGGCGTCTTGACGGGGGCGGAAGAGATTACGAATGGGAATGAGGATCTTGCAGAACGGACGAGCCAGCAGGCCTCAGCCTTGGAAGAGACGTCTGCGTCGATGGAAGAGATGACGAGTACTGTGAAGCAGAACGCCGACAACGCGAAGCAGGCGAATCAGCTGGCCGTAGCGGCCCGTGATGTGGCAGCGAAGGGCAGTTCCGTAACCACTCGCGCCGTCGAGGCGATGAGCGAGATCAATCAGAGCAGCAAAAAGATCGCCGATATTATCACGGTGATCGATGAGATTGCCTTCCAGACCAACCTGTTAGCGCTGAATGCCGCGGTGGAATCGGCGAGGGCGGGAGAACATGGGCGGGGTTTTGCGGTAGTGGCGACGGAAGTGCGGAATCTCGCACGGCGCTCTGCGACGGCAGCGAAAGAAATCAAGGATTTGATCAAGGAGTCGATTCAACGCGTGAGTGAAGGAACCAAGCTCGTTGATCAATCCGGCAAGACGCTGGAAGAAATTATGACATCGGTCAAGCGTGTCAGCGATATTGTCGCTGAGATCAGCGCCGCCTCGCAAGAGCAGGCGAGCGGTATCGAGGAAGTGAACAAAGCGATCATGGCGATGGACGAGACGACGCAGCAGAACGCGGCTCTCGTCGAGGAGACCACCAGTGCCAGCCAATCCATGAAGGATCAGGCTCAGGAGCTCATGCGGAAAATTGATGTGTTCAAGATCATGCCGACGACAGGCGCTGCCGTTGCGGTCAAGCCTTCAGCAGTCGCCGGATCGACGACGACCGGCCCGTCTCTCAAATCCGCCCCACCTGAAAAGTCGATGCAAAAAAATGTCTCTGTCGGAGTCGGTTCGGCCAGGGACAAAAATCGGCCTTGCTCCAGCGACGAATTCGAAGAGTTCTAGCAGAATCTGACATTCCGTTACGGTTTTGTTATTGAGAGATCGGGCCGCCAGGGTGGCCAGGGAAGAACGAACGGCCTGTTTTTCGTTCCCGCCAGGCTGTTCAGTTTTCGTACGCAGCCCTGCTCTCCGGAACGGCTGCCGGAGGTCGCAAATGGGTCGCTCGAAAATCTCCTTATCGGATTTCCGCGTCATCACTGGATGAACAGATTCCCTCAGAGCACAGTGTCTGGTGCCGATCCCTCCTGTATAGACGGCAATACCGACCAGTTACCGTAGACTAAAGAGTTTGCCCCTCAGTCCGATATGGATTTCTAAGAACCTGTGTCGCTCTCAATGCGAGGAGAACAGGTCTCTCTCAGAAAAAGGGGGCGTTCGATGCTAAGACGAATTTATGCTGGGGTTGGTCTGGTCATCCTTCTATGCGGATACCTGGGAGCTTTTGTCCCGGATGCGCATGCGATTCCGGCATTTTCAAGAAAGTATGATGTGTCCTGTAATACTTGCCACGTGCCGAGCTTCCCCAAATTGAATGATTTTGGGAACCGATTCCGTGACAACGGATATCAGATGGATTCGGATGATGACCTGCCGACCGGTCTGCATATGGCGTATTGGCCGGTCTCACTGCGCACGTCGGTTGGGTATCAAACGAGTTCGATCAATCATCTTGGCGTCGGGAACCCGGCCACGAGTACGGTCGGCGCCTCCACCGGAGGATTCGGGTTTACCATTCTGGATATTCTGGCGTTCGGGACGATTACGAAAGACGTGTCTTACGGTGTCATCTATACCCCGGGTCTGGGAAGCGCGGGGTTCGGCACCGGCAGGAGCGATGGAGATCTGGAGGCGGCGTTTATTCGTTTGAGTAACGTGATGGGGACCAGTCTCTTGAACATCAAAGTCGGAAAGTATGAGTTGGATCTTCCCTTCAGTGAACACCGGAGTCCTACGCTCAACACACCGTTCGTCATGTACCACTATCGGTCGGGAACTCCGTTCAGTCGCATCACCGTCAATCCGTCAGGCAATCCATCCTATGGGAACGCCAATGATTTCGCGCTGGGGGACAATCAATCGGGTATGGAGCTTTTTGGCACCAAGGATATCGAGCTGGTCGATGGGACGTTCCGTTATTCGCTGAACGTCGTGTCGTCCAACATCACGAACGTCGGCGGGTCTGGCGGTGGGCGTGCGCTTCAACTTTATGGTCATGCGACGCAATCCTTCAAAGGGTACGGCATCGTGGACGGGCAACGGATCGGTGTGTTCGGTATGTTCGGCCGGGCGCCCACGGCGGCGAATCCCGCAATCGGAGGAGTGGACCCAAGCGGCACAGGAGAGCAAAGCCGTACGTTTTCGCGAATCGGGGTCGACTTCAGTTTAACCGCGTTATCCAAGGTGAATGTATTCGGGGCTTACATGATCGCCAATGACTCGGCCAATCTCTTTCGATCACAGGGGATCGCGAACGCGCAAGCGTCTCGGTGGAACGGAGGATTTGTGGAGGTCGACTACAACTTCATCATCCCGGCCGTCGCGTATTACCGATTCGACTGGATCAGGAATAATTTCCAAGGCGATCCGACGTTCGACAAGAAATTCGGGAATGTGGAGTCGCATACCATTGCGATGCGATATCACCTCTACCAGAGCAAGCGCACGGCGCTGTCTTTCCATGGAGAGTTTTCGCACACGAAGACGACAAAGACCGGTGCGTTTGGAGAGGATCAAGTCGCGCGTGTTGGGTTTGTCGGCATGGACTTCTCGTTCTAAGGAAGAAGGTGAATGATACCTTGGTCATCAAGGAGTATGAGAATGAATACACATGCGATATGGGGATGGCTGGCCTGTTGTGCGATTGGAGTGATTGGGAGCGGGATGGCACTTGCCGCAGAGAGGGATCCGCTGAAACCACGTGTGCCGGATAGTGAGTTGGCCGCCGCACAAAAATTGCCGAATCCCGTAGCATCGTCGGCTGATACGATCGCCAAGGGAAAGGCTCTCTTTGAAGGAAAAGGAACGTGCTTTAAATGTCACGGGCTGAAAGGGACCGGCGATGGTCCACTCTCGAAGAATCTGAAGCCTTCTCCCAGGAGTTTTGTGAACGGGGAGTGGCAGAAAGTTCGTACGGACGGTGAGATGTTTTGGGTCATCAAAAACGGCAGCCCAGGAACCGGCATGGTCTCGCTCATTCCGTCGGACATTAACGATGAAGAGGCATGGACGATCATTCACTACGTGCGCACACTCAAGTGAACTGAGATAGCTGAACATCCATCACGCACTCAATCTATGATGAAACATTGGTCTGTGGGAATTCGTCTAGGGCTTGGATTCGCATTCATCTTATCTGGATTGCTGGCCATAGCCTCCGTCTCGCGCTGGGCCATCCTGACATTGTCGGACACGATCACAAGCTTGTATCAGGACAACGCCGTCGCCGGCACCGAACTGGCGAAAATGAGTACCGCCCTGCTTCGGTACCGCAATCAAGTCATTCAAATCATCGGGGTGCAAAGCAAGGACGACTTTCAGGAAATGCAGGCAGAGCTCCCGAAGCTTGAAACCGATATCCGGCAGTATCTGACTGCATACAAAGGTCACACCAAGGGAACCTCCGGTACCCACGATGAAAAAGCAGAATCGGTCACGGTGGAAAAAGGTATTGAAGATTATTTCTCGCTGGAGAAACGAACGATCGATCGCATGAAGTCCTCAATGGAGGCGAGAGACTCGAAGGAAACCGAACGGCTCCGGCAGGCGGCTATTCAGAATTCATTCTATGGTGCCGGACCGACCATGAATATGGCGGGCGAATCGCTGGACCAATTGCTCAGCACGGTGGCCGGGATCGCATCTGATTCCAAACAGACCGGTGAAGAGACGATCGCCAAGGCTCAGGCTATTTTACTTGGGGTATTCGGGATCTGCCTTCTGCTCGGGGTGCTCAGTGCTCGTCTTCTCTTGGTGAGTATTACTCGACCATTGAAGGCGTTGAGTCATGCAGTTGGGCTGATCGCTGGTGGCAATCTCAAGGCGCGGTCTGCGGTGATGGCTCGAGACGAAATGGGCATGCTAGCCAAGGCGTTCAACGACATGGGGGACAAGCTGGAACAGGCTGCCGCCAAGCAGCAGGAAATGGTCAGTACTCTCAATAACGCCAAAGCCAACCTCGTCATCTGTGACCGGAATCTCTGTATCACCTACGTGAATAAGGGGGCAGAGGCGACGTTCGCAGAACTTGCATCTCCGTTGAGATTGGGAGCCCCAACGTTCGATCCGGTGCGACTCATCGGGGGCAGTATTGTGCCGCTTCTGGAGTGCTCCCGGACTTTGCGAGCGAGCGTCGATGATCCACAGTACCTCCCAGTCAGAGAAGATGTCCTAATCGGTCCCTTGTTGCTGGACGTGACCATAAATAGCTTACCGTCAAGCACGGGAGATCTTCTGGGTTACACGATGGAGTGGGTCAATGTCTCGCACATGCGTCAAGCTGAGCGGACTGTTTCCAGGATGCAGTCTGCTCTGGAATATGCCGGGACGAATTTTATCATTGTGGATGAGAGTGAACAGGTGATCTTTCTGAATAAGGCGGCGCGCGAGTCTCTCAAGCAAGAAGAGAGTGAACTGCGTGCGGCGATTCCAGGTTTCAACGTCGACAAAATTCTTGGCGAATCCTTCCATTCGCTTTTTAAGGACCCGGGGACCTTAAAGCATCTGGTCGCTGAACTTAAAGCGAACCCTGTTCGACATGGCGAGGTAACTCTCGGATCTCTGACGTTCGATTATCAGGTTCGATCGGTCTGTAGTGTCCAAGGGGAGCGATTGGCTTATATCGTCGAATGGCGTGATGTGACGCAGGAGCGCAGGACTCAGCATCTGATCGATGCTCTGGTTCAGGGTGCTACGCAAGGACGGCTTTCTGACCGCATGAAGCTGGAGAAACTGGACGGTGTGTATCTCGCGATGTCGCGAAATATGAATCGACTGTTGGATGCCATCTCAGTCCCGATGAAGGAAGTCGGTCTGGTGATGAAGGCGCTCGCATCATGCGATTTGACGGTGACGATGCAGGGCCAGTATGCAGGTGAGTTCGAAGAGATGAGGCAGAGCCTCAATAAGGGCATGTATAACCTGACTCAAACGGTAGTCAGCGTTCGTGAGGCAGTTGAGAGCGTGACGGCAGGTGCAGAGGGTATCACCAACGGGAATGAAGATCTCTCGCGGAGGACAAGTGAGCAAGCAGGGGCGTTGGAAGAGACGAGCACGTCGATGGAGGAAATGACCGCCACGGTGAAGCAAAATGCCGACAATGCCTTGAAGGCGAATCAGCTGGCAATTGCCGCACGCGATACGGCGAACAAGGGCGGTATCGTAACCAATCAGGCCATTGATGCGATGGGGGAAATTAACAAGAGTAGCAAGAAAATCGCTGACATCATCACGGTGATCGATGAGATCGCCTTTCAGACGAATCTGTTGGCATTGAATGCGGCAGTAGAAGCTGCACGGGCAGGTGAACATGGTCGAGGGTTTGCCGTGGTTGCAGCAGAAGTTCGAAATCTCGCACAACGCTCGGCGATGGCGGCCAAGCAAATCAAGAGTTTGATCAATGAATCGATCCAACGAGTCACGGAGGGAAGTGCGTTAGTGGATCAATCAGGGAAGACCCTAGAAGATATCGTCCATTCGGTGAAGCGTGTGAGTGACATCATTGCGGAGATCACGGCCGCATCGCAGGAACAGGCAAGTGGGATTGATCAGGTCAACAAGGCCATCATGGCGATGGACCAGACGACCCAGCAGAACACTACCCTTGTCGAAGAGTTGGCGAGTACGACCAAATCGGTACAAGAGCAGACCAGAGAGCTCTATCATCGCGTCTTGGGGTTCAAAATTGGGAACTCTGAAGAGGAAAAGGCTTTCATGCCGGCCGTTCATTCACTGAGAACCTACGTCGCAGAAACCATCGACCGCAACTATAAGCATCAAGACAGCCACTCTTGGATGACCTCAACGAAGAGATCCAGATTACGAGATGTCTCTCGCATCCCTGGACATGCGACAGCGGGCGCATCGACGCCACTTAAGTCGGCGGATGGACCTCGCAAAGACCGCGGTCAAGATTCCGAGTTCGAGGAATTTTAAGTGCTCGAACAAATAATCATGTTGCGCTGTCGGCTCGTATGGGGAAGAAACCGCTAGGGACTTCGCTGAACAATGTCGCCGTTGCGCTATTTGCTTTTCTCGCATGTCTATGTGCATCGCGTTCACGATATCTCATACTGAACCCAAAGGAGTAATCGATGGCTCATACAGATGAAATCACCAAAGCAATCGCCGCACACGGCATGTGGAAAAGGCGTCTGACGCAAGCCATTGAAAACGGGAAAATGGACACACCCGTTGATACGGTTCGCATGGATAATCAGTGCGCGTTTGGTAAATGGCTGTACGGCGTATCCCTGGATCTGCAGGGTACAACCTCTGCGCAGTATGAAGAAGTCAAAAAACTTCACGCGCAATTCCATCGAGTCGCTGCTCAGGTCGTTGAATTGGCATTGAGCGGGAAAAAACATGAGGCGCTACAGCTCATGTCGTTGGATGGTGAGTTTACAAAAATATCTTCCAAGCTCACCGCAGCGATGTCCATTTGGCTCAAAAAAGTGGCTGCTTAGGCAGTTCCCAAAACTAATCGACATGGCTTGATAATTCCTCGGCTTTTACACGGGGCTCTAGGGAAGGTCCGAGGTCTTCTCTCGCGAGAGATGTGTGACGGATCGCGCAGCGGATCCATGCAGCACAGACCTTTGACGAGGTGACGTTCGAACAGTATCGCAAGCTCACCCGCCGGGAACGGGCTCTTGACGAGATGAACCACGCGGTGCCATGGACGGACCTAATGGCAGCGATTGAGCCGACCTATTTCAAGGCCGAAGGCTCCGGGCGTCCGCAGGTGAGCGCCGAGAGAATGCTGCGCCTACATTGTCTCAAACAAAGGTTGAATATGCGCTCTTGATGATCAAGCGGATCTTCGGCTGAACCAAAGTGCGGTATCGGGGGTTGGCGAAGAACACGCACTGGCTTTAGATCAGCTGCGGATTGGCAGTTTGTATGTATTGCGGTGGTGCCTGTTGGCGACGGTATGGAATTAAGAAGACTGTCTCTCATTTGACGACCACCACCATTTTGAGTCGACGCGAGGTCTAACATCGCGAAACTGTTCCGATCATTTCCTGTCAAGAATCAATACCAACCGACCGATAAAGCTAAGACTTTACAGTAGTAGGTAAGCGCTTGGGGCGAGTTATACACTCGGTGGGCTGATGCTGGATTATGCCATTTCATCAGATGAGTTTCTCCGCTTTCAAAAGCTGATTTATGACGAAAGCGGCATCTCCCTCGGCGAGCAAAAGCAAACGTTGTTGGCGTCTCGGTTGTCGAAGCGATTGCGAGACCTCGGGCTGACGACGTTCACGGAATACTATGAGCGGGTCACGGGTGATCGCACCAAGGAGGAGTTCATCCGAATGTTGGACCTGGTTTCGACAAACAAGACCGACTTTTTTAGAGAGCCAAAGCATTTCGATTATCTGCGTGAGCACATCGTTCCCGAATTAGATCGCGAAAAGTGCATTCGTATTTGGTCGTCTGCGTGCTCGACCGGAGAAGAACCCTACACCATTGCCATGACGCTCTACGACGGTGTCTCTGATCCTCAACGGTGGGACTTCAAAATTCTGGCTTCTGATCTATCGACCCGCGTCTTGGCGAAAGCATCGGCGGGTCTGTATGAGGCGGACCGTGTGCGCGATGTTCCGCCTGAGGTTGTCAGACGGCATTTCTTACGCGGATGTGGTGAGCGTGAAGGTCTGTTGAAAGTCAAGCCTCATTTGGCATCGATGATCCAATTCCGACGGGTGAATCTCATGGATGACCGATTTCCGATTAAGAGCCCGTTGGATCTAATTTTTTGTCGGAATGTGATGATCTATTTCGATCGCCCCACGCAGGGGCAGCTCGTGAACAAGTTCTATCGATATCTGAAGCCTGGGGGCCATCTGTTCATCGGTCATTCCGAGAGCCTGCAGTGGGTCGAGCATCCCTTTAAGGTTATGGGCCCCACGATCTACCGGAAGGAGCGATAGTCGTATGGTGGCGAGCGATATGAAGGCGTTTTCACATATTCGGCGGATGCGAGATAGCCGGTTTCCCTATGAAATCGCAGCGATCTTACCCGGGGAATTCTTTGTCAGTCCCATTCCCATGATTGTGTATACCGTGCTCGGGTCCTGTATTTCAGCCTGTATCCGTGATCCAGTCATGGGTGTGGGCGGGATGAATCATTTCATGTTGCCCAAGCCAAAAGACGGCAGAAACGATTCGTGGGGTGAATCGACTCGATACGGTTCCTATGCGATGGAATCATTGATCAATGAAATCTTGAAGTTGGGCGGCAAGAAGAATCGGCTGGAGGTGAAGCTGTTTGGAGCGGGGAAAATCTACGAAGGGAATATCGACGTCGGGGCTCGAAATGCCGAATGGGTTCTCAACTTTCTTAAAACAGAGGGCCTCGCAGCGGTCAAAACGGATTTGGGAGATGTCTGTCCGCGCAAAGTCTATTATTTTACAGACTCCGGCCGCGTCCTTCTGAAAAAGATCGAGCGGTTGAAGAATTGGACCATTCTTGAGCGTGAGAATGAATATGCCACAAAGATCCAAACGGTCGAGAAGCCAGTGGAGGACGATGTCACGCTCTTTTAACTGACTACGCGTTTCCAGTTTCATGGTCCTTGTGTGAAGTTGTCCGAGAACGAGAAACTTGAAACACGAAATTGAAACGCAGGGGTGTTCTTGAAGAAGATTCGAGTCCTCAACGTAGATGATTCAGCATTGATGCGCCAGGTGCTGGCGTCGTTGCTCGCAAAGGATCCGGAGATCGAAGTCATCGGTTCGGCGCCTGACCCTTATATCGCGCGGGAGAAGATCAAGGCGTTGAATCCCGATGTGATTACTCTGGATGTTGAAATGCCGCGGATGGATGGCATCACATTCCTCGAAAAACTCATGCGGGGACACCCGATGCCGGTTGTGATGGTGAGCTCCCTTACCGAAGCAGGCTGTCAAACGACGCTTCGAGCACTGGAGCTTGGTGCGGTAGATTTTATTACCAAACCGAAGATAGACCTTCGTGAAGGAATGGATGAGGTGGCCCAGGATCTGATCGCAAAGGTCAAGGCAGCCGCCCATGCCAATCTGAAGCGCACGTCACTCGGGGATTGCTCTAAGGCCTCTCCTCAGCCGAGCCAGGCGTCAGGTTGCAACGGATCGCAGGCCATGATCAAGACGACTGATACGATTATCGCCATCGGTTCTTCTACCGGAGGGACGGAAGCTGTCAAAGATGTACTGGAGGTTCTTCCTCCCAATACGCCGCCGGTTCTGATTACGCAACACATGCCCGAGCGGTTTACGAAGACCTGGGCTGATAGGATGAATGGGCTCTGTCGGATCTCTGTCAAGGAGGCAGAAGACGGGGACAGCGTGTTGCCGGGCCATGCCCTGGTCGCTCCCGGCGGCTATCATATGGCGCTGGAACGGAGCGGTGCCCGGTATACCGTTCGCATCCATCAGGATCCTCCGGTCAATCGGCATCGCCCATCGGTGGATGTCCTGTTTGCCTCCGTGGCGCGCTATGCCGGCGCCAATGCTGTCGGAGTGATTCTGACCGGGATGGGAGGAGATGGTGCAAAGGAATTATTGACGATGAAACAGGCGGGTGCATTCACGATCGCGCAAGATGAGGCAAGTTGCGTCGTGTTTGGTATGCCGAAAGAGGCGATCAAGGCAGGAGCGGTGGATAAGGTGCTCCCCCTGGGCGATATCGCCGGGGCCATCTTGACGCATGTGAGCCGTTGATGAGAGTGACGTGTGAGGCTTGAAGCGTATCTCGATGTGGATTCGGACGCTTCACGTGCAGAAGGCAATCGTGATGGTTCTTAATCAAGGAGGTTGATATGGCGATGCAGACGAAAGAGCGCTCTGTCTTGAATGGCGTGGTGCTCGAGTTAACCGGAGATCTCACCTATGCCAATCGTGAGCATTTTAAGACGGCAGTGGAGGCGATTCGGCAAAAAGGCTGCCGGCATTTGATCCTGAATATGGCTGAAGTCCGCTTTGTCGATAGCTCGGGACTTGGTCTATTGGCGCTTGTGTCCCAGAATTTCAAGCTGAGCCAGGGCAAAGTCAGCATGTTGAAGCCGCAAAGTTATGTGCGTGAAATCATGAGCCTCGCAAATATTCAGAAGCTGATCCCTGTGTATGACAATGAGCAGGATGCATTGGCTGCACAGCAGAAAGCGGCGTAGGCGGACGGCGTGACACGTTGTTCGTGCAACATACATCGTGTGGGGATTCTACGTTTCAAGTTTCTTATGTCAGGTTTCGTGCTGTTTGCACAGAGCCTTCAAGATCTGGAACTTGAAACCTAAAACCCCATCCCAACTCAGGATACTCAATGCCGTCAACCTCGAGTGAGTACACCGCTCAAGCAGCGTTTCAAACCGTGCTCATCATAGACGATGAGCCGACAGCGCGTGTTGCGTTGGCGGCTCGACTCAAGCGGCTAGGATATCGGGTTCTACAGGCTGAGGACGGTAAGGTCGGGTTGGACATGCTCCGCCGTGAGCGTCCGGACTTGACGATCTTGGATTGGATGATGCCTGGGATGGACGGCCCGTCGTTCTGCGAACTGGTTCGTCAAGACCCTGAACTCTTGTCGAGTCAGATTCTGATGATGACGAGCAACGACCAACCGGAACAGATCGCGGAAGGGTTGGCGCGCGGGGCGGATGATTTTCTCAGCAAAGCCGCCAGTAAGTATGAAATTACGGCTCGAGTGCAAGCCAGTATACGTGCTGCGAGACTGATCAAACGGCTGGAAGATGTGACGGCAGAGATCCGTCGGAAGCAGGACACACTCGAACGCGAATTGCAGTCGGCGGCAAGGTATGTCGAGTCGCTGCTTCCCGTGTCGGGGACCATCGGTCCCGGTGTAGAGATGGTTCGTGTCTATCGGCCATCACTTGGGTTAGGCGGAGATCTCTTTAACGTCGTTCCATGGAGCGACAATTTATTGGGACTGTATCTGCTTGATGCGTCCGGTCACGGCGTTTCACCGGCCTTGCGATCTGCTTCTTTTGCCACATTTCTTCGCCGAGAGAGCTTGGTTCGTCATGTCGGGTCGAGTGATCCCGGGGCGATCCTGACAGAAGCCAACAAACACTTTCTACTCACTGAGAACGGACACTATTTCACGATCGTGTTTGCGACGCTTGATATTCGCTCTCATACCCTCTCGTACGCGACAGCGGGGCATGGCGGAGTATTTCTTCACCGTAAATCCGGCGAGGTCTGTTGGATCGCGAAACCGAATCTCCCCTTGGGATTTGATTCATCGACCGTGTACGGCACCGACGTGCTTTCGGTTGAACCCGGTGATCGTCTGTATGTGTTGAGCGACGGTCTCTACGAAGTGCCGGACGCAACAGGTGAGCTGTGGGGGCAAGAGCGTTTGGCGCAACTCGTTCGTACGCGTGGCCGTCAACCTCTGTCGGAAGTCTTATCCGGTGTGGTCAACGAGGCGGTTCGATGGTTGGGGCATGAGCAATTCCCTGATGATGTGGCGGTGATGGCGGTGGAATTGACTGAGGCGTAGTACCATGAGTGATCATCTCAATCAACATTCCGTCTTCGATTTTGAAGAGGCGCTTGCCAGGGTGGATCAGGACAGAGAGACATTTCTGATGTTGATCGAGCTGTTTTTGGAGCATGGTCCAAACGATTTGGCTCAAGCACAGGCGGCTCTGACGGCCGGAGATGCCGTCGGTGTGGCACGATCCAGCCATCGGTTAAAGGGCGCGATCTTACAGTTTTGTGCTCCGTCCGCTCTTCAGGCCTGCAAAGAATTGGAAGAGTACGCGAAAGCCGGAAACCTCACGCAGGGTGTTGAACTCTATGCCACGTTGGAACAGGAAGTTCATCGCCTGCTGGCCGGCCTGCGTCCGATCCTTGACCAAGGGATGGCTGCATGAACATGCCGTTACCAGTCGATCATCTCTTGGTCATTGATCCCTGTTCGGAGACCCAATCTCGTATCGCTCACTATGCGCAGGGCAGAGGGTTTTCGGTTTCGAGCGTTCCTGACCCTGGGGCTGCAATGGCCAAAATTGATGAGGCGGCTCCGGATATTGTGATCACCGACCTGTTTCTTCCGGACGGCGCTGGATTGGCGTTGGTCAGGGAACTCAAGGCTCGGCATGAGCCATGTCCAGTGATTGTCATGGCGCGTAATGCGCCGGAACTGCGGATCGTCGAGGCGCTGCGTGGCGGAGCGATCGATTACCTGCACAAGCCCGTTGCCGAGGAAGAGCTGTCCCTTGTGCTGCAGCGTGCTCGTGACTTCCTGCCTTGTAACCCTCTGGAGGTGCCGGGTGCTCGACGATTTGACTATGAGTTGATCGTTGATTCTGATCCTGCCTATATCCCCGGTGTCATTTCGTGGTTACTCAAGATGACGGCTTCTGCGTTGCCGCCGACCCAGAGACTCCATATTCAGGGCGCATTGCAAGAGTTGCTCTTCAATGCCGTTGAACATGGGAATCTTGAAATCCAGGATCAGGAAAAACAGGAGGCCCTGGCCAGCGGTTGCTATGATCAATTGCTGGCGCAACGGTTGGCGCAGCCTCGTCTCAGAGAGCGTCCAGTGACAATCCGTGTGTCTCACGAACGGAGTGACAACCATCTGGAGTACCGGATCGCTGATGAGGGAAAGGGATTCTCATGGCGAACTGTGCTGGCGCGAGCTCAGGAGATGCGTGAATTCGAGGGGGCAAGCGGTCGAGGGATTGTTCTGACGCGAGCCTTCTTTCCCAGTCTGACGTACAATGAACGAGGGAATGAGGTCACGATCGCGGTGCCACTGGCCTAAGTTTCTGGTTTCGTCTTTCTCGCTTGTCGACAAGAAACTCGAAACTCGTATCACGAAATACAATACGTCTCATATCCTCTTAGAGTACACGCAGGTATTCCACCGTGCTGTCTCCCTTACTGGCATCTCGTTTCAAAATGACCAACGAGCTCTTAGTGGTTTCATTGACGGTGATGGTCAGACGTGCCGAAAAGTAATCCGATTTCACGTCATAGTCGTTTCGCAGGGTTCGGCCGATTTCTTGAAAGCTGCTGACGCGGTCGAGTTCCACTTTGGTCTTGAAGGGCCGTCCCTGGACGATCTCCATCGCCACTGATTGGGTGACGGCCGGGTCCAGGGTCTGAAGCACGATCGGATCGGCGGTGTTGACATTCATGGCGGCGCTGCCCTCCAGCGGAAAGACCGTGACGTAGGGCGTGATCCGCTCAATGACCTCCGGCGTAAATCCCTTGATGAGTCTCAGATCTCCCAAGCCTGGGAGGGGGCTATTAGCGGCGCGGTAGGGTGGTCTCAAGGATTGATAGTAGAGGCTCTCGGCGCCGGCTGGCTGAGGCGCTTCGTCTTGATCCACCCAATCGATGAGCGCATCGACTAGATTGGGGCTGATTCTGAGGACTTCAAAGAGTCGTTTGACTCGAGCGATTTTTTTCTTTTGCTCCAGCTCACCGCCTGAGGTCGATGCGAGACTATTCAGGTTCACTTTTCCCGTCTCATCTTGAATCTGGGCGGTTAGAAACCCGTCGCCGATCGGATATTTCTTGATCGGCATGGCCCAGATATCGGTCGGACTATCGTATTTCTGGCCGGTCATCTTTTCCCGCAGCAGATCTTGGAGCAGTAAGGCTTTTGTGGCCTGGACGGCGGCCCGCGTTAGCAAGGTGGCTTTGTAGTCGTCGCGAAAGGTCGCGGCTGCTCGGTATTCCCGTCTGGCCTCTGCGTCGAATTCAAGAATGAGGGCGGTGAGGAGGGTCAGGACCAGAAGCGCAAGCAGTAATGCGATACCGCGATCATCAGCTCTTGGCATAGCTCAAGACTCGAACGGTGGCATCGAGATTGACGGGGTTATCGAATTTCGGACGGATCTGCAGATGGCGAACGTGTAGGTCGTAAGGAGCCTGATTGATTGCGGCCAGTAAAGCCAATAACTCCGGGAGTTGGACACCTTCTAATCGGAGATCAACGGCGGTCTCCTGGTAGCCCTGCGCCAACGACTGAACATGCGGCTGCATGCCGGTGATCTGTTCTCGCACCTGTGCTGTCGTCGCTGCTTCTTCGATGAATGTGAGGAGCGAGAAATGGCTCTCAGCTTGAGGCATGCGGCTTTCTATCATACTCAAGCGCTCTCGCTTCGCGAGATAGGATTGGCCGAGCTGGGCCAATTCGGCAAGATCCTTCTGTTTGCGCATGGCTTGGCGTTCCAGACGATCCAGGTTGTCCAACAGTGGATCGACGATCAGGACGAACAATACACTGAGTCCGAGGACGATCCCACCTGCGAGCAGGAGCGTCCGCTCTCGCCGAGACATGTGATGCCAGCGTTCTTTGAAGCCCTGTATCATGGTTTCTCCACCGCGACGGATATGCGAAAAACGACTTGATTGGGCGAGGCGCCCACGCGGGTTTCTGTCACGGAGACATCCGTTAAGCGTGGGCTCGCTGCAAACGCTTGCTTGATTCGCTCCACCGCGTCGAATGAGGAGGTTTCTCCCTCGATGAGGATGACAGACCCATCCACAGTCAGCTCGCGCACTTTGATCATCGTTCCATGTGGAAGTTGTTTTACGAACGTCGAGAGAGTGAAAAGGACTTTCCCGTCCGTGGCATCGACCAACCCGAGTGCCTTATCGAGAACGCCGATTCGGTATTTTGCTTGATCGACCTCCTCCCCGGGCGAGGCGCCTGTCCCGGTTCCAAAGACCTGCTCATACTGACTGAGGAGCGCGGCTTTCAATCGTGTGACACGCTGATCTTGCAGGAAGTAGTGAACCGAGAAGTCCACGAGTGCCAGAACGGCGATGACTAGCCCCGCAATGATCGCCAAGCGGCGATTTTGCTTCATGGTGGCCGCATCCGGTGATGCGGCGTCCGTCACGCTCTTGAGGTCGAGCGCGAGTCCTAAGGGGGAGGACTTGAATCGCCATCGTGGGCGGACAATCTTTGGGTGAATGGCCAATCCGAAAGCGATGGAAAATGCTCTCGGAGTGTCGGCTCCAAACCCTTGTCGTGGCCCGACTGCGTAGAGTCCTAATTGTCGAGAGAGGTGCCCGCCGATCTCCACCATCTTTGACCCGCCTCCGCAGATCCAGCAGTGGGTCAACCGACTCCGCTCGCTCCCTTGGTAGGCCTGCAATGTAATGCGAAGCTCTTTCACGATCGGCTCCAGCAAGCCGCTCACCTGGTCTACAGCGATGGTTCGTTTGTGGCGTTCGGCATCGGCGAAGCTGTAGGCATGTCGGACAGCCAACGCATGCGTGAGGTGGTTGCCGCCCCAGAGAATCGTTCGGAGCATGACCGGGCGTCCACCCTCTACGAGACAGAGAGTGGTTTTGGAGGCACCGATATCGATGATCGCCAAGTCTTGAGGGACGGTTGCCCCTTCTCCTTGAAGGTATTGCGTCACCGAAAACAGCGCCATGGCATCGACATTGATTGCGGAGGGCTCGATATCGGCCTGCGCCAGGAATCGGAGGTGTTCGGCGACTTTGTCCCTTGGCGCTGCCGTGACCAGCACCTCGGAGCCTTTGCCGTCGCGAGGCGGTCCTTCAAGAGACTGACCGGGAGGCAAGACGAGGCTGTCGACGGCCAGGTCCTCAAGCGGCATTGGGACGAGATTCTCAACTTCAAACGGAACGACTTGCGCAAGTTTGGCTGCGTCGTTGAAGGGGAAGGAGAGGGTACGGACGAAGAGGTCTTGACAGGGGATCGCCGTGACCAATCGATCGGTGGCGTAGAGTCCGTGGCGCCATAGGAAGCCTCGAAGAGACTGGACGCGCCGAGCCGGCTCCAGATCATCCGGGCGGGAAAACGGCAAAGGATGTTGAAAGTAATCGACGGTTTCGCGCCCGCTCAGTCGGCGACGGAACCGGACGGCCTTCAGGCCGGTTTGTCCGATATCCAACCCGACACATTCATTGACAATCGCCATGAATTCAGCCTCTACCTTCGTTTCGAGTTCTAGTGCCGTGTGTCAAGCCTACCGACAACATGCGCCTTGACACGCGAGACGTTCACCATCATTGCTACAACTGGCGACCCGAAACGCACAACCAGAAGCTCGAGACCTCAAACTTCACGCCTACTTTACAACGCGATCCGTGCCTGTGCCAAGGTTCCCACGATCTTGACGGTGATAGGAGTTCCGGTAGGAAACGACGGGAGGCCCAGGGTTGCCGCCTTTGAGGCGAACCCAGGCCCAGGGATCAGCGTCACCGTCAGTGCCAATTGACTATTTGGGATCTGGTTTTGCAGGGTAATCTGTCCCTGGCCTTCAAACGACCCATCCAATCCCTCACCCTTCAATTGGGTAACATCGCAGACAAGGTTTCGACAAGAGACTCCCGCTGCGGCCCTGCTGAATGTCAGCGATAAGTTCTTGCCATTGCCAAGTGGAATCTGGTCGATCTCTAAGTCCGTGGCCTCCGCAATCCAGGTTCCCTCGCTCCTCAGGATATTGGGGGAAGAAGGGTCGGAATCCACTCGATGAGAAAACTCTCCGTTGAGGGTCCCGCGGGTGACGTATCGACGGATGAGTTTCGGCAAATCCACCTGATGAAGTTGTCCCTTGAGTGTCAGCGGACCGGCTAGGGAGAAGGATGATGCGGTGAGCGTCCCCTGGACGAAGTTTGTGCGAGAAGTCTGTTCGTTCAGTTGGACAAGGACGTCGAGACCGAGGGCTCCTCGAAGCGCCTGGAAAACACCGAGTTTGGCCTGCAGGCTGGCCATCTCAACCGGATCAAGGTTCGGTTTTGAGAGACTCACGTTCCGCCACTCCAGACTGAGCGGCAGTCCGATCGTCCAATCCGCAATGCGGAAGTCCAGACCGGTGGCTCGTTTGAGCTCTGCCACGACCCGGTTCTGCAGCAAGCTATAAGGGAAGGTGGCAATCAGGCAGAGGGCAAGGATGCAGATCCCACCTATGGTCCATGCCAGAATCTCTTTCCATGCGTCAGGCCATTTGATGGTCATGATGTTCCAATGGTGATCCATTCCCGCACCGTCCACGGTGCGGAATCGGGAAACTGAAATGTCACTTCGAGTAACACGGCTTTAGGCAACTTGCTGGCGCTTGGCCATTCATCGAGCCAGACACGGCTCTGCTCATCGTAATATCGGATGTTGAACGCGTGGACTCGGTCGGCTAACTCCATTTGATCAAGCGATTCGTTGGTATCCGTCAGGGTATAGAGATTCTTTCGAACGAACCGAATCAATCGATCGCGTTCGCGCGTATACACGACTCGAACGGTGTCGCTTTCCTTGGCCGTGGTGGTCACGGTAAGTAGCTCTTGGCTCATGGCGAGGATCGCCAGGGTATCGGCGGGCTGACCGTCTTGTGTCCCGTTCATCCCAACCCACGGGTACGCGATCGATCGCTTGCTGAGTGAAATCTCTTCTGCCATCAAACGGAGAACCTTCCTGACAGTCTGCTCTCGTATCGTGTGTTCTCTGCCTGCTTCTACAGTCTGTGTCGTCGTCAAGAGTGACGCAAAGACCATAGCGGCGACGGTGCCGAGCAACGTCACGGCGACCAGGACTTCAACGAGGGTGAATCCTTGTTGGCTGGTGTTCTTACGAGGGGAGGCGGCTTGCGAGCACATAGGTGCTGACCTCCAACGATTCTTCTCGCTCACCGCGCGGCCACGATATCTTGATGCGAACTTCCCGAACGAACTCGAGCGGAGTCGGTGTAATGGTGCGTTTCCACCGATAGCCGACTGCTCGTGGAACCGCTTGAAGCGCGGTTTGAGATCCCAGCGGGAGAGGCGAGAACTCTCCCAGGGTTTCTCCGACGGCATACTGGCCCGCGAGTTCAACCTCAAGAAGTTTCTCCTGTGCCAACAAGGTAGCGGCGGTGAGCTCGGTAGCCCGGCTTTGGAGATCGAGGTCAAAGTTTCTGAGACCAAGAAGGACGGGTAACGCGATGGCTAGTACCGCAATGGCCAGGAGGACTTCAAGGAGCGTGAATCCACGCTCACCGGCCATGGGGTAGTTTGTCGCAGAAATCATTGCACCCCACGGGGGGATGGGGAGCCTCCTCGTGCCGCTCCATCGGCACCTGTCTGGGTGCTGGCTTTTAAGAGGATTTTCACACGGTCAGGGATCAGGCGGTTTAGCGGTAGATCAAAACGTTCGTCACTGACCCGAATGGCCCCGGTCAAGGAATCAACTGCTACTCCCAAGAGATGACTTTTGTCGTCCATGAGATACATCGTCACCGGCTCGATCCGTCCATTGGGAAAGAATGTCACTCCAACTCGTCCCGACATACGCTTGTCTTGTCCGATGGAGACCTCGGTCAAGCGAATGGATTCCGGAAGCGGTCGCGGTAATTTCCATGCAGGGTCCAGAGGAAGCCGTTCTTCTTTTCCTTCCACCACCATCATCCAGTAGAGCCCCTGGTCCAAGTCTAGGTAGAGCCTGAGCGGGGTTTGATCGATGGCCGCTTGTCCTTGAAAGGTTCGCAGCAGTCCGACGAGTTTCCTTCCGGTAGAGCGCAAGTCTTCCTCAAAGCTCATGCGAGGCAAGATCACGGCTAGGACTCCACCCAGCAAAAACAAGGCGATCAGCATTTCCAGGAGGGTGAAGCCTGCTGAAGACCCCGAGGATGGGATGAGCTCGCACGACCGGCGCGATTCGCGAGACGCACAAGGTATGCCCCTACCCGTCTCGCTTATCCCGCCCATCTCGCTATAGCAGCTACCTGAGGCACGATGCATGAAGACCGTTTTCTTACTCCTTGTCCAGGTTCCAATTCGTGATGTCCGCGTTGACGCCCTCACCCCCGACTTCACCATCGGTGCCGAGCGAAGTCACTTCGTAATCAAGTTTCTGATCCGCCCGTTGGACCGGGCTGAGATACTTGTAGGGATTACCCCATGGATCTTCTGGCAGCTTGGGGAGGTATCCGCCGATCTTCCATTTTTTGGGAACGACTCCGACCGACGGTTTTTCAACCAACGCTTTGAGGCCCTGTTCCGTGGTGGGGTAGATGCCGTTATCCAGTTTGTAGAGCTGGAGCGCCCCCTCAAGATTGCGAATCTGTACTTTAGCCGCTGTGCGTTTGGCATCATCGGTCCGGCCCATGATGCGGGGGACGACCAGCGCCGCAAGGATGGCCAAAATGGCCACGACAACCATGATTTCAATGAAGGTAAAACCACGATCATCGTCAAGACGACGGGTTGATGTGTGATCCGTGGTGGGTAATGGGTGAAGACGGGCAGCGCGCTGCTTCCGTCTCCCCATTATTGTTTGCTGATGTGTGGACTGCGCTTGTTCGCTCATCGAGTGCCTCCCTAGTTCTTGCCGCTCATCGCTCAACCCTACCTTTAATGGACCATCTGGCCCATCTCAAAGATGGGGAGCAGTATCGCCACGACGATGAAAAATACGATCACGCCCATCACGAGAATCATGATCGGTTCCATCAGTGAGGTCAACCGTGTAATGACTCGCTCAACCTCGCCGTCATAGATGTGACTCACCCGGCGCAGCATCTCCTCCATCTCACCGCTTTTTTCTCCCACGGCGATCATGTGTGTAACGAGGGCAGGAAATTCCCCGCTCCGCTTCAAGGGATCGGCAATCGTCTCACCCTCGCGGATATTCTGCCTGGCGCTTTCAACCGTTTCCTCGAGCACCCGATTGTTCATGACCCGCTTGGAGACATCCAAGGCGTCGAGCAACTGCACGCCGCTCGCCAACATTGTGGACAAGGTGCTCGTGAGTCTGGAGATGGAGACCATCCGTGCGACGTCTCCAATCAACGGGAGTTTCAATGTCAGGCGGTCCACTACCATGCGGCCTCGTTCCGTGCGGATAAATCGTCGAATTCCGTAGATGCCGGCGAGAACCAGCCCGATCAACACCATCCAATAGTCAGAGAAAAACTGGCTGGTGGACATGAGGGCGACGGTCGGCCATGGCAAGGCCTGTTTTTGTTGGGCGAAGACCTGCGTGATCTTGGGAACGACGAAGGTAATGAGGAAAAAGAGGATGATGGTTCCGATGACCAACATGATGACCGGGTAGAGCATCGCATTGGTGACTTTGGTTCGGAGCGCTTGCTGCTTTTCTAAAAACTCCGCCAGTCTGAATAAAATCTGATCGAGGGCCCCGCTCGCTTCACCGGCTCGCACCATATGGACATAGATGGGGGAAAAATCCTTGTCGTACGTTTCCAAGACGGCGCTCAACGCTTTTCCGCCGCGAATTTGCTCTCGGATATCGGCGAGGAGTGACTTGATCGGTTTCTTTTCGGCCTGATCGACGAGCACGCCAAGGGCATCGACCAGCGGCAACCCAGCGACGAGCAGCGTGGCAAACTGTCTGGTGAGCAAGGATAAATCGTTGGCTGTGAGCACCGATGTTCGGCCGATGACCCGTGAGGGTTTGGTGCGATGTGCGGCCGGTGCTCGACCGGACGTCTGTCCTTGCTCGATGACGTCGGTCGGGTAGACACCTTCTTTGCGAAGTTTCAACCGTGCGACTTTGACGTTTTCAGCGTCGATGATTCCAGTCGCTGTTCCACCGTCGCTCCGGTATCCCTGGTATTGATAGACGGGCATGATCAACCGATTCCGGGAACGGCCCAAGCCGGTGCGGCAGTCTGACGGTGGTGGGACCGGATGTGGTGAGAAGCGGAGAATTGGAATTGCATCAGTCCACGTCGATTTCTTGTTGGGTGATCCGCATGACTTCTTCCAGCGTGGTGTGGCCTTGGACGACTCGCTCCGCTCCCTCTTGCTTCAGGGTCACCATGCCTTTTGCGATCGCGGTCTGTTTGATAGCCGTCGAGTCCGCCTTGCCGCCGATGAGTCGTCGAATGTCATCGTCCAGCACCATCAGCTCAAAGATGCCGGTACGTCCACGATAGCCTGTCTGGGAACAGGCGGTGCAGCCGGCTCCTCGATACAGTGTCACCGCAGAACCGGGAGGCAAGTCCAGCCGACTCAGTTCGTCTTCACTGGCTCGATAAGGGCGCTTACAGTCTGGACAAATTCGTCTGAGTAACCGTTGCGCCAGCACGGCGACGACCGATGAGGCGACGAGAAAGGGCTCGATCCCCATGTCAATAAGGCGCGTGGCGGCGCTCGCGGCGTCGTTGGTATGGAGAGTCGAGAAGACCAAATGTCCGGTGAGTGACGCGTGAATGGCGATCTCCGCCGTCTCACGGTCGCGGATTTCCCCGATCATGATTACATCGGGATCCTGTCGAAGAATCGACCGTAGCCCGGCGGCAAACGTCAGATTGATTTTCGGGTTGACCTGCATTTGTCCGACACCAAGCAGCTGGTATTCGACTGGGTCCTCGACGGTGATAATGTTCTTGTCCGGCGAGTTAATGTGGGTCAGCGCGGCATAGAGGGTGGTCGTTTTTCCGCTTCCCGTGGGACCGGTGACGAGCATGATCCCGTGCGACAGCTGGATGAGCTGGTGAATGACCGACAGACGTTCTTTTGAAAACCCCATTTCAGAGAGATTGAGGAGGCGATTTTCTTTTTCCAGCAATCGCAACACGACCCGCTCACCATGCGAGGTAGGAAGGACAGACACGCGGAGATCGACGTCCTTCCCGGCCGTTCGAATCGCGAACCGACCGTCCTGCGGCAGTCGCTTCTCGGCAATGTTCAGGCCCGCCATGATCTTGAGGCGCGCGATGATGCTGGCTTGCAAGCGTTTGGGCGGTGTGAGGACCGGGTACAGGACGCCGTCGATGCGATAGCGGACCACCAACCCCCGTTCGAATGATTCGAAGTGGATGTCGCTGGCTCGTTGCCGAACCGCCTGGAACAGGACCGAGTTGACGAGTCTGATGATCGGGGCCTCGTCGGTCGCATCGAGCAGATCTTGCGGCTCGTCGAGTTCGTGCGCCAGCTGGTCTAGGCTTTCGTTCGCCGCGATATCCTCCATCACTTCTTCGGCGCCTGCCGGATTCGCAATATCGTCGTAGGCTCGATTGAGTCTCGCGAGGAGCGCGACGGTGCTGGTCAAGACCGGCGCGATCGGTTTCCCCAACAGCAAGCGAAGATCATCCATGGCGACGGTTTCCAACGGATCACTTGATGCCGTGAGAATGGCTCCGTTTTCGTCCCGCAGCGGCAGAACGCGATAGCGTCGGCAGAAGGCGATCGGAACCTTTTTGATGACTTCATGATCGACTTGGGTGCTGTCGAGGTGGGGGATCCAGGTCATGTCGAATTGCTGGGCCAGCGCTTCCAGCACCTGCTCTTCTCGCAGTATACGCAGGTGCAACAGCACTTCTCCCAATCGACCGCCTTTCTCCTGCTGGTAGGCGAGAGCCTCCGCAAGCTTCAGCTCCGAGAGGTGAAACTTTTCCCTGAGAATCTCACCCAGGCGTGGCCGCGTCACACTGACAGTGGGTTGCTGATGCTCGTCTTGTTCAGACACTGGTTCTCTGACCTCTTACCCGTAACCCACGTACTTGAGATGGGGGGTCGCTATCGAGTCCGACTATCTTTCTAAGGGCAAAGATACTCTCTCTGATGACAGCCTGGCAAGAACATGGAAAGATTGTTGCGGAAAATCGAGGCCTTGTGTCCGTAGTTTAGAAGCATTTGTTCTGTCGCGTAATGGTTTGGGTTTCACGATTCAGAGATTAGGTATTGAGTGTATACAAGAAACCACCGACTCGAAATATGACATCCTGACCTGAAAAATCAAACTCGAACTCGAAACTCGTTGGATGTTGGGTTTCTCAGACAACGCCAAGGCTAGCGGTGGGATCAGCGAAGCTCGTAAGTGATAGTCGAGCGTTGGTTGTTTCGGACCAGGTCGAGTTTCACGGTCTGCTCGTTCTTGAGTTGCTGGAGCAGGTTCAACATGGTACTCGGATCTCGAATATCGACTCCATTGACCCGCTGCAGCACGTCTCCGGTCTGGACCCCGATTCTTTCGTAAAAGCTCGCGGGTGCAATGTAGTCCAGACGAAATCCGGTGACGGCGCCGTTGACCATATTTGGTACCGCCCGTGCCTGTGAGAGGAGTTTGGGAAGGTCGTTCATGGCCTGTTCCACTTCGCGGCGATCCACCACTTTGCGAAGCGGCGACATCGGTGCGGCGGCTGCCTGGGAACCGGGAATTGCGCCCGGAGTACCCGTCAGCGCGGCCTGCCCTTCTGAGATCGCCAGTTCCAACAACTCTTCAACATTGCCTTGACGGATGACAATTCCGTTTCGACGGATCTCGGTGACTTCACCGAGGTCGAGTACGGAGTCATGCAAGTGATATAACGACTGCTGTTTCGATGAAAGTTCTTCGACGATGGCAAAGACACCACGTTGATCGCCGAGTACCGTGCCGATCAAGCGAAGCCTCCCTGCCAGCCCGAGGGACGCTCGAACCACTGGGCCGCTGGATCCTCGTCGGCCGGACGATGTGACACCGGTCGATCCATTTTCAGGAGTCTGCGGAAGAAGAAAGAGGCCGCTGGAGCGAATCTGCTCGATGGCCTGCGTCGGCGAATAAGCTGCGATCAACGGCATCCCTGCCGAGGGACCATTTCCGGATCCCGCAGCTCGTTCCGGGATCGTATAAAGGGAATCAGCCACAAACGCATTGATAGCGTGTGCGATGAGTAACCCGGAGGCCCCCATGCACAGCAACAAGCCGATGCGGCGAACATTTTGAGGCGCAACAGTTGCCAAAGATATAGTCTCTCCGCTCTTACTATAGAGTATGGTACCTGGTCTGTCTTCTTCGCCGCAAGATTCTTTTATTAACGATTTATTTACATGATGTGGGTAGACTAGTCCATCGAAGCCGACAATAATCCTTCTGTCTGATATCGGAGGAGGTTCCCACTCGTGAAGAAAGCACTCATTACCGGGATTACGGGCCAAGATGGTTCTTATCTCTCGGAGTTTCTCCTTGGTCGAGGATATGAAGTCTACGGGATCATCCGTCGGTCCAGCTCGTTCAATACGGGGCGTATCGATCCTATTTATGAGGACCCGCATGTGCCGTATCGGCGGCTCCATTTGGTCTACGGCGACTTGAACGATGCCAGTTCCCTGAATCGGATCTTGCGTACGGTCAAACCGGACGAGATTTATAATCTTGGCGCTCAGAGTCACGTCCGTGTCAGTTTCGATATCCCAGAATATACAGGAGAGATTACAGGCCTCGGCACGATTCGTCTTCTGGAAGCTATTCGAGAGTCAGGGCTCAAGCCGAAATTCTACCAGGCTTCGTCCAGCGAGATGTTCGGCAAGGTGCTGGAAGTTCCTCAGAAGGAAACGACGCCGTTTTACCCCAGAAGTCCCTACGGAGCCGCGAAGGTTTACTCCTACTGGATTACCGTCAACTACCGCGAGGCCTACAATCTCTTTGCGTGCAACGGCATTTTGTTCAATCACGAATCACCGCGGCGCGGAGAAACCTTTGTGACGAGGAAAATCACCAAGGCTGCTGCCCGAATCAAGCTCGGTATCCAGGAGGATCTGTTTCTGGGAAATCTTGATGCCAAGCGAGATTGGGGCTATGCCGGTGATTACGTGGAGGCGATGTGGATGATGTTGCAAGCCTCGACGCCGGATGACTATGTCATTGCGACGGGGGAGACTCATACGGTCAAGGAAATGCTCGAGCTGGCCTTTGATCGCCTGCAACTCGATTGGAAGAAGCACGTGAAGATCGATGCCACATACTATCGCCCGACGGAGGTGGATCTCCTTATTGGTGATGCCGGAAAAGCTAAGGCGCAACTCGGCTGGCAGCCCAAGGTGTGTTTTGAAGAATTGATCGCCATGATGGTGGACGCGGATTTGGTTGCGGAAAAAGAAAAGTTGGACGGGACTAGGAAGCGAAGCTAGGAGATAGGGTAAGGTGAAAGAGATGTCATGTTGGAAGGATAAACGTGTTGTTGTTACCGGGGGAGCTGGGTTCCTTGGCTCATTCGTCGTCGACCTGTTGCGAAACAGGGGGTGTCGCCAGATTAGCGTTCCACGAAGCAAGGACTACGATTTGGTTAACATGGAGGCGGTTCAGCAACTCTACAGCGATGCCAAGCCGGATCTGGTGATCCATCTGGCAGCACGAGTGGGTGGGATCGGAGCGAACCAGGCGAACCCTGGACGATTCTTGTATGACAATTTGATGATGGGCACTCAGTTGATCGAGGTCGGCCGTCAACGGGGACTGAAGAAATTTGTCGCGCTTGGCACCATTTGCGCGTATCCCAAGTTCGCTCCCATTCCATTTAAGGAAGACGATATCTGGAATGGATATCCGGAAGAAACGAATGCTCCATACGGACTGGCGAAGAAAATGATGTTGGCGCAATCACAGGCCTATCGTGATCAATACGGATTTAACTCGATCGTCCTCTTTCCTGTGAATCTGTACGGCCCTCGAGATAACTTTGATTTACAGACGTCGCATGTGATTCCGGCGTTGATCCGAAAATGCGCTTCGGCCAAGGAGGAGGGGCGTCCGGTGATTACCCTGTGGGGAGACGGATCTCCGACCAGAGAATTCTTGTACGTCGAGGATGCCGCCGAAGGCATTTTGCTGGCTGCCGAGCGGTATGAGGGGAACCTCCCGGTCAACTTGGGAACGGGTGAGGAGACCTCGATTCGAGACCTCGCTCGATTGATTGCGGATGAGGTCGGGTTTACTGGGCAGATTCAGTGGGATGCCGCGAAGCCGAACGGCCAACCTCGCCGCTGTCTCGATGTGAGTCGTGCCAAGCAGCTCTTCGGATTTGAATCCAAGTATCGTTTGAGCGATGGGGTGAAGAAAACCGTCCAGTGGTTTCAATCCAATAGTCAGTCGATCCGCGAAGTGCATTTCTGAAGGGCCTCGTCCCGGGTTGAATCGTTTACCCGGCGATCACGTCTTCTGGCCAGGAAATACTATAAGGTTGCTCTGAGCGTGGAGAGTGATTACCATCACGCTTGTTACCTGCTGGATCACCGTACAATGAGGTGTTGAGTGAAGCGCATCGATATCATTGCGGGAGCACGTCCCAATTTCATGAAAATCGCGCCGATCATCGAGGCGCTAAAGACCTCTGAAAATCGTAAGGGACTGCTCCGGTACCGATTGATCCACACCGGACAGCATTATGACCGAGCGATGTCGGGCAGCTTCTTTGAAGAACTTGGGATTCCCGACCCAGACATTAACCTCGAGGTGGGATCGGGGACTCAAGCCGAGCAAACTGCCGGGATTATGGTCGGGTATGAGAGGGTTCTTTTGAAAGAGAAGAGCGATCTTTGTCTAGTCGTTGGTGATGTAACATCCACCATGGCCTGTTCCATCGTCGCGCGCAAACTAGGTGTGCCGGTCGCCCACGTCGAAGGTGGAATTCGGTCTGGCGATTGGACGATGCCGGAGGAGATCAACCGAGTCGTGACCGACTCGATCACCAACTGGTTCTTTACGACCAGTGACACGGCCAATGAAAATCTGCGACATGCGGGTGTCACCGATGACCGGATATTTTTTGTCGGCAATACGATGATCGACACCCTGCTCAAGAATGTGCCACGATTGAAACCTCCGGCCTGTTGGCCGTCGCTTCACCTGAAGCCGCATCAGTATTTTGTGATCACGCTGCACCGCCCTGCAAACGTCGATGGAGAACAGCAACTGCTCAAGCTGCTCCACGCGATTGCAGAGGGTACGCAAGAGTTACCCGTGATATTTCCAGTCCATCCTCGAACAGCCAAGAATCTGCGAGAGGCAGGGCAGCAACTTCCATCACTGCACTATATCGATCCATTGGGCTACCTTGAGTTCAATTACCTCGTCAAACATGCCAAAGGAGTCATTACCGATTCAGGGGGGATTACCGAGGAGACCACGGTATTGGGCGTGCCTTGTCTGACACTTCGGGATAACACCGAACGACCTGAGACCATTACGATTGGCACGAATGAATTGATCGGGACCGATCCGAGTAAACTTCCTCCCGCACTCGCGCGCTTGATGGCCGGTCAGTGGAAGAAAGGCTCGATCCCGCCGCTCTGGGACGGCAAGGCGGCGGAGCGGATTGTGGAGCATTTGGGGCGACTGCTGAAGTGACTCAGTTTGGCTGGAGCTTAGAGGGGAATAGGGATTGCCGTAGTGTGAATTGCGACATGAAATCTGGTTTCATTGTTCCATCGCCAGTGTCAGGAATTAAAAAAAACCGGCCTGACGAATTGCAGAAAAACATTATATTATTCCAACTCAATGAGTTTACTGCACGCTTTGAGCACATCAGGAGGAATGAAGTAGCCAGTGAATATCCGGTGCTTTTCGCTCGTACTGAGCGCTTTGATTAAGTAAAAACAGATCTGTGGAAGCACAGGCATCAAGCATGTCCGTAACCTGTTAATCCTTTTAATCCTCTCATCATTGGACATGGGAAATGCCTGTCCCTCTTCTCGACTCCCGTGATGAACGCTCGCGAGTGTTCATCACGGGAGTCTTCCTTTCCGGTGTCCATACAGGAAGCAAATCGCTTTTCTTGAACGATTAGTTCATCTACCTCCCACAATTTGGAGCCGGCTTGAGCTGACAAAAAACACTTTTTAAGTTGTTACATTTTCAGGTGGGCAATACTATCCAGGGAACTTTTCCGACTCTGCTTGATATGGGACTGATGAGTTGAAGTACACAACGAAATAAACGAGATCTCGTACTTGCCCATGTGATGGGAAGGGGTGAAATAGGGTTCAATATGTCATTCTCCAGTTTAAGGTGGCAAGATTGCGGAGAAGACTCTAGGACTTCTCGATCACTCCGTATGACTGGTTCAAAGGAAGTAGTGGCTCAGTATCGAGACGCTAAGGGACAGGGATGCCGGGGGAGTAACTGTGTTCAACCCAGTATCATGCGCGATCGCTCAATGAGACGATTCCAACTTCTCCAGACCTATGGAATCGAGTAAGGCTCACTATTTGTCAGGGATTCTCTTGTCCGCCGGAGCCAATCTGGCTGGGATGGGCGCGTCGTTGGTGACGATCATGATAGCAGCTCGACTGCTATCCAAAGAAGAATTGGGTGCATTTTTTTTGATCATGGTAGTGGTTCAGTTTGTCGCGCTCTTTAGTGACTTAGGGTTGAAGAATACCGCGATCAGAGTCTTGTCTTCCTTGCAGCCACACTCTCTGGAATTTTCGCAAACCGCACATTATCTTTTGACCATAACGGTAGCAACTTCAATAGTCGCCTGCGTGGTGCTTTGGGCTGCGGCTCCTCTCTTGAGCTCACTGTGGTCGTATGAGACCTTCCAATATCATCTTGTCTTTGTTGCGCCGATTGCGGTCTTAACTGCCGTATTTCAAATTGTGACGTCGCTCTTGGTCGGAGGGAAAGAGTTTAAAAAACTCTCCATGCTGAGTGCTGGGATCGAAGTTCTTCGCGCAGTGTTGTCCACGGGAGCCTTGATGCTGGGGTGGGGAGTGAACTCGCTACTGTGGGGAATGATCATTTCTCGAATGGTTGGGATCGGAGCAATTTGGATATTAACGCCCACTTTGTTCTCCATCAGATTTGGGCACCCACGAAAAGCAGAGTTTTTCAAGTTTGGAGGATGGCTATATGGGGGCTCGCTTCTCTCTGCCAGTATGGTCAGGTGCGCGGATGCGATGCTGACAACCTACATGGGTACCGCTGCGCTCGCGGTCTATTCAGCTGCGATGCAAATACCCACTGTCCTACAGCGAGTGTTCGAGTCAACCCGGCCGACCCTATTGGGATATCTTGCCGCTCATCAGAATAGTTCCGATCGGCAACAGGTAGAGACGATGCGCATTCTGGCAGCAGGGTTATCTATAGCTACGATCGTGATCATCGTGTTTTCCGGGCCCTTGATGACCGCACTGTATTCTGAACAGTACGCCAGCGGTACGTGCATTATGCAAACGTTGAGCGTCTGGATGGCTTTTTCTCTCGTCAATTATTTTTACTCCCTCATTTTGGTTGGGAAGGGACAATCCAGAGAAGCGTTCATGCAAACGGTACCTCAGCTTTTTATCATGCTCGTATCCACGAGTATGCTTGTTCCTCGATACGAAGGTGTAGGCGCCGCGATTGCGCTGGTCATTACCTCATTCTTGGGAAATCTCATCGCGGCAAAAATCGTCGCCGGAGATGATCGAGGTATATGGTGGACGCTTACGATGAATTTTATTCGAGTGGCAATTCCACTCCTACTCTTTCTTATCGTCGTATCACGGATGAAACTCGATTTATTCTCGTTGATGATACTTGGCGGTGCTATGCTGGCTCTACTGATCGTGCTGAAAGTCATAAAAATAAGCGATATCACGGCTGTACGAACCATACTTTCGAGAAAAGCACAACCAGCGCCTGCACGTTCCACCACGATTGCATAGTCCGACCATCTATATGGGGTGACCGAATGAGGGTCCTATTTCTGACATATCCACGAATTGGGTTAAATCGAGGCGGTTTGCAGATTCAGATTGAAGAGACTGCCAGAAGCTTGTCCAAACTTGGGGTGGATGTTGTCCAGTATAATCCTTGGAAAAATCAAGTTCCCGACGTCGATGTTTGTCACGTCTTCAGCATCGACTGTTCAATGGTTGATCATGTGATGAGGGCCGTCAAATTGAGAGTGCCCGTGGTTGTGTGCCCGGTTCTCAATATGTTCAATAATCACCCGCTGTTTTCAATGGTGAAGCAGAAGCTATCGGTTCTTCCAGGGGTGTATTCCGACTTAAAGCGAGCGAGGATCATGCTTGATGCGGCTACGTTGGTCTTGGCTGCCAACGCCGATGAACAAGACTTATTGATGAAAGTGTTCAATGTGGACCAGGCTAAGTTTCGTATTATTCCTAACGGGCTCAGTATGGCGTTTCGAGACGGTGATCCACAGTTGTTTGAAGAGAAATATGGAGTGAGGAACTTTGTACTCAATGTCGCCTCAATAGAGCCGAGAAAAAATCAGCTGACATTGGTTCGAGCGATGCAACGGCTGCCCTATACGTTGGTGTTAGTCGGGCGGGCGTCTCCGGAAAATGAACGTTATTTCAAACAAGTCAAAGCTGAAGCCGGGAGCAACGTACAATTTGTAGGCTCGTTTCACCATGACGATCCACTGTTGGCCTCATGCTATCGCGCGGCAAAGTTGTTCGTCATGCCCAGCTTTTCAGAGGTCATGCCGCTTACGCTCAATGAGGCCGCTGTAGCAGGGTGCCGCATTCTTGCCTCGGATCAAGTCCCCATCGCGGAGACCATTGCTTCGTATGTCAGGAGATTCCGCCCAAACGATGTGAAAGCCATGGCTCGACTGATAGATGATGAGATGCGAGACGAAACAGAGAGTGTGATACCGCAGGCAATCCATGCAATGCCGACTTGGGACCAAGTTGGCCAACAGCTAGAGGCTCTCTATCGGTCCGTGGTGAACTGTTCAGAGCCGGTGAGCCTGGCGGTTTGTTGACAGATGCTGAGGCAGGGGAGATTCACGATTGCGACAGACAACCTTTCCTGTCGAAGGATAGATGAGGATCTCCCGACTTCAGAGAGTTCCTTCTCCGAACATGTGATTCAGCAGGAGTATCGGTCTCGCAGGGCAAACTGTATTCTGGTTTTCTTGATCGGAGCATTTGTTCAGATTTCGATTCCCTTAACCGACCTCTACGAGGTTCCCAACGCGCGTGGAGTCTTTTTTGCCTTTGTGGTGGCGATGTTTGCTTTTCTGTTTCTGAGCGGACATCCGATCAAGACAGGAGCCCCATTGATTCTATTGTATGTAGCCGTAGTGGCAATCTGGATGGTGGGCATCTCGTATTCGCGCGCGCCACGGTATGGGGCTAATAAGACGGTATTGGTTGCCGCATATTTCCTTGCCGTGGGGGTGGTGATTTACAACCAGATCGATGGGTTGCCGGCGGCGAAATCATTTATCTATGGGCTCGGGCTTGGCAGCGTCATTTTAGTGTGTATCACCATGATGGAAGTCGGCAATCCGATCCAGTTGATTCAAGCCGCCTCCCGGTTTTTCAGACTACGGTTTGGCGAGGGGGGGAACCCTATCATGCTGGCAAGGCATCTCGCGTTAGCCGTAACGATCATTGTGACAATCCTTGCACTTCGTCGCACATGGATTAATGTGATGTGGGGAGTCCCGTTCGGACTGCTTGCATTCGTGTATCTGCTGGCAACTGGGTCAAAGGGGCCACTGCTTGCGCTGTTAATCGCATGTGTGTGTACTCCGATCCTTCTGATGCAGGGGGTCATCAAGCGACTGGGCCTTGTCGCGTTTGTGGTTGGGTGTACGCTCTTGAGCGGGATGGTACTGATGGAGTTTCTGCCAAAGGCGTTCGTTCAGGAACGGGTTATTGAGAAGATTGAAAACCTCTCCCTGCGACTTCCGGCATACAAGATGGCTGTGAATGCAATCATAGATTCCGATCCTGTGGCCTTAGTGGTTGGCCATGGCACCGGAGACTTTGGGTACCTGGAATTACAAAAGGATGATCGAGCCTATCCGCACAATATGCTGCTTGAAGTGCTGTACGAAAACGGTCTGGTTGGGTTCGGAGTCATTGTCGTGGCGATTGTTCTGCCTATACGAGCGGTGATGCGCGCGAGGGGGAGGCTCGTCGCCCCAGCGCACCGTGCGCTCTTGGCCGGCTTGACGATCAGCTACATCGCTGCGGTAACCAATGCACAGGTCAGCGGCGATCTTGGTGCAAATCTACTCATTGGAATGTTTGGTGCGGCCACTGTTGCGCTCGCTCATGTCGACTCGATGCACCATACAGATGCCTGACGCTGGAAGAACACGTTGGATTCTCACATCACCGACGTAGCGGTGAGCACCAGATTCCATGGGCATGCACGATGTATGTTGTTACCTGAGGAGTAAGTGTCTTATGTCACAAAACAACCCTGCCATCTTGTTTTTTGTGCCTGAATGGCCAGCGTTAGATAGTTCGATCCTGCATGCACAAGTGCTTTCGGTCGCATCATTTCTGAGTCAACAGGGATTCGTGTGTCAATTCGCTGGTGCTGAAACATCACCAGCTCGCGCGCAAGAAGCTGCTGCAGCCATTGCAACGCACTATAACGTGCGCGCCGTTGTGAGGCCTGTCCTTGCGCCTCAGGCGGGTGCGTGGGATTTCTGGTGCGCCTCCAGGAGGGTCTTCGAGTATATGTGTTCAGAGGTTGCTGACGCGAGGATCACTCATGTCTATGCGCGTTCGTTCATCGGCTCGATGTGGGCCAGAAGATTAGCGCGTAAGATCAATGCGGTCTCCATCTTTGATGTTCGAGGCTTGGTAGGCCTGGAGAAACAACTTCAGGCAGGTCCCAGTATAAAATCTCGCCTGCTTTCGTATCTTGAATTGCATGAAGCCTGCAAGGCCGATCGACTAGGTACGGTATCAACGAATTTGAAGGAGTACCTGAGTTGTAAGACCGGCCGCGAGGACACGACCGTCATTCCGTCTTGCTTTAACGAAAAAAGTTTTTACTTTGATCCAGCAGCCCGGAATGAACTGCGAAACACTTTTGGCCTCAATGAGCACAGTATCCTCCTGTGTTATTCGGGGGGAACGTATGCATGGCAAAGAATAGGTGATCTCATCCTGGTGTTCAAAAAGGTCTGTTTGGCCGATCAGCGGTGCAAGGCTCTTTTCCTGACTAATAATCAGGGTGAAGTAGCGGATCTACTGCGGGACGCGGCGTTTCCGTCTGACCAGGCCATTGTGGCCGGATGTTCTCACAAGGAAGTCCATCGGTACCTGTCGGCCGCTGACCTCGGGTTCATCATGCGTCACGATACGACCGTCAATAACGTGGCAAGCCCGGTGAAAGTTGCGGAGTATTTGGCCTGTGGGCTTCCGGTCATGTTGACACGTGGTATTGGAGATTACAGTGACCTACTGCCAGGCGAAGGAGTTGGGATGCTCCTTGATGAGGGGGCTGATATGGCTATGCAAATACTCAACTTTGTTCACACCAATAATTTGATGAGTCTAAGAGCGAATATCACGCGGTTCGCAAAAGGTCGGCTCACAATGTCCGCAAATCTCCAACACTACAGGTCGCTGTATGCAGCCAGGTAGATACATAGGCGCGACAGTGTGGATCGACGACTCGCCTGGCGTTTCGTCGGTTTCGTCACGAACGGTCATGAATCATGAGGACTAGATGGACTCCATCAGGGATCGGTTACCTATGACAATAGCTAGGGATATGCCATGAACGTTCTCCTGATCGGCGCCCTTCCACCACCAGTCGGTGGTACCACGGTATTATTCAAGCAACTTGTCGAAGGCCTCCGCGACCGAGATGATGTGTGCATTCGTGTCATTGATATCTCGCGTCCCACAGTCGGCACCATCAGTAACTTGCTGTATGCGCTCCGCTGCTTGATTCTTCTGCTCTGGAATATGCGATGGGCGTCAGTCGTCACGTTCCACACATCGCTGAAGGGCATCATGTCCTTTGGGCCCGTCGTGCATCTTGCATCGCGGTTATTTCATCGAAAGTGGATTGTCCGAGGATTTGGCGGAGATATTGATGCCTGGCATCGGAGTGCTCAGGGTGTGAAAAGGCGCCTGTTTGATCGCACTGTCCTACGCGCTGAGGCACTCCTACTTGAACACAAGAATTCTGTTCAGTACTTCCAAAGCCAATCGACCAGCTCTGTTCTCTGGTATCCGAATAGCCGGCATTGCGCTGGTGAGATCACCGCTACGACTAGTGGGACTGGCGGGTGTCGCTTCGTGTTTGTCGGGCACGTCAAGCCTTCAAAGGGTATCGGTGAACTCGTAGCAGCTGCGAAGACGCTTTCAACCACGAACGTCGTGATCGATGTGTATGGGCCTTTGCTGGATGGAATCTCACCGTCATGGTTCGCGAACTCGCCTGTGATCTACCGCGGCTCTCTTGCGAACGAAGACGTTATTCAGACTCTGGCTCGATATGATGCCCTTGTGCTTCCGACCTATGCCGAAACGGAGGGCTACCCCGGCGTAATACTTGAGGCCTACTGTGCTGGTATTCCCGTGATCACGACTCGGTGGAGGGGCATTCCTGAGATCGTGACCCCTGAGACCGGGATCCTCGTGGAGCCACGTGACGTAGTGGGTTTGGCCAAGGCGATGCAGATGTTCATTGACTCCGATCAGCTTCGCGCGACATGTCGTGAGGGCACACGAGCGAAGGCCGCAGAGTTCGATGCGAAAAGATGGACGCAGTACTTTGTTGATCTGTGCCAGCGGTTATCAGCTGAGCGAAAAAGCGTTCAGGTATAGAGCTGCGCGAATTGTCAGGCGCAAGCACTCACAGCTTAACAGAGTACTTATGCAAAGAGGATGAAGTACTTATGTATCTATTTGTCATCATGGTTGTCGCATTACTGGTTGGACAGACTGATAAAGCGTCGGCGATATCGCTGACCGTCATAGAATTTAGCCGATCACCCAATTACGCGCTCTGTACGGACGACGACGACCCTCGGCAACTCACCGATGGAAAACTCGCGATGTTCCCCATCTGGATGAATAAAGAAGCTGTCGGATGGGCAGCGTTTACGCCGGTTGCCATACAACTTCGTGTTGGCGGCGGAAGTTCCATAGGGGCACCGCAAGCTGGTCGATTGCGCCTTCATTCTGCCAAGGGGTTGTCTGCGGGCGTGGATGTCCCACAGCAGATCAATGTGTATACGCGCGATCGCGCCGATAAGCTGCGAATGGTCGGCTCCCTTGCCCCAGAATCCGCGAAGCTCGAAGATAGTCGTGCACACTGGTTGGAAATAGACGTAAGTGCGGTCACGGATACCCTTGTTGTGGTATTACATGCTTCCGGCACCTTTCTGTTTTTGGACGAAATAGAATGGCATCCCTCCGCAGTGGGCAACATACCCGCGACATCGCCGATCATTGCCAATGTTCGAACAGCACTGGAAGATAGTAAGCGCCGCACTCGAGAGACGCTCCTAAAGACTGCAGACATAGAAATCGAGAGAAGAGCGTTATCGTTGGACGGTAGAGCCATGCATGTGTGGATCCAGAATCCGTGGGGTGTGATTGATCCCGCGCGCGCACGCGATCACATCGAGATCGGCACCCCTGCAGTTGAAATACGTGGTTATGCGGGTGAACGCGAGAGTGTCTGCTTTGGAATTGTGGTAGGTGAAGCAGCGGGCGTCGGCGGTCTAAGTGTGAAGGTGAAAGGCCTGCCGGTCGCGTCAGTAAGGCTATTTGAGGTGATGCCAGTGATAGCGGCAAATGGACAACGGGTCTATGATCCACTTGTCCCTCTGAATGATGGCATGCGATTGACGATGCGGCCCGGCGTACCCAGCTACATCTGGCTCGATGTGAACTTGGCGATAATCGGTCCCGGTTCCCACCGTTTCCAGATCAGCATTGAGGGTGGCGGCCAAACGATTTCTGTGCCTGGTGCGGCAACCATCATGGCATATGATGGCAACGGCACCAAACCTTTATATGCCGTAAACTGGGCGTATTCCTCGGATCTGCCGATCTTCCGTGACAGAAACGCTGCTGTGAATGACTTGGTGACTCATGGGATCAACACCTTCGTCGCGCACCCGGCAGAAATCCCTGGTCTTGCGATGGATGGCAGCTGGGATATCAACAAAGCTGTCCAATTTGCGGGCACGGTGGATCTCGCGAAGCAACGTGGGACACTCTTTCTGTATCTCGGCTGGAGTGCTGTAAAAAATCCACTTGGTTTTTCAGATAAAGGACGCACGCTTGATCCTGCTGCAAAAGAACGGTTGCTGAAGTGGATCGAGAAGGTCTCTGCCTATCTGGCCGCTCAGGGGCTGCCCCCAGAACGCTGGGTCTTGTATCCCGTCGATGAGCCAGACCGTCCAAGTCTGCAACTTATCAAAGCAGTGGCTGAAGCAGTCAAGCAGTGGAATCCAGCTATACGTGTTTACGCGAATCCCAGTGTCTACGCGAATCCGCCCATCAATATCGATCACCTTCGAGAACTGCAGGGATTGGTGGACTTGTGGCAACCAAATCTTCTAGCGGTGCACGGCCATTTAGGTGAATTTTTCAAGCATCTGCAGAAGGAATGGTGGATTTACGGCAACACAAAGGCGCCAGCAAAGCTTGGTTCCCCCCTACACGATTATCGACTCCTTGCGTGGTGGGCGTGGCACTATGGGGCGAGCGGGATCGGGTTCTGGTCATACAGCGATACGAGCGGGAGTTCAGCATGGGATGATATTGATGGTCCTAGACCAGATTGGGCTGTCGTCTATGAGTCGGATAAAGGAGTTGTGAGCAGTCGTCGATGGGAGGCATTTCGAGAAGGATTGGAAGACTATGTGCTGCTGACGGCCTTTAACAGGGCTGAGGTCCAAAAGGCCATGCATCTACCGGGTGAGGCTGACTTCAGTCGGTGGGAATCCTCCAATGTTGAAGCCGTACGCCGTGTGCTTCTGGACGGTTCAGTGAAGCCTTTGAGCCATGGCGCTGGCAGATGATGATCACGACACTACTACGGGTTTACAGCTGTCGGTGCACGGATGATATCAGTGCTTCCACCGTCCGTGATCGCACCGGAATTCCTTCGATCGATCCATCCATCACTATCGATATGATTGGGCATTCATACGAGATAGGGCGGTAAAGAATGAAGGCGCTGATCGATGGAGAATGGCGAGAAGGATTTCTTGACTATTCTCGAAGACCGGGTGATTGCCGAGTTCGGGTAATGGCATGCCTCACGTTAGCAAAAATTGAAGAACTCTATTTTGTCCGAGTACCGAATACCCGGTTGCTTTGGAACTATCTACGGGAAATCGGCTTTCGCGATGTCATCCGAAAAATCGTTTCCAGACACAATGAGCGGCTCCGTAACCAAAAATTCTTATCTGTCGGATTTGGCTCAATAGTTGAGCCTGGAGAACCTTCGATTCTTGATCACGGACAACTTGTTCTATTTATTGCGACAACACACCCTATGTGTGTTGAGCGTATAACATTGCCCCAGTGCCTGGTACAGCCAATAGACGTGTCACCACCATTGGACCTCCATGAAACGGAGATCATCCATTCTGAGTCGTCACAGGTATATCCAGTCTGTTTTCAGGAGTTGCTGGGATGGAGCCATTTTTCAGGGGGCTCGCTGCCGGATCTTCAGCCTGCGTTCGATGCTGCTCGGGCCATATTGATAGAACCATCAACTTGGAAGAAGGTTCAGCGATTTTCTGCTACGGCGAGAGGTCTGCCAACGGAACGTCGCATTAGTGGAAGATCAAGGGAGGCTCAGCGTAAGCAAGGGGTTCTCTTTGGATACGGTAACTATGCGAAGGTCATCGTATTGCCGAATATAGCGCCTTATGTCGAGATATCATGTATTCATGAGATCGATCCCTTGCAAATTCCTTTCAGGGAACAGGCTGGTATTACGTGGGATACCGCGGAGGATCTCAGGCAGGAAGAGCACTATGATGCCTATTTCTTAGCTGGGTTCCATCATTCACATGCTCCACTAGCCGTCAAGGCGCTCAATTCCGGTGGGTGTGCCGTGGTCGAGAAGCCACTAGCAGTCAATGAAGATCAGCTTTTGGAGTTGCTGAATGCGATGGCACATGGTAAGGGCAGATTGTATTGCTGTTTTCATAAACGATATCAATCACTGAACCGGCATGTCTATTCCGACTTGCGACTTAGGCCGGGGGATCCGGTGTCGTATCATTGTATTGTGTATGAGGTGCCATTACCCTCTCGCCATTGGTATCGATGGCCGAACTCTAAGAGTCGGCTTGTGTCAAATGGCTGTCATTGGATCGACCACTTCATTTTTCTCAACAATTATTGCGAAGTTTTAAGAACTGAGGTGTACTTAGCGCAGGATGGCACCATAAATTGCTCAATGGAGCTAGAGAATGGGGCGCTCTTTACCATGGTTCTGACAGATCAGGGAAGCGAACGCATTGGAGTGCAAGATTACATTGAACTGCGAGCGAACGGCGTGACCGTCCGCATGAGAAATGGTGCAGTGTATGAAGCGGAGTCTAGAGATCGCGTACTGCGAACGGTAAGCATCAATAAGATGGAGAGTTATCGTCGTATGTATCGCTCCATCGGGCAAAAGATAGCACAAGGGTTGCCTGGAGACACGATCGAGTCTGTGAGGATCTCGACAGGTGCGGTGCTCCAGCTTGAGCAGCATCTGAATACTCTTCTTGATAAAGAGCATGTTGTTTGGACATAGAGCCGGTGTCTCACGGTCTGATTGTTATGATAGTTCAATGAGGAAGCTATGAGGCAGGTTCTTCAAAGTTTGCAGACGGGGTCTACGGAACTTGCTGAGATTCCTAGTCCGCGTTGCCGTCCAGGGCACCTATTGATTCGTTCGTCCTCCACTCTGGTATCGGCCGGCACCGAGCGTATGCTCGTTGAGTTCGGCAAGGCCAATCTGCTTGATAAGGCGCGCCAGCAGCCGGAAAAAGTGCGCATGGTGCTGGATAAAATTAAGACAGACGGAGTCCTGCCTACGCTTGAGGCCGTCCGGAACAAGTTGGATCAGCCATTACCCATGGGGTATTGCAATGTTGGGATGGTGGTCGAGGTTGGTCGTGGGGTGACTGGATTTTCCGTAGGTGATCGTGTGGCATCCAACGGCAAACATGCAGAAGTGGTCTGTGTTCCAAAAAATCTATGCGCGAAAGTGCCAGATTCCGTGAATGATGAGGCTGCGGCGTTTACCGTAATTGGTGCAATTGGACTCCAGGGTATCCGCCTCATCCAGCCGACTCTGGGTGAAGCTGTAGTTGTGACGGGACTAGGCTTGATAGGCTTAATGACCGTTCAGCTATTGAAAGCGCATGGGTGTCGAGTATTGGGATTGGATTATGACCAAAATAAGTTGGCTCTGGCTCAAAAGCTGGGAGCCGAAACGGTCGATCTCAATCAGGTAGCTGATCCTTTCGCGGCGGCAATGGTGTTTTCGAGAAGGCGAGGGGTGGATGCGGTCATCATCACAGCTTCTACAAAAAGTAATGAGCCGGTCCATCAAGCAGCACAAATGTGTCGGAAGCGAGGTCGTATTGTGCTGGTCGGGGTGACTGGATTGGAACTGTCTCGTGCGGACTTCTATGAAAAGGAACTGAGTTTTCAAGTCTCCTGCTCCTATGGGCCCGGGCGATACGACAGCCAATATGAAGACCATGGGCATGACTATCCGATTGGGTACGTTCGGTGGACGGAGCAACGTAATTTCGAGGCCGTTCTCGACATGTTGGCTGACGGCCGTCTTCAGGCAGATGTACTTATCTCGCATCGAATCCCTTTTGATCAGGTTACGACCGCCTACGATTTGATTTCGAGCCGATCTCCCTCGCTCGGAATTATTTTGCAATATCCGGAACCTGACGTGCTTTCTCAGAGTCGATTGCTGAGACGAACACTCTTGCGTTCCGAGGAGCCGCTCACAGGGGATCGCTCCTCTGCGGAACCAGTCGTAGGGTGTATTGGCGCAGGAAACTATGCCACGCAAGTTCTGTTGCCGGCTTTTAAGAAGACGGGAATCGCCTTCAGAACGGTTGCAAGCAGCACTGGTGTGAGCGCCGCTCATGCCGGTAGTAAGTTTGGATTTTTAGAAGTCACGAGCGACAACCGCTGTGTGATTGAGTCTCCCGGCAACAATACTGTCATCATCGCGACCAGGCATGATAGCCATGCAACATTCACCGGCGAAGCCTTGAAGGCTGGCAAGCATGTGTTCGTTGAAAAACCGCTGGCAATTACGAGAGAAGAACTGACGACGCTGTGTCATATCTATGAAGACTGCCTCAGGTCGCAGACATCGCCGCCTCTCGTGATGGTAGGATTCAATCGCCGGTTTTCTCCACAGATCCAGCGGATGAAACAGTTGCTTGCTGGAATCTCAGAACCGAAGACGTTTTCCATGACGATTAATGCGGGCCATATTCCTCGTGACCACTGGACTCAGGACCGACTGATCGGAGGAGGGCGGATCATTGGTGAAGGATGCCATTTCGTCGACCTGCTTCGGTTTCTCGCTGCGTCGCCGATTGTTGGCGTCCAGGCTATGTCTGCGGGCGAGGACAACGTGACAGTCACATTACGGTTTGCGGATAGATCGATTGGTACGGTCCATTATTTCTCAAATGGTCATAAATCATTTCCGAAAGAGCAGCTTGAGGTGTTTTGTAGTGGCAAGGTGCTGCAGTTGGATAACTTCAGGAAACTTCGCGGCTATGGCTGGCCAGGATTTCAAAAAATGGATCTGTGGAGTCAAGACAAGGGACAGACGGCGTGTGTCACGGCTTTTGTGGATGCCATTCGTCGAGGCGCCTGCTCCCCAATTCCCTGGGATGAACTCGTAGAGGTGACGCATGTCACCTTGGACATCGTGGACTCTCTCGCATAAGCTCCTACCCTGCATGAAGCACCTAGGCCTCTATGTCAGGACGCTTGGGTATCTCCGTCCTTCACAAGTCGCATATTTTCTTTACCGGAGAATCCTTCCGCAATTGCCGTTCGTAGCCAAAACCGCTGTGGCCAGCCTTCGTGTAGGGGGTTCAATGATGTCCGATATCATCGGGCATCATTCCACCGGAGACGATTCACATTTCTGTTTTCTTGGACAGTCCAAGCGTGTTGAACAGAGGAATGTCAGTTGGGGGTGCAGGGAGATGCCGAAGCTCTGGCGTTATAATCTGCATTATTTTGATTATCTTCATGATCCACAGCGTTCTTATGAGAATAAGTGTTTTCTCATCACCGATTGGATTGAACACAATCCCCCTGTGACTGGAGACGGTTGGGAGCCCTATACAGCATCACTCAGGATTGTGAATTGGATAAAGTTTTTTCTGTTGCCCAAGGTTGCTCGTGTCGAAGAGCGTAGTGACATATCGCCGCCACTTGAGTGGGCACGAAGTCTCTACCAACAATCTCTGTGGCTGGAGCAGAACATCGAATACCACATCTTAGCGAATCACTATCTCAAGAATGGCGTAGCGCTATTTTGTGCTGGAATATATTTCCAAGGAACTGATGCCGATCGGTGGCTTCAAAAAGGCTTGGAGATTCTTCGGACTGAACTTACAGAACAGTTTCTAGCCGATGGAGGACACTTCGAGCGAAGTCCTATGTACCACTCCATCTGTGTAGTCGATTATCTTGATGTCTTGAATCTCACGCAGAATTCACCCGATGTGATTTCACATGAAATAACGAGCGAGTTTGCCAGTAAGGTAACGACGGCGCTGGACTTCTTAAGTCGTATCTGTATGCCTGACGGCGATATTCCGTTGTTCAACGATTCTGCATTCGGTATCGCTCCCGCTCCGGCTGAGATCTTTGACTACGCTGAAAGAGTAATTGGATACAAGCTGCCACAGCGATCAACTAACTTGACGATCACTGCGCTTTCGTCGAGTGGGTATTATGTCTGTCGTAAAGCAAACGATATGGCCATCATTGACTGCGGGCCGATCGGTCCTGACTACCAGCCAGGCCATGCTCATTGCGATATGCTGAGCTATGAGCTTGCGATTGATGGGCGGCGAGTTGTCGTTGATAGCGGGGTGTTTGATTATGAGCCAAGTCAGGAACGGAGCTATGCGCGAAGTACAAGAGCTCATAATACCGTCATCGTCGATGGGGAAGAGCAATCTGAAATCTGGGGCGTATTTCGAGTAGGACGACGAGCAAAGCCAATCCGATGTCGCATCGACAGGACGGAGGAAGGGGCGATTCTCTTTGAGGGTGTTCATGATGGATATAGCAGATTACCAGGGAAACCGATTCATCGCAGACGTATATTTTATGATGCGCAGGGGAGATGGGTTGTCGCAGATGAATTGACAGGAGCAGGAATTCATCACATGGAAAGTGTTGTCCACATTCATCCTGACTTCACCATCGTACAATCGGGAGCGAAGAGTTTTCGAGTTGAACGATGTGGGGAGATGATCGCAGCCATTGAGGTGTTGAGTGACTGTCAGACGATGGTTGAGGCTGGGTGTTATTTCCCTGAGTTTGGTTTGAGCTCAAAGAATTCCGTGATAGCGTTGTCTTGTTCTGGAGAAGTTCCTCTCCAGCTGAGTTATCGAATCCAGAAATCGAGGGCCCTGTCCGTTGAGGCGCACCGAAATGCGAATTCTATTTCTTTCACATTACTTCCCACCAGAGGTGAACGCGCCAGCGACGAGAACCTATGAACATTGTCGGCAATGGGTGAAGGATGGACATAGTGTGACCATCGTTACCTGTGCGCCAAATCATCCTCAGGGGCGAGTCTACAAAGGGTACCGCAATCGGATCTATCAGCGAGAAGCAAAAGACGGAATCAATGTAGTTAGGGTTTGGACCTTCGTGACGGCGAACGAAGGATTTTTCAAGCGAACGCTGAACTATATCTCGTACATGTGCTCTGCGGTTGTGCTCTCTCTTTTTCTGCCGAAAGCAGACGTCGTTTTCTCTACATCACCACAATTCTTCAATGGTCTCGCCGGTTACTTCGTCGGCAAGATGAGGAAGATTCCGTGGGTGCTGGAGATCCGTGACCTCTGGCCGGAATCAATCGTTGCCGTGGGGGCTATCAAGAGTCAGGCTGTCATTAAGACGCTGGAATGGATAGAGCAATTCGCCTATCGAAATGCAGCCCTCATTGTTCCTGTGACCGATTCGTTCAAAACGTACATGATCGGCAAGGGTATCGAGGCAAACAAGATTACCGTTGTGAAGAATGGTGTGGATCTTGCTCAGTATTGCCCAGTTGAGGGCGCACCCGTGCTTGCCGAAGAACTTGGACTTACGGGAAAGTTTGTCGTGTCATACTTTGGGACCCATGGCATGGCTCACCATCTAGAGACGATTTTAAAAGCCGCCCGTCAGTTGAGTCGCTTCCCCAATATCGTCTTCTTGATGGTAGGTGATGGAGCCGAACGGCAAGTGCTTGTTCAGATGCGAGATGCAATGGGGCTTAAGAATGTGATGATGCTTGATCAGCAACCGAAAAGCCGTATGCCGGAGTTTTGGGCCCTATCAAACATCAGTCTTGTTCTCCTCAAAAGGTCTGATTTGTTCAAAACCGTCATCCCCTCGAAGATATTTGAAAGCCTGGCTATGACGAAACCGATTGTGTTGGGCGTAGAGGGAGAGAGTGCGGACTTGCTCCAGACTGCTCAGGCTGGAATCTGTATTGAGCCTGAAAATGTTGATCAACTGGTTGCATGTGTATTGGAGCTTTCTCGCGACACGGAGCGGTGTCAACGATTGGGCAGGAATGGAAGAAAGTTTGTGATGGAACATTTTGATCGCATCGTTCTGGCCAGAAAACTTGCCTCTGAGGTTGAAATGGTTCACAGGCGGTCCGCTTTTGAAACGGCGGAGATGTCGATTCCTGCTCAATGATTTTATGCCAGGGAGGCATCGATTCAGCATTTGTTTATGGGGCTACCATGGCATCTTTGAATTCAAATCAATGGTGATTGACTGATGGCTCAAGCAGTGCTGATTGGTTGGATGACTGTTGTGGGTGCAGCGGTTGTATTGCCAGTAGCAAGGCGTTGCTGTGTGGAGCAGAGTATTCGGCTAGGTGCAGAATAATGGGAAAACTTTGCCTTATGATTCAGCGCCGTTACATATTTGAACGCTCTTGCAGGAATATTCACACAGTTATGATCATGGGTATCCGTCCGCTGCTTTTGTTTTCAGAGACATATGAACTTTGTGAGTTGGCCTGATGTTTGCTAGTCAGTTATCCATTCCTACGTCTCCCTAACAGAGTAAGTATTTGACAACCTTTAGCAGGAGTTGTGGTATGCAGATTATGAAGCGATGGTTGAGGAGAGGATTTCTTCTGCTGGCGGCTGGGGTATGTGCCTTTTCAGTTCCGATTACGGCAGCCCATGCAGCTCTGGTGACTTACTCGTTCGCCGGTAATTTCGACGGTGACACTACTGGCTCGATTCACATTTCTGGATTGTTTAAATATGATAGCTCGACGGTCGGGAGTGGTGGTGTCTACAATGGCACGGTAAAGGATTACAGCTTCAAGATGAGCTTTAATCATGGGGCCGACCTCTATACGTCATCGTTCAAGCCAGGAGGCAATGCCATCACGATTTCCAAGAATATCTCGATTGGTGGTGGCAATGGTGACCAATGGGAGTTGGTCACTGCCGCTAGCGGTGATTCAGTGGAGGATGCTTTTGGTAAGGTATCCACTCCGTTCAGTTTTGGTCTTCGCCTTAATCAGAGTGGGGGAGGGTTGAATCTAAACGTACAGGACCCTCCAAGTCTGGGCAGCCTGAATAGTGGGAGTGCCAGATGGCGACTTCTTTTTGAGGATGCGGAGGGGGTTCCAGGGGCTTACATAGGGTCGATCAGCAGTCTGACGGCCGTGCCACTGCCGACGGCGGTTCTACTATTCGGCGCAGGGCTGATTTCTTTGGTGGGACTGGGAGCCGGAGGATTAAGAAATCTTCGCACGTCCAAGATCTAGGTAACTGCCGCATTTCTGGTCCGTAGGGCTTGGTATCTCGTCAAGAGGTATCAAGCCCGTTCTTTCTCCGAAATCCATCGACAGAGTAACGGTTTCGATAGACAATCAGGTTTCGCCCCGCTTGTTCGGATCGACGTCGCTTGCTTTGATCCATTCCTCATTATTGGTTGGGTGAAGCTGTCTTATGGCTAGCATACGCGCTCTATTCGCTTCATCGGCCCTGATCGTCTTATTCCTGCTTTATTTATATGCCGATAGTCTTGTCTTTCTGATCAGCCGTTGGTTTGGGAGTGAGGACTACAGTCACGGATTGTTCGTACCTCTCATTTCAGGGTTTCTTATCTGGCAATCTCGACACCGGTTGTCTCACATGCCGAGAGAGCAATCATGGTGGGGCTTGGCCGTTATCAGTTTTGGTCTTCTTCTCTATGCGGTCGGTGAACTTTCCACGCTCTTTCTCGTTCTGCATCTTTCTTTATGGATTGTGCTGGTCGGACTGGCGATGACTCTTCTTGGAATTCGCGGGACAAAAGTGATTGCGTTTCCTCTCGGCTATCTCCTGACGGCGATTCCGCTGCCAACTTTTTTTTATGCGAGTTTGTCCAGTCAACTTCAATTATGGTCCTCATCGCTCGGCGTCGGCTGCCTCCAACTTGTCGGGGTGATGGCATTTCGTGACGGCAATGTCATTGATTTAGGGCCGGTTCAGCTGCAAGTCGTGGAAGCCTGCAGCGGGATCCGCTATCTGCTTCCCCTGCTATCTCTTGCGTTACTCTGCGCGTATCTCTTCAAGGAAAGGATGTGGAAGCGAGTTCTTTTAGTGCTCTCTGCTATCCCCATCTCGATACTGATCAACGGTTTCCGGATCGGCGTGATCGGTGTGTTGGTCGAGTTTTATGGGAAAGGTGCAGCCGAGGGGTTCTACCATCTCTTTGAGGGATGGGTCATTTTTATGGTGAGTTTTGGGTTGCTGATCTTCGAAATGGCGTGGATAGGAAGACTTGGAACAGAGGCGCCACGGAGATCGTTGCGGGAGTATTTGAAATGGCAGAATCAGGAAGGGGAGACTGTCGAGAAAGACGAAGTGAACGTTCTTCCCAACCGAATCTTCTCTCCAGGCCCAGCCTATCTATGCAGTGTGGCTTTGTTTGCACCATGTACGGTGCTTGGCACTCTGCTTATGGATCGTGAGGAAATTCCTCCTCCACGAACAACCTTTGTCGATTTCCCGATGCAGATCAACGGATGGCGTGGCCAGCCTTTTCCTCTCGAACAGCAGTACATCGATACCCTTCGGTTTGATGATTATGTTCTGGCTGATTATCGATTGAGTCCCCAGCAGCAGGTAAATTTCTATGCGGCCTACTATCGGTCACAACGGAAAGGACAGTCGGCTCATTCACCTCAAAGCTGTCTGCCCGGCGGTGGATGGGAAATTACCTCATTGACGCAAGCGGAATTAACAGCCACGGATTCGACCACGCGATCGCTGAAGGCCAATCGTGCCGTCATTCAGAAAGGGGATCAAAAGCAAATCGTCTTGTATTGGTTCAAGCAACGCGACCGCAATCTCACGAGCGAATATCTGGTCAAGATGTATTTATTGTGGGACGCGTTTTCTAGACGTCGGACCGACGGAGCGTTGGTGAGGTTGGCTGCGCTCGTTGGTCCCGGTGAGTCCGAATTCACGGTCGACCAACGTCTTCAGGCGTTTGCCGTAGTAATTGAGGGAGAGCTGGGCAGGTTTGTGCCGGATTGAATAACACATTGAATAACACTATGTCTGATGAGAGAGCACACCTATGCTGAATGAACTCTTTTTCAGTTCCATGACCGCCTTGCTGGTCTGCATGGCTCTGATTCCGCTCTTACGGATTGTGGCTGAGCGTTTCCAGATCATGGATCAGCCGGGAGGACGAAAAGTTCATGAGCAGGCGGTGCCACGGATCGGTGGGGTTGCTTTTGCTGTCGGCGCATGTGTCTCGATTGCCTGGTGGGGGATTAATGATACCACAACATTCTCAGTGTTAGCAGGATGCGGGATTATCGTGGGTTTCGGTGTGTGGGATGACCGAGTCGATCTTAGCTATAAAACGAAAGTTGTTGGCCAGCTGTTCGCGGCTCTTGCTGTGGTGATCGGTGGAGACATCTGGTTTACCACTCTTCCCTTTCTTCCCGATGTGGAAGTGCCGGCATGGGCTGGGATATTCGTGACGGTCGTATTTCTGATCGGCGTTTCAAACGCTGTGAATCTGACAGATGGTTTAGACGGCCTGGCCGGTGGGTTGTCGTTCTTAACGCTCAGTGGGATCGCCTATCTGGCGTATCTCTCTAGTGACTCGACGGTTCTCATGCTCACTGTTCCTTTTCTTGGAGCGATCTTAGGGTTCTTGCGGTACAACACTTATCCTGCACGCATCTTCATGGGCGACGGCGGCAGCCAACTCTTGGGATTCATGATGGGGGTGCTGGCGGTCTTGCTGACAGATTCATCGCGCGGGCCATTCACTCCGAGCCTTGCCTTGTTTCTCTTGGGCCTTCCGTTTTTGGATACGCTCGGAGTGACCAGTCAACGATTAGCCGAGGGACGGTCGCCATTCGTTGGAGATCGAGCGCATATCCATCATAAGTTGCTCAAAGTCGGGCTGACTCACTATGAAGCCGTGACCGTGATCTATCTCATCCAGGCCAGCATGTTGGGTGTCGCCTACCTATTACGGTGGGAGTCAGACAGACTCATCTTACCGCTCTATCTTGTGTTGGCGCTCTCGGTTCTCATGTTGTTTATTGCGGTGGGGCGAGGACTTCTTCCATCTCCGACTTCACGAGCAGTTCATGTCCTCTCAAATGCCACCATCACCAAATTTATCAATGGTCCTTGGTTGACGGATATCCCAATCCAGTTCTTGGCTGTGACCGTTCCGTTGTTCTTGATTGCATTGGTATTTCTTCCCTCGACGGTCCCCAACGACGTGGGATATGTCTCGATCGCACTTTTCGCGGTGGTATTGATCGGACTCTCCTGCTCTTCGCAGATTGCTCCCTACTTTGTGCGCGGAGGGCTTTATGTCGGAACCACATTTTTGCTCTATGTTTGTGAAGGATCTCGAGTTGATGTTGTTTCTGCTGTCGTGATGGCGGACAACGTGTTTTTTATCGTCGCTGCGATTATGGTGCTATTAAGTCTTCGATTCAATCAAGAGAGCCGATTTAAGACGACACCGCTCGACTATTTAATGGTGTTCTTGGCCGTGACATTTCCACTTCTCCCTGAGGTCAGTGCGAATGTCTCGCATTTGGGGGTCTTTGCCGCAAAATTGGTGGTGCTGTTCTTCTCATTCGAGTTGCTCCTTCATGCATTTTCCACTCGGGTCAGACAATTGGGACTTGTGTCGCTCTGGATCCTCTTTGGGTTGGGAATTCGGATTTTGTTGTAGCGCAGTGCGTTACGTAATAACTTACAAGCATGAATTGTGAACACTTTCATCAGCGCCGTGGGCGGAGTGTCGGCAGGAGTGGAGGTGTCGGCGTTGTGCTCCTCGCAGCTCTCGTCTTGACCGCTTGCGGCGGTCCGGAGGAGAGAAAGGCAAAGTACTTTGCCCGAGCCACTGAGTACATGGATGCGGCGAATTATCCCAAGGCGCGGGTGGCCCTGAGAAATGTGCTGAAAATTGACCCGAAAGATGCGGATGCCTATGTCCTCTTTGCTCGAGTTGAGGAGAAGGAAAAGAATTGGCGCAATGCGGTGCAGCTGTATCAGGAAGCTGTACGACTGAATCCTGATCATGCCGCGGCGTTAATTACCTTGGGTAAATACTATCTGGAAGCTCGATTGACTGATCATGTGATGGAAACGGCAGAGACGGTCCTCAAGAGAAATCCCGGTCATGCTCAGGCGCAGGCGCTAATGATTGCTTCACAGGTGGGGTCGGACGCGGCCGTTCTTCCAGCGATTCCTAAGGCGGAAGCGCTGGCCCGGGAATTTCCAACAGAACCGGATGTCGTGATTCTCCTCGCGACGTTGTACGGCCAGCGTCAGCGATATCGTGATGCCGAGGAGACACTGCGACGCGCCTTGGAGGCGCATCCCAACGATCTGGATCTGCTGAATAGTTTGAATATGGTATTGACCAGAGCCAACGATACGGCTGGCGCAGAGAGAGTGATCCGTCGGATGATCGACGTCGAGCCGGAATCGCTCGATCATCGACTAAGATTGGCGCAGTTCTATGTCAAGCAGAGCGCCTATGACGAGGCGGAAACCGTGCTTCGTGATGCAGTGGCGCGTGATCCGAACAGTGAGCAACGCAGACTTGTGTTGGCGGAGTTCTTTGTCAATAAGAATGACCTCTCGTCCGCCGAGCGAGTGCTCTTGGATGCCGCGGCGCAGTTGCCGTATGCAAGCCAGCTTCAATTCGGAGTTGCCGCTCTCTACAGAAAGATGGGCCAGGAGCCTAAAGCGCGCGATCAGTATATGGCGTTGATTCATGAATACAACGAGAAGCCGGTTGGGCTGGAGGCCAAGGTAAAGTTGGCGGAGATGGATTTTCTGGCCGGTAAGCAGCTCGAAGCGGAACGTCAAGTGCAGGATGTCTTGCAACAGAATCCTCGATCAACCGAAGGATTGATCCTCATTGGTCGAATGGCGTTGACCAGAAGAAACGGGAAGGATGCCGTGCAGGCGTTTCGTACTGTCCTGCATGATCAGCCGGAGTTAGCCACTGTGCACTATTTGCTTGGTCAGGCCCATCAACTCGCTGGCGATATCAATCTCGCCAAGGACAGTTTTGAGCGGGCAGTGGCGCTGTACCCGGACCAGGTGGATGCTAAACGATCCCTGGCAATGCTGGACAGCCGAAGTGGACGACATCAGCAGGCCCGTGCTCGACTCGAGGATCTCTTGAAGCAGCGGCCTCAGGATGTCACTGCGCTTGACATGCTGATGGCCTTGGATGTGATGACGAAGAATTGGCAGGAAGCGGAGCGAACGTTGATGAGACTTCGCCAGGTGTCAGGTGGCAATCAGTCTGTGGCGCTATTGGCGGAGGGGCGGTTTTATGAGGCGCGGCGCCGTCTGAGTGACGCGAGTCTAGCCTACGAACGAGCAACTGTGCTCGCTCCAAATGATTCTGAGCCGTTGCTGTCGCTTGTGAAGGTCGAGATGGCGTTAGGGCAGGTTGCCCGTTCCAGGGACAGGCTGGAGTCTATCTTGGCTTCCAATAAGGACCATCCATTCGCCCATGGACTTCTGGGAGAGGTCTTGTCACGTTCACAGCTCTACGAAGAGGCGACATCCCACTATCGGGAAGCCGCCCGAGTCAATCCGAAATGGGTGACCCCATGGCTCAACTGGGCCACGGCGTCATTGTCCCAGAAAAAGCCGGAGGAGGCATTACAGATCGTGCAAGCGGCACTTGCAGCCAACCCCGATAGCGAAGAGCTGCACATGCTGTTGGCTTCGGTGCAGTCCGAGCGGGGACAGGTCGATCTGGCCATGAGCGCATATGAAGAGACATTGCGGATCAATCCACATAATGTATTGGCGGCGAATAATTTGGCTGTGTTGCTGGTCGATCATAAAGGGGATCTGGCAAGTTTGCAGAAAGCCTTCGGCCTTAGCAGAGAGTTTGAGAAGGACGCTCCGCACCCCTTGTTCATCGATACGCTCGGGTGGGTACGATTGAAAATGGGCCAACAGGAAGAAGCAATCCGTTTAATGAAAGAGGCTGTCGCCAAATCTCCGGAAATGTCTGTCCTGAATTATCATCTTGGAATCGCATTCTTTCGGTCCGGTCAACGAGCTGATGCTCGCACCTATCTTTCCAGAGCACTCAAAAGTCCGGATCCATTTGAAGGGCGACGAGAGGCCGAGCAGGTCCTCGCACAGTTAAGGGGGTAAAAAAGCCATGGTTCGTTCGGTGCGATCAATGCTGAGTGGAGGACTGATGATGAGTGTCGTGCTCGCGGCGATGCCAGTTCATGCCGACGATCCGATGCCTGCCTCTCTGGTGTCGCAGCTTGAGCCAGGATACCGACTGGGTGCGGAGGATATCTTGCTGGTGTCGGTATGGAAAGATGAGCAGTTAACCCGTGAAGTCGTGGTTCGGCCGGACGGTATGTTTTCGTTTCCCCTCGTCGGAGACATCCAGGCGGAGAATCAGACGGTCGACGATATTCGTGGAGAGCTGATCAAGCGCCTCACGAAGTATATCCCGAATCCCAATGTCTCCGTGGCCGTGACGAAAGTTGCCAGCTATAAGGTTTATGTCGTTGGTCGAGTCAACAAGCCAGGTGAATACGTGATGGGCCATTACGCCGACGTGCTGCAAGCCCTCAGTCTTGCCGGAGGGCTGACCCCGTTTGCCGGAGAAAACGATATTAAGGTGATGCGTCGAGTCAGGGGAGAACAGCAGGCCATTCCCTTCCGCTATGGAGATATTCGAAAAGGGAGAGACTTGGAGCAGAATATTCTTCTCCAGCGCGGTGACGTCGTCATGGTGCCGTAACCAATGCATGGAAGATATGAGGTTGGAGGCCGTGGTGACTATCGATATGCGAGGGGCGTCGGGCGGGTCGTGGTGCTGCTTTGGCTCTTGGGATACGGCATGCCATATCAAAGCGAGGCGGCAGAATGGTCCCTGTCTCCATCCATTGGGTTGAAGGGAGTGTATAACAGTAACCTCTTGTTGACGCCGCTTCCACATCACGACACGTATGGTTATTGGGTGACACCATCGGCGGAATTTGTGGGGAAGACCGAACGGCTCGACGTCAGTAGCAAGCTCGCGGCGGATGTTGTCGGATATTTCGGGGGAGAGAACAGGCAATTTACGAACGTCTATGCTCCTTTGTCGATGCACTATAGGACGGAGCAGGATCTCTTTGGGTTCAACGGAGGATTTACCCGTGATAATACGTTGCTGGGCGAATTGCAGGCCACAGGGGTTGTCTTGCAATTCGCCCAGCGCAATCAGTGGACCTTCAATCCAACGTGGACAAGGATGGTGACGGAAAAGTTGTCGCTTTATTCAAGTGTACAGTTGTCCGATACGACATATGAAACCGCCAGGTTGGCTGACTATCGAGTGGTCGGTGGATCTGGTGGGTTGCAGTATCAGTTGACGGAGCGCGACCAAATTCAGCTATCGGGATCCTACACGGATATCCGAACAACGGACTCACGAGTCCCATTTCAAGCCAACTTTCCGGGAATTAATTTGACTCTCACGCATGCGTTTGATGAATCGTTAACGGGATCAGTCTATGGCGGTCCCAGGTTTTTGTCTTCCAATACGCAGACACCGATTGGCTCCATCAGTGCCGATGAGACCGTGTGGTTGGCCGGGGCCAGTATAATCAAGAAGTTTGAGCGGGCTATGGCCCAAGTGACGTTTGCGCGGGACCTGAACCCTAGTGGATTTGGACTCTTAATTCAGACTAATCGAGGCGAAGTCTCCGCCACCTATGACGTTTCTGAGACCCTGACCTTCGGGCTGAATGTGGTTGGAATGCTTACGACTGGAAAGGCTGGCACAGCCATAGGTGGAACCTTCCCGGAAAGCCGCTATGTCAGCGTGGCACCGAAGTTGACGTGGCAGTTTCTCGAATGGTGGCGGGCAGAGGTGTCATACATGTATCGATGGCGTGATACCGACAGCACAATCAGTTCAACCGAATCTCATGGGACAACATTTATGGTGACATATTCCCCCTCACGTCTCTCGTTCTCTCATTGACACTATGGCACAGTCACAAGGATCAGGACAGCATTCCGAGCGAGTCATGGGCGTAAATGATTACATTACGGCGTTTCATCGGCGTCGCAAGCTTGTCTTCCTCACCAGTCTTGGTCTTCTGATGGTGTCGTTGTTCCTGGCGTTTCTCTGGCCGCCGACATATAAGTCAACGGCCACGATCTTGATCGAGGAACAGGAAATTCCATCGGATCTTGTCAGGTCGACGATTACGAGTTATGCCGACCAACGGATTGAGACGATCAAACAACAAGTGATGAGTCGGACAACACTTTGGAAAGTGGTTGAGCAATTGAATTTGTACCAGGATCTTCGCAACAGTACACCGATCGAGGAGATCGTCAAACGATTCATCAAGGATATTGAAGTGGAAGTGATCAGCGCGGATGTCGTGGATAAGCGTACGCAACATGCCACCAAGGCCACCATTGCCTTTACGGTGTCCTATCAAAACCGAACTCCTGAATTGGCTCAGAAGGTGGCCAATGAGCTGACGAGCTTATTCTTGGGAGAGAACTTGAAGAGCCGTGAACGACAAGCGCAGGAGGCCACGTCGTTCCTCCAGCAGGAAGCGGAAAACCTGGCGCGTCATATCAAGGAAATCGATGAACGCATCGCCTCGTTCAAACACCGAGCGAAGGGGGCGCTTCCGGAATTGATGCCGTTGAATCAGCAACTACTGAATCAAGCTGAACGTGAATCGATGGATGTCGATCAGCAGATTCGGAGCCTGGAAGAGCGCAAGACCTATCTCGAGGGGGAATTGGCGACTGTGAAGCCGAATACACCGATCTTATCTGTGACCGGGGAACGCATCCTGGATTCGACGGAACGGTTGCGCGCTCTGCGCGCTCAATATGCCGGTGCCGCCGCGAATTTATCTCCCGAGCATCCTGACATCGTGAAGATGAAACAGGAAATCGAAGCGTTGGAAAAGGAAGTGGGGGAGCCGTCCGATGCCGACGAAGCTTCGAAGCGGCTCACTGAGGCGCGTACAGCGCTGGCGGCGGATTCAGAACGATTGGGGCCTGAGCACCCTGACGTGCTTCAGGCTCGGAGAAAGGTCGCAGGCCTTGAACAAGAAGTGCGTCGACTCGGAAGCGTGCCAAGAAAGGTTGTTACTCAACGGCCTGAGAATCCAGCCTATATCAATCTGCAGGCTCAGTTGAACTCCGTAATGTCTTCATTGGATGGGCTTCGAAATACCCGCACCGATATCAAACGACGACTACAAGGGTATGCGACGCGCCTGGAGCGGGGGCCTGAAATTGAGCCGGAGTATTTGGTCCTGGTACGAGACCGAGATACTTCCGGACAAAAGTATCAAGAAATTCGCTCTCGATTGCTGGAAGCCAAGGTATCGGAAGGGTTGGAGGTTCAGAGAAAAGGCGAACGCTTCTCGCTCATTGATCCGCCCAGTCTTCCCGAGAAGCCGTATAAACCCAATCGGTTCGTCATCGTTCTTCTGGGAGTCTTTCTCGCCGTGGGCGGGGGAGTCGGCGCGGGAGCGGCTGCGGAATCACTCGACCATTCCATCCGGACGCCCGAGCAGCTCGTGGTCTTGACGCAACAGTTTCCCCTCGCGGTGATTCCGTTCATGCCGAACGAAGAAGATCTGTCCCACGTCAAGCTCAGGAGAAGGGTCGTGCAAACGGCGGGAGTTGGCGTTCTCGCGACGGCTATTGTGTTGGTCCACGTCTTTGTGACCCCATTGGATGTCCTGTGGTTTTCGGCATTGAGACAGTTTGGGGTGGAGTAACCCGGAAGGCTATTATGGATCGTATCCGTGCCGCGCTTGAGCTGTATAAGGACTTCAGGGGGACCTCTTCTCGTGGTGAGACCTCCGGGCGAACAACGACCCAATCGGTGCCGCCTCCGATTACGTATACAAGGACCAGATCGCTGAGCATTCCATACACGGTGTTGCGTGGTCATCGCGTCATGGCCGCGCACAAGAAGGGTCCGTTCGTCGATGCTTATAAAATTCTTCGAACCCAAGTCACGCAGCGGCTTCGGGAGAATGGGTGGAATGTCGTCGGCGTGACGAGTCCCGGTTATGGAGAAGGGAAAACCCTGACGGCCGTCAATTTGGCGGTCAGTCTGGCAATGGAAACCACGCAGACAGTGCTGTTGGTGGATTCTGATCTTCAGGATCCTACGGTACACCAGGTATTCGGCTTGAAAGACTGCCTTGGTCTGGCCGATTACTTGCTTGATGATCAGCCTGTGGAAGACTTGTTATTGCACCCTGGGATCGGACGGTTTGTCTTGCTGCCGGGAGGTCGCGCGATCTCAAATTCAACTGAGATTCTGACCTCACCTAAAATGGTTGCGCTGGTGGAAGAGTTGAAGCATCGCTATCCCTCTCGAGTCGTGATTTTTGATCTCCCTCCATTGCTTCATACGGCTGACGTTTTGGCGTTCTCTCCGTACACGGATGCGCTGTTGATGGTTGTGGAGGAGGGAAAGACGACGGGCGAGGAATTGCGGCGTGCTCTCTCGTTGGTCAAGAACTCACGGCCGGTCTTAGGAACGGTCTTGAACAAGGCTGGACGATCGTCTTTGACTCTTGCGGACATGAAAGCAATGTTGGCCACCTAGCTCGCACTGTCGCCTCTAGGACCGTTGACCCTTATGTACGAATCCTTCTATCGGCTCAAGGCTAAACCCTTCGCCCTTCTACCAGACAGCAGTTTTCTGTATCAAGGCTCAGAGCATCAGGCGGCCTATAGTCTTTTGGAATATGGCATTCTGAGTGAGGCCCCGTTTATGGTGCTCACGGGTGATCCTGGTGTCGGGAAGACCTCCCTCCTCCAGAAGCTCATGGCTGAGCATGGTACCCGCCACAAAATTGGGTTGGTGACTAATGCGCGGTACGATATCGAACAGCTCCTACCATGGATCCTGTTGTCTCTCGGGCTCAGCACTAAACGACTTGATCCCATCGAAGCCTACCACCTCTTTTCAGAGTTTCTGGCTCAAGAGTCGAAACGGTCGCGGCGTGTCATTCTCGTCATTGATGAAGCTCAAAGTTTAGGTGCCGAGTTGCTTGAAGAGTTGAGACTGTTGTCGAACATGAACGACGGGAGGACATTAAAGTTGCAGATCATCCTTTCGGGTCAGCCCGATCTCTATACGCTGCTTCAACGGATCGATATGACTCAATTCGCACAGCGGATTGTCGTTGACTATCATCTTAAGCCATTGACGGAGATCGATACGGCAAACTGTATTCGCCATCGACTACAGGTCGCAGGCGGGCGTCCAACGCTTTTTACCGATCAGGCCTGTACGCTTGTGCATCGATTGAGCCAAGGGAATCCACGACTGATTAATCAAGTGGCAGATATTACCTTGACCTATGGATACGCTGAACAAGCAAGCACCATTACCGCAAAGTTAGTCGCTCAGGCCGCCCTTGACCGGATCAAAGGTAGAATTCTCCCGTTGGCTGCTACGGAAGAATTGATCGACATTGCCTCTGCCGTCGACGAGTCCTTGGAACACCACGGTCCCAGCGGCATGCTCTCAACGGATGAGATTGCCGACACATCTCCTGAAGCCGCGTTGACTCAGTCTTCGGAAGAGGACTATCAACGAGCCATGGTTTTAAAGGATCTCGAGCAATTCAAAGAGGCCGTGGAACTTTTTCATGCGGTCGCCAGGGATAAGTCCATGTGGTTCAAGGCGTATGCGCAGGTCGGATTTTGTTATGTCAAGATGCGGGAGCCTCAAGCGGCGATCCAGTCCTTTTGCACGGCCCTAGAGGATCCAACGGCTCAGCCGAAGGAGGTGATGGAGGTCCTCTATTGTTTGGGGCGCAGTTTTGAATCCATAGGAAGGGTCGATCAGGCGAAAGAGGTCTATGACCGGATCAATCAAAACACTCCTGCTTTCAGAGACGTCGCTCATCGACTAAGCCGATTGGAAGTATCTCAGAAGCCGACAAGGAAAGTTGATGAACGGTTCACAACAAGACAGTCTTGGTTCAGCGGGATGGTTGACAATGTTCAGCGATTTCTCATTGGCAGCCAGAAGTGACTCATCTCCAGCGATGCAGCTCTCCGCAGCAAATCGTGTGGAATATCAGGATTCACTGTGAATCGACTCACACAAGCATTCCGGAGTTCAGAGAGGTGGGAGGATCTGATGAGAGAGTCGCGCCGGCAAAGTCTAGGGCATGCAATAAACGAAATGGCGTCGGTATGGTGCCGTCTTGAAGAGCGGGAACTCTGTCATGATTTTCGGGTTTCCATCGGCACGCCAGTGAATTGAACACGGCGGCGAAAGACCTGTTCGAAGAGATCGGCTCGGCTCTTCGCGGCCCAGAGTTCCATTTCCGCGTCACCGGTAAGGTGCACGTCGATAGTAACGAGCTTTCCAAGTTTAACCCGCAGGTGTTGAATCAATGAGAAATGGGTCCGGTCGAGTCCATCCGCGATTCGCAACAGCGAGGCCAGGATCTTGACGGTGCGTTGAAGGCGGGGCAGCAGGCTCGTGAATTCTTCATGTTTGAGTGTCGGCAAGGATCGTCGGTGATAGCGAGCGATATTGGCGACCACATCGATATCCTCAGCAGTCAACCCGCCAAGATCACTATGTTTGATGAGATAGTATGCGTGCTTGTGATGTTGTCTGGGATTGATGTGATATCCCACGTCGTGCAGGATAGCGGCATATTCGAGCCAGGTCCGTGCCTGGTCTCCGAGGTGATGCTCTCGCCGGGTCTGATCAAACAATTGCAAGGCCAAATTGGCGACATGGAGCGAATGGCTCTCTGGCGCATGGCAGCGCCGAGCGAGACCGATCACGTTCCGGCGTCGGACGTCAGGAAAATCCTGTTCGGCCTTCAACCCTTCGCGATGGCGGGCGATAAAGTCGTAGATGATTCCCTCCCGAATGGCTTTGTCACAGAGTGTGATCTCCTGAAGGCCGGATAGTTCAAGAAGGCATCGCAGCACGACGGTTGTGGGGAGCAAGGTGTCGACGCGTTTGGGGTCCAGACCTGGAATGGCCAAGCGGTCTTTCACCGATGATCGGGCCAACTCAGATTCAAGGCTTCGGATATGCCGCAAGGGAACGGTGGCCAAATTGTGTTGTGGCAGCGGGCGACCCGTTTGGCGGAGATGGACGACCTCGCCCACGTTGCCGGCCATGCCGGAGGTGGCGACCAGCGAGTGGAACTTTTTCATCTTGAAGGATCCAAGGGCATCACGGAGATGGGTTGTGACGACGGTTTCGAGCGCGTGCATCATGGATTCCGATGGCGGAGTTTTCTGGAGGCATTGTTCGGTGAGCCGGATGGCTCCCAGTTTGAGGCTGGTGCCGTGCATCAAACCGTCTCGATTCCCCACGATCAGCTCAACCGATCCGCCACCGATATCGATGACCAATGTCGGTCCGTCCGACAGCGCGATGCTGTTCTTGACGCCGAGAAAGATCAGCCGAGCTTCCTCCACCCCGCTGATGACGCGTACTCTCAGCCCGATCTGTTCCTGAATCATCGCCACAAACTCGCCACCGTTTTGGGCTTCACGCACCGCGCTGGTCGCCGTCGCGATGATGCGCTCAAACCCCTTGTTGCGGGCGAGTGTGACCAACGTCTTGAGCACATTCATCGCGCGTGCCATGGATTCGTCGGAAAGACGCCTGGTGGCGAACACGCCGTTTCCCAATCTGGTGATGTCTTTGAACCGATCCAGAATTTTAAAGCTGGCATCCGCCAGAATCTCCGCCAGCACCATATGAATGGAGTTGGTTCCGATATCGATGACAGCCAGTTTGGACACGACCCTCTCCTCTTGTGTGAGCGCGTACGGACAGTAATGAACAACAAGAGATCTGTCAAGGAGTGGAGAGTGAACGATGTGTGACAACTGCGGGAGAATCTACCGGCGTAGCGCGGTCCTATCGGATGGCCTATTGGACGATCAGATGAACACTTCGATTTTTTTGTCGACATTCGCTGCTGTGTTCGAAGCAGAGCGGACGGTCTTTCCCATAGCTGGTCGTTGAGATGTCTATGGAGACACCGACTCGTCGAAGATAGGACTTGACGTTTTTTGCTCGGCGCTCGCCCAACACGAGATTGTACGCGGATGTGCCGATATCATCGCCTCGTCCCTCCAAGATGAGGCGGGTGATATTGTCTTGCTGCAGCTGTTTTGCATCGGATTCCAAGACTTGCAGGGCGTCCCCTTGGATGGCTTCTTGATCAAAGTCAAACAAGATGTCGGCCAACACTCCTGAATCCAAGCCAGTAGCGTTTCGTGCGGTCAGTTCCGACCGCATGGCAGGAGTTGTCCGTGAGTCGGTGATGTGGGCATCATTCGGAGGGATCTCTTTAATCGCTGGTTCAGCGATCCATTCCTCCTGTCCACGCAGGTCTTGCCCGATAAGGGATCCTGATTTAGAAGAACATCCATGCATCAGGAGAACGGTAAGGCCGAAGAGGCTGACGAGCGTCACACTGCGTACCGATGTCATAGGTCTGCCTCTGAGTGAAGGGCATGCCGACTGTCACTGAAGGAGTGACCGGGCTTCTGCATAGATCGGCCGGGTCTCGTCGATCGGCGTCCAGTTCAAGACTGCCAATGAATCCTCAACATACTTCGGTGTTCGCATGCCGTTTAAGACACAGGTAATGCCTGGTGTGCTGCACAGGATCCAGCACATCTGCTGAGAGAGAGAGGCGGCACGATGAGCGTCGGGCAAGAGCGGTCTGATTGTGTGCGCAATCCGTTCGGTTTGGACTCGACTCCGCAGGGTGGCTTCGTGCCTGAATGCGCGCAGAAGAGTCAAAAGCTCAGGAATGTACCGTTGCCGCCAGTGCTCCCACTGTTCAGCCGTCTTTCCGGAGAGATGGCGAGACAACAACTGGAGGACCTGATTGACTTGCGGCGCAACCATATGGTGCTCAATCTGTTCCCAATGCTCGAGCCCTTGGATTTGTGGTCTGATGCGACGTAGTTCTCCGGACCATGCGAAATAGTCGCTCGGAGTTGTCTCGGTACCAGTCGGTTGGATATTAGGGGCAAGAGCGGTTCGATATTCCTGTTCAAGTGCGTCGACGATACCGAGCTGTCGCTCAATGTCGATTGACGCCTCTTCGACCGGGAGGTCAGCGAGCCGTATCATTGTGTTGCGTGCCACCATGGCATTGAGCGGCCGATTCACCAGCACGGCGATGTTGTGCTCTCGTGCATAGTCAAGAACTGTCTGCGCATTTGATGGGCCCGTATTGGCGCTTGTGGCAGGCCCAGATTCAAAGAGATTCATCGGGCACTGTAAGACCTGAAAGTGATGGGTAGATGCCCCGACGGATCGTGCCGCCGTTTCAGCTGCCTGGATCATGAGCGAGAGGGATGTCCCTTCTGAGTCATCGGCAGACGATGCGACCGTGTTCGAGGATACACCATAATATTGAAGGCGTCCAGCCGCCACCTGTGTCTCAAAATAGGCGAAGGCTCGCTGAAGGCGGTCATAGAAATCAGTACGCAACTTCTCCAGATCTATGATGCCGCGATGTCGAGCTTCCAAGAGGAAATATTCAGGATTATGGAGCAGGCAGACGTCCAGCGTCATGAGCCCAAGACGATCCAATGACAACGCCAGTTGGTCCGCCAAGAATTCGGGATGAATGCAATGCCATATCCCGTCCCCGTATTTCACCATATTTTGGTAGGGGTGCCCGGCTTTTTCCTTCGCTTCGGCAATGTTCAGATTCTGCCCCTGGATATAGCCGATTTTAGACACGATGATGAGTTCATCTCGTCGAATCTCACCGGATGCCACAAGTTCATGCAGCACGGATCCGACCAATCGTTCACTGTCGCCGTCCGTGTAGTTCGTGGAGGTGTCAATGAGGTTGCAGGATGTTCGTATAGCCTGTGTGAGTGCCGCGCGATGTTCGGCGTGCTGGGTGTTGACTCGATAGGTGCCGAATCCGATGCGTGTGGTGGTGAGCCCGGTTGTACCGAGCAGCGTCAATCCCTGTGCGAGGCTGGCCTGTCCGCTGCGCGTCAGCATGCGAGAGGCGTAGGTCGCCGTACCCTGTGCGGTCGCCTGTCCAGACAGCAGAGCGCCGCTCAGTACTCTTGGTTCGCCCTGCAGATTCAAGGAGGTGGACTGATCGGTCCGTAGAGCCTCCGCAACGGTACGAGGGTCCGTGATCGGCTGTCGGCACGTGTAATTCCGGCAAATATAGAGAGTGGGTAGACCGGAAACGGTTGGTCTGTCCTTCAAGAGAGGCAGAGAGGATGGTGTCAATGGCGAGCCTGTCGCGATGATGCGGTTGGGAAGGTAACATTGAGCCACGGCTTGTCGGAGCGAACTAAGCGAGTCCTGTGTGGCATCACCGATAATCGCCAGCTCCACTGGACCGTCGGTCAAAAAGTCCACGACCGCAAGACTCTTGGCAAATGCTCGAGGATAGCGAGTGACCTGTCGGCCGTAAGCGCGCACCGCCGTTGTCGCAGCACGGCGCCAGTCATCTCGATCACAGTGGAAGGACAGTCGGGCGAGGGCTGAGGCGGCTACGGCGTTGGCGCTCGGCGTTGCTCCGTCAGTGCCTTCGCGGTGACGCAAGATGAGGGCTTCATGCTGTTGTGCCGTGGTGAAAAATCCGCGCTGCTCCTTGTCCTCAAAGTCTGAGATCAGATAGTCGGCCAATCGCGCAGCGGCATGGAGATAGGATTCAGCGGCTCCGGCTTCGTAGAGGTCGAGCAACCCTTCTGCCAGATAGGCATAGTCTTCCAGATAGGCGTCGATATGTGCGCGACCGGCTCGTGAGGTGCGGAATAAGCGTCCATCAGGTTTGGCATGGTGCCGCAACAGGTAATCGGCCGTCCTCACGGCTTGCTGGAGGTATCGGGCGTCGTCAAAGACGCGTGCGGCTTCGGCCATGGCCGAGAGCATCATGCCGTTCCATGAGGTGATGATCTTGTCGTCAAGCCCGGGTGAGATCCGCTTCTTCCTCGCTTCATAGAGCAGAGGTTTCGCATGGGATGCGCTGTTCAGCAACTCGTCGGTGGTCAGATTCAATTGCCTGGCGATGTCTTCAATTGGTCGCAGCCGATTAGGAATGTTTGTATGTTCCCAGTTGCCAGACTCCGTGATGTCGTATAGGGCGCAGAATCGTTGTGTGTCCTCGTCGTTTTGGAGAATCTCCCGGACCTGAGTTGGTGTCCAAACAAAGAACTTACCTTCAACACCTTCCGAATCGGCATCGGTCGAGGAGTAGAATCCGCCTTCAGGGCCGGTCATTTCACGGCAGATATAGTCAAGTACCTCGGTTGCGACATGGCGATAGAGCGATGTTTTGGTAACTTGATAGGCCTCAACATACACGCGTGCCAGCAGCGCGTTGTCATAGAGCATTTTTTCGAAATGAGGGACCAGCCATCGGGCGTCCGTCGAGTAGCGCGCGAAGCCGCCACCGATATGGTCGTAGATGCCACCTGCCGCCATCATGTCAAGGGTCTTGGTCACCATGTCGAGGGTTTGCGAATCTCCCGATCGTCGGTGACTCCTCAATAAAAACGACAAGCCCATCGCCGGAGGAAACTTCGGTGCGGTACCGAACCCACCATGGGTTTCGTCGAATTCGTCCTTGAATTGGGAGACGGCTTCCGTCAGCACCGATTCGCTGATGGAGATCGGAGAGGGGAGCTGCTTCGTGCCTTGCAACTGCGCCGTCAGCTCCTTGGCTTGATCACGGACTTCTGAAGATCGTGTGTCCCAATAGTCGGCAATCTTCTTGAGAACGGAGCCGAAACCTGGACGGCCCCAGCGATCTTCAGGGGGGAAATAGGTACCGGCAAAGAAGGGTTCCTGCTCAGGCGTCAAAAACACCGTCATCGGCCACCCACCCTGGCCATGGTTCATGGTGACAGTGGCGGCCATGTAGATCTCATCCAGGTCAGGGCGTTCTTCGCGATCGACCTTGATACAGATGAACCAGCGATTCATGAGCTCCGCAATGGCCTGGTTCTCGAACGATTCCCGTTCCATGACATGGCACCAGTGGCAAGCGGAGTAACCGATGGAGAGTAAGATGGGCCGCGTTTTGTCTTTTGCACGCTGCAGCGCTTCCGGTCCCCAAGGATACCAGTCGACAGGGTTGTAGGCATGTTGCAGCAGGTAGGGACTGGTTTCGTGGATGAGGCGATTCGGCTTGCCGGTCATAGACGACGATGACATGGGCTCAACCTAGCATCGGGACCTGAAGAGCGTCAACGGAGCGATGCTTGTATCACGTGAAGCGTATTTCGCAAAGAAGAGATGAGATAGGATTTCGTTCCGCCCCACACGTCACGCTTCACGAACGGCGTGTTTGTGGTAGGCTTCAGTCGAGAAAGGAAGGAAACAAGGACGCCTATGAGAGACATCGGTCCCTACTCCAATTATCGATTGACGGTTCGACTGGAACTGGCGAATAAGCCCGGCATTTTTGCGCAAGTTGCGGCGCTGTTAGCGGAGGAACAGGCGAATCTTGGGGCGGTCGATCTCGTCTCGGCGACCAAGACGCGCATGGTGCGGGACATCACCTTCGATGTTCAGAACGAAGACCACGGTGAAAAAGTTCTGGCCCGGTTGAATGGGTTGCCCGATGTCACCGTGCTGTCAGCTTCCGATCGCATTTTCCTTCTTCATCTCGGCGGCAAGATTCGGGTGGGCAGTAAAGTTCCGATCAGTACCAGGAACGTGCTCTCAATGGTCTATACGCCGGGAGTGGGACGAGTGTCCCAGGCTATCGCGAAGGAGAAGTCCAAAGTCTATACCTTTACGAGCAAGGGCAATAGTGTTGCGGTCGTCTCAGACGGCTCGGCTGTGCTGGGGTTGGGGAATCTTGGTCCGGAGGCCGCGCTTCCCGTCATGGAAGGCAAGGTGATGCTCTTTAAAGAGCTGGCTGGGATCGATGCGTGGCCCATTTGTTTGAGTACGCAAGAGCCGGATGTCATCGTCCAAATCGTCCAAGGCATTGCCCCTGGGTTCGGCGGGATCAATTTGGAAGACATCAGCGCGCCGCGTTGCTTCGAGATTGAACAGAAACTGAAACACGTTCTTGATATTCCTGTGATGCATGATGATCAGCATGGCACGGCGGTGGTGTTGCTCGCCGCATTAACGAATGCTCTTCGGGTCTTGGGAAAACAACTGGATCAGGTCCGGATCGTCGTCAATGGACTGGGTGCCGCCGGCACGGCCTGTTGCCGTATCTTACTGGCGGCCGGTGCCACGCATGTGCTGGGGTGCGACAAGGAAGGCATCATCCTGTCCGGGGAAGCCGAACAACTCCGGGCCTGCCGAACCGACCTCCGTGCTTGTTTGACCAGGGAGAATCCGAAAGGCACGCTGCGTGATGCGTTGAAAGACGGCGATGTTTTCATTGGTCTTTCCGTCGGCAATGTGGTGACGGCGGACGATCTCGAGTTGATGGCTTCCGATCGAATCGTCTTTGCCTTGGCGAACCCGGATCCGGAGGTTCCTCCGGAAGTGGGCAGCGCCCATAGTACGATCTTCGCCACAGGGCGCTCGGATTATCCGAATCAGATCAACAATGCACTGGCATTTCCGGGGATTTTCCGGGGAGCGCTTGATGCTCAAGCGAGTGAGATCAACGAGGCGATGAAGCTCGCGGCTGCACAGGCCATTGCCCATGTGATTCCGGAGAATACGCTGAGTGAGGATTACATTATTCCCAGCGTCTTCGATAAGGAGGTCGTTCCTCGTGTGTCGCGGGCCGTGGCTGCCGCAGCCCGCGCGAGCGGCGTGGCTAGAAGACGGGCGAAAGAGGACGATCCACCTCTGTCCGAGTAATTTTGTTCCTTTTATCACCCGGTGTCGCATGGTTTCTTGAGTCTTCAGACCGACGTAGCCCCTGTGGTAGAATGCGCCCCTTGGGAATCAGGGGAGCACGATGCCGTTTTCCACCGCCAAATTTTTGAAGTTCCGAACAGGCATGCAAAAACGGATTGGTTCATTGCGCGCAAAAACCGAAGAAAGTCTGGATGTGGCCGTCGAGACCATGATGGAAGAACGGGTGGATGGGTTTTTTCAGGTGGAACATGGCCTGGAGGAAGTCATCAGGTCTCTGGTCGAAATTGAAGAAGAGCTGGAGGTGGTTCGGGATTTGAGCGGCGCCATGCGGCTAGAGTCTCGGTTGGAATTTGTCGAAGATCGATGGGATGAGTTCGACAGCGAAATTCGGGAACGCCCACGGCGGCGGCGTAAGCGGGTCAGTCTGGCCGACATGTTGAAAGCGGCCAGTGGAGCGGGGTCCTTGTCTGAAAATCCGAGCGGGGTGAATAACGCGGTGGATGCCTATGCGATCATGGGAGTCGAGTTCGGGAGCTCGCTGGCGGATGTGACGGCGTCTTTCCGAGTGAAGGCCAAGCAACTCCATCCCGATGCCAATAACGGTGATCGGAGCTCTGAACCGGAACTGCGCCGGATGCTGGAAGCCTATCAATTCCTGAAGGAATACCTCAGCCTGAGTAACACAGAGCCGATGCGGCCGCCGGATCACCCCTATAACCCTTCGGAATGATGGATCGGTGATGATGTCCACTCCACCACAGTACATTACGAGTGCCAGTGAGCTCGGCGAATTGTGCCAGCAACTTCGTGACAGTCCCCGCTTGGCGCTGGATACCGAATTCGTCGGGGAGGACAGTTTCGTTCCCAAGCTTGAGCTGATTCAAGTTGCGACCGAACAGACGGCGGCCGTCATCGATTTCCCGGCAGTGTTGTCGGAGGGTGGCCTCGATAAATTCTGGGAAGTCGTCTGCGATGAGCGGGTTCAAAAGGTCGTGCATGCCGGGCGGCAAGATCTGGATCTTTTTGCGGTTCATGCTGGCCAGATTCCAAAACCGTTCTTCGATACCCAGATCGCGGCAGCCATGGTGGGCTTTGGCCAGCAGGTTGCCTATGCCAATCTTGTGCAGCGGGTACATGGGAGACGATTGGACAAGGCCCATACGTTTACCAATTGGAGTGCTCGCCCGTTGTCTCACGATCAACTGGCCTATGCGCTTGAAGATGTGACGTTTCTCTTGGCGATCCATGATCATCTGCAGACCAAGTTGTCCAAACTTGGTCGGTTGCCGTGGGTCCATGAAGAGTTTGCGCGTCTCGAAGGAGCGGTCGGCGAGTCTCGGCGGGAGCCGCAAGAACGCTATCAACGGATCCGGGGATGGGATCAACTGAAGCCGAAGGCGGCGGCAGTCCTCCGGGAGCTTGCAGCTTGGCGTGAAGGGGAAGCGAAGCGGCGCAATGTGCCTCGCAACCGAGTCGTTCGGGACGAAGTCCTCCTCCAACTCGCGCGGCATCCGCCACGGCATCAGGATGAGTTGCGCAAAGTCAGGGGGCTTCACGGTTCCGAGATTGACCGTAATGGAGAGTCGATTCTCGCGACGATTCAGGCCGCGCTCGCGCTTCCATCGACAGCCTGGCCGGCGCTCAACAAAGAGCGCAAACCCGAACCGGAATTCAATGGATTGGTCGAGCTGTTACAGGCCATCGTGAAGGCACGAGCACTGCAAGAAGCGATCGCGCCGACCCTCTTGGCCACAACGTCCGATCTTCAAGAGTTGGTTGATGCTAAAGTCAACCGCTCGACATTGGATCTCCCCCTCCTCAAGGGGTGGCGACGAATCTTGGTCGGAGATCTGTTACTCGAAGCGTTGGATGGGAAGCTAGCTTTTACCGTCGACCCAACCACACGCGCGATCCGGTGGTCGCCTACCGAGCCGACCACCGACCGCTGAGTGGTTAGGGACGTAATCGACGTGGCCACAGGATGTTCAAAAAGGCCATCGTTCCTCACCCGCCCACCCCAGCGCGCCAAGGTACGTCTTTCACCGAGCAAGGCCGCAGAGAGAGTGTAGAGGCGAGACAGACGTTGCTTTGTATGTTAAGTCGTTGAGCGATGCGAGAGTGAAACTGAGGACGTTTCCAACATCCTACAAAAGTTTCTTGATCGAGTCTGCCGGTCTTGCCAGCACGGCCTGGTCGCCTTTCTCCACGATCGGTCGCTGAATCAGGTCCGGGTGTTTAACCATGAGGTCGAGCAGTTCATCATCAGAAAGCTGTTTCTTCGCCAGTCCCAGCTCCTGATAGATCTCTTCCTTGGTGCGAAGCACATCCCGAGGGGAGAGTCCTGCCTTCTTCAATAAGTTCTGTAGCTGTTCTTTTGTGAAAGGGTGTTCATAATAGTTGATCGCTGTGTACGGCTTTCCGCTGTCTTTGAGCAGCTGGACAACTTGTCGGCATGTGGTGCAGGTTGGCTTCTGATAGATCGTAACATGTGCCATTGTGACTCCTTGGTGAAAAAGACCTGTCTTGACGAGTTTTTTTAGTCTATGGTACTCCCACTCAATCGTCTTGCTTGAGAATTGGATCGAATGATGCCCTGGGTTGGAACCAGTTCCGCCGGTCAATTTGCCTGTGCCACGGCCTCTCAACGAACGTTAAAGGATCTTCGCATCAAACGTAAGGGCCAGCCGGTTTTTGTTTTGGGGCATGTTCTGAGTCGTAAAGCTCAGGAAGCGACCTTTGAGGCCTTCAACGACCGACTCGCCGTGGTGAAGTTCAGCGATGAGGCGCTTGTCGGGTATGATCCGAGAGAGCTCCTCCTTCCGACCGAAATTGACGAGCAGGCCGTTCCGTACTTTGAGATCCGTTCCTGCCGCTCCTGCGATCTGCTCTTTCCTCTGACGATTGAAGAATGCGAGTCCGATCCGGAACCGGAACAGTGCCCCGACTGTACCTCATAATCAACGTTGTTCTGCAGGATGTTCAAAAATACATTCCGTTCTCAACCCCCACCCCAATACAAGGCTCGACCGGACTCGCCAAAGCCCACGATGCACATTGTACCGCGCGAGGCCGCAGCTCCTTACCGTGTATAGCGATGTTAGTCGACAAAGGGAGCGACTTCCAAGGCCCTTTTCAATAGACAGTCTCCCGCGAATCCCTGTAACACCATGGGTAACATCGCGCTATCAATGGCGCGCACCGTGTGGACGCGAAATCCCTCGGAGGTTTTGTGCCCCTCCAGCTTCAATGCGTGACAGAATTCCAACTGTTTCCAGGCTAAATTCGACAAGATTTGATCAGAAGCAAGCAGCGGCATGTCGGCGACCGTTCCCTCGATGGCCACTTTAGCCGGAACTCGTGTCCTGTCCTTTGGAACTTCACTGACGACGGCAAAGGCGATGACATCACCTTCACTTATGACTGGTGACGCGCACAGAACGCTCGCAAGGAGGACAAGAAAGCTCCTCATGAGGATGGCGATCCGTCTCATCTCCGTCTGCAGTTCCTTACCGTGTCGTGCCAGGTTTCAACGAGTGGTGATTCTCGTTTTACAAATTCAGTATGCCAAGTGGAATATGGCCATTGCAAGGATGACGCGCCGCTGTGATTGGGGTATGATAGTGAGAAGACAGGTGACGCGCGTGCGGTCTTGGTACGTTCGAGAGAGGCACCATGCCACATGATTTCATGCCGGGTCTTGCCGGAGTGCCGGCTGCCACCTCATCGATCAGCGATGTGGACGGTCAGCGAGGGATTCTCGAATATCGTGGGATTCGAGTGGAAACGCTCTGCTCAGATTCATCATATCTGGAAACAGCGTACCTCCTTCTCTTCGGCCATCTGCCCTCGACGCGCGAACTTCACCAATGGACGACGGACGTCACCCATCATCGACGCATCAAGTTCCGTATCATCGATCTGCTGAAATGCCTGCCGGAGTCGGGACATCCTATGGACGCGCTGCAGGCAGCGGTGGCGGCGCTCGGGATGTTCTACCCAGGTCGCAACGTCAAGGACATCGAGAATAACTATTGGAGTGCCGTCCGGCTTGTCGCGAAGGTGCCGACGATTGTGGCGGCCTGGGCGAGACTGCGTCATGGTGACGATCCGATTTCTCCTCGCGATGATCTCGGGTTCAGCGAAAACTTCTTGTACATGCTGACGGAGTCGGTCACGCCACCGGTGTGGGCGGAAGTGTTCGACGACTGCCTGATCCTCCATGCCGAACACACGATGAATGCCTCCACGTTTACAGGGCTTGTCACGGCGTCCACGCTTGCCGATCCCTATACCGTCGTGGCCTCGTCGATCGGCGCTTTGAAAGGGCCCCTGCACGGTGGGGCGAACGAAGAAGTGGTGGTGATGCTGAAGGAGATCGGCGTCGCCGAGAAGGCGCGGGACTATGTTGAGGGAGCGCTGCAGAACAAGAAAAAACTGATGGGGTTCGGCCACCGTGTCTATAAGGTCAAAGATCCACGGGCCACAGTGCTGCAGGCCCTCTGCCGACGATTGTTTCAAGAATGTGGAAGCTCTCCTCTGTATGAGATAGCGCTCGCGGTCGAACAGACGGCGGGGGAATTATTGAACAGTAAGGGCATCTATCCGAACGTCGATTTCTACTCCGGCATTATCTACGACAAGATGGGGATCGACGTCGATCTCTTTACCCCACTTTTTGCCATGGCACGGGTATCGGGCTGGCTCGCCCATTGGTTGGAGCAGTTGCGCGAAAATAAACTCTTTCGGCCTGACCAAATCTATGCCGGCGAGCATAATCGACCCTACATCCCCTTGAGCCAGCGGTAATCCCCGTATTTTCAAGGATCTCCAGCCTCTTGACTTCCCGCCGGATCGATTTATCTGTTGAACAAGCAGGTGAATCGGCGCAGCGCCAGCGCGAATAACAAGCGGTCTTATATAAAAGGAGGGGGCTATGACGCTCGTACGATGGGATCCATTTCGAGAATTAGAAGAAGTGTCGGATCGGTTGAATCGCATGTTTGCTCGTCCGGCCGCGCCGCGGACTAACGGCAAGGAAACGATGATCGTGGCCGATTGGACGCCGTCGGTCGACATCAGCGAGACGGAAGGGGAGTATCAGATCAAGGCCGAAATTCCGGATGTGAAGAAAGAGGATGTCAAGGTGACGCTGGAAGACGGCGTGCTCACGATCCAAGGCGAGCGGAAGCATGAGAAGGAAGAGAAGGCGAAGAAGTATCATCGGATTGAACGTTCCTATGGGAGTTTTGTGCGAACTTTCTCGCTGCCTGATGTGATCGACGAGGAGAAGGTGAAGGCCGAGTTCAAGGATGGGGTGCTGAATCTCCATCTGCCGAAGTCGGAGAAGGCGAAACCGAAAGCCATCGAGGTGAAGGTGGCGTAACTGGTTCGAAGAGGTCTCTTGAACCAACGGCCCGTCTGGGAAGACGGGCCGCTGTGTTTGCATCTCCCACCTCGTTCTGTTTCAATCCTTTCATGCGACACAATCCGATGATCGTTCGTTTCGCTCAGCGGATGCTTTTTTGCTTGTGCGCCCTAGGTGTCATGCCTCTGTGGGAAAACGCCAAGGCCTTGGCTGTCTCTGATCCCGTTGTTGTGGCGGTTGGTGATATTGCCTGTCCGGCGTCGGGCACCGGGGACAAGCGTGAGCCCACTCTGGTCGAGGTCTGCCGACAGATGGAGACTTCTGATTTGGCGCTGCAGATCCAGGGTTTAGCGGCGGTCCTCACATTAGGAGATAATCAATATCCCACTGGTGCCCTTTCAGATTTTCAACGCTCGTTTGATCGTTCGTGGGGTCGACTGAAGTCGATCACTCACCCAAGCCTTGGTAACCACGAAGGACTTGGAGAGGGCTATTACACGTACTTTGGCACTGCGGCAGGACCTCGGGAGCTAGGGTATTACAGCTTAGATATCGGAGCATGGCACGTGGTTGCCTTGAACAGTAACAGCGGATGTCGGATCGTGGCCTGTGATTCGACATCAGCCCAGTTCGCCTGGCTTCGTGAAGATTTGGCCGCGCATCACTCACGCTGTACGCTGGCCTACTGGCATCATCCACGATTCTCGTCCGGTCGGCACCAGAACAACAAAGTGATGAACGCGATCTGGGAAGAGCTATATGCCTCGGGAGTCGATGTTGTGCTGTCCGGCCATGATCATGACTATGAGCGGTTTGCACCGCTGGATGCCGATGGTCGACTCGACGAGACCCGTGGGATCCGCTCGTTCATTGTGGGGACGGGTGGTGCACACCATGCTGAATTCGGCACCATCCAGACCGGGAGCAATGTGCGAAACAACGATACATTCGGCATCCTCAAGCTGATCCTCCATCCGACCGGTTACGAATGGGAGTTCGTGCCTGAGACGGGAAAAATGTTCACGGATAGAGGAACGGGCCGCTGTCACTAACTCATGGTATTCATGGCGATTCGCCCCCTTCGGTAAGTCGGTTCTGATTGTGCCAAAGAGCGTAGAGTCCCGAGTCCGTTTGAGCCTTCGAACCCGCTCAGGTTTGACTTCAAGCGAAGCTGAAGAGACAACCGTCGGGACAGCGTCCCTTGTGACGCTGTGAAAGGGGAAACGTTGTTCGTGAATGATGACGCTTCAAAGTTTATGAACGTCGCATGTGATCGTAGCCGATATCGTACGTGTTGAGGCGTGCGAGGCCATTCGGCGCAGAGGTCGTACTGGTCCATTCAGATCTACATGCCAGAGACATTCTGCTGGATTGCGCTGGTGGTGAAATCGAGTAGAGTGGCAATGGGAGGAGAGGTAGGTCCTCCGTTCGACCGTTGAGCTGGTTCATACACCTGACCGGTTTGAGGAAGCAAGGATGAAAACTTTCTGCTACGGGCTGATGACGGGTGGCATGGTGCTGGCGATTGGAGGGGTTGTGGCGGTCTTCACTTTCGACCAGCCAGCGGACATGTTTTCATGGGTTTGGTGGATGATCATCAGCGGATGGTCTTTGGTCCTCATCGGAATAGGTATCGACATCTTGCATTTATTCCAGGTCGTGACACCGAAGGCCGCATGTACGTTCCAGCAAGAGGTTGAGGGCGGGAACGGAGCTGAGCAGGAAGTCACTCGGGTGTGAGGATCACAGAGCAGAATCTACACGCAGTACAAGGTCTTACAACAGAGTGCTCGTTTCAAAAGGTATCACAAGATCTTGGGCTATGAATCCGGCATCTCCGTGCGTAATGCCTTCCCCTCTTGCCATGCGCACTCTTTAGATGTTTCCCTCCATGTGCTATCTCAGCTCGTAAGGCATTCCGATTGTCGGTTTGGATTAGGATAATCATACTGAGGTTATTTCCCTTCAACGATCGGCTATTGTGATTACTCAGTCAATGGTCTGACTGTGATAGGCGCAAGTTCCGGGGAATGGACAGGAAACGCCTGGTGATGCGTCATCGGTCAGTGTGCTGCCCATGCTCTTGTGAAAATTGGCGGGCAACGTTTATTATGACGCCTGCCACGGGGTGGAACCACTTAACGATGGAGCGCGACGCATGAAACAGGGGCAATCATCCGTACCAACCAGAATTGAACGAGATACCATGGGTGAACTCGCCGTGCCGACCGAGGCCTACTATGGAGTGCAGACGGCCAGGGCGATTGAAAACTTTCCGATCAGTTCACTCCGGATGCCGCGATCCGTCATCCGAGCGATGGGAATGATCAAGCGGGCGGCTGCGACGGTGAACCACTCCTTGGGTTTGTTGGACAAGAAACCGGCCGAGGCAATTAAACGGGCGGCGACCGAAGTTGTTGATGGCCGGCTCGATGGCGAGTTCCCCGTGGATATTTTCCAAACCGGGTCCGGCACCTCCACGAATATGAATGCGAACGAAGTCATCTCCAATCGTGCTACGGAATTGCTCGGTGGTGCGCGTGGCAGCAAGCTGGTGCACCCGAATGACCATGTCAACCTCGGCCAATCGAGCAATGATGTGATTCCCACGGCCATTCACATTGCCGCGTCGGAGATGATGCAGCACCAGCTGCTTCCTGCATTGAGTCGATTACACAGGGCGTTGAAGAACAAAGCAAAGGAGTTCGATACCATCGTCAAGATCGGGCGAACGCACCTCCAGGATGCCACGCCCGTTCGACTGGGACAAGAATTCGGTGGCTATGCTCGTCAGATCGAGCTCGGTATTCAGCGAGTCAAACAAGCTCAGGCAGCCTTGGGTGAAGTGGCGTTGGGAGGAACTGCCGTGGGGACCGGGCTGAACTGCCATCCGAAGTTTTCCGCGAAGGTGATGTCGATTATTTCGAAAGAGACGGGCTGTTCATTCAAGGAAGCCAAGAATCATTTTGAAGCGCAGTCGGCTCAAGATTCGTTGGTTGAGGCGAGTGGGCAGCTACGGATTGTCGCTGTGAGTCTCATGAAGATCGCCAACGATATTCGCTGGCTTGGGTCCGGTCCTCGTTGTGGCCTTGGTGAAATCAATTTGCCGGAAACACAGCCGGGATCGTCCATCATGCCGGGGAAGGTCAATCCCGTCATTGCCGAATCTGTGACCATGGTCTGCGCCCAGGTCATCGGCAATGATGTCACGGTGACGGTCGGTGGGCAGGCGGCAAATTTTGAACTGATCGTGATGATGCCGGTGATGGCCTATAACTTGCTCCAGTCTATCGAACTGCTTGCCACAGCGTCGAACAACTTTTCCGTGAAATGTATCGAAGGCATCAAAGCCAATGAAGAACGTTGTAAGAGCCTGATCGAGGAGAGTCTGGCCATGTGTACGGCGTTGGCGCCGGAGATCGGATACGAAGCGGCGGCAAAATTGGCGAAAGACGCGTACAAGTCCGGGAAGACCGTGCGGCAGGTGGCAAAAGAAGAGAAGGTCCTCTCCGAGAAACGTCTAGCGGAACTCCTCGATCCATGGCGCATGACCGAATCGGGTGGGCCGGTAGGAAGTGCGGGAGGGTAGTGGTTGCGGAACTCCACGATTCATGGTGCATGACCGAAGAGGTAGGCTGATGAGAGGCGCTGGAGGAGAGTGGAAGGAGTGAACAGGTGTTGTCTTCCAGCAGCGGATCTGTATACTGAAGGATAATGAGTCAAGCCTCGTTCCGTTTTGGTTGCACCGTAGGGCTTCTTACCTTTGGGCTCGCTGTGACACTTTCCGGTTGTGCCACCAGCGCGCGTCAGTCACCCTCTCCTAATCGGATGATGGTTCCCACGATGGGGACGCGAGGAATGTCGTGCTGTGCCATGGCGAAGGGGATGCCACGGCAGACGGCACTGGCCAAAACCGCCGTGCGATTTGTCGGGCAATCTCGAATCCAGATCGGCGACCGAAGTTTCAATCCGGATTGTTCTGGTTTTGTGCGAGGCGTGTATGCCTCGCAGCGCGTCGATCTCTATAGTGGATTGGGAAAACTGGATGGAGGAAACGGAGTGGGACGCATTTACACCCATGTGGTTGAACATGGGCGGATTCATTATGGCCCGACCGTTCATCCTGGAGATCTGGTATTTTTTCATAACACCTGGGATTTCAACGGAGATGGGTTACCTAACGATCCTCTCACCCATATCGGAGTGGTCGAGAAAGTCGAGTCCGACGGCACCGTGCTCTTCGTCAGTTCACTGTCACGCGGGATTCAACGCTATCGGATGAATCTTCGGCATCCCGATATCCACAAGACGGCGGATGGCCGAGTCTTCAACGACTTCCTTCGTCGTAGGGGGGGAGGGGATGGTACGGGGACCCAGTATCTGGCTGGGCAGTTGTTTGCTGCGTTTGGAACACTTGCTCATTAATTCTCCTGCGAAGTCCTCCTAGCTGGATCAAGCTTGTTCGCCATATGACTCTTCTTTCTCCAACTCTTAGAGAGCGCGGACGGCTCCCGCGTTCGGAAGGATAGGCCTTTGATACCGATGACAACCGAGACGACCGACACAACTCAAATCAAAGCCGATGCGCGGCAGCACACAATCGTTCCCATCATTGCCAAAGAGCTTGGTGTTGGAGGGGCGCAAGTAGCCGCTGCGGTGGCATTACTCGATGAAGGAGCGACGGTTCCTTTTATCGCGCGGTATCGGAAAGAGGCGACGGGAAATCTTGACGATACGCAACTACGGACCTTGGAAGACCGCCTGCGCTATCTGCGTGAACTGGAGGAGCGGCGTGCCGTCGTGCTGGCTTCCATTGAGGAGCAAGGGAAGCTCACGGACGCATTGCGCGCGACGATTGAAGCGGCCACGACCAAACAGGCCGTCGAAGATCTGTATCTTCCCTTCAAACCGAAGCGCCGCACGCGGGCGCAGATCGCGCGGGAAGCAGGGCTGGAGCCATTGGCGGATGGGCTCTTGGCCGATCCCTTGTTGAATCCCGAACAGGAAGCACTCAAGTACGTGCGGGTCGTGGAGGCTGCTGAAGGCGTGGAGGCCGTCAATGTGCCGGATGTCAAAGCCGCGCTCGAAGGGGCACGGGACATTCTGATGGAACGGTTTGCGGAAATGGCTGATCTGCTGGCCGCGATCCGAACACGCTTGTGGAACGAGGGTATCTTGACGTCGACGGTGATGAAGGACAAGGAAACGGCTGAGGAAGAAAAGTTTCGCGACTACTATGCCTATTCGGAACCGATCAAGGTTATCCCCTCGCATCGAGCGTTGGCGCTGTTTCGAGGTCGCACGCTCGGAGTCTTAAAGCTGGAGCTAGGCTTGGGAGAGGGGCTCGACACCGTGGTTCCACATCCTTGTGTCGCCATGATTGCCGCTCATGTCGGCATTGCTGATCGAGGGAGACCGGCAGATAAGTGGTTGGCCGGTGTCTGTGACTGGACGTGGCGTGTAAAAATGCATCTGACCATCAGTTCAGAGCTGCTTGTGCAATTGCGGGAAGCGGCTGAGGCCCAGGCGATCAGAATTTTTGCGAAGAACCTCCATGAGCTATTGTTGGCGGCGCCGGCTGGGCCCAAGGCGATTCTCGGTCTCGACCCTGGTATTCGCACGGGGTGTAAAGTGGCCGTCGTGGACGCGACAGGAAAATTGTTGGACACAGAGACGATCTATCCCCATCAACCGCGTAATGATTGGAACGGGGCATTAGAGACCCTGGTGAGTCTGATTGTTCGTCATGGCGTGGAGTTAGTGGCCATCGGTAACGGCACGGCGAGCCGGGAGACGGACAAGTTGGCGAGCGAGGTGATCAAACTCGTCGCAGTCAAATCACCCGAACACAAGTTGGCGAAGATCGTGGTGAGTGAAGCAGGAGCATCGGTCTACTCGGCGTCGGCTTTTGCCGCAGCGGAGTTTCCCGAGCTGGATGTCAGCGTGCGAGGAGCCGTGTCCATTGCACGACGGCTCCAGGATCCGCTCGCCGAGCTGGTGAAGATCGAGCCGAAGGCGATCGGAGTCGGTCAATATCAGCATGACGTGGATCAGAAGGCCTTGGCAAGATCGCTTGATGCCACGGTCGAAGACTGTGTCAATGCCGTCGGAGTCAATGTGAATACGGCGTCGATCCCATTACTGGAACGGGTGTCGGGTCTGAATAAAACGCTGGCTCGAAACATTGTGGACTATCGCAACGCGAACGGACCGTTCCCCAACCGGACCGCGATCCGTAATGTGCCCCGCCTCGGTGACAAGACGTTTGAGCAAGCGGCTGGTTTTCTGCGTATTCCCGACGGCGACAATCCCTTGGATTGTTCCGCCGTGCACCCTGAGGCGTATCCGGTCGTGGAACGGATTCTGACTCGGTTAGGAACGGGGATTGCCGAGGTGATGGGTAGGCCCGCCGTTCTGAAGGGGGTGTCGGCTGCTGATTTTATCGATGAGAAGTTTGGGCTGCCGACGGTGCAAGATATTTTTACCGAGCTGGAAAAGCCTGGTCGCGATCCTCGTCCAGAATTTAAGACGGCGACGTTTCGTGAGGGAGTCGAGTCTGTCGGCGATCTGCAGCCGGGCATGGTGCTCGAGGGGGTAGTGACCAACGTCGCCGCCTTTGGAGCATTCGTCGACATCGGAGTGCATCAGGATGGGTTGGTGCATGTCTCCGCACTGGCCAATCGATTCATCAAGGATCCACACGAAGTGGTCAAACCGGGGCAGGTGGTCAAGGTGAAGGTAATCGACGTCGATTTGAAACGCCAGCGCATCGCGCTGACCATGCGTCTTGATGAGGCGGCAAGCCGTCCGAGCGTAGTGACACCGTCCGGCAGCGGTACAGCCCGTACTCAGCCTGTGCGAAGACCATCTGGAGCGAACCAGGCAACACAACCGCCTCAGCCGCTCAGCGCCATGGCGCTGGCGTTAGCCAAGGCGAAGCAGAAGGCATAGCGTCTATTTATGCTTCTGCTTTTAGCCTTACGCCTAAGGAGAATGGGTTCTATCCAGACTGTGTGGTGGCCGGCAAGTTTTCCCTGTCGAATTCTGAATTCGATCTCTGCCCAGCCGATGTTATTGAAGGAACGTATTTTTTGTACTTGCCCTTGAGATGACGAAATACCGGTTCAGAATCTTTGCGTATTCTAGTAGACAGTCGTGAAAGATCGGGAACACTGATAACCCGAACCAGGTCACCGATCGATATATTTCCCCCTGCACAGTCTTTTCGTCTCATATTGGATGGACTACTGGTGCGGATGGCCTCTATTCAGGCTGATCACTACCCGTACTTGATTTTCAGCCCAATGATCCCACATTGGAGAAGCAGCGTGACGGCATTCGCGAGAATGACCGGCAACGAATCAATCCAGATGCCGTAGATGAGCCATAGCAGCACTCCCGTGCTGAATGTCGTGACCATGCCCCATGACAGATCGCCGGTTGATTTTGATTGCCAGGCTTTCGCAATCTGGGGAATAAAGGCAATGGTGGTCAGTGTTCCGGCTATCAACCCCAGCGTCGTGACTCCGTCCACTTCCTACACCGGCCACTTTTCTTCGCGCCAGGCCATGTCCCAGAACATCCATTCGTATCGTGAACTAATGATGAAGGAGTCTTCCATTCGCCGCAATTCGTCTTTTCCGGCTGTCTTGGCCCACTGATCCACTTTCTTCCGCATCCAGATTTGAACTCCGGCAAACTCAGGAGACGCATAGAGCATGAGCCAATCACGGTAGGGATGGTGCTTGGCCGGCTGGCCTTTCTGCAATAAATGTTGCCCCACCACACAATAGACCCAGGCGCAGGGGAGAGTGACGACGGTGATCTCTGTGGCGGTTCCCGCCGCGGCTACCGCGAGCATGTGCCGAGTGTACGCATAATTCGTTGGTGCCATTGTAACGGACGTCATCTGTTTTGCGGTCATATTCCAGCGTTTGCCGTAATTCTCATGCAGGCTGCGCTCAACGACGATCGTCTCCTCTGCCAGCTTGTTGAAGCGGAGGGCACTTTCTGAGTCCGGCGCTTTGACGGCTCCCGCGGACAACACACGAGCAAGATCGCCGAGAAACCGTGCGTCCTGCAGGATGTAGTATTTGAACTTCTGTTCAGGCAACGTTCCATCGCCGAGCGCGACGACGAAGGGATGGGTTAATTGGGAATCCCAGATCGAGCTGGCGAGTTTGCGGAGGTGGTTTGAGAATGACATGTGTGCTCCAGTTCGAGACGTCGTTAGGTTTGAGCAGTTCGTGTGAAGTTGGAACTTACAATTCCCAAGTTACAACCAAGTGCGGGCCATGCTGTGTCTCCACATTACGGATACAGAATCCAAGGTCTGGAGAGTCGATTCATTCCATCCAATGCCGCGACTTTGTAACATTCCGCCAAGGTAGGATAATTGAAGACCGTATCGATAAAGTAATCGATCTTCCCATGAAAGGCGATCACGGCTTGACCAATGTGGATCAGTTCCGTGGCGCCTTCTCCGATGGCATGCACACCCAACAGATGTCGAGTATGCCGGTGAAACAGGAGCTTCAGCATGCCGGTTTCGTCGCCCATCAGCAGCCCGCGGGCGATTTCCTTATAGCGAGCGATACCGACTCCATAGGGGACGTCTGCCTGCTTGAGCTCTTCCTCGTTCTGGCCCACAAAGGAGATTTGTGGAATCGCATAGATACCATATGGCAATAATGAATTGTCGATGCGGTCCGTCTGGCCGAACGCATGGCAAGAGGCGTGGCGGCCTTGCTGCATCGATGTCGAGGCAAGAGCCGGAAAGCCGATGACGTCGCCTGCCGCATAAATGTGCGGAACCGCAGTCTGGAAATGTTCGTTCACACTCAGGCGACCGCGATGGTCCGATTGCAATCCTGCCGCTTCCAGGTTGAGCCCCTTTGTCGCACCCTGCCGGCCGATGGCATACATCAGTGTGGAGGCCTGAATCGGCGGATTGTGGCGCAAGGTGACATGGATGGAATTGCCCCGTACTTTCTTGATCGCAAGGACCTCTTCGTTGTGATACAGGGTGACGCCGATTTCCTTCATCTGTCGCTGGAGCAAATCAATGATCTCGGCATCGGCAAACTCTAACAGACGAGGGCTTTTGTCGATAAGGATAGTGGGAATTCCCAGTGCGGCGAGGATCGAGGCGTACTCTGTGCCGATGACTCCGCCTCCGACGATGACCATTGAGTCGGGAATGCGCTTCAGACTCAAGAGCCCATCCGTATCAATGACACTGTGGTCATCGAAAGGAACATTCGATGGCCTAGCCGGTTCTGTTCCGACTGCAATGACAATGAAGTCCGCCGTCAGTTCGAGTGTGCCGCGGTTCGTTTGTATGCGGAGGCGATGGGGATCGACAAAGCTGGCTGAACCGAAAAACAGATCGACCTGATTTCGGGACATCTGGCTTTGCACGATCTGAACCCCGTTCTTCATGACGTATTTGGTGTGGACGGCGAGTTCCTCGATCGTAATTGTTTTCTTGGGTCGGTGAGGGGTGCCGTAAACGCTGCGTTGCGGAATTCCTGAAAAAAAGATCGCGGCTTCGCGCAGGGCTTTACTCGGTATTGTACCGGTGTTGATGCAGACGCCTCCGACGACTTCCTTGCGCTCGATGGCGCCGACCTTTTTCCCGAGCTTGGCCGCCTGAACGGCAGCCTTCTGTCCTGCCGGTCCCGTACCGATGACGAGTAAATCGTAGTGAGCCATGGATTTCAGAAAAGGTTGAGGCGGCGGAGAATAGACATGGTTGGCCTTCACCCCACCTTGCTCTTTATCTTAGCTCTCCGTCACCAAGCGACGGGCGAACTGGAATGCTTCTTCCATATCCGGTAGTTGAGCAATCTCCGGGGTGATTTGAAGATAGCGGATTGTGTTTGTCTTGTCGACGACCATGACCGCTCGCGTCAAGATATGCGGGCCTTCCAAAAAGAGGCCATGGGTTTTCCCAAACTCACCTCCACGATAGTCGGACAGGAACGTCACGTTGGCAATCTTGGCTTCTCCAGCGAATCGCTTCTGAGCGAAGGGCGTATCGACGCTGACGGTGATCAGCTCCACCATCTTATCGAGGCCTTTATTACGCTCGCTCAGAATATGGGTCTGCTGTTCGCAGACCGGGGTATCGAGCGACGGCACCACGCTGATGATACGGACTTTGCCCGAGCCCTTGGTCGCTGCAATGTTCATGAGGGACAAGTCATTCTGGGTCACCTTGACATCACGGAGCACGTCGCCGATTTTGACCCCGCTGCCGGTGAGTGTCAGCGGGGTGCCCTTAAAGAGGACCTGATTGCCTTCACCCGCGACGGCCGTACCGTTGGATACAGGCATGCTTTTGTACAAGAACGTGTTGCGTGCGGTCGTCTGACAACCGACGAGTCCAAGAGAGAAACAGATGACCGTAACCATGACAGCCGAAAATCCCGTGCGCATAGCAAACTCCTTTCCGATGTTGCAAGTGGGGAGATCCCACTTATAGGACTGTGTTCAAGGTGAAGAGTGAATATACTCGATCAGCGAGCGGTTCACCAGCTCCGGCTGTTCCCATTGCGGCATGTGTCCAGCCCGGGGGATTGTGACGAACGTTGATCCCAGAATTCTCCGATGAAGTTCTGTTCCTACTGCCACGGGGAACACTCGGTCATGCTCTCCCCAGATGATCAGGGTGGGGTGCGAGATGTCGCTGATGCGCGGGGCGAACTCGGTTTCCCAGACAGGGAGGGTCTTTTTTATGGCCATGAGGGGTTTGATGATGCCGGGGCGTCGGCGGTTCTGATTGGAGCGTTCGAGAACGGCCGGCGTAAGCAGGTTGTGATCGTGAACGATTTCTTTCAGGGCGGAGTCGGTCACCAACCCACCAAAAAGCCAATTGCCGAATGAGATCAACCACCAGGGTACCCGCGTTTCCAATGCTTGTCGGAATGATCGGCTGGTCAGCTTAGCCATCACATCCGACGGTAACCCGTCGATGAGTACAAGCTTATCGACGCGGGTTGGATGGGTCAGTGTCATTCCCATTATGAGCCCTGCGCCCATCGAATTACCGACCAGTGTGGCGCCCGGGATCTGGAGCGCATCCATGAATCCGATACAGAAGTCCAACATCTGATCCGGTAGGTAGTCAATGTCCGGTTTATCGGATAATCCGGAACCGGGGAGGTCAAGCGTCAGTACGCGGAAATGTTGGGACAAGGCCTGTTGCTGATATTCCCATTGCCACATGGATCCGCCGAATCCATGAATCAAGATAACCGGTGGACCGGCCCCGACATCAAGATAGGCAATCCGTTGACCATGGACGAGAACCGTCTTGATTGGGAGCGGTTTGACCGGAGTGCGTGCGAGTGGCTGGAAATAGGGCGGAATGTGTGTGGGAGGAGCACAGGCCGTCATGAGCGGCAATACAAGGCACGTGGCGAGCCACGCAAGCTGCTGGAGTTTGCCTGGGGGTGGGATCGGGCCGCCGGTGGGATTACTCCAGTTGAATGACCGTCTCATCCGTTTTGACGTTGTCGCCGTCGTTGACCAAGATCGCTGAGACTTTCCCGTCAATCGGTGCCGGTACTCGGCTTTCCATCTTCATCGCTTCGATGATCAAGAGAGGATCACCGGCCTTTACGCAATCATTCACAGCCACAAGCACCTTCACCACACGACCGGGCATGGGGGGAGCCACATCGCCTGGTTTCGCAGGTCTGGGACGCTTGGGTTTTCCTCCCGTCTCGATCTCTTGGGACTCCGGAACACCGGCGAGCACTTCCTGAATCGGCTCAAGCGAGACTTCTTCCAGCTTATCGTTGACGCGGATGTAGTAGGGCTTTCGGCCATCGACTTTCCGGCCGGAACCTGAGACCATGACATGATAAGTTTCACCATGGACCGTCACGTTAAATTCTACCGGAGCCAAATGTAACTCATGCGCGGTCGAAGGGCCTTTGGCTGATCCGACATCCAACGGTTCGGGGGTCAAGTCACCTTTCTCACGCGCCTCAAAAAAATCGGATGCGATGGCGGGGAACAGCACGAACGACAGCTGGTCCTCAATACTCTGAGCCGAAGCCGGCAGTTCTTTCTTGGCCTCATCCAGTTCCGGCTCCAGCCGATCAGCCGGCCTGGTCTTGATCGGAGTTTCGTCACCGGTTGCGCGTGCCATGATATCGAGATCGACCTGTCCCGGCGCACGGCCGTAGAGGCCCAAGAAATAGTTCTTGGTCTCAGTGGTGATGACTTTGTACCGCTCGCCGGTCAGCACATTGAGGGTCGCCTGCGTGCCGACGATTTGGCTGGTCGGGGTGACCAGTGGAGGGTACCCCATTTCTTTTCGCACGCGCGGAACCTCGTCGAGCACCTCCTTCATCCGGTCGAGGGCATTTTGCTCGGTCAGCTGAGCGGCTAAGTTCGACAGCATGCCGCCGGGAATCTGCGATGTGAGAATTTCCGCGTCGACACCGGTAAAGTCGCTCTCGAACTGGCGATACTTTCGGCGAACCGTTCGGAAATGCTCGGTGATCGGCTGGAAACTGGTGAGATCAAGCCCTGTGTCGTAGGGGGTATTTTGGAGTGAGGCGACCAACGTTTCCGTTGCCGGATGGGATGTTCCACCTGCCAATGGGGAGATGGAGGTGTCGAGCATGTCGAGACCTCCGAGAATGGCCATCAAGGAGGCCATGGAGGCCATTCCAGAGGTGTAATGCGAATGGAGATGAAGGGGAACCTTGACGGCGGATTTTAGTCGGCGCACCAGATGATAGGCATCAAGCGGAGCCAGCAATCCTGCCATGTCTTTGATGCAAATCGTGTCCGTTCCGAGATCTTCCAATTTCTTGGCCAAATCCACAAACCGATCGATGCTATGGACCGGGCTGACGGTATAGCAGATCGAGGCTTCTGCGTGTTTGCCGCAGGCTTTTACTTCGCTCACGGCCCGGTCAAGGTTCCGTACGTCATTGAGCGCATCAAAAATGCGGAAGACATCAATGCCGTTCGTTGCCGACCGTTCGATGAACCGTTCCACGACATCGTCGGCGTAATGACGATAGCCGACGAGATTCTGGCCCCGTAACAACATCTGGAGCTTGGTATTGGGCATGGCGGCCCGTAACGCCCGGAGGCGCTCCCAGGGATCTTCCTTCAAAAAACGGAGGCAGGTATCGAAGGTTGCCCCCCCCCAGACCTCCAAGGACCAATAGCCGACCGCGTCCAGCTTTTGGGCAATCGGCAACATATCCTCGGTTCGCATTCGCGTGGCGAGCAGGGATTGGTGCCCATCCCGCAATCCCACGTCGGTGATGAAGACCGGCTTACCGATGGCCGGTGTGATGCTTAATTCACCGGGTCGAGAGCTGAGCCTCTTTGACGTCTTGCTCGCTGAGGTCGATGGTCTGGTCTTTTTATGCGGTTTCTTTGTCGGGGGTCGTCTTTTTGCCATGGTGGTTAATGCGTCTCTTTAGGAACAGAGGGTTTGTTCGAATCAGAGTCCTTCGTAGGCGGCGATCGCTGCCGACAGCGCCAGCACTAAATCTTCCGGTGGTTCAAATTCGTGGTACGCATACAGCTCCTGGTGGGTATCCAGATAGGAGGTGTCGAACCGCCCTTCGATAAAGTCTGGTTCCTGCATGATCGCTTCCATAAAGGGAATCGTCGTCTTGAGCCCTCGAATGACGTACTCTTCGAGGGAGCGTCTCATGCGGCTGACGGCTTCTTCCCACGTACGACCTCGGACGGTCAGCTTGGCCAACAGGGCGTCATAATAGGGCGGGACGGTGTAATCCTTATAGACCGCTCCGTCGATGCGGACACCGATCCCACCGGGAGAGAGATAGGCTGTGACCGTTCCTGTACAAGGCAGAAAATTGTTCTTGGGGTCTTCCGCATTGATCCGACATTGAATGGCGTGGCCTTGCAAGATCACGTCTTTCTGTTGAATGCTGAGCGGGAGGCCCGCTGCGATCTTAATTTGATTCCGCACGATGTCAATGGCCGTGATCTGCTCGGTCACGGTGTGTTCGACTTGGAGCCGCGGATTCATTTCGATAAAATAGAACTTACCCTCTTGGTCGAGGAGAAACTCCACGGTTCCCGCGTTGTCATAGTTCACCGCGCGGGCGATGGCAATGGCGGCGTTGCCCATTTCTTCCCGGAGCTCCTGCGTCAAGATCAACGATGGAGCGATCTCGATCAACTTCTGATGTCGTCGTTGGATCGAGCAGTCCCGTTCTCCGAGATGAATGATGTTGCCGTGCCGGTCTCCCAGGATCTGGAATTCAATATGATGCGGCCGTTCGATATATTTTTCGATAAATACGCTGCCGTCCCCGAAGGATGCCTGGGCCTCGCGCGCCGCGACTTCCATATTTTCACGGAGTTCCTCATCGGACCGCACCACGCGTAGTCCGCGACCACCGCCTCCAGCACTCGCCTTGATCATTACCGGATAGCCGGCTTTGTGGACGAAGGCGAGAGCGTCTTTGACGTTGGTAATGGCGCCGTCTGTACCAGGTACGATCGGCACGCCTGCTGATTCGGCAAGTTCGCGCGCCTTGACCTTGCTGCCCATCAGCGTAATGGCATGGGTGGACGGGCCGATGAATGTAATATTGGAAGCCTGGCAAAGTTCGGCAAACTCGGCGTTCTCAGAGAGAAACCCGTAACCCGGGTGGACCGCATCCGCGCCGATTCGTGTCGCGAGGTCGACGATCTGTTGACTATCAAGGAAGCCCTTCACCGGACCCGGTCCAACCAGATAGGATTCGTCGGCCTTCTTTACGTAGATGCCGGTTGAATCCGCTTCGGAGTAGATGGCGGCGGTAGCAATGTTCAATTCGCGGCAGGCGCGGATGATTCGCATGGCGATTTCACCGCGATTAGCGACTAAGATCTTCTTGAACATATCCGCGCCTGTGGGCCCTCACGCCGATAAGGAATGAGTATAGAAAAACAAGCGCGTAAGCTAGCATAGGATCGAGAGGCCTGTCGAGAGACGCGGGAATACAGCGGTCAGTATGAGTTGCACAGGGAAGGGATTGATTGGTGTTGGTTGTGAATAAGCTTCGTCAAATTTAGTCGCGACTACTGTGTGAGTTATGTAGAATTCGTGTAGTCTTGGATATTCCTTCGTCCTGAGAGCGCGTCTTGATATGTGCGCTATAATCAGACCCGATGTTTCCATGGGAGGCAGTTGTCAATAAATGAAGCAGAAGATTGTTATCGGTAGGGCATCAAGGACGACGCGACGAAGAGCGGCCCTGATGGGTGGGTCTCTTCTTCTATTCGTCGGAGTGATATCCACTCCGGCCTGGAGTGAAAACCCTGCCCCGTCGGTCCATTGGGGGAGCACGGCATTCCCTGATCAATATACGACCGTCACCTCCGGACTGACGCTCAATCGATTCACGCCGGTAGATGGCTTAGGCAATAAATATGACTCCACGGTGGGCAATACGCTCGGATTTAATCTCATGACACTCAGTTGGACGAAACATTGGGACTATTCGGGAACGAGTTGGCTGTGGAAAAACTGGAGCACCAATCTCACAGCGGGGATCAGTCCTACGAGTGATGAACCGACCCAGTTTTTCCAGAACAAGGTGGTCCATCAACTTCGTCACCTCCCACCGGTCCCACCGGTGAACACCCGCAAGGAAACGGATGTCATGATTGATGGGTCTGCGACAAGATGGTTTCCCTTATTTGGCCCCAAAGTCATATTTGTAGGCGGAGGGTTTTCCGTTGGGACACTCTATCAGCAAGGCTTTTTGCGAGCCGGTATCCGTCGACTGCAAATTAGCCCGTCCGTGTGGCATTCGGATAAGTGGGGTGATATCAACGTCCGGGCCTCAGCGATGGGGCGGATCAGCTATCAGGATAATGGCTCCACCTTCCATGCCGTGAGAAACACCGCAGGGTTGGTTCAGCCGGCAATTGCCATCGGCCAGTATCGGACAACGGCCACCGGTGAAACGATTCCAACCTGGGAAATCGAATTGGCACTGATGTGGGATTCCGGAATTTTCGTGAACACCACGGGGCAGAGCCAAAAGCAGTTTGCCTGGTCGCTGGCAGCCTCCGCTGGGCCGGTGCGCTTCGAAACCTGGAATGACAGTATGGGACATCTCTCTGAGCGTGACTATGGTCCCACCTACGGCGCCGCGCTGACCGTCGATGTCCTGCGAGCGTGGAGCATCATCCAAGAGTTCCGAACGACGCCGACTACGAGCCAGTCGGCGTCGTTATAGAGAGGTGTTCCAGGTTTAGGCGATTGGCATCAAAGACCTCAGAACCCCATTCACGAACATAGTAGCACGAGCAGATATTCTGTCACACCTCACTACCCGATAAGAGGTACAGAGGGGCGAGGAGGAATGTGCCAGTAGGTTGTCGGGAGGCGGGAGCGCGGATACTTACTCGTGCTGGTGTGGAGCAGCTGGGGCTGTCGGCATCTTGGCCGAAATACATCCTTCGATGATCTCAACCTTGCAGTGCCAGGAGGATGCAGCATCGTTGACCCGATTCAACACGTCTTCCGGCTTCACGCTGCTTGGCGTAATGTCGACAAGCACATGGTCGGGGATACGGTTGAAATCGACACTGAGGACACCAGGAATGGCTTGCAAAAGCTTATTGATCTCAGCTTCCTTCTCGCTACAACCGGTGCCGCTCATTGTCAACGGAAGGCGTTCTTTGATCGGTGGCGTAGCCGAGGCCGGGAGAGAGATGAATAGTCCGACAACAAGAAACGCGGTGGAGAGAACCTGTTGAAACCAGAAGCGTGGGGTCACGTGAACTCTCTTTTGTGAAGGGTTTAATGGAGAACCGGCACCCATGAGTATGACTATAAGCTACACGATACGTCCTTCTTCTGTCGAGACATCTCGAAACGGATAGGTTCTGGCCTCACCAAGATGATTCCTCACATCTATCTACCTGCGGGCGTTGCTTGGCATGGAGGTGAAATCCTTTCGTGACGTACCAACATGTCTGGACTCATCGCGTGAATCCAGCGATAATACCCCTCTCATGATTGCTCCTCTTGCCGATCCGCCGCGTCATTCCTGGCCGGAAGTCGTTGGACTCATTCCCGCTGCCGGACAGGCCAAGCGCCTCCAACCGTTTCCTTGTAGTAAGGAATTGTTTCCGATCGGCTTCACGAAGGACCAGAAGACGGGGATGCCGCGGCCGAAGGTGGCCTCGCAATATCTGCTGGAAAAATTCAAAACGGCGGGAGTGTCCAAGACGTTCATCGTGATCCGTGAAGGAAAATGGGACATTCCAAATTATTTTCAGGAGGGCGTAGGGGTAGGGATGTCGCTTGCCTACCTCGTGATTCCCGGCTCGCTGGGGCCTCCTGACACGCTTGATCGCGCCTATTCCTTTGTGTCCCCGTACCGGATTGCCTTCGGGTTTCCCGATATTTTGTTCGGGCCGCCGGATGCCTACCGGTACCTTATCGATCAGCAGGAACGAACGGGTGCGGATGTCGTGCTTGGTCTGCATCGGATTGAGGATCCTCGTATCTGGGACATGGTGGATTGTGATAACGAGGGGTGGGTTCGCGAGATCGTCATGAAGCCGGCTTCTACGACCCTCACGTTCGGTTGGTGTTTTGCCGTGTGGACGCCAGCCTTCTCCGAGTTCCTCCATCGGTTTCTTCGTGCGGATGAAACGAAGCAGCGCATGGGTGTCCTGGCAAACACCTCCAATGATCCTGGAGGAGATTTAGCCGTCGGGGTAGTGTTTCGGGAGGCTCTCAAGGCAGGTCTTCGGATACAGAGTGTGAAGTTTCCGCATGATCGCTATCTGGACATTGGGACACCAGACAATCTTGTCAAAGCCGTCCGACAGCAGGCTGCTGAGTGATCAGGTTCCCTCCCCTTCGCCGATTCTGAGACATTCTGCAATCGTCGAGGAGCAATTGTCCTACTTGGATTGTACCAAAAACGCTTTGGAACGAGCATTGCCGCCGCCTGCAACGACGTCGATAAATGACATGCCGGGTTGGACATCCGGCACGATCACTTCCAACGTCGTATCGTCCACGAATGTATAATCGATTTTAGTAGAGCCTTCGGCGCTGAATGCCACGCCGCGGAAACACGCTCTTGTGCCAAAGTTCTCACCTTTGATGTGAATAGTTTGCCCAGGCTTGGCCTCGTCCGGTTCCACGCGCAGGATTTTAGGCTTTCGGCTGCTATCGCAGACGGGGTCTTTTTCCAGCTGTTGTTCGTCGTGCCCTTTGATCGATTCCGTATCGTGCAGCGTATACCCAGCGCCGTCGACGATGACTCCCTCTTCGGCGAGGCCAACCTGTGATCCAAGATGGATCAACACCAGCCACGAGAGAAGCAGAAAGAAGCGAAACGGGGTTGCCATCAGAACCTCCTTTTGTGCGGAGTGATGGAATTACTTGCTCGATATAGCCACATAGAGTTCTCCAACAATGGCTTGACCAGGAGGAGATAGCGCAAATGTGATAAAGGTTTCAATAAGAGGATCCGTCTCTTGTTTCGAAAGGAGGAGTAGTGGGCGCCGCAGGCTGTATCGCCCGTCTCGGACTGTTGGAATCTCCGGTTCAATCTTGTCGACCGGCAACAGACGGACGGCCACCCCATGAGAGACGGCGGAAAGGCTGGTGCTGAGTGACACGTAGGCCACGGCAGAGAGCGGCGGAAGGGTGCCCACGACGGTCTTGATGACCGTGTCGTCCGGTCCAATGACCTTTGCGGTTCCAGGAATTTTTCCGGTAATCCCAAGGCGGGACGCAAATGTCTCACGGATGTTTTGAGTGGGGGAGCGGTCAATCAGCAGGATTCTCGTCTCGGGGCCACCCAACTCAGACCAATCTCGGATCTTTCCCGAAAATACATCGGCGACCTGTTGCGTCGTCACTTCCTTGGTGAAGTTCGAGAGATGCACGAGAATCCCAATACCGTCCCAGCCGATTTGTGAAGCCGTCAGTGTTGCGTCTTCCACGTCAGTGACGGCAATCTGCGCCTGGCCGGATCTGACTAATTGGGCCGGCGCCGAGTCTTCGTCCCATAGAATATCAAGATAGGCACGGGGATTGGATTTTTCAAAGGCGCGTGCCAGCGCTTCGATGGTCGCTTGTTCAGGACCGTTACCGGCGATGATCAGATTCCCCCCGACTTGTGCAAATGTCTGGAGTGGGGAGACAAAAAGAGTCAGGCCCACGCACAGCTGAGTGATGATCGATCGTCCTGTCATGGACGTTCCATACGACTAGAAACCCGATGACTCCTGCGGCGTAACCAAGCCGAAGGAAGACGGTGTGCCATCATTACGACTCGGACGTGCTTCGGTCTGCCGAAGAGGACTCGGATTCGGAAAACATGTTCGGTGATGGGACATTGCGTTGTGCGTTCAACGGCGGCAATTTGACGAACCGCTCCATCCGTTCCTGGTTCATGGCCTTGGCTTTGATCTCGGCAAATCCAGGTTTGCGGGTGCCGATCACGTTGGATGAAAACGCAGAGAGTAGGCGCGTCGCCTCCCTTGCATGGCAGTAGGGACACTCAGTGTCTTCTACCCTGGCATAGACGGACTGGGAGGTTTCAAACTGCTTCTCGCATTGTCCACAACGGTATTCATAGAGTGGCACGGGACCTTATCCTTTCTCTTGTTGGCTCGCGCACGTTCCCTTCCGCGTCCATTTGTCAAGGACATGTATCCGATACGAAGCGTTTGTGAGAGCATCATCATGGTACCGAGTTCGCTGAGGCCTCTCATGCATGATCATTGTACAACTCGCTGAGGGCTCCCTGTCCAATCGAATGGAGCCGTTCAGATCTTGACAAACTGCCCTTATGCAAGCGATGCTGAAGAGATTACGACATACTGCTCATTCTAACAACTTACGCGGCTCAACTGCCAGCTCCGGAGGAGGATTTCGATGCCAGTGCTGATTCGACGGTACAAGGGGAACAACGGTGTGATGCAGGAAGAACGAATCGATGAAGATGATCGAATCGAGCGCTATATGAGGCTCTTCGAAAAGGACGATGTCAAAAAACTGCAGACCGGCGTGAAGTGCTTCATCGAGAAGGATGAATGGCAGCTCCTCCCGTGAACCGGTCCAGGGGGCAGGGGTATGGCGCGATGGTGAATGCTCCGTACCACTCACCCTTTTACCCTCACCGGCCAGCATGATCTACTGGTTGCATATTGCCCGCGCCATTGACCGTGTGACGCTCCACCGAGATCGGTGTTCGGAGGTGCCATCGACTGCCACTTCCAGCGACTTCTGGGAGGGCGGGTGGTTCGATTATCCTGATAAGGAACGGGCGATCCGGGCGATGGAACAGGCTGGAGTGAGCCGGCAACGGCTGTGTCCTCTCTGTAAACCCTAGAAAAAGAAGTGCTGGGTGCTGAGTTTCGAGTGAGCACATAGGCTCAGCACTCAGCACGTCCTCATTCATGCCGCGACTCGCCCTTCTACTGACCACCCTCATCTGGGGTGCGACTTTTCCGGCCACGAAAGCGGCATTGGAGCAGATTCCCCCGCTCTCGTTCTTATTTCTCAGGTTTTTCATCGGCACCCTGCTCGTCCTTGTGTGGCTTGTCGTCGGTCGCCGTCGATTGCATCATGATCGCGCGGTGTTAGTCGCAGCCGCGCTTTCGACTCTGTTTCTCTTTCTTGGGTATCTGCTCCAAACCGTTGGGCTTGGGCATACCACGGCGTCCAATTCAGCCTTTCTCACAGCCCTCTATGTGATCTTCGTGCCGTTGATTCTTCTGCGGGTTGACCGGCGTGTGGTCTTGGCGACAGTGATCGCGATGGTGGGGTTGTGGCTCCTCGTCAAACCTAATGCTTCTATGAATCGAGGCGATCTCATGACGCTGGGGTGTGCCGTGGCGTTTGCGGGGCACATCATTTGTCTTGAGCGATTTACCCGCCAGGTCGATGCTCCGTCGCTCCTTGTGTGGCAGATGGCGGCGATGACGATGTTGTTTCTCCCTGCTCCATGGTGGGAAGATGTTCCAGTGAGCGCGTTTTCGCCTACATCCGTTCTCCTCACCGGTCTTGTCGTGACTGGCGTGCTGGCGACGCTCGCATTCGCCGTGCAGATGTGGGCTCAGCAACTGGTTCCGGCTCAACAGGTGGCGCTACTGTTTGCATCCGAGCCGGTCTACGCGGCTTGGCTTTCATGGTACTTTCTTGGAGAGACGTTAGATGGACAAGGCTGGATCGGCAGCGCGCTGATCATCTTGGCGGTTATCATTGGAGCGTTCGGCGGTTGATCATGGCCGCATGGAGGAGAGAGGCATATGGCTCAAAAATTCGGCAATGGACGGTGGGTGCGCGAAGGGTTTCTTGATAATCGTGTGGAGGGGACGGTTGTTGGACAGGTTGTGTTTGCGGTCATTGGGCCGGTGGATTTTTATTTGCGCGGCAATTTTAAGCCTGATATCGCCGGTGAAGTGATTCGATTCCGAAACAGCCGTTTTGAAGATGACGAGGTGGCGGGGCAAGTCATCGGCGATATGGCAAATCCTCAGATCGGTACCGTGAATCTGATCTCGCTCGACCCGCATCCGAACTTGGAGCCGCATCCGTACGTCGAGTGGTTTACGCTTCACGAAGAGCACTATCGGTTTCAATTGAGTGCCGGGGATGCGTGGGTATTGTCCGATGAGGAACGAAAGGGAATCGAGGGGGAAAGCCGGCGTATTCGAGAGACCTTGGCCGATCAGGTTGCGGATCGACCAAGGTCAAAGGCTGAATCCGATTGGGTCTAGGGAGGCGTGAGTTCCAATTGTGGTTGCGGTGCCGGAAGTTCCGCCGATTTGACGGCAGCTTCAATTTTCTTCTTGAGTACGCTACGGTCTGAATCTTGTCGGGTCTTTCCCTCGCGGACATACTCTGGAACGTCACGAATGTCCCAGATCAACCCCAGCCATTCGAGCCCCTTCAAGCAATAATAGGTCATGTCGATTTCCCACCAGTAGAACCCTTGCCTGGTCGAAGCCGGATAATAATGGTGGTTGTTGTGCCAGCCTTCTCCCATGGTAATTAAAGCCAGGAAGAAGTTGTTTCGGCTATCGTCACCGGTCTCGTATCGTTGTGAGCCATAGACATGCGACAACGAATTGATCGTGCAGGTTCCATGAAACAGTGCGACGGTCGAGATGAAATACCCCCAGATCAGCATCTGGATGCCGTTGGTGCCAAGCTCAGGTGCATAGATTTCCAACAGTCTGCCGAATCCGAACATGCCGAAGCCGGTCAAGACGGGTATGAGGACATCATATCGATCAAGAAACCGCAGCTCCGGAAACTTAGCGAAATCAGCAATGCTCTTCAAGCGCGGCGCATAAAACGTTTGCGACATAATCCAGCCCATGTGCGACCACCAGAATCCACCCTGACGTGGGGAGTGCACATCCTCCGGTGTATCAGAGGCGATATGATGATGGCGATGATGGCCGGCCCACCACAGGGGACCACGCTGGGTGCAGGTGCTACCTAACAGCGCAAAGAGAAACTGGACGGTACGAGACGTTTTGAATGTGCGATGTGAAAAGTAGCGATGGTACCACCCGGTAATCGCAAACATGCGAATATAATAAAAGGCGATGGCCACTGCGACTGCCGTGAAGCTCCATCCGACTAAGATGGCGCAAAAGCACATTAAGTGCATGAAAATAAATGGCACACTACGAATCCAGTCGACCCTCGGCGGCCCGTCGGATTTCGTCAGTTCAAGGCCAGCCCAAGAGTCGAACCAGCGCAGAAAGGAATACCAGATCTGCTGAGCCTTGGTTGGTGGATATGCTTGCACGTCGGACATACAATTCTCCTCATAGGTCGGGGGATCGGCAAAGCCACTGTGGTGGGAGACAGGGAGCCGTGGTCCCAATTAAGCTAATTGAGCGTCCCGGTTAGGTTGGTGCTTCATTATACAGAGAATCGGAGGAAAGTAAAACCTGATTTTTTTCCTGAGCTGTACCGGGTTGTCGCGTCTCGCACGAGTGTCTGTCGGCTGCCCCAGTGGCGGGTGTTTCCAAAACAGGAGAGCAGAGGCTTCTAGCCCGAATTATTCATGACGGTTCGTGGCGAAATCGCCAAGCCGCGTTGTGAGACCGGTGCGCGGAGCCCGAGGATCTGAGTCGTACTCGTGCGGTACGGCGAGAGCCCGAGGGGTGATTCCGCCAGCTCGTTGGTATAGCGGATCGGCGATTGCAGCAGAAATGTTCATGAATAATGCGGGCGATGCCTGTTTGACAGGACTCCTTCTTCGTCACTAGAATGCCGCCACGATGAATGATCGATTCCTGAAAGCCTGCCGTCGTGAGCCGGTTGATTGTACCCCTGTGTGGTTCATGCGCCAGGCGGGGCGGTATATGTCCGAGTATCGGACCTTGCGCGCGAAACATTCGATCTTGGAAATGTGCAAGACGCCCGAGTTGGCGGCCCAGGTCACACTGCAGCCAATCGATCGATTCCCGCTGGATGCGGCCATTATCTTTGCTGATATCTTACTCCCGTTGGAACCGATGGGCCTCAATCTCGAGTTCGCGGCAGGCGAGGGGCCGGTGATCCACAATCCGGTACGCGACCGGGCGGGGGTGGATCAGCTGAAAATCATCGACGGCGGCGAGCTGGACTATGTGGCGGAGGCTATCAGGCAAACGCGACGCGCCCTTAATGGACGGGTGCCGTTGATCGGATTTGCCGGTGCGCCGTTCACGTTGGCGAGTTATGCTATCGAAGGTGGCGGGTCGCGTAATTACTTGAACACCAAACAAATGATGTATGGCGATCCCACGGCCTGGCATCGGCTGATGGATAAATTCGCCCGTGTGCTCACCGGGTATCTCCGTCGACAGATCAAGGCGGGGGCGCAAGCGATTCAGCTGTTCGATAGTTGGGTCGGGTGTCTTTCTGCCGGAGACTATGTCGAATATGTGATGCCCCACGTCCAGCTGATTTTCGACGGGCTGAAGCACGAAGGGGTGCCGATGATTCATTTCGGTACCGGCACGACCGCGATCTTGCGTCAGATGCGTGAGGCGGGAGGCGACGTCATCGGAGTCGATTGGCGGGTTCATTTGGATGAAGCCTGGACCATGGTAGGACATGATCGTGCCGTACAAGGCAATCTTGATCCGCTTGCTCTCTTTGCGCCACTCCACGAAATTGAACGCCGGGTGGAGGATATCTTGCGTAGGGCCGGAGGGCGTCTCGGCCATATCTTCAATCTTGGCCACGGTATCCTTCCGACGACACCGGTCGATCACGTGGCCGCGACGATCGACATGGTCCACAAACTCAGCCAACGGTAGGTAAGGTGAAAGGGTCGGGTAATGCGTTTCTGGTTTCGAGTTTCGTGCTCACCGCTCACCGCAAGATCCTTTCCCGCAACGTGAAACCCGACCCCCGCGCCATTGCGTGAAGACCTCTGTATGCGAAGGACGATGAACGACGCACGACGACACACGGCTGTTCTGTTGATGGCGATGGGTGGACCCGATTGTCTAGAAAATGTCGAGCCGTTTTTGCGTGATGTGCGTGGAGGCCGACAAACGCCTCCGGAGCTGGTTGAGGAGATTCGCGAACGGTACCGAGCAACAGGGGGAAAATCTCCGGCTGTCGGGATCACCCAGGCAGTGGCGAAAAAACTCGAACAACAGCTGAATGAATCGAGAGCGGGCCGATATCGAGTGTATGTGGGGCTGCGGCATTGGCATCCTTTCATTCAAGAAACCTATGCCGAGTTGCTGCAAGACTCGCCGGAGCAGGTTATCGGGGTCTGCATGGCTCCGCAACAATCGTCGCTGAGTACGGGGGCGTACCGGAAAAAGGTTGAGGAAGCGCGGACCGGGCTAGAGGACCACACAACGGTGACCTACGTCGGGAGTTGGAACCGGCATCCCCGGCTGATTGCTGCGATTGTGGAGAATATTCGGCTTGGGCTTCAGAAATTTCCTGCCGAAGTGCGTGCAACGGTACCGGTGTTGTTCACCGCGCATAGCTTGCCGGAACGGATTGTGGCGATGAAGGATCCCTATCCGGATGAAGTGAAGGGGACCGTTGAGGCTGTCACCGGACTACTGGGGAACCAACCGACGTACTTTGCCTATCAAAGTCAGGGACGCTCCAGTGAGCCATGGCTTGGACCGACGGTCGAAGCCATGCTGGAGACCATTCTAGAGGCGGGGCATCGTCATGTGCTGGTGGCGCCCATCGGCTTTATCTGCGACCACGTGGAAACGCTGTTCGATATCGACATTGAACTTAAACAGTTGGCCATGAGCAAGGGGCTGCATCTGGAGCGTATGGCGATGTTGAACGATTCATCCGCGATCCTTGAGACCTTACGCGACGTCTTAACCACACACGAATCCACCTCGTGTCTTCCGTCGTGACTCGACCGCGTACAGTCGTCATTGTTGGAGGTGGGATTTCCGGTCTCGCCACCGCTTTTTCATTGCAAGAAAAAGCCACCCAAGCAGGCCTCCCCATCCGTTGTACCATTCTTGAATCCGATTCATCCTGGGGAGGGAAGATCGTTACCCATCGGATCGGAGATCTCGTGACCGAAGCCGGTCCCGATTCATTCCTTTCGCAAAAGCAGGCTGGTCTCGATCTGTGTCTGAAACTCGGGCTTGCCGACCAGCTGATCAATACCAACGAAACAGGGAAGAAGGCCTGTGTCCTTCACCGCGGGAAGTTGCACGATTTACCCGAGGGACTTCTCTCGTTTGTGCCGAAACAACTGGGGCCGTTCTTGCACAGTGGACTACTCAGCTGGTCGGGGTTGGCGAGGATGGGACTTGAATTCGCCGTGCCTCCCGGCTCTCCAAGAGACGATGAATCCTTGGCCGCGTTCCTCTCTCGTCGATTCGGAGTTCAGGCCTATGAGCGAGTGTTGGAGCCATTGATGGCCGGTATCTATGCCGGAGATGCCGAGCAGATGAGTCTGCGGGCGACGTTCCCACGGTTCTTTGAACTCGAGCAGCAGCATGGCAGCATTGTTCGCGGCATGATGGCTGCCAAGCAATCAGTCTCATCGACGGCATCTTCTCGGCCACGGCGGACGATGTTCGTCAGCCTCAAGAACGGCCTCAGTGAGCTGGTAGCGACGCTCACAACGCGATTGATACAGCAGGGTGTTGAGCTCCGTGTGGGCGCTCGAGTCGACGCGCTCAGAGTGAGATCGCACGAACTGGGTCGCTGGATGTATGACCTCATTCTGCACGATGGATCCGCGCTGTCCGCTGAAAGCGTGGTCTTAGCCACACCAGCCTATGTGTCGGCGGACTTGTTGCGTCCGTTAACGCCCATCGCCGGTGGCTTGCTGGATCTGATTCCCTATGCGTCCACTGCCACCATCGCAATGGCATTCCCACGAACTCTTACGAGTGCCATCGGAGGATTTGGATTTATCATCCCGAGAACCGAGCAACGGCATCTCATTGCCGCCACGTGGACCTCGCTCAAATGGCCTCATCGCGCTCCATCGGATCAGTTACTGGCGCGCTGCTATGTGGGTGGTGTCGGGCGAGAAGACATTCTCCAACGCGAGGACCAGGAACTGGTCGCTACCATTAGAGCAGAGCTGGCCAGTCTATGCGGGATCACAGCGGAGCCGACGTATACCGAGGTGAATCGATGGTGGAAGGCCATGCCGCAATATGCGATCGGCCATCTGGGTCGATTGGAGCAACTTGATGCCGTCGTGAGCCGCTATCCTGGACTCATTCTGACCGGGGCTGCTTATCGCGGAGTTGGAATTCCCGACTGTATCCGTGACGGCGCGTTGGCAGCTGAGCAAGTCATACGGTCTCTCTCAGGCAAGACCCATCCAGATCGTGTGCACTGAATAAGTTTAGCGTGGCGGCCTGTGATTTATCGACAGCATCCTGCTCGCGTAGTGGCGCCATCCGTCTTCTGGCAGTTTGGTAGCTCTGTAATATCTCGCTTATAGTCGATCCCTAAACGAGTGTTGGGGGGCTTTCGTGATAGGAAGTTCTTATGGCAGGATAATGGCCTGTTCTGGATAGCCAAGCTCCTTGAGCGTCGTTTCCAACGAATCCACCATCGCCGGGGGGCCGCAGAGAAACACACAGCTGTCAGGATATGGAGGAGGAAGGTGGTGGCGGAGCATATCAGTGGTGATTCGCCCTATGCTCCCTGCCCATCCTGGAGGCGGCTGTTCCAAGACCTGATGGCAATGAAAGTTCGGATAGTCCCGGAGGTACCTGTCCCACTCCTGTCGAAAGATTACGTCTGATTCTGTCTTATTGGCAAAGATCAGGAAGAGCTCGGCGTCGAGCTTCTTGGTCAATATCCACCGGATGATGGAGATCATCGGTGTGATTCCGGTGCCGCCTGCCACGAAGCCCACCCGCTTCGCCATGCCGTCGACCCAATGCCCGCCCGTATTGGGTCCACTCATCAACACTGGTGCTCCGATCTGCTGGTCATGAAGATATTTGGAGACGGTTCCAGCATCGTATCGCTTGACCGTCAGGTCGAAAGATCCCGTTGTGCCAGGGAGCGACGAGGGTGTGTAGGCCCGCTTGACGGGCTTGCCGTTGATCGTTGCATGGACGTAAAGAAAGTCACCGGGCAGCATATCCAGCGTTGAGTCGGTCGGGAGTTCGAACCGGAAGGTTTTGGTATCGTGCGTATCCGTTTCGGTGTGGATCAATTTGTAAGGATTCGGCGTTTTGGTCTTGATGCGTGTCATGGAATTCATATGTATGGCGCATCATACGAGGTCACAAAGAGAGGCGCAACAAAACTCTTACAGATGCTTCTGCCGCAACCTCTTGCTTCTGTCCTCATCTCGCCACATACTTATCACCTGATGACCTCTCCTTCATCGAGTCACTCCACACCTCTCCAGGACCTTGAAGCCGTCCGTGGCTCTGACGGCGACTGATATCAATCCCGGCATGTTGGACTATGCGCAGGGGAAACTGAAAGATCTGAAGGGAATTGACTGGCAAGAAGCGGACATCGCGAACCTGCCGTTTCTGGACGCATCGTTTACTGGGGCAGCATGTCAGTTCGGACTCATGTTTGTACCAGATAACCATCGCGCGTTTCGTGAAATGCGCCGCGTTCTGATCAAAGGGAGTCTGCTTGCCGTGAGTGTGGTGTGGGATCGTATGGAGGCTAATCCATGGGGTGCCGCTGTCCATGCAACCGTTACGAATTTCTTCCCAGACACTCCGCCGCAGTTTTTTAAAGCGCTGTTTAATTCCGCTGATGTTGACGTCTTGCGCCGTATGCTGACCACGAACGGATTTGATAAAATTGAGGTTCAAACTGTTCCAATGGAGTGCCGCAGCAGTTCGACCAAATCGCTCGCAATCGGAATGATTGAAGGCGTTCCCCGTCTCGCCGAGATTGAAGAGCGGAGAGGATCTCCGGGACCGATCGTCGATGCCGTTGCAGCCACTTTCACTTGGCTCGGCGGAGACCGTCCATTTCGTTCGACGATGCAAGCGATCGTAGCGACGGCACGAGCGAGTGGATGACCGTACACCATGTCCGTTGAGACTGATACATGAACATTCGGAATAAGGAGGTGGTTATGCACATCAAGCTCATGGGGCCGGCTCGTGTTTTAGTCGTGTTCGCGTTTCTCCTCACGCCGGTCGGAACGTATGCGATGTCGGGCATGGACATGCATAGCGGCCACGGGGGAGGAACGACCGCGCTCTCGAAGAGTATGGGGGAGTCCATCAATTCTTCAGAATCCGAGATCGAGATTACCTATAGCGCCGACGGTAAGACGGCCATCTTTGTCTCCGGGCGCAACGGAAGCATTCCCTCACCCGGGGTTCCCTACCATTTCGATATTTGGATGTCCCACAACGTGAACGGCAAGTGGCAAGCCCCGATTCATCTGGGACCGGGCATTGATCCCACCGTGGGACCGAATATCAATACCTCCGCCTGGGAGTTGGAGCCGAGTTTTTCGGATGACGGCAACGTGATTTATTTCACGAGGTATGAACCAGGCAATCTCTCGACGGGCGATCTCTACGTGACCCAGAAAATCAACGGTGTTTGGCAACCGGCTAGAAACTGGAATGATGTCCCTGAACTTCCACACATCAATACACCCACCGGCGAGGAGCACTGCCCGATCATTGCCTCTGACAGCCTCATCTATTTCAACTACCAGCAACCGGGAGTGACCCAAGACAGCGACGTTTGGAAAGTTGAGAAGAAGGACGGCGTGTGGCAGAAACCTGAGAGTTTGGGACCTCGTCTTAATTCTCCCTACCGGGACCATATGCACTGGACCGGCTTATCGAAAGATGGGAAAAGCCTCATCATCACGAGTACGCGCCCGGACATGGGATCGCGGGGAGGCCATGATCTGTGGATTTCATATCAGAACCCCAAAGGGGAGTGGCAGGAGCCGCTGAACCTTGGCGATACCATCAACACCGCCGGCGAGGATATGTGCTGGACCTTTACCCCGGACGGCAAGACGTTCACAGGTAGTTGGGGCCTGCGTGATTCGTACAATCACGATGTGGTGTGGGTTCAGAAAGACAATGTCCCGTTGTTAAAGAATTTTGACCCGATTGGGCCACCGCCGAACTTGCTCACTGTCAATAAAAAGAAATTCAGTGAAACAAAATAACCGACGGATACATACCAAGGACAGGAGATTTCCTATCTACTTTTGCCCCTGTGAGTGACAAAGCCGTTACAACGGCTTCGAGCGAGACGAAGAGTGTGGTTAGCAAAGCCAGCAGTGTCTGTCAGCGAGATGAATCATGTAGCTCACGGCTCGTGCGGCCCCAATATTTTAATTCTGTTGTTTGCGCTGTTTGGCCGATTCAGCGGCGTGAATCTGTAGATTAGAGGTAGGGCGAGCCGGGAGGGGCAGGTTTGCGAGGACCGGTTGAGCGGCTGTAATTTTCTGATCAACGGCGCGAGCCAACCAGCGCCGGGCTTGGCTGATATCTCGTTCAACCCCGCGTCCATAGGCGTACATGACGCCGAGCACATACATGGCTTGGCCGTTTCCGGCCTCCGCGAGACGATGTAATCCGGGAAAGGCTTTCTTGTACCAACTGACGGCTTCAGGGGCTTGTCGGCCTTCCTGCTGCGCAAAACGGCGTCCGAGGCGATACTGGGCAAAGGGATCCCCTTGGCTTGCGAGGTATGCGTCACTCTCCTGATTCACGACGGGCTTTTCCTGTAGCCTGGCGACTGCTGATTTCTCCTGGTCTGAATGTCGGACCTGTGGCTCTGTGCGAGGTTCGATCGGTTCAGTATGTGGCGGTGACGGGTGTTCTACCATGGACGGAGGCTGAGGCTGTTCCCGATCCGGCTGAGAGATGGTCGGCAGAGGTGACGCTTCGACCGGAGTCGCAACCGATGAGGCCTGTGCCAGGTTGAACTCGCTTGAATGTGTCTCGACTTCTGCGGTGGATGGCGGTGTGTCACATGCTGGTTGGGAATTCTCCGTGCCTGATTGACCGGTTTCGGAGTGGCAGGGTGTGTCGGAGGCCGGAGGTTGAGCTGTAAATGTCCAGACCGTCCAGATGACGGCGATGAGAACGAGTGCGCCCCGCACGATCCGGCGTCGTAAAATCGTTCGATCACTGGGTGGGACCAGGACCAGTCCGGGGTAGGCTTTACTGACTACGCTCGAAATCGATGGAGGGGTTTTTTCGCCGTCGTTTTGCTGATCAGAAAGCTGAAACATGCCTTCGATCTCCATGCCCCTGCTGATCGTGGCGAGCACCCACCCTTGGAAGGCCTGCTCACGCAGCAACACCACGAAGTGGGAGATTCAATTACTTCTATAAAATAATAAAATAGCCTCTTGTCCAGGCGAAGTGCAAGCTCTTATAGTAGCCTGTTTGCCTTTCCAGACCCTTCATGTCCCAGGAGTGCTGTGCCGATGCCGTCCAGCGAGAGTAGCCTCACCATTATCAGTGTGAGCGGCCCATTTCGTGAGCCGAGGGAGCAGGTGTTTTCGTACGATTACGCTGTTCAGCGGTCGACGTGGCCGACGCCGCATGGGGTGCGGGTGAAGATTTCTCTGCCGCATGAGCTGGAGGTGTTCACGGGCAGGCTCCTTGGGGTGGTGACCGGCTCACCTGGTCAGCAATTGATGACGAAGAACCTCTTGGCAAAAAAACTTGCCGAGTGGAAGATTCAAATTGCTGAGACGGAAGGGTTTTTTCTTGAACGACGCGACGTGATGCTGGCTCCGTTTGTCGGGCCGTTGGCTCATTTGTTTGCAAAACTTGAAGAACGGTTTCAAGCTGAACAGGCCGTGATTCGCGAAGAGGTGAAGCAACGCGTCGGCCTGTAATCCGTCTTATTGCCTTAGCGAGTCCGTCACTTCTCGGTCAAAAAACTCTGCGGTACTGTTTGGAGTGCACTCCGGATTCGTCCGCGAACCCCAGCGATCCTTTGTCGGGGCTGGCAGTATCGTTCAGGTCGATACGGTAGTAACCGCGGACCTGTTCCATCGCGACCTCAAACGGGATCGCGTTCGGGTAGAGTGTGCCTGGCGCGTGCGCCCCCCGTGCCAATGTGCGGATGGTATCAGGCTCCGCAAGTTGCTTATCCGAAAAGATGTAGATGTCGGCAATGGCATGGTCGCCCAGCTTATGGCCTGGTGTCGTGGCCGGGAGCTGTGTGCCGAGGGAACCCTCTAGACGTGCTTCCTTTAAGCGTTTCAGAAGCGCGACGATCTGGCTATCTGTAGTCTGTTGCGGGACGACCAGGCTGATCGTGTTCATATCTACGATGGTCGTCTGGACTTTGAACATGACTGGGGCCGCTTCCGGGTCTTCAATCGCTGAAACTGTAGGACCTTCGGTACCGGCAGCTTGCTTATTTTTCGAACTGGGGACGATCAAAGCGACGAACAACCACAGGCCGAGCAAAATACCCAGTACAACAAGGAGTGGATGGGCTCCGGCCCGTTTTCCTTCTTCGTACGGTCCTTGATCATTGGTCATGGTGTGTGATCTCCCTGCTGTTGGGGCGAGCTCAGTTGTGCATCATGCAATCGTCGCTTAGCCTCCTCCCAGAGCTCATCCATTTCTGCGAGTGTCATTTCGGTTAATGCTCGGCCTTGTTGTGCGGCGCCTGCTTCCACCAGTTGAAAGCGGTCGATAAATCGATTTGTCGCACGGCGCAAGGCCTCTTCAGGATTGACCTTGATGAAGCGAGCCAGGTTGACCAGCGAGAAGAGAATATCGCCTAGTTCTGCTTCAATCTGGTCCTGTCCCCCTGATTGTGGATGTGCCGTGTCTGGTTCGGTCTGGTGCTGCGCGTGAGCGAGCGCTTCCCGTAGTTCGTCAACCTCTTCGGTGATCTTGCCGAAGACCTGCTGGAGCCCCGTGCTGTTGTGGGGCCAATCAAACCCCACCCGTGCTGCTCGCGCCTGAACCTGATAAGCTCGCAACAGCGCTGGTAAGGTCTTCGGTACCCCGTCGAGCGCCGATTGCTTGGCTCCCGCCGCCTCACGCTCGGCTTGCTTAATCTGTTCCCATTGGCTCAATACCTGTTCGCTGCTCGTCACGCCGGACGTTTGATCGCTTGTGCCAAAGACGTGGGGGTGCCGACGGATGAGTTTGGTGGCCAGGGTGTCCAAGACATCCTCGACCGTAAAGGACTTGGCCTCTGCCGCGATCTGACTGTGGAAGAGTACCTGTAGCAGCACGTCGCCCAACTCTTCCTTGAGCTTCTGCGCATCACGCTGATCGATCGTTTCCAGGACTTCGTACGTTTCTTCGAGTAGGTAGGGCTTCAACGACTCGTGAGTCTGTTTCCGATCCCACGGACAGCCGTTCACGGCGCGCAGTGCCGCCATGACTTCCACCACTTTGGTAAATCGTTCGGACATAGCTCGCCACTCTATACCGAGCACGGCCATTGCTTCAATGGCGTCGGTGAGTAACTTTGGTTACTTGATGGTGGATGCACCTGGGAGGAGAATATGCATTGTTTGTTTATTGATTCGTGATGATACGATTTCATATATCCATGTCCAGAGCCTATCCTGGACAGTGGGGTTTTTACGGCAACAATGCGACGGCTTGCGACCAATGAGCCCCTATGATAGGGTATCCGCACTATTCATGTCGGTGGAGGTAGAGTCCCATGGCGGAACAGGAACAAGGGTTTGTGATTCGCGATCGACGGGCGAGCGGAGGCGCGGAGGCTGCTCCTGCGGCGGCTCCAACTACTCACGAATCTCAATCAGCTGCTGCCGTCACGCCTGAACCTTCCCAAGCGGCTCCAATACCGCCTGTCACATTTTCATCCTTCGTGATCTCGCTGGGCTCATCGTCCCTGATGTTGATGGGGGAACAGCTCGATCCTCAGCAGCCAGCGATGCCTGTGAACTTACCGCAAGCCAAGGAAATCATCGATCTCTTGTCCGTCTTGGAAGAGAAGACCAAAGGTAATCTGACCCTTGACGAACAGACGGTTCTGCGCGACATGCTCTATGCCCTTCGTATGAAGTATGTCACGCTTGCTTCGCCTAAGTAGTCTCCCATCTTACGGTTTGCTGTCTGACTCGGTTTCCGGACACTGCTATTTGTGCGGTAGGTTTTGAGACTGCTCGGTATGTCGGCTATAGTGACAGCCATGCCTATTACTCCGTCTTGAGGGCGTCAGAGGACACGTGCATGCCTGAGCCGAATCATCCGAGCGGGACATTTCGACGAGCGTCGGGAGAAGTCGAGGAAGTTCAACCCATCGTGTTCAGTCGGAGCATGCATCGGTCCTTGCCTGACCATTCACGGAAATTTGACACGAAACCACGCCATCTCCGCCCTGTCTGGATCGTGCTCATCCTCTTGATCCCTTGCGTCGCCCTGACGCTGTATTACTCGCAAGTGGTGGCTCCAGGGAGCGAAGAGACAGGCTCGTTCCTTCCAACGACCAGCTACGCTCTGGTGCTGCTCTTGGTCAATTTGGACCTGATCGGCTTCGTGGTCCTAGTTCTCCTGCTGTCCCGGAATTTGATCAAAGCTTATTTCGAGCGCCGGCATCGACTGGTTGGCGCGGGGTTCCGCACAAAACTGATCGCGGCGTTTATCGGGTTTTCGTTGATTCCAACCGTCTTGTTGGCCATCGTGGCGAGCGGATTGGTGAACAAAGCCGTCGAAGTCTGGTTCAGCGAACAGATCGAAAAGGTGATGAAAGACTCCTATGAAGTGGCTCGGATGCAGCATGCGGGGCACGTCGCGCTGGCGGTGAACAGTGCTCGGGCGATCTCCCAGGAATTGTTTCGGGAGGATTTGCTGACGCCGGTCCAGCGAGACCTCTTGATTGCGGCCATGGCGAGAAAGCGTATGGAATACGGGGTGGCCGGGATCGAGGTGTTTTCAAATAGGATGGAGACCTTGACTAAAGCCTTGGATGCCGAGGTTCCACCCGGAGTCTTGGATTTGCCGATCAGTCAGTTGGTCTTACAAGTCATTAACGGCAAGCAGGAGTTTACCTCGGTTCAGGAGGCGAAAACCGGGAGGTTGGTTCGTGCCGCGATTCCGGTGGTGTCCGCGAGCCGGCGTGGCGAAATTGAAGGCGTCGTGGTCGTGGAGACGTACGTCCCGGAGTCGTTGTTGACCAAGATGGAGGGGATCGGCCGACAATATACGGAGTATAAACAGATTAAGGCGATGAAAAATCCGATCAAGGCCGGGGCCTATCTGTTTGTGGCGGTGGTGACGGTCTTGATTCTCTTCAGCGCCACGTGGTTCGGGTTTTATGTGGCCCGTGGCATCACCGTGCCGATTCAACGCTTGGCGGAAGCCACCGAGGCAGTGGCCCATGGGGATCTGACCGTGCAAATTGATGCCAAAGCCACTGATGAAATCGGGACCTTGATTGCGTCGTTCAATCGCATGACCCAGGATCTCCAGGGGAGCAAGTCCAAGTTGGAGGAGACCAACCTGACGCTGCGTCATACCAATGTCGAGCTGGATCGCCGCCGTGCCTACATTGAAACGGTAGTCGATACGATTGCCGCCGGTCTGTTGTCGATCGATCGGAATGGGGTGATCACCACCTTCAATCCTTCGGCTGAGCGCATCTTGGGCCTTGCCGGGGATCAGTTGAGAGGGCGACCGGCCAACAATGTCTTCAAGGAATTCGGGCTGGACTTGTTTCAGACGGCCTATGTCCGTATGTTGAGTGATGAGCGCGATGACTTTGATTTGGAAGGCCAACTGGATATCCAGGGCAAGTTACTCACGATCGGCTTGAAAGGTTCTCGGATGCGGGACGAGGCCAGCAAAGATCTAGGATTTGTGCTGGTGTTCGAAGATCTGACGGAGTTGATCAAGGCGCAGAAAGTTGCGGCCTGGCAGGAGGTGGCCAAGCGGGTCGCGCATGAAATTAAGAATCCGCTTACGCCGATTCAATTGTCGGCCCAGCGGTTGCGTAAGAAGTTCTTCGAGAAATCTCCCGATCTCGACCGAGTCTTTGATGACGCCACGAACGTCATCATCAACGAAGTCGGCAGTCTCAAACAGATGTTGGACGAGTTTTCAAAGTTCGCCCGTCTTCCCGCGCCACAAATGACTCGGCAGTCGCTGCACGACGTGCTTCGCGATGTTGTGACGTTGTATCGTGAGGCGCAAAAAGATATCCAGTTCGTCATCGAGTTGGATGACGCGTTGCCGCCCATAAACTTTGATCGCGAGCAGCTGCGGCGGGTGTTCGTCAATCTGTTCGACAATGCCGTTCAGGCCATGAACCAGCGAGGGAGACTGTGGGTCGGCACGCGATACGACACCAAGCGCAGACGCGTGGTGGTAGCTGTTGCCGACGAAGGCCCCGGTATTGCGCCGGAAGATCATGACAAGCTGTTTGTGCCCTATTTTACTCGCAAGAAAACGGGAACGGGATTGGGATTGGCGATCGTTCGACGAATCATCACCGATCACGAAGGGCAGATCCAGGTCGGTAACAATCAGCCGAGAGGCGCCGTGTTTAAGTTCGATCTCCCGGTGTAGCACGATGGGTAAGGGGTCATCCGACAGCTGAAATGGGGAGCGGTCGCCGACCGATTGTCGATGTTTCTTGGAGGGGGTAGATGTCAGCATCGATTCTGATCGTAGATGATGAGGAGGCCATTCGGACGTCTCTGCGAAGTATTCTTGAAGATGAAGGATATGAGGTTGCTGTCGCAGCCAATGGACTTGAGGCGCTGAAGATCTATGGAACAGATCCACCGGACCTTACGATCCTGGATATTTGGATGCCGGAGATGGATGGTCTGGAAACCCTCCGGCGGGTGAAGGAGTTTGTGCCGACCACCCAGGTGATGATGATTTCTGGTCATGGCTCCATTGAAACGGCGGTGAAGGCGATCAAGCTGGGGGCCTACGACTACATTGAGAAGCCGCTGTCGCTGGAAAATGTGACGTTTCGCGTGAAACAGGCGTTGGAACAGTATCGCTTGGCTCAGGAGAATCGGGTCTTACGGAGTAAGGTCGAGCGGAAATTTGAGCTGGTCGGACAGTCTGCGGTGATGCAACGGTTACGAGAGCTTATTGAAACAGCCGGTCCCACGAATAGTCGGGTCTTGATCGGGGGAGAGAACGGAACCGGAAAGGAGCTCGTTGCCAGAGCGATCCATCTCCATAGTACGAGATCGGATCATCCCTTTGTGGCGGTGAATTGCGCCGCCATTCCTGAAACATTAATCGAGAGCGAGCTGTTCGGCCACGAGAAGGGTTCCTTCACGGGTGCCATTTCCATGAAACGGGGACAGTTTGAACAGGCGAACGGTGGCACGCTGTTTCTCGATGAGATCGGTGACATGAGCCTCAGCACGCAAGCCAAAGTCTTGCGAGCCCTGCAAGAGCAGCAGTTTACGCGTGTCGGTGGAACGAAGCTGATGAAGGTGGATGTGCGGGTGTTGGCAGCATCCAATAAGGACTTAGAAAAGGAGATCGGCAAGGGGCAGTTCCGAGAAGATTTATATTACCGCCTGAATGTTGTTCCCATAGTGGTCCCACCATTACGAGAGCGGCGAGAAGATATTCCGGCGCTCGTCCAACATTTCATGAAGTTGCATGCCGAAGAACAAGGTCTGCGGATGAAGGATGTCTCTCCGGAGGCGATGGGCGTCTTCCAGCAATACGACTGGCCGGGAAATATCCGAGAGCTTCGAAATTTGATTGAGCGGCTCATGATCATGGTGCCGGGATTCGTCATTGAAGGCGCACAGGCCACGCTTTCCCTGCAAGGGCGAACCACCGGAGTTATTTCGGCGAATACCTCTCCAGCAAGTCCGCTCTTGAGCAAGTCCTATGACTCGCTCCGCGATGCCAGGAACGCCTTTGAAAAAGAGTACATCAGTCGAAAGCTGCGAGAACACCATTGGAATATTTCACGGACGGCTGATGATCTCAAGATCGAGCGGAGCCATCTCCACCGAAAGATCAAGCTTTTGGATGTGGAGATGAGGCCGGAAGGGTAGGAAGCTCATTACACATCTCTCACGAATGCCATGTCTGATTTACGATCGACATCGTAGAGAAATACTAGACGGTCATCTCGTTTGCATGCGTTGACCTCTCGCGTACCCTCCGATAAGATGCGGCTCCTAGTCGCTGATACCATTTGAATTCCCATAAACGATGTAATGGCTCCATTATGACAACCTATCGGGATGCTGGTGTGGATATCGATGCGGGTGATGAATTCGTCGATCGTATCAAGCCGCTTGTTCGTTCGACGTTTCGCCCAGAAGTACTGACCGATTTAGGGGGTTTCGGTGGGCTCTTTGGCCTTCAAGCAAGCAAATACAAAGAGCCTGTCCTTGTCTCCGGAACGGATGGAGTTGGGACCAAACTCAAGATCGCTTTCATGATGGACAAACACGATACCGTGGGCATCGATTTGGTTGCGATGTGTGCGAACGATATCGCGGTGAGTGGGGCGGAACCGCTGTTCTTTTTGGACTATTTTGCGACCGGGAAGTTATCCGTCTCGAAGGCTCAAGAAGTGGTCGCTGGTATCGCCGAAGGCTGCCGTCAGGCCGGTTGTGCATTGATCGGGGGAGAAACCGCCGAGATGCCGTCCTTTTACCCCGATGGGGAGTACGACCTGGCCGGATTCGCCGTAGGTGTCGTCGAAAAGTCAAAAATCGTCGATGGCAAAACAATCAGGCCAGGGGATATTGTTATTGGATTGGCATCTTCGGGGTTACATAGCAACGGCTATTCGTTGGCGCGCCGAGTGTTGTTCGATCAGGCGAAATTGTCGATGGCAGATCGAGTGCCTGAACTTGATCGCCCTCTGGGCGACGTGCTGCTTGCGCCGACGAGAATCTATGCGAAGCAGATTCTGACTCTCATCCAAGACTTTCCGGTCAAAGGGATCGCACATGTTACCGGAGGAGGGATTACCGAGAATCTTCCACGTGTGTTTCCGAAGGGTGTACGGGCGAGGATTACGCGCACGGCCTGGTCGGTGCCACCGATTTTTGACGTGATGAGCCGCTTGGGACGAATTGAACGTGAGGAGATGTACCGGGTGTTCAACATGGGCATCGGGTTGATTCTCGTGGTTCCACCTGAGGCAGTATCCGGCGTGCTGGCTCGTGCGGCAGTACTGGGAGATCGAGGTTGGCAGATCGGCGAAATCCTGTCTTCCACCGGGGAGGAACCGGAGGTCGAGTATGTCGAATAGCCGAACGACCCCATTGCGAGTGGCGGTTCTGGCATCCGGTCGGGGCTCCAATCTGCAAGCCATTATCGATGCAATTGAGGCGGGACAGGTTCAGGCTCAAATTGTTGCCGTCCTCAGCAATAAAAAAGAGGCTGGTGCACTGGAGCGGGCTCGGAAGCACGGACTCAACGATCTCTTTATCGATCCCAAGCCCTTTGCCGGACGTTCCGAGAGTCGCGAGGCCTATGACCGATCGTTGTTGGAGGTGCTGCAACAGCATGAGGTTGAGCTGGTTCTGCTCGCAGGTTACATGAAGATTGTCACCGCAGTTCTGGTCAATGCCTATGCGAACCGGATGATGAACATTCATCCTTCGTTACTGCCGTCCTTCCCTGGATTGGATGTGCAGAAGAAGGCCATCGATTGGGGTTGTAAGTTGGCAGGTTGTACGGTGCATTTCGTCACAGAAGGGGTGGACGAAGGGCCGATTATTATCCAAGCAGCGGTACCGATCCTTGACGCTGATACCCCCGAAACTCTATCCGCCAGAATTCTCCTACAGGAACACAAAATCTATCCACGTGCCGTGCAACTCTTCGCCGAAGGTCGCCTTCGAGTCGATGGCCGTCGAGTGTTCATCGATGCATCCAAGCCAGACGGCGAGGCGATCATCAGCGCACGATAGTGCTTCCAAGGAACGGCAACACATCTCATTGTCACTTGGAGTTTAGTGATTGTCGGTGTGCAGTCAGCACAAGAGCACCCTCGGACGGGGGCCTGTTTCCATGTCTTGCGCCTTGAACAGGTGCCGCTCTACAATAGATCGCTACCATTGTTGAGAGTCTTCCCCATGCCCTTTGCTCTTCGTTACCACTACCGTTTTCCTGTCTTTAGCCTTGTGAAGTATGAACGAGAGAACGGGGTCGGCTACGGGTCTGTCACCAATTTGTCCTCCCTTGGGTGGCGTATCTCAGGGTCTTTGCCGGTAGAGCTGGGTGATACGTGCACGCTTACGATCAAACTTCCGACAAAACTGTGGATATTGGTGGCTCAGGGGAAGGTTCGATGGGTGAGTGGGGAAGAATGTGGTATTGAAACTCTGATGATGGATGCCAGATCTCAAGCGAGACTCAACGACTATATCCAAGCCCGCCTCAAAGCTCTGTAGGATGTGAGCCTTCTGGTTGGGGAATCATGGTTGTGGAAGCTACAACCACCTCGTGGAAATTTCTCGAGGAAGGAATTTGTTGATCAGGAATACGGACGGCTTTGGTCTGCTTAGCGGTGGTCAATGGACCGACCGGCTGATTTGGTGGAGGGCAGGGGAGTTGAACCCCCGACCCCTACGTTGCGAACGTAGTGCTCTCCCAACTGAGCTAGCCCCCCACGCTTGGGATGTTGGGTTCGCAACTCGTGGATCCCGCAGGGTTTGCCGCACATGATCGTACAGGCTTATTGCTGCGGTTGAAGAACGGGGAGGAATAGTGAGTTGCGCTTCCCGTGAGCGGCATTATACACAACCTGTGGCCGAGACTCTAGCAGTACCTTTCAGAGTTTTTTGAGGGACTGCCTGTTTCGAGCTAAGCATTTTTGTCACACCTGTGACCACACTCGAGATAGCAGTGCATGGAGCATGGTGATCTGCGAGGGGTGAGATTTGCACTGATGGTCAGCAGGGACAGGATCCGTCTGTCATCGATAGAATACGGTGACCCGATTGAGAAAATCTTCTAGCTCAACGATACAGTGTTCGATGGTGGGTAGATCGTACTGTTTTGCCGCGCTCTCCAACCTTGCTCCGGTTTGTGAAATTGCATCAAACCCATAGCCTCCGCCATCGCCTTTCATGCGATGGCCCAGTGTTTGAAGTGTGGCAAAGTCTTGGGCACCCACCGCGACGCGAAGTGTCTGCAGATCTTTTTTTCTATTTTCGAGGAAGGTCGGCGCAATATCTTCAAGGTCACGACTGATTTCCACATGTATTGGCGTGTGAGTGTCCGGTGATCCAGAAGGTGTCATGAGATGGCGTGCTCCTTATAGACCTGAAGGATCTCTAGCAACGTCGATTTCTTCACAGGTTTGGTGACGTGGGTGTTGCACCCGGCCTCCAGAATGCGAATTCCTTCTTCTCGTAAAGCCAGTGCTGTCAGAGCAATAATCGGTGTTGCGGGGAGGTCGTGATCTCGTTCCCATGCTCGGATCGCCGTAGTGGCCGTATAGCCATCCATCACGGGCATCTGGATATCCATCAAGATCAGATCGTAATGGGTAATCTTGAATTTCTCGACGGCGATGCCGCCGTGGTCTGCGACATCAAGGAGATAGTCGGTCTTCTTTAGATAAGACCGAATCAAGAGCTGGTTATCGGGTGAATCCTCGACCAGGAGGACTTGAAAAGGTCTGGTCGAAGCACTCGACGATGTTTTCTTGGTTTCAGGGGGCGTCGTTGGCGGGGAGATTCCCTTTCTCCGACCAAGAGCAACGCTGAGTGATTGGAGCAGGTCTGTACGTCGAATCGGTTTGATAAGATAGCCGCCAAGGCCAAGATCGTAGGTGCGGGCGATATCGTCAGCCCAGTGGTTTGAGGTCATCATGACCACAGTGATGTCTTTTCTATCAGGCGATTGGTTGAGTTGTTCTACGACCTGAAACCCGTCCATCTCAGGCATGCGGCAATCAAGCAGCATCATGTCGTAGTCCTGACGATGCTCTCCTGTACCGAGGAGTAGGTCTAAGGCCGCCTTCCCGCTTGACGCATCCGTCACATGAGCTCCCCAGGTCCGTAATGTTTCACGAAGGATTAGGCGATTTGTAGGATGGTCATCTACGACTAAGATATTCACTCCGGCAAGATCGATTGACGGAGAAGTTTTCTGAATGAGGGGTTCCGGTTGAACCTGAAGACAGAGGGAGCAGTGAAAGGTGCTCCCTTTTCCAGGGGTGCTCTCCGCCCAGATCCGACCCTGCATCTGTTCCACGAGACGTTTGGTAATTGCAAGGCCAAGCCCTGTCCCTCCATACTGCCTGGTCGTTGACGTATGGGCTTGTGTGAAACTTTCAAAAATGGCGGTGATTTTATCGGCAGGGATTCCAATGCCTGTGTCACTGACCGAAATTCGTATCGCACCGGCGGTAGTCCGGTCTGGGTCGTTGATGATGCGAACTTCAACGTTCCCTGTATCGGTAAATTTAATGGCATTGCCGATAAGGTTCATCACGATTTGTGTCAGACGTGTTGGGTCGCCGATTAAGTAGCACGGAACCTGTCGGTCGATATGTGCGGTCAGCTCGAGTCCCTTTTCATTGGCTCGCAGAGCCAATATGTCGATGGCTTTATCAAGGGCCTCATTGAGGTCGAAGTCAATGGTCTCCAATTCGAGATGCCCCGCCTCAACTTTCGAGAGATCGAGGATATCGTTGATCAGGTTGAGTAGCGTCCCCCCTGCACGTCTAAAAATACGCAGATACTTTCGCTGATCAGGGGTGAGAGGCGTCTCCCAGAGGAGGTCGGCCATCCCGATGATCGCATTCATCGGAGTTCGAATTTCATGGCTCATGCTGGCGAGAAATTCGCTCTTGGCGCGATTGGCCACCTCAGCGACTTCTTTGGCGACACGAAGCACCTGCTCCGCGTGGTGTCGTTCGGTTGCTTCCAGTGCGAGCGTTGCCAGAGTCGCGAGCATGCAGCAAAGGTACACGTCTTGTTGACTCCACTGTCGAGGTTTTCCTACAGATTCAGCGCAGAGTATTCCGACCAGCTTCCCCTTCCGTCTGATTGGCGCACTGAGTGTGGAGTGAATCTTAAAGCGAGCGAAGTAGACTTGTGCCAGGTCGCGGGTTCGTGGATCTTGCGAGGCCAGCTCGATTGCGATGGCGCGACGTTCACGGCGTAGTGAGCGAAGATACAGGGGACAGTCGGTGTATTTGAGGATTAGTCTTGGATTGGCCTGCCTTTGCTTCGGGTCAGACAGGTCAAGAAATATGAGTTCACTCTGGTCTTCAGAAAGCAGCCAGGTACTTGTGCGTTTGACTCGAAGGAGCTTGGAACACGTGTGAGTGATTGCTCGGAACGCTTGGAGCAGGTCACCACTGCTCAAGGCCTCGCTTTGCGCCAGTTGCTGGAACGTGTCCTGGTACTGTTTCAGCACGGCGGTTGTGTGGCGTTTCTGTATCGGCTGCGGCGAGCTGGTGTTTGCGGACCTCCGTGCGGTGATCACGCGTTTGGGAGTAGTCTGAGTAGGGCGAGGATGCTTGGTGGATCTCAAAGCCCGCTTGGAAGATGCTACCCGTTGATGTCGTGGCATGAGCCCATGAATGCTTCAGAGAATAGAGAGGACCCGCTGGTCGTCGTGTTTGTCTAGTCGACAGACACTGTCGGTTCGGTCCGCCACGTTCGAACGATCCCGATGGCAGTGGGGCGACACATTGTGAGCCAATAGTTCGCTATGCGTTCGGTGAATCTTGGACCAACGACAAAATACTGGCTGATCTGGCTCTATTTCGTCCTTCCTGTTTGGCTTGATAGAGCGCGTGGTCTGCAGCCTTTACAAGATCGGTAGGAGAAGAGTGTCTGCTCGGGACGGCACAGGCGTATCCGACGCTGATGGTCACGGGTTCCCCATCGGCTTGTTGAATGCCGAGGGCCTCAACCCGGCGGCGAAGGCTCTCCGCAACCTGTGCCGCACCGTCAATCCCGGTACCGGGGAGTACCGTGACGAACTCATCTCCGCCGTAGCGAGCGACCAAGTCGCCGGGACGATTCACGGCACTGGAAATTGCCGCGCAGACTTGCTTCAGACATTCGTCACCTGCGGTATGTCCTTTGGAATCGTTGTAGGTTTTGAATCGATCGATATCGAACATGATCAGCGACAATGGGGTCGATTCACGCAAGGCTCTTCGCCATTCTTGATCCAGGAAATCATCGAATTGGCGTCGGTTGGTGATGCCGGTCAAACCGTCTAAGCAGGAGAGCCGAAGCAACATTTGATTCGCTTCCTGAAGCTGACGCATGACCTCAAGGAGCTCGTGTTCTCGTGCGCGGCGGCGGTCAATCTCATGAACGAGTCGGAGCACCGATCGGACTCGCGTGAGGAGTTCGATCTTATTGATCGGTTTGGCGACATAGTCTATCGCCCCTGCGGCGAATGCGAGTTGAAGATCGACCGGGTCCGTCCTCATGGTTACCATGATGACCGGGGTGTCGCGGAAACGGTCGACCGCCTTGATCTGGCGGCAGGCTTCAATGCCACTCATTTGCGGCATCAGCATATCCATGAGAATGAGATCAACACGTGCGAGGCCTTGCTTTCCCCCATCCAGTCCGAGCTGTTTGAAGGCGGCAGCAGCACAGTCAGTTGCAATGATGTGTTCATAGCCCGCCGCAGATAAGATGGCCTGGAGCAGGAGACGATCATCCGGCGAATCATCAATGAGGAGGATGCTCATAGGTGCACTGGTGTTGAGAAAGATGCGAACTGAAAGAATCCTAACAGCTAGTCTTGGTAAACACCAGGATAAAGCTTTTTGAGGCAAGGTTGACAGATGCCATGGCTGAACTCGGCTTCTGAGTGTTCACCGATATACTCTTCGATTTGCTGCCAGAACCCTCCATCGTTACGGATTTTTTTGCATGAGGCACAGATGGGAATCAAGCCGCGGAGCACTTTGACTTCCCGTAGCGCCTGCTGTAACTCTTCGTTCGTGCGGCGGAGTTCCAATTCGCGCAACTTGCGACAGTCCATTTCCTTCTTCAGAGTGATGGCAGAGGCGACTCGTGCGAGGAGCTCGACGCTTTTGACGGGCTTGTTGATATAGTCCATGGCTCCTGCAGCAAAGGCTTCATGCAGGTTCTCGATGTCGTTCTTGGCCGTGACCATGATGATCGGAACGTCGCGAAGATGGGGCTGCTGTTTGATTCGTCGGCAAGCCTGCACACCGTCGATTTCCGGCATGAGCACATCCATCAAGATCAAGTCGATGTCGGTTACCGACTCTGTTCCATCCAGATTCAACCTTGAAAAGGCTGCCTGAGCGGACTCTGCCTCGAGGATTTGATCGTGGCCTGCTTTGGTCAGGATGGATCGGAGGAGCGCAGAGTGATCCGTTGAATCATCGACGATGAGAATGGCCATAGCTCTTACTCTACGGCTGAAACCTGATGAAACTAAAGTCGAGATAGGATGTGATCAGTATACCAATCCACTTGCGGGAGAGGTCAGGAGAGTTTGCGCTTCACGAGCTCGCTGACAAGTTTGCCGTCGACGGTCTGTCCCCCAAGACGTGCCATGACCGACTTCATCACCGCTCCCATATCTTTCATCGACCGAGATCCTGTGTCGGTCATGACGGACGTGACGAGGGTCTCAAGCTCTTCCGGTGAAAGCGGTTTCGGGAGATAGGCTTCAATGATCTCGATTTCTTGGCGCTCCTTGGCAGCCAATTCCAGACGTTGGGCCTTCTCAAACTGTTCAATTGATTCTCTTCGTTGCTTGACGAGCGTGGTCATCACTCGACTCATCTCTGCGTCATCAAGATCGCGCTTCAGTTCTACCTCCTTATTCAACACCGCAGCTTTGATCATCCGGATCACATCCATGCGGAGTTGATCGCGTGATTTCATGGCGAATTTCAGATCTTCGGTTAGGCGGTCATAGAGCGACATGAGGAGCCTCTTTGTGGTGAAGTCGTCTGTTGCTGCGGAGCATACCTGCCTTGGTTGAGTGAGTCAACGAGCCAGATTCTCAACGGTATTCATTGAAAGGAGGTGGTATGATGCATGTGGTGGATCGCAGATCATGACCAAGGAGGACGAGGATGCTCCCAACAATCATGGAGAGGGTAGGAGGCAGGTATTGGGTAGTGGCAGTTGCGGTTGGAGTCGCAAGCACAACCGGCTGTGCGACGGAGTCACCAAAACCGGTACCGACAATGACGCAGGAACAGGTCAAAAGTAATGCCGATAAATCGTTTGAGCGACTCAAACAAGAAGAGAAAAATCGCGCAGTTGATTCCGGGGCTGCTTCTTACTGATTGAGACTGGGCGGACGCCGCGAGAATTGTCGGAAAGGTTTCAGAAACGGTAGTTCCCACAGCAGCCGGCTATGGGCACGTTGTTCTACTTGGCGAGGCTCGTGAAACGTCCGGAGGAGTGTTGCTGAAACGATCAGGCGGAGCAGACCGGAGAGAAAGAAGATAAACGGAATATTGGAGACCGGTGCTAGTATGAAGGTTCCCAAATAAAGCCTGTTCGGTACGGTAATGATTAAGAGGCTCCCTCCTACGGTTCCTATGGTCCACCCGATGGCGTTGACGATACTTGAGACGGCGACTGCTTTCGCACGATCTGCTGGGTGTACCGCATCATAGACGTAATTGTTCAATCCAAGTCCCAATCCTGCCCAGACCACTCCTCCGAAGAAATTGACGGTGACAAGAAAGAGCCAGGCACTGCTGAATAGATAGAGCATTGGGAGGAATGCAACGAGGAGTCCGGTAAACGTGAGCAACGCTTTGTTGCCAAAACGATCACCGAACTGTCCCCAACCTGGCAAGGTCAGAAATTGACCTAAAATGCCTGCCGCGAGCCAAGCCCCATATTGCCAATGGGCTAGGTGAAGATCCTGAATGAGGTAGAGGACGAAGAACGGACCGGCGATCAGGACCGCCGCGTGCATGAACCCTGAAAAGAGTAAGAAGTGGAGAAAATTACTGGAGACACCGGTGCGAAGAAAACTCAGAAAACCTGTTGGAGTACTGCTGGGATTGTGTTGAGGGAATACGGTGATTGTTCGGATCAGCAGGGCCGAGGCGCTCCGACAGAGCCCTGCCGTCAGAAAGATGATCGTGAAGCCTACCCATAGCAGGTCGTGTTTTTCAAAGAAACTCAGCAGGGCCCCTGCTGAACAGAGCATCAGCAGGCTGATGATGGCAACCACTCGAGATCGTTTGGCGAAGTACGCTCCCCGCTCATTGGGGTCCAGTAAGTCGGTGATGAGACTGTTCCAGGCAGGGGAGGTGAAATGGGTGCAGGTAAAATACACTGCAACACCTGCAATGAGAAGCCAGGGCCCATATTCCGGCCAGAGGAAGGGCAATACCAGGATAGGAATCCAGGACAGGGATTGGCCGATAATACCCCAGTAGACTTGGGAGGCCTGGCTTGGAAACCAGTGCGAGACTTTAACGGAAATCAGCTGCGCCCAGGTGCCGAGAAGCTGGGGGATGGCCGAGAGGATACTTAATTGGAACGCTGTTGCGGAGAGGAGAAGGGCGAAGGCCGATAGATAGTGTTCACCGCCTCCTTGAGCGACGGCTTGGAACATCCCATCACGAATGCCGAAGCGCCGACCAGACTCATGTGGGGCCAACGCTGCAGGATGTGGTCGTTCGGGAGAATGAGAAGAGGGTACGGGCTGTTCAGTCATGCGATACTGCTGGAGTCACTCTACCATACCCCGGACCTGGTACAAGGTTTCATCGAGGATTGCCGCATGGAATTGACCCCTAGGACCGAGGTCAGTACGATAATCATCTATGATCTCTGATTCCGCTGCATGGCGATTGCCGAAGGGCGATATGACGACAGTTATTCTGTCCATCACGCTTTGCTGTGCCCAGGTAGGCGAGGCGAAGGATCTCTTACCACTGAAGGAACAGGAGTCAACCGAGGTTGGATCGACTCAGAGTCCGTCATTTGATTATCAGGAGACCGGGATCCCGCAGTCGCTTTTTACTTGGATTAAAATGGCCAGAGCATTTGATGCTGAATGGGATACATTTGGGAGGAAAGGATGGTATACGCAAGATCCACGAATCAAGCCAATCGAACCTCGATCTGTCTTCACGCCGGAGATCCCTGCCATTTATATTGTTTTTGAAGTGGCTCCGCTGGAAGACCCCACCCAATTTGGAGTGCAATGGTATCGAGAGGAACCAAACAGTCAAGTGGGTGAGAAGCCGTTGGGTCAGGATGTCTTGGAAGTGCCTGGCCATGAACGGTATGGATATCTGGAGGTCACACGATCAGGCGATCGGTGGATGGTGGGCAACTACCTTGCCAAGATTTATATCGCGCCGATTGGGCAACAACCGTTTCATGCTGTGAATCAGGTCGGTACAATGCGCTTTACGATCAAGGATAGTACGTCCGCCCTGTCGACGGATGAGAAATCGGTGAGGTAACTTCAGGAAGAAAGGAGACTCATGGGGGATCGTGTCAAGATTACGGATTCTGAAAAGTTGAGCTTACTGTATGAGCGGTTTCGAGAGGTCTGTTTGGTTGAAAAAGAAGTCTGGAAGGAAATCTTTATGCCTCGAGACATATCCCAGGGGCCGGTTCGTACGAATATCCAAGATCGTTATGAGGTTGAGATTGATGAACCTCAGATTGAAGCCGCGCTTGATGACAATATCGTGCTGGGATCGGTTGCCTTGGGGGCGGCGATCCAAGAGTACCGTGAACACATCATGTTCTATCGGAATCTGTGACGCCCGCCGGGTTCGGCGGGCGTCAGGGGCGAACCATGGCTAGATCACTGTTCCCTTTACAACTACAACTGCTCAAGTGCCGCAATACGCGCATCGATGGGTGGATGCGTCGCGAATAGGTGCATGAAGCCTGAAGAGCTTCCTGCGATCTTCATGGTGGCCAAGGCGTCTTGATTCGAGTATTCGAATTGCGTACGGTTGACCCAACGATCGATGCCACGGAGGGCATTGATCATCGCATTTTTCCCATAGACCTTCGCTGAGAAGGCATCCGCGGCAAACTCGCGACGACGAGAGTGCCAACCGATGACAATTGATGCAAGAATCGTCAGCACCACCTGGAGGAAGAAATACACGATCATCGCTAAGAACGGATTGCCTGCAGATCCTTCCTCACGATCTTGACTCGGTTGCGCAATCAGGTGAGAGACAAAGTTACTGATGTAATACACGAAGGTATTCATCAGGCCGGCGAGAACCGTTGTCGCAAACATATCGCCGTTATAGACATGCCCCATTTCGTGGGCGAGCACGGCTTTGACTTCCTCTTCCTTCAGGTTTTGCAGGAGGCCAGTGGATACCGCAACCATTGAATTGTTCTTGCTTGGTCCGGTCGCAAACGCATTGGGGTCAGGCGAGTCATAGACCCAGACTTCCGGCATCGTAATATGAAGCCGCTGGGCAATCTCTTGCACCGACCCATAGATGACGTGCTCAGCGTGTGATCGGGGTTGGGTGATCTGCTGACAATCCAGCATGGCACGGGCCATTTGCTTGGAGAACGCCAAGCTGATGAATGCTCCGCCGAACCCAATGACCAATGAGAATACCAACAGTTGCTGGTTGAACACTCCACGGACGTCAATTCCAAATGCCGGTAGTACGGAGTTGATCAATAGATTGGCCGTGAATGACAGTGTGATGAAGATAAGAAAGTTTGCAATCAGGAACAGGCCAATACCTTTGAGCCACTTCATAAACATCCTCCTTCGCGATAAGCTTTCGCCTACGCATTCATCTCAAAGACCGAAGATGGAACAGCCGACATTATACACAAACTCCTTGATAGAGTTGCAGCATTCAGAAGCTGTTACCTTCAACAAATAAGAACGCGTTCTGGAAAGTCAAGGTGTTCGAAGTCGCTGAAAGTACTGAGTAAAGTTGACCGCCTCCTCTCGTTCCTGTTAGAAAGTTCTCATGCCGTCCCTCTGGAAGGCGTTTCGTCGGTCTATGAGGGGGAACGAGATGAAGGCACGAAAACGATGATCGAAGTTGCGTGATGCCGTTTGCTTTAGGCCATATCTCATCCATCAAATCATCTGACAAAGTCACTTTGCTCCGAGACCTTCTCAAGCAGGTTTCCCGTCTGTTTTACACCACTCTGGTAGTGGTGCCCGCCAACGTGCGTGATCAAGTGGGATTGGCATACCTCTTTGCTCGGGCGGCCGATACGATTGCCGATACCGAACTTATCGATCGACCGCGTCGGCTCGGGTTTCTTCACCGCCTCAGGGAGCAGTTTGTCGGCGAGCAGCTCGACTGGGGACAGATCCGGTCTATTCAACAGGCCGTTGGGTCGGTGCAACAAGATTCAGCGGAACGGATTCTGCTGGAACGGTTGGATGAGTGTTTTCAAATATTTCAGGTCTGTTCATCGGACGATCAACATCGGATTCGGCGTGTGATGGTCACGCTGACGCAGGGAATGGAAATGGACCTGAATGCCTTTCCAGGTGCCGATCCCGGCGAACTGACGGCGCTCAAGACCATTGATGACCTCGACCGCTACACCTACTCAGTGGCCGGTTGTGTCGGTGAATTTTGGACGGTGTTGATGTGCGCCCATCGCAAGGCCCTTGCCGACTGGGATGTGCAACAGATGTCTGAGCAAGGGGTGCGATTTGGGAAGGGGCTGCAGTTGACGAACATCGTCAAAGATATCGCCCATGATCTTCAGAAGGGTCGATGCTATATTCCTGAAACGATGCTGACCGAAGTTGGAATCACGCCGCAGGACTTACTCGCTCAGAAGTGTTTGCCTCGATTGCGGCCTGTCCTCAACAAGTTGATTCGCATGGCGGTAGAGCATCTCGATCAGGGCTGGGCCTATACGATGGCGATACCGCGCCATGAAACACGGTTACGGTTAGCCTGTATGTGGCCGATCCTTTCCGCCGGAGAATCGCTTAAACTCGTCATGAATTCTCCGGACCTTTTGAACCACACCGTGAAGATAAAAATCCCTCGCAGCAAGGTCTATCAAATTATGGCCATGACCACTGGTACTGGTGCCTGCGGATACGCTGGGACCGCGTATTGGGGGCATCTGCGTAAACAGATTATGTGAGTGCTCAAGTGCAGCCAGACGTTGCACGACCTTGGTGCGTTGTTCTGCTGTCAGCGGAACGACCGGAATGGTTTTGGTAACCGGTATACTGGCGGTTCCTTCCTACCTCCTGGGTCTCGTTCCGGATGATCGCGATGCAAGCCCGAGCCGAATCTGCTTTACCCTGTCTTCTTCTGCGGCTCCAACAATTTGTCGCCTTTTCTAAAGACGGCATAAATCGCCTGAGAGGGACAGGCGTCCAAGCAGAGCCGACAGCTTTCAAGGCAGCGTGAGGGGTCGAACTTGTAGGGAGGGGTGGAGAGCCAGGCGCTGGTTGGACAGATAGGAACACACACGGCTTGGTGGGTACAGCGGTCCGGATGGCGGACGAGATGATCACGGATGACCAACATGGGTTTCACTCCTTCAAAGAGACCTTGCGAGAAGATCTCGAACATATTCTTGTTGGGTAGACTGCTCACGTCCATTCCTTGACGAGCGCCCTCAGGCGATCTTTCAGCTCAGGAATCTGCTCCATATTGTTGTGAATCGCACCGATGATTTTTTCGAGTCTGGCGCTTCGCAATGCGTCCTTGTCCTTCTTTGCCAAACGATCATACTCCGTATAGGCTGCTTGGTGTGCCGGTTCCAGTTGTGTGCGTGCGTCGACGAGGGCTTGTCCGATGGCCCAGGGTTCAGGGGCAAGCGGTGGAACGATTGTGAAGGACTCGTCAGTAAAGACGACGACGGCGGCGCCTGGCTTGCCAGTCAAGGGAACGACGGATCGGATCGTCTTCCCCGCGCAGTCACTCCAGTTCCGGAGCAATCCAGGAAACTGTTGAGCGAAGGCCACTTTTTCCATGTTGGCCTTCCATTTGTCTTCAGTGGGCATAGAGATGAAGGGGACCGTCTACGGTTGTGTGAGCGGAATGAGCCGATCAGGAACCGGATGGTCGGGCATGAGCAAACGAGTCACGATCTCCCCTCCTAAAACATGGCGTTCCATGATCTCAGTCACATCAGCTTCTGATCCGATCCAATACCAGACGCCTTCAGGGTAGATCACCACACTCGGACCGAGTTCACAATGATCCAGGCAGCCTGCTTTGTTGGCCCGGACGACACCTTTCAGATTAAGTCGCTTGGCTTCGTTCTTGAAGTGGGCGTGAAGCTTCTCAGAGCCTAAATTGGCGCAACAACCTCGAGGATCATCCTTAGGACGCTGGTTGGTACACACGAAAATATGTCGCTGAAATGGTGGCATAGACGTGATCGCTACACGGGCATCGTCAAAGTGTTGAGTCGCTCCATCAGGACCGTGACGTCGCGGTTGTTGAGGAGCGTAGATGTCTGCTGGGGCGTGTTCAGAATCGTCATGATTTCATGTAATCGCAACGAGGCTCGTCGAAATTCGTCAGCCTTGGACAGTTCAGAAGCGAACCCAGATCGCAATTTATCGAATTCGGCAAGAATGTCACGAAAATCCCGCTGGAAGTGTTTATGCAAGGAACAGGATGTGCAGTACCACCGTGGGTTTTGATCCGACGACGGCGATAAACGATCATAGGGGCGGCCAAAAAAATCTTTTCCCAGCGACAATTTGGTCAGCGGACTACTAGGGAAGCCACAGGCCTGACACGAGTGATTCCAGGCATTCATTTCTACCTCCTGACTACGTCGACGGCGCATCTTACAACATGACTTTCCGGACTGTCCATGGTCCATGGGTCGGGAGGATTTCAAAAACAGCACCTGAGTTCCGACCGAGATGTAGCGGTCTGAGGTATAATGCTTGAAATAGATGTCGCGGGGCCTAGCCGAGGGGAGGGGAAGGGAAGTCAGTATGGTGATCGGCATTCCAAAGGAAATCAAAGATCATGAGTATCGGGTCAGTCTCACACCAGATGGTGCTGAGAGTTTACGCCGGAAAGGACACGACGTTTGGGTCGAAGCGTCAGCCGGTGTGGGTAGTGGGTTTCCTGATGAGGAATACCGCAAGGCCGGCGCTACGATTGTTGGCTCAAAGGTTGAGGTGTTCGAAAAGTCGGAGCTGATTCTGAAGGTCAAGGAGCCGACGCTTCCAGAATGTGCACTATTCCGTCCCGGTCAGGGTTTGTTTACGTATTTGCATCTTGCTGCCGTCCCGGATGTCGCCAAAGAGCTTCTCAATCGCAAGATCACGGCTATTGCTTATGAAACGACCGAGGCTAAAGATGGGAGTCTTCCCATGCTCCGGCCGATGAGTGAGATCGCGGGTCGAATGTCGATTCAGATCGGCGCTCAGTATCTTGAGAAAACACATGGAGGACGCGGAGTACTATTGGGAGGAGTTCCAGGTGTGGAGCCTGGTCGGGTAGTGGTGTTAGGAGCCGGAGTGGTCGGAGCATCTGCCGTTCGTATGGCGGTGGGGTTAGGAGCACAGGTCACGGTGATCAATCTCGATATTGAACGGTTGCGTGTCCTTGATGATCAGTATCACGGGCGCATTGTCACCCGTGCGGCGAGTGCCGCCGCCATCGAAGAAGCCGTCTGCGTGGCGGATCTGGTGATTGGCGCGGTGCTTGTTCCAGGTGCTAAGGCACCCAAATTGGTGTCTCGCGCACTGGTCTCACAGATGAAACCAGGTTCCGTAATCGTCGATGTCTCAGTCGATCAGGGGGGGTGTGTTGAGACAACTCGACCAACGACCCATTCTGATCCGGTGTATCTGGTAGAGGGGGTGATCCACTATTGTGTGGCCAACATGCCCGGAATTGTTCCCCGCACATCCACCTATGCTCTGACCAATGCGACCATGCCGTATCTGATGCACCTTGCCTCCGAGGGGATAGAGCGAGCGATTCGCTCCGACCCTGGTTTGGCTAAAGGAGTCAACTTGAAAGAGGGGAAAGTGACGCATGCTGGTGTGGCGGAATCGCATGGGTTGCCTTTTACCCCTCTCTTGTAAGACAATCACACCTTCGGTTGGCTGCTTGGTCTTGTCGGGGCGTAGCGCAGCCCGGTAGCGCACTGCGTTCGGGACGCAGGGGTCGGAGGTTCAAATCCTCTCGCCCCGACCAAACCAAACAGGCTTGAGAAGGGGCATTTTTCTCAACTTTCACGATGCCCGGTAGTACGGTTGATTCTTCTCTCCTCATTTACTCACAATCAGCACCAGGGTCGTTCACGTCAGTGGTCTGGGTTGGACCTAATTCGGGCCACAGTCGGCTGAGCATCTCCCTTACTTAAGCGTGCGACGATTGAGAAAACCCCTCATTCTGGTGTCCTTGGGGAAGTTAAAACCTCAAGAAATCTTGGCATTATGACGACATAGTCAGGGAGTAGATTTTGTAAAACGCGTGACGCGTCTGAAGAGGTGTGAGAATATCCGCAGAACGGAGCCGTAGAGCCTCGTGAGATGTAAGGGGTTAGCCGGAGGCAGATGACTCAACCCGCCGATGAGTTGTCGGTGCGGGCCCGTATTCTTGTGCACGGTCGCGTGCAAGGGGTGGGGTTTCGTGCCTTTGCAGCACACGTCGCCTTGGATCTTAGATTGCTTGGGGGCGTGCGTAATCTCCCCGATGGTCGAGTCGAACTCGAAGTTGAGGGCCAAAGGGCTGTGATCGAAGCGCTTGAGCATCGACTGCGGATCGGTCCTTCTGCAGCTCGGGTTATAAAAGTTGAGACGGAGTGGGGGGCAGCGACCGGGCGGTATTCCGTATTTGAAATTTGGCACTAGGACTTACCGAGGAATTATGAGTCGGCAACATAACGAGGAATCCGAGGCGAGTGAGGCGCGAAGACATCTGGAGGATGAGGCGGGTGCGTCCGAGCCAGGAAACTTTCCCGAGGAGAGTGAGCGTGAAACAGGTCGAGCCGAAGGCCTTGATACGCTCAAGAGCTATTTGCGCGAAGTCCGTCGATCGACATTGCTGACATTCAAAGAAGAGCAGCAACTTGGGAAACGCGTCATGGCCGGCGATGAGCGCGCTCGCCAACACATGATCGAATCAAATCTGCGCCTGGTGATCAGCATCGGAAAGCGGTATATGCATCGTGGATTTCCCTTTTCCGATATCGTCGAAGAAGGAAATCTCGGCCTGATTAAAGCAGTCGAAAAATTCAATTATAAGCGGGGGTTTCGATTCAGCACCTATGCGTCTTGGTGGATCAGGCAGTACATTGAACGTGCGATTATCAATCAAGGGAAACTGGTTCGACTCCCTGTCCATGTGGTGGAACGGCTGAATCGTTATTTGAATCGCACCGAGCAATTGGTACAGGCCCTCGGGCGTGAGCCGAGAGCCGCGGAAGTTGCGCTCAAGATGAAAACATCGGAAGAAGAAGTCTTGGATCTGAAGCAGCTGGTCCGCACGACCTGTTCACTCGATAGCCCGCTCAATGATCGCACGGATACGTTTCTCCGTGATGTGATCGAGGATCCGACGGGGTTGTCCCCAGACGAAACCGCCGATGGGGTTCGGCGCCGAGCGGAACTGATGGCCTGGGTGAGGGAGTTGCCAGAAAAAGAGCAAACTGTTATTGTGTCGAGGTTCGGGCTTGATGGAGGGGAAGCGAAGACGTTGGAAGAGATCGGACGGACCATGTCGTTGACTCGAGAGCGTGTTCGTCAGATCGAGATGGCCGCGCTTGCTCGTCTTCGTCACACCATTGAGCGAAAAACCATGACACAGGCAGATCTGCTCTAGACTCCGTGACCACTGTCAACTATCAAGCGCTTATCCGCGAAGTGCCGGACTTTCCAAAGCCCGGTATCCTCTTCTATGACATCACGACCTTGTTGAAGCATCCCGCAGCTATTCGAAGTCTGTCCGATCAATTGACGGCGCGGTATCAAGACCGAGGGATCCGGAAGGTCGTCGGTATTGAGTCTCGGGGGTTTATCTTTGGCGGTATTCTTGCGGCAAGGCTTGGAGCCGGATTCGTTCCTGTTCGTAAACCTGGCAAACTTCCGGCTGATTGTTATGAGGTCAAGTATAATCTTGAGTATGGCAACAGCAGTCTAGCCGTACACCGTGACGCGGTCGAGCTCGGAGAACATGTGTTGATCGTCGACGATCTCCTGGCGACTGGAGGGACAGCGGAAGCGACGGTGAATCTTGTCCGGCAGCTGGGAGGAACTATTGTCGGGCTTGATTTCTTGATTGAGCTAAAGAGCTTGAATGGACGTGAGAAACTCAGTGGGTACGACGTTCATTCAACCATCATCTATCCGTGAAGAAGGATGAGATGGAACGGGAAGTTTCTTTCGATCGCTGTTTGTAGCGGGACCGTGGGCCATGAACGAGAAGCCAGATTTTAGCCTTCCAAACGATCTAATTGCGGAGCATGCAGCACTATGGTGACGAAGGGGCAGGTGAAGAAAAAAGGCGAGCTGAATCCGAAGTCGGTTGAGCCGATCACCAAGAAACTTCAACCGACGGCGGTGAGTATGGCGGCTACAGCAAAACCATCGGTCGAGGGCGAAGAGGGACCTGTGCGACCGAAAGAAACCGCAAAAGAGCGAGAAGCTCGGGAACAGCGACAGGAAGTGCTTCACAAAATGCTGCTTGGGAAGCGCCAAGAAATTATCAAGGAGATCGAAGGGAGCCTGGGGCAATCGTTGACTGAAGATCAGCAGCGACGCCTGGAGTCGGCACGTGATGTCGGAGACCAGGCTCTGATGGATCTTGAGCGTGAGCTGGGTATTTCCTTGATGGAGATGCGCAATCGCCGTCGGCAGTCGATTGATGAAGCCCTCACGCGTCTGCACGAGGGAACCTATGGAATTTGCGCGGAGTGTGGCATCGAGATCAGCGAGAGGCGGCTCCAAGCGGTGCCCTTTGCCAAACTGTGTGTTGAGTGCCAATCACGCGCCGAGTTGCTGGAGAAAATCGAACGAGAAGAAGATCGCGATTAGGTTTCCAGTTCTGATTCCTACAGCATCCTACCGCAACATGTTCTGCCTATGACTAGGCAGCTTCTGAAACGAGCTGTTGTCCTTGCCAGTGGTGGTCTGGATTCCACCGTCACGGCCGCTGTTGCCCGACAAGCTGGCTATGAGTTGTATCTGTTGACTCTTGCCTACCAACAGCGTCATGCCGTGGAGATTGAGCGTGCGAAGCAGGTGGCTTGTGCGCTGAAGGCAGAACATCACCTGGTGGTGCCTGTTGATTTGCAGTCAATCGGCGGATCCGCTCTCACTGGGGATTTCCCGGTTCCCAAAGATCGGCGTGACTCTGACCGTGGCCGCGATGTGCCGGTGACTTATGTGCCATGCCGAAATTTAATTTTCCTCTCCATCGCAGCCGCACAGGCAGAGGTGGTGGGCGCTTCAGTAATCTATTTCGGGGCGAATGTAATGGACTACTCTGGTTACCCTGACTGCCGTCCGGAGTTCATCAAGGCCGTGGAAACAACGTTACAGCTCGGAACCAAGCTGGGTATGATGGGAGGGCGCTTTGAAATTCGAGCACCTCTGTTGCAAATGACCAAGGCCGAGATCATACGGCTTGGTCTGGACCTCCATGCTCCACTTCATCTCACGCACAGTTGCTATGATCCCACGGACGCAGTGGCCTGCGGACGGTGTGACAGCTGTCTCATTCGACGGCGAGGGTTTGCTGAGGCGGGAGTTGTGGATCCAATTCCCTATGCGGTATCTTAAACGAATAATTGTGTCAAAACAGGTGGAGAATCTCTATGAGGTCGTCACAAGTTGCCTTACTCAGTTCCATCATCTTGATGCTCGGAGTTGCCCCGGCGTGCAGTCAGAGTGGTGTGGAGCCACAGACATCGGGAACCGGCTCTGTCGCTCCGGCCGAAGTTCGGGAGGGCGAGCAGAAGTTCACGACACATTGTTCTCGATGTCACGGAGTTGGCGGGGTCGGAACAAACCAAGGCCCAACGTTTCTTCACAAAGTGTACGAGCCTAACCATCACGGGGACGTGGCTTTCCAGCGGGCGGCAGCGAACGGGGTCAAGGCTCATCATTGGCAATTCGGCGACATGCCAAAGATCGACGCCGTCAAGCCAGAGGAGGTGGAGGAGATCGTAAAATACGTCCGTTGGCTGCAGAAACAAGCCGGAATTTTTTAATCAGTCGAGTTCTGCACATCGGCGCGATGTGCCAGCTATGAAGGGGCTATCGCCGAGCTGGCGTCCACTTCTTGGCTCGTGCTTCAGCTTCCGCTACTTGTTCGGCTGTCATGAGTTTGGCCACGGCATTGCGGGACTCAGCGGCTCTTTTCTCACCGTAGGCAGCCGAGAGGTTGTACCACATGTGGGCTTCAACCAGATTTTGCGAGACACCGCGTCCTCGTTCGTACATCATGCCCAGTTTAGCAAAGGCCAACGCGTTGCGTTGTTCCGCCGCTTTCTGAAACCAAAATAACGCCATTGGGTCGCTGAACGGAGCTCCCTGTCCTAAGGAGTAGAGTGTGCCAAGATTGACCTGTGCGCCGGCATGGCCTTGGTCTGCCGCTTTTTTAAACCAATACTTTGCTTCCTGATAGTTTTGTGAAAGCCCTTGGCTTTCACTATAATGGATGCCCAGCTGGTTTTGGGCGTCTGCCTCGCCCCTTTGCGCGCGTGTAAGTAGCTCACTCACGGCTGGACCATTCGGGAGTGGTTGAAAGGGAGGTTGGGGAGGAAACGTACAACTTGCTGACAATCCACACAGTGTGAGTAGACCGATCAGAGGAAGCAACAGACTGATCGATAAAGAGCTCCTGTGATGGTGGGACTGTCCTGACATCGTTGATGCAGTGAACCCTCTGAGTTGTATCCTACTCAGCTCATGCCCGGGAGTTCAAGGATGGAATGAGTGGGAGATCCATTTGAAAAAAAGGCGCTTCCGGGTTTAGCATGGG
>JAFEBI010000014.1 GCA_018242725.1 Nitrospira sp. | reverse complement strand
CCGCTGCGCCAAGTCCTCGTTCCCCTTCATGATCTGCGTCGCCCCGGAGGCCACGCTCTCCACCGCCCCCCGCACGGAGGCGATCGTCCCGGCTAAATTCGTCAGCGCGCTGTTCAAGCTCGTTTTCATCTGCTCGAATTCGCCTTGATAAGATCCCGTCATCGTCTTGGTGAGATCGTTGGCCGCGAGCGCAGTAAGCACTCCTTGGGCTTCGTTCAAGGGCATGGCAACCGTATCAAGCAGTTGGTTGACGCTCTGGGTAAGCGCCTTGGCCGCGCCATCGAACTGATCGGTTTGGATACGTTCCGACAGCTGGCCGGTCGACGCCACGACAATCAACTTTTCCACTTCGACTTGCGCCTGCTTTTGCCCCGTGATGTCAGCCGCCAGCTTCACGACTTTGTACGGACGCCCCATCTCGTCCTTGACAGGGTTGTAACTAGCCTGCAACCAGACTGTCTTACCGCCCTTCGTGATGCGCTTGTAGACCCCCGCATCAAAGTCACCCCGATTCAGCTTCTGCCAAAAGGTCTGATAGTCGCTGCTGCCGGTAAAGGCAGGATCACAGAACATGCGATGATGTTGGCCCTTGATCTCGTTGAGTGTGTAACCAAGCAGCTGCAAGAAATTGCCGTTCGCCGAGAGAACGTTTCCGTTGAGATCGAACTCGATCATGGAATAGGATTTATCGATCTCATCGACGATGCCTCTCATGTTCATACGTGCAAGCTCGTACTCCGTGATGTCATATCGCACTCCTAGGTATTTACTCGGTTTCCCGTCCTCCCCCATGATCGGCTTGATCACCGCATCGACATAATAGGGCGTGCCGTCTTTCGCTCGATTTTTGATGACGCCCCGGAATATCTCGCCCCGCCCGATGGTCTCCCACAACTTCTTGAAGGTCTCCTTCGGCATGTCGGGATGCCGTGTGATGCTGTGCGGCTTTCCAAGCAATTCTTCCCTCGCATATTTGGAAATCTGCACAAATTTGTCGTTGGCCGAAAGAATGTCCCCCTTCAAGTTCGCCTCCGAAACAATACTCGTGGCATTCATGATGTCCATACGAGCATTCATCTCCTTGATCGCCTCCCGTTGCTTCGCCATGGATTGGGCCAATGCCTCGCCCATCCGATTGAAGGCCTCTGCCAGCTGCCCGATCTCGTCCTTTGAGTCCACAGCCGCTCGAGCAGTGAGATCACCTCCCGCGAGCTTTGCAACCGCTTGCCCGAGGTTGCCTAACGAACGGCCGATCATTGATGAGATCATCCAGCCCAGTGTCAGCCCGACACATATGCCGCCGATGACGAGCGACACCAAGACAGTCCAGGCGTGCTCGTACAAAGTCAGGCTCTCCTTGTAGACCGTTTCAGCATGCAGCTCCTGAAGGCTTGCCAATTTTGTCGCTCGACTCATCACCTGCTGCGCACCCGGTATGGCCTCATGAACCTTCTTGATTGCATTGGTATTATCATTCTGCAAGGTCAGCTGCACCGCCTCGTCCATCATCACCATGTAGGGAGGGAAAATATGCTCAAGTTCCGACGCCATGGTTTTTGATTCTTCCTGGGAAATCCGTTCCTTGAAGTCGGATAACCTGTCGTGAAATTGCTGTTTCAGTTTGGCGATATCTTGAGCGAATTGTTCTTTTTCCTTCTGATCCGATGAAATGATCGCAGCGCGGGTTAACCGACTGATGCCGGTGATGGCCAGATTCACATCCTTGATTGCCGACACCCCTTTGAGCTCTTGCTCATACAATGTTCTAGCCACTTCATTGACGGTCGCGGTCGTGCTGATTCCGAGATACCCGACACCTGCCATGATCGCACCGACCACAGCGAACGCGAGCATCAATTTCACGGACGTCTTGAGGCCTTTGAAGAAACTCATGATATGACGCTGCCTCCTATGCAATGAGAGACTTGTGATCGGTTATACAGAGCTACTCTCCCCACAACTCTCGTTTGAAAAACTCACCCGCGCTATCCAGGATCCAGATCACCACCATACTTAAGCAGCGACAGGACTCCCCCGGCGTGCGATTTCAATCAGTCCGCGAACATCAACGATAAATCCGACGGTTCCGTCACCAAGAATTGTGGCCCCGGCGATGCCTTCGACCTTGCGGAAGTTCTGTTCCATGCTCTTGATCACGACCTGCTGCTGCCCCAGAATCTCATCAACCATGACGGCCACCCGTTCCCCTTCTGTTTCCAGGATCAAGAGAATCGCCTGCTTCGGATCCGTATAATCAGGATCGTTGCCGAATACCTCGTAGAGGCGCGTCATGGGAATATAGGTACCTCTCATGTAGATGAGCTCACCTTTTCCCACGACGGTCTTGATGGATTCCGCCTTCGGTTGAGTCGATTCCAAAATAGAGAGCAACGGCACGATATAGGTTTCCTTGCCGACACGGACCGTCATGCCGTCGATGATCGCGAGTGTGAGCGGCAACTTGAGTATGAATGTCGTGCCGGTTCCTTGTGCGGTCTTGATGCTGACGGTCCCACCCAGCGCTTCGATATTCCGTTTGACCACGTCCATCCCTACGCCGCGGCCCGAAACATCTGTCACCTGCTCCGCTGTGGAGAAGCCCGGCTTGAAGATCAACGACCATATTTGATCGTCCGCCAGTTTCTCGTTTTCCATGATCAAGCCCTGCGTGATGGCTTTTGCCACAATCTTGTCGCGGTTCAGGCCCCGTCCATCGTCCTCCACCGTGATGCAAATACTGCCCCCCTCGTGGAAGGCGTTGAGTCGAATAGTGCCCACCTCGGACTTGTTGGTGTCGAGCCGTTCACCTGGCAGTTCCAATCCATGATCGGCCGAGTTTCTGACCAAATGGGTCAAGGGATCTCCGATGGACTCGATGACGGTCTTATCCAGCTCAGTCTCTTCTCCTGAGAGTACTAGTTGAATCTTCTTACCTGCCTTCGAGGAGAGATCACGCACCAACCTCGGAAATCGACTGAATGCCGTCCCGATGGGAAGCATGCGGATGCCCATGACACGTTCCTGAATCTCCCTTGTATTGCGCTCTAATTGGGCGACTCGTTCCAACAACAACGGGAGCCGCCGCATTTCAAACCGAGCTCCCAAATCGCTCAGCATGGACTGGGTAATGATCAATTCGCCCACGAGATTAATCAGTTTGTCAATTTTCGCGGTATCCACGCGGATGGATGTGGTATCGGTTTTCTTCGTATGTACCGCTGCTTCCTGTTGCCGTTGGGTATTGAGCGCTTGTTCGAGTTGGTGCCGGGTAACAGCCTTCTGCTCAACTAGAATCTCGCCGACTCGCTTCTGTTGGGACAATGCCTGTTCAAGAACGGCCGGTGACACGACACCACTCTCCACCAAGATCGCGCCGAGGGGCTTGGGTGCACCGTCCTCGGTCTCTTGTTCGTCGTTCGTGAAGCGTGTTTCGTTTCTAGATTCAGACGTTTCATGTTTTTCAATGACGAGCTTGCTGTCCTCACGGACAAATTCAAAGGCGGACTCAATGGTCTGCAGGTCCTTACCGGTGACAAGTTGTAACTCCCAGGAGAGATAGCACTTTTCCGGGTCGATCTCGGTTAGATCCGGCACTTGCGACGTATCAAGCTTCACCGAACTCAGATCGCCCAGATCACTCAACTCCTTCAAGACCTGCAGGGGGTCAAGTCCTCGTTGAAACAACCACCCCGGTGGAGTCCACTTGATGAGATACCTATGTTCCTGACCGTCGACCTGTCTGGAAGCAGCGACCGGCTGTTTCTGTTGTACGGCCGCCAACTGAGCACCTGATGCACTCACAGAAGCCAGCGCCGCCGTCAAGTGTTGAACCGTCTCCTCGTCCACCGCCACTCCGGTCTTGGTCGCCTCGATCAGCGTCTTCAGACAATCAGTGGACTTGAGCAACAGGTCGGCGATCGGCGGCGATACCGCTTTTTCCCCGTTTCTCAGCAAGTCCAGCAAGGTCTCCATCTTATGGGTAAATTGGGTCACGGCATTGAATCCGAACATCCCGCTCGCCCCCTTGATTGAATGGGCCGAACGAAAGATCTTGGCAAGTAACTCAAGATCCTCAGGATGTTGCTCCAGCGCCAGTAGGCCTTCCTCAATGATCGCCAAATGCTCAGCTGCTTCGGCGAAAAAAGCCTCCTGAAATTGTGCGAATTCGTCACTCATGGGACCCTCGATAGAAGTTGCGTGTCGTTTGTTTCTGGTTTCGTGTTGTGTACCGCACACCAACTCCCTTCTTGATAAGCGCAACACAAAACTCGTAACTTCTTGCGTGCCTTCATTACGCCGGCAGCACCTTCGCGATGGTCTTCAGAAGTGTTTCAGGATTGAACGGCTTCACGAGCCATCCCGTTGCTCCGGCTTCCTTCCCAGCTTGCTTCTTTTCGAGCGCCGATTCGGTCGTGAGCATAAGAATCGGCGTGAACTTGAACGCGCTCAATTTGCGCAATTCCTTGATGAGGGTAATCCCGTCCATCTCCGGCATGTTGAGATCCGTCACCACAATATCCATCTTTCCGACCGACGCGACCTTGTTCACGGCATCTTTCCCATGTTCGGCCTCCACAACGGCAAACCCCGCATTGGTGAGGGTAAAGGCCACCATCTGCCGCATTGTGGGTGAATCATCGACGATCAGTGCGGTCTTGCTCATGTTGTCCTCCGACATCGATCTGTAATGATATGCGCCTCTGTTTCAGCGTCGCTCGTTAGAATAGCGTGACAGAACTGGTATCATCCCCCGATTGATCGATTGGAACCGGCTCTCCATAGTTCGGTTGTATGGCCGCCTCGTGAAGACGACGTTCCGTTTCCATCGTAAATAAGTGTTCAATTCGTTGAAGCGCAGCAATCTCCTTCTTCGCATCTTCATCCCGCGGACCTTTCAACAAAGCTTGAAGATGTCGCTTCAGTTGGTCCAATGCCACACCGACATGCTCTAACTTTTGACGCGTCATATCTTGGAACTGCATGGCCATCACAACCTTGGAAAGACTCGCCGATCGTTCATCTGCCGTTACCTTCTTATCATCGACCGGCAATATGCGGAGATGTAACATCAAATCCATCGCCGCACGTTCGGTCTCACTGGTCACGGCGATCATTTGTGCATTCAACGCCGGGAGAATACGCACAGCCTCGACCGCGAAGGCTTCCCATGCCTGCTGCTGCTCTTGCAGCATACGGAAAGACGCCTCTCTGTCGCTGTCCCAACGCTTGAGTCTCTCATTCTCAGCTTCAGCAGAATTCATCAGTCTACTCCTGCAATGACTGGAACAAGTCTACACAGCCCGGATCATTTGGATGCTGTGAATATGGGACGAGCGTTACCTCCAGCAACTCTTGAACCCGCAAGGTCTACGATCCACTTCTCAGATAAGTCTCCCTATTCGCTCAAGGAATCAGTAAATCCCAATCGCTTCAGTTTCGTCTGTAGATCCTGGGAGAGACTTGTTACTAACATACGCCCTTGCTTGCGTGCCGCTAGCAGCAGTTGGATCGCGGACGTATCTACTCGGGCAACGCCGTTCAGGTCTAGTGACACCAAACCGTCGTTTGCAAACAGGTTCATCAATGATTCCTTAAATTCAGCTGCCTCAAAAATAGTCAGATCGCCCGTCGGAGCGAGGTGTCTGAGATTCTGACTCTCGTCCTTAGGGAGGGCCGGTACAGAGGAATCAGTCGTCATCGAGCTACCTATCCTTTCCGTGCAATCACTCACCAATATTGTCGGCTGGTATTTATCAAGGCTTGAGCAGGAGGTACCGAGCCCCACGGATGGTCTACGGTATTCGCACTTGTTCCTCTACCGTCGGTTCCGCCGTCGACTCCGACACGTTCGGTGACACATCCTCGTTCGATCGTCCCAACATGTCCGAACCACCCTCTGCCTGGAGAATTGGAGCGGGTGGAGCCTGTTCAAGAATCACGACCTCCACCCGGCGATTTTTGGCTCGCTGTTCCGAGTCAAGATTGGCCGTGATCGGCCTTGTGTCGGCATGCCCCACCGCGGACAAACGTTCCGACGGCACCGCGAACAACTCCGACAAGACTCTGACAACCATCACCGCACGGGCGGCAGAGAGTTCCCAATTTGAGGGAAATTGCGCCGTGCGCATGGGAACATTGTCCGTATGCCCTTCGACCCTGGTGTACCGGTTGAGTTCCACGATAGCCGCGCTCAGGCCTTCCAGAAACGGCAGCGCCTCGCTCCGCATAGCCGCTTCGCCGCTGTTGAACAGCAACTGATCAGGAATGGTAATCACGATGTCTCCGTTGACCCGTTCCGTGATCCGTACCAACGCCAGCTGCGGCGAGGCTTTGATTCCTTTCACAAGATTCCGCAATTTACGAATCGCCACATCCTTGCTCCCGGGGGCATCGGGTGCCGTCAGTGCCTGTTTGTTGGTACTCAATGTCAACGGGGTCGGGGAGGACGGTGGACTGACAATGGGATTCAGCGCGGCTTTGATCGATTCGCTTACGGTTCGATACTTTCCAACATTGACGGAGGAGATCGAGTACATCACGACGAAAAAGGCGAACAGCAAGGTAATAAAGTCGGCATAAGAGACGAGCCATCGCTCGTGATTTTCATGCTCCTCGTGTTTGTGTTTCGCCATCTACGACCGTGAAGCGTGAAACGTGAACCGTGGAGCGCTTGAGTGTGAACGAGATACGCTCCATGAACGAGGTTTCACTTCTTCCCTTCTTTCGTCCGCTCGTTGTGCGGCAGCACGCTTTCTAACTTCTCCTGCAAGAGTCGAGGGTTTTCCCCCTGAGCAAGCCCCGCCAGTCCCATAATCATCAAGTTTCTTGAACCGGCTTCCTCCTTCAGTTTCAATTTGATCTTATTGGCCAAGGGCAAGAAAAAGAGGTTTGCCGCACCCACTCCATACACGGTCGCCACGAACGCCACCGCGATTCCGCCGCCCAGCTTTGAGGGATCAGCCAGGTTTTCCATCACGTGAATGAGACCGAGCACGGCTCCGATGATGCCGACGGTCGGGGCATAGCCGCCGGCTGCTTCCCAGACTTTCGCCGCGATCACGCCCTGCTCTTCGTGGTGCTCCACCTCGATTTCGAGGATCTCGATCACCGCTTTGGGCTCCGTCCCATCGACAATGAGCTGGACGCCCTTTTTCATGAACGGATCCGTGATGGTCTTGAGCTTCCCCTCTAACGCCAGCAGGCCTTGTTTCCGCGAAATATTGGCAAGCTCCAGGATGAGTTTAATCGTGCCCTTGTTGTCGATGTGAGGCCCTGTAATCGCAATGGTCAACGCGCCGAACGCCTTAATCACAACCGGTAATGGGTTCTGTATGCAAATGGCACCAAACGTGCCGCCGATCACGATGATGAAGGCCGTGAGCTGCATGATGGAGCCCACATGTCCGCCTTCGAGTATCTGGCCTCCGATAATTGAGCCTAGGGCGATGACGATTCCAAGGATTGTTGCAATATCCATTAATCAACGCGCCTTATTTGAATCCAAATTGCGCCAGGATGTCATCGGCAACCTGTTGTTTCATCGAAGTCGTCTTGGATTCCTCAAGTTGCTTCAACAAGTCACCGGCATGTCCTTCCGTTACCGGCTGCTCTTTGTTGTGCTGCAAACCAAAGACCACCACCAGCTCCATCAGCTTGTGCTGGACTTCATCAAGAATGGCGACCAGCTTCTTCACCCGCTGAGCGACGAGGTCCTGAAACGAGAGGGTGGTCATGATTTCAATGAGATGTTTGTCGTCCTGGGCCAGTATCGAGCGTACATGTTCCAATCGTCCCTCGAGTGACGCACAGTCGATCGCCTTCAGGACTTCAGCGACTCCCGCCAGCTCTTTGGCCATCGACGTATGGTTGTCCTGAACCAGCTCCGTGAGCCGCATCACTTCAAGCGTGCCATCCTCCGTCATTTTCTTGACATCGCTCAGATGGGAGGCTGCGGTCGGCAGCTGGATGCTGCTGGATATGATCTGAGGAGTGACCGCTGAAATCGTGTGCATGGCATTGTCCATAAAGCGAGCCAAGGCACCAAGCTCTTCGTATAGCTTCTGTCCTTGTGTCTCCACGTAACCTCCATTGTTTTCGATGTCTCTGCTTACTCATCTATTCAACAGTCTCATCATCCATCGGCTACTTGAAGATCTTCCCGATTTTTTCTTGCATCGTCTCCGCTGTGAATGGTTTGACGATGTAATTACTCACTCCCGCTTGCACCGCTTCGATCAAATTACTTTGTTGAGCCTCAGCCGTCACCATCAAGACCGGAATAGATTTCAATTTCTCATCAGCCCTGATTGCCCGAAGCATGTCGATGCCGGTCATGACCGGCATATTCCAGTCGGACACCACAAAGTTATACGAGCCGTCCCGAAGTTTTTGCAGTCCTTCCTGCCCGTTCTCGGCTTCATCTATGTTGGTAAATCCCAACTGCTTGAGGATGTTCTTCACGATTTTCCTCATCGTGACCATGTCATCGACCACGAGAATTTTCATGTTTGGATTCGCCGGCATAGTGCCTCCTGTCCTTCTCGCCTCTCCATCACGCCATCATGTTCCCGCCATGCTTTCACAGCACGCCTCGTTCCCTATCGGTCTCTTGGTCGAACAACCTGAGACTGGATGAGATCAAACTCCGTGGAGAACGGAGCCTTTGCAACTGCTTGTTGATTGATACCAAGTGAGGTTTGCTCGAACAGTCGACAGGACCAGTGCTTCCCGCTCATTTCCTCAGCGCCCTGGATATCCTGCCCTGCAGAACTCAGCTATTCTGTCGGCGGCTCGCTGGACGGCTCACCACTCTCAGCCTTTGCCGGATCGGCTATGCATCCAGTCGTGGATGTCACGGCGAAGGAAACGCCAATGCTTTCCGATTTTGGAAGCCGGCAATTGTCCGATTCGTGCGAGTTTATAGACAGTGGACTTGGGCACGCGAAGAAACCGCGCCACCTCCATGACGGTAAGAATTTCTCCGTTCTGAGTAACGCCCGTCTCAGACTGAGTTGCCGCTTCAGCGGATAGATCACCATTCATAACGACTGACGTATCGGCGTATCAGCTGAGAAACTTAAGCTGCCGCTCACATCACTTCTCCATCATCTCCATACAGATAGCGGTCGGTCTGTTCAGATTTCGAGGGTAGCAACCGAAGAAGGCTGTGATAGTGTTCCCAAATCAACAGAAACAGATCTCAATGGCACAGATCATCTCCGTCGCGTCAGGAAAAGGTGGGGTTGGCAAGAGTGTCATCGCAACGAATCTGGCACTGCTCCTCGCCAGAAAGGGAAAGCAGGTCGTGCTCGCAGACCTGGACGTCGGTGGGGCTGATGCCCATATCCTGCTCGGCCTCCTCAACCCTCCCATGACTCTGACCGACTTTCTCACCCATCGGATAGAACTGTTGGATGCTGTAGCCCAACGACTCCCGCTTCATCCCAACTTGAGGATCATCCCCGGCACCGGCGATACCTTGGCAACCGCCAATATGCCCTACTCGCAGAAAAAGCGTTTGATCCGACATTTCCAAGACATCCATGCGGACATTATTCTCGCCGATATCGGAGCCGGAACGAGCTATCATGCGCTCGACTTTTTTCTGATGGCTGACCATCATATTGCGGTCGCGACTCCGGACCCGACGTCGGTCTTAGACCTCTATCGATTCATTAAGCTCGCAGCCATTCGCCGCGTCCTTTCGATGTTTCTGATGCGAGACGTGACGGCAGAAGGGCTCGCGAACCGGGACTATAGCAGCGTGGAAGAGGTGCTCGACGTTGCAGGCAAGACGGATGAATCTGGTCGCAGGACTGCTGAAGCCACGTTGCAGGCATTTCACCCGGCGCTCATTCTTAACCGCACCTCAGGACGTGCTCGCGTGAATGTGCCTCAGCTCAAGAAACTCCTCAAGGAATATGTCGGAGGAGATTTGAACTTACTTGGGGAAATTCCGGAAGATCCTGCGATGGAACAATCCGTGCGGACGTACGTGCCGGTGATTCAGCATAGCCCATCTTCCCCTGCCGCACTTGCCTTGGGAAGAATCGCTGATGCCTTGATGATAACATTGACGACAGACACTCTGTCAGCCGCCTAACTTCCGCTGGCTGCTGATTTTCCTGTTTTTATTTCAGTGGGCGTCGATCCGTTTCTCAACTTTCTTGATGTTGGATCGACTCATGAGTGAAAGCACAACAACGAACTTCCCACATGAGGGATGCTTAGTTGGGTTGACTTCGGCTTGCCCGCAAGCGTTGAGCTTGCACATACAGAATGTGTCGAATCAAGTGCTCCTGATCATCAGGCATCAGATCGACAAACTCGGTGGCTATCGTGAACCCTTGGCCATCGGCTTCTGGAACTGCACGAATGACTTTCACATGCACCCGGATCATTGTGAACGGTGGAAGGATGAGCTTGATCGCCAGTTGATCATTAACGGTGAATTCCCGTGTGGAGACAAAGCCGATCCCTCCCCCACTCAAACTAACCTCCATGGGCTGTGCCAGCGTGACGCTGGACGGCTGACTGGTGGCAAGAGCATTCAGAATCACTTCGAGCAGGTAATCGACCTTCCTGATCCAGGGGAGAATCGCTGAATCGACCATGATCTCGCTGGAGCGAGCCAGAAGATCCACGGTCGGTTTGCTCACGACTGAGGCAATCGATTCCGGAGTTGCACGGCTCAGTTCGACCGGCACACTGGTTTCTCCCTCGGTCACCAATCGATATTCCATCAGGACCCGATCCTCTATTCTAATCCATTCCCGGCGTTCGTCGGGCTCCGCACTGTGAGACTTGGATAACGCACTCATAATCGATGACGCCATGATTCAGACACCCCTCGTCCTCATGCTAACCCGTATTATTTATGAACGCTTCTCCGACAGCCGTCGCTGCGCCACTGCCTCACTATTCGTCGCTCGTGAAGCGTGAAACGTCAGAATTCAGAAACGAGATACGACTCACACGCAACGCTTCAATGCCTTTGAGCGCTTCATGAACAACATGTCGTATTTCATACGTCCCGAAATACGATTTAGGCTTCGATAGAGACAACTTCGGGTTGTGATGACTGGGCAGCGAAACGCCGACGTAATTCTTGCACCTGCCGCTTTGTCGTTTGCGCCTCGGCTAGTAGATTATCCAACAAGGTTTGAGCAGTATGGATGCGGTCACGCAGTTCGTCATCCATCCTCAGCAGCTCATCGGTAGGGAGCACCGAGTCAGAGGTCGAGGCCAAGAGTACGCCTCGTTCGCTGTAACTCTGAATGACCTGGTCCCATCGCCCCTGCTGAGCCGCTACACCCGCCGTCTTGGTCAATCGAACGATCTCGGCCTGATTTTCACTCACCGGCGTACTCATCGGGTACCGACCAGCCGAGACTGTTGCTGGCTGGCCACCTCACGCCATGCCTCACGAAGTGTACTGAGGCAGCGCAGCGGGCTCTCTAACTTGTGTTCATTATTGCGTGCATTAGCCTCGACCAACTCCATCAACATGTAGTCGTACAATCGTCGTAGTGACCGCGCAATCTCCCCCCCTTGCTCAAGATCGAGTACGCTATTGAGTTCGCCTACGATGGCGATTGCACGGCCTAGGTGTCGCGCTTTCTCCCGGACATTTTTCGCTTGAATGTCCCGTCGTGCCATTTCCATAGACTGAATCGCCCCATCGTAGAGCAAAACGACCAGCTGAACACCGGACGATGTCACCACCTGAGTTTGTTCGTACTGACGGGCATACTGTGTGATCATGGAGCCTGTCCCTTGTGCTTATTTTATTGTTGACTCTTCGTTGATTGAGACGTGAGAAAGCTACTTTGACTCTGCAGCTGCCGCAATAGACCATCCAATGCCGCAAATTGACTCCTCAACCGCTGTTCGTACTCACCGAGGGAATCTTGCTTTCTCGCGATGTCGTCCCCGAGCCGAGAGATTTCACTTGTCAGACTGCTCTTCCGAAGCGTGAGGCTACCGCCGGAGACATCGTTTAAGGCATCCACCGCAGAAGATACTGATTGCGCGAGACCAGTCGCTGCACCCTGGTTGGTGATCAGGGCCTTCACACCGGCATAATTCGCGCTCAGTGCCGTGCTGAGCTGAGCATCGTCCACCGTAATGGTACCGTCCCGTTCCGTCTTAAACCCAATCTGGCCCAGACTGGAGTAATTGGTGACACCGCTCGGTGTCGAAGACAGCGCCGTTCTGAGCCGAGACAACACCGTTTTAACCGAGGACTCATCGAAGAAATCCCCTCCTTTCTTGGTGCTCACATCGTACGTAGTCCGTTCATTGACGTACTTAACGACGTCGTTGTACGCCGCGGCCAGATTTGTGATGTTAGTTTTGACGGCATTCACGTCCTGTGAAAAGCTCACCTGAACCGTCCCGGTCCCCGTGGTCTTCGTCAGCGCTAGCACGACACCCGGAATCGCATCGGACACGGTATTTGAGCTTCGTTCGATCGTCAGCGGGGTCAATGCCTGATCGCCGATCTGAATTTGTGCATTCTGAGCGGCAGCCAGTGTGTCAATTCCTCCGGTGCCGCTGCCGTTGAGAAGATCTAAATCAGTGCCATCAGCCACGATGGAGATCGCATTGGCGCTGCCGCTGCTATTGGCCGAGAGGGCAAGGCGATAGGATGGGGCCACGTCCGTCCCAGCATTGATCACCGACGCCGTGACACCGGCTCCCAGGTTATTGATCTGATCACGTAAGTCCGTCAAAGTTCCTGTTGTACCGAGCGTCACCGTTTGGTTCGCTCCAGACCCCACCTTGAAGGTAAAGGTCGCCGACCCTCCGCTGACGATATCCGCCGTGGCGGAAATTACTGCTTTGGCCGCCTTGCTGACGATTTGATGAGACTGTGCGAGTTGAGTCACCCGGATGCTATACGTTCCCGCTGAAGCCGTGGATGAGGCCGATGCAGACAGAACTGTCGAATCAGATACAGAAACCGCTGTTCTGTCAAAAGAAGTTGGCAACCGTAGCGCCTCGGCCGCGCTCTGCAAAGCTGCAACTTTGGTACTCAGAGTCGTCAGATCTGTGAACTTAGTTCTCAGATCGCTCTGCTTTTGGGTCAGTCGATCAACCGGCTGCTGCGCGACCTTGACCAGTTGATCGACGACCTGTCCGAAATCCAGCCCATTTCCGAGTCCGCCAAAACTTATCGTCGGCATGCCACATCCTTAGTATGTCAGGTTAGACATGTTCTCCGAACAACGCGCCTTTCGCTCCTGAGAGATTCTTGGCCAGATCAATCACTTCTTTCGGAGGAATCTGTCGAATCACTTCTCCGGAATCCCCCTTGAGAATTTTGACGATGACCCGTTCAAGCTCAGGGTCAACCTCAATCTGCAATTGCGAACCCGATTGTTGCACGGCTTCCTTGACTTTACTCACGGCTTGCTCAAGCGCTACCCGATCCGTGGGAGAAGCAAACGAAAAGTCAGCGCCCTGTGTATGCCCTTCCACAGACTTCGTCCTGGGAAGCGCAGCAGGTTGACTCTTGTTATTGGCAGCGGCCGGGAGATCAACCGTCGATGTTACATTGGTGATCATAATACCCCCTATTTCACTCCGTTCACCTAACCCCTCTCCGGTTTAGGAGAGGGGCGGTGGACGGTGTGCTGCCATTATCCTCTGAGTAACGTTAGCGCTTGTTGCGGTAGCGTATTGGCCTGTGCCAACGTCGCGATACCAGCTTGCACCAAGATCTGATTCTTTGTGAATTGAGAGGTCTCATAGGCGATGTCCGCATCGCGGATCCGCGATTCTGCCGCAGTGAGATTTTCACTCGTCACCTGCAGATTCGCAATCGTGGCCTCGAACCGGTTCTGAATCGAACCGTATTCTGCTCGTGCCGTTGCGATCGCGCTGATCGCACTGTCCACGTTTGCCAAGGCGCTGGCTGCATTGGCGGACGTTGAGACGTTCACAGTTGAGAGTCCCAACGACTTCGTGGTGATGTCGTTCAGGTTGAGATCGAGTGTGTTGCCGCTGCCGCTTCGGAATCCGATCGCGATCGAGAAACTGATCGTCGAACCGCTTGTCAGCGCCTGCCCGTTGAATTCAGTCACTTTCGCAATACGGTCGATTTCTGAACGCAGAGCAACGAATTCCTGATCGATATAGGACCGTTCCGTATTACCCACGGTACCACTCGCTGACTGCGAAGACAGCTCTCGAAGCCGAGCCAACAGCGAGCCAATCGTAGCGGCGGCCCCGTCGGCGATCTGGGTCAAACTGATGCCGTCGTTGGCATTTCGCGTCGCCTGGTTGATGCTGCGAATCTGTGCGCGCAAGGACTCGGATAGTCCAAGACCAGCCGCGTCATCCGCAGCCCGCGTGATCCGGAGACCGGATGACAACCGCTCAACCGACTTGTTAAGACTCAGCGTGTTAATGGCGAGGTTCCGCTGAGCGGCGATAGACGCAGGGTTATTGTTAACGATAAGAGCCATTGCTCTTCCTCCTTGAAACTAGAACATCGTCCGTTACTGTGCTTCCAACATCCGTGTAGAAGCCTCATCCTCTTACGCCCGTACGTGGCGTGCCTGTCTTATCGGCCAATCTTCCAGGGACTTGAGCTTCCAAATGAATTCGTAGCGATGAAGGCTGGTCCGCTAGAACGGGAACGAATGAATATCACAAGCTTAGGCGGCAATCCTTGGAAGGATCTCGTATTCCAACAGATCCGCCATCCTCACCGTGTCGTGGATATGCCTGGCAGTCAGAAGCTCTTCAATCCATCCTGCGATGGCGTTCTCCTGAGACTGCGTTCCGATCCGTTTCTGCTGGTTCTCGATGATCTCGACTGCATCCGCTACTTTTCCTAGCCAGGCATCGAATGACGACAAATCCTGTACCCCCATCCGAAACTGATTGGCGAGGGAAGTCCCTTCTGCTACAACCAAGCTACGATATCGCTCGATCGCGCTATGTGCGGATTCAAGAATCTCCTCTTGCGTCGCTGAAGTCGCGACCAATTGACGGTAGTTTGAGGAAGTCTGTTGGAGCAGCTGTGGCTCGATATCCCGATCAGTAATCCGATGACTATCCAACACGACGGTCGTCACGATTCGAGACCGAGCATGCGCCCGTTCACTCAGATCGACAAGAACGTCACCGAGCGTCGCAGTACTGCCAGCTTGCCATTGCTCGCCATCCAATTGAATGTTCATGTGTTGTCTCCCCCATCAATCATCCAGTTCATGCTGCGTGCCGTTCAGACCCAACCATGATCAGCTTTCCCCTATGACCAGGTGTGACAGACCGATCACAGGCCGGTGTGGCGATCAAACACCGATCGACCTCGACCAGACGTCGCAGCCAGGTGTGATAGGCAGCAGCCTGATGCGTCGCAAGCCGGTCCAACCCGATTAGGTTGTCGTTTTGCATTTGACGCCCGAATGCTGCCGTGAGGGGAGCCAGCGCCTCGGTGGTCATCCCAATGCGAAGCAACCGCTCCTGATCAGCTCGTTGTTCATGCTGAAGCCGCTTTAACTCTGGAATATCGACCGATGCACGACGAGCAAGTCGGGTAATCGCATCAGCTCTTTTACAGGCTGTCTCCAGGAGAGGCAGCAGTGTCCGCAGCTGTACCTTCACCTCCGATGCATCAGGAGGCGGACCCTCAGGCGGAGGCAGATGGCTCTGCAATCCAGTATGAGCTTCGTACCAGTAGCGTCGCCAGAACGTTGCATACCAAGCCGTGAGGGGAGACTCCGTTCCTACCCTCAAGCGAAACGTCCCCAGCCCATCCTCATCAACTCCGGACTCGTAGAGACGTGCCCCGAATCCTTGTGATGGGCGCGATGCAGTATCCAATACATGCCGCATGAGATCAGCCACAAGATCCGGTGAGATGCGGTCCTTGCACGCATGATGGGCACAGACTTGGTCAAACCCACAGGGAGCACATTCCAACTCCGGTTGAACCACCCAATGACCAGACCCATAGGGGCCGGTTTCCTGAAAATCGACATGTCCCACCGAAAGGTCGATCACCGATGTGCCGGCCGCCACGCCAATATGCATCGGCCCCGTATCGTTGGTCAGCAGCAATCGGCATTCCGTCAGCAAACCGGCAAGTTGGTTCAACGTCGTGCGGCCTGCCAAATTCTTGACCAGGTTCTTCCCTCCGGCTTCTCGATAGACCTGTACAACTTCTGCGATGGTCGCTTCCTCTTCTCGGCTCCCGATGAAGAGGATTCCGCCTTGCCATCGTTTGCTCACATTCGCCAGCGCTAGACCAAAAAGATGTGGCCGCCAGGCCTTCATGCTGTCGCTCGCACCGGCCTGTACGGCAATCCACCCCGTCACTCCCGTAAGGACTTCTCGCGCCCACGTGTGATCCTCACGAGAAAGAGACAACCGGAGGGGAGAAAATGTCCCTTGGCGACTGCCACCAAGGGCATAGATGTCGACGAGATTGAAGCGATTGAGTCGGCGAAATTGGTGAAAATCACAGAAATACCCCATCCAAGGATTCTCGACGACCATCCCGCCATCCCATGCACTTTGTGCCCCTCGAATGTCGGGGGCTCCAATGAATCCGGTCAAGAGCGCGCTCGGCCTGTTGAACGTCAGATTAATGGCTCGATCATACCGCCGCTCCGCCAATGGCTTTGCCCAGGCCGCCACCTCTTGGTACAACGCAACCACATCCTTCACGAGCGCACGGCTCTCATCGATGAGCGCGTGAAAATCTAAGGCAATCACCTCGCGCAAGCCCGTCAGCAACGACGCGACGGGTGCGAACCGGCGATCCACCACAAGATCAACGGCAACTCCAGGCCATTCTTCATGAAGTCGATTCAACAATGCGCCCATCTGGACGAGATCGCCCATCCTGGTAATATTAATGATCAGGACTTGTTTCACCACAACTTACCCATCTTGCCCTTGCGATACACGTTTCACGCTAGACCAGATCTCTCGTCTCAGCTCGGTAACTATCCATCATAAGGACCAACAACTCCTCTCGAGCCAGTTGTCGTCCAGAAGCTCGCGCTCGAATATCAGCCGCAAGGTCCTTCAACTCAACTCGTTGCCCAGCTGGAAAACGATTGAGCAAGGGAAGCAACTCTGGCACGGAAGCGGCTCGTTCCTTGAGACCAACTGTGAGCCGGTCTCCCCGCAAGATCGAGCCAATGCGATCGGGTTGAGAAAGACCCACTGTGGCAAGCAGCTCTTGTAGACGGTGGCCATAGGTATGATCGCGCAACACCCGTTGACGTGACGCCTCAGCATGGCGACGGCGACCTTCCGCATCTGTGAGCCATCTCCGAATCAGCGAGGGGACATCTTCCGTACGACGAAAAGACTCCACCTCATCCGACGTAAACAGAGCGGGAAGAAGTGTCCTGTCATCCACAAGCTGAAACGCGCCGCAGGCCGCCAATTCAAACGTGCGAGGGTTTACGAAGTCCGGTTGAGGATCCATGCCCGTCCCTGAATACGAATGCAGATTCAAATTCACGGCCGTAGCACTAAACACTTTCATACAGGTATCTGTATCGACCCTGGCGCCGTCGCGTTGAAGTATTCCTGAAAGCGCGGTAGCACCGTCCCATTCATTTCCCCACAGTTTCGTCGTCCATTCGTGAGAGAGCCACTGAGGCAAGAGCGTCCTCCGGTTGGCATAACCAGCCCCGACAAACGAGACATCGGCCCCATATTCTTGTTGCTCAGCCGCTGTCAGAGTCAGTGGGCGATGCACCGTGGGATCTGCCGCCATAGGCAGGTAATGCACGTGACCCGCCCCGGCCCGCTTCAATGCGTCGAAACAGCCCCCTTGCTGGATGACAAACCAATAGTCATATCCCGCCGCCAACTGTTGCCAGTAGGTCAGATGACGATAGTTCTCCACAAACCACATGGCGGTCAGAAATTTCTTCTTGCGAAGGTGTTGCAATACCGCCAAACCCAACGGAGCTTGGGCAATGGCGAGAACCAGATCGGGTGGATCCTCCGCCAGATGCGCCATCGTACTCAAGCTGAGCACGTCGGCAAATCGACTTTGAAGCATCAGGCGATGGCGTTCTTCGCGATACGATCCGAAGGCCTCATAGCTACCCTGATGAACGTGGTGATCGAGCCAACTGACTCGATGCCCCAACTGATTCAAGGCTGATACGACATACCGGGCAATCGGCAGCGATCCTCCATAGATTGGGCCAACCACCGCCACATGCAGTTGCCCCCCCGTTTTTCTAGCCATCATCCGACTGAGGCTCGTCTGCAGTCGCTCATGAACATCCACATGCAGCCGTGCCGCCGGCCCATAGGTCAAAAACCGCAAAGGGGAGGATTGTGCAGTCAATTGCGTAGCCATTTCCTCCGGTGTACCGGTTACCCAGTGAATCCTGTCGGCCCACGGCCCGAGAGGCCTCGCACCCATTGCATCTTTCAACAGGGACAGATCCGGCACCACAACGACCATTCGGGCATCGGAAGAGCGAGAAAGAGCGAGCGCCTCCACGTGATAGAGGAGGCCAACCCCAAGAACCACAGCCACCTCGTCAGCTTTCCATTGCTGGAACTGCTGTTCTGCCCATGACCCGGCCTCTTTCTTTGGATCATAGGCGCTGTGGACCCATTGCCCTTTATGGGTAGCGGAAGGAGAACCCTCTCGCGAGGGGACGATCGTCAAGACTCCACCAAGACTGTGCCGCACTGCTTCTGCAAGTTCAGGAGCATTCCGGCGAAGTCTCTCCAGGTTGTGGTTCAGATACTCCACCGCATTCCTCCCTCACGCCACAGCGAAATGTAAGTCCTTCCAAACGTGTTCTCGTTGAAGTGGAGCGATCGCTTCCTGACCAGCCTGAACATAGTAGGCGCCCCACCGATCTCGATGACTCTCCCAGAGTGACCAGCCTGGAACCGAATCGACCTGGTCGTTCGACAGGAGCGCGATCGTCTCATCAATTGGCCAATGATGTGGGATGCTTACCGGCTGAGCGTAGCCCTCACCTCCGGTTGCTTGCCAGACCCAATGGTGTGTCCCATAGGGCCCCGTTTCGTGAAGCCTCGCGCGAGCAAAGTACCAACCAATCACCTTTGTCCCTACAGCGGCTGCAAGATGAAGCGGCCCGGTATCTGCCCCGATAACAACCTGGCAGCGGGTGAGTGCCTGTGCTAACTCCGTCAACGAAAGACGGCCTGTCGTGTCCCAGACGCGCCCTACGAGAGATGGAGAAAGCTCCGCCTGAATCCAGTGAGCTCGCTCTTGTTCGTGCCTACTCCCGAAGAGCACGATGCGACTGTGTGGGAGCCTATTCAGACAGGCGGTGATCAGGTAAACCAAGACCGAGGCCGGAATGACTCGCTCCGGATCTCCCGCACCCACGAGTAGTCCGAGCCAGGCTCCACCAGATTGCCTGATCGCATCAAGATCGAGGGGAAGTGGTGCGGAGAGAACTTGCATAGGCATCATCTCTTTCGGTGGGGCTACACCGCACATCCCGCAGAACGCATCGGCCAAGTGAACGCGGTTGTCTCCTTTGTCGCTGGCGACACTTCGCACATAGGTCGCCCACGGTGATAATTTCTGATCGAGCGGACCTCCTGAAATTGCTCCCGTACTATCTCGGGCAAGAAGTGCACCGGCCAAGATCGCTCGCGGATGTTGGTTGAGGACAAACGCACAGTCATAGAGCTCTTTCACAACCGCGCGAATATCGGTGTCGGCTTCGACGAGATATTCCGGTCGGAATTCTTTCTCGGCCTGGAGCGCACGTTGCTTCCACGCGGGTCCATCCCATCTCACCACCGTAGAAATTCCAGGAAGTACGCGTCCGATGTTCTCCAAATGTGCCGGACATAAAAGATCGACAGCCCAGTCCTCGTGCGCTTCCTTGAGCGCGGTGATGGCCGGGATCGTTTGCACGAGATCGCCGAGCCTGGCTAGTTGGATCAGAAGTGTACGCCGTGTCATCGGATTAGGACGAAGTGGCTTCCATGGTAAGAGCCGCTTCCCTTCCGGCGATTGCCTGGCCAAGCTGTACTAGTCCGTCATACGATGAGTCGACCTTGCAAAGGGCATCATATTCCCTGCGAGCGGCTTCGATCTGCTCACCGCGTAACAGGACACCGGTGAGGGCGAAGCGAGCCGCAACATCTCCGGAGTTTCTAGTCGTGTACCGGTGCAAGTGCTCACCCAACTCCTGCCAACGATTCTGGGCCGTCCCTGCACGAAGCAACCAATGAATCGCTTCGGCGTCATCAGGGTATTCGGCAAGCACTTCGCAAAACCGTTCCCAAGCCCCTTGCGGGTATGCTCTTCCTAAAGAAGCCATGCCAAGCCCCATGAGACACTTCTTGCGTTCTGCACCCTGCCTCAACGCAGATGAGAATGCCGCTTCCGCTTCCCCGTACTGTTCCCGTTGCATGCAGATCACACCTCGCAACACCTGCGCTTCGGCATTCTCGGGAGCTGTTGCGAGGAGTGCTTTCACCTGCTGCTCTGCGGCAGCAAGATTCTGTTGCATCAGCAACATGCGGGCCAGTGAAAGGCGCGCGCCAGGCGCCTCTTCCAATTCAAGGTAACGGCTGAGAAATTGTTGTTGAAGAGCTGGCTCTTGAAGCTTCTCGCAAACCGTGGAAGCCCAGAACAAGACATGGCTGTCATGCGGCCAATCGTGGGTCAACGCGAGTTCTCTCCGTACCGATGACCAGTCCTTCTTGACCGCGGCTGCTTGAGTCGCTGCCACATGGGCCCAAGCCGCACGCTCTTCAATATCCTTAAACAATTGGACGGTCCCCGCGAATCGCTTTTCTATTATCCTGAGAATGTGTTTATACCCGCCCATGTGGTAATGCAGATCCTCATCAGGCAGCCACCAGTTCGATCCCCATCGTTCCAGCAAGCGTTTTGCGTTGCTGTCGTCATGGAGTTTGCGGCCAGGGGTTTGGCTTTCGAGATGATATAGAACGCTCCGAGGCTGGTACACGACCCGCTGCCCTCGCGCTCCGGCCTTGAGGCAGAGATCAACATCTTCAAAGCCGTTGAGGAACCCCTCGTCAAAGCCCCCCAACTCCCTAAAGACCGACCGGCGTATCAACAAACAGGCCCCGGTGACCACTTGACACTCTCGTCGCTGATTCGCGGCAGGTGTATCACCTGCAAAGCCCATATATATGTGATAGGGCAGCCCATCGACTCGACTCAAGGCTACGCCGGCATGCTGGATCGTCCCGTCTTGATACAGCAGTTTACTGCCGACGATACCGACCTCCGGATATCCATCAACTTCGCTAACGAGGGCCTTCAACCAGCCCTTCAATGGAATCGTATCGTTGTTGAGAAAGACCAGATATTGTCCCTTTGCAGCCCGCGCTCCTTGGTTACAGGCCTTGGCGAATCCTAGGTTCTCCTGATTCCGTATGATCTGCACATCACCGGACAATGTGGACAAGTATTCCGCTGTGCCGTCGGTCGAACCGTTGTCCACTACGATGACTTCATAAGAGGGTTCCGTCGTCACGGCTGATAGTGCCGTCAGACATTGCGCCGTAAGTTCCAGCTTATTCCAGACAGGGATGATAATGCTGCAGATCACCCCCTCGTGAGTGGATGGCCGCGAGACAAAGCCTTGTAGGGAGCCTTCGTACTCCCTAATCAGCCGATCATGCCGTTTCTCCAACGAGAGTCCGAGGTGCTGAAGAATGGCTAAGGTGAGCGCCGTCCATTCTTGAGGTTTCGGCGATGGAAATGCCTGATACTGTAAGTGAAAGAGCCCGCGAAACAAGACCCAGCAAAGCGGCACTTTCGTGGCATGCACCCACTCGTGGTCGAACCGATGCAGCCTACCCTCGTTATCTCGAACCAAGTTGAAGGGGATGCAGTCGGCAAACTCACCCGGCAACAGCGCATCCATCCACGAGAGGCTGCTCGCTTTCTCCCGCGCCTCTTGCACTGGCCATGTTGCATGTTCGAGCAACAACCACACCCAAGGACGCAGCCATGCCGCAATGTCCTGCGCCGACGCACGCCTGGCGATTAACCGCATGAGCTCCGTCGAGAACAGTGTTCCCCCGTGGTAGGAACCGACTGTCTGTAGCTCTTGATGCCACATTGCGTCCGCGTACTGAGGCTGTTGATCAAGTAAACGACGTCGATGGACCCGGATGCTGCCGTCAGCATCCGGCATGAAAGTAGTTTCGACGCGAAGACTTGATCGGCGTGTTACTGACGAGTAATAGGTTGCGAGCCATGACTTCCTTTGGGCGACACCAGAGCTGGCTGAGATCAGAAATGAGTTCGCCATGTCCAAAAGCAGACCGTTGCGCTCAAGTGCCTGGGCCGCGAGGTTTTCTGGAAAGTTCGGACGCCAGTCCCGCGTGTAGTCTCGACTCGATATCCGAGCGAGCAGATCGGCGACGCGGAAGGCCGGGAACGATCTGACATGGTCGCTGACAATCACTTGAGGCAATTTATAGTCTGGGAATGGATAAAAGAACTCCGTCTCTGTAAAACCAACCTCCGTCAGACGTCGGCGGAGTTCGTTTCTACCAAACGTTACTGCTGTCCGGGGACCGTACAGATCCCCGACGCCGTAGAATGGTTGCCCCATGTGGTCTTCGGAACTGCCGGCGAAGTATTTGAGGCCAAGCTGATTCTCAATAGCGATGAGCAGCGTCCCACCCTCCTTGAGAAACGAACGGGCCTTACGGAGGCATGCTCCGATGGGATCCTCCCCCGGCATGAATAGGGACGAATACTCCAGCACTCCAATAAGCGTGACGATGTCGTACTGCTCCTCCACGCAAAACGTTGCGATATTGTCCGCCACCACGCGGACGTTGGACAGGTCACGGCAACGCTCTGCCGCGATGGCTGCTCGTTGGACGCTGCCTTCCACCGCCGTGACCGCTGCCCCTGATTCTCCCAATACCCTCGTGATAGCCCCACAACCACACCCCAATTCCAAGATCCGGCTTCCCGAAGGAACCTTCATCCATCGGAGCAAATTCCCGCGCCCCGACGACAGGTGATACTCCGTCGGCCAGTCGATGATAGACCGTTCCAACTCCGATGAGTCGGATGTCAGGTCACTGCTGTTTCTGAGAATGGCCAAGATCCGGCTCTCTGTTTCTTTCCCATCTGAATAAGCGATACCCTTATAGTCGTTCCGGCGCCAAATACGGAGTGTGGAATCGAACTGGTAATCCGACGGTCCGATGGAAGAGAGGATCTCCGCCACCACTGGGACGATCGCCGGTACCTTGCCCTCCCAACCAGCCTCGATCACGTCCATGATGCGTGAGGCACTCTCGCCGAGACAGGCGAATTGTTCGTCTCGGAGCCGAACCATATCGATCCGTGCTTGATCAAAATTGGCAAGAAGACCTGCTACTGTGTGCTGAAGCTCCGCGCGTGTTGTCCTGATGGGAAACTCAAAGGGGATCATTGCCGGGCGCGACGGATTGCGGTCTGGGATCAGCCAGTCCGTCACGGCCACCACGGGAATGCCGAGTAGCAGCGCTTCCACCATGACGCTGGATTCTTCAGTAACGAGCACATCTGCAAGCCCGAGACACGGCATGATGCTGAGATGTGGATCAAGGATATGGACATTCTCCGCGCAATCTCGGTGCAACTCGTTCATCCGCCGGATGTTTTCTAAGATCTGCGGGTAGGCCTCCGGCCAAGGTGCCTGCTTGAGCAGGAGATTCACCGGCAGATGTCGCAAGGACTGCACCAGGTCATCCTGCTTGCCGTCATTTTCCCAGGATGGAGCATAGAGTACGGAACGGCGTGGTCCGAGGTGCAGATCAGTTCTGAGTCCGGCCACCGTCTGCTGAAAGGCTTCCGGATCCCGGAAGATCACGTCCGCTTTCGGCCACCCCAGTTCATACACCCCGATACGTGGACAGGCCTCTGGCTGCATGGCGCAAGCCTGCCAGCGCTTACGCCAAGACGGTCCTGGCAGTATTCCGATATCGAAACGGTTCCAAGGCTCGTATTTCCAGAAGTCGGGCCAAATGTCATGTCTCTGGGCTAGGTCGTGCAGTAAGATGGCCGACATCCTCGAGTTGGAGGGATCAGGACGGTGGGAACAGTAGATACCGATCTCAGCTGGTTCATCCATGCGATCGGTGAATCGCACTCGGTATTGGCGTCGCTCGGCCTCTTGGGCAATAGGTGCCAGCGTTTGTCGCTCGATATCATCGGTAAAGAAGAATGAAATAAGTGGCCGGCGATTCATTGATATCCTCGTTGTGATGTGAAATGGCTGTCTCTCTTTCGTCCAAACCTACTGGGCACGGGTCTATCTCGATTCGGAACGGGGCCATTCTCGCTGCGAAACGGGAATGTGGGAATCGGCAGACAGACTTCCTCGCGCATTCCGGCCCTTTGAGATTAAGATCAAGATACAGCAGTTCCTTCGCTCACCTGTTGACTCGCTGCCAAATGAGAACCGACCCAATTGCCGCTCGGCGGTTCACTGATTCCTGATCGAGTGGGAATCAGCTTCAAGATTTCCGGGATGCCTAGCAGATTGGGCTCCGTCTCCGTGGAGCGTCCGCTGTACAATATCTCGTGTGCCACACGTTGCATGGCAGGATAAGCTGCGCGCAAGAGATGATTGGCGTAAATCACTACGTTGAACCCGCCGGTCGCAAGGACATCCGCTGTTGCGGTGTGATAGCTGGTCGGCACACAAATCAGGGGAATGCTTTGAAACTCGTTCCTGAACAATCGAGCAAACTCGAGGACTTCATCAGGGGTCTTCATGAGACTGTGGATCATGATGCCGTCGGCACCGGCTTCGACATAGGCCCTAGCTCGCATCATCGCATCTTGTAATCCCCGTCCAAGAATGAGACTCTCACACCGTGCGATGAGGAGAAAATCCTCACTGACCCGGCTCCTTCGTCCCGCCTGAATCTTGGCGCAGAACTCCTCAACCTCTTCCTGATACTGAGTCACATCAGTGCCGAGCAACGAGTTTCTCTTAAGCCCCTTCTTATCCTCGATGATCACCGCTGAAATGCCCAGTCGCTCAAGAGACCTGACATTGAATTCAAAGTGTTCTAGTTTCCCACCGGTATCGCCATCAAAAATCATGGGTTTGGTGGTGACTTCGAATATGTCGTTGACGTTCGCCAGACGACTGCTGATATCGACGGCCTCAATGTCCGGCTTGCCCTTTGCCGTAGCGTCTGCAAGGGAACTGCTCCAGAATCCGTCAAACTCCCTGACTTTTCCCTCGACAGTGACCGTCGCGTGCTCGGCAATCAATGCCGAGAGCGGATTGTGCACCTCAATGAAACGTGACACTTGTTTGGCCGCCAACAGTCGTTTCAGCGTTCGACGCCGAATATCCGCAGTGGTCCCTTGACTCCGCATTTGAGCAGCCAGTGCATGAGACGACACCCCAGGGGTGTACGGAATTTCAATCAGAGACCCGCCGTAAATCTGCAATGCCTCAATTGCTCTGGCCCGGTAGGGCGCCAGGGGACCGTCGAGCCAGTCGTCTCCATGCACCATGAAGTCGGGACGATACCGCCTAATGTTTGGAGCGTAGTCCCACTCTTCTTGAGGAACGATTTTTGAGACACCCACAATGTTGCCGACAATCCGTTGACGCTGTTGATACGTTAAATGCGGAAGGCGTTTATGATCGGCAATCGCCGAATCTGTCAGCAGACCAACAAGCACTTCACCATACTGGCGGGCCGTCTCAATCACGTTAATATGGCCATGATGCAGGATGTCCACCGTCATACCTACATAGACAACTCCCATTTGTCTGCTCCTTAGGTTGTGGCTGGACAGCTCACCACGTGCATGAGACCTAAGCAGTCACAGCATCAACTGAGGCCACTGTTGCACCCCTACTGTTACGCTCACACTGTACAAATAACGTGCCATCTTTGGCCCTTAGTATTGTCCGCACAAATCTTGGATTTATAATCTGACGGGTGAATTCATGTCGGCAGAATTGTTCTAACTCGGTAATCCCTGCCTAGCCTCAAAGAGCTCCCAGTCACTCTGTACCGGTAATACCGAGGTGATATGAGACACTACCAGTGGAATACCGGCATGGACCGGCTGCTCAACAGATATGGGGCTGGCAACTTCCATATTGGCATGTCACGCTTTAGTTCGTAATACTCATTGACGATCCGTGGAAAAATCGTCAAGACGCGTTGCGAGACTGGCACGGCCTACCTGAAAAGTACGCCGACGTCACGAGGGGCGAGCCCACTAGTCTGACCGCAACAGCCTATCGGCAGTTGCAGTAGAAGTTTTCATGAATTATGTGGGTTAGAGTGTTTCGCTGACCTCTACTGTGCCTGCCCCACTAACCAGGCCTCCGAGTTATTGCCGCTAGCTCGCAACACTGTTTCCAGATTGTTTGCGGCTTCCGAAGCCCCTCCTTTGGACAGAGCAGTTTTGAGACAAGTTATGGCCAAATCGACATCGGATCGATCGAACGCGATGACGCCGAGATTATTGTAAACCTCCCACACTTTGGTTTCCGCACCAGCAAGCTCAAGCAACAATTCCAAGGCCTTGTTGACTTCCCCGTCGGCATACCAGCGCTCAGCCTCCTTGCAGAGGAACCTGTCCAATCGTTCCCTAGTGCACAAGGAAGAAGGCTCGTCCCCCGTCGGAACGCCGGAGAAGGCCTGGCTCGTTTTGTAGAAGAAGGGGTCTTTTCCTCGAACATCAGGTTCATGCCATTCCACCAGGTATCGCCCGGAAGATGCCGAAGAATAACGATTGAGAATGGTCTCCGGGCGAGGTCTATAACCCTTGACCTTGTGAAGCTCTCGACCGATATCTGGGTAAGCCGCCATGTATGGAGCTTCATTGATGGTGCTGTGGAGATGAATAGCAAAGGCATCAGCACCCTTATCTATTCCTTCAACTGTGTGCCAGAAAGCGTTTGCATCGCAGATATAGATCAAAGACGCGTATGAGTACACATAGTCAACCTTATCCGTAATAACCCAATTGGAGTCTTGCACGAGTCTGTATTCCACGTTGGATAGATGACCAAACCGCTTCTGACACGCCTGGAGAGCCTCGACCGACACATCCACCAAAATCAACTGTCGGCAGAACGGGGCGATGAGTCTGGCCAGACGGCCGGTACCGCACCCGTAATCGACAACTCGCATGTTCTGCAGTTGCTCAAGCTCAACGTGCCTCAATAGGGTCGCGAACGTCGCATACGCATGGCATCCTTTCATTCGTTTCGGATCATTGGACAACAGCGTCTCGGTACTAGTAGTATCCATGAGGTATTTTGACCAGTATGTCTTGTATGCCGACCAATCCATAGTCATCCCTCCCAAATGCATAGCGACTGAGGCCTCCCCCAGCGACTCATATCATGATCACGGCAAAATCGACACTTTGACTGGTGGCACAGTGAAACGAACTGTCGACGTCACCACCACGGAGCACACTTGCCGGGAACGCTCCCATGACAGCGCTATGAAGACAATTGGATACCCCTGTCTCGGCAATGCCTCGAATCCAAGGAAACAACTTCCGGCAAGCATAGGAGCAAGACCTATGCCCGGGAAGGGTCCGCCTTTTCTTACTATCACTCATTAATGAAAAGAGAGCTGATCATCAAGGCAAGCGAAAGGGGAAAATTATGCCGCGAGGAAGGTCGGAGGCTGCCTACAGAACTCGCATCAGCGCGGAGAGAGCCCTTCTGTTTTCTGTGTCGCCCACTGCTCGATCGCATTCTTGACCGACCCACCCCAGCCTCGATACTCGATGTACTCCATTTTGCCGAACCGAAACTCGATCCCGATCGTGTCACTGCCATGCCGCACATCGACGTTTTTCACGACACCCGTTAGATTGGTAATGTGTCCTAGGCCAGGAAGTTCGAACTCCAGCCGAAGCGCCGATCCTGAGCGCACCCACGCTGGCCTTTGAACCAAAGTCACACTGCATCCTCCTCCGCTGAGATCTTTCAGTAAACCACCAAAACAGCTATTCGCAGGTAACACAGAAGGCGATACGTTTGTCATATCGACTTGCATTAAGAGGATCGGTTCGTTTGCAGACGCCCGAAGATGTTTACGCAGATGCATCTCTTCCACGGTCTTCGGGTAGGCCACGAAGAGCAACGGCACCGGCGACGTAACCCGATCGCGAATTTCACTGCGATACCCGACAAGTTTGCCGTCATGAAGATAGCTCACGGTGCACGGAGTCCCGCTCTCGACCCGCTGGTCATGACTCAGCGGCAAAGGCCATTCACAGACAAGCCAGGCGTGATCCTTCCAACCCAACAGCGTTGAGCCGTACATCACCTTCTGTCCATCGAGCGTCAGAGATAGTTTGATGGCCAATCCTACGGATAAGAACGATGCTGGAGAGGGAGTCGCTTCGACTAATTCGTTCATCGTGGTTCTTCCTCGTTGCCCAATCACGGCAACCACTCGCTGATGGGCTCTATCGGTCCATCACGGACTATTCTTGAGCATCAAGGATACGAGATGGAACATAGTGATTCAGAACGCACTCCAACACGCACTGTCGTGCACGCACCAATCAAGTTCAATGTTGCTATCGCCGATAACGCACGCGAACCAACTGCAAGATGAAGGTTCGTTCGACAACGTTTCCGACCTGGAGTCCCCGATTCTATGGCCACCAAGCATATTCCAATCGACCAGCTGATCCTCGGTATGTATCTCGTTGGAATGGACATCCCTTGGTACCGCACCCCATTTCTTTCTCATAAATTTACCGTCATGGACTTGGACACCATCCAACTCATGAAGCGCCATGGGATCCAGGTGGTGACGATCGATACCAGTAAGGGGCTTGATGTACCATCGTCTCCATCACCGGCCGGTCCGGAAAGCCTCGAGCACGACGCACAACCAGAACCGTCCCGTCTTAAATCACCCTCACTCGCGAACACGACGGCATCCGGTGGAATTGCGACGCCCGATGCCAGTCAGCCGCCCTCGGTCATCTATGCCCAAGCTCAAGAAGCTATGGAGCGCATCTTCACTGATCTTGAACGTGGCATTCCTCCTTCACCCGGAGCAACCAAAGCGATCGTATCAACTATCCTGGAGCACGTGCTCAGCGATCATGCCGCGATGGCCACTCAGCTCGCTGTTCAAAAAATCAAGCAGTTCGATCGATCCCTGACGACCCATGCACTGGACACCTGCATCCTGTCGCTCATCGTGGCCCTTGAGAGCGGACTGGATCAACCGACACAGGAACTAGTCGGAATGGGAGCGTTGCTGCACGATACAGGATATGTGCGATTGCCCCGCAATTTAGTGCGCAAGCGAGATGAATGCACTGGACAGGACAAGACCCTTCTGGAGCAGCACTGCAAACTTGGAGTCACAGTACTCACTGAACAACCAGGGATGCCGGAGGATGTTTTACGCATCGTCAAGGAGCATCATGAGCGAAGTAATGGAAGTGGCTTTCCATCCGCCCTCCACCACGACCAGACTTCGCAGCTCGCGCAAATCGTCGGCATCGTGGACTTTTACGACAGCATGGTGAGCCGACGTGGCACACGTCCCTCCATGCTACCCCATGATGCCGTTCGACAACTGTTCCTGGCCGGAGAGCGAGGCCATTTCGAGAAGGCTCTCGTGGAACTGATGATTCGAAGCATCGGCGTCTACCCTGTGGGAAGTTTGGTCAGACTCAATACCGGAGAACAAGCTGTGGTCGTTGGAGTCAACCCTCACCAACGACTCAAACCACTCGTCAAGATTACGACCGACCCTCAGGGAGGCTCTTATCCCACACCGATCGAGGTGGATCTCGCCGTACCATCTGCGGACCATACGGTACGTTCTGTCCTTCGTGTGCTCGACCCAACGCGTGAGCGAGTCAATATCGGTATTCACCTGGACAATTCTGACTTGCGAGCCGCGTAATGCCGCAATCCCAGAGAAAACACGGACCATCCCGCCGTCGAACGACAGTCGACTCGTGGCACATTCCCACCCTTGCTGACGTGCTTGAGGACTTGCCGATTGGTGCCCTTATCCTTAACCCCGACCTCACAATCCTCGCCGTCAACCGGGAAGGACGCCGGTTCCTGGGACCACGATCACGGATTCCCATGAAGCAATCCTTTCCCGCCTTCTGGTCGACGCTCACGGCGTCCGATGCGGCCTTAATCACGGCACAACTCACCAGGGTATTACGAAGCGGTCAGCCAATTGCCTCGAGGCAACAGCTCTATATGAAACGGACGGGCACTGCCCTTCCAGTGGAATGGACATGTACCCCCAACATGTTCGGCAACGTTACTGTGCTGATGATCTGCATACGGGACTTGTCTCAAGAAATGGAGGTCAAGCACGAGCGCGACCGCCTCGCCGCCATTGCGCATGAGAGTCCTTCACCCATGATTGAGTTGGACCGACATGGCAGCCTCTTGTATGCCAACCCCGCCATGATTTCGCTGCTCTCTCGATTCGGTTATAGTCTCGAAGGGTTTCCCAGCGTGGCACCTGCTCAGCTCATGACGATCATCCAGCGATGTCTCTCAACCGGCCAAATCCTGCATGGGGAAAAAGTCACGCTTCCTCATGCCAGTTTTTCATGGACCTTTTGTCCGGTCCTCCCCCACGGGGTTGTCCGCGGGTACGCAACGGACATGACCACCGTCTATACGACACAACAGGCACTCCAAGAGACTGCCACCCAACTTGCGGAGAGCAATCAACGTCTCGATCAGGCGCTTGAGAAGGCGACGGAGTCGGCACGCGTGAAGTCTGCATTCTTGGCCACAGTCAGCCATGAATTGCGCACACCCATGAACGGCGTGATCGGCATGACGAGCCTGCTGATGGAGACTCCGTTGACGCCTGAACAGCACTCCTATGCTGAAACCATTCGTCAGTGCGGTGAAGCCCTGTTGCAGTTGATCAACGACGTGCTGGAATGCAGCAAAATCGAAGCCGGGAAGCTGGAGTTAGAGTGCTTGGATTTCAATCTAAGAACCACCGTGGAACAGGTATTAGCACAGTTTGCCGAGCGGGCCGAGACCAAAGGAATCGAACTTACCGGATTGGTACACGCAGCCGTTCCGACAGGGCTTAAAGGGGACCCAGGACGCCTCCGGCAGGTCCTCACCAATCTGGTTGCCAATGCCGTGAAATTTACGGACAAAGGAGATGTGGCCCTCCAAGCGTATCTTGAGGAAGACTTCACGCATACCGTGGTCATCCGATTCGAAGTCACGGACAGCGGAATCGGCATGAGTTCGGCGACGATCGACAAGCTCTTTCGCCCGTTCGTTCAAGCCGACAGTTCAACGACAAGAAAATATGGGGGAACCGGCCTGGGTCTCTCGATTTCTAAACAGTTGGTGGAGCTGATGGGAGGTCAGATTGGAGTCCGTAGCATCGAAGGTCAAGGAAGTACTTTCTGGTGTACGGCGCGCTTTCAGAAACAGGCCGGCTCTCCCCGTGCCATTCTTCCGTCCGGTGAACTCGCAGGGAAACGGGTCCTGATTGTGGACGACAATGAATCGAATCGCATGATTCTCCACCATCTCGTTTCCGGATGGGGAATGGTGGACGACCTGGCCGAAGATGCCGAGTCGGCCTGGCAACGTATTACAGAGGCCAATCAGAGAGGGACACCGTACGATCTCGCCATTTTGGACGTCATCATGCCGGGGAAAGACGGCTTACAGCTCGCGCGCGAGCTCAACAGTCATCCGGAGAGGTCACCTACACGTCTTGTGGTCATGACGTCCATTCTCCAGCGCGGGCATGCCGAACAGGCTCGCTCTTCCGGCGCAATGGGCTACCTCCCCAAACCTGTGCGTCACGATGAGTTACGGGGGTGTCTCCGAACCGTTCTTGGGATACAGGATGATCAAGAACGGACAACCGAGCAGATCGGTGCCATTGTCCCGCAACTGGTCACGAGACACACCGTTGCTGAGAACGTTCAGCACCAACATGTGCTGGTGGTAGAAGACAATATTATCAACCAGAAGCTTGCCGTTCGGATGGTCGAGAAACTGGGATACCGATCGGATGTCGTCGATAATGGGCAGGAAGCCTTGGCGGCACTGGCAAAAGGACGATATGCCGCCATCCTGATGGATTGTCAGATGCCCCTCATGGACGGCTTTGAGACAACCCGAATCATTCGTGAACGCGAAGCGTCCGACATTGGTCCGGACGATACAGGCGGCCCTGATAAAACCTGCAACTCGTCGCTTGAAACTCACCGGCATATACCAATCATCGCCGTCACCGCCAATGCCATGCAAGGCGATCGTGAGCGTTGCTTAGCCGCGGGCATGGATGACTACCTCTCGAAGCCGATCAAGCTCGACGAACTACGGGCTGCACTTGCGCGCTGGACGCCGGCTCCACCTCAGAAGCTCCAAGCAACCAAGCCGGTGCTGCCTTCTGGCGCTACCGATCCTGCTCAAGGCATTTTCGACCACGTACAAATGTATCAAAACATTGGGAGTGACAATGAGTTGTTTGGCCAACTCATCCGTCTCTTTTTGGATCGTTATCAAACGATGCTGGCCGACATTCGAACGGCCCTGGCTGATGGAAATTCGTCCGCCGTCGAACGATCCGCACACACATTTAAAGGAACCGCAGGAAATCTCTGTGCCTCGGAGGTTGGGTTGATCGCCAGTCGCCTTGAGGCAGTCGGTCGCCTTCAAGCACTTCATGACGCTCCTCCCGTGTACGCGCAACTTGAGGTCGAAGTCGCACGACTGGTCCAAGTACTGGAATCCTATCGCAATGGGTACCCTGCCCTGACACAAGCAGCCGCTTGACTCGCAATATCCACGAGCGCTTCTACTTTAATGGCCCATGCTGCGACGCGAATAGTCTTCGTCAGTGAAGCGTGAACCGCTCACGCTTCATCACAAACCGTCATGAACAACGCGGATTACGCAGGGTGGCATAGTCACGCGATCTTATGCAGGACACTTTGCAGCAGACCGTGGCTCTACGGAGATTGATGACTGGGAGTGCGATGCAGGAAAGAGCGGAAACCTGGTCGGATATTCTTCAGAGAGTACCAACTGTGTGCCTAATCTCGTCTTGTGGCTCATGACCAACGGACCGCGTAGATTTGCCGTAATGTGAGCTGGATCGTCAGACGGAATGGTCAAGATGATCGCCAATGCCAGATCGTCCTCTTTCCCGTTGTTCATCTTGGCTAGAATATCGGCTGGCACACTGACATGATAATCGGTCTGGAATATGGCGGGATCAAGAATCACGAATGCCAACCCAGGCTCATCGATCGATTGGAGCCATTTAAACGGAGCCTCTGTGTCATGATCCAGAATGACATACCGTTGGGAATCCGGAAATCCCAACAAACCTACGGGAAACCGGACAATGCTGTCGTCCGAGACTTCGAATGCCCCAAATCGGGTCGATCTGCATTTCATCTCGACATCCTTATGAGACCATTCCACGCTTTCCTGGGATCAGTCGGCGAAACGCATCGAGGGGAACCGCTTGAGTTTTGGCCGCCAAGCGATTCTCTTCTTGAATCCGTGCGTAGACTTCCTCCCGATGAACAGCGACCGCCGAAGGAGCTTCAATCCCCAAGCGAACTTGCCCGCTTTTGAGGCCAAGTACGACGACCCTGATATCAGGGCCAATCGTGACACTTTCTCCACATCGACGGGTCAGTACCAGCATACCGGCCTTCCCTGGCTATATAGGGCTTCATAACCCTATCGGTTACAAAGCTCTACACTTGAGAGGGTAAATATTTCAGAAGGGAGTTGTCAAAGATCCGCGACAGCGTCTGGCCGGCCGCCTGAAGGGCATAATCTTGTAAGGTCAGTTCGGATATGGTTTTTGCCAGATCAATGTCTTGCAATGACGACAGGGCATTCGTAGCTATTGATTTAGTATCATCTAATGCGGCGGAAGTGGCCTCTAATCGATTGGCCAAGGCGCCGATGGTACCATGGCCGGCCGTCACTTGGCTGATCGCTCGATCGAGCCCACCAAGACTCTCTCTGATACCAGCTTTGAAATTTCCTCGCAGTGCCGCAAGAAGTTGTTGAACCGTGTCGAATACGTTGATATCGGAACCGCTAAACACTCGATCGCCGGGCATGTTGGTCGTGACGACCTCTCCATCCGCCACCTCCACCTGCTGACTACCCGAATCACCGGCATATTTTGTTTGACTCACAACATGAAATAGATCCCCTGCCACTGGCGCTGAGGCGCCGTTAGTGATTCGAACCTGGATTCCATCAAACTGGATGGGATCACCGGACGTGTAGGTCCGGTTGGTGAGCACTGGTTTCGGAGCGACGGCGACGGCGAGTCGATCTCCTGTAGCTGGTCCGTTTCCCTGCACGTTCGAGAGCACTACACGGAGACCGTCGAATTCGATGGCCCCTCCGGATACATAAGAGTTTCCGGTTGAGAGCGTCGCACCGGTCGTCGTGTTCCGGACGGAATATTGGGACGGAGACGTAAACTGTATCTCGTATGCATCTAGCGTCGCACGTTGAGGATCAATGATTCCGGCATCAATTGAGCCAATGCGACCGGTGTTGGCGGAATTAGGAACCGCCGTGACCGGTGCCGAAATATCGAGTACATCAAAATTCCCTGGTCCGGTGAATCTGACCACATAGTTGTCAAAAGACGTTGCGCTCGTGTCGATGATCTGTCCTTGCGACACCACTGCCCCACCACTGTTTGCGGCACCCACATTCGTTGTCACGGTCGACGAAAACGTCGATTCACCGGAACCAGCACTTCCTCCATTGAAGCCGAGCAATGCACGAGCCGAACCGCTCAACACCTCAACGCTTGAGGTCGAACCGCTTGAGTCAGAAGTGACGACCAGCCTGCCATCAGTATAGCTAACGGAAGCACTTTTCCCAGCAGCACTCAGTATTGAATCCGCATTGATACGGCTTTGTACTCTCGCGGCTAATTCTGACCCATTGAACGTCTCGGTTCCGCTGGTCAGATCAATTGTTCCTGATGTCACACCATCTATCTTCACGATCAAAGAATCCGCAACAGCATCCGTCACTGTAACCGGCGTCGACAGCGTCAACCCCGCGGCAAATCCATGTCGGCTTGTTCCTCCGAAAACCGGTTGGTTGTCCTCAAATTCAGCATTTCCCAGCTGAAGCAGATGTTGAAGAAGGGTCCCGATTTCACGTGCCCCGGCTATTCGCTCCGGCGCACCATTGGTGTCGGAAGCAAACTGAACAGCCAATTCTCTGATCCGTGAGAGCGTCGTCGTCGTACCTTGGAGAGATGTGTCGGCCAAATCGATACGTGTGGTCGCTGTCGCCACATTGCGAATGCGTTGTTCAAGCTTGGCCAGCGTTGTCTGCTTCTCCAGTATCTGATTGAACCGGCCTGGGTCATCAGACGGCTGCAGAACTTGTTTCCCGGTGGCCAGGTGCTCGTGCAGTTCCATCTCTTTCAACCGGGCTCTCTGATAGTTATTGACGAGAACCCCGAATATCTGTTGGTCAGTGACGCGCATGAGAACGCTCCTCTCTCTATTGTTTGAGCGAGATCAAGGTCGCCATCATCTCATCGGCGGCAGTGATCAAACGAGAGGCTGCCTGAAATGCCCTCTGATACTTTAGTAAATTGACCAGCTCTTCATCGAGCGACACACCAGAAACCTGGGACTGAAACGTTTGCAATTGTTCGTTGCGAACATTCTCGGCGTCGAAGCGCTGGCTGGCAACCTGCGACGCAACGCCAAGATCACTGGCTGTCTTTCGATACGCATCAAAAAACGTCGCATTGCTGAGCCCAACGACGGCTTTGGATTGAAGAGCAACCAGAGCAATTCCGTTCTGATTATTTCCAGGAACCCCTGCGCGTGTCGACGACAGAGCCAGCTTCGTGGGATCGGATAACACAACGGATAAATCACGAGCTGCATTTTCCCGTGAGTTAAACTTCAGGACATCGTTTGCTGCCGGAGCGCCAGAAACTGTTACGGCGATACCATCGACGTGGAACGTTTGAGGGCCGCTATATGTGCCTGATGCCGCAGTGCTGGTACCTCCGGAGAGACCGAGGCTGGCCCTTGCCGTCCCACCTGTCACATCAACTGAACTAGTACCGCCAATCGTGGCGGATTGCAGTACCAACCGATTCGTCGTGCTATCGAAATGCACGGTCACCTTGCGGCCGGCTCCGGAAAGCGTTGAATCCGCATTGATCTTGCCCTCGAGTTCGGCGGCAAGCGCAGAGCCTGAGGCATACGGCTGACCAGGTGAGGCTGCACCGCTCAATGTAATCGTTCCTGAAGTGGTTCCATCGACGGACACGACCAGGGTGTCATTCACTCCTGTTACGAGACTCACCGGCGCATCCACCGTTGGAGGAGTGAGGGCAGTTCCGGTATAGTTACCTCTGATCCCATTCCCCGTAGTGGCATCGATGATCGCATAACTGTTGGTACCGCTGAATCGAATCTCGTAGTCGTGGAATGTCAAGTTGCTTGGAGCCGTGACGATTCCGCTACTGATTGAGCTGGTCCCCGTATTCGTCGTGGGCGTCTTAGTCGTGACCGATAGACCTGCAAAAAAATCCTGCCCGGTCGAACCATCAAGTCCGTACCCAAGCCGGTGAACTTGATTGACCTCCGTCAAAAGAGATCCTGCTAATGCGTCGACTCCCTGTAAGACCGAGGGGATCGTTTGATCGCGCACATCCAAGAGTCCTCGAAGCTTCCCGCTGGAAATCAGACCGCCAATGATAGCCGGCCGATTTCCTCCGATATCATACCCGACATCAAGCAAGCCTTGATTGTCGGAAGACTCCACTCCCACCAGATTGCGCGTTGTTTCTTGATCGACCAAGATCAATCCACGGGCCGTGAAGACGGAAACGGTACCATCAGGACGTTCCAATGTCGAAACCTCAACCCTCGTCGCTAAATCATTGATGGCCAAATCGCGCTGATCCCGGAGATCATTCGCATTCTGGCCGCTGACCTCAGCTGACTTGATCTGCGTATTGAGCTCAGCGACCTTTTTTGTAAGACTATTGATTTCATTGATCGTCACGCCGACCTGCACGTCAATCGCCTGGCGAGTATTTGTCAGGTCCGCACTGAGCTGATGGAATGAGACGGCCAGTGTCGCCGCTTTCCCCAGTAAGACCGAACGAGGTGTAACCTGAGACGGCGACGTGGAGGCATCCTGCAATGCTTTAAAAAACTCGTTCAATTGTCCGGCCAAACCCTTCCCGTTTGTATCGCCCAAAAGACTCTCCAGCTTGCTGAGCTCCTCCTGCGCAACCGTGAACTGTCCAAGATCTTGCTGAGAGACCGTAAACTCCCGATTAAGGAATGAATCAACCGCCCGCCGGATTTCTGCGATCTTCACGCCGGTACCGACTTGTCCGGGACTGCCATCCGCCGGTCGTTGTTCGGTCAACATGATTTGCTGTCTGGAATAACCCGGTGTATTGACATTGCTGATGTTGTGGCCCGTTACCGTCAACGCCTGTTGAGCCGTGAACAGGGCCGTCTTCCCGATGCTCATGAGCGAGTCCAGTCCCATCGACCCTCAGCCTTTCCGTTTGATCAACACAGCCTGACGACTAACCAAACCCGGAGCCCCAGATGCTGAGTACAAATCCTCTTCCGTCGCCCCTTGCCGGTGAGCTTCGGCGGCACGCATCAGAAACGATTGAACATTGTTGATCAGAATCTGGTTCACCCCGATATCTTGCTTGACCGACCGGACCTTTTCCGCAAGTTTCTCATACTGCCGGAGAATCGCTCCGGCCTGAGGGTCTTGAGTCTGATGCAGTATTTCGGTAACTGTTCGATTGGATTGTGGAATCTGATGGACACTTGCGAGGTTATTCAGCAGCAGATCTAACTCATCTTTCAGATGATGAAGCGATTCGAGAATCGAACTTCTTGACTTGCTGATGGCAAGAAATTCACTGAGCGCCATCCGCTTGATGGCATCCCGTTCTTGAATGATGTTTTGCGTCAAAAGATCGCACTGGACTGATTCACAGGCGAGAATATGGCTCAATTGATGGAGAGAGATTGAAACATTCACGATCGGAAACCTGCCCATCCATGGACCAGATCAAGGATCCGTTGCGGCGACAGCCCAACGTAGGTGGATTCCTGCCGCTTTAGAGTACAGCGTCGGTCAGGACCTGTTTAATCAGCGCATCTCCGACTGCGCGACCACTGATATCGTAGGTGCCGCTATCAAGAGAACGTTTGATGCGATCGACATGTTCTGCCCGCAATGAATCCGGCTGATTGACCAACTCTCGAATCCGTTGCAGTTCCTTTGCTTGAGCCGAGATCTGAACCTCATCCTTGCCAGCCTTGGGTTGAGCCGTCGGTTGCCGAGCAGCTGTGTTCTCAGCCTCATGCACTCCAAGCAACACTTTTGCCAGATGGTCAACTTTCCCATGACCTGAAATCTGCATCGTCCTACTCCTTCCCCAACTCCTCCAATTTGTGTCCTGAACGATCAGTGCCCTTTGGCCCTGTCGAGTTTCTTATCGGTCCCTCACAGGAAAACTTGAGTGTCTTATAGGGAAGCCTGAAAAATATTTTTCTGCGTGCTCTTGAACCATTCGAGCAATGCCGATTCCCCCAGATTCTGCCGCTCGGCGTCCGATTTCCTCATCATAGAATGAATGGAAATACGCACCCTGTTTATTGGCTATCGCTCCCTGAGGGACGGTTTCTCTCATAACCTTCAGTAAATGCGAAACAAAATAGGACTCAAACTGTTTCCCGGCCTCGATCAGTTTCTGACGCTCCTTCATAACATCCTGTACCATCAATGGGTTAGGATGATTATGCGGCTGACTTGGGGGGAGCAGCGTCCCAGGATCCATATATAATGGTGCCGACATGAACGCCCGACTCTTCTCCAAGCCTGTTTGGGTGATCCCATCCATAGCAGTCCTCAAATGATCTCCAGATTCGCCTGAAGGGCCCCGGCCGACTTGAGCGCCGAGAGAATCGCTACCAGATCCCGAGGCGTGACCCCTACGGCGTTGAGGGCCTGGACAACCTCTCCCAAAGTAACTGTTTCATCGACGACGATCAGCCGAGACTCCTGCTCTTTGACCTCGGTCTGGACATCGGGGGTGACAGTGGTTTGTCCTGCGGCATTCCCCACAAGCGGCGCCGCCGGCTGAGACACATTCAACGTATTTTTGACTGAAATGGTGAGGTTCCCATGAGAAATGGCACAGGTTGAGATCCGAACGTGTTCTCCAAGGACGACCGTACCCGTTCGCTCATTGACAACGACCTTCGCAATGGCATCGACGGATACATCAAGCCCTTCAATCGACGCAATATATTCAACAACCCGGCCATGAAACACCGGAGGAATCGTCGCCTTGATGTAGCCGGCGTTGACGGCTGACGCACTCCCCTTCCCAAACGCATGCTCAATGGCCTCGGCCGTCCGAATCGCCGTCGTGAAATCCGGATGACGGAGCAGAACGGAGACGGTCTCCCACGAATCGATGTCGACGGGAAGTTCTTTTTCAATAATGGCCCCACTCGGCACCACACCTGCCGCCTGATGATTTTTGGCCACTGTCGCCCCACCGGCCCCGCCGGTGCCGCCAAGAAATCCTCCGATTGAAACGGGCCCTTGCGCTACGGCAAATACTTGCTGGTTCGCTGCCTTAAGGGGCGTCAATAGTAAGGTGCCTCCTTGTAAACTCTTTGCGTTGGCCATTGAGGAAACCACGGCATCCAACGTCATGCCGGGCTTCGAGAACGGAGGAAGTTTCGCAGTGACCATCACCGACGCGATATTCCTCGTCAGGAGTTGAATGGGGTCGATGACAAGATGGACCCCCATCTTGTTCAACATCGACATCATCGCTTGAATCGTAAACTGTCCACCGATCACACGATCGCCGGTGCTGTCTAATCCAACCACCAAGCCATAGCCGAGCAGTTGGTTTTCACGCACTCCCTCAATCGCGCCGATATCCTTGATCCTCACGGCATCGGCATTCACAGGCCAGAGGAAGCCAGCCGTCAAGAAGAACAGCAACACCAGCCACCGTAACACCATACAGCTATTGTCCTCCCTCGAATGAGGAACGCTTCGTGAGCGCGGGATTCGGTTTCGGGCCAAAAATGACACGTGACAACCACCCTTGCTCTTGCACGCCTTCTTTACAAATGGCTCGTTGCTGTTGATCCGATAGTTGCACACGAGCTCGCTTAATCGGAAGCGGAGGCATAGCGTCTGCCCTACGTACGACTCCACTTCTAACCATCAGTTGCAACGATTGCACATTCACCACTCGCCGTTTGGAAGATGTTTTTCTGGGAACCGCGCGCCTCATCGGAGCGGGCATAACGACACCCTCCTTAGAACGGATAGATCCAATCCAGAATTCGAACAAACCAGCCAGGCCGTTGGACATCGTCCAACACACCCAACCCGGAATACTCGATTTTCGCATCAGCGATGGCACTCGACGCCACGGTATTCTTGGTATCCACATCCACACGACGAACGATCCCGCCGATGGTCATCAGCTGCTTCTCGCTGTTGACGGTGACTTCCCTCCGCCCCTCGATCCGAAGATCCCCGTTGGAAAGCACCTCCGTGACGATCGCAGAGATGGTCCCTGTCAATGTGCCTTCACGATTGGTGGAGCCTTTCCCGTCGAACTTGTTATTGGCGCTTGCATTGATTCCGAACCCGCGTTTCGTTTCATCGCTGAAACGGATCCCAGGAAGCCCTATATATCCCATCCCGCTCCCGACCATGCCGTTCTTAATCGTCGAATCTCGTTGAACCGCCGTATCGGCGGACTTGGATCCTTTATGAACTTCGGAGACTTTCACGGTCAGAATATCCCCGATCCGCATGGCACGCATGTCCTCATACAGATAGGCTCGTCCGTTTTCTTCCTGCCAGAGCGAGCCAAGCGTCTTGGGAGGAGGAATCAGCGGCAGAGTCACTTTGCTCGACGGGCTTGGCGGACTTGAACAGCCGTGCAAAAACATCACGGCCATAATCCCGAGTGCCGCAATGGCACGTCTCAACTGTGCTCGATGGGCGGATACTGGGAAACTCACCATACGCTCCTAGAACTCAACCTGTACCAGACTAGGCGCTACAACCTTCGCTCTCAGCTCTCTTCCGGAATCCAGATTCGCAACCATAATGGTCTGCCCAACTTGACCGCTTGTTTTTGTGATCCCATAGGTCTGAATCGACAGACCTCCTCGACGCGCCTCAATCAAAACTCGGTCCCCCTTCTTCACAATGAGTGGAAGCTTCACAAAGGTTGGACGCAATGGCGTATCAGGCGGGAGTGGTCGGGCGGCGCTCTTGCCGATCACCTCATCGCGCTCAGTCACAAACTGGTGATTCCACTGGTGAATTCGAATGCGCGTGGTCTTGAGATCCGCGCCGTCGATCAACTCCTCCGTCTTCAACAGACGTGTGGGAACGATGGCCTCGACCATCGCCGAGACATCCGCCAAGACCTGGATCGTTTTCCAGGCTTTTCCGCCCACTGCAACTGAAACTGGGAAGACCCGTCTCCCAAGGCCATCGTTGGAACCGGTCGGTAATACGTGAAACTCGATGATTCCCGACGGCACAGAAATCGGTTCGGCTGGATCCAGCACCGTCACGGTGATCGTCTTCACTTTTTGTGACCACGCTTGCTCCAGATATCGATGAATCGCTCCTTGGAACAGTTCGGCGTTGAGCTCTTGCGTGGTCGGTTTCTCGCGCTCTTTCCCGACAGATCTCAGCTCGTGCCCCGCATTGACCAGTGTGACGGTGCCTGTATCGACTTTGCTCCCTGCAGAGACCACAGAAGTCCCGCTCAGCCACCCCACCCAGAGCGATATGAGCACGATCCCGATCCTCACCATGCTTCCCCCCTACCGTCGCAGATTGTTGGCAATGGCCATCATCTCATCGGAGGCCTGAATCGTCTTCGAATTGATCTCATAGCTGCGCTGGGCAATGATCATGTTGACCATCTCCTCAGCGAGATTGACATTCGAGCTCTCCAGAAATCCCTGTTGAATCGTGCCGAATCCGGTCGTGAATCCTCCGGTTCCTTGTGTGGGAGGACCCGATGCAAAACTATCGATGAACAGGTTGTTCCCCATTGCCACCAAACCTGAGGGATTGTCGAACCGGGTCAGCTGGATCTGACCGACTTGTGAAGCTTGAGTCACACCGGGGAGCAGCACAGACACGGTACCATCTTGACCAATATCCACCTTGAGCGCGCCGGACGGAATAGTAATGACTGGATTCAGCAGATCGCCGTCACCGGTGACGAGGTTCCCGACGTTGTCTCGCTTGAATGAGCCGTTCCTGGTGTACATGATGGTGCCGTCCGGACGGGATACTTGGAAAAACCCGTTGCCGTCGATCGCCAGATCCGTCTCATTATTCGTTTGACGCATATTCCCTTGCAGCCATTCTTTCGCCACGGTGGTCGGACGGACCCCCGTCCCGACCTGAATCCCAACGGGGAAGACGCCGACATTCGAGGCATTTGTACCGGGAAGTCGCTGGATTTGATAGACCAGGTCAGCAAACTCGGCTCGGCTTCGCTTAAAGGAATTGGTGTTCACGTTGGCAAGGTTGTGCGCGATGGTATCGACATTGATCTGCTGAGCCGTCATCCCCGTTGCGGCGGTCCACATGGCACGAATCATTGGAGCTCTCCCTTACAGTGGTAATTCATACAGGTCTGGCCTGAAATGACGTGCGCGCTGTCCCTATGCGACTCGCCCGATGTCTTGAATCGCCACCTCAGCCATCCGATCGAGCGTTTGAATGAGTTTTTGCGCGGATTCGTAACTCCGCATTCCCTCAATCATCTTTACCATTTCACCGATTGAATTGACGTTTGATTCCTCGATATGCCCGGCCAGAATCTGAGGGTTCTTGACCGGTTTGCCTTTCTCGGACGCAAACAGCCCTTCGGCGGACTTGACCGGCATCTCGTCATCTGGAAAATCCATGATTTTAATCGTCGTCACGGGCTTGTCATCCACTCTGATATCGCCTTGAGGAGTGATTTCTACCTTCCCTGGGGGAATCTTGATTTCCCCTTTCGTTCCCATCACAGGATAACCCAGCCCATTCACTAACCTGCGCTGATTGTCCAACGACAACATGCCGTTCCTGGTGTATCGAACCCCTTGTGGTGTCTCCACTTCCAAAAACCCTCTCCCCTGAATCGCGAGATCCAGCGGATTGCCGGTGAGCCTGATACGACCGGCTTCGAACGTGGTCTTCATCGTGTGCGGCGCAACGAATGCGCGTTCGGTCGCTCCAAATGGCCTGGCCACAATTTGCTGGGCCAATCCCGCATTCCGGCCGATCGCAGGAATGACCGCCTGGTATCTGGGGAAAATGGCTTTGAAGGCCTGCTCGTCTTGCTTGAAGCCAGCCGTATTCACATTCGCCATGTTATTGGCGAAGACTTGCATCCGCCGCTCATGAGCCAACGCACCGGAGAGGATTGGATAGATACCACGATTCATCTGAGCAACTCCTTATTGGTCTCGACACAAAGACAGCAACCCTTGTGCCAAGGTCTTCACCCTGCCCATTGTCTGGATTCACAATTCAAAACCAATGAAATCTGAAGGGATCACGGCAATGGTGAATAAAGAACATCGTGCTGCTCGATTCAGCAGCCGTTCAGCCAGGAAAGATTCTACCCAGCGAGCGGCATATTTTTCCTGGAACGACACCCAACCCCCTTCATGCTCATCGCAGACCTTCTCCTTCCTCTGGCTGATCGGACACGACGGCACGCACCGCCGCTAAAGACCTGTTCATGCTGTTCGTGATCTAAAGCCGGCCACAATTTCTACACACCAACAATGAAACCGTCTTCATGTCACAGTAATTTCGATGGTGGTGCCTTCGGCTGCTGGGGATCAGGCATCCATGCACCGAGCCCGGCTGTCCCCGGCAATACGGACGAGTGGAATGATGCATCGGCATAGTGAAACGGGCATTAGCAATGGAGCTGATTATGAACGGACAAGAACTCGCGGTAGCGTTGCAACAAGTGGGGACCTGGTACAACCATGATCGGCCGCATGATCACTTGCGAGGGCGGACCCCAGCGGAGGTCTGGGCGGGCATCGATGTGTTTGCGTCAGAGGCGAAGACCGAGCGGAACATCCACCCACAAGAGTCAGGCTGACAAGAACAGTTGCTAGGAGAACCATGTAAGCGAGACCATTGTCCGTGAGGATGGCGGACTCGCCTGCTCACCATGAGGCGGACGAGCGAAATGCGGATGGTGAAACCGAGAATAATCACTCAGACAGCAGTCGGCTTCAGGCCTCGAGACGGCGCTGAGGCGGGATTCGGCAGGAAATGAGGGAGCGGCTTACCACTAAAACCTTCACTGTCCGCGCGGACGAGACACCCTCTCTCTGCCCGTTCCTCACGCTTCTCCTGGCTTACTTTTCTGGTTGGGGGTCACGTCACACTGCAACGGACATTGATACATATTGAAGGTAATCGTTTCATTGCTGGTAACATCATACAGCCTTTCGGTGCCCCTCGGTTCCAGTTTGAGGCCTCGCCGCTGTAGAGCCCGCTTCATGCTGTTGTAGCTTTTGAGATTGTCTTGGCGAATTGTACACTGAAGAAATTGGTACCCCTGTTCCAAGCCGAGATCAATAACGGTGTTGATCAACCCATAGCCACTGATTCTCCCTCGAAAAGTGGTGTGGGCAATGTAATGCCAAATAAATAAAATCTTTTTGTTGTTGATGGGGAGACCACCGATATACCCAATAATACGGCCTTCATGTTCAAGCACAAAGGACGTTGATGCGAAGAAGTGTGAAATGAGCCAGTAGGTATAAGGTGGATATAACACAAGCGAGCGTTGGCTGCTGATTAGGAGCTGCACGCCATTGATGTCTTCTTTAGCAAAATGTCGTATGTGCATGAAGGCAGTGACTTCTTAAGATTCGTGTTGCAACCGAAATGCTTCCATAAAATGGCATAGCGCTTCGACCGCCTTGAGAGTCACACCATTGTACAGCGATGCTCGGATGCCACCGACTGAACGGTGCCCTTGCAAGCCGTAGAACCCTGCTGCTGTTGCCTCATCAAGGAACCGTTGTTGCACAGACGTATCAGGGAGCGTAAAGGTGACATTCATCAACGAGCGATTCTTCGGTGCGGCGCGTCCGGAATAAAATCCCTGGCTTGCGTCCAGCACGTGATAGAGTTGAGCCGCTTTTTGTCGATTAATTTCCTCCATAATCTTTATCCCGCCGATCTCGTTGAGCAACCAACGCGTGACCAACAAGACCACATAGATGGCAAATACTGGGGGGGTGTTGTAATTGGACCGGTATTCACAGTGCGTACGATAGTCCAGCATAGTCGGCAGCCCTTGCGACGACTTGGCCAACAGATCCTGATGCAGAATAACCACCGTGACACCGGAGGGACCGAGATTCTTTTGTGCGTGAGCATAAATCAGGCCGTAGCGTTCCAATGGAATACTGCGAGCTAGAAAATCGGAAGACATGTCACACACGAGCGGGACCTGGCCACATTCGGGTACCGAGTCAAACTGCAAGCCTTCAACGGTCTCATTGGTAATGTAATGGAAATAACTCGCAGTCGGACTGATGTGGTATTCCGGTGCATCGGGTAATCGTCTGAATCCGGCTGGGGTGCCGCTCCAGACAACTCGCACAGGACCTTCAAAAGCAGCCTCCTGAATCGCCTTATTGCTCCAATATCCTGTATGGAAGTATTCGGCTGGTTGGGTCCTTCCACGCAGAAACGCCATCGGAATCATAGTAAATTGCAAGCTGCTTCCACCTTGAAGAAACAATACGTGATACTCAGGTGGTATGTGTAATAACCGGCGAACATTGTCCTCCGTTTCTTCAAGAATATGCTCAAATAAGGAGGTTCGGTGATTGAGACCTAAGAGCGAAATATGACCTCCGGGGACACAGTGAAGAGCTTCCTGCGTTTGTCGGATAACTGAATCTGGGAGGGCACCAGGCCCAGGCGAGAAATTGTAAACTGTGCGCACTAGATGTCCTGCTCAGGCACTGTTCAGATGTTGACGTTGATACCCTTACTGCATAATGTAGGGCTGTGTCGTAAAGTTTACGGAAAGACGAAGGGAGTACTGCCAGCTCCCTCACGAAACTCGGGGATCTAGTAGGGGAACTCCACCGCCCCAGTGAGCTGCACGTTACCCGCAACGTGTCTTCCTCGCCGATCTTGCTGCGCGGCAGGGCAGATTGCCCAGCACAGTATGTGCTTGTGATCAGGACCAATACTAAACCACAGAACTGTGGCCGTCACACAGTAGGTTCATCTTCCTCCCATGGGCCAGACTTCATTTTCACTACTCGGGTAAGTCGCTGAACAAAATGCGGCACAGGTGTACTGCACCGATCAGGTTTCCTCACCACAGGTGAATGCGAGACAGTCAGTTACGTACCACTTCCTGAGTGCTCTTAGCAATACGGTTTTTTCGCATATGGGCTGTAACCAGGAATTTCTTGAGGAAGGACCGAATATCATTCACCTCTGATTTGCTGCAGCAACTCCGCCTGGCTTCGCAGCGAAACGGTGCAACATATGGGATGCAGACACGCCCACGTCTCCGCAACCTTGACGGCGATATCGGACGAGGGCTATGCTCGAAGAGTCAGATCCGTCTGTCATCACAACCACATTTGTAAGGGAGTGTACATGAGCAAGAAAGCAGTGTTTTACCACGCAGGTTGTCCTGTATGCGTTGACGCAGAGCAGAACGTTGCGAATGCGCTTGACCGTTCGCGCTACAACGTTGAGATTGTGCATTTGGGACAACAGAAGGGCCGCATCACAGAAGCCGAGGCTGCCGGGGTCAAGTCCGTCCCAGCTCTCGTGCTTGATGGGCAGCCGTTTCATATTAACTTCGGAGCCGGACTCGATGCCTTGAAGTAGGGTGATGTTGTGGCTCCACTCCCGTCGGCAGGCAAGTGGAGCCGCTTCCTCTGCCGTTGGGTTTCCTCGTGAACAGAGTTTTTGATGAGGGCGTCCCCAACATGACAAAGGCCTGCCACGGGAGGAGAGCCTTCGCTCAAAGAAACTTTCTGCAAGCAGCTTATGCCGCCATCTTTACTTCAATGGTTTTCGGTTTCGCCTTCTCCGACTTCGGCAGATAGAGACTCAGCACCCCATCTTTGAATTCGGCTTTTACCTTTTCCTCTTCGATCACATCGGGCAAGTGCCGTCAACATAGGGGGCAAATCTTGAACCGTGCATCACCATCAACAGCCACACCGGTCCGGTGCCACAGCGCGCAGAGACCTCACTGGTCTACTGTACGCCACGTGGCTGAAGCCGCCAACAGGTCGGCAAGAATACGCCGGACATCATCGACCACCATCGGCTCCGTGAGGTGAGCCCAGGCGAGCATTTGTTTTAGGCGGCAGCAAGAACGGTGGCGCGGCCTCCATCGCTTTGTTAATTTTCTGAGCCCGTGATGACACCATTCGCAACCGCACGGCGGGAGGATAGATTCTGCCCGGCAGGCGGCACATTTTTCCTGACCGCCGTCGCGATCTTCCGGGTGACTCCTAGGTGATCGCTTCGAGGGTGGCTTTGAGTCGGATGATGGCTTTCGTATGGATTTGGCAGACTCGCGATTCTGTCACCTTGAGAAGTTCTCCAATTTCTTTCATGGTAAGTTCTTCGTAGTAGTACAGCGTAAGGACCAGCCGTTCCTTTTCCGGCAACATCTGAATCGCTCCGGCAATAGACTCACGTTCTCGTTCATTTACCAATGAAGAGAGCGGATCAGGAGTATGGGTATCGGCCAACATCTTCACCACTTTGTGCCCGTCCGGCTCGTGGAGGCTCAGATCATCGACACTAATCATGACCGCCCCTCTGGCACGTGTGATGAACTCATCCAGCTCTTCCAGTGACATCTTCAACTCGGTTGCAACCTCCTCATCATGCGGCGGGCGACCGAGGCGGCTCATGAGGAGAGTGTGGGTTTTTTGGAGCAAGGAAATTCGCTCATGAACCGATCGGGGAATCCAATCCATAGCGCGGATCTCATCGAGCATCGCGCCGCGAATACGAAACTCCGCATACGTTTTGAACTTGGCTTCCCTTGTCGGATCATACTTTGTCATCGCATCCATCAATCCGATAGTGCCGACCGAAATCAGATCCTCTGCATCCAGATAGGCCGGCAGCCGGAAAGCCAGCCGATGGGCCATGGCACGAATGACATGGGCAAACTCTTTGATCAGTTGCTCACGTCTGGCCCCTTCCGCCGAGAAAGATTTCCGCTCGTGTGGTAATGCCGCCTTGCTCATAATAATTGCTAACCTTTTGCTAATTGCCGGCGTGCGTCGCCGACCGTTGCCAGACCAACTGCATCGAGCTTTTTGGAAGCGCAGGCTTCGGCCATTGCACGATCTGCCTGGCTAACTTTTTAAACGCTTCGGACGCCGGTGCTTCAGGGAATAATTCCAGGACCGCCTTCTGCTGCATGACAGCCATCGGCACATAGTCGTCATAAGGAATGGCTCCAATCAACTCGAGAGCGACATGCAAAAATCGATCCGCCGCGACATCGAGTTTTCCGAACACCTCAGATGCTTCTCGATGGCTTTTTGCTTGGTTCACCAATATTTTGAAGCGACGTTCACGATATTGACGCGCCAAGACCTTGATCAAGGCATAGGCATCCGTGAGCGATGTGGGTTCTGGAGACACCACGACCACGGTCTCATCAGCCGAGGCGGCAAAAAATGTCACACTGGTGGAAATACCCGCGCCGGTATCAATCAACAGCACATCCATCCCGCCGGAAAACTGTGCTAACTGATCTTGGATGATGAGCTGTTGGGATTCTGTCAATGTCGTCAGCTGCGGGACTCCGGAGCTCGCCGGCAACACATGAATACCCGCGGGACCTTTCAACACGATTTCGTCGAATGTATGGGTCCCAGCAAGCACATCTTCAATCGTGAGCCGTGGGACCAGGCCAAGAAGCACGTCAAGATTTCCAAGACCGAGATCGGCATCCAGGATGAGGACCCGTTTCCCAAGTTGTGTCAGAGCCATCCCCACATTCGCCACAACATTGGTTTTTCCCACGCCACCTTTTCCGCTTGAGACGGCAATCACTTGGGGAAATGCCCCACCTTCCGATCGGACTGGCTCCGGCACCAGGGCAGACGATTTGGATCTGAGCTGCATAGTGTGACCTCCAACCGCGTTATCTGTGATAGGTTCCCGTTGCCGCCAACGCCGAGCTCGCTTCCGCTGATTGATCCGACTGTCCGACGTGATCATGCACACGCTCCGCACGACCTATCGTGAGCCTGGCAGCCAGCACTTCGGGAGTGGCGACCTCGATGTCCCCTGGGACTCGTCGGCCAACACTCCAGTACGACAGTGGGACACTCGTCGTATGCACCGCTTCGAATATTGTCCCGAAGGATTCCGTTTCATCGAGTTTGGTAAAGAACAGACGGAGATCCGGAAGTGCTCTCGCGCAGCCGGCCATTCGACAGGCGTCCCGTGCGCTGATGGAGGCCGGCAAGACCAGATGCGTCGTCAGAGAATCTTGCTTCAACAGGCGACACAGATCGTGCGCCAAGGCCAGATCTGCCGGGGTAATTCCCGGCATATCCATCAGCACAAGGTCCACCTTCGCATGACGGCGCAGTCCCGCTTGCACCTGCCGAGCCGAGAGCGCACAGGCAAACGGAACTCCGATGATCTTGGCGTACCGTCGGAGCTGCTCCACTGCGGTCTCGCGATAGGTATCAAACGTAATCAGAGCGACCGACTTCCGCTGCTCCCGGCGATAGTACGCAGCGAGTTTGGCGACAGCCGACGTTTTCCCGGCTCCGCTCGGTCCGATGAACAATTCAATGGCAGGACGTGCCCGGCCATGATCCAACGGCCCGGTGACACGTACACGCCGTACGACTTCCTGATGGAGCGCGCGTCTCATCACCTGTTCGTCTGGAACATGCGCTCGTGGCTCGGTCTTCAGCGCCTCGCTGAGGAGCAACTCGATCGTGGACGGATGCATTCCTTGATCACACAATGATTGACGAAGGGTTGAAAGAACCGGGAATGAGCGATCGACCCGTGGCGGACAGGCTTCCGGAGAAAGATTGCGCAACACCTGACTCAGTTCGTCATACACCGCCCGTACCTGGCGGAGTCGACTCGGTTTCCCACCCGATGTGGCAGGCTTGTGCGGCGGCTCCTGTTGATTCTTCTTTCTCGGTTTCGTCCTATTGATAGGTTCCAACACTCCACGTAAGGTCTGCTTAAAAGTCTTCGCCGAATCAATGGCCGACTCGCTGTCCCCTGACATTCGCGCTGTCGACGCAGGTTCTTGAACCTGTGCGCTCTCCCGTGCGACCTGGGGACGCTCGTACTCAGCTGCCGCCATCACCTCCAACACCGAGTGATTGAAGACTCGTAGAAGTCGCCCCCCCTCGCGAACCTCTTTGGACGACAGGATAATGGCATCCGGCCCCAATTCCTCCTTAATGGCTCGGAGGGCATCCTGCATAGTGAGCGCGTGAAATGTCTTGACCTTCATCGGTTCTCCTAGGATGACTGTGCCAACTCGAAGTCGACTCGCACCGTATCAAGCGATTGTAAGCGAACAAAGGAATCGACTTCGTTGAATCCCATCACCGGAACCGAATGAAGAATACGATCGCTGTGGCGACGAAGATGCCGCCGAACGGCCTGTGAGCAAATGACGATCGGTTGTTGCCCTCGAGCCGCAACTCGTTCAGCCGCCTGTTTAATTCCCGTCAGAAGCTTGTGCGACAGGGTCGGATCAAGCTGTAAGGCCGCGCCAGGCGGAAGTGCCGCAACTTGATCGGCCAGCGACCGATCGAGCCGAGGATCCAACGTAATGACCTGCAAGCTGCCGTCCGATGCTTGATACTGTTTGGTGATCGTTCTCGCCAAAGCTTGTCGGGCATATTCTGTCAACAGCTCAGGATCTTTACTGTTCACGGCTTGATCAGAAATCGCCTCCAGAATGGAGCGTAAGTCCCGAATCGGAATACCCTCCTTGAGCAAATTGCCGAGAACCCGAACCACCGTTCCCAACGGAACCATCGTCGGAATCAGCTCTTCCACCAGCTTGGGATGGGATTTCCCAACCTCATCCAGAAGCGCCTGAACCTCCTGGCGCCCCAACAATTCGTGACCATACCGCTTCACGAGTTCTGAAAGATGAGTGGCGATGGCAGAACTCGCATCCACAACGGTATACCCGGCAATCTGAGCCTGTTCTCTTCCATCTTCCGGAATCCAGAGCGCCGGCAGCCCGAATGCAGGCTCTTTCGTCGCAATGCCTTGGACCACCCCCTTCTGCCCCGTCCCTGGATCAATCGCCAACAGATGCCCGGGCAACACATCCGCTTTGGCGACCTCCACTCCCTTCAACACGATGGCGTATTCGTTCGGCCTCAACTGTAAATTATCGCGGATGTGGATGGGTGGCACGACGAATCCCATCGTTTCCGCGAACTGCCGCCGGAGCGCTTTGATCCGGTCGAGCAATGCGGTGCCTTGGGTCCCTTCCACCAGGCCAATCAATCCATAGCCCACTTGCACCTCCATCAGATCCAACGGAGCCACGCGGGTCGGCCCCTCATCAGCTTTAGGAGCCGCAGGCGCCGGGGTTGGGGCAGCTTCCCGAAGTTCCTCTTGGTGCAAGTAATAGGCCATCCACGCCACTGCACTGCCTAATACCAGGAATGCCAGATGCGGCAGGCCAGGGACTAAGCCGAGCGCGAGAAGAATCCCCGCTGCAATTCCGACCGGCTTGGGGGACATCAGCAATTGCTTTGTCATCGCCCCTCCCAAGTCCATGTCTGAAGCTGCTCGCGTCACGACAATACCCGCTGCGGTCGATACAATGAGAGCGGGGATCTGCGCGACCAGTCCTTCACCGACGGTCAACACCGTATACGTTTGCGCCGCGAGTCCCGGACTCATCCCTTGTTGCAAAATACCGATGGCGAGGCCGCCGAGGATATTGACCAAGGTGATGATCACCGCCGCGATAGCGTCCCCTCGAACAAACTTACTGGCGCCGTCCATCGACCCGTAGAAGTCTGCCTCCTCGGTGATTTCGCGCCGTCGCCGGCGCGCGTCGGCTTCATTGATCAGCCCGGCATTCAGATCCGCATCGATGCTCATCTGTTTCCCCGGCATCGCATCCAACGTGAAGCGCGCCGCAACTTCGGCGACACGGCCCGCTCCTTTGGTGACCACCACAAAATTGATCACGACGAGAATCGTAAAGACCACGAGCCCGACGGTGTAATTGCCGCCGACAATAAAATTTCCGAACGCCCGAATGACCTCACCGGCTGCCCCGGCTCCCTCGTTGCCATGCAGAAGGATGAGTCGCGTCGAGGCGATATTCAGCGACAATCGGAACAACGTAATCATCAAGAGAATCGACGGGAAGACCGAAAATTCGATCGGGCGGCGTACTTGAAGGCCGACCAAGAGGATGATGACGGAGAGGGTGATATCGAAGCTGAGCAACAAGTCGAGGATGAACCGCGGCAACGGCAGGAGCATCACCATGAGAATGGCGACAACCCCCACGGACATGAGAACGTCCGGGTGTTTGATGAAGTGCGGTGCGCCCGCTGGTTCCGTGACGGTTGCCATAATGGATAGAACTTACGACCGACTCACGCCATGCCCCCTCTCGCGCGATACACAAAGGCCAGGATCTCCGCCACCGCGCGATAGAGATCATTCGGAATTTCTTTCCCGATATCGACGAGCCTGAATATCGTCCTGGCGACGAACTTATTTTCCACGACCGGCACGCTATGATGCCGTGCCAACTCTCTGATTCGTTCCGCGATCACGCCGGCGCCTTTGGCAACCACGACCGGAGCCGTCATCGTGGCGGTGTCATACTTCAGTGCCACAGCCAAGTGCGTGGGGTTCGTAATCACGACATCGGCGGTTTTGACGGCCGCCAGCATGCGCTTTTTCACCAACTCACGCTGGACAGTTCGTACGCGACTTTTAATCAGAGGATCGCCTTCCGCTGCCTTGTGTTCTTCTTTGATCTCCTCCTTCGACATGCGGAGACTGCGTTCCCATTCATATCGCTGATAGGCATAGTCAAAGACAGCCAGCAGCGCGATCGCTCCCGACACCGCCAACCCGACCTTGAACGCAAGATTCCCCGCCAGCGGGAGTACGCCGCTCAACTCAAACTGGATCAGCTCCGGAATCCGCAGCACGTCATGGCGGGTGACCCAAAGCCCGATTCCTGTGATGATGGCGATCTTGAGCAGACCCTTGACGAGTTCCATGACGGATCGCAACGAGGCCAGGCGTGAGAACCCTTTGGCTGGATTGATTCGACTCCAATCGAGTTGAAAGGCATTCGCTCGCCATAACAAACCGGTTTGGAGGAGAGTGGCTATACTGCCCAGCACGACGACTCCCAACACAATCGGAAGGCTCAACACGCCTACCGTCACACCGGTCTGAATCAAAATTGTGTAGACCTGATCAGGTGAGATCTCTCGATACCACGCTCCAGGAAACGGAAGCGTCAAACCTTGACGAGTCATCTCGGTCATTTTCTGGAGCCCGATCGGCAACATGGAGCCCAACAACCCCACGCCGCCTAAGAGCACGGCCGCCGTCGACACGTCGCGACTCACGGCGACCTGCCCTTGCTTGCGCGCCTCCTCCTTGCGTTTAGGGGTCGCCGGCTCTGTTTTATTTCCCCGGTCCTCAGCCATGTCCCAGTGCCTTCAGGAGCCCAAAGATCGCAAATTGCAATCGTTCGACTTCCTGGATCAGGAGTTCCACGGTAAACGGCATCGATACGCTGAGTACCGCCAATCCTCCGACAATGGTGATCGGGAAGCTCAGCGAGAACACGTTGACTTGACTGACCGCCCGTCCAAGAATCGCGAGCAGGATGTTGATCATCAGAATGATCACGAGCACCGGAGCGGCAAGCTTGAGGCCGACCATGAACATGTGTTGAGAGAGACGCAGCACCGCATCTCCCGCTCCGGCAGGAAGAGCGGCTCCGAATGCCGGGATGGATTCATAGCTGGACAAAATAGTCGCCACGATGAGCATGTGCGCGTTCAATGAGAGCAGGACGAGGGACGCCAACAGGGTGAAGAACTGCGCCATCAGCGGTGTCTGGCGAGATGTGGCGGGATCAAGAAGCTGCACCACACCGAATCCCATCTGAACGCCGATCATTTCTCCCGCGACCTCGAACGCGCCGAAAAACAGCCGGACAGCCAACCCAATCGCCAACCCGATCACCAGTTCGCTGAGCAGCCCGGCGGCCAGTACAAGGGGATCGTAAGGCACCGCCGGAAGATGGATCAAAGGAGCCAACAGCACTCCCAACGCCAGCACCAATGCTCCTTTCACCTTCAACGGAACTGAGTTTCCACTCAGCACCGGCAATGCGGCGAGCAGTCCTCCGATTCGAGAAATGAGAACCAAGAACGCTTGAAACTCGGGAAGGAGCACCTGAATGGTGTGTGTCAGCGCCATCGTTCCTTTCTCGCATCCGGTTGAAGCAGTTCGTCTAAGTTGATCCGCACATCGCCGAGCGCCTCGCCATCACTTTCTGGGCATCCATGACGACGAGGTTTCAAGATCTTCACCATCGTATTTCAACAAGCCGCTAGCGCACGTAGTTCGGAATGTTCATCAAGAGATTTGCCATGAACGTCGTCATGACGTTCAACATCCACGGGAGAAACAGTAATAACGCCCCAAAGAGCGCCAACACTTTGGGAACAAATGTCAGCGTCGCCTCGTTCAGCTGAGTCATGGCCTGGAACGCACTGACGATCAGACCGACGAGCAGACTCAGGCCTAAGATCGGAGCCGATACGAGCAGCGTGGTTTCCAATGCCTGCCTGCCCAATTCCGTCACGATTTCAGGTGTCATCGACTGCTCCGTACCGAATCATGTCCTACGGCGTCGCCGACCGAATCCCACACCACTCCCGTTGCATTACTCACTCGAACGACCATGAAGTCATTGAAAGCTGCGCACCATCGAGCCGACAACGAGATACCAGCCGTCAGCCAGCACGAATAGAATCAACTTGAACGGGAGGGAGATGACGACCGGAGGCAGGAGCATCATGCCCATCGACATCAAGATGCTCGCGACGACCATGTCCACGATCAGAAATGGAATATAGATCAAGAACCCGATTTGAAAGGCGATTCGTAACTCACTCAGAATAAATGCCGGAATGATGGCATGGGTCGGAACGTCTTCAACCCGATCCGGTTTGGGTATGTGACTTAACTGAATGAACAACTCAAGGTCCTTGTCCCGTACCTGCTTCAGCATGAACCCCCGAACCGGCTCGATCCCCTTCTTCCACGCATCCTCATAGGAAATCTGTTCGGCAAGCAACGGCTGCAGCGCGTTGCTGTAGACGGACTGTCCGACCGGCGCCATAATGAACATCGTCAGGAACAGGGCCAAGGACAACAAGACTTGATTGGGAGGGACTGCTTGTGTGCCGAGCGCTTGCCGGAGGAACGCCAGGACAATGACGATCCTGGTAAACGACGTCACCATGATGAACAAGGCCGGCGCCAAAGACAGCACCGTCAACAGGATCAGAATCTGGATGACGACGGCCATTTGTTTTGGGCCACCGGCACCCAAATCAATGCTGACCGACGGGCCGTTTGTGGCCGCTTCTGCTGCCGATGCCAAAAGCAGCACCCCCGCCCCGACGACAAGCGTCCAGCCGAGCCGTCGTGAATGAACGCGATCAGTGACCATGCCGTTCCTTATCATGCTCAGCCCAATGGAGCGGTTGTCGTTGAAGCCAGGACGCCACATCTCCCCCTGGAGCGGATGTCACCTCGGTGGAAGGCTTCTGAGGCGGCATCCCGAGCAATTCACGGAGATGCGCCGTATTGTCGATTCGTCCCAAGGAAATGAGATCCGTGGCCGTCGCTCCCACGATCAAATACTCGCCGGCGACTTCCACCAAACTAATCGTCTTGCGCGGAGCAAGATACCCGCTCGCTAACACCTGAACCAATGGTCGGCCGCCGGAATTCCCTGCCCGCGGCCCCATCACCCGACGGGCCACCAATGCGGCGATACCGATACACAGCAACACCACGGCCAGCGCCGCGACCGTTCGAATCAGGCTATCCCAGACGTCAATCACAGGCTCTCCCTTCGACCGTTTACCGGAGCTGCTGAACACGCTCGGCCGCGCTGACCACATCGGTCAACCGAATACCGAACTTTTCGTTCACCACGACGACCTCGCCGCGCGCGACCAGTTTATTGTTGACCATCACCTCCATTGGCTCGCCTGCCAATTTATCGAGCTCGATGACGGACCCTTGCGCCAACTGAAGTAGATCGCGGATCGCCATTTTGGTGGATCCCACATACACCGCGACATTCATCGGAATATCTAAGATAAAATCGATATTCTTCGAGCCGCCTCCGGTTTCTGAATCCTGAACAGGCGGAAACGATGCAAGCTGTGGAGCCGTCCCTCCGCTGGTCTGGGAATCACGAGATGTCGTGAATTCTGATTCGGCCATAGTCCTTCGCGTCCTCCGATCCCGCTTACGTCAACACTTTGGTCACGCGACATGCGTGATTGCCTTTGTAGACCCCGGGACTCCCCTGGAATTTATGGTACCCTTCGACAAAACAATCGAGTGGATCGCCCGGTCGCTGATTCAGTAACACCACATCCCCGGGGGAGAAATTGAGAACATCCCTGACAGTCACCGTGGCGGTTCCCAGCCGAACCACGATCGGCAAAGGACATTCCTGTAGGCGCTCTCGGAATCGTTGACTCCAGTCTCCGTTCTGCTCGACTTGGTCGGATACGAGACCGGAATACAATTTTTCCTTGATCGGTTCGAGCATGGCATAGGGATACACAATGTAGAGCTCACGAGCGGTTTCTCCGAGAACAACCTGCAACGTCACGACCATTACGATTTCGGAAGACGTCACCACCATCGCAAACTGCGGGTTACTTTCCGATCGGACATATTCCACCTTCACCGCCGCGACAACCTGCCACGCCTTTTCAAGATCAACCAACGCCTGCAACAGTAGCTTTTTGATCACGCGTAACTGCACAGGGGTAAAGTCCCGGCCTTCCGGCTTCACGTGAGTTTGTCCCTTGCCGCCGAAGAAGTAATCGATGATCAAGTAGACGAGAAATGCATCCATCACATAGAGCGCGCTGCCGCGCAACGGGGACATGTGAAACACATTCAAGGAAGAGGGCTGCGGGATCTTCTTGAGAAATTCTCCGAACTTGAGGACTTGGGTTCCGACCACACTAAACTCAATGGCGTCACGAAACATATTGGTCCAGGCAACGGATTGCCGACGAATAAACCGATCGTTGATCATTTCCATCGTAGGCATTCGCCCGCGAATGATCCGTTCCTGATTGAAGAGGTCGTATTGCTCGACGCCCTTTGCAGTCGTTTCACTTTCCTTGGGCGCGGTGTCGACTTCTCCCGAAACCACCCCCTTCAGGAGGGCATCGATTTCGTCTTGTGAGAGGATTTTTTCCATGCGGGTGGCCGTTACTGAACAACAAAATCCGTGAAATACGCCGACCGCACGCCCGGCTTAGGGAGCAACCCGTTGATCCGTTGCGTAATCTCATCCCGCAATTGAAATTTCCCTTGTGTGGTTCTCACCGCATTGACATCCTTACTGCTGAGTAACACAAGAACTGCGTCGCGGACCTGGGGGATCCTCGCGGACAGGTCGGCGGAAACCGCATCACTGTCGACTTCAAGCTTGACGGTCAGTTTCAAGTAGCGCACGTCCGGGACGTCCGCCAGATTCACAATGAACGGATCCAGGTCGACCATGACTCCCGGGGCGGCAGTCTGTCCTGATTTTCCGCTCGTTCCGCCTTGGGCGTCGGACTTCGTCGCCGTCTCGGCCTTATGTTCATCGGCATGTTCTGCATTTTTATCGGATCCACCGAAAAACTTGACGGTGACGACCGCTCCTCCCACACCGAACAGGAGGGCAACCACTGACACAATAATGAGCAACTTGATCGGAAACGCCGGAGCGGGCGGCGCCCCTGCAGTTTTCTCGTCCGTCTCGGCTGCATCTGCCATAGCTCCTCCTTGAAGGCCTCATCGCCCCCGTGAAGCAATTGCAATGCATATGCCATTGAACGGTTTGTGGCCGCCGGCCACAGTGCTTCACAATAGATGTATTTGACACGAGATTTATGCGAGGGAGGCCAGACCGCTGGCGCCTTCCGAATGTACCGTCAGGTCAGTCATTGACACCGTCAAGAAACTGACGCGATGAGAAGGCGTTGGGGCGAGGCCCGGGAAGACTGTTCTTCCCGGGCTAGAACCGATACAGCTATCGCTTCAAATTCACCAACTCTTGAAGCACCTCATCCGAAGTCGTGATGACTCTGGAATTTGCCTGGAACCCTCGTTGCGCGGCAATCATGTCAATGAACTGTTCGCCGAGATCCACATTGGACAACTCCAGAGTATTGGAGAGGACTCTCCCAAGGCCGGCAGAGGTCGCCGCGCCGATTAAGGGTTGTCCGGAGGTGCCGGATTCGGCAAACGTGTTCTTTCCGGTGCGCACAAGACCCAGCGGATCCGGGAATCTCGCCAACGCCAACTGGGCCAACGGACGAACCTGCCCATTTGAGAATCTGCCGTTGACCATCCCATTGGTCTCCACACTGAACGTCTGGAGGGCTCCGGCGCCGAATCCATTCTGAGATTGTTGAACCAACCCCGAGGTCGCCCCGAATTGCGTCGTCAAATTCATTCCGGCCCCTCCATCAGTCGTCACACTTGTGCCGAAATTGAAAGTAATCGCCTGATTCGGAGTCGCGCCGATAAAATCGATTTGTGATTGTCCGACCGTGCCCCCGGGCGTGCCACCAGCCCCGCCGCTATCATAGCTCGTCACCACACTCTCGGTATCAAGCGCGCCTGCTGTCGTGAACGTCAGGCTGCCGGATGCCAACCGCACGATCCCAAGCGCCGCATTGATATTGGCTGCATTGTAACCACCCGTGTCAATCTCGCTTGTGCTTCCCACCACGTCATAGGTCCAGGTGTTCGGCGCTGTCTTCGTGAAATAGGTGGTGAGAAGATGACTGTTGCCGACGGAATCATACACGGTGAGCGACGTGGTAAACCCAGCGGTCCCAGCGGGGTTTAAAAGCGAGAACGCCCCGGACGTCGTTTGCGAATTCAGATTGGCGCCGATATCGACGGTGCTGGTCGGATTCGGCGGAGCCGTTGTAGTGGGAAGCGCGACGCCACTGATGCTAGCCGTCGTAAAACCGCTGGTATTGACCTGATAGCCCTGAAGAAAAAATCCGCTTGGGTCGACAATACGATTTTGTGAATCCAGATGAAATTGTCCCGCGCGAGAATAGTACGCCGCTCCAGCTGCATCGCGAAGGACGTAAAAGCCGTTGCCGTCAATGGCGAGATCGAGCGAATTGCTCGTGGTACTGAGCGACCCCTGGCTGAAGTCTCCCTGTACTCCGTTGAGCGCGACTCCCAGACCCGTCTGAATTGCGCCACCCGCCCCTCCCAGTGACGAACTGACCAAGTCGGCGAACACGGAACGACTTGATTTGAACCCAACCGTGCTTATATTCGCGATATTGTTACCCACGACCGATAACGCATTTCCGTTTGCATTGAGCCCACTGACGCCTGTAAACAGCGACGATAGAATTCCCATTGATTCAATCCTCCTCTTATTATCGCAGCTCGACGACTGTGGACGGATCAATTGCCAAATCGCCGACAAGAAGTTTGGCTTGTCCCTGATCCATTCGGACACCGGACACGGTGACCATGGCAGTACCGTCGACCTTGACTGTCTTGCCTTCTAAGTCAGTGGCCGAAATAACATAACGATAGAGACCTGATTGCATAGAGACGCCATTGTTGTCCTTTCCATCCCACTGAGCGACATTGGCCCCGGAGGGTCGGTCACGATATTCTAAATTCCGCACGACCTGCCCCTGAGAATCCATGATGCTGACATGAACCTTTGTGGCATTCTTATCCAGCGTGTATCCAAACGGAGCCGGTGCGGAACCGAGCTGAATAAGCGGCTGACCGACGGTCACGGTGCGTCCGATCATGGGCACCAATGAGAACTCCTGGAATGCCGTTTGCGCATCGAGGCTTTTTTGCAGAAGATCGGCCTGCTTCGAGCTCTGCTCCAACTGGCTGAATTGAGCGAGTTGAGAAACGAATTCGGTGTTGTCCGTGGGTTTCAACGGATCCTGATTTTTGAGCTGTGTCACGAGTAACTTGAGAAAATCATCCTGCCCCAGCGTTTTCGGTCCGGTCTGTTCCGGTGTCGACGTGATCGATGTAGAACCGATTCCTGATATCTGGGCCATTTGAAGTCTCCCTGTTCTTAGGCCACCAAATTTAGTCGCCCCTGGAGTAACGATCGTGCATCATCGGACCATCCTTGAGCCTGTTCCGTCCCGCCTCCCTGTGATCTCTGATTCCATGTCGGTGCTTGCTCCTGGAACAATCCCTGATGAAATGAACGACCACTGCTCTGACGATCGATATCGACTCTGAATTGTCCCATATCTAATCCGTTCACCTGCAAAGCCGTTTGAAGCCGATCCTGCCCATTGATAAGAAACTGTCCGACATCCGCTCGATCCGTTGAGAAATGAGCATGCACGGACTCGTTCATCATGGCGACACGGATGTTGACATGCCCCAACTCTGGTTGAGCCACCTCCAACACCACTGATCTCAGGATGGGAGGAGTCGATTGCTGAGTCGGATCAGGCGCTGAGGAGACTGCTTGCGCCGACGGCACAATGACCGTTGGGGGAGGTGCCGTTGGCACGAAATTGGTCTGACTTTGTGCGACAGCCGCATAATGTTCCGTTGTACGTCCATTCATGGATGGAAGATCGACGACTGTCCCTTGAAATAGCTTGGCTTCAGGATTGCCCTGCTGTCGACCATCCTGCTCATGCCCTGACTGACTGAACAGTTCTTCCTGATCAACAACGAGCTGCTGTTCATGAGGGATGATCCCCTGAGTCCTTGGACCAGTATCTCCCTGATCCTCGTGAGTTGGCACAAGAAGGGGCGCCTGATTGTCCGTTGGATGATGCGCGACACCGTTTTCGCCTCGATCAAGAGCAACAAGGTTTCGATCAAATTGACTCCCCGGCAAGAGCTTCCCGTCATGGGTTTGGACAGGCCGAGCAATAGTGTGATCAAAAGATGAAATCGTTCCACCGGATGATGAAGCTTGAATCGCAGCTTGAGTTTTTACAGAATCGGTTGCCTGTCCCTTCGCGTCATTTTGGGCTTCGGAACCCTTCAGCTCAGCAGACTGCGTGACGTGGGACTCGGCTCCCTTCTGGGACGGTGATGCATCCTGAGCTTGTTCCGATACAGTGGGTGGTACACTAGCTGTTGTTTTCAATGTTGTTTTCTCGAATGAACGGTTCTCGGTTGGTTGCACTGACGCATCAGTTGCCATCGGTATGGATGGGGATGCTTCAGCAGAACTGCACTCGCCGTCAGATGCCGGTAAGCCGGCGTGCGGATCGGGTGCTCCACTCACCATCACCTGAGCTCCAGCCTGCAACACACTCGTAGGGGTCATAGCCACAACCATCTGTCCTTCAGCTGCTGATCCGGCGTGGCTCTGCGGCAGTGGAGATTCCGATTCCTCCTGAGAATCGTCACCGGTTTGGTTTTCTTTGCTCTTTAACGATGCACTGTCTGAAGTTCGAACCTGTGTGGCCTCAGCCCGTTCCGTTTGAGACGCCGCTGAGTTGAGGCTTTTGCTCTGTTTAGTATCCGGTCGACCCTCAACCTGGCTTGCCCCTCGATGACTTTCTGCTTCCTGAGTATTCCCCTTCTTTTCTTCTCCACGAACTCCCTGCAACACAGAAGAAAAACTCTTTCGAACGGCAGAATCACTGCTGGCTGCGGATCGAGTAGATCGCACGATCCCATCCGAGGGAGGGCTCGATGTGGCAGAAACTAGACCTGGAGCAATGAAACTCATGCCTATCTGTCCTCGTGAGATTCCGGTAGGACGAAATACAAACCTTGTGCCAGATCGGTAGTTCCTAATGAACTGAAATATCGAGTGGTTGCGATTCAGCTCACGATCACGTAGCGGAAAAGAGGAAAATTTTACTGGGTGGTAGGCAAAAGAGATCGGAATTGAATAGAGCCCGCATCAAAGCTCCTTATAGCGGACTCTCCATGTGTTGCAAATTCTCCTTGGCGTGCTTCTCTGGCAGTTTGAACCGAAAATGCCAATCCAGACGAGAGAAGTCGAATCATGAGTCTACAAAAATTACTGAATGAGAACCGATGAGGCACTTAACGTGCCTCCGCTCCACAGTATCTGATCATCGGCTGCCGTACGCTGCTTCCCGGAATCTGCTTCAAAACTTCTACATTCATTGCATCCACTGACCGACGATCGTGATTTGACCGGCCACAATACTCGTTATGTGCCCCTCTTGGTCAAGAAGCGCAATCAGCCATCCGCTCACGTTCCCCTTGCCTTTGGCCCCGCTTTGAAAGTTCATTCTGCCGTTCAGCAACAGTCCGGGCACGAAGTTGCCGACCGGTGTTTCAAGACAGGTCTTACCATCCGGCATCTCACAGGGCACCGGTGTAGGGCCCAGACTGGATACCATCGTCATATTTGCCTCGTATATACCGGCAACCATTCGGGCGTGAATGGGACCTGACTGAGTGGCAAGAGGAACATTGGTATCATAGGTGACTGTGAAGCCACCACTGATGTCCCCTGCGAACGTGCCCGTGATGTGTCGATCTCTGACAATAAACCGCCCGCTTTGACCGGCAGGCTTGACGGCACCCTCATCGATCGACCAAGGTGCATTCTGCGTGTGCGTGCTCGTAACAATGAATGGAACCTGCTGCCCGGCAAGCACCATGTCCGAGACAGAGCCGAGCGTAGCCATGATGGTACAAGCGAAGAGCAAAACTCTGGACAGAGGCGCTCGTGGCGACCGACTAATGGGAACGACTTGTTGAGACATATCAATTCCTCCAATAAAAATAAATGCTTATGTATTAAATCTCAAAGTATTAAGTTGTATATTATTTATTCAACGAATGCAACCTTCAAGAAAACGTGCACGCCATCGATCGTCCTGATAGCTGACGGAAAGAGACGGAGGTCATGCGTTTGGCGCGAAAAACCAACGGCACTGTGGAATTCTAGGGGGTTGGTGCAAGCAACTGTTCGGTGAGTTTGGCAGCTCGGTCCGCTTTCACTTGGGAGAGGATTGCGCCGGCAGTCTTGGACTTCACCATTCGAAGAATTTCGATCGCTTTTCTGTCCGGCATCCGCTCAAGACGTGCCGCAGCATCTTCCGACGGCATCGACTCGAAGATTTTGGCCAGCTGAGTCCGCTGTTCCTGTGCTCCACGATCTTTGTCCGCCTGGATCTTGGTCGATTGAGCCGCAGGGCGTTCCTCTTTTGCCCGTGCGCTCTGTATCCGCTTTTCCAGCGCCTCGTTCTGCTCAAGAAGCTCTTCAACCTGACTTCTCACGATCGTGAGCCGTTCTTCATTCTGGCGAAGAATCTCTTCCCGTCGATCCAGGTCGCGCTTTCGTTGATCAAGCATCTCGAGCACTTCACGGGGTATCTCAATTGCCGGTCCCTGAGTCGTCGATCGGACCGCCGCCGTTGCCCCATCTTTGCCGTCAGGTTCATGGGATGGTCCCTCCGAGGCAGATGGTTGCCCTTCTTGCTTGACGGAATGTTGCGGCGGCAAAGCCTTGGGCTTGGGCTCTGAAGAGGCTTGCCCCAACTGAACCATGACCCAAAAAAGGATCATCGAGACGACCAATCCCCCGACCATCGTCCCAAGCGACCCACGTCGATTCTTTCTCAGCCGTGGTGCAAACCATGGCCAACGGTTACTGAAGATGAACGGGGAAACCTTCATCGGACTGATTCGCCCCTTCATGAATTGCCTCGATCCCGAATGAAGACCCGGCGACTTGCAGTCTCATCTTCAGCCCACTGCTCCCGGCGTGTAATCACCGCGCGCACGGCAGTTTGACGCTGGTCGACAACTCTTTGAAGAAGCTTGCACTCTTGCCTGGCTTCAACAAGTCGTTCCTGAGTCTGCTGCCATAGACCGGTCCCATGATCGATTGCGGCACGGACTTGTTGCAACGCGGACCGCTGAGCATCCAATTTCCCCTGCCATTGCAGGAGCTCTTCGATCGTCAGGCCTCGACCGGCCTGCTCAGCATAGGCCTCAGTATCCGCCTGAATCTGACCTTTCATGGCGCGATATTGCGCTTCACTGCGAGTAAGCGCTTGTGCGATATGCGATAATTCCATCATCAGTGACTCGACGGTCTGTGCGCGAACCTTTCGTATCGAATCAAGACTCCTCATGCCGCTTGCCGCGCGAGCGCCTCAAGGTCCTGCACTGATGACGCCAAGCTTGCAGGCTCGTCGACCGCTTGTCGGAGGTATCCATTGATCGAATCCTGGGCTTGAACGGCTTTATCGAGTCCCGCATTCATCCCGGCCTTGTACGCGCCCAATAACACGAGATCTTCGGACTGTTGATACCGAGCCATCAATTCAAGCACCCGTCTAGCGGCATCATGATGCGCTTTCCCGACAATATCCCGCATGACACGGCTCGTGCTCTGGAGCAGATCAATGGCCGGAAAGTGATTACGCGCGGCCAACGTACGTGACAGCACAATATGGCCATCCAAGATCGATCGAACCGTATCGGCAATAGGATCGCTCAGGTCATCGCCATCCACCAGCACGGTATACAGGCCCGTAATTGTTCCTGGTCCAGGGCCTGTTCCCACGCGCTCTAAAATCTTCGGCAAAAGCGCAAACACCGATGGCGTATAGCCTTTTGTCGTCGGCGGCTCTCCGATGGCCAGTCCGACCTCTCGTTGGCTGTAGGCTAATCGCGTGAGGGAATCCATCAACAAGAGAACATGTTGTCTTGCATCACGAAAGTATTCGGCAATCGTCGTAGCCACCAGCGCAGCTCGTAGACGGATCAAAGGAGCTTGATCAGACGTTGCGACGACCACAACGGTTCGCGCAAGCGCCTCAGTCCCCAGGTCACGCTCCAGGAACTCCTTGACTTCTCGTCCTCGTTCTCCGATGAGCGCAATGACGTTGACATCTGCTTTTGTGTAGCGGCTGATCATCCCCAACAGGACGCTCTTTCCGACCCCTGAACCTGAAAAAATCCCCATCTTTTGTCCACGGCCACAGGTTAAAAATCCGTTGATCGCACGAACACCGAGATCAAGGGGATCTTGGATGCGAGCCCGCTGGAGAGGATTCGGTGCGGCAGCATGCAGCGGATACCGATGGCTCGTCTTCAGCGTTCCCTTCCCGTCGATGGGATCCCCGCATCCATCCAGAACCCGGCCCAACAGACCAGGCCCGACCGCGAGAGTCGCCACCCGGCCGGTCATGGTGATGCGGCTGGCGGGTCCGATCCCCCGCATGTCTCCAAGCGGCATCAACAGCACGCGGTCTCCACGAAATCCGACTACCTCCGCCGTAATTGGAGCTTCACCCGCCTCTCTCGTGATACGGCAAAGCTCCCCGATCGTCGTCATCGGACCATATCCTTCCACCACCATCCCCACGGCCTGGGCCACCCGTCCGGATATCTCGATGGGTTCAACGTGCTCAAGAAGATGACTAAAACTCATGAGCACCTCCATGCTGCACGGCAGTCCCCAAACGGGCCAACTGTGTCTCGAGGGAGGCATCGACCAATCGCGTACCGGTATGCAAAAGACAACTCCCCCGCGGGAGTGATGGCACCGCTTCGACGTTGATGACGAAGGCGATATCCCGTTGTCCTGCCAACTCGACTTTGGCCGTCTCCAAGACGGCGGCATCCAAGGGATGAGCCTGTATCACCACACTCTCGGCGTCGCGAAGCGCACTGATCCCAGCCTTGGCCTGAACGATGATCTGCTCCCGGCACGACTCGGCAGACTCATGAAGAATTTTAGAAGCTACTTGAAACGCCAATTCGATAACGTCCGCTTCCATCGTTTGCCGCACCGTTCCTCGCGCCAGGTCAAACTGTCTGGCGGCGGCGGTCAGCACGGCCAAAGTTTGTCGACGCTCATCCTCTACAAGCCGTCGTCCTTCCGCTAACCCACGTTCGTATTCCCCTGGCCCATCGGCTTCGCGAAACATGCCTCCCTCGCTGAAGGTATGAAAGGGAGCATTCTGTAGCCGAATCGCCCCAGACCGAACGGCCGCGTGCTTCACCACAGAATTCTCCCCGCGCGCCTGGTGAATCGCCAACAACCGCCGAACTGCGGCACTGACCACCTCGGTCTGAAACGGCTTCAAGAAAAACTCAACAGCCCCGGCCTTCATCGCTCGCACAGCAAGCTCAATGGTCGCCGCTCCGGTCATCACTGCTCCGATGATCCGATTGTCGAGTTTCTGTACTTCTTCCAGTAGGGCAATGCCATCTCCGTCCGGCAGCAACACATCGACAATCAGCAGCGTCGGCGCCATCTGCTTGACCATCTCCACCGCCTCCCGTCCGGAACCGGCAACGCGAACATTGATGCGCTCAGACCTGAAGAGTTCAAGGAAGAGATTCCGAATGCTTTCCTCATCATCGACGACAAGGACTGACCCCTGGACTCTGGAGAGTCCCTGCCCCTGAGACGACATCGACGGCATAGCCGCAGCTGCCACTAGAGCATCTCCTCTCCGACACCGGCGATGACTATACGGCCTTCGTCCTCCAGCTTTCGGCAGACTTTAAGGATGTTTTGTTGTGACTTTTCGACATCCGATACTTTAACCGGTCCCCTGGCTTCCATATCATCTTTCAACATTTCCGCAGCACGACTCGACATATTCTTAAAGAATTTTTCCTTCACCTCCGGATTAGCCCCGCGCAGCGCCACAGGCAAATCTTCCTTGCTGATTTCCTTCATGAGCTCCTGGATTCCACGATCATCCACTTTCACCATGTCGTCGAATACGAACATCAGCGCCCGAATGTTATCGGCGAGTGTTTGGCTCTTCTCCGTGATGCGCGCCATGATGCCGCCTTCGTTCGTTTTGTCCATTCGCATCAGAATATTGGCCATCACCTCAGCCCCTCCGACGCTATGCGCGCCCACCCCATGGTCTGCCAACAAGGTTTCCTGCAAGGTATCGCTTAGCTCCTCCAATACATCCGGCTGGACCTCTTCCATTGTGGCGAGCCGAAGCGCGACATCCCCTCGCATAGCCTCCGGGAGCGCGGCGAGGACCTGGCTAGCCTGATCGCTCTCCAAGTGTGCAAGAATAACGGCGACTGTTTGCGCATGTTCTATCTTCAACATTTGCGCAAGCGTTTTCACGTCGACCCACTTCAGAGCCTCAATCCCAGGATAGTTTTTCTGCGTCATGGACTCAATAATCCGCGCCGCTTTTTCTGCTCCCAGGGCCTTTGTCAGCACGGTCTTGATGAACTCTCGTCCTTGGAATTGAATGCCTCCGGTTGCGCTTGCTGTCTGGAAATCAGCGATGACCGCCTCTTCGTCCTCCCGGGAAATCTGGGCCGTCCCGCTCATGAAGTTTCCCAGCTTCTTGATCTCCTTTGGATCCAGTTGCTTCATGACTTGAGCGGCCGCTTCTTCCCCGATCGCACGAAGCAGAATCGCCGCTTTTTGTTCACCGGTCAGCGTATGTGCCATCGCCAGGCTCTAACTTGGGGTCTTCAACCACTCTTTGACGACCACGGCCGTCGCATCAGGATTTTTTTTCGCCATATCAATGATCTGTGCTCGATCGGGCACATTCGCCAACGTCATTCCACCCGCTGCGGTCCCACCAGAAAGCTCAGCCACGGACGCCTCTGCCTGTGTCTGTTCCATGTTTGTCCCCAACATGGCGAGCAAGGGCCGAACGACAAACAAGAGAACAACGGCAAAGAGAAGAATCCCCACTCCGTATCGAAGATAGGGCATCCACGGTTTTACCCCTTCCGACGCGGCTTCCGCCGTCGCGGCCTGCGGTTCATCCGGCTCGGTCCCGAACTGAACGTTCACAACTTGCACCTGATCTTGTCGTTCAGCCGAAAACCCCATCGCTTTCTTCACGATATCTTCGATCCGCTTGATATCCTCTTCCGATCGTGGAGTATATTTTCGTGCCGCAACCGGCGCATCCCCCGTCTGGCCTTCGCCGACCTTCGCGGCCTCATACACCCCGTCGACCAACACCGCAACAGACAGCTGCTTGATGGCCCCGACAGGTTCCACAATTTTCGACACGGTGCGGCTGATCTCATAATTGACCGTTTCGTTTTTCGTTTGACTGCTGTTCGAACTGGTTTGTGACGGCTCCGCATCCGTCCCTGGCGGCACGTTCGACTGAACGCCTGGCACACCCCCGCCGACCCCGTTGCTTCCATTGGACTTTTCTTGTCCTCGCTGTTCGCTTCTCACGACTTGGCTATTCGGATCATATCGCTCTTCCGTCGTCTCGACTTTTCTGAAATCCACGACACTCGACACGCGAACCACCGCCTTATTGGGCCCAACGATCCGTTCCAACATCGTTTGGATACGCGTCTCGATATCTTTTTCAATGCTCCGCTGATAATCAAGCTGCGTATTGGTAAGCCCGGCTGTCTCATCCGTCACCGTTGCCGACAAGAGACGTCCGTGTCCGTCCACCACAGTCACATCCCGAGATTGAAGCCCTTCCACACTACTCGATACCAGATGAATGACACCCTGCACCTGTGCCGGCGAGAGTTGCTGCCCACCGCGAAGCGTGACGATCACGGAGGCTCTCGCTTTCTCCTGCTCACTCGCGAACAGTCGTCGTTCCGGCATGGCCAGATGGACACGAGCCCGTTCCACCTCCGGCATCTGAGCGATGGTTCGCGCCAATTCCCCCTGCAACGCCCGGCGATAATTCAACTTTTGGACAAATTCGGACATTCCAATCGACGTCTTGTCGAAAATCTCGAATCCCACTCCTCCGCCATGGGGAAGCCCCTGGGTTGCGAGCTGCAAACGCAGATCGTGAACCTGGTCGCTGGGCACCAGCACGGTTGATCCGCCACCGGTCGTCTCGTACGGAACTTTGGTCTCTTTGAGCTTGTCGATAATGGCGGCGGCGTCTTCGCTGCCGAGGTGGGTGAACAGCACTTGCATATCAGGCTGTTGCGTCCACAAGGCGATGGCGATCAGACCGGCAATGGATCCCGCCAACGCGACGAGGATGATCATCCGTTGATTGATGGAGAACTTGGAGAACATGCCCACCCCTTAATCGTCGACCGACGCGACTGATCAGATCTGCATCCGCTGAATTTCCTCGTAGGCGGTCACGAGTTTATTTCTGACCTGCATCATCAATTGGAACGACACATCGGCTTGCTGCAACGCAACCATGGTTCGATGAATATCCTGCGTATCGCCGGTCATGAGCGCGTCGACCGCTCGACTCGCTTCTTTTTGCGCATCGTTGACATTGCCGATCGCCGACTTGAGCGAATCGACGAATCCCGGGCCGCCTGTTTTTCCGGTCGTTCCCGTGGATCCCATCGACGCCACATCGGCAATAGGAGCGATGCCGGATCCCACACCAGTGATTGGTCCCATCGTTACCTCCCGATTTCCAGCGCCTTGTTCCACATCGCGCGTGTCGCATTGATCGCCTGCACGTTCGCCTCATACGCGCGCGACGCACCGATCATATTCACCATTTCTTCCATCACATTGACGTTGGGAAGCCTGACAAATCCTTTCGGATCAGCATCCGGATGGTGTGGATCATAGATCAGTTGCCCCGGCTTGGGATCCTCTCGCACCCGTGAGACAGAAACTCCTTCAAGGGCATGGGCCGACGGACCCACCGCAACCTGCCGAAACGATCGCTGAAACGCGCTCGGTACCGCCGTCGATCGAAACACCACGTCCCGCCGCTTATACGGCCCGCCGGACGGCGTTTTCGTCGACTGCGCGTTGGCAAGATTGCTGGCAATGACGTTGAGTCGTCGCCGTTGGGCATCTAACCCGGAAACCGAAACAGCCAAACTGTCGGACATCTCCATGGTAAACCTCCTCGGTATCAAGAGTGACTCGTCAACCGCCTCCGGCTGTGAAAGGCCCAGTCATTCGTTATCGCCCCTCTCGTATCGCATTCAACAGTCCATTAAACCTCTTCGCAAGGATGGTGGCCGCAGCGTTATACTGCATGACGTTCTCGGACAACTTCGCCATCTCCAATTCGAGATTGACCGAATTGGCGTCGAGCGGAATATCTCCGGCAGGCACTTCATTGAGCGTTCCGGTCACCGCCTGCACTCCTTGCGCCCCCTGGAGACCAAAATGCCGAGGCTGGGTCGCTGCTAAGACAATGGGAAGACGCCCCTTGTGTGCCGACTGTAATTGATCCATGAAGGTCAGTTCCGATGCACGATACCCCGGGGTTTCTTCGTTCGCGAGATTCGAGGCGATGACCCGTTGCCGACCACTGCGAAGGTCAAGCGTGCGCTCCAGCAACCGCATTGTTCGATCAAAGATCGTCATGCTCCTGACTCCTTTCAGCGTGACACCCCGTCGTCCTTGCAACCTGGATGCCGGTCTCCCTGTCTAGACGTCACCCGCCAGCGCTGCTTCCGCACCATACTTCTTGTGTTCAGCCCTCCCACCGCCTCAGAACTCTGTTTCACACAGTGGGTGCCTGGGACAATTTTGCCCATCGGCAATTGTGGTCACCCTCCTGGCGGACTGGAAGCCGAGTGTTCACCCTCTCGATACTCCCGGAGTTTGTTGCGGAGCGTACGAATGCTGATACCCAACTCTTTCGCCGCATGGGTCCGGTTATCTTTCACACGAGCCAAGGTTTTGAAAATCAGCTCTCGTTCCATCTCCCACAGAGATCCATTCGTCGGTTGCGCTGCACGCACGAACGGAATGGTGACGTCCTCGTTCTTTTCAGGTGGACAATGTTCCGGCAAAATAGGCCCCTGGCCGGCCAACAACATCGCTCGTTCCATCACGTTCTCTAACTCACGCACATTTCCTTTCCAGGGCAGCCGTTGTAAATGCGCCAGCGCATCGTTCGACAGGACTGGTGCCGTCAGGCCGTTTCTTGCAGCTGATTGGTTTACAAAATGGCGCGCGAGTATGGGAATATCGACGATCCGCTCGCGCAACGGCGGCACCGTCACGGGGAAGACGTTCAATCGATAATAGAGATCCTCGCGAAAACGACCCTGCTCAACCTCCCGATAGAGCATACGATTCGTCGTGGCGATCACACGAATGTTGACCGGAACCGGATCACGCCCACCGATCCGATCCACCTCACGTTCCTGCAAGACGCGCAACAGTTTCGCCTGGAGTGCCAGATTCATTTCGCTGATTTCGTCCAAGAGCAGCGTGCCTGTATGGGCCATCTCAAACTTCCCGACTTTCCTGATGACGGCACCGGTAAATGCCCCTCGCTCATGGCCGAAGAGTTCACTTTCCAGTAATCCATCAGGAAGCGCGGCACAGTTCACCGCAATGAACGGTCGATGGGCCCGCGGACTTCGCAAATGGATAAACCGTGCCAGCAACTCTTTGCCCGTTCCACTTTCGCCATGAATCAGGACGGTGGCCTGACTGGAAGCCACTCCTTCAATCGTGCTCAGGAGTCTGACCATCCCAGGGTCCTGGCTGAGCAACGCTCGGTGCTCGACCTGATGGATCGGCTGACCGAGGCCAATCCCTTCCTCACGGCCTGCTTTGAGATTGGCGATGGCTCGTTCCAGCACATCCATGGAAAATGGCTTCAATAGATATTCGCTGGCTCCCAGCTTCATGGCCTCAACGGCTGTTTCAACTGTGCCGTAGGCCGTCATGAGGACAATCGCCGTTTGCGGGGCTCGTGCCTTCATTTCCTTGATCAGCTCAAGACCCGTAAGGCGAGGCATGCGCAAATCCGTCAAGACCAACCACGGACGAAACTTCGCGATTCGCTCCAAGGCCTCTGTCCCATCAGTCGCCCCCTGCACGGCATAACCGAGTCGCCTGACGGTTTCCATCAAGGCGATGCGCATCGACGGATCATCATCGACGACCAGAATCCGTTCCTGCTCCTCACCTGTTTCCATCACCGGGATTTGCTTCTCACGGTCAGTCATAAGACGAATCCTCCATCAGGACGACCTCTCGCACCGCTCGCTCGGCGTTCTTGACGACACCTTCTTCGCAGCCAGGACCATCCTCGGGACTCACGTCTCCGGCTACGGAGGGATGAGGGAGTATGATCGAACAGGCCGTGCCCTGCCCCACTGTGCTCTCGACATCAATCCGGCCATAGTGGGCGTCCACGATGGAATGCACGATGGCGAGCCCCAGACCAGTCCCCTCGTCTTTCGTCGTAAAAAATGGGTCGAACAGACGCGAGCGATGGGCCGGATCGATCCCGACACCAGAATCACGGACGGTCAGTCGCACGGCAGGTTTGCCCAGTGACTGAAGCGGCTCTTGGGACAGACTGATCGCTAACGCGCCTCCGTTCGGCATCGCCTGGACGGCGTTGACGACCAAGTTCACGACAACCTGCTTCAACTGTCCGTTGTGACACCAAATCGACGGTACCTCCCGGCTGATGTCGATGCGGATGTCTACGGGTACTTTGGCAATCGCATGCGCAGCCAACTCTAGCGATTCGTTGAGCAACGATTCCGCGTGATGCCACGTTCGCGTCAAGTGCACCGGGCGCATGTACAGCAGTAGATTCGCCAGAAGCCCATCCATCAACTGAACGGCCTGCGAAATTTGCTGCGCGTACCGTTGCGTGGGTTCATGCTCATTGAGGTCGCGTTGCAGCAGCGACGCAAAGAGCTCCACGCTGCCCAATGGATTGCGGATCTCATGCGCGATTCGACCGATCAACTCGCCCATCGCAGCAAGCCGATCCTTTCGTTGCAATTGTTCTTCGAGTTGATAAATCCGGGTAATGTCCTGAAGCAGAACGAGGTGCCCCGAATCCTCACCGGAGTCGTTTCGAAGTGGGACCTGACTGATGGACACCACACGCTGCCCAATGCGTTGCGGACGATCAGAGATCGTGAGACTTCGCCCCGCTAAGACTTCCGGGATGCAACGACTGTGCAGCTCGACATCGCTCGCCCCAAGAAGCTGCTCCGCAGCGCGATTACTACGAGTGATGATCCCGCACTCGTCCACCACCACCACCCCGGTCGACAACGATTCAAGAATTCCATCTAAGCGCACGCGCATGGCTTCGTTGTCGACGAGCTGGCGACGCAGCGCTTCGTTGCTCTGCGCGAGTTCGGCATCCATCTCCTCCACACGCGCCGTGAGTGCGCTATAGGATTGCTGTAACGTGTGCGCGGCCGCATCGAAACTCTGAAACGCCGCCTGTAAGAGGGCCCGTTCCTCCGGGTTCGTCGTCATGCAGGTCATAGCCCCTCCGCTTTTTCTGAATGCCTGACCGTTTGCGTGGCTCCCTTGAGCGATGCTGAGAGCCGATTCACCATCTCATCATTCGCACGGCCGAGTTCCGCCAGGGCCACCGTGGCACGATCGTATTGTTTCAGCGCAGTCCAATGCTGAGCCGTTTGCAGGCGAGCCCATTCAGCTTGACGCACTTTAGGTTTTTTCTCCAACACGGACTGATACACCGCAATCGCTCGTTCATGCCGATTCAGCCGCGACAGCGTGTCGGCATAGGCCAACAGCGTCTCGGAAGACGCGATGGCCCCGGCTTTGAGGCCTTCTTCATAGGCCAGAGCGGACTCTTCGAGCTTGTCCAGCTCTCCCAACGTCTTGGCCAGTTGGAGATACATCGCAGGGCGCTCCCGGTGACCGGGATGGCGCAGCAGCCACGTGCGGCACAGATGGAGGAGGCCCTGCATATCTCGTTGTTGCCGCATGGTCTGCGCCAGCAACAGCACGACTTCCCCTTCGTAGGTTCCAAGCGGAAACTGAAAACGGTATCGTTCAAACACCTTCCGCGCCGCATCAGGGTCGCGCTGATCCAGATAGATTTTCCCAAGCCCAATCAACGCCGGCTCGATCAACGCCGGCTCGTTGTGGGCCTTGATCACCTGCTGGTACAGGCTGCTGCCTTCTGCCGCGAATCCCAGCCGGCGATGCGCCTCAGCAATCTGCAATAATAAAGGTGATCGCGCATAGTGTTGTCTGGCCACGGCCCCATGCCGATGGAACAGACTGACAACCGTCAGATCATCCTGCGACGCAATGGCGGCTTCAATCCATGGAGTCAGTAGTACAGCCAGGCGGGCTACAGCCTTTGCGGCCCAGGGATCATTTACCTGCCCTGCCTTCAGAGTGATATCCCGGTAGAAGCCGATCGCCTGTTGCATGTCGTTACGCTGCTCTGCGGCTTTCGCCAGGTAAAAGAGCGCCTCGCTCCCGGCTGGATTCGCCGCTTCCCGCGTGGCAATGTCCTCCAATAACGATCGATACGATGCGGCATTCTGGAACGGAGTCGGGACATCGTGCATCATGGCACTGACGGTGCGCCCGAGTGACTCGCCCTCCCCGGCCTGCATCGTCTCCGTTTGCTGAATCGCTAGACGAAGCTTGGCCGTCGTGGCCGGCAGGCTATAGGGATAGAGCGCCGGAAGAAGGGCGTATACAAACTCTGCGAGTCGCTGGTTGGCGCCGGCCCTCAGGCTCTCGGCAAGCTGCAACAGCGCCGCAGGCGCATACTCGTGACGGGGATATAAATTGTACAACAACAGGAGCAACTCCCTTGCGGATGTCTCATGCTGGAGTCTGATTTCCGACAGGGCAAAACGTTGAAGCGCAAGTGGATCAGCTTTAACCAGACGAGGCCAACGTCGATAGGCGAAGTCGAAGAGCGGTTGGGCGTCGGAATAGCGCTGTTGTCGATACAAGGCATGGGCCATCCCCAGCGTGGCACCTTGCAACAGCGGCTCGTGCTCACTCCGTGCGCGCACATTTGAAAAGGCATGCTCAGCCTCGCGCCACTTGCCCATGGCCATATACGCATAACCCAGCCCAAGCAACGATCGTGGTCCATCGAAATGATGGCTCTCGGCATGAGCCATCGCTTGCTCATAGAACGCCTGAGCCTCTTGATACCAGCCTTGCTCAAAGTACAGATCACCAATCCGCCACTCTGCTCTTCGAGCATTCACCGACTGCGGATGGTCTCGCACGAGTTTCTTGTACTCCTGGATTCCCGAAGCGCGACCTTGGCCTGAGGAGTCCTCACGAAGGGCCAATTCAATGAGAAATGCTTTCGCGGACGGCACGAGTGAGCTCTCAGGGTAATCCGTGACAATCTTCCCAAAGAATCGTTGCGCCTCTGCCCACGCTTGCTTCTTGTACGCAGACTGTCCTTCCTGCCACGCCAACCCATCGATCCCGGTCGACTGACCTTCCAGACGTGGACCATCGTCCGGCAATAACAGGGCGAGTCGTTCAACCGGCGCCTGATTTTTCACCGCTTCTGGCCGAACGCCGACAGGGTTACTGGAACTCTTCCCGGAAGGAAGCGTCTGCCCATTGACCACTGGAGGCGCAACTGTCCAGATGACGATCAAGAAAATCACTCGGACATATGGAAGACGGCATAGATCCACAGCGAGAAGACACCAGCAAAGCTCATGCCCTTCGCATCGGCCAAAAACCTGAGGAAAACCAGGAGAATGATCCTAAGGAATTGAGAATCTGCGCGAATCGCGTCAGGAGTGGCATCGACTAGGTCGGAAGGTCGTCAATCTTTTGACTGGAGACACGGGGCCAGAGCGGAAGAGTTTCCACATGGGAGCGAGGATCAACCCCCTTGCGTTTCAGCTTTTCAACCAATGTTGTTCGATTCAAGTGGAGTAACTGCGCGGCTCGAGAAGTGACACCATTCGCTTTGCGCAATGCTTCCATGATGAGATGCTTTTCGTACTGTTCCACCTCTCTTGAGAGATTGATCCCTTCGTCGTTGAACCGAATGAACTGCTCTTTGAATTCAGGCGCGATCGACCGGCGACCGATTTTTTGAGGCAAGTCCTCGACAGCCAACGTCCCCTGCTTTTTCAGGACGACCAACCGTTCGATCATATTCTCCAACTCACGAATGTTGCCGGGCCAATCGTACTCGATCAAGAACTGCAGCGCGTCGGGCGAAAAACCCGACACATCCGTATGCTTACTCTGATTGAACCGTGTCAGAAAGTGCTCGATAAGCAACGGGATATCGCTTCGACGTTCTCGAAGAGGAGGAATCACGATGGGAATGACATTGAGCCGATAGAAGAGATCCTTCCGAAATCGCCGTTCCTCCACCTGCAGCTCCAGATCCTGATTCGTCGCCGCAATAATGCGCACATCCACGTGAATCGTGCGATTGCCACCGACTCGTTCAAACTCCCGTTCCTGTAACACCCGCAGGAGCTTTACTTGTAAAGGAAGACTCATTTCGCCGATCTCATCAAGAAAGATCGTCCCGCCGTTCGCCAATTCAAACCGACCCATCCTCGAATGAGTGGCACCGGTGAACGCACCTTTTTCGTGCCCGAAGAGTTCGGACTCCAGCAGATTTTCAGGGATGGCCCCGCAGTTGACCGGAACAAGCGGGCGGTCCCTTCGCAGGCTGTTGAAATGGAGCATCCGGGCGACCAACTCCTTGCCGGTGCCGCTCTCACCTTGGATCATGACCGTGCTGTCACTGTCGGCGACCTTTTGCACGAACTCCAGCACCTGTTGCATCGGCTCACTGACTCCGACCAACTGCTCCAACCGATACTGATCACGGACGGCTTTCCGTAGCAGGTGGTTTTCCTGTCGCAGCCGATAAAACTCCGCCGCCTTTCGCACCACGACCGCGACGGTCTCGAGATCAAAGGGTTTGGTAATGAAATCAAAGGCACCGGACTTCATGGCTCTCACTGCGGTTTCAATTGTTCCGAACCCAGTCATCATGATGGGAATGATCTTGGCATCCTGCTTGACCAAACGATCGATGATCTCCAACCCATCGATATCCGGCAACTGCAGGTCCGTAATCACGATATGGACGACCGACTCTTTGGCAACGTGAATCGCCGTGTGACCGTCCTCGGCCATGGAAACACCATAGCCCTCGTGCAGAAGCACCTCCTGCAGGATCGCCCGGACGGCCGCATCATCGTCGATAATTAGTACGTTGACCGCGTTCATGCTCATAACATTTGGAACACGAAATGCGTGGCGGGTTTAGAATAATGGCCCAAGGCACTCATTGCAAGCGATATCAATTACTTTGACGAGAGTCGGATGGCGGAAGGTTTCTTGACAGGCCTGTTGCCCTATTGGTACTGTTCGGCACCGTAGGGTCATGCAGACCGCGACAGGCTGGCGTAGCTCAATCGGCAGAGCAGCGGTTTTGTAAACCGCAGGTTGGAGGTTCGATTCCTCTCGCCAGCTCCATATTTCCTGCACACTTACACATTCCTTCGCTCTTCCTCAGATCCAGCAGTTACAGTTTCTGACACGGTTCCAATAGAAATGGGCTCTGAGTTCGGCTCTTGAGCCGTGGGTTGCTGTGGCTCAGTTGCCGTCTTTCCAAATCCTGCCACACCTTCCACCGCTGCCTTGAGATGTGATTGGCTCAGGTGGGGTTTGCGTCTCACTAGGGCTGTAGTGGAATGTCGCAACAACGCGGCGATGGTGCCCTCGGCCTGTCCATTCATGGCTAACCGACTGGCGAACGTGTGCCTGAGATCGTGCCACGTCACCCACTCTAGGCCCGACGCCGTCACACTCGGCACCCACACATAGTGATAGAAGTTCTGGGTATCGATTGGCGTGGCTGGATTCTTTGACGGAAACACCCACTTCGACCGCTGCCACGAATCGAGACTACGAAGAATAGCTTTCGCTTCTTCATTGAGATGAGCATATTGCACACCGCCTGCCTTTGTGGTCGAGAGGGTCAAGACTCCCCATTCCAGATCCACGTCAGCCCATTGCAGCCGAAATTGTTCTGCAAGGCGTAAGCCGGTCAAGATTGAGAACCGTGCCCACGGTCCATGGATCGGCCCCAGCTTCTCCAATAAGATCTGTTCCTCCTCCGTTGAGAGAAACCGCGTTTTCCCCTTTGGCTCTCGATACATTTTGAGCTTCAACACAGGATTAGAGGGAAACTTACCGTCTCGAACCACCCCATTGAGCAGATGACGTAAAAAAGCCATATAGCGGTTCACTCGCTGTGGCGTCATCAGCTTATCAGGGGCACCCTGTTTCCCTTCGGCAACCACTGTCTTCAAGAGTTTCTGTCTGGCGTCTTCCAAGGCTTGCACTGTGACCGCATTCAATCGCCGCTCGTGAAAGTATCGCTTCCACCATTCAGCAAAGTATTTTTCTTCCGCTTGTCCCTTGGGCTTCTTGGTGGTGATGGTGAGCATATACCGATCAATCACCACATCGACCAGTTCATACCCACCATGTTGATACCGCTCAGGAAAGAATCGCCCATCCTTCTGCTCCAACTTGGCTTTCTCGAAAAACTCTCGCGCCTTCGTCTTGTTGGGGAAGCTGCCAAACTGCCGAGCCTTGCTTTCGTGCCACAAACGCACATACCACACCGGCTTGCCGGTTGGACCTGGCTTGCTGATCAAGCCTCGGTCGAGTCGTCCTTTTCGTGCCATATGATCTCCTCCGATGAAGTTAGGATGGTGTGACGGGGAGCGCCGAACGGGAATTCCCCTCGACGGTTCCCCGTCTGAGGACGCTAGGCGTGTGCTGTCGCAGTGAGAGGGGCAACGCCCTCTTGGATGCACACCTGATGACTTTCGAGATCGTTTTGGATCTCGGTCATGATCTCCACCTCAAACTGGTAGGCCACGGCTTCGAGCACGTCCAATGCTTCTTCTCTGGTGTGAAAGGCACCAATCCGTCGTGGGTACATTCCCGTCAGGGACAGCCTCAGAAACCATCCCATCCAGCCTGCCCCATCTTCACCATAAAATAAATCTTCCTCGGCAATGGCTCGCTCACGCCAGATTCGTTCTGGCTCCTCGTGCGTCGTCTGGTCTAAATCATTCTCCACTGCAATGCTGGTTACCTTCTCCATTTGATACCTCCCTGGTTGTTAGTGTGATAGGCTACTTGGGCCCCCTGCTGAAAGTGTTGCTCAAGCAAGTGTCGAATCAGCCCCGCTGCACTGATGCTGCGCTTGCGCTGTGCATCGATTTGTCGCTTAAGGACTGCCGGAAGCTGAATATTGATACGGTGCATGGTCATGCTCACCTCCATTAGCGGTTTAAAGATATCAATATACCTTTTATAATATCAATGACCATCATTTGATAGCCTGATGGTCATCTGCTACATTTCCCCGGTCATGCCCCGGCCCCGTTCAACAAAAGTAAGGAACCAGTACGGGCTTCGTCTTGATCCTCATTTAATGAAGGATCTTGAACATCTTTCTGTAGATTCAGAACGGTACATGAATGAACTTATTGAAGAGGCAATTAAGGATTTACTGAAGAAGTACAAGGAGAAATCGAAAGGAAAGTAGAAGAGAAGGCCCTACCTCGCTAAGTGAAGGATGCGTCCCATGGACAATGATGTTGTCACTGTCCTCGAAGTTTTGGGTACGACGTTCGCGTATTGTCTTCCTGCGTTTATCGCCCTCGCCCGAGGGCATCCTAACTGCCTTCTGATTGGGGTCGTGAATCTCACAATGGGATGGACCGTGCTAGGCTGGATAGGGGCGTTGTACTGGTCGTTAGGGAGGCGACAGAGAAAATGGAAATTGGACTGAGCCTTGGTGGACTGTATAAGTCTCTGTTAAGATCAATCAGGTGGAAGCGTTACCTCCCTTAGCCTCTAGGTGTTTTCCTAGGTAGGCCGGATACTCACTTCTGGTATAAACTCTCGCGCCGTGCATAGAGAGCTGCCTCCGCCAAGCTTCACGACCCAAGGCCCCAGGGGAAAGGCGATAAGTCGTCTCATGCACCTGCCTCTCCTTAAAGGTGGCTTCTAGTAAGACCGACAGGGCAGCAACGCAAGTCTCACATTCATCCACTCGGTAATGGGTCCCCACGAGCCGGGAGGTAGAGAGGATGGCGAGCGCAAAAGACTTAAGAGCACCGCAGGTTATCCCTATGTTTCAGTCGGCATCCGCTGCGCTTGGAGTGTACCTCGTAGAAGGGAGGCCTCTTTCAGAGGCGGAGTTCCACTTCATCATGAATACGCTATTTGGCCTTCAAACGTCGCTCCAGGCTTGGAAGAAAAAGAGCGATATACTCGACATGCCAGCCCTCGTAAAACCCCACCGATCCCTTCGACGAGTTATGAAGAAACCACGGATCCGACCTGGTATGCTGGACCCGCACCACTGAATCCAGTCAGGGCACAAAGAAGCAGGACAATCAGAATAACCCAGCCGATCCGCTGAGCTCTCCACAGCTGTTGCTGTAAGACAAAATCTTCTTGGATGGTCCCCTGAAAATCACCACGCATCTGCTGCATTCCTTCCTCCCTAACTAACGGCCCACAGTAATAGCCTTTGATAAGTTCCTCCTCATTATGGGATAGAGGTGGTCTATTCGGCTGTGATCTTTATCAAACTTATCTCTCTTTTACAGCTAGGGGGAACCCTAGTGGGTTCTACCCCGTTTCTACGGACGGTTGAGGTAAGAGTTCTTGCCCCTCTCGTTGACTTGGGAGTTTCCGTCGCTGCCGGGGATTGTGCCAGCGTTCGATGTAGTCAAAAATATCCGCTCGGGCCTCATCTCTGGTCCGGTACTGCCGCCGGTGCCTCCGCTCGCGTTTGAGCACGCCAAAGAAACTTTCGGCGGCCGCATTGTCGGCACAACTCCCGACCGCACTCATGCTGCAGGTTAAGGTGGTGCACCGTCAAGCGGTGCTGGTACTCGTCGGATGTAAACGGACACCCTCGATCGGAATGCAGAATCACCGGCGTGCGGCCGGGCCGTTGCCCGAGTGCCATGAGCACGGCTTGGACCACCAATTGGCGATCCTGCCGTGGGCTCATCGACCAGCCTATGATCATACCCGAATACAAATCGAGCACGATGCAGCGATACACCCAGTGTGCGGCGGTGCAAATGTACGTGATATCGGTCACCCATTTGGTATTCGGTGCCGTCGCCTGGAAATCTCGTTCGAGATGATTGTGGACACTTGAGGTAAGCTCGAGAAAGTGGACGCCGTCGACCTACAATCTGAGGTCTGGAGGTGCAAGATG
>JAFEBI010000013.1 GCA_018242725.1 Nitrospira sp. | reverse complement strand
GTTCAAGCCAGCGTCAACAACCCTGTTCGCGTTATGGTGGCGCCATCAGCGACGACTGCCGACGGAGTGACTCAGGCGGTGCATCATACGTCGCATGCCGACAAGCCCGATCTTCTCTTGTCTCTCTTGGGGGCCGACAAAGATACCGCGCTCGTCTTTACTCGAACGAAGCACCGTGCCGATCGTGTGGGGCGTATGCTGGATCGTGCCGGCCATCGAGTGGCGGTGTTGCACGGCGACCGGAGTTTGTCACAGAGACGTGCCGCACTGGAAGGTTTTCGACGAGGGGCTTTCCGGGTGTTGGTGGCGACGGATATTGCGGCTCGCGGGATTGATGTGGCCAATATCGGTCATGTGATCAATTTTGACTTGCCGAATGTTGCCGAAGACTATGTGCACCGGATCGGCCGTACGGCTCGGATGAAAACGACCGGTCGTGCCACCAGTTTTGTGACCAGCGAGGATGCGCAACAACTTCGTGCGATCGAACGTCTGTTGGGGCAAACCGTTCCGGTTGCTCCGGGAGGTGGGGCTCCAGGACATGCGGGTCCGCGCGAGCGTCACGACATTCATCGGAAAGGGCGTTCTGTTGTGAGCGAGGAAAGCCCCGATCAACCGCAGGCCTTCCGCAGACGGAGAAGACCTCACTCCAGACCTTCGACACATGGGACGACGACGGCACCACGTCCGTAAAGTTGAAAAATAGTTCGCAGAATCCACCTCGTGCGATAGAGTATTTCTCACGAGGTGGACGATGCAAACGATTCAACCGACGCGTGAGATAGGAAGCAAGCCTCGGCGATGTCCTCGAGTTCGGATTCTTACACCCTTCAGCTGTTCTCTTTCTTCAATCGGCACGGGTTGGTGGTTTCGAAAGTCCGTGCATGATGTCGGTCTGGTTCATGATCTATCGACCGCCGGATTGTGCCTGAGCACGGATGCTCCGATTGAGCCGGGTGATCAGGTATCCTTGACGCTTCGATTAACCAAGAGTACTCCTCCGGCAGAAGTGGCAGTGGCCATCGTGCGCTGGAGGTATCAGCAATTTCATGGGCTTGCATTCACGAGGGTGTCCGAGTCGGTGTCGCGGCAATTGGCTGAGTACATGAATGCCACAGGAGAGGAGGAGTAAATGATCATGGATGATTCAGACTTCAATTCAAACAGTGGTCGAAGTGTGCCTCAGTTGCGCCGATATCCTCGTGTCCGCGTATCGGCTCCGTTTCCTTGTTCGTTTGCGCGTGTGGGTCGCCTGAGGAAGGGAGTGGTCGAACAAGGAGTAGGGATCGTCTATGACGTGTCGGAAAAGGGGGTGCGGGTCATGACAGAAGCGGTCATTACGCCCGGTGACCGCATTGCCATGCAGTTGCGATTGCCGAATCAGCCCGCATCAATGGTCATTGAAACCGCGACCGTGCGATGGGGCAAGGAACAGATTTATGGAGTAGAGTTTGAGGGGTTGTCTCCTCATGACAATCAACACCTTCAGGCGTTCATGACCCATCAGTCGAAGCCCGGGGCCAGGTTGAGCGCCTGAGCTCCGACGGTCGAGTGCGAGGACTGAGCGCCTTGACCGCTGCTAGGAAGTCAACGTCCAGGGCCATCTGCCGGCGAGACAAACTGCTTCCGAAATCCCACAACTTTCACCAGGTAATCTCTAGTCTCTTGATAGGGAAGATTGGCGCGCAGCCGGTCGTAGACGGCTGGAGGCTCAAGGCCATTGATGTGATTGATGGCGGATGTGGAGTTGCCAGCAAACGCCTTGAAGACATTTCCCGTTCCAGTGTTATACGCCGAGATGACACAATATTCTCGTGAGACCTCATTATCGACCTGCTCAAGCAGATTGTACGACAGCACGTTGAGATAGGCGCTGCCGAGCTCGATGTTGTTTTCTGGATCGAAGAGGTACTCACGCGATGGAACCGTATCTTTCCCCTTTGCTTTTCGGTATGCATCGCGGCCTCCACTGGTCGGAACCAGCTGCATCAGACCAAAGGCAGGGGCGGAACTCACGGCAAACGGATTGAAATTGCTTTCCGTTCGTATGACGGCAAAAATGAGGCTTGGGCTGATCTTGAATTGCTCCGCATATCTGGTCACCGTGGCTCGATATTTGTCCGCTTGTTTGTTCGAGAAGTTCGCCACCATCTTGATTTCGGCAATCAGCGCTTGTTTGGTGACACCGTTCTGGTCCACAGACCTTGTCTTGGCGCTCTCGAGACTGGCTGTCGCAAAGGCTTCTGCCTGAGCGGGGGTGCGGATCGGCTGTCCCTCGTGATCCAACACCAGTCCAAGTAAATACGGAGCATGGTCACTAGTCAGGGTGACTGGCTTGTCGGAAAATAGATCGACCGAGCGCGGATCGTCTGGTGTGAGCAAGGTTGTGACGATCGCGTTCTTCAAGCTCTCCTTCGGGGCCTTGTCGTCCAGAGTTTCGACCAGGATTGTTCCGTTGTCGAAATCCACGATGGTCCGACTCATATAGTTCTGGGTATATTTGACGTACTTTTTCTGTTCCGGAACCTTGATTTCTTTCTCCCCCCAGGTTTGTCTGACCTTGCCTGTCAGGGCCGTCATGATCGTGTTGAAATCACGCTGAATCGTCCGCAAATCTCTGATGACGGCTTCGGGGTCGCGCTGGTAGGTATCGACACGCTCTTTCAGAATCTGCTTGGGGTCCTTACCCGTCGCAATGTCGAGGACAGTCCGTCCCGTACGACTGCCGAGTACGCGTTCCGTGTTGGTCAGCACGCGATCCGCAGATTCGCACCCGCCGAGCAACAGGAGTGAGACAAGAAGGAATATCGATGCTCGCATGGTAGGGGCACCTCCGTAAGAATGGGCCTATTGTATCGGGTTGTGAGCGAAAACCGAAAGGGTTGAGATCCGTGACGGATCAACCGACCGATTGAACATCTACTTGATGGCGACGGCTTTCACTTCCTTGTATGTGGTATGGCCCTGCAAGACTTTTTGTATTCCGTCTTGGACGAGTGTGGTCATGCCATCCTCGAGCGCGGCTTTCAACATGTCCTCGGTGCGCGACTTTTGTTGCACCATACGCTTCATTCGATCCGTACCGAGGAGCAGTTCGTGCAGAGCCACGCGTCCTTTGAAGCCGGATCGATTACACGTTTCACAGCCCTTCCCGCGAGTCAGCCTGAAGGTAGCGTCTTGCTTGATGCCGAGCTGATCCCAATAGTCCGGCCCGTACCCCTGTCGGAGCTCTTCGTACTCTTCTTTCGTTCCGACATACTGTTCCTTGCAGTCCTTGCAGATCCGACGAGCCAACCGCTGAGCCAAGACACCCAGCATTGCATCGGCGAAACTGAAAGGGTCACAGCCCATATCGAGCAAGCGGGTGACGGTTTCCACCGCGCTGTTGGTATGCAAGGTGCTCAAAACGAGATGGCCGGTGAGAGAGGCTTCGATGCCGGTATCGGCTGTTTCTTTATCCCGCATTTCTCCCACCATGATAACGTCGGGGTCGGCACGGAGAAATGCCCGCATGGCATTCGCGAAGGTGAAGCCGATCTTCGGCTGTACTTGGACTTGGCGTAGGCCGTATTGAGTGATTTCGACCGGATCCTCCGCCGTCCAAATCTTGATGTCCGGTGTATTGATGTTCCCAAGCACGGAGTGGAGGGTGGTGGTCTTTCCGGACCCGGTGGGTCCCACGCACAAAATGATGCCGTACGGTTTTTCGGAAATCTCCTTGAGGACCTTCAGGTTCCGATCCGAGAACCCCATCTTGTCGAGCGGTAGCGGTTCGCTTGCCGCGAGGATACGCATCACCACATCTTCGTTGTAGCCGGCGGTGGGCAGTGTGGCGACGCGGAGTTCAATGTCTTTTGTCTCAGAAAGCTTGAATTTAATCTTCCCGTCTTGAGGTTTGCGGCGCTCAGCGATATCCAGACTGGCCATGATTTTGAGTCGGGAGACGATGGCACGGCGGTAACTCTGCGGAATCTTCATGTATTCGAAACAATCCCCATCGACTCGGAATCTGACCAGGGTCTCTCGCTTTTCTCCATACGGTTCGATGTGAATATCCGAAGCATTTTGACGGTACGCATCGGCGATGATCTGATTGGCCAACCGGACGATGGCGCTGTCGTTTTCGTCGAGCCCGGCGGCGGAGGATTCCTCAATGGCCTCGGCCTGGGCCTCGGTGACCAGTTCACCGAGAATATCGACCACATTTTCATCAAGTTTCCGCCCTCCAGCGTCGCTCTGTCCGGTTGCCGACGTCAGAAACTGAGCAATGTCGCGGCGAAGACTGACGGCGAACCGAATGTTGAGGCCCGGGAAGGTGCGTTTGATATCTTGGACGCGGTCTAGATCTCCGGGATCATCAGTCAGGATTTCAATGGCGGTACGATCCCGCTTCAGCGGCATCCAGTGGTTCTTTTTGAGATAGTCGACATTGAGGTTCTTCAACAGCTCGACATCGACGATGGTTCGTTCACTGTACTCAATGTAGGGACACTTATAGAACTGGGCAAGGGACTTGCCGAGGTCAAGTTTTGGGACTTTGTGTTTTTCGAGCAGAATGGTTTCCAGATCATTTGTGCCCTTCCGGGACTCGGCGAGCGCCTGCTCCAACTCATTCTGTGTGATTCGGTTGCTGCCGATCAAAAGATCGAACTTCGTGGGATTCTTCTTGGATGTTTTCTTGAGGTTGAAAAAGGCGATACCCAGGGCCTTGGCGATTTCGTCGACCGCTTCTTCGTCCTTTCGTGTAAACCGACTCCCACTCTTCTTATTGAGCAGTTGGAGCACGCCCATGAGGTATTTATTGTCGGCCACGACCGGATAGGTCAGAACTTGCTTGGTCTTGAAGCCGGTGCGTTTGTCATAGGACGTGTCATGGAGCAATGCGGGGTGGATCGCTCGCAGTTCCGCAAGGTTATAGGCATCGGTGATATTGACGGGCCGAAGGTACTTCGCGCAGAAGCCGGCTAAACTCTGCTCGGTAATGGGAATACGGACCTCTTCGGCTCCGTCAATGTGAGGAACTTTTGAGAAAATTTCTTTCTTCTCTGAATCGAAGGCGAACAGGGTCAGATCTTGAGCATCGAAAACGCTAAGGATGTCTTTATGAAGATCAAGAAGGATGTGGTCGAGATGACTGGCTGCGAGAATCTGGGCGGTAATGCGCTTCAGATGTTCCGCATGATCGACCTTGTGTTGGAGCTCCTGGACATTCGGCGTCATCGATGTCGTGTACATCCGACCGAGTTGGTCGAGAACCGGACGTGAGGATGTCGGGTTCCGCGCTGGATAAAGTGGTGCATAGTCATGACGTGGTCACAGAGTTCGGCAGTGGCATCGCACCCAAAAGCCAACCTCCCGTTCTCATGTTTCTCGGAGACTCAGCGTACGAAGAGTCGAAGGTAGGGTGCATCCTCGATTCTTTGCCTACGGTTGTTCGTACAGGCTCAGTCTAGACGAACAAGACGAGAAGGCAAGGAAAACGCGATTTCTGTCGGCGGGGTTCGGTCTGTGCATGCCGTGTGAGCAGAGGAATGATGGACCGCTTACAGTGTGGATGGATCAGTTTCGAGGGAACGGGCTTTCAGATAGGCGATGAGCTCGCCCGGTGCAATTCTGGATTTGACTCCACTTCTTCGTATCTTCGTTTCAACGATGCCGTCTGCAAGGCCTTTGTCGCCGACGATGAGTTGGAACGGTGCTCCAATCAGGTCGGCATCGTTGAATTTGACGCCAGCTCGATCGGCTCGATCGTCCCATAACACTTCAAAACCTGCGCCCATCAGGTCGGTATAGAGGCGAGAGGCGACGTTGATCGTCTTCTCCGATTGGCTGAGGGTCAAGAGATGTACATGGATTGGCGCGATGGGATAGGGCCAGATGATGCCTTTCTCATCATGATTCTGCTCGATTGCCGCGGCGGCAGTCCGTCCAACACCAATGCCGTAGCAACCCATGATGGCCAGACGTTCCTTCCCTTGGTCGTCAAGGACGGTGGCGGTCATCTTCTGGCTGTACTTGGTGCCGAGCAAAAAGACCTGCCCAACCTCGACCCCTTTTGCCAGTGTCAACACACCGGTTCCCCGAGGAGAAGGATCACCGGGTTGCGCGTTACGAAGGTCGGCAAATTGTTCGACGGTAAAGTCGCGATTGAGATTGGCATCCTGATAGTGGGTATCGACTGTGTTGGCTCCAATGACGACGTTTCTCATTCCCTTGATGGCATGATCGGCCAAGACTCGAACCTGCTGCAGCCCGACTGGTCCCGCAAATCCTGGGGGTGCTCCCGTCACACGCTGGACCGCTTCTGGATCGGCCAGCACCACATCGGTGACTTGGAGGAGCCGAGCCAATTTAACCTCATTCACCTCATGATCTCCTCGGATCAACACGGCAACGGTGTCGGTCCCAGCCCGATATACAAGAGTTTTGACCAGTTGACGAGGGGTAATCTTGAGAAAGGTCGTGACTTCGTCTACCGTTCGCCGCTGCGGTGTGGCCACGGAGGTCATGGGTCGGAGGGGCGTCGTATCGACATCCAAAGGAGGGAGCACCTCCGCTCGCTCAAGGTTGGCGGCGTAGGAGCCTTGGTCGCTGTACGCCACCGTGGCCTCGCCGGTTTCCGCCAACACCATGAACTCGTGTGAGACATCCCCGCCGATAAGACCTGTATCGGCTTCGACCGCCCGGAAGCTCAGTCCGCATCGCGTGAAGATCCGGGTGTAGGCGTCGTACATTTTTTGGTAACTGGCCTTGGCGCCCTGTTCATCGATGTCAAAGCTATAGGCGTCCTTCATGATGAATTCACGACCTCGCATGAGCCCAAAGCGGGGACGGATCTCATCTCGAAACTTTGTTTGAATTTGATACAAGTTCAGCGGAAGTTGGCGATAGGAACGGACTTCCCGTCTGAAAAGATCGGTAATGATTTCTTCATGCGTGGGGCCCAGGCAAAATTCTCGTTCATGACGGTCCTTGAAACGGAGAAGTTCTTTGCCGTAGTAGTCCCAACGAGCCGTTTCTTTCCAAAGTTCGGCCGGAGATGCGATCGGCAGCAGGAGTTCCTGCGCGCCGGCGCGGTTCATTTCCTCTCGGATGATCTGTTCGATTTTTCGGATTACGCGGAGACCGAGTGGGAGATAGGTATAGATGCCTGCCGCCACTTTCCGAATCATGCCGGCGCGCAGCGCCAATCGATGGCTGACGGTTTCTGCTTCACCGGGATCGTCCCGCAAGGTGGGGATCAGTAATTGAGACATCTTCATGGCGTTGTAACTATTTGGATATGAGTTGACCAGTGGAAGATTTTAGCATTCCGCCTAGCGGGCGAAGATCCGTTCCAAGTCATTCCAGAAGGCGAAGATCATGACTCCGACTAGGAGTACCAATCCGACCTGCTGGGCGACCTCTCGTTGCCGTTCGCCGAGCGGCTTGCGCAGGATGCCCTCAATCAAGAAAAAGAGCAAGTGCCCGCCGTCGAGGATGGGAATGGGGAGCAGGTTGAGCACCCCGAGGTTGATGCTGAGGATGGCGATCAGGAAGACGACGCTGGAGGCGCCTTGAGACGCGGCTTCCCCGGAAATATTGGCGATCGTTAACGGTCCGCCGATGTTCTTACTCGAGATATCGCCGACGACCATTTTGTAGAGACCAACCGCAGTGAGTTCGGTCCATCCCCAGGTGGCTTCCAGTCCGTGGTAGACGGCCTCCACGGGGTTGTTGGAGTGCATCAGCGAACGGCCGGGGCCTGAAATACCGATCTTTCCAACTTCGAGTGTTTGCCCGTTGGCCGTGACTTTTTCACTGCTTGGTGTGACGGTCAACGTCGTCCTGGTTCCTTCCCGAAGAACTTCAAATGTGAGTGGCTTGAGCGGGTGTTCTCTGACCTGCGTCGTCATCTGTGCCCAGGTGTAGATAGTGTGCCCTTCGATCGCGACGACTCGATCCCCAGGCTGCACGCCGGCCGCAGCGGCAGGCGATCCGTGCATCACCGAAGTGACCAGCGGAGGGGTCTCTTCTACACCGATGGTGTACAGCGGTTCGTCATTGTGCGTGCCGTCTCCGGTGATTGTGACGGGGGTAGCGGTGATGGTTTTCAGTTGTCCCTCTCGGCGAACCTCAAGTGCAATGGGTTGTCCCTTGCTTTTCGCGACGAGGTCCAAAAGCTCGGTCTTTGTTGAAACATCTTTCCCGTTGACCTTGACGATTCGGTCGCCGATTTCCATCCCTGCCTTTGCCGCAGGCGAACCGGGGACCAACGCTTCGATGTCTGCGCTGAGGTCACGGAAGGTCGGGACAAACAGCGGGGTACCGGTGGACAGCCATCCGGCAAAGATCAGGTACGCGAGAATGAAGTTAAATCCAGGACCGGCTGCAACGATCAGCACCTTCCCCCAGAGCCCTTGATGAGCGAACGATCGGCGACGGTCGTCAGGGGTTGTGGCCTCTGTTTCGTCCTCTCCGAATAATTTGACATAGCCGCCGAGCGGGACGGCGGAGACGAGATACTCGGTTTCGCCCACCTGTCTGCCGAAGAGTTTCGGACCAAAGCCGATGGAAAACTTGAGGACTTTGACTCCGACCCAGCGCGCGGCCAGAAAATGGCCGAGTTCATGGAAGGCGACCAGGACGCCCAAGACCACAAGAAACCACCAAGCCTTCTGGAGCAGCAACCACAAGGTATCAGGCGACCAGGAAAGTACAGACGTCATGGAAACTCCCTGTCTCAGTTCAGGCTTCTACTCTAACATTCGCGGCGTGAAATGCAAACGATCATGAGCGAGGTACCGCGTGCACCAACGATTCAGCCTTTTCGCGGGCCCAGCGATCGGCTTCCAAGGCATCATCAAGGGACGTAATCGCCTGTTGGGTATGCGCATCCATCGTGCTGCGGATCACCGATGCGATTTCGATAAATCGAAGGCCGTGGTGGAGGAAGGCGTCAACGGCGATTTCGTTGGCGGCATTCATCACGGCAGGCATGCTTCCCCCGACTCGAAGCGACTCGTATCCCAGATTGAGGCAGGGAAAGCGGTCATGATCGGGCTTGCAGAAGGAGAGCCGTCCGATCTCCGTCAGGTCCAAGGAAGGCAGGTCGAGAGCCATTCTGCCGGGATATCGCATGGCATAGGAAATGGGGGTTCGCATGTCCGGGAGCCCCAACTGTGCGATCATCGAACGGTCGTGATATTCGACCAGCGAGTGAATAATACTTTCTCGATGCACCATGACATTGATGTGGGATTCATGAATATCGAACAGCCAGCGGGCCTCGACAACCTCCAAGCCCTTATTCATCAGTGTCGCGGAATCGATGGTGATCTTGGCGCCCATCTTCCAGTTCGGATGCTGGAGGGCTCGTTCCGGCGTGACGTGCTGGAGGTCTTCTTGGGAGACGGTCCAGAGCGCGCCTCCCGAGGCTGTCAGAATCAATCGCCGGACGTCTTCAATGCGGTGTCCTTCCAGCGACTGGAAAATGGCGCTGTGTTCGCTGTCGACGGGGAAAATTCTGACTCCGTGTTTTCGAGCCTCGTCTTGCATCAACTTCCCGGCCATGACCATCGGCTCTTTATTTGCCAGCGCAATGTGCTTTCCGCTGCGGATAGCGGAGAGGGTCGGGAGGAGGCCGGCTGCGCCGACGATAGCGGAAATCACCAATTCGGCATCGAGTCCTGAGGCGACGGAGGCGATCCCTTCTTCACCGGACAGAATCTCCACGGGAAGGGAGGCGCATCGGGCTCGAAGGAGCGCGGCGGAGGATTCGGTCGAGACGGCGACGGCTTTGGGTCTGAACCGGTGAATTTGTTCTTCCAATCTCTCGATATTATTGCCGGCCGTCAATCCGACCACTCGGAATTCATCGGGAAACCGTTGCACGATGTCCAAGGTATTGGTGCCGATCGATCCGGTGGATCCCAGGATGATAATTGACTTCATGTCATCTCCTCCCATCTCTGAGTAGAGGGCTATAGAGTCGGCAACAAGCCTCGAACGTACACGACATAGTAGTAAAAAGTGGGAGCTGTGAACAAGAGACTATCGATGCGGTCGAGCATTCCGCCATGCCCCGGTAGAATTCCCCCGGAGTCTTTGACGCCGGCTCGGCGTTTAATCGCCGATTCAAAAAGGTCTCCGACCAGGCCTGTGAGGGTCAGGAGGATACCGAGCGCGACGGCGTCGGTCCATGAAAGTTCAGAGGCGAACCACAGTTGTGCCAAGAGCGCAGCTGCAACGGCTCCAACAAGTCCACCGAGCAGTCCTTCATAGGTCTTCTTCGGACTGATGGAAGGCATGAGTGGATGTTTGCCCCACAAGGTCCCGGCGTAGTAGGCGCCGGCATCTGATGCCCAGGTCACGACCGCAAGGAACAAGACCAGGAAGGCTCCCGAGGGTAGACTGCGAGCCGACACGACCGTACTCAAGGGGATACCCACATAGAGAACGCCGAATAGGGCGAGAAGCGGGTCCTTCCATCGGTACGCCGATGAAGCGTCGACAACCAGAGCGGTGAGGACCAATGCGAATGCACCTCCGAGCAGTAACTCTGGAAGGGGCAGTGACAGATGTGACTGGGCGACGGTCAGAACAAAGACAGCCAACCCGACGCCGACGAGAGCATAATTCAACCGTGATTGGAAGCTGAGACGATACAGCTCGAGCAGGGCGATCGAGCCGACGGCGATCAGGAGGAGCGTGAGGGCCCATGGTGCAAGGTGAACGATGATGAGGTAGACGGCTGGAATCAACGCTGCGGCGGTATAGAGCCGCCGGAGATCAAAGTGTCGCGTCGGTGCAGGTGAAGTGGTCACAGATCTCGATTGGTGGACGATAGCGTCTGGAACGAGAAGGTATCCCACAAGGATTTATTATGATGGCACGGTACTGAGCACTCTGCCGAATCGACGTTCCCGGCGTTGGTACTCGATCAGCGCGAGAAGAAACTCTCGTCGCCGAAAATCAGGCCACAGTGTCGGGGTAAAACAGAGCTCGGTGTACGCCAGCTGCCAGAGGAGAAAATTGCTGATCCTGGCTTCTCCGCTTGTCCGGATTAGGAGATCCGGGTCGGGGAGCGGATGGGTCGAGAGGTGTCGTTGAACCGTGGGTTCATCGATCAGCTCGGCCTGAATGGTCCCAGCTTGCACGTCTCGCACCAACGCCTTCACCGCATCGACGATTTCCGCGCGCCCTCCATAGCTGAGCGCGACGGTCAGGACCAGTTTTTCAAGATGGGCTGTTTCTTTCTCAGTCGTGCGAACCCAATGCTGAGCAGAAGGGGGAAGCAACTCGTGACGTCCAACGGCTCGAAAACGGACACCTTGCTCGATGAGACTTGCCCGCTCCGTGGAGAGGTAATGTTCCAAGAGTCCCATCAATGCGCTGATTTCTTGAGTCGGACGATTCCAATTCTCCTGAGAAAAAGCATAAATGGTCAGGGCCTGGATGCCGAGCTCCAGGCAGAGTGTGATCATCTCTCGGACGGAGTTGATGCCTTCACGATGGCCGGCGATGCGAGGGAGTCCGCGCAGTTCCGCCCAGCGTCCATTACCGTCCATGATGACAGCCACATGTTTAGGCAACAGATCCGCTTCCAACTTGGCACTCAATTCGCTTTCAGGCAGGTGGTCGAGATCTCCGGTGGGATTGCGAGTCATAAGTGTCCTGAGTGAGCGTATGGTGGTCGTCATGCGTAGGCAGAATCGTGTGCAGAGTCTACTGACGAGAACCTGGAATGTCAAACGATCTCCTGGGAAATACTATGAAATACGAGGTTTGACCGATTGTTGCATTGCGTGGTCAGAAACGAATGGGCTATACTCCCAATCTTGTCGGTCCTGACGAAGAAACAAAGAGGCCTGTATGCCGGAGCCGGTTCAACTGACGACGTTCGGTGTCACGGAGATCGAGGCGCAGCAAGCACTGGATCGCGTGAAGGTTCGGGACGTTGAGTACGCGGATCTCTATTTCGAATCTCGGACGTCCGAATCCGTCTCGATGGAAGAAGGCATCGTCAAACGGGCGGCCAAGAGTGTGTCACAGGGGGTTGGGGTCCGGGCCACTGCGGGAGAAAAGACCGGCTTTGCTTATTCGGATGAGTTGACCAAGCGGGATCTTGAAGTTGCCGCCGACACGGCCCGGTATATCGCCAATTCTCCCAAAGGGCATTCCAGCGTTCCGGTGCCCACACAGCGACGCCCCACCCGTGATCTCTATCCGATCGAGAGGGCAAAGGCCGAGGTGGCGACAGCCGAGCGCGTCGCGCTCTTGAACGAAATCGATGCTGAGGCCAGGCGGTATGATCCCCGGATCAAGAACGTGATGGCTTCGTTTAATACGGAATACAAGGTCGTGGTGGTGGCGACCTCGGAAGGGACACTCGTCGGTGATATCCAGCCGTTGTCACGGCTGCAGATTACGTGTATCGCTGAAGATCAAGGCAATCGCCAGGTCGGAAGTTTCGGCGGCGGCGGTCGGGTTGCCTTTGCCTATTATCGTGAAGAGAGTCGTCATTTAAGTTATGCCAGGGAAGCCGCGCGGGAAGCGATTCTCAATTTATCCGCCGTTGACGCGCCGGCCGGAGTGATGCCGGTCGTGTTGGCCGGTGGGTGGCCCGGGATTTTGCTCCATGAAGCGATCGGACATGGGCTCGAAGCCGATTTCAATCGAAAGAAGACCTCCGCGTTTTCCAGCCTGATCGGCAAGAGGGTTGCGTCGGATGTCTGCACGATCGTGGATGACGGCACCCTTCCCTTTCGGCGTGGCTCCCTGAATATGGATGATGAAGGGACACCGACGGGCTGTACGACGCTCATCGAGAAGGGCATCCTCCGTGGCTATATCACGGACAAGCTCAATGCACGCCTCATGGGGATTCCCCTCACCGGCAACGGACGACGCGAGAATTATCAAAGTGTGGTGCTCCCGCGCATGACGAATACGTTCATGCTGGCCGGGGAGTCTGATCCGCACGACATTATTCGATCCGTCAAAAAGGGGCTCTATGCGGTGTCGTTTGGTGGGGGACAGGTCGATATCACGAACGGGAAGTTTGTTTTTTCCGCCAGTGAAGCCTATCTCATCGAGGACGGGCAGATTACCAAGCCGGTGAAGGGGGCGACGCTGATCGGCAATGGCCCGGAAATTTTGACAAAGGTATCAATGGTGGGGCACGACCTCAAGCTCGATAACGGGATTGGGACGTGCGGGAAGGACGGCCAATCGGTACCGGTCGGGGTCGGCTTACCGACCATCAAGGTGGACGAAATTACAGTCGGTGGTACACAGCGATAACCAATCGGCTCATGCCAACTGCGCGTCCTCACAATCGGTCAGGATGTAGTTGACGGATAAATTTTGGGAAGAAGAGTGTGATGCTTGGGAAAATGACTACGTCAAATAGTGCCAACGGCTATACGCAGTTGGCGGCCGATGTGTTGGCTCACGCGAAGGCTTGTGGGGCGACCGAAGCGGATATTGTCGTGGCCGACGGGGAAACCTTTTCGGTTCAGGTACGAGTCGGGACGGTTGACCGACTGACCAAAGCGAGGGAGAAGCGTTTGGGCTTACGCGTCTTCATCGGGAAGCGGTCCGCCACCACGTCCACGTCTGATTTCTCACGGGCTTCTCTTGATCGGCTTGTCGCCGACACCTGCACCTTGGCCGGTGCCGTCGTCGAAGACGATGTCTCGGGACTGCCGGATGCTGGGCACATGGCTGCTGAGCAGCCCGATCTTGATCTCTATGATGACACGGTACTCGATACGGACACACAGATCGATTGGGCTAAGCGTGGAGAGGCTGCTGCCTTCGCGACAGATTCCCGGGTGACGAACTCCGAAGGCGCGGAATTTGATTCCTCATCGGGCCGAGTCGTGCTGGCCAATAGTCATGGATTCGTGGGGTCATACAAAAGCTCGAACTTTTCCCTCTCTGTGTCCCCGATTGCGACCGAGTCTGCGACCGGTGGCATGCAGCGGGACGCATGGTATGAGGTTCAGCGAAAGTTTGCTCGACTGGCGTCCGCGGAATCGATCGGACAGGAAGCGGCGCGTCGTGCGATTCGCCGATTGGGCGCGCGCAAGGTGGCGACGAAACGTGTGCCGGTAGTGTTCGATCAAGAGACGGCTGGCAGCCTCCTGGCAAATCTCTGCAGCGCGGTCTCCGGCTATGGACTCTACAAGCGCGCGTCATTTCTACTTGATCAACTGGGCCGGATGATCGCGTCCGATGTGATGACCATCTACGACGATGGCCGTATGGTCGGCGGTTTTGGGTCACGTCCGTTCGATGGTGAGGGGTTGGCGACACGCAAGAACATCATCGTCGAGCGAGGGGTGTTAAAGAGCTATTTACTCGATACCTATTCGGGCAAGAAGTTGGGTTTACCCTCGACGGGCAATGCCTCACGGAGTGTGGGGGAGAGTCCCTCCGTTGGTCCCACCAATTTTTATCTGGTCCCTGGAGTGAAGAGTCAGCAAGAGATCATTGGGTCCATTCAAGAAGGCCTCTTTGTGACGGAGCTGATCGGGTTCGGCATTAATATGGTGACGGGCGATTACTCGCGCGGAGCCTGCGGGTTCTGGATTGAGAACGGAGAGCTGGCTTACCCGGTTGAAGAAATCACCATTGCCGGAAATCTGAAACAGATGTTGAAAGACATCGACGTGGTTGGAAGCGATCTGGTCTTTCGAGGTCGGATCGCCAGCCCGACCGTCAAGATTGCCGAAATGATGGTGGCGGGGAATTGAAGCAGTGCTGAATCCGGAGATGTTCGAATTCGAGTACTCAGCACTCCGCGCGCAGAGGTAGCCCATGACTGAATCGATTCGAGAAACCATCGTTCAATATCAGAGCGGAAAAGTGGATATGAAGGCCTTCGTGGCGGCTCCGCAGACGAAGGATACACGTCCGACCGTTATCATCGTCCAAGAGTGGTGGGGACTCACGGCTCACATAAAAGATATCGCGAGACGCTATGCGGTGGAAGGCTATGTGGCTATTGCTCCTGACCTCTACTCACGTCTTGGGCATGCGTTGACCACGGATGCCGGTGAGGCCGGCAAGCTTATGAACACACTGAAACAAGAAGATGGCCTCGCTGATCTGAATGCCACGGTGGCCTATCTCAAGTCGGTCCCGGAAGTTGATGCGACCAAGATCGGCATCACCGGTTTTTGCATGGGTGGTTCGTACGCGCTGATGTTGTCCTGTGTGAATTCAGAAATCAAAGCAGCGGTCCCGTTCTATGGTCAGGTGCCGAACCCTGATACACCGATTCAGAAGCTGGCCTGCCCTGTGATGTATTTTTATGGCGAGGATGACGGCTGGATTACGAAGGCAGATGTTCAGCGGTTGGCGGCGGCGTTGAAAAAGTACAACAAAGCCGGAGAGATCAAAACCTATCCCGGTGCCCCTCATGCGTTCTTCCGAGACACGGATCCATCGGTGTATCGGCCAGAAGCGGCAAAGGACGCATGGGCGAGAACCAAGGCCTTCTTTAAGCAGCATCTCGGCTGACTTCTTACTTATGCATGTTCGACGGAATGTCGTGCTCAGGGAATTATTTCAGATGAAGAGGGAACACGTGAAGAAATCACTATGGCGTGGCGCACTAGTGGCCATTGCCTTGATTCCAGGAATCAGTACTGCTGCGGAATTTCAGCTTACGAGTCCGACCATCAAGCCGGCCGGCACGATCAGCAAGACCCATGTCTTCGACGGGTTCGGCTGTACCGGAAATAATGTGTCTCCGGAGCTACGGTGGGCGAATGCCCCGAAGGGAACGAAGAGCTTTGCCGTGACGGTCTATGATCCGGATGCGCCGACCGGCAGCGGCTGGTGGCACTGGGTCATCTACAACATCCCTGAAGACATTTCGGCACTGGCTGCGGATGCCGGAAGGCCCGGCGGTCCCGGTGCTCCCCAAGGCAGCGTGCAAAGTATGACGGATTTCGGTGAACCGGGGTACGGGGGGCCCTGTCCGCCTGTAGGCCACAAACCGCATCGCTATATTTTCACGATCCACGCGTTGAAGGTGGAGCATCTGTCGTTGAAGCCCGCGACTCCTGCGGCCATGGTCGGGTTCTATCTCAACCAGAATACTCTGGCCAAGGCGTCGTTCACCGGCTTGTATAGCCGCAAGTAAGGACAAGTCAGAGTACACGCCATGCCGCTTGATGCCATTCTCGGAAAGCAGATGCTGCAGCTGATCACGTCGCGCTACGACGATCGGCATTGGCGCAAGCGCATCGAGAAGACCTTGAGCTTGCCGCAGTCCGGCGTGACGGATCCGATCCAGCAGCAGATCTTCATGTACCTGAAGCACGACCTCAAAGCGTATAAATCCCGCCGGGCCGATCCGGACTCCTGGATCATCGGTGGCTACGCCACGAAGGAAGTCATCAATCGGGCGAAGTTCCAACCGCAGCTTGTCGGTGCCTCTCTCAAGCAAGAGGACGTGGCCTTTCTGGGAACGGATCCAGGAGAGGACGTCACCGAATCCTGGTGGGACGAGATGTTGGTACAGTGGTTTGACGTGCCGGAAGAAGAAAAGCCTGCCGAAGATAACGAAGACAGTCAGCCTACCAGTTCAGAACCCTCATCGACTATCAAATCAAAAGCGTAGCTAGCTGCGATTTGGCGCTCCTCAACCCACTTTTCACTCTGTAAGCAACACGGAAAATAGCTATGGCAAGTAGGTAAATTGATTTCAATTCGCCGAGGAGCATACACTTCGACCCAATTCATTACTCCGTATGAAGGAGACGGGCTGCTTCATAAAGGAGTAGTTGGCTCATCTGTGTGTCTATGGCCAAACCAAGTGGGAGTTTAGTGGACGCGCAGCTGGATGCTGCAAATACCGCTTCTCGGTCCGCGAGCAAGGCTTACATCATCTTGCTCGTATTCATGATCTACACTGGCATCACCGTCTGGTCCACAACCCATGAGCAGCTGCTTCAGGATGCTGACGTTACACTGCCGCTCTTGAATGTCAATGTACCAATCGCAAGTTTTTATCTGGTAGTTCCTTGGTTTTTGTTCATCTTACATGGAAATCTCCTAGTCCATTTGATGCTTCTGACTTTAAAGCTTCGCGGTCTCGATGATGAATTAAGATGGTCTTCAACGAACCTGGTGGAAAAGCGCCGTGAGTTGCTGCGGCTTGATATATTTCCGATAACGCAATGGCTTACTGGCAACCATGAGAGCTGGGTTTCCCGGACCGCGTTGGGTAGCGCATATTTACTTTCGGTATATGCGCTCCCCGTTTCAATTCTTCTAATGATGCAAGTTAGATTTCTGCCTGCGCATCGCTGGGCGATCACCAACAGCCAGCGTTGGGTTGTCTGTGTTGATCTCTTATGTCTTTGGCTATTCAGACACTATCTTCAACCTTTGAATACTGATAGGTCAGAGCGCTTAGGATGGACTTTAAGAAGACGGCAAGTATTTAGTGGAGGGTCGTTCGTTTTGTGCAGTTTTCTTGTTATCCTTTTCGCATTCGAGATCGCAGTCGCTCCGAGAATTCCTTCTTGGTGGATTGTTTTGCGAAGCGAAATTCCTTCTTGGCTGGGTGATTGGCCTGAGACTGCAATAAGATCCGTTCCTCGTACTCTTGAATTGTCCAACAAAACACTCGTTGCAAAAATGCTATCACCGGAGATGCTATCTGGTCATAATGAACAAGGCGATCTCATTGATTCAAAATGGCTTCACCAAGTGCAAGGACTGGACATGTCTCGGCGCGACCTTCGACATGCAAATTTTCGGCGCTCGCGCCTCTGGAACGCAGATCTGAGCCAATCCTTCCTCCAGGGTGTCGTTTTTCGGAGTGCTGATCTGCGAGGTGCCATTTTCACAAAACGCGAGCCAGAGGGCCATTATAGCTATGGACACTCTCCGGCCCAGCTGCGAGAGGCAGATTTCGCATTCGCAAACTATTCGGAAGGGGATCTATTGCAAGCAGATCTACTTTTCTCTGATCTGACTGAGACGAATTTCTTAGGCTCAGATCTGCGAGGAGCCAAGCTTCTAGGAGTCAGGGCACGATTTGCAGTTCTTCGTGGAGCTGCTTTGGCGAGGATTGATGCTAGAGGAGCAGACCTGGCGGCGACAGACCTTAGAGCTGCTGATTTAAGAGGTGCAGATCTCCAAGCTGCGGATCTCAGTGGTGCAAATCTGCAGGGAGCAGATCTTCGCGGGGCGAAGCTGCAGGGCGCACTCCTCCACAAGGCAAAACTTCAAGGAGCAGATCTTCGAGAAGCACTGGTCTTTGGTACAGAGTTCGATGAGGCTGACGTATCACTTGCGGATCTACGGGGGATTAAATTTGCCGATCCACGTGCTGATGCCGAGGCTCTGATCAGAGAACTTACACACTACCGCCCTTATTGGACAGGGGCCTGGGATAGGTACCGACGCACGTTAGAGCAAATCAGATCTCGGGTGGTTCAAGGGAGCGAGAAAAACTCCCTACAGACGGTTGTACACCAAGGGACCATTTATGATCCTGGTGGTGCTTTTTCTCCTTTTGGCAATCCGGGTACCTTGAGCAACTACGAGAACAAGTTGGCGTCGATACTCGTGCCCTTGGCCTGCAATGACGTCCACATAACAAAGGGGTTGTTGTGGGTGTGGGATGATAGGGGAACCGCATCAGAAAAGCCCGTGCTGAGGGCAAAACGCTTTGAATTTGGTGACATTGACCCGTTCTTACTCAAGCGATCTGCAGCGCTTCTCGATGGTCTTGAGACACGCAAATGCCCTGTCATGAGTCAACTGCCGAAGGATCTCACAGGTGAACTTAGGGAGATCATTAAACGGCGGTGAGATTGGTACTGTAACACGATGAATCCATGTTAATAGCCACTGATATAAGGTAGTTGCCATGCCATCGATCGACAAATTTCTCCCTGTCAGTGAGGTCAAGAATAGATTGCCCCATATGATCCAGCAGATTAAGCACAAGCAAGAGATTGTTGGTATTACACGCGATGGCGTTCCTTCGGCTGTGCTTTTGAGTATGGATCAGTTTGAGGGTCTGTTGGAGACAATCGAGATTCTGAGTGATCAGACGTCGATGCGTGTGATCGGTCGATCGTTAAAGCAGGTTGAGAGGGAGTAGTGGGTGAGCCACAGTGCTGTGTTTGGTAGGACGAAATAGCAGGAAAAGGCTACCCGAACAAATCCATCTGCGCCGGTTGCGGCGATTCAATATTCAGGACTGGGGCGGTTGGGGTCGGGGTTGTATTGGTTGGTTCGGCTGGTTTCGTGTTCTTGTCGAGGAATTCTTTCAGCTTCTTAAAATCTTCTTTCAACGTTGGGAGCAAATTGCCCTGGTGCAAGGCTGCGGCGGGATGCAGTAGCGGGAACAGTACAAAATCCTTCAAGTGGAAGGCCTGCGCCTTCACTTTCGTGATGCCGACTTTGCGCTCCAAGAGGGTCTGCGTGGCCCAGTTGCCCAGCGTACAGACCAGTTTGGGCTGGATCAACTGGATCTGTTGAAGCAGGAACGGTTTACAGGTCTCTACTTCGTCTTGTTCTGGGTCTCGGTTGTTCGGTGGCCGGCACTTGATCACATTGGCAATGTAGATCTGATCTCGCGACAAGCCAGCTGAGGCCAGGAGATCGTTCAAGAGCTTCCCTGCAGCTCCGACAAACGGTTCGCCTTTCTGATCCTCGTTGAACCCCGGCGCCTCTCCGACGAACATGATGCTCGCCTGGGGATTCCCAACGCCGAAGACGACTTGGCTACGTCCGAGCGTAGCCAGCTTGCACCGCTCGCAGTTTACGAGCGATTGAGCCAGTTCTTGAAGTGGAGTGAATGTCATGAATCAAGAGAGTGAACGAAGTTGTGGGGATATCTTAGAAATTGGCGAGTCGGGATGTCAATGAAGATCATGAGGGTTTTGGGACAATTTGCATGGTGGTCGGGTTGAGTTAATTCAACTGGTAGCCCTTTGCGGTGAGGCAAGTATCCCGCAAGGCGTTGATGGTTGAAAGACCATGCAACGCCCGGGCATGGTCGGCAGGACTCTGGGCACCGCCACTGAAGGGGAAGAGGGAGCTTTGGCTGTAGAAGTACTGTTCGTTCGCTAATCTCGCCTTGTACTCGCACTCCATATAATCCCGTTCCACATCGTAGCGGTTGTATCCAGCTGGGTGGCCCCTACGCTCAAACGGATCCTGTGCGCAGCCTCCGACGGTTGCTGTGAGCAGGAGTGCGAGAAGGGTGATCCATCCAGTCATTGGGTACTCGTACCATTCAGACGGTCACAGGTCAAGATTGGTGCCCGATGACGATGTCGGCACAGCGGCGGGCGCTGACAAGGGCGCTCTCAACGTTCGGGGGCCAGGTCGTGTCGGTCCAGGCTCCGGCGACCAGCAGATTCTTGACGGGGCTTTGTTGAAGGGGTCGGAGTCGAGCAGTCCCAGGCGCAAGCAGCAGCGTGGCGTGATTCTCTCGGAAGACCTGCCGGGAGGTGATGTCGCTCATAGACAGGTCAGGAAATACGGTGGTCATCTTGGCTTGCGCGGCGCTGATCACCTGATTCTCGCCTAATTCCATCAGTGCGCTCTCGGTTCCGGTGAATCGCACGACGACTTCACGTGCACCAATGGGAGATCTCGTGACGTGATGGAACGGCTTGCCGTCAAGCAGGAGCAGTCGCGGCTGCTGGTTGGTGGATTGAATGGTTAGCTCCACCACGATCTCACTGAGGCTTTGGAGTTCCGTTAGATGGGCAAAGTAGGCATAGCGAGTGAGAAACCGTTCCGGAAGCAAGCGGAGAAGGGACTGATATGAGAGGGCGCTGATGTACCAGTCGGCCTGCAAGGTTGTCCCGTCAGGGAGTCGAATGTCTTGTATTCCGTCCTGTCCAAATCGGATATGCGGCGGCTGTGCGAGGGGGATGAACCGGACGTTGCCCTCGCGAAGGATCTCTTTCAACGGGGTGAGCAATCGCTGGTCAATAGCTCCGGAATGATACGTGAGCCTGGCGTCTGAGGCATCACGGAGGAACACGATTGACAGGATATGGACAAAGGTCGCGGCGGATAGACGGGGCAGTGCGTTGCCGGTCAACCACTGAGCGAGTGGAGCCCAAATCCGTTCCCTGGCTTCCGCACTCTGGCCTATGGCAGTGAGCCATTCATCTGCTGTGCGATTCTCTAAATCAGCCGGAAGGGTTTCGGCCTGTTCCCAAATCTGCTCAACATGCGAGAATAGTCTCCAACGGTCGTGCCAGGAGAGGCCATGGAAACCGAAGACGCTCATCATCCACTGCAAGGCGCCAGGAAGGCGGGCAGACTGATAGGGAACGGTCTGTCCCGTGGGGAGTCGAAATTCGAGAGGAATGGTCCGGTCGGAGCCCGGGTGTTGTGCGTGAGTGAGTTTCTGGAGTACCCGCTTGGTCTCATGATGGCATCCAAGGGTGATTGATGTGGGATCGGACGCGTTGGTCCGGAATCCATCAAGCCAATCTGAGTACTCGAGGAGAGTGACCTGGTAGCCTTGTTGGTGGAGCTGATAGGCCGTTGCGAGGCCGGCCAGGCCGGCACCCACAATCAATACGGTTTGGGAGGACGGTGCAGTCACGAGAATCGTGAGCGGAGCCACACTCCTAGAGCGATCAACACCCGTTGAGCGGTGGTGAGGCTGATCCGGGGCCCGAACACCTGATAGTTCGACCGTTCGATCCGCTCCAGAATCCGGCGATAGATCCCGTGCATGATTTCTGCCACCGTGAGCGCACGTCGTTCACTTGAGGAGAGGCCTGCCAGGGCTGCTTCGGCTCGCTTATAGTAGTGATGGGCTTGGGACGCCTCATATTCCATCAAGACGCGGAACTCAGGAGAATAGCTCTGGTTGAGCAGCGCCTTCTCCGGATAGTTCCACTTTCGCAAGTCGTCCAACGGGAGATAGATCCGCCCCGCTGTGGCATCGGTTCCCACATCGCGGAGGATGTTCGTCAGCTGGAACGCCATGCCCAGAGCGACCGCGTAGTCTTGCGCGCGCGCGGACGTGACTCCAAAGATATGGAGGCAGATGAGCCCGACGACAGATGCCACACGGTAACAATAGAGTGACAGCTCATCGAACGTGACATATCGATTATTGAAGAGATCCATCTCGACGCCCTTGATCAGCTCCTCAAAATAGGCCTTCGGAATGCTCAACGCTTTCACATGGTGCGCGAGGCTCACCATGATGGGAGTCGTCGGAGTCCCGGAATACACAGCTTCCAGTTCTTCACGCCAGTGCTTCAGCTCGTCCTTGGGATTGCTGCCGACAGCGGGTTCATCAACAGCGCTGTCCACCGCCTTGCAGAAGGCATAGACGGTGTACATGGCATCGCGTTTGGCATTCGGAAGAAACAAGAACGAATAATAGAAGTTGCTACCACTTTTCTTGGTGTAGGCCGTGCAATAGGCTTGAGCGTCTGACGCCTTCATGAAGCACTGTCTCCAGCTAGTACGGATGGTTCACATTTGATCGCCTGAGAGCGATCGAGTGGGCGATCCTGATCCGGGTGGAGAATGTCGGCCAAGAGCTCCACCCCATCAATGAGTCGAGGGCCGGGACGGCTGAAATAGGAGCCGGCATCGACAAGATACATGTCCGAACAGGATGCCTGTGCCCGTTGCCATGCCGTTTGAACAGGCCCGGTCTGCCGCAATTCGTTGAGCGTCCGATCAACCGAGTACCCACAGGGCATCACGATGACCACATCGGGCTGTGCGGTCGCCACATCATCCCATGTCGTCTGATACGAGGGGCTGTCCTTGGAGCCAAGCACATTGTCGCCTCCAGCCAAGTCTACCATTTCCGGGACCCAATGACCGGCGACATACAAAGGATCGAGCCATTCAAGGCATACCACCCGCGGGCGGACGGTCACTTTCTTCGCCCGGAGACGGACTCTCTCCAATCGATCTCGGAGATTGGCTACAAGGACGTTCCCATTTGGAACGGCACCAACGGCCTCGGCAATCCGCTCGATGTCATGGATCACATCCTCTATGCTCGTTGGACTGAGGATCAGCAGCTCGGGTCGGTGCTGAAGTGATTGCATGGCCCTGGTGAGTTGGTCTGGGGTCACTGAGCAGACGTGACAGAGGTCTTGTGTCAGGATGAGATCGGGCCGAGCCTGCTGAAAGGCCTCTTCTCGCAGCTGGTAGAGTTGGTGTCCTGCTCGGACCAAGTCTTTGACTCGTTGGTCGATTCCATTACTTGTGCGGTGTTCTGCGTCGACCAGTGATTGAATCATGACGGGGACCTGGTGAATTGAAGGGGGAAAGTCGCATTCATGGCTGATGCCGACGAGCTGGTGTTCCAAGCCGAGCGCGGCGATCACCTCTGTTGCGCCTGGGATGAGTGAGCAAATTCTCATAATGATGCTGAGCCTAGGTCGGCCACAATCGTGCGCGGATCTCGTCCAAGCGTGTGTCGCTCAAGCTCATCGTGATGGCATCGGCTTCGTGGAGATCGTGCGCGGTGTGGGTATTGGCCACGGCTAACACTCGCATTCCCGCGGCTCGCGCGGCTCGAATGCCTGGCCGAGAATCTTCAATGACCAAGCACGAGCCGGATGATATCGCAGATGTCGACTGATGGCGGTTCAAACCAGCCAGGGCCTGAAGAAAGGGTTCCGGATGAGGCTTGCCGTTCGCCACATCCTCGGCGCTTGTGATGTGACCAAACGCGTTGCGAAGGCCGATCTGCTCGAGCACGAGCTCGATTTCTGGTCGGAGCGCACCGGACGCAATGGCGAGTGGATAGGTGGCCGCCGCTTCCTCAATGAACGCTCGCACACCGGGAAAGATGACGAGGTGTTCTTTGATCGAGGCCATATAGGCGATGGCTTTCTTGGCCATCAGGTCTTGGACCAGCGAGCTTGAAACGGGACGGTGATTGACTCGCAGTGCTTCCAGAATGCATCCGCGATCATCAAACCCCAGATAGTCGGTGTAATAGTCGCTCTCCGTCAAGGTGATCTGGATATCGGCCAGTGTCCGACGGAGGCCTTCAAAGTGCAGGGGTTCGGTGTCGGCGATCACACCGTCAAAGTCAAAGATCACAGCGCGCATGGGGTCCTACCGGTTGTGTTGTACTGTCGTCTTTACGAACGTGGACGGGCGGCATTATAGCACAGCGAGAGGGCGGTGGTAGGATTACCTACCCTCTCGCGGGAGATGCGCTGTGGACGATCAGGGTTTCAGTTTGAGCTGCGTTTCAGCCAGCCATCCCTTGGTGCCGAAGTCGGAGCGAATGGAGTAGACCCAGCCATTTCCCTGGAGATCGCCGTCAAGAATCGTGAGGACGGTTCCCGGGGGAATACTCGGTCCTGGCTTTGTCCCTTCGGCGTCTTGATGAAGCTGCACTTTCTGACCGGGCGCGGCCGGATTCGGCACGACGCTGACCCGTTGCCCTTCACTAAAGAGTGGGGCTGGGGTTGCGACAACCGGAGGGGTCGGAGTCGGTGCCGGACTCGAGGCCGAAGTTGGTGGCGCCGGTGCCGGAGTTGAAGCCGTCGGTATCGGTGGGGCAACCGGCGGCGTTGGAACCGGTGCTGGAGGTGGTGTTGCCGCTTGTGGAGTCTCGACCGGCGCAATAGCCGGGTCCGGTGGCGGTGCCACGGCTTTGGGCGGTGCGGCTGGTGGAACGGGGATGGGAGCTGGGGGCGCCGGCTTTCGAGCGATCGGTGGTTGAGGCTGCTGGGCTGGTGCCTCGCCGAGGAGCGGACCAAGATACTCCATGATCATGTCCGGCTCCATCGCAAGATAGGCGCCGCCACCGAGCAGAAGGACCAAGAGAACCAGCAAGAGCGGACGCTTGTTTGATGGCTTGGGTGGCTTTACGGGTGACGGTGATCGAACGGTGGTCGTCTGCTCCAATTCCTCTTCGGTGAATTCAAGATCCGGTTCCGGTTGACGCGCGAAGAACAAGTTCCACGTGAGAGGATTGTCGGCGAACGACGGACCTCCAGCAGTAGCAAACATCGAGTACCTCCCTCCAGCAGACGGCATCGTAATCTCTCGAAAATTACTTATCATCAAGCGTGTAGACTGTCAATTTTGTGCGAAGATTCAGCAGGATCTCGTTAACAGGATTGCACATGGGAACAGGACAGTACCTGATGTTCTCGGCTTCCGGCCCGATACACCGTCACACCTTTGCAGCCCAGTTCATAGGCCAGCAAGAAGGCGGCGGCCACATCCACGGTCGTCGCGGACGGAGGGAGATTGATCGTTTTGGATACCCCGCTGTCGCTGTGTCGTTGAAAGACGGCCTGCATCCGAACATGATGTGCCGGAGCGATATCGTGTGCGGTCACAAACAGCCGGCGAAGGTCGTCTGGAATCTGTGACAGATGTTGAATCGATTCATGCCGACCGATTTCTTCACGTAACTCGCAGAGGGGAAGGGCCCTGGCCCGAGCTCGTCGAAGGAATTCCGGGTGAAGGCGTTGGAGCCGGATGTCTTCCATAATTGTATGGGCGACACTGACGCCGTAGAGCGGTTCAATCCCGGCGGAACAATCGGCTAGAATGCTGATGGTCCCGGTTGGGGCAATGGTCGTGACCGTTGCATTCCGCCGGGGAGGATCCTCGGGTTCCCGCCGACTGTCTTTGTAGGCTGGGAACGGTCCCCGTTCCTGCGCCAGACGATGCGAGGCTTCGTGGGCCTGTCGGCGAACAAATCCCATCAACTGATCCGCGATGTGCAAGGCGTCATCGGAATCGTAGGGAATATCCAGCTGAATGAGAAGATCGGCAAACCCCATGACGCCCAATCCGATCTTTCTCGTGCGTTTCGTTCGGGCTTCGATTGATGCCAAGGGGAAACGGGTTCGATCGAGCACATTGTCGAGGAAGCGAACCGCCAGAGGAATGATGGTTCCGAGTCGTTCGTAGTCGATGCTGCCGGCACCTCGATGTGTGGTCAGACATCGGGCGACATTGATCGATCCGAGCGTACAGGATTCATAGGCCAAGAGAGGTTGTTCGCCGCAAGGGTTCGTGGCTTCGATTGTCCCAAGGTAAGGCGTGGGATTCGCATTATTGATGGTATCAAGGAAGAGGACGCCAGGCTCGCCTGATTGCCAGGCGGATTTGACCAGGTGATCAAAGACCATTTTGGCGGGGAGGCGCCGGACTGGTGTGGCGCTCCGTGGGTTGATGAGCGCATACGACCGATTTTGGCTGACCGCCTTCATAAATCGGTCGGTGAGCCCCACCGAAAGGTTGAAGTTTGCCATTTCATGCGGTTGGAGTTTCAGCGCGATAAAGTCAAGAATGTCGGGATGGTCGACTCTCAGGATGCCCATATTGGCGCCACGCCTGGTTCCGCCTTGTTTGATGACATCAGTCGATAGATTGAACAGGCGCATAAAGGAGATGGGGCCTGATGCGAGTCCGTTGGTGGTGGCTACTCGGTCGGCCTGAGGCCGGATATGGCTGAACGAGAACCCGGTTCCTCCGCCGGATTGATGAATGAGGGCTTGATGCTTCACGGCGTCGAAGATTGATTCAAGGGAATCGTCTATGGGCAATACGAAGCAAGCCGAAAGTTGCTGAAGGGGACGTCCGGCGTTCATCAGGGTCGGTGAATTCGGAAGAAATGTCAGAGATGCCATGGCCTCGTAGAACTGACGGGCCAGACGGCGTCTGCGCGCGGGCGGTTCAATGGAGGCGACATCATCGGCGACGCGGTGAAACAGCGCCGTGGGAGATTCAATGACCAGGCCACGTTCGTTCTTGGCTAGGTAACGCTGGCGCAAGACCGTGAGGGCATTGGGAGACAGTCTGGGGAAGTAGTTCTTGGTGGCCATGGGGAGATAACTTCTATTATAGCTCCTTCCATGAGAATGGGGCATTCGGTGAAGGGCTGAATGGCCGAAGCCTCTTGCATGTCTTCCACACCGGAAGGCAGAATGCAGCGGTTGATCATCATGAAGGCCTATCGCGAAGAACTCTGGTTTGAAACTAAGACCAGGCGTGCCTACATCAACATCACACCGCAGATTGAGGCGTCGATCCACAAGAGCGGAGTACGGGAAGGACTGGTGTTGGTGAATGCCATGCACATTACGGCGAGTGTGTATATCAATGACGATGAACCGGGTCTCTTGCGGGACTATGACGACTTTCTCGAACGACTCGCTCCCCATGAAGCGCGCTATCGGCACAATGAAACCGGTGAGGACAATGGGGATGCTCACCTCAAACGGCAGGTGATGGGACGAGAAGTGGTTGTGGCCGTTACAGAGGGCTGGCTCGACCTCGGCCCATGGGAGCAAATCTTTTACGGGGAATTCGACGGTCGTCGACGCAAGCGCGTACTCGTCAAGATCATCGGAGAATAAGGGGCTTCTGTGCATGAGTGCTTCCGCCATGCCGGTAATGTTGTTCGCGCTTGCGCGGGGTACAAAAGTTTGGCAACATGCAGTCTAAGTTGTCGAGCCATCGGCCGTGGCTCGCATCGTAAGGAACAACAATGTTAGCCTGGTCTCGTCCGGACCCACTCACACGTGATCTCATCCATCTCATCAACGCTCGCCGTCATGAGCACGGAGATGCCGATGATGCGATCGATACCCTGCAGGCGTTTTTGGAGCAGGGGCGCGAGCATGATCTGCTGACCGTCCTGGCCGCACTCGATGAAGAAATGGCCGAGTGGTTGTTTGATCTGGTCGCTGAAGCGAGTTGTACGCTGCTCTTGGATGGGCCGCATGATGAAAAGCCGACCTATGCCACCATCGCCGCTCTGGCACTTCCGCTCCAGGCGAATTTGACCGCGCCGCTGAAGCTCAAGATCGATCCGATTGCGACCGCTGATTTGCTGCACAAACATCTGCAGCTTCCTCCAGGAACAGTCGTTCGCGTTGAATCGCGATTGCTGACCGATGCCACCTTGGAAATGTTGAACCTCCAGCTGTTCCATGACCATCTGGTGACGGTCGCCGATTCACGGCGCGTACAGTCCGTCGCGGCGCGGTTACTTCCACCGGTTGAAAACACCGCTTTTCTCTTATTTGAGATGATGGGAGCCCCGGATCCAGGATTGCCGGACTCGTGGGAAGATCACCAGCGCCGTGAGATTCTTGAGGGACTCGTCAAGCAATGTCCGGAGCTGGCCTGCGCGCCCGATATGATTGAAGCGCCGGTGTATGCGGCCTATGCGATGTTTGATGCGCAAAATGCCGTACGTCTTCACCACCTAGCGGACGAGACCGCCGCGGTGTGGCGGGAGTTGGACCCGCTCGTCAGGTCTCGCACCATCGTGCATCTTCACACGCAATGTGGGAATGGGGTCTACATGCCGGTGTGGACGGACTTGTTCGATCCGGAACTTCCGGAAGAGCATGGTCCGGTCTGGACCTCGCCGGACGTCTGGGTGTTCACGGCGGATCTTCCGATCGAATGGCCCGGCGAAATGCTGACCAACCGTCTGTTGGCCGAAGGCTGCACCAGGTTTGAAAATCATATCGTAGAAGCTCCTGAGAACTAGCGGTTCCTTTCCAGCTCAACTTCCCGAAATTTGTTCGGTGTGCGGTGTAACACTCCGTGTAACGGTTCTGCGCAAAACGCCTGTTTCGGTGATTTCCCAGCGGCTTTATTTTATTCTCACCTCGATGGCGCAGCCGAAACAGACGAATCAATCTGCAAAGGCCACAGCGAGTCTTGTCACAGGAGGTGGGTTGATTCTTGTTTGGGCGATCATCTGGACAAATATCCCGTCGAAAGAAGAGTTCCTGTCCGCTCAATCTACAGTACTATCCGTAGAACGACCACGCCAAGTTGAGCTTGACCTGACAATTCCCGGCGCACCGCGCCGGTCTGTGCAGAGCTCGATCGGAACTGAAGAGTCGTCACGTGGCACAGCAAGTAGCGGAGACGTTGCTTTGCAAGACAGTCGTGCAAGGCAAATTGCTGAAGTGCGGTGCGATGCACACGTGCAGGAGTTTTGCCCCGACTCACTCGCCGGGGACGAGAGACGACGCTGTATGATCCAGCGCATGCGACAGTTCGATCAGTCCTGTCAGCAGATCGTCCGACAGCGTATGATACGATGGAAAATTGCCGATGGATATCGGTTGGCTTGTGCGGCGGACGTTAAGCGCAGGTGTCTCACCGTGGAGCCGGGCGAGGGCCGCATCCTCGCATGTTTACAAGAACACGAACAGGACCTCTCGGAAGCTTGCTATCAAAGCCTACCGAAGGGTCGGCTTCACTTCAGAAACTGAACGCACGATCCTGCCAGATATTCACATGTGGGCCTTGGCTTTCACGATACCGAGGGTTCACGGATTTCATCTTCATGCCGCCAATCCTTGGGTGCAGGAGCGAAGAGCTGTGGCGAACTCGCCGGCACTGCGGTAGCGTTGGGCCGGGTCTTTCTGCAACGCGCGATCCATCACGCTCTTGACCGTGTGAGGCAGATCAGGCCTGAGCGCCTTCAGACTCGGATGGGGCGTCTGGGCGATGGCGAATAAGAGCGCGGACACGTTGTCGGCCAGGAACGGGGGCCGACCGGTCAGCAGCTCGAACATGACGACGGCAAGCGAGAACATATCGGAGCGTCCATCTACCTTTTTCCCTGCGATCTGTTCCGGGGACATGTAGGTCGGTGTGCCCATCACGATATTCGTCTGAGTCTTGGCGGACATCGCCATCTTGGCGATACCGAAGTCCATGATCTTCACGACCTGTTCCTTGATCAGCATGATGTTGGCCGGTTTGATATCGCGATGAACCACGCCTTGTTGGTGGGCATAGTCCATTGCCTCGGCGACGGTGGCCACGATCGAAATCACGTGATCGAACGGCAGCAACTTTGGTTTCCGTGACCACTCCTTGAGCGTCGTACCTTCGAGCAGTTCCATTGCGATGTACCCAAGAGACCCCTCCTCGCCCGCGTCGAAAATCGTGACGATGTTTGGGTGTGACAACCGGCCCGTAGATTCAGCTTCCCGAAAGAACCGTGCCTTCATTTCCTGGAGTTTATCAGGATCGTCGGTCTCGTCGAGCCGCATGGTTTTGATTGCCACGAACCGCTGAATAGTCGGATCTTTTCCGAGGTACACCACGCCCATTGCCCCACGTCCCAACTCCTTCAGGACCTTATAGCGACCAAGTGTCGACGGTGAACCGGTCTGTGTGGTGGAGTGACGAGGTGCGGTGTCCACGTCGCGGTCGTCGTCCTCCTCCTCTCCGAGCACATCAGGTGTTGTCAGGGATGCCGTCTGGTGAGCTGTCTTTGATGCGGTTGCAAAGAATCGGTGGAGCGCATCAACATGTAACAACCAGGTCGTGGTAATCCAGAGACCGGTGAGAGTGAGGGTTGCGGTTTGAGTGATGGCATAGCGTGCTGTCCCGAGGCTGTCGATCCGCGAGAGTCCCAGAACTCGAAGGGTTTTGTCCATGGCCATGACGATGAAGAGAGTCGTGATGGGAAGGGTCATTCGTTTGAGGAACGACCAGCCTCGGTCGTCATCCGGCATCGTGTGAACCATGCGGGCTGAAATCAGGAAGAGGAGTAACACTCCAATTGCTTCGGTAATCAGATGAACGGTTTGCGAGCCGCTCAGACCGAAGAGGGTGAATGGGAACGATTGCGCTGCAGGCAGTTTGCTTAATGAGGGACCAGCGAAGAGAGTCGCGCAGGTTATCAGAAAATACTGTAGAGCCCAGCGTGGCGTAGTGATCATACCCGATGTGTTGAGAGGATAGGCTAGAGTCTAGCTGATCTGAGAGGGGAGTCAACGGATTGAAGCAATTATACGATGGATGCATGCCTGTCGAAGCGCATCAATCGAATTCGCTCGTAACCGGCTAGACTCGTCCGACAGCGGCCTTCATCTTCATGAGCAGAGAGGTGGGGACATGCAAAGTGCCCTTGCCGATTCCAACGTCAATGTCTGGTTTTGTGAGGCCATGGAAGTCGCTTCCTCCGGTGACCAACAAGCCGAGCTGTTGCGCAAGGCTCAGATACTCGCGCGTTTGTCGGGCTGCGTGCGTGCTGTAGTAGACCTCTACGCCATCGAGTCCGGAGGATTTGAGATCTCGCACCAGGTCGATTAACGAACGACCAGCGAGTTTGACCCAGGTTGGATGGGCCAAGACGGCCAGCCCTCCAGCTGCTTTAATCCAGTGAATGGCCTCAGTGGGACTTGGAAGGTCGCGAGGGACGTAGGCAGGTTTCCCGTCGGCGAGAAAACGATCAAAGGCTTCCTTGGCAGACGAGACCACCTGCTTGTCCATCAGGGCGCGAGCGATGTGCGGTCTCCCCACCGAGTCACTGCCCGCGAGCGCTCGAACCTCGTCGTAGGTGATGTCAATTCCAAGTGCTTGGAGCCGTTCAATAATTTGTGGATTGCGCCGGTGTCGACTGTCTCGCAAGGTTTTGAATCGTTGATTGAGGACAGGGTCTTGCCAGTCAAGAAAATACCCGAGGATGTGCAACTCCGATTGGCCGTTGAGCGAACTGATCTCGACGCCCGGGATGACGTCAATCCCGTAGTGTGCTCCTGCCGTGATCGCTTCGGCCACACCCGTCATGATGTCATGATCCGTGATGGCAAGGGTTGTCACGCCGGCCTGATGCGCGAGGCCGATGACCTCTGAAGGGGTACAGCTTCCATCAGAGTGCGTGGTGTGGAGGTGAAGGTCTAATCGGCTCATGCGGGAGTTTCGGGAATGAAGGGTTTTTGTGCCACGAGTTGCGCGGTGTAGGCTGAATCTCCATCTCGAGATCTTTCATGTAATCCTTCATCATAGTGAAGGATACGAAGCCCGGCAGTAAGGCCCAACAGCTCCCCATGGCTCAGGCAGAACTCCGGATGCCGTGGATGCTGGTAATGGAGGTGCTGATCGATGAGAAAGGTCTCATAGACCAATACTCCACCAGGTTTCAGCGCGCGAATGAGATGCGGAAAGAGCGGTCGATGCAGATACAAGAAGACGAGGATGGCATCGTACCTCTCCTTGCCGAGATCCGGCGGATGCGGAGATTCCAAGTCCAGTGCTTGCGTCGTGACGCCGGCGAGATGTCTCGATCCGGCGTCGGTCAACAGCTGTGCGAGAGCTTGTTCATCTCGGTCAACGGCCTCGACCTGGTACCCGAGAGATGAGAGAAATAACGTGTGTCGTCCTTTTCCTGCGGCGACGTCGAGGACCAGTCCCTTGGGGAGGCGATCCAGCTGCTGTACGAGAAACTTCGCCGGGTGTGGATCTGCGCTGAGTAGTTGTTGGGCGAGCCTGGTCCGCTCAAGGGTGATGCCGACGGATGCCGTAACGTAGACGATCGGCGGATGCAATTTGCGCAACCAGAGCTTGACCCGATCAACAGGGAATTCGGCAAAGATAGCGGCTGCGAACCGTTCGGCGAATGACTCCAGCAGCTGCGCCGCTTGACCGGTTCCGATTTCGACGATGCGGCGGGCGACGGTTGCGTAGTCGATGGTGTGGTGTAGATCGTCGGAGTTCCCCGCATGATCCAGTTTGCATTCCAACTCCAGATCGACGGCGAGGGGTTGCGGGCGGGCGCGTTCTTCAGGTGTCACACCGCAACAACCACGAAACTCCAATCGCTCAATGCGGATCTGGTTTGGCATGAGGCATTGTCGAAGATCATCTTTAGGCCTGTCAAGCCGGAGCCTGTCCGACCGGACCTTCCTTGCGGAGGTGCGGAGGGATGGTGAGCCGCATGGTTGAGAGCGACACAGACGGCCGTCGATTCGGTCAAACAAAATAGCGGCTGGTATCAATGTGATATTCGGTGGTATCAACCAAGCGGATGATGCTCCGGCGATAGCCGCCGGTCTCGTCCTTTTCGGTGAGGTCCAGCTCCGATCCATTGTCGATGGGGTTGCCCAGTTGGTCGGTGATCACTTTGACCAGGGGTCGTTCAGCATCGGCTTTGTTGACGGCTGGTTTGAGGACTACGGCCAGTTCGTCGCTGTCCAATAGGATCAGGCTTCCGATGGGAAGGATGCCGACACAGTTGACGAAGAGTTTGAGTAGCGTGGAGTCAAAGCTCTTTCCGGATTTTGAGAACATGATGTTCAAGACCTTGGATGGAGAGATCGGCTCTCGTCGATAAACCCGTGATGAGGTCATTGCGTCATAACAATCCGCGATCATCAGAATGCGACCGGTCAGAGAAAGCTTCCATGGCGATTTCAATTTCGGATAACCCGAATAGTCGAGGTTCATGTGGTGTTCGAACGATGCGGCGACCATGCGCGCCGGGAGACTGGTGATGCCCCGAAGTTGTGTGAGACTCAACACCCCTTCGGTCGGATGATTCCGCATCATGGCCCACTCATCTTCTGTAAATTCCCCGGGCTTGTTCAGGACGTCGAGTGAAATGCTGGATTTACCCATGTCATGAAACAACGCCGCTAATCCGAGGTCGGCCAGTTCGATTTTGGGATAGCCGGCTCGATTGGCGAGCGCGAGAGAGAGGAGGGAGACGTTGACGGAATGGTTGTGGGTATATTGGTCGTGGCATCGAAGTGTCGTCAGACCGAGGACGGTCGCTTCATCTTGCATCATGAGATCCACGATGTTTTGGATGGCGCGCTTGGCTTGTTTGAAGTTCAACGTGCCGCCTGTGCGTACGGACTGGGTGAGGCGTCCGACTTCGTTGGCCGCCTGTTCGTAGGCCATCTTGGACTGCGCTTTACGGCGGGCCTTTACCACTTGCTCGGATCTTGGATCCTGATCTGAACGGGCCTCGTCCGTGAGCGTCAGTTCCCGGCGATCTTGCAGTTGGATGGTGGAGACGTTCAGGGCGTTGAGTTCCCGGCGAAAGTCATGGAGCGATCTCGTGGCAGGATCGAGTGTGACAAACAGGTACGCTAGCTCCCGAAGGTCGTTGGAAGATGTGGAGGATGTAAAGGTCAATCCTCCGATCTTCCATGTGGTCATCGTATCGATAATGCTTGAGGCGATCAACATCTGCTGGGCATTGATCTTGAGATGGCGCTCTCCAAGAAAGAGGAAATCGTTCTGAATCCGCACGGTGACGGGTTGATCATGAGCCAGCGTTTGAATAAGCGTCAACATGGCCTCAACTGGTTTATCGAGCGCGGCATTCGTTCTCCCATGGATGCGCGAAGTCTTGATGAGGGTATTCAGCTGTGTGATGAGCTGGAACCCAAGCATGGCCAGTTGTTGATCGAGAAGGTCGCCGGCTTCAGAGCCTTGTCCGATCTTCTGGGAGAGCGATTTTTCATGGGTCAGGAGCGGCTCGGTTTGGGCGGTGCTCATTTTTGATTTGAACGGTGTGTCTTTGGGGAGTGTCATGATGGCTCTCCGTCCGTCGTCTGGGTCGCGGCGGGGTGCTGCCGTTGATGCTTGACGGTTTGTAGCAGGGCCACACCGCAGGCTTGACGGACGGCGGAGGTGCCTTTTTTCGAGCCTCGTTCCAAGGCGGCTACCGCTTCGGATGTGGCGAGCTTCCCGAGCGTTTCGGCTGCAAGCACCGCGAGTTCTTCCTTTTTCCTGCGATTGGTCCAGGCCCAGGCCGTCATGAGTCCCTGCCAGTAGGGGATCGCTTCGTCTCCACACGAGACCCGCATGGCTTGGAATATGGCGCGACGTTCACTGATGGGTCGGTCCATGAAGCCGGTTTCGGAGAGAAGCGGAGCCCATTGTGCGAAAGGAACCGTATAGTGGCCGGATATGAGAAGCTTCAACGCGGAAAAGCGAACGTTTTCATCGACGTCGTTGGTCAGCGGCACGAGTTTCACTCCGGAGCCGTTCGGACGAAGCCGACCGATTGCGCGTACAACCTCACGTCGGACCTGTGCGTCCGGATATCGGGTCAACTTTTCGATCGATTCAACGAATCGTGGACTATCCCATTTCAGAAGAATGGAGATAAGATTGCGGACATAGGCCGGTCGACGATCGAATAATCCCCGCGCCACAGGATCCGGACGGTCTTTTGCCAAGATGGTAAGGGCCTCGACTACAATAGCCTGGTGTGTCGGGGTGGTGAGGTTTGCCAGAAGGGCGCAGAGCGCAGGCACAGCATCCGGTTTCATCATGAGCAGGACGGTCGATAGCCCTTCGACATTGGCATCGGGACTTCGATTGAGGTAGTTTTCGATGGCTTTGATGCGTTCAGTGCGCCCGAGTCCGTTCATGATGGACGCGAGCTGCTGCGTATGCTCCTCGCTGATGTCCGGCCTGACCGCGTCGGTCTCATGCAACAGCCCCAGCACACTCTCCAGCACCGTCCATTTCCCTTCGCGGAGAAGTGATTCGATGACGGCGCCCCACAGACTGAACAGTTTTGTCAGCAAGGTTGGAGAGGTCTCTGAGACGAGAATCGCGGTCAGCGCATCGAGAATGTAGGTCAACGGATCTTGGCGGCTTTCTGCTTCAATTTCTTCAGCCAGTGCGGCAAGTTCCTCCTCGGTGACGTCGTACCCCAGGTGGCCTGCTTGGAGCCGACGATCATGAGGACTGCTTGTCGTCCCGTCGCCGCCGTCGCTCCCGTTCCCTAAAACGTGTTTGCCGCGAGTTTTTTCGCGATCGATGAGCTCACGAAGGGTTAAGCCGGACACACTCAGACTACTGTCGAGCCGAACAAATCCCTCGTGACCGACCGACGCGCTGGCCACTTCTTCAGCCGTCGTAATGGAAATGGTCGAAAGATTTTTTCCCCAGATACGTGTGACGATGTCATCGTCGTCTTTGGTCGGGTCAAGCCCGCCCCATAAGGAGGCCAGAAAGAACTCAAGATCATGCTGGGTCAGGCCTTGATGCAAGATCAATTCACGGATGCCGTCCGCGTACAGCTTAAAGGCCATACTTTCCCCCCCACCGTCCTGCTCCTCCTGATAGACCACATATTCCTTGTACAGAAGAGCGGTACGCTGGACGAGGAAGGACAGTTTGCCGTAGGTGGCGAGATGGGCGGTGAGTTCTTCGAAAAATTGCTGTGAGAACTTTTGTGCGACCGGGTTGGTGGAACCGTAGGTCCGGTTCGACTTCGCGGTTTTATCCAACAACTTCAGGACACGCTTGATTGAGACGATTTCCGGATCTTCCGCTCCCCGTGCTGCGACGGCAGCCGCGAGCATCTCCTGCGCCGATGTGATGTTCGTGGACATAAGAGTAAGACCTACCGAGAGATCCAGTATTAGTCAAGAAAATCACCGTTCTTCGCTGTTGAGCGTGCGGAAGAGATGCAGTGTGAGCGGCTTGTATGCCATCCGAGGCGGCGGTAGAATCGACCTACTCAATGAATCAATCACCTCTCATCATCTGTTTCGGCGATAGCCTGACGGCGGGATTTCAGTCTCCGACGAGGGAAAATCCGACCGGACAAGACGCTCCGTATGGACAGTTTCTCCAGTCCTATCTGGATGACGCGGTAGAGATTCGCGTCAGCGGGGTCTGTGGTGAGCTGACGGGAGAGATGATTGCACGATTTCAACGAGACGTCCTCGATCACCAGCCGAAGTATGTTCCTATTCTTGGCGGCACCAATGATCTTGGATGGAATGCGTCACCGCAAGACATCATCGCCAATCTCATCGTGATGTATGACCAGGTTTTGGGAATAGGGAGCGTGCCGATTCCTGTGACCGTTCCCTCCATTCGTGTGGAAGGGGAGGAAGAGAGCCGGGAGGGTCAGGCGTGGGTTGCCGAGCACCTGGCTCGTCGAAGCCAGTTGAACCGGCTGATCCAGGAGTATGCCGATTTGAAACGGCTTGCCTACGTCGATTTGTTCGCTGCGACGGCTGATCCCGAGAGTGGTCAACTGGCGGCGAGCTACTCAAACGACGGTATTCATCTGACCACCGCTGGGTATCGGCTGTTTGCCGCGCAAGTCGCCCGCATTCTCAAACCTCTCTTCACACAAGATATCTGATGATGCGCTCTACGCTCCAGGCCGTTACTGATCGAGAGTTTGACAAGGTAGTAGCGGCACAAAAGGTTCCGGTGCTGGTCGAGTTCTGGAAACCCGGTTGTGGCCATTGCCGCGCATTGATGAAAGAATTGGAGCAGGTACAGGAAGAATTGAAGAAACGCGTGCTCATCTTGACCATGAATGTTGAGGAACAGTTTCAGATTGCCGCTGAATTGGAGATTTCGTCGCTCCCGGCGGTGGCGCTCTATAAGAATGGCGAGTTTGTGACGTTCATCGGGGGGCTTGGGACGAAGGAGGCGATACGGACGCAGATGGAGTCCGTTTTGCCTGGCTGATTCTGATGTTCAGCGCGTGAGTTACAGCACCCGCCAGGCACGGCCGTCGTTTTGAATTAATCGATCGGCTTCGACCGGACCCCAGGTGCCGGCTTGATATTCGGGCAACCAACGTTGACCGGACTTTTCCCATGCTTCGAGGATCTGTGTGATCCAGGCCCAGGAGGCTTCGACGGCGTCGCGACGCATGAAGCGGGAGGCGTCTCCCGACATCACATCAAGTAAGAGGCGCTCGTATGCTTCCGGAGACGGGCGACCGAAGACTTCGGCGTATTTGAAGTCCATTTCAACCGGATGGGTTTGTGCACGCGTGCCCGGCACGCGTGAGACGATGCGAAGCGTCAGTCCTTCTTCGGGTTGAATCTTCAAGGCCAACACATTCGGGGCTTGCGGTGTGTGTCCGCCGGCATTGAAGAGGATCTGCGGGATTTCCTTGAATTGGACGGCGACTTCGCTGGCTCGTTGGGGCAAGGCTTTTCCGGTTCGGAGATAAAATGGAACGCCGGACCATCGCCAGTTCTCCACGAAGCATTTCACCGCCACATAGGTCTCTGTCGTGGAGTTGGGGTTCACGCCTTTTTCACGGCGATAGCCGGGGACGGGTGCGCCATGAGCCGTCCCTTCCGTGTACTGTGCCCGCACGGTGAACTTTTCGACATCTTTGGCCGTGATGGGGCGTAAGCATCGAAGCACTTCCATCTTGGCGTTTCGCACCACGTCTGGATCGAGCGAATAGGGCGGCTCCATCGCGACGAGACAGAGCAATTGGAGCATATGATTCTGAATCATATCGCGCAGGGCCCCGGCCTCTTCATAATAGGTCGCGCGAGTCCCGACGCCTTCCGCTTCGCTCACGGTGATTTGGACGTGGTCGACGTATTTGTGGTTCCAGATCGGCTCGAAGATACTGTTGGCAAAACGCACGACCATGAGGTTCTGGACCGTCTCTTTACCCAGGTAATGATCGATGCGAAAAATCTGCGACTCGTCGAAGACGCGGCCGGTGACTTCGTTGATGGTTTTCGCGGACGCCAGGTCACGCCCGACCGGTTTTTCGACGATGATGCGGGTATAGGGGGAGCGAGTGCCGGGAGAGCCTGACAGGCCGGCATGCGACAAGCCTTCGCAGACGGAGGTGAACGAGCTAGGCGGAATACTGAGATAAAAAATGCGGTTTCCCGGCAGTTGGAACTTCTGCTCCAGTTCCTCGATGCGAGCCTTGAGCTGCGCATACGTCTGCGCGTCGTCGTTCCCTCCCGCCATGTAAAACAGGTGTTCTGAAAAGGCCTTCCATTTTTCCTCGAGTAATTCCTGGCGAGAATGTTTGATGACCCCTTCACGGACGGTGGCTCGGAACTCTTCATCGCTCATTGGGGTGCGCCCAAGACCGATGACGACATAATTCGACGGCATCAGATTATCAAGGAGGAGATTGTAGACGGCCGGAATCAGGCGACGGCGGGCCAAATCACCGGAACCTCCGAAAATGACCAGTGCGCAGGGTTCAACGGGAGGGAGCGGCTCCCGGACAGGGTTGACATCGATGCGTTGCGTATTCGTAGGTGTCATGGATGATTCCTCAGACAAAGCGGCTTATGATTTGCGGACGGCGTGACCGCCGAAGGCATTGCGCAAGGCCGCCAGCATTTTTTCGGCAAACGACTGTTCCTGTCGTGATCGAAATCGTGTGAAAAGTGCCGTGGTGAGCGTGGGGACCGGAACATCCTTTTCGATGGCGTCGGCGATCATCCAGCGGCCCTCTCCGGAATCCTGGACGTACCCTTTCAGCTGATCCAGTTTCGGATCCTGTTTGAGCGCGCCGGCTGCCAACTCCAAGAGCCATGATCGGACGACGCTGCCATGCATCCACAGATCCGCGATGCGGGCTAAGTTCAGCTTGTACTCACTCTTCGACATCAACTCGAATCCTTCGGCGTAGCCCTGCATCATACTGTATTCGATCCCATTGTGAACCATCTTCACGTAATGTCCGGCGCCGACTGCGCCGACATGCGCCCATCCATTCTCGGGGGCCAAGGTTTTGAACACCGGGGCGAGTCGTTGGACAACGGCTTCTTCGCCGCCCACCATGAGGCAGTACCCGACCGTAAGTCCCCAAATTCCTCCGCTGGTTCCGGCATCCACGTAGTGAATCCCTTTGGTCTTCAGCTCCGCGGCGCGCCGCACGTCGTCGTGGAATCGCGTGTTTCCGCCGTCCACGATGGTGTCGCCCGGCTGTAACAACGCGGCAACGGCTTTGATGGTTTCCTCGGTCGGGGCTCCGGAGGGAACCATGACCCAGACGGCTTTGGGCGCACTCAGCTTACCGACGAGATCGGCAAGGGATGAGGATCCGATGCAGCCCTGGCCTCCGGCCTGCTTGATCAGGTCGTTCGAGCGATCATACACTACTACGCGATGTTGGTCGCGTCGAAGCCGCGTGACCATGTTCATGCCCATCTTGCCTAATCCGATAAATCCCAATTCCATAAAAGGGCTCCTTGGTATGAAGGTCGGTGATGGAGAACTGTGTCAGCCGATGGAGTGCACGGCCAGAGGCAGGCTACTTCCATCGCCAGCAAGTCATGTCGTCATGCAGAGGCACTGGTCCTGTAACCCTCCGTCGGTCAGTCGATACGAGCCGGATTCGGGACATCCTTAAAGAGAAGATCGGCAAATTGCCGGCCAAAGTTAAGCCGGTCGGCGAGAGTCGTGGAGGTCAGGAACTGTCCGGCCATGTCGGCGAGGGTGGGCTCGCGGGAAAACATGAATCGATGGACATCCACCGGCGCGACCAGCCAAAACCCCCTCAGCCGAAAGAAGGCGGAGACGCAATCTTCGTAAAACAGTGTCAATAGATAGTAGGCGGTGCCAGGTTTGGCGACGAGGTCCTGCGCTTTCCCTAAGAGATGGTAGCATTCCGCTTTGAGACGAATTTGCTCATTGATGGATACCGACGGTGGGCCCTGGCGGAAGCGCTGATGGACTTTGTCGAGGAGTTTGGCGCAGACACCGTCGTGATCATAGAGGATCCGACTTTTTCGCAAGAGGGAGGGGAGTCGGAGGGAGTAGGCGAGGTCCTCTTCAACCGAATGGTAGCCATGATAGCGGATATCGACAAGTCGCTCGCCGACTCGGAGAATTTCATGACCCTCTGTTTCACCCTTGACGAGAGCGAGCAGATCGATATCGCTATGAGGTGTGAGTGTGCGTCGTGCTCCAGATCCGACCAAAAGGATGCCGACTAAGTCTCCTCCTCTGCGGCCCTTCACATGCCGGACGGCCACTTCAATGCCGTCTTCAAATCCTGGAGGGGGAGGACTCTCCGGTTGCTCCGGCGGTTCCGGCACTTCGAGCAGTTCGGCGTTCAGTTCTTCACGAGTAGGAGTGGTGGTAACCGTGTCGGATTCCATAGACGTAACTGTTGCAGAGTGGTTATGGATGATGCCTGTTTTGCCTGTTCGTGGTGCGAGGTTCGCCTCCCACGACATCACGTCGGCATTCTATGGATCAAAGGATAGCCTGTCAATGTCGAACGATCATCGAGGGAGCACCCGCGTAAAGGCTTCGACGGCTTCTTCAATCTGAGATTCCGCAATGTCCAGGTGTGTGACGGCGCGATAGCTCTTTCCGCCGACCGAGTTGATGAGCACACCCTGCTCTTTGAGTGCGGCAACCAGTTCGCTCGGCGAGCGTCTCTCATCGAGGATGTCGAAGATCACGATATTCGTTTCCACATGCTGCGGAGCGATCTGGATGGCCGGAATTTGCTGGAGCAGCCGGGCCAGTTTCTTGGCATGTTCGTGATCGGTCTTGAGCCGAGCCACATGGCGTTCCAACGCGTAGATGCCGGCGGCGGCCAATACACCGGCTTGACGCATGGCGCCTCCGTACATGCGACGAAAGCGACGTGCTCGCTCGATGAGCTTGGGATCGTTGGAGAGGAGCAGCGATCCGACGGGCGCGCCGAGTCCCTTCGAGAGGCAAAGGGAGACGGTTTCAAAATGCTGGGCATACGCGGTCGGAGGGAGCGTCGTGGCGGCCACGGCATTGAAAAGCCTGGCGCCGTCCAGATGCATCGGAATTCCGTGTCTCACCGCGACCGCGCGAATTTTTTCGATCGTTGAAAGGGGGTAAATAGTACCGCCGCCGGCATTGTGTGTATTCTCCAAACAGATCAGCGCGGTTGTGATGCTGTGTGGATCGGTCGGTCGGATGGCGGCTTCCACCTGTTCAGCCGTGATGACGCCCCGCTCTCCTGGCACCCAGTGAAGCTGCACCCCGGCCAGGGCACCGGCTGCGCCCTGCTCGTATCGGACGATATGGCTTTGGCTTTCGACGATGACTTCTTGTCCCGGTTGGGTCTGAATACGAATCGCCAGTTGATTGGCCATGGTGCCGGAGGGAACGAAGAGGCAGAACCGCTTGCCCAGCATCGTTCCGGCCAGGTCTTGCAGCCGATTGACGGTCGGGTCTTCGCCATAGACGTCATCGCCCACGTCGGCGCGGGCCATCGCCTGGCGCATTTCTTCGGTCGGTTTGGTGACGGTGTCGCTACGAAGATCGATCATCCCTACGGCCTCCCTAGGAATCTGTCCGATATTGACCTTTCGACGGCAGCAAATGATCTGCAGCCATCTGCGTCGTTCTCGACCTCGAAAAACCCTCACTGTATTCCAGCGAATACACTTCCGGTTTTTCATGGCCTGCGGCCTTGCAGCTCGCCGCATTTCCTTCGCTTCGTTACGAAAGTCATGTCGGACAGGCTCCTTGCCTTCCGCAGGGCATTGTAGCAGATCTTCTACTTGCAGGCGACGATACACCTGATACACTGCGAGCGCATGGATGATCCACGTCACTTTCGACTTCAGCGATGGGCCGACTTTTTCGGGGCAAGACAGGAAGAGTTGGTGCCCTTGGCCTGGGCGTTCGCCTATTTCTTCTGCCTTCTGTGTGGGTATTCCATCCTCCGTCCCGTCCGTGACGAGATGGCCATTGAAGGGGGACTCACGCATCTCCCCTGGATGATGACGGCGACGTTTCTCACCATGCTCGCGGCCACGCCGCTATTCGGATGGCTCTCCGCGCGATGCTCACGCTATCGATTGTTGCTGACGGTGTACGGGTTCATTATTGCTAATCTGCTGGCCTACTACCTGTTGATGACGAGTCATGTGTATCCGGAGTGGGTGGCTCGCAGCTTTTTTGTGTGGCTTTCGGTGATCAATCTGTTGATCGTATCGGTGTTCTGGAGCTTCATGGCCGATCTCTTCACAACCGAGCAAGGGACAAGACTGTTCGGAGTGATTGCGGCAGGGGGGAGCAGCGGGGCTTTGGTCGGCCCGTTGATCACAACGGGACTGACGTTTGTCTTTCCGGTGCCTGTACTCATGCTGGCCTCGGCGGGATTTCTGTTTCTCTGTCTGGGATGTATCTATCGACTCGAACGATGGGGACGTGAACGGTCCGAACATCACCAACCACGACCGGGCGACCCGCTTCACGGAAGTTTCCTGGCCGGCATTCGTCTGACCCTCTCCTCACCCTATTTGATGAGGATCTGCGGGTACCTGGCTTGTCTGACCATGACCGCCACATTTCTCTATCTTGAGCAGACCCGTTTGGTGTCGGAGTATCTCGATCAACCGGAAGCCCGCACACGCCTCTTTTCCAGTCTTGACTTTACGACTGGTCTGTTGACGTGGTTGACCCAGGTGTTGCTGACGCAGCGAGTCATTCGGCGATTCGGTCTGGTCGCTCCATTACTGTTTTTGCCCGTGATCAGTGCGATTGGGTTTTTGGGCATCGCCTTATGGCCGACCCTTGCGCTCTATGTTGTCTTTTCCGTGTTACGGCGAGTGGGGGAGTATGCGCTCTCGAAGCCGGCGCGTGAAGTGCTATTTACTGCCGTCAGTCGAGAAGAGAAGTACAAGGCCAAGAACTTCATCGACACTGCCATTTCCCGAGGCGGCGATGCCTCAACCGGATGGCTGGTCACCGGTGTGAAAGCCCTTGGTGCCACGACGGCTCAGATTGCATGGGCCATGGTGCCGTTGATGCTGGTTTGGGCCTGGTTGGCAACAGCATTGGCTCGGCAGAAAGAGCATCATCTGTAGAGAAGACTCATTGCCACGTGTTCTCACTGCTGAGAATTGGCGGGAATTGTATCGAAGGGCATCCGTTCATGGTTCGACACGATCACCATGAACGGGGTTGAGGGACGGTATGCTCAGTCCCGAACCGTGACCGAGCCGATGACGTAGGAGCTGGTTCGGCCTGCTCTGGCTCCTCGGATTCGTACTTCGGAGACATCGCGTACATGCTCGCGGAGTGTCCACGTGGTATTGGCTTGCAGCTCGGGCCAGAACCACCAGGTGCCATCACGCTTCCGGAACCAGAACTGGATCGAGGTATCGGAAAGCACCTGAATGGATTCTAGGTCAAAGTACATGGGCGCGTGGGTGTCGGTTGTGCTGAGCCATACCTTGACCCATTGGCTTTGGTCATGGGAGGTCAGGACGCGCGGGGTTCTGACCCAATCCACATCGGTGCATTTCCATTCCACGAGTCTGCCGAATCCTCGGCCCAGACCGTCTCCAGGATCCGGGAGGGTGTAGCACTCGATGCCGGTCTCCATACTCAAATGGTAATGAGCCGAGCCGATGGTCTCAAGATTGATGTCGCTGCGTGAACAGTGCTGACGGTAGGTCCAGCAGTTGGTGTGCTTGGTGCTGTCGCACATTTGCAGTTGCCCATTCGATCCACGGCTGGTTTTGAGGGCCAAGGTTGATCTGGCATGCCCGTAGATCTGTCCCAGGGCGGCTTCGTCGTCGAAGGTGACCAGGCACGCTTGGCGAGAGCTCTCGGCCGAACGCGCTTGCACGGCTTTGGGCGGTTGGCTCTCTCGCTCTCGTTCGGCGACTTGTTCAGGGGAAGCCTGCGTCGGTGCCGTCAGCGTCGGTGAGGATTTCAACTGTGCACAGGCTCCCAAGGTTATTGTGAGGATTAGGCAGAGCGCCAGGTGGCATCCGCGTCCGTTCATTTGCACTCCAGACCGCATTGTTCCTCCTTCGTCCGGCTCACCTTGAGGTGTTCGAGCCGGTTTGCTATTCGTCATCCTTATTGAATCAGTGCCGCATTCGGTACGCCTTGGATCTCGACGATGGTTTACTGATCGAAAAATCGCGTGGTATAGTCCGCAGTCTCCATCATCAGGCCGGTGCTCACGAAGTGATCGTGACGGCAACAATGCAATTGAACCTATTTATGGACCATGAGGCCTATGGCGATTGACGTTCCTGCCAAATTATACATCGAGAAGCTGTTGAAAGACTCACGGAGTATCGCAAGCGCCCTGGGGCTCCTCCCTGGCTCGATCAAGACGACTGCCCTTCACGCCATGGCTGAGCGTGTGGCCTCTGACCACGGCGCAATTCTAGCGGCGAACGCGAAGGATGTCGAGGCTGTGGGGAAGTCTTTTGGGGAGGGGATCGCAAAGGAGCGGATGAAGGCTGCCGTGGCTCATGTGCGGGTGACGGCTGCGCAGATCCACGAGATGGTCGAGCAACTTCATCAGATTGCCGAGCTGCCGGATCCGGTAGGACTGGTGGTGTCACGGCAGGAGCGTCCGGATGGCTTGTTCGTCTCGCGGGTCAACGTGCCGATTGGCGTGCTTGGTGTGCTTTCAGAGCGCAACCCGCTCGTCACCGTGGAGTCGATTGCGTTGGGGCTGAAGTCGGGGAACTTCTGTATTCTTCGTGGGTCTCCAGAATGGCGGCATACGCATCAGGCGATTGACACGGGACTGCGTGAGGCGGCCGTGAAGAGTGGAGTGCCGGCTGGGGCCTGGGTCTTAATCGATCGGCCTGACAAGGACGTGGCGCTCGAGCTGATGCGATCGGCAAAAAGGGTGGACGCGCTCATCGTGCGTGGCGGAGCCGGGTTACGAAAGGCTGTCGCGGAGCAGGCAAAGGTGTCGGTGTTGTGCGATGACGGGGGGGTGACGCACCTGTATGTCGACGACGACACCGATATTCCAATGGCACAGAATCTGGTGATCAACTCGAAGGTCCAACAGCCGGGAGCCTCTAATTCCTTGGATACCCTGTTGGTTCAACAAGTCATTGGACGGCAGTTTCTGCCGCCGTTGATCAATCGGTTGCTTGATGAATTTAAAGTGGAAGTGCATGCTTGTCCGAAGACCGTTGCCCTTATGGGGCAGATGGCCATGACAGGCCATACGGCGATCGTCCCCGCAACGGAGGCGGATTGGCAGACCCAGTTTGCAGGACCGACGTTAGCCATTAAGATGGTGGAAGGTTTGGATGAGGCCTTGGCTCACATTGCCGCCCATCGCCCCTGCCTGACGGCGGTGATTGCTACCAACCGCTATGAGTCTGCGATGCGATTCACCAGAGAAGTCGATGCCGGTGCCGTACTGGTGAATGCGTCAACCAGGCTCCATGCCGGGGAGAGTTTCGGGATGGAGCGTGACATGGGGTTGAGTGTCGGGAAGCTGCATGCGAAGGGTCCGATTGGTCTGGAGCAGCTGACGTGTGAGAAGTATGTGGCATTCGGTTCCGGCCAGCTGCGGTTGCCTCATCCGGTGCCGGAGACATACTTTGATGCGATCATGCTGAAGAGACCATAAGCGCCTTCTGAAAACGTTCCTCAGCTTCGTTCTCAGTCGTTTGAACCACTCAACGGACTCTTACCGCGTACGCCTCGTGACCCCCACTCCTTGTGACCTTGCTGGGAACCGCTTTGAACAGGCGCAGAACGAATGATCAATGATTCACTGCGACAATTACTCCGCCATCATCTGGCGTGGTGGGGACTTCGGCGGTTCGCGTCAGACCCGGACTACTTTGCCTGGCAACGACAACAATTTTCGCCTGACGACCTGAAACAGCTCGCGTGGCACGTTGAACGAAAACGCGAAGGCGATCGTCACGATGAGATAGCCTTCTATGATCTCGCTGCCCATCCGAAAATATTTCCGGTACTGTACAGCCAGCGATACGATTATTACGAGGCGATCGCTCCACGGGTTGCTGCACATTGTGGTGAGGCGACCAGCATCCTCGATTTTGGTTGTGGGTTGGGCATTCTAACTTCCTTTTGCGCACACATGTTTCCGAAGAAAAGTTTTGTCGGAGTCGATCGATCATCTGCGTCCATTGCTGTCGCACGGGAACAGGCGGACAGACTGGGCCTGCGCAATCTTCGCTTCGACTGTATGGATGGAGACGCACAGCGACTTTCCGGTTGCTACGATCTTGTGGTTGCTACCCATGCGTTGCTTCAGGCTGAGCACGATCCTGGTCTTCCAAGTCGAAGTTGGCGGACCTTTGAACGTGGGCCTGAGTCAGCGCCGCAGCTATCATTTGAACAGCGAACCGGGCTTGGCCGTAGGTTGGATAACCTCATTGAGGTTTTGTGCTCCGGTGGCCGAATGATTCTGTTTGAGAAAACCAGGCAACTGGCCAGACGAGTCCCTTTTCAGCGAGCTCTGGCGGCGAGGGGATTGCAGCCCCTTGAACCTTTGATCCCCATTCGGTACTACTCAGTCGAAGAACGTGTCGACGATGGACCATACTATTGGTTGCAGCGCGGAAATCAGAAGGGGATTGCCTGGGATGAATCACCAGAGCCGGATGAGGGGCACCCATTTTCCTCCGAAACGATTGCGCTCCGTACTGATCCCGAGAGGCCGCTCTATGAGAATCATTGGCCTTCGGCTCAAGCCGCATGGGAGCAATTAGTTGATCGAGAGGTGCTTGCAGAGACTACACGCCAGCAGCTGGATGGTCGGCAGGTGCATGTCGAGCGTGGGCAGCTTCCAGGATTTCAGTATCTGTACTGCGCGAATACCTTCGACCAACGTCAATTGGTCATCGTGGAGCAAGCTCGCGCCGCCATGTTGGAAGTCTATTACGAGGAAATTCTACGAGGGCTCTTCTAGGCCGTGTCGTCAATCCATTTCCTGGGTTCACAGGGCCATCGTATGGTGATTCACTCCGTCCACGGGCCGAGGGGAGGGACCAACGGATGGTGAGGCGATACGGGGGAATCCGACCGGGGTTCATCTTCCCCCGGGGCATGCGCAGGATCTGGAGGGCGACGATGTCTCGCTGCTCGGCATGACCGTAGACACACTCATGGCCGATAACGCGTTTGATGCCGCTGCGCGGGTCATCGAACCTCTACAAACAGCAGGCAAGACTATCGTGCTCCCGCCAAAATCCAATAGCATGATCCCCCGAGTCTATGGATGAAGACCTATACCAGGCGGGCATCTGATCAAACACATCTTTGCAAGACGCAAACAGTTCCACGCCAGTGCAACCTGCTACGACAAATGCGCCACCAGCTATCTCGCCGCTTCGACCACGTGGCTTAATTGATGACACGCCCTAGTACGGCGATAAATCTTCCAGCCTATGGTTCCGTCCATAAGAGCGTAATTTCTGGGGTTTGGGTCTGTCTACCCTGATGGTTCACCGCCTTCGCGTGAATTTTAAATTCTACCGTGAGGCTATCTCCTGTTGGGATTGTCCCTTGCTGGATTTCTTTAGACAGATCCATCGCCCCAGTGAGGAGACGAGTCTCGCTGGTCGTTTCTCCAGGACTCTTGGGTGGCGAAACGCTCTCGAGCACCGGTCTCCCTAGTAAGGGACCCTCCGTTGAACATACTCCTTGGAGACAAGACGTAATCGTCTTGGCCATCCAGATCTCCAGTGTTTGAATACCGCTCTCGGAGTCCGTAGCCGTGGCGAGTAGGTTTAGGTTTCCAGTCTTTCTCTCGAGTTTTACTCTCTGACCAAATCCGCCGCCGTTCACTGCAACATCCTGTTGCCCTGATTGGCCGATATTCAGTCTGAGGCTGGGTACAGTCATGTCGTTTGACTTGATGGTAATACCTCCGGTACTTGAGCATCCAGTCGCTGAAAGGAGAAGGAAACAGGCAAGCGGCCCGAGCGTCAGTTTCTGTGCCAAGACAAATCGAGACATCGTACGACCTCCTTTAGTTAAATCACCTAGTCCCCTGTCAGCAACCTGAGTGGCACTATTCCCACTAATACGTCTGGGCCGCATATGGCAAGGCGGGTTCTAAGGTGCTGATAATCCGTAACATATGTTTTCACTTATTTCCAGTTAGGCAGCTGTAAATTACACTCAGCTAAGATTCCCTTCTCTCTGTTGTCTGGTGAACGACCAGAATCATGCACCTAGCCAGGCCTATCATTGTCTATCCCAGCGAGAGATTGACGTTCAAAATCTGGACGCAGTTGGGATACTCTCGCCCGAGGGCGATAAATGCCGGAAGGCAATACGGGAAAGCCCTGCCCAAGACATAAAGAGAGCACCGACAAAATCATTGTCCATAGGGGTGCGTCCCTCATGCGTGCGTAAGGTTTTCTCTTTTACTTACTCTTCGGTAGCAGTCCCTTCTTTTCAAGTTCCTGAATCCGTTCTTCTGCGAGCGCCGGCAGGAGTCTTTTCCCGGTGCGCCGCTCCGCTAGGGCGGCTGTTCATCTTATACACAAGTTTCTTGGGGACGCCTCGAATATTGATCGTGCCCTGGTGGAGTTCTATCTCTGCCACGGAAGTTGATCTTATCAACCTCCATTGGACTCCTCAACCACTAACACCGCATGACACATACATGTATCATTATTAATCGAAGTGTCAATTATGAAACTGCAATGCATGAATACTGATCCCGGTCGTCAATAGTGGACGCCATGACTTACAGCCTCATGCCGCTGGCGGTTGACGGGCCCACTGCTGGGCAACCGTGGCGGGCAAGCAATTCCCCAGCCGCGAATGGCGCCGTTGGCGGTTATAGAAGAGCTCGATATACTCCGAGATCTCTTGCCGGACTTGCTCCCGCGTGGCATACCCCCGGTGATACACCCGGTCGTTCTTCAGCGTGCCCCAAAAACTTTCCATCGGCGCATAGTCGTAGCAGTTGCCTCGCCGACTCATGGACGAGATCAGGCCGAACTGCTGCAACTACGGTTAATAGTCCTGGGTACAATATTGAGAGCCGCGATTCGAGTGGTGGATCAGGCCGGGTCGTGGGCGCTTCGCCCCCACTGCCATAAGCAGGGCCTGACGCACCAAGGCCGTCGTCATCCGGGCATTCATTGCATGGCCGACCACTTCACAGGTGTGGAGATCCTTGACGTCAGCTATAGCTAAGCCTCTATCTACTGA
>JAFEBI010000012.1 GCA_018242725.1 Nitrospira sp. | reverse complement strand
ACCCCGATCGCCAACGTCGCAAGCCGGCCGATCTTCACCGGCTTCGAATCGTACCACTGCGAGACGTCATGCCCTCGCTCTCTTGATGCTGCCATAATGGGACCTCCCGGTTAGACACACTTCTCCGCAGACTATTTTAAGCACGACTGGAGACCCACCAACTTCTGACCCGCGTGGATTTTGAGACCTCATAGCCGATCACGATGAGCAGCAGAAGGACAGTCAGGGGTCCAATCGCCGTTCTTGCCGCATTTGCGTAATCAATCTGCTGGACCCGCAACAGATACGACGAGGGGCTGAACCCCTCTGGTGTGATGACTACCCGATAGAGCCCCTTGGCCAACTTGGCTTCTCCTCGAAGGACTCCGTCCGGATGGGTCGTGGGCGGCCAGTAGGCAACAGTCTCCTGCTCTGATGTCTCACTCATTCCCTTGATCACCCGCACTCCTATCGGCAGATGACGCAGGATCGGATCCACGAGATCCACCACGAGAAACGTGTCGCCTTCGGCTGGAATGTCGGTGCAGTACTGAGCCTTTGCGGCATGCTGCGGTTGATAAGCGTTGAAATGGACAAGATTCCCGCCGATTCGTTGGACACAAACATCTTCCTCTAGAGTCACATTGCCATGCGCATCAGCCAGGCCGGGCAACATCACTGGAAGAACCACGAGCACGCTGAACAGTTTTCTGAAGGTTGTTATCCGTTTCAGTTTGATCGGAACAAGACTAACGGTCTGCCTATATACAACGGCGGTGATAATGCTCAGGATAACAACCGCGATGAAGATCGTCATCATTGATTTTCACCTCCTTTCACCTCTACTTGCAAAGCATACCCCTCACAAGATGAAGGCTTCCTTAGATTCTCATGAAGACTTCTTCATGATCGCGGGTACAGGCTGAATTTATTTCAGCTCGAAAGGCTGCCTCTCCTATGGCTTTGGTTGTCTCATTTATCTGACGGTCGCACACATGTAATAGCGGTGTTGGAGTAGATCGAAATCCATTACATGATTGGGTAAGCATGAGCATTTGAGGCCCGGTCTATAACCTCATCAGATAACCCAAACTACTTTCTTCTATTGGGGAGCACCTAGATACATTACTATCATGATGTCCATAGTTTGTCAATGTTATCCTGGGGAATATGCTGGTTGCTAACCATCGATAAGGAGGCTATCACCATGCCGATCTACTCAAAAGCTCTCTTTGCCCTCTCCGGCCTCGTCCTGCTCAGCCTTGGATTCATTGCGTTCTCGACCTCGCAAACGTATGCACTAGAGAAACAACCCCATGCGCCCTCACGTACCGGTACGACGATGGCACCTCTGTATGGACTTCGCCTCTCGGACATCGATGGCCAACCTGTCGATCTCAAGACATTCAAAGGCAAGGTGCTGCTCATCGTGAATACCGCGAGCATGTGCGGCAATACGCCGCAGTACGCCGGCCTCCAAGAGATGTACGAGCGATATCAAGAGCGGGGGTTCGAGGTCCTCGCATTTCCCGCGAATGATTTTGGGCAGCAAGAGCCGGGGACTAATCAAGAAATCAAAGGATTCTGCTACACACGATACAGTGTCAGTTTCCCTCTATTCTCAAAAATCAGCGTGGTCGGAAAAGACAAGCATCCACTCTACCGGTACTTGACCGAGCAGAGCGCGTTCCCTGGCCGTGTCACGTGGAACTTTCAGAAATACCTGGTCGATCGCTCCGGCAATGTCATCGGGAAATATGACCCAGGAATGAATCCCTTGTCGCCCGACATTCTGTCTGATCTCGAAAAAGCCTTGGCGGCAAGCTGACGTTCTCAATCCACAAGGAATGACGCATGCGGATGAATCGGCGACCTCTCCTAATTGGTCTTAGCATCGGTCTCTTGCTCTGTCAGACACCAGTTGCCAGCCTAGCATCGGACGAGTGGGTGCGAGTTGGGGGAACTCATAAATACGACCGTTACGTGAATATGACCAGTATTGGAGTGTGGGGCCCGACGGTCACCCTCTGGACACTTCGGGACTTTCGTGTGCAGCGGGCTATTCCACGCGGTCCCTACCGGTCATTGAAGATCAAACGCCAATACCATTGCGACCAGAGAAAAAGCCGACCGCTCCATGTTCGGTACTACCCGCAAGCGTTGGCACAAGGCCCGGTCCTCTACGCGGCGCCGGCCACGCGTGAGTGGTCACGGGTAGTTCCCGGCAGCGACGATGATGCAGAAATGAAGGTTGCCTGTCGCACGGTTCCGTCGACGCTCCATTCAAATAACAGAGGGTAATATGCAACGACTATTGATGCTGATAGCACTGTCTTGCGGGATGATGGCCTCCTGTACGGGAAGTGAGACGCCGTCCGCTTCCTCATCCAGTATCGCAGCGGAGTGGACGAAGATCGGAGAGACCGAAACCTACGGCTACTATGCGGATCACGGCAGTATTCGGAAAGCAGACGAGACCGTCATGATGTCGGACCTATTCGACTATAAGACGACTCAGACGGAAGGTGGCAGCTCAGCGCTCTCAAAAATCACTCTACGAGAATATGACTGTCAAAACCGCAAAAGCCAACCGATGAAAACCACTTGGTATGCGGAGCATATGGGTTCAGGAGCAGCAGGACACACTACCGGAGCCACAGGCCAGTTGGCGACGTCGGCCTCCGGCACGGCCACTTCCGCACTCATGACAATCGCCTGTGGTCGTTGAAGAGTTACACAAGACTTTGGATCAAAATCCGAAGAGTCTCTGGCTACTGATCAGATAGGCCAGGGAAACACCCACCATTCAAGTCATGACAAGCCATAATCAGCCAGTATGGCTTCAGCCGCTTTCCGTCCCGACAACAGTGCCCCATCGAGCGTCCCACTTTCCCGGTAATCCCCACAAAGGTATAGCCCCGCAGCCATGCGCGGTGAGGTTGTGCGGTTCCCCGTTGAAAGTGCATCGAGTGGTGGAAGCGCACGCTGAATGCGATCCGTTCGTAGATGACGCCACTCGCGGACTTGCGAGCGAAACCAGGATTGAAGATGTCGTTGTACCGCTTGTGAAATATCACTATGCGTGCCGTCCTGTTCAGTCGTAGTCACTGAGATCAAGGCTCGCCCAGGCGGCGCGTACGATGGCGCCGCCTCACTTAGGACACAGACGGTCCGGACCACCCCATCGTTTTCCCCATTCAGCATCAACCAGGGTCCGCGTTGCGGAGCAGCCGGCGCATCGAAATAGAGCGTAACCGAGCCACGAGCTGGGGCGCTTGATCTATGCTCCCCACGCAATCGAGCGGCGGTCGCGTCATCAGTCGCCACCACCAACACATCGGCTCTGAGCGACTCCCCGGACTCCAGCACCACGCTCGCGCCTTGAATCTGTCGGACGGCGTGGTTCACGCGAATCGTCCCCGGAGGCAACGTCGCCGCGAGTTGTTGTGCGATGGCGCCCATACCGTCTCGAGGTAAGGCCGTGACTCCTCGACAGAACGCCGCCCAGACTAACTCAAAAATCCAGCAAGGCGTGCTCAATTCTGTCTCCAAGAACACGCCGCTGAGAAACGGCCGAAAGAAATGCATCACCAACGCGTCCGAAAAATCATAAGCCTGCAGCACCTCGCGAGTCGGCCGTGTAGGGTCTTTCGTCACCGCGCAGAGATGCTGCCGCAAGGTATCCCGTCGCAGGCGCAGCATCCTGAACTTGTCGGCAAGCGTGCCGATGGGGCTGAGCAACATCTGTGGAACGTCTTGCGGCCGGCGAAAGGGGTCGCTCATCACATGAAAGCGGCCGGCGTGGCGAATGAGCGCTCCTGAATGAAACGGCCTGAGCCCCAATGCAGGATAGCTCAGCATTTCCTGCGCTTCCGGATATCCGGTAAGAAAGACCTGAAATCCGCGATCGAGTTGAAATCCTTCGACACGATCCGTGCGGACACGCCCCCCGATGCCGTCGGACGCTTCAAGGACCGTGCACGCGAGGCCAGCGGTCGTCAGGCGACGCGCACAGGCCAATCCGGCAAGACCGGCACCGATAATGAGCACATTGGGGATTGCAGCCATGATGACTTATTTCACCTTTTGATCCGTTGCGGACATGAAGTCTCCCAGGCAGTCACGCTCGCCCTGCCTTATCGTAGAAGGTTATTTCATGACCATCTCCTTAGCTGCTCTGATAGGGTCTGCGCGATCAACTGCAAGTCGAACGGCCACGCATAGCGCAGTTCAACAGTGGGATACAGCGGTCGCAAGTGGTCCAGAATCTCGGGTATCTCGATTTCCGAATGAGAGCCGCCCGGCGTGAACATCGTCGTCAATACGGTGATGGAGGTCGCGCCTTGTTTCACCAAATCCTCTACTGCTTCTTCCAATGTCGGTGCGCAGAATTCATTGTAGGCCATGGCAAACAACACACCATTCAGATGTGGGCGCAACATAGCCCCCACGGCTTCCAGGCCCGATTGGTAGGGATCGGTTGCTTTGGTTCGTGGCCAACGACGAATCTTCTGATCCAACTCAAGTTCTTCCTGGGACGGCTGCTGTTTGGCTGCACGCCGTTGCGCTTCCAATCGTTTCAATTTCGTCACAAGATCTTGCGGGCAATCCTTTGGAATGCCGCCATGTCCGACTAAAATAACGCCTCGAGTGGTCTGCATGTACTTCGTCCTTTCGTTCATTATTGCATCATGTTCAGTCACCGTTGTGTGTGATCTGGTGTCTGCTCCAAATACTCCTGAAGATTCGTCTTTCCGTAGCGACTCTCCGGATAGACGGTTCGAATAAACCTCGCCGCGAGGGCCATCACCTTCTTGACTCCAGGGGTCTTTTCAGGATCGGTCGCAGGCAGCAACCGAACGGTGATGGCCTTATTGTGTAACTTGAGTTGGACAAAGAAATTGCTCGACGTACCCTGCTCAATCGCCACACACTCGAGCAAGGCATCCTTGCCGTTTCTGGACATGTAGAATTCCTGAATTTTGAGTATCTCGGCTCCAGCCCGCTGAAGCATCGGCGTGAAGTTCTGGTACAGCGCCTGAAGGTCCCCGGTTTCTTCAATGACAACGTGCGGCATATGCGTCCTTTTCTACACGTGATTCCGCAACATCAGTTCTTTGGGGTGTGGGTTGAGATACACCTGGTCACGGATGTAACTGATGTCGAATACATGGACATAGTGCTTGATAAGCGTCAGCGGAACGATTAGCGGGGTCAGCCCTTGCTGATAATCGCTGATCACGCCCACCAGTTCGGCTTTTTCACTTGGGTTCATCAGCTTTTTGAAGTGGCCCACGATATGCTGCAAGACGTTCACATGTTTAGAAACCGTCGCTCTCACGGCCAACGTTTTCATGAAAAGATCCGCGTACTTCACCGTGAGATCCTTCGGGCGATACCGTTCCGCCTGAGCGACAAGCTGTCCCAGCGTCTTGTACTGTTGTGGACTGTGGGACAACAGCAAATACTTATGGATCGTGTGAAAGCGAATGAGAGCCTGCCTGTTGAACCCATTCCGTAGCAGGTCTTGCAGCCGACGATAACAAAACACTCGCTCGATGAAATTCTCTCGAAGTGACGGGTCGCAGAGTCGGCCTTCTTCCTCGACGGGAATCAACGCAAATTCGGCCATAAAGGCCTTTGCAAAAATTCCGGCTCCGCTGTGGCTCGGCATTCCCTGTGCCGTGTACACACGTACCCGTTCGACGCCGCAACTGGGAGAGCCTCGCTTGAAGACAAACCCTGAGAGGTTCAATTCGCCGAGCGAATTGAGGCGCTCGTCAATCATGGCCTCCATGGCCGGTGTGTGATCCTCCTTGCTCGTGATCGTCATGAGTCTCGGATGCCGCGGATTCCCGACCAACCGCATGGCTTCCCGAGGGGTACCCAATCCCGCCTCAACCTCAGGGCAAACCGGCACCCATTCAACGTAGCGGCCCAATACATCGGTTAAGAAACGGTCCTGCTTATGTCCTCCGTCAAAGCGGACTTCATCTCCAAGGAGACAACGGCTGACACCAAGGCGAAGCAGGGAGGTTGTCATCTCATTGCCTCTTGCCGTCCAAGGTTGAGATATTCCTGACGCGCAAGTTGATGATCCACCACCGGTAATGGATACTCTATCCCGATTCTGCAATGTGCCTGTCCCTGCTCATCAGGGGTCATGAGATGTGGTTCATGGATCCTTTTCGGCGAAACAGAGGCAAGCTCAGGGACATATCGACGAATGTAGGCCCCATCAGGATCAAACTTCTTACTCTGAAGCGCAGGATTAAAAATCCGATAGCCCGGCATGCTGTCTGTTCCGGTTGAAGCACACCACTGCCAATTCCCGTTATTGGCCGCCGCATCCGCATCGAGCAGATGACGCATGAAGTACTGCTCACCGCTCCGCCAGTCGATCCGAAGATCTTTAATGAGAAAGGACGCCACGATCATGCGGACGCGGTTGTGCATCCATCCTGTCTGATTGAGTTGCCGCATACCGGCATCGACAATCGGATATCCCGTCCGTCCACTGCACCACGCTTGGAACAGGACATCGCGCTCCGAACTATGGGTTCGCGGCGGAGGCACGGCTGTCCGACGAAACGGCCCGTCAACGACATGCGGAAATGCCGCTAAGACTTGCTGAAAGAATTCACGCCAGATCAATTCATCGACCCAGGTGAATACATCTGTCCTGGAGACCGGACCTCTCAGGGAGAGGCTTTTTAGCGCTGTCTGTACGGTCTCCCTCGGGGAGAGTGTTCCGAACCTCAAGTGAGGGGACAACTTCGCGCTCCCGTCGATTGCGGGACGATTCCGACCATCAGCATACCGGTGAATGGGGCCTTCGACGAACCACTGCAATTGTTCGCGGGCACGACGCTCTCCCGGTGCGATCCACGGAACGAGGCGCTCGTAGCCCAGCTCCTCGGCGGTTGGAAGGGGCAATGGAGATAACCGGACGGCTTTTCTTGCCGTTATTGCGGGATGTGGGACAGCACGGACTGTCGGTTTGACCGCATGCCACTTGGCCCACCAGCGAGCACGATACGCGCTATAGCGCTGCATCGGTTCTCCAGTAGCGCCCCGTACTTCCTCTGCCTCAAACACCACGTGGTCCTTGAAGCTCTTGGCAGCAATACCTTCCCGAGCCAATCGATCCTGCATCGCCTGATCTCGTATGAGCGCACACGGCTCATAATCTCGGTTCCAATACACGACATCGGCTTTCCATTCGAGAGCCGCGCGCAACACTTCGTCCACTTGGACCCCACGCCGCCACTGCAATGCCAGTCCAAGCTCCGCAAGGGACGATTGGAGTTCCTCCAAACATCCCAGCATGAAGTTCACACAGGCAGCCCCGAACTCATGCGAGCGCAGCAACGGCTCATCGAACACAAACAGCGGAATGACCTCGTCACATTCTTCACAGGCCGCGATGAATGCCGATTGGTCGGCGAGGCGAAGATCTCTTCTGAACCAGACGATTCCACGCATGTGCTGTCCTTCTTCCTTCTATGATTATCGTGCAGGGTTTCCATGCGATCCGACTGGTCCTTTCGGCAGCTTGTCGCCGGCCACACGTGTGACGGATAACTCGCGAAGTCCGGACTCTCCCCGGACTCCCAACTTCACGACGGTTCCCACGTCACCTCGGATCATGTAGACCACCTGCTCATAGCTTTTTCCCGTCACGGCAGAACCATCGACACTCACAATCTCATCTCCATGGTGCAGTCCCACTTGATGTGCGGGGCTCTCCGGATGGACCATGCCGACGTAGAGGATTGCTGGATCACCGATCCGCTCAGCTCCGATTTGAAGGACGACGCCGATCATACCCTGGTGAAGGTTGGTATCGATTCCATGCCCAGATGGAGCCTGGCTTGTAGATTGATCGGCCAGAGCCGAACCGGTAAGGAAAAGACTCATCAACAACCCTGCTGCAATACGGAAGCTTCTGATTCGCATGGGCGTACCTCCTGATTATGCTGTCGATCTCTTGAGCACATCCCTCAGTGCCTGTTCCAAGGTTGGATACTGGAACATATAGCCGCCCGCCATGGCGTTCGCCGGAATCACCCGCTGACCGGTTGTCATCAGCGTGCCCAACTCACCAAGGAGTACATGTAACACAAACTTGGGAACAGGAAGCCAAGAGGGTCGGTGAAGCACCTGCCCAAGAACTTCACAGAACGTCTTCATCATCACTGGTTCTGGAGCCACGGCATTGATCGGGCCAGAAACCGTCGGTGTGTTGAGCGCCCACTGGATCAGACCAACATGATCACAGCGGTGAATCCAGGAGACCCACTGATTCCCCGGCATCACGGGACCGCCGGCAAAGAATCGGAAGGGCACCAGCATCTTGGGCAAGGCCCCTCCGTCTTGCTCCAGCACCATTCCAGTGCGTAGCATGACGACCCGCGCTCCAAACTCTGCAGCCCGTAACGCCTCTGATTCCCATGCAAGGCAGAGGTCGGCTAAGAAGCCATCACCTCGCGCCGCTCCTTCATCCAGGCGGCGATCATCGGTGGCGCCGTAATACCCGATGCCGGACGCGCTGATGAAGGTTGTGGGTTTCGACGACCAGCGTGACAGCGCTTGAACTAGTAAACGGGTGGTCAGGATTCGGCTATCGGTAATGAGTTGCTTACGCACATTTGTCCAGCGAGCGTCGGCGATGGATGCACCGGCTAGGTTGATGAGCGCATCGACTCCTTCAAGAACCTGCTCCCAGGGGCCTGCGTCTCGCGCGTTCCATTCGACTGCGTGCACTGGTAGCTCAGGGCGAGAATGGACCTGGCCTGCTTGCCTAGTCAAAACCGTCACCCTGTGGCCTCCCTGGGCAAGCGCGGTACAAAGAGCTCGACCAATGAATCCTGTGCCTCCAGCTATGACAATCTTCATAGGTTTATCCTTCGTAATACTCTCTGTGCCGCCAATCCGATCCGTGGCCGTCTTATCTTATTTGTTCGTTGCCGATTTGTTGTGGCTCACCTGTCGCTCAAACTTCCGTTGTTTCGGGCCTTCGAGGGACGGCGGCGCCAGCTTCAGCCGGTTCGACAGGACCATCGGATCGATGAACTCCCCACAATACACACATATCGTACCTTGTCGGATCAGGGAGAACGGATGCCTCGTTTGGTTTCCCCTTGATCTCCATGGGAACCCCCGATAGAGATAAAAGGACACTCGGTCATTTCTTACTTCCGTGTGGATCTTTTGTCTTTTTCCCGCCGAATCACTGCCGCGTTCAGGGTCTGAAAGAGCCCAGCCATCAGTGCACAGGTCAAAAATCCCATCGCAAACAAAAAGACAATGCTCATATCCATGATGCGCTCCTTTCACCTGTCGATAATGGAACCTGCTCTTTACAGAGCTTCCAACTCGCCAAGGAGACAGGCCCCTCGATCACGAGGAGACCTGTCTGCCTCAGCGGGTGACGCCGTGCGGAGTTCAGCGTCACCTCAGCAGAATATGGAACGGGCCTCTGACAGTCTGCCACGGTTAATCTAACCCCTCCCCGTAGCATCGCGGTCTCCTGACTATTCACGGGGCGTGGGTTTGAGACTACGGGCACAGCGGAATCCTGTGCCGTGAGTCTGCAATGCGAATCCGCCACGCCCGCGTGCTGTTGCGGTGATATCGGAGGCCGGACTATGCCAGGATCCTCCGCGAATCGAACGAACCACCCCTTTTTTGTCGGGACCTTGTGGATTCCGATCGGGCGCATGGCGATAGTACTCCGCGTCATACCAATCGGAGACCCACTCCCTGACATTTCCGGCCATGTCCTTCACTCCGTACGGTGAATCTCCATCAGGAAGCGATCCGACTTCGTGTAACGTATGCTCGTCCTCCCACTCTCGATCAAAGTTAGCCCGCTTCGTAGTCGGCAGGTCATTCCCCCAGGGGTAGAGTCGGCCGTCAGTTCCGCGCGCAGCCTTCTCCCATTCCGCCTCCGTCGGCAATCGTTTCTTCACCCAAGCACAATAGGCTTTGGCGTCGTACCAGGTCGTCTGGACCACTGGGAGTTGCTCAATTCCCTTCATGGATTGGATGGGACCGGTGCCATAAGGATTCGGCGGTGTGCGATGGCCGGTGGCTTTCACAAAGGCCATATAGCGCTCATTCGTCACTTCGACTTGATCAATGGCAAACTCGTCCAGGTGGACAGATCGCTGGGGTCGCTCATCATCCCTCCCTTTTCCTTCCGGATTGCCCATCAGAAATTCTCCGGCCGGAATCGTGACCATCGACACGGGATCGAGGTCTTTCGAGGCGGCGAGTGCATCCAGAGAGAACGCTGGTGAAATGGCTGCAACGAGGACCACCGCCACACTCATATGTGATCGTTGCGGTCGACAGCGCCACGACTCGGTCTTCATTGCTTCGACTCCTTGCTCCCCTCAATCGCGTGACTCGTATGGATGCGTACTTGCTTGATGAGCCGCTCCACCTGACCGGCGTCGCCCTGGTCAGCCGCCTCGTGGGCCTGGGTGATGAGTGCCCGCGCTTGGTGCAAATGCTCTTCGATCTCGGCCTGCAGTTTGGGCGACGCCACCGTCCCTCCCAGGGCAGCCTGGTGATACACCTCCCACGCATGATCCACCTCATGTTCAGATTCGTGGACCGCTCTAACATGCTCCTGATGTGGGTAATCAGTTGAATCTATAGGACCGGCTAAAGAAGATGTCGATACCAGAAATATGATGGAGAGGGTCGCTGGAATGAGGAGTGTAGGGTACTTCATGGTTGACTCTCCGTCCGGTCTCAATAATGGTTGAGAGCTACTAGAGCTTCCTTGAACCAAACGATGCCATGCCTATTTCTTCTTCATGCTCCTCTGTATGAGCTCCCGTGTCGCTTGATACTCCTGATTTCCGGGGTCTGCGGCCAATGCTTTTTCAATGGCGGCCAGTGCCTCTCCATGCTTTTCAGCACCCATGCTTACGAGTGCCTGCATGAAGGCCTCTCGGCCTTCTTGAATCGCCTCCTCAGATACGACGTGTACGGACTTGGCGCAGCGAAATCCGAGACCGACTCCGTAGGAATTATTATCCGGCTGATTCCAAAATCGGTGGCTTGTATGAAGCGATGTCTCCGGTGCGAGCCATGAGCCTCCCCTCAAGACCTTGACGGGTCCTTGGTTGGCGAAGTTATAACCCCGGTCAGCTCCCTTGGGATTCAGGGCATTGCTCTGCCTGTAGTACGAGGGGTCATACCAGTCATCGACCCATTCGAAGACGTTACCGGCCATGTTGTATACCCCAAACCCGCTCACCCCTTCCGGATACGCATCGACCGGCATCGTACGGCCCACGTTCTGGCCATAGTTGGCTTTCTTCGGATCCAGTTTGTGTCCCCAGGGATAATGATTGTCCCCGTCTGGTCCTTTGGCTGCGTGCTCCCACTCCGCCTCCGTGGGCAGGCGCTTGCCGTCCCACTTGCAGAAGGCATTGGCGTCGGTCCAGCTGACGCCGACGACCGGCTGGGTCGGCTTACTCAGGCGTGGATCATCCCAATAGGCTGGGGCCGGATGACTCGTAGCCTTCATAAACTCTTTGTACCGGGCATTGGAAGCTTCATACTTGTCGATGAGATAGGCATCGAGTACGACCTGATGCTTGGCTTCGTCCGTATGCTCGCTGCTCCCCATGGTGAACTCACCCTTCGGGATAAGGACCATATCCTTGTCGCTGGTCGGCACATCGGCGGCTGTGGCAAAGGTGAGGGGCCCGGCCGTGAGGACTACCCCGACTGCAAATTGTATGAGCGCTGGTCTCCGCATTTGTACCCTCCTTGGTTGTCTCAATGGCCAAGTGATAGCGTTTTAGGCTGCGATCTGAGGCTTCATCTTAGAAACTGGTGTTTCCGTTGATGGAAACGAGTTTGAAATGAGCCCGATCCGTCGATTCATTAATATGACCCTGTCAATGACATCACCACACTGCACACAGCGCCTTGCACCACCGTCGAGCTTGCTTGCGACGCTCCATACATCAATTGAAACTTCGCTCACCATGAGGCCGCCACATCTCGTGCAGGTGTGTTGCGACGTGACTCGGGAACTCTGGAGTACAGCGGTGAGACTGTTTCTACTCTCATTTGTGATGATCATGACGTCCTCCCGATTTCATGCGTCCAATGTATGACTCATGTTATGTCTAATGTATAGACTATTTCGTCCAATGTGTCAATAGTTAAACCTATAATATTTGACAAACATTGGACATTGATCTAATTTATGAGGTGATATGAATAAACATAGAATTCATAGGGTTGCGAAACTCACAGGACTTTCGAAGGATGTGATCAGGGTTTGGGAACGGAGGTATACCCTCGTCAAACCTTCACGAAGCGCCAATCGCTATCGGGAATACACCGATGAGGACGTTTCTCTCTTCCGCTTTCTTAAAGAGGAGTTGGATCGCGGTCAGACAATCGGTGGCCTTGCGATGGAGGGGCGAGATTCGCTCCTTCAGCGAATGCGCGCAAGTTCAATCCCAAAACAGCAGGAGCTCGTCCCTCACCGCTCGCTGCTCGATGAACTGATCTCTCGCCTTGACCCGCTTGATAAAGGTCGATTTGAACAGCAACTAAACGCAGCGATCGCGGTGATCCCGTTCGAAGAAGCCGTACAGCGTATTCTTCTCCCCTTACAGCGGCGAGTGGGAGAACTGTGGCATGAAGGACGGGTGAATATCGCGGTAGAACATTACGTGACGAAGGTCATCCAGCAAAAATTATTCTCAGTGATGAACCAACTGCCGGTTAATGAGTTTGGCCCCCGCGTGCTGGTGGCTTGTCCCGAAGGTGAGTATCATGAAATCGGCGCACAAGCTGCAACCTACCTCGCTGCCGCGCGAGGCTGTCACGTGTACTACCTAGGCCCTAATCTTCCGTTGGCAGATTTAGCGGTATTATGCGAACGTGTACGCCCAGACCTCATTCTCCTGTCTTTAACTGAAACGAAACCAGAGGAAGAAGCGCATCACTTGCTCCATGGCTTACGAACGCTCTCTCAACGCTGGCCTGTCGCCGTGGGTGGTCAGGGCGCCTGTGCGATGGAGCAGCTCTTGGAACATACAGGCATTGAGCTGCTTGATGATCTCGGGGCACTTCACAACCGTCTCGCGAATCTTCTCTCAACCCACCAGCGCGCGTTTCATTGATTCTTCCCCATCCCCGATTGATGCAGGACCACACACGATAGTCTTCCCTACGCTGTTCGCATCACTCAGGCACAGCGCCCTGAAGAGTACTAGCGCAACACAGTTCAAGAATGATAACGACTTGGAGTTAACGGAGAAACTCGAGCGGCTGGGGAGCGGCCTCGATTGGTTCGCGCGGAGCCGGTTCATGATCCAGCCAGATATCACCTTCAGATTGATCGGTCACCGTTGAGGTCAAGGAAGCAAAATCAAAGAGGCGCGAATCCATCAGGAGTGACGGCGCAACGTTAGAAAGCGCCGCCGCGATGCTGTCGGAACAACCAGGTGATTCCCGTTCCCATTGTTGGAGGAAAGCCTTCACCTTTTTTCGTTTTAAATCTTCCTGTGATCCGCAGAGGTCGCAGGGAATGATGGGAAAGCCTCGCAGTTCCGCATAGCGCGCGAGGTCCGCCTCTTTGACCAGTGCCAATGGGCGAATGACGATATGACGGCCATCCTTCGAACGCAACTTTGGAGGAATGGCCTTGAGCTTGCCGGAATACAAGAGATTCAAGAATAAGGTTTCAACGATGTCATCACGGTGATGGCCTAACGCAATCTTCGTGGCGCCGAGTTCCGTTGCGATACGATAGAGGTGGCCCCGCCGAAGGCGGGAGCAGAGCGAACAGGTCGTCTCCCCTTCGGGGATAAGCCGCTTGACGATCGAATAGGTATCACGTGCTTCGATATGGAACGGAATTCCTCGGCTGGAAAGATATTGCGGAAGCATCTCCGCCGGAAATCCTGGTTGCCGTTGGTCCAAGTTTACCGCAATCAGATCGAACCGGATCGGTGCGCGCTGTTGTAAAACGAGTAGAATATCCAGTAAACCATAACTATCTTTACCGCCCGATAGGCACACCATCACCTTGTCGCCCTCTTCAATGAGACGATAGTCGGCAATGGCTTGCCCGACCAGACGGCAGAGGCGTGTTTGCATCTTCTCTGTCGCCTCATCAAGTTTCGGTGTATATGTTGGGACGGACATGACCGGATTGTAACGGTCCCATTATGGCTCTGTCGACAGTTTCGCATGAAGAATGACAAGCGAATCCTCTTATGACTAAATCCATTTTATTCGTCTGTACCGGCAATGTCTTCCGAAGCATGGCGGCTGAATATGCGTTGCGCGCCCAACTCGGCCAAGCAGCCGGCTATCACGTCAGATCAGCGGGCATCGAAGCGAAGACCCAGAAGATTCATCCCGTGATTCTCAACCGGCTGCGCCTCAAAGGCGCCGATGCATCCGCCCATGTTCCCCAAATATTGACAAAACAATTGATCCGACAGAGTGATCTCATTATCGCCATGGGCCTGGGCCATCGCGAATTTATTCGGGCCAAGTTTGGGCTGAATGCCCCGCTGTTTAATGAGATCGCTTTCGGCGAAGACTCGCCGATTCTCGACCTCCACGAAGCCCTGCCGAACTGGGAACGGGATATCGTCGAAGCGCGGGAATACGTGGAGTCGGTCATCGACCGCATCTGGGACTCCATACCGGCTCTGATGGCTCGCCTCTCCCAGTTCCCCTAACAGGAACATCCTTGCAAGCCGTCACTCCGGCTCAAACTGGTACGTCTTCGGACAATTTCTTCCTCTTTTCTCATTTCCACAGGTACCGACCAGACAATCACCGGCCGCCTATCGTCTGATGGCTATAGTTTTTCGTGCAGTCTACCGACAGGCCATAATGGAAGGCCTTTCGTATGGACCGCATGACATCCGACATACTCAAGACTCCGGTCATCGGCCAAGATGAAGCCCAGTGGGCATCATGGGCCGACGAGGCGCTCTTGGATCTGCCGATGTGTGACTTGCGGATCGGACTGAAGGGCAGTTTCGTCGAACAACCGATTGCAGAGCTGATCCAAGAACTGGAACAGCGTGGACTCCAATTCCGCCCGCACTTTTGGCTGTCGAATGAGTGGTTTACACCCGACGGAGTGCCCGGCATCGCCGTTCCCTTTTACCTCGCTCATCCCCGATTGGCGAAACTTGAACTGACACAGATGTTGGAAGTGGAGGGTGGGACCACTGAGTGGTGTTTGCGGATTCTCCGCCATGAAGCCGGACATGCCATCGAGAACGCCTACAAGATCCGCCGCCGGAAGACCAGGCAGGATATGTTTGGAAAGTCCTCGCAACGGTATCCGCTCTATTACTCGCCACGGCCCTACAGTCGCAGTTTCGTCCGTCATCTGGATTTGTGGTACGCACAAAGCCATCCCGATGAGGATTTTGCTGAAACCTTTGCCGTCTGGTTGACGCCGGACTCGCTCTGGGAAGAGCGCTATCGAGGTTGGCCGGTCCTGAAGAAGCTTCGGTATATGGACGGACTCATGAAGGAGCTCGCCGACACGCCGCCCTGTGTGACCACGCAGGAAGAGGTTGATGCGCTGCATACCATCAAGAAGACATTGAGAGAACATTACGAACGCAAACGGAGACATTATGGAGTCGAGCGGCATCTCCAGTATGACCCCGATCTCAAACGACTCTTTTCCACCTTCCCGAATCATGCCAACAAGATAAGCGCCGCCACCTTCCTCAATCGCTTTCGCCGAGAGGTGCGAAAAAAAGTTGCGAGTTGGACCGGCGAGTATCAATACACCATCGACCAAGTGCTGGAAGACATGATTCAACGCTGTCGAGAACTCAACCTTCGAGTCCCCATGGCGGAAGAACAGGCCAAACTGGATTTCACGATTTTACTGACGGTCCACACCATGAACTTTCTGCGAAGTGGACGACATCGGGTGGCCTTGTGAAACGACTGCGCGTGCTCGTTCTCATGCATGAGGATCTCGTCCCACCTGAGCAGGTGAATGAGCACGATCTCCAGTCGGTTGCCTGGCGAACGGAATATGACGTCGTCTCGACCCTCAAGAAACTGGGTCATGACGTCTATCCACTTGGCGTCAAGAACGATCTCAAGGTGATTCATTCGGCGATCGAGCAGAGAAAGCCGGATATCGCCTTCAACTTGCTGGAAGAGTTTGATGGCGTGGCGGTCTATGATCAGCATGTGGTGTCGTACCTGGAACTGCTGCACATGCCGTACACCGGTTGTAACCCCCGAGGCCTCATGCTGGCGCGGGACAAGGTCCTGACTAAAAAGGTATTGGCCTTCCATCGGATCCCCTACCCCGACTTCATGGAAGTCCCACAGGGACGGGGCGCCAAACGACCAAAACAGTTGCCCTTTCCGCTGATCGTCAAATCCGTGAGCGAAGAAGCCTCGTTGGGGATATCTCAAGCCTCAATCGTGGAAGACGAGGATAAGCTGAGTGAGCGAGTCGCCTTTATCCATAACAGTGTAGGGAGTGGAGCATTGGTCGAGCGGTATATCGAAGGTCGTGAGTTCTACGTGGGCATCATCGGCAACGGACATCTCCAAGTATTGCCTGTGTGGGAACTCATCATGGACAAGCTACCGGAAGACGCGAAACGCATCGCGACTGAACGGGTCAAATGGAGTCGGAAGTATCAGCAGAAGTATGGCATCACCTCCCGAGAAGCCGACAACCTACCGGAGGGCAAGGCTCAAGAAATTCAAGATCTGGCGAAACAGGTCTATCGCGCGCTTGGCTTGAGCGGCTATGCGCGGATCGACATGAGGATGGATGCCGAGGGACAACTCTACGTGCTGGAAGCCAATCCCAATCCTCAAATCGCGGAAGATGAAGATTTCGCCGATTCCGCTCAAGAGACAGGTTATGCCTACACAGAACTGCTGCAAGAACTCCTGAACGTCGGCCTCCGCTGGCGGCCGGCTAAAGCGGCGTAAGTTCCCCACCAAACTTGCTGTCGAAATTCATATCCTGGTGAGACGCACATGCGGCTGTAGCTGCGTCCGGTGCTCGTCTAATTCAGCCGTTCCATTTCCCCCTCTTCCTTGAGCATTCCGCTTCTCTGTGAAATAGTAACGACAGGGGGCAGATTGCTCCTCACTTGCGCCAACTCCCATCCCTCTTATCTGTGGAGACATACCGATGATGCCAGCGCTCACAACGTACCGACATGCCTTATGGCTTCCTGTTCTACTGGTCCTGGCAACCGGCTGCGCACAGACCGTCGCGCAAGAACAGTCGTCACAGGAATATCTCGGGTTGGGAATTGTGTCCGGAACGCTGGGCGAACAAAAACGTTGGGGGCTATCGACTCGGGAGCTGCCGTCCATATCGGTGATCGGCCAAGTCCAGGCCGTAGAAGGCGCCGCCTACCTGATTCGAGATAGCCATGGAAGAGAATTCCGTATTCCGCACGACGAGAACACCAGGATCGATCGACCGGCCCATGTGGGTGATCAGATTCGATCCTGGCTCGACCATCACGGCCGCGCCGTCCTCATCCGGAATCTTGATGCAAACGGGAGATAGCAGCCATTCGACATTATTCGCTGACCAGCTCCCTACTCTCCTGTCACCGCGTAAGAACAACACTACGTGATCCAGGCTGCTCAACGGGGGCCGGCGCAGCCAGACATATCCCACGGAACAGCACAGAATTTCAGAGCCGCGACTACAAACCCACAGCCCGATGCGTCTCGTACGTCATCACACCCAGAAAACCCGCGAGCAGCAGATAGTAGGCGGCATAGCTCCACCGCGTGGACGGTGAGACATCGTAATACCGTTCCGGTGTCACTGAACCGTTTCGCCGAAATGTCGAGAGAAGGTGAGGAATCGACAAGAGCGCAAGCAACAGCAACATCGGGCTCTGATTCCAGAGGAAAAGAGCCACGATCAAGGGAGCTCCAATCCACCATGTTTTCGGCGAAATAATCGACGTAATACGTCCGCCGTCCAGCGGAGCGAGCGGGATCAGATTGAAGAGATTGAGCATGAACCCCGCATAGGCCAGAGCCCGGAGAAGCGGACTGTGTAAGTAGCCGGCGGCATAGAAACATCCCATGGCGGCGATGGTTCCGACGACCGGTCCGGCCATGGCCACATACGCTTCTGTTTCCACATCCATCGGTTGCTCTTTCAACTGAATCCAGGCACCGACGAACGGAATGAACGTGGGAGCCCCGACATCCAATCCACGTTGTCGAGCGGCCACAAAGTGCCCCATCTCGTGACAAAAAATCAGGCCTACAAACCCCACGGCATACCACCATCCATAGACAAAACTATAGGTGATGACCGACAGAAGCATCGTGCCGGAGGTCAGCAGTACTTTGCCGAACTTCGCTCCGGCCAGCAAGGCAAGCAGGGTCTTCATCTCGTCCCTATCAGGCTGATGGCGGTGGAGTAGAGCGCCCCTTCACGATCTTCCACACCCAACCCACCACCGCCACTCCCGCAAGGAGGATGACCTTTTTGAATGCAATGATGAGCACCAGGAGCTTCGCGAACAATCCAGACTTAAAGGCGGCACCCGCAATAAGTGCTGCCAACCCAACAGCTGCGACCTTGTCTGTCGTACTGTCGAAATCTACGTACCGCTTGCCTTGCACAAAGTTCAGATTCGATAAGAGGTTCGCCGCATGGGGTTTGAGTGTAGGCAACTGAGCCAGATTCGCCACGAGATTCATACTCATGTAGCCGTGACGGCCAAGGGCGAGGGTATTGTAATTGACTGTCGTCCCTTGGCCACCTTCGGCTGAAATGGCCCACACGACTTTGTTGGTGGCTTTATCGTAGTGCGGTTTCTCTTCCCAGCCACGAATATTGAGGGTTGGCATTCCCATCTCACGCCGTTTCGCATTGGCCTCTTCAGTTCCTTCTTTAATGGAGGTGAGCATTTCATCAGCGTCCCAGTTTGAGGCATCACCATCCTCGACATACCCTGCATCGATGAATCGAATCACAACAAACCACTCACTATCCCCCGATCCCCCTGTCACAAGCCCTAACTCGGCACCTGACGGGAAATTTCCCATCGCTTTCAACAACCGTTGGGTGTCCGCTGGTCCCAAGAATCGATAATCGGCTGATAACGTGAGCGTCGCCTGTTCTCCCAGCGGCGCGTCGAGCGGTCCCTGTTGCCACGCGTACGAACGTTCAGCGGACTGAGCCCAGGCCGCACCCGCTACCCCGAGTACCACAACCATGCCAAGCAGACAGATGCGAAACATCATGGATGTCATAAATCCTCCCGATACGGAGTTGTAGCACGAGGCAATGCAAAGCCCACCATAAAATGGTGCATGACATGAGACGAGACTGACGCTTTGACAATATTTTACCAGCAAGGAATGGGCCGTGAGAAATCCGCAATTGTGGCTCACTGTATCGAGGATTGTGCGGTAACGTAGGGGGAAACGATCTCGCCAGTGTATCTAATTGGATTCTAGGGAGATCCAAATTGATTCACTGCGCAGATGTGCATAGCACATTCCGGCACTGGTCCCCCCGCTAAACAGGTCATCGAGATCGCCTGATGGTGAGAATCTAGGCTGACGTTGAGTGCAAGGACACCCCTCGGACTTTCATCATGCTGATTATTTCTGGTGAAGAGGGTTCTCCCAGCGGAGATTGGGAAATCTTGCAAAGTCACGATCAGTAGAACAGAGAATCAGCCCATGCTCGATCGCCAATGCGGCGAGGTGGGCGTCTGGGACGAGGTTCGAACGCGTGAGCGAATCGGTCAACAAGGATCCCAGAACCTCTTGATGGCATTCAGTAGGCTGGGGAATCCACACGACCGAACAGGCCAACCATTCTTCAATCTGATGCCAGGCGTCGGAAATCGACAGCGGCTGCTCAAAAATTCGCGGGTTCGACACGAGACGCACAAAGCTGAGCAACGAAGGCCAGGGTAATCCTAGGAGAGTGGGACCATTGAGACGAGAATCGAGCCAAACGCGTGCGGCCTGATGCTGAGAGAGAGAAGTCACATGAGCGTAGACCAACAGATTCGCATCGACCAGAATCATCGGAAGGCTTCGTCTTCAGCCGTCGCCAACACCTCCGCCACATCATCCAAGCTGCCGACAAGGCAACGCCCCAACGAAACGCTTTTCGTTCGAAATGGCTTCTTCGGTCGCGCTGGTGGCCCTAGGAGATCTTTGAGCCCCTGACGCATCGCATCGTTGACCACGGTCTTGAGACTGGCTTTGCGAACCTTCTGGGCACGTTTCAAGAGTGCCGCCACATCGCTATCAAGGCTCAAGGTCGTACGCATGCATCACAACATAATCGAGCTGATGTCTTGATGTCAACGGAAACACGAAATTCGATCTGCCTACCGGACGAGACAGCTTCATCTATGCGCCCCTCAACAACATCAAGGCGTTCACATACATTTGTATCGATGCCGGCCTTCATGCGCTCCTGTGACCGAATGGTGTAGGCTGCGCACCTGAGTTTCTCCACACCAGTTGCCTGGTTGTCCTCATACGACCGTCGGCGACGTCACCTCCCCAATCCCGGCGAACCATTCTATTTGTATGTGTGACACTCATGACATGTACTTTATGGACACGAGCGGCACCTACCAGCCACGAAATGCCTTACGGATCCTCGCCTCAGAATTCCACACAAAGACTCCCGGCCCCTTACTCTCTGAAAACAGTGATCTGCTGGTAGCGCGTGAGGTTGCCCTGCCCCTTAAATTCTTGCGGTCAGGATGTTTCCTTTTCGGATCTTTGATCTCGACCATCCTACTCTGAAAATACGAATGGACTGCTTGCGTTTTGTAGAGGATCTGCTTGTCCGATAATTCTTCGCCGTACACAGCATGCAGGGCAAGAGGTCCGGTGGAAATGATAATCACAACTATGGCGTAGAGCCTAATACAAGCACCGTGTGGCATAAATTGTAAGTGCTAGAACTTGATCTGACCGTTCGGTAAAGTCCTCTCCTTCCCGAAAGGAGTGAGGAGCATGACGACGGAACAGAAGATCATCAAGATGAAGGTTGGCGTATTGGAGTTGGCAAAGCAGCTCGACAATGTCTCGAAAGCCTGTCGCCTGATGGGCTATAGCCGGGACAGCTTCTATCGGTTCAAGGAACTGTACGAGACTGGTGGAGAGGCGGCGCTGCAAGAGATTTCCCGGCAGAAGCCGCTGCTCAAAAACCGGGTGTCAGCGGAGGTGGAACGGGCCATTGTGGCTATAGCGGTGGCCCAACCGGCGTGGGGCCAAGTGCGGGTGGCCAATGAACTGCGCAAACAGGCGCTGACGATCTCCCCTGCTGGTGTCCGATGCATCTGGCTCCGGCATGATTGAGAAACCATGCGGAAGCGGCTCAAGGCGTTAGAGGCCAAGGTGGCACAAGAAGGGCTGGTCTTGACGGAAGCCCAAGTCGTCGCCCTGGAGAAGGCGACGGCGGATAAAGAAGCCCACGGCGAATTTGAGAGCGAATGTCCGGGCTACTGTGGCGCGCAAGATACCTTCTATGTAGGCACGTTGAAGGGGGTCGGGCGGATCTATCAGCAGACCTTCCTTTACACCTACAGCAAGGTGGGCTTTGCCAAGCTGTACGATCGGAAGACACCGGTGACGGCCGCCGACCTTCTCAATGACCGAGTCCTGCCGCTCTTCGACCAGCATGAAATTCCACTGAATCGCGTGCTCACCGATCGAGGCACCGAGTACTGTGGCGCCCCCCGACCGCCACGAATACGAACTCTACCTGGTCGTTGAGAACATTGACCACACCCAGACCAAGACGCGGCATCCGCAGACCAACGGGATTTGCGAGCGCTTCCATAAGACCATGTTGAGCGAGTTCTATCGCGTAGCCTTCCGGAAAAAGATCTATCGGACGATGGAGGAGTTGCAGGCCGATCTCGATAGATGGATCGCGGAATATAACCAACAGCGCCCCCATCAAGGGCGGTGGTGTTATGGCAAGACACCGATGCAGACGTTCGTGGACAGTGTGCCGTTGACGAAGGAGAAAATCTTAGCAGCCTAACCCTGGTGAGGACTCGCGGTCTGTCAGATGAAGTCTTGACTTATACACATAAATTACTCCTAAAGCGATCCAGAGAACCCAACCATAGAGCGTGGCCATACAACTATCAGTGAGACATTGAGAGCGGACCCCATGGCTGCGTCTTCTCAATAGCTGACGTTTCTACAACTTGCCTATTTGACAGTTACCGTGACAATTGCCGTTTTGCCTACCTCATCGACCGCTCCCACTACGGAAGTTCCCTGATTTTGACCTGCAGTATAAACACCGCTGGAAGCCTCTATTGTTGCGCCTCCAGTACTATCTCGCATTACAGTGAATTTGACTATGCCTTTCCCGCCAGAAGCCTGGAAGGTCTGCTTGCCATTGACAGCGACAGTTGCAAGCATTGGGTCAATCGAAAGCTTGTTATGGCGATACATGGTCTGATTCATAGCAGCATTGACGTCGGGTCGCTTAACAAATTCACTCGCGGCTTTTCCTGTGGCGAAGAATTGAATGTGTGTATCTCCACTTTCAAACCATTCTTTGAGAATGCTGGAATTATCTAGAGATGCAACAAAGGAAGGGACTGTTACCTTCCATTGCCCCTTATGATCAGCTTCGTTCGATAGCCCTTTAGACGGGCTCGATGGAGTAGAGAGACATCCCGATGTTGCATCTGCCGGTGTTGCAAATACTGGTGGGAACGCGAGTTCTTTACGATTGTATCCAAGTTTTACAGTATCTGGATATGGTCCTGTCGCACCATCCCACCCTGCTTTCAGGCCAAATGAGGTATCTGTCGCGAAGTAAAATGCACGAGTATCTTGGTCATATTTGTGATTGTCACCCTTAAAAGTAATCTTATGCCAAAGCCATTTCCACAACGGGCGTGTGTCTGGCTGTTCCCCCAAACAAAGAAATGCCTCGTCTTCGTTTTTCGCTTGATCGTTTGCTCTACCTGAGGTTTTTAGCTTATCATGATCTGCTTTCCATGTAGGGCCGTAAGCGAGAACCAGCGCTGCTTCTCCACCGGCAAATCGAGAAGTAATCTGAGGGTCCAGAAAACTACCAGCTAAGCCAAATGATGCAAGCAGCGGCAATGTCTTTTCCTCGCCTTGCGCATCCTGAAACGTAGGGGTGATGGCTAACTCTCTTCTTGCAATCGTGATTTCTGCAGTTGGTGGTTTATTGTCAATGTCCAATCCAACATTCGTTTTCGTGACGAATAAGATGCGGTCGTAGCCAGCGCATGCTGTTAATGTGGATATTCCGATCGCCAGTAGAATGCTGCTTGCCAGATGGTGCTTCATTGTCGTTTCTCCTTGGTCTCGCCTGAATTGTGAGAATCTCCCGATCCTCCTAAATCAGGAGGGTACGTTCCTACCTTGAAATAGAAGAAATCATTGCTTGGAGGGCGCTGGATGGTAATCGCTGCGTTCTCGTCATAAATAAGGATATGTTCTCGCCTGTCCCACCCAGCGCTCACGCCCAAGGACCCATTGTCCATCCCAACCGCTATTCCGGTCAGTGTCATTCGTTGAACAAGTGCCTGTTTGCCGTCATTGGGAGGTATTGCCTTGACGGCAAGGTGTCCGAATCCCCAGATGTGTTCGGCCCCCGTATCGTGATCGCGATAGTAGATGGCACAACTCGACAGGAGAAATCCCGTGATGGCAAGGATAGAAATATTCAGCGCCACAAAAGGAGTCATGACTAGATGCTGCATCTCATTTGAGCTAGGCTCTGCTTTCCAAATGAGCTTCCGTTCATACTTAACAACCAATCAACAAACCACCACTACGTTGCTTTCATTAAAGGCTATCGCAATGTTCATCCCTATCGAGCGCGAGACCCTAACACCGAGTACGCATTCTTACGATCCTACATTCGAGTAAAACCATATATCCCTACCCTACTATAAGGTCTTTTGTACCTATCGCTCGCATCTCACTGCGCAAGGAATCAACGCTGCGCATTCTCAAGCAAAAAGTGGACCATGGTAAATATCAGAAGAATGGCCAGAATTCCGAATGAATGTGATGCCGATTACGTAGAGGTACGTTGACGGGATGAATCTTTTTCGATTCAGTGAATCTGAAAAGATTCACTGCGAGAGCATTTCGGTAGTCGCGTGGCCAGTGCAGTGCTGTCGGTGGTATGGAAGCAAACTAAGAAGGGGCTCGGTTCAGCAACCTTGTTGTAAATTTTATAGTATCAGCCTGAAGATTCAGTGAGTTGGCCACCCGCTGGTGAGCAGAGCCGGGAGGGGTTGTCGCAAGTGAATATTACGCTTCGAGACGGCCGCAAAATCCAGGCTATATATGTGACACACACGTCCGCAGTGAACTGCGGGCTTACCTCCCCCCCTCATCCGATTCAAAACTCCGCGTTGGCATTCCTGCTCTTCCTGGAACCCACCCTTCCGACGGTATGCTCAACCCATAAACCCGCCGCTCGAGCTTATCCCGAGAGTGTCGTCGGAAGACCGGCGCCGAAGAGAAGTGAAGATCATCGGCAGGTTGCCTATCTCGTTCCACGCCAGCACCGCCATCTCTGGCTCGACACTCAACCATTGGATCAGTAGAAGGACACCGAGGAAAACAGCGATAACGGCTGGCCAAATCATCGAGAGCGCTCCAAGCACGAGCATGAACGTGATGGCTTCTACCGTCAGGTGGCCGAACCGGCTCTTGGCTGTGATCATCAAACCCTCCTTCCGCGTGCGCTTCACTTGCACGCTTACGTATGGCTGATTGAATGAGCTTGACCATATCGCATACTAAGGTCTCCTAAACAACTAGGAACTCTACTAGACAGTAATAAATCAACGTTTGGCAATTTTGCAAATTTAAAAGCAAATGCCGTGCCGAGTTGGATCAGAGGGAAATGCCCGGACTGTAAGACGGGCCTTGTCATTCACCTATGTGGAAACCAGAAAAGATCGGATCTTTTTCGATACAGCGGAGATGCTGAATACATCCCCGAAATGAACCGCCATGCCGCATGCTGGGTGTGGATATCAATGTGACGTGGTCCGCATGATTCATGACGGTTCGTCGCAAAATCGCTAAGCTGCGTCGTGAGACCAGCGCATGGAGCATTGTCCATAAAGCTTCTTAACCTTCCGTTTGTGGTGAGCCTGTCGAACCATACGAGCAGAACCAGTTGAAAACACTTGCTCCTCGACTAACTCAATACGAACGGTGAATATCGACTGAAGCACCATATCCAGATCTTCTTCAGTACTTAATTCATCCAGGCCTTGCCCACCCTCTACATGTAGTGGGGTCGGCATTCGTTATGTACAATCACTTTTTAGGCACTGCCCCTACCACATGCCCTCGCACCTCCCTTGACCTTATCTCCACTGCAATCCTTACGGTGCGCGCATTCACCTCTCATTCACCAGTTGCAAACCGTCTCAAGAGGGCGTATAGGACATAAGTAAGACTTTCTCGTACCATCCAAATTTCACGAGCTTATAGTTAGCTACAGATCTCGTGCTTGGCTGGATCGCTTTCTTCTGTTTTGGTATCGGCATGAGGCCGTGTGAACAGGACAAAGGGATACCGCAGGTATGGGGTTGTTCATATTTTGAAACTGGGTTTTGTCGGGTTGCCGACTTTTATCATTTTGTGAGGTGGGTCATGATACGGACGACAAAGATTCTCTCCTGTGCCTTTCTCGTCACCCTCGTGGTGAATGGATATGTATCGAGTCTGGCTGCCGCTGCAGAATCTCTCGCTGACACTCAATCAACCGATGTTCGATCTGAGCGGGGGCACCCCACTCTTCTGACCATGCTCGTCAGCGTGCTGATGCCGGGCGACACAAGTTCTGATCGCCAGGACAACCAAAAGACGGTCTCTGCTCAGCAGGTTGCCGCCGAGGACTCCGCGCTTGTTTCGGCTATTACCCCCATGACCTCGATCACCATTGATGTGCCCCAGAGCCAAACGGGGGACGCGGAATCAACGGCGGAAAAGGAGAAAGAAAAGGCTGACGCGGACATCGAACAGGAAAAGGCTCGCCTCGAGCTGCTGCTGCAACAGCTCACGGCCAAGGAAAAGGAGCTGGCTCTTCTGCGAGAAAAGACCACCGCCGCAGCCACTCAATTGAACGCGGAAAAAACCCGCGCGGAAGCCCTGGAAGCGCAACTCAATCAGAAAGAGCAAGAACTCGCGGGGATCTGCACTCAGCGAGACACCCATCAGCAGATGTCTCAGGAGCTGAACCGGACCAAGAGCAGTCTGGAGCTGGCCAGGCAGCAGGTCGCCGACATCGATCGGCAATTTACGATCAGCAACGACCAGCTTGATGTCGCCATGCAGCGTATCGCCGATCTCGACCTGCAGCTGGTGGCCAAGGAACAAGAATTCAACTCGGTCAAATCCACGCTTGACATGGAACTTGCCTCTCGCGACTCACAGCTCACACAGGCCAAGCGCCTCCTGGCCAGCGTGGGGAAGAGCTTACCGAAGCCCGCCAAGCTGTCGCCTTCTAATAAGAATGCACTTCCTCAACAGGCCGTGGCGCGCGCCACAGTGGACCTCTCACGAGTCAGTGAGAAGCTGGCGAGCGCTCTCCAGGATGATCTCAAACGAGGCACGGTAGTGTTAGAACAACGTGGCGACAAGCTCACGCTAGCCTTGTCGTCAGGAGAACTCTTTGGCGTAGGACGCGTGACCATGACGACGGCTGGAGCCTCCTTGGTCAAGCGCATCGGCGTTGCCTTGCGCAAGTTCCGTCCCCAGAGTGTCGAAGTGGCTGGTCATACCGACAGCATCCCGGTCAAGTACAATCCTAAGCGGCCGTTTAAGGACAATGCGGAGCTGTCCCAGGCTCGCGCCGAAAATGCCAGTCGAGCGCTGATCAAGAGTGGGCTGGGGGCCGATCGAGTCCGGGCCATCGGCTATGCCGACTCCAAACCAGTTGCGACCAACGACACGGAGGAAGGCCGGACCAAGAATCGACGGGTTGAGATCATCGTGACCCAATCGTCCCAACCGATCGCCTCCTCAGGTGAGAAGGACGGGCAGAATTCTGGAAGCCGAACTGCTGTTTCATCCGGAGCTGTTGTTCAAAAGATCGCAACTCGCTGAGCTTCGCAGATATACCCTCCCGGCCATTTTAATAGGTCGGGAGGACCGATTAACCTCCCTCTCCACACCTTCTCGTCGTTTCTTCCGTCAAGTTCTCCCCACACCCGAATTCATGCGACCAACTTCTCGCTGGCATAGGTCTCGCACTTCTTTACCCCTGATGCAGCTGCGGCTTCTGGAGACCTGTCATACAAGTCCATCACCATCGGATGGATCAGCCTCCCTTCTTTTTACTGATCCGACCACGATACAGTGCGTAGTCTATGAGTCGGCACATTCAGAAATCGCGCTGTTCATGGATCGTTCAAGAATTGAAAGTACGCACTATTTAGCGTTCGGCTCAGTAACACCGCTTGAGAGGAAAACACGTAGTGCGGTATGGTGTCATGAGTCCATGACACCAGCAGAAGCCGCAACAGCACTATTCAAGACAATACCTCCCCCCATTACCCTCTCCCAACTTGGGGAATATGGTATCGATGCCGCCGAGTCCCATGTCCATCACATCGCCCGGGAGATCCTCTCTCTGAATCTCTACTGGGCCCTCGCAGCGATCGACGCCCATATCCCTTCCAAGTACAGAGCCTTCATCGAAGAAGACCTGTTCGACTTCATCCAGGCTCAGTGGTGGCCTTCTGGGCAGCTGGGAATAGGCAGTTGGGCGGAGTATCAACCGGAATTGACTCAACGGCGTGAGCGCTATGCTCACCTGGTGAATCAGGAAGGGATCAACCCCATGGGAATCTGCGCAGAGACAGCAGGCCTCATGGAAGACCTGGGCCTGATTGAATCAGGAGATCGGGAGAAGCTGCTCGTGCTACTAATCGACTACGCGCCTGCCTCGGAGTACGGCAGACTGCTGGACCAGAGTGGATAAGAACCTGAGAATTCAACGCGATTTTCTCAAGTTGGAAGTGTCGAGCGGTTGGATCGACTCGGCACACAAGCAAAGCAGAAACCCACTACTCGTTACATATTCTTTCTTCCGCTTCGAAGGTGTGTGTCACCCACATACCCACACTCGGCAGTCGGCAGTCGGCAGTCGGCAGTCAGCAGTCAGCAGTCAGCACTCAACTCTCAGCCCCAACACTTCCTTGAATCTCTCACAGATACCGATGCGACAAGACCTTGCCGTTATTGTCAAATTCGTACAACAACGGCACCCCGGTCGGGATATTCAGCTCCAAGACCGCTTCTTTCGAGAGTTGATCCAGCTGCATGACCAACGCGCGTAGGCTGTTGCCATGCGCGGCAATGATGATGGTTTCGCCCTTCAAGACGTGCGGCTTGATCATCGTTTCATAATAGGGCAAGGCTCGTTCTGCCGTATCTTTTAAACTCTCCCCGCCCGGCGGTCTGACGTCATAGCTCCGCCGCCAGATTTTTACCTGTGCATCGCCGTACTTTTGAGCCGTTTCTGCCTTATTCAGTCCTTGAAGCTCCCCGTACATCCGCTCGTTCAGGGCTTTGTCCTTTTCGACGGGGATGTCCGTCTGGCCGATCGTCTCCAACACAATCCGCAGGGTCTCGTTGGCCCTCATGAGGACTGAGGTAAAGGCGCGGTGAAAGGTAAAGCCTCGAAGCTTTTCACCCGCTTGCTTGGCCTCTTCCATTCCCTTTTGAGAGAGCGGCACATCCACCCACCCCGTAAACCGATTTTCCAGATTCCATTGCGATTCCCCGTGACGCAGCAAGACTAATCGAGCCATCGTAATTCCTCTTTTATATCAAGGTGACCACTGAATACCCACGGCCCTGGAAGGTCAGGCTTGTGGCTGTAGAGCCGCTTGCTTTGCCGGCCGACCAGGTGGCTGGTCCATATCAGGCGGCCCTTCCTGGACCATTTTGACCAATGTCGCCAGGAAAATGAGATAGAAGACGATACCGACCCAAATGACGTAGGGTTGCACGCCGCCGGATTCTTTCAGCGCGGTGTCTTGAGCCGCAGGGTCCATCCGACCCATTCGCTTCACTTCCCCGATATGTTCCCGGCAATGCCAATAGTAGAGATAGTTGGCCGTCGCACCCGCCATGACGCTCCAAATGATCCCGGCGGACACATCTCCCGTGAGATAAGTTGAGACCATCGGGCCGACGGCATAGACGAACGCGTGAAGATACATCTTCCGGTACAGAAACCAGAGGAATGAGATGTAGAGAAACGCCGGCCAGTTCCATGACAGGGCAAATCGCGGTTGCCCGTCCAACGAAAATTTCTTAAAGACTCTCAAATAATAATCAGCATTGGGTCCGATAAATTGGCGCCACCGCGTCTCTTCGTCATGAATCGGTTGGGCCATGGTGCTCCCAACAGCTGTCTCGTCGGTAGATGCCTTCACTTCTATCAACTTCGCGCCACATTGATGGCAGAAGTTGGCATCGTCGGGGTTCTGCTGCTGGCACTGCCCGCACATTGTCATAGCGAGGCAGCTTACCACACTCCGAAATGGAAGAGAGGATCATTTGAAACGATGTTGTGTTCCCAGCCTGAGTACCGATCCACCGCTCTTTTCGAGATCCTCCGCTTCCCTCCTCACTTATTGCTCTTCCTACTGACCCTGTGCTAGCTTTCCTTTCTTTCTAAGGGGATACGCCATATGCCGACTGAAGAATTGAAGGACGACGCGGCCAAATATCTGATGCAGACGTACAGCCGTCAACCCCTCTCGATCGTGCGGGGGCGAGGCTCGAAGGTCTATGACCTGGAGGGGCGCGAGTACCTGGATTTTGTCGCTGGAATCGCGGTGAATATTCTCGGATATGGGCATCCGGATCTTGTCCAGGCGATCCAACGCCAAGCCGCTCAACTCATCCATACCTCCAATCTTTATTACACCGAACCCCAGGTGAAGCTGGCCCGCTTGCTAGTGGACCATTCGTTCGCAGACCGCGCATTCTTCTGTAACAGCGGCGCCGAAGCCAACGAAGCCGCAATCAAATTGGCGCGCCGCTACGGACATGATCGCTATGGAGCTGCTCGTTTTGAAATTATCACGATGAAGAATTCGTTCCACGGCCGAACCCTCGCCATGGTCACGGCGACCGGTCAAGAAAAGGTTCAAAAGGGCTTTGAACCATTGATGCCCGGATTCGTCTATGCCCCGTTCAATGACTTCACGGCCATCGAGTCTCTCGTCACTGAGAGAACGGCTGCCATCATGTTGGAGCCGATCCAGGCGGAAGGCGGGGTCCATGTTGCCGATCGGGAGTATTTAAGAAACCTCAGGCAGCTCTGTACGCAGAAAGACATTCTCCTGATTTTTGATGAGATTCAAACCGGCATGGGACGAACCGGAACCCTCTTCGCCTATGAGCAACTTGGGGTCCAACCCGACATCATGACCTTGGCCAAGGGTCTAGCTGGAGGAGTCCCGATTGGAGTATGTCTCGCCAAAGACACCGTAGCAGCGGCATTCACCCCTGGCTCCCATGCTTCAACATTTGGTGGAAATCCCCTGGCCTGCGCAGCCGCGCTCGCGGTCTGCCACGTGCTGCTTGAGGGTCCTGTATTGGAGAATGCGAAGCGGATGGGAGAGTATTTGGCGAAAGGGTTAGCCGACTGTAAGAACCGGTTTCGAGTCGTCCAAGAGGTGCGAGGTCTTGGCCTGTTGCAGGGCATGGAATTGACGATCGATGCCAGGACGGTGGTGGCCGATGCGCTGGCGCGCGGTGTGCTATTGAATGCCGCGAACGAGCATGTGCTGCGCATGGTCCCACCCTTGATCATCACACAGCCGGAGATCGACCGACTCTTGGACCTCCTCGCGGCACTCTTTACCCAACGCCAGACGACGGAAAAAGATTCTCATCACTGATGAGCGTACGAGCCCAACATTCACGAGAGACGAAGCGATACGCCAAAGATCTGCTTGACGTGGCCACCATGCCACGGGCACAAGTCCTGGCACTCTTACGGCTGGCAAGTACTCTCAAGAAGAAGCAGCACCAGGGTGTCCCACATCGGTTGCTTCGCGGGAAGACGCTGGGACTTCTCTTCCAAAAACCGTCGACAAGAACGCGTGTGTCCTTTGAGGCAGGCATGAACCAACTCGGCGGCCACGCCCTGGCACTGCCGATGAGCGATATTCAACTCTCGCGAGGAGAGACGGTCGCGGACACGGCACGCGTCATATCCCGTTATCTCGACGGCATTGTCATTCGTACCTACGACCATGCGATCGTCGAAGAATGGGCGACGGAAGCTACCATGCCGGTCATTAATGGGCTCACCGACCACAGTCACCCCTGTCAGGCCTTGTCCGATCTGATGACAATTCAAGAACTCAAAGGACGACTCAAGGGACTCCGTCTGGCCTACATCGGAGACGGCAATAACGTCGCCAACTCACTCATCGAAGCGGGCGCCAAAGTCGGGATGCACGTGGTCATCGGGTGTCCCTCCGGCTATCAGCCTGATCAGCGTGTCATCGACCGTGCCAGGATGGATGGACAGGCTACCGGATCCACCGTTGAGGTGGTAGAGAATCCCCTTGTGGCCGTGAAGGAAGCGGATGTCGTCTACACCGACGTATGGATCAGTATGGGGCGCGAACGGGAACAAGCCAGACGGTTGCGCATCCTGTCCCCCTACCAACTCAATCAACGACTCCTGCAACGGGCACAACCCGACGCGATCGTCATGCACTGCTTGCCGGCCCATCGGGGGGAGGAGATTAGCGCCGATGTGTTGGATGGCCCACAGTCTGTTGTGATCGATCAAGCGGAGAATCGGCTGCATATGCAAAAAGCCATTTTGACTCAACTCCTTAGCCGCAAGAAAGGCGCTCGATAGCGATTTCACCATGAGACCCACATCACTCAAGAAAATCGTCTTGGCATACTCCGGAGGACTCGACACCTCAGTCATCCTCAAGTGGCTTCAGGAAACCTATCATGCCGAGATCATCGCCTTTTGTGCCGATCTTGGGCAGGGGGAAGATCTGAAAGCCGTGAAGGCCAAGGCCCAAGCGCTCGGCGTCAAGAAGGTTTATGTTGAGGATCTGCGAGAGACCTTCGTCAAAGATTATGTCTTCCCGATGTTGCGCGGCAATGCCCTGTATGAAGGCTGTTATCTCCTAGGGACATCGATCGCTCGCCCGTTGATTGCCCGCCGACAAGCCGAGATCGCATTGAAAGAAGGCGCCGAAGCTGTGTCGCACGGAGCCACGGGAAAAGGCAACGACCAGGTTCGCTTCGAGCTCACCTACATGGCACTTGCCCCGCAGCTCAAGATCATCGCTCCCTGGCGGGAATGGACCATGCGGTCTCGCCGTGAACTCATTGAGTATGCCGAGAGGCACGGCATCCCTGTGACCGCGACCAAGGCGAAACCCTACAGCACAGACCCCAATCTGTTCCATATCAGCTACGAAGGGGGTATTCTCGAAGACCCATGGGAATCGCCACCGGACGAAATCTTCCAATTAACCGTCTCTCCAGAAAAGGCGCCGAATAAGCCGCAGGAGATCGAGATCGAGTATCAAGCAGGCAATCCTGTCGCCGTCGATGGAAAAAAGATGCGCCCTGCGGCCTTACTTGCTCATCTCAACACGATAGGTGGCGCACACGGGATTGGTCGGGTTGACCTTGTAGAAAACCGCTATGTTGGGATGAAATCGCGTGGCGTGTACGAAACACCTGGAGGTACGATTCTCCATGTGGCGCATCGAGGGATCGAGTCCTTGACGATGGACCGTGAGGTCCTGCATTTCCGTGACGGTTTGATCCCACGGTTTGCCAGCTTGATCTACAACGGCTATTGGTTCAGTCCGGAGCGTGAGATGCTTCAAGCCGCAATCGATGACGCCCAGAAAGACGTCAGCGGCATTGCACGAGTCAAGCTCTATAAGGGAAGTTGTACATTGGCGGGGCGCAAATCGCAGCGATCACTGTATCGATTGGACATCGCCACCTTCGAGGAAGATGAGGTCTATAACCAAAAGGATGCGGAAGGGTTCATCCGATTGAACGCATTGCGGCTCAAGATCCGGGCGCAACGAAAGAAAGCCTCGTCCTGATGGCCAAACACAGACAGCATACGAAGGCCGCTGAACACGCAGGCAAAGCCTGGGAGGGCCGGTTTCGAGAGAAGACTCATCGCTTAGTGGAAACGTTTACGCGCTCGGTGATGATCGACCGTCGGCTCTATGCCGAGGATATTGCCGGGAGCATCGCCCACTGTAAAACGCTTGCAAAGGCAAAGATCCTGACAGAAACCGAGACTCGGAAAATCATTCGTGGGTTGGACGCTGTGAAAGGAGAGCTGGATCGCGGTCAGTTCGCTTTTACGGCGCACGACGAAGATATTCACATGGCAATCGAGCGGCGATTAACGGAGATCATCGGCCCCTTGGGAGGAAAGTTGCACACCGGTCGAAGCCGAAATGATCAGGTGGCGCTGGATATTCGGTTGTATTTACGCACCTACTTGGACAAACTCCACGCACGACTACTCGATCTGCAACGTGCGTTGGTTGAAAAGGCCGCGGAGAACCGTACGGTGGTGATGCCCGGCTATACCCATCTCCAACGAGCTCAACCGGTCCTGTTCGCTCATCACCTGTTAGCCTATGTCGAGATGCTTGAACGGGACAAGGGTCGATTGCGTGACGCGAGGAGCCGACTCAACGTCATGCCGCTGGGATCCGGTGCTCTCGCCGGCACGAATTATCCGATCAATCGGCGGTACACGGCGGAGTTATTAGATTTCCCTGACGTCACCGCCAACAGCATGGACGCGGTGTCTGATCGAGATTTCATGATTGAAGTGGCCTCGGCACTTTCCATCGTGATGATGCATTTGTCACGGCTCAGTGAAGAATTGATCCTGTGGGCCTCGCAAGAGTTCCAATTCGTCGACTTGCCCGATGCCTTCTGCACGGGAAGCAGTATGATGCCGCAGAAAAAGAACCCGGATATTCCCGAGTTGGTTCGGGGAAAAACAGGTCGCGTATATGGGCACTTGCTCAGCCTGTTGACCGTACTGAAAGCGCTGCCCCTTACCTATAATCGGGACTTACAGGAAGACAAACCCGCCCTCTTTGACGCGCTGGATACGGTGGCTTCCTCGCTTGAGGTGATGGCCGAATTGATGCACCATGTACAAGTCAACCGAGAACCGCTCGCAAGCGCATTGCAAGGAGGCGGACTGCTGGCCACCGAGCTGGCCGACTACTTGGTTATGAAGGGTGTGCCGTTTCGTGAGGCACACGGCATTACAGGACGGATCGTTCGAGCTGCCCTCGATCAGGGCTGTGAGGTGGCCGATCTCTCACTCGAAAAGTTGCGAGGATTTTCAGGGCGAATCACACAGGACGTATTCACCCGATTGACCACCGCGGCTGCGATCGATCACAAAGAGCAAGTTGGTGGTACCGCTCGAACTCGAGTAGAGCAACGGATCAAAGAGCTGGAGAAGGACCTCTCATGAGAGCACTGGCGATTCTGATCTCGACAGGGCAGTTGATCGCCTGTGGCGTCGTGGGATCCCCTGTTCCTCCTGACTACGTGGGGGTTGCCCCTACCGTCGAAAAGCAAAAGAAACAACACGCCCTCCAGGCAGAGCACGAGGCAGTCGATACAGGAGCTCCTGACCTGTCTCTGGACGGGCACGACATCGGTCTTCCACCTTCACAGCCGGTGGGGACTCGGTGACGCCTAGCAGACGAACCTACTTTTGAGTAAGGATTGAGACGATGCATAGCTTTGAGTACCAACAGGGTGAATTATACTGCGAGCGAGTGCCAGTCAGCCGGATCGCGAAAGAACTGGGCACTCCTTGTTATATCTACAGCCACGAGACTCTCATCCGTCATTTTCATGCCTATGATAGCGCGTTCAAGGATATCCCGCATGTCATCGCCTTTGCGATGAAGGCCAACTCTAATCTCGCTATTCTGCGGCTGATGGCACGAGAAGGAAGCGGAGTGGATATTGTATCTGGCGGTGAACTGTTCAGGGCCATGAAGGCCGGCGTGCCTGCATCCAAAATCGTCTTTGCCGGCGTCGGCAAGTCGCCGGACGAAATTCGTGATGCGCTCAAAGCGAATATCCTCATGTTCAACGTCGAGTCCGCCGCTGAAATCCGCTCTATCAACGATGTGGCGGCTTCGGTCGGCATGAAGGCTCGAATTGCATTGCGAATCAATCCCGATGTGGACCCTAAAACACATCCGTATATTTCGACGGGGATGAAGAAAAGCAAGTTCGGGATCGCAGCCGATCGTGCGTTGGAAGAATACAAAATAGCCTCCTCGATGAGTCACATTGACGTCGTCGGAGTCCATGCTCATATCGGCTCACAGTTGACGGATGTGACGCCGTTCGTCGATTCGTTGAAGAAGGTCGTGGCTCTGATTCACACACTGAAAGACCATGACATCAATATTCGTTATCTGAATATCGGCGGCGGACTCGGCATCACCTATTCCGATGAGAAGCCGCCGTTGCCTCAAGATCTGGCGCACGCGATTTCTCCCCTCGTCAAAGGATTGGGACTCACGCTGGTCATGGAACCGGGCCGTGTTATCGTCGGCAACGCCGGCATCCTGGTGACCAAAGCGTTGTACGAGAAAGCCGGAGAGACAAAGCGCTTCGTTATCGTCGACGCCGCCATGAACGATCTCATTCGCCCCAGTTTGTACGGTGCGTACCATGAGATTCGACCGGTGAGCGAAGCGGCAGTCCATCGCCCTAAGCAAATGGTCGATATCGTTGGGCCCGTGTGCGAATCGGGAGACTTCCTAGCCAAAGAACGCTCGTTGCCGAACATACAACCCGAGGACTTGTTGGCGGTCATGAGCGCCGGGGCCTACGGTTTTGTGATGGCGTCAAACTACAACTCGCGACCGCGGGTCCCAGAAGTCCTCGTCAAGGGTGGGGAATTCCACGTCATTCGTGAACGTGAAACGTACAATGACCTTGTCAAAGGGGAAGTCATCCCCTCGTTCCTGAACAAAACGGAGTGAGTATGTTTACAGGATCTCTTGTCGCGATCGTGACGCCATTTCGAAAGGGCAAGGTCGATGAACGGGCCCTGGCTGACCTGATTGAATGGCAGATTACCAAGGGGACGAACGGGATTGTCCCGTGCGGAACGACCGGGGAGTCCGCCACTCTTTCTCACGATGAGCATAATCGAGTGATTGAGCTCACGGTGGAGGTTGTCCGTCGCCGTGTCCCAGTAGTTGCCGGCACCGGATCAAATAGCACCGACGAAGCTATTGCCCTAACAAAACATGCAAAGCAGGCCGGCGCCGATGGATCATTGTTGATCACTCCCTACTACAACAAACCGACACAAGAAGGCCTATACCGCCATTACCGGGCCGTTGCCGAGGCTGTCGACCTTCCCTTGGTCCTATACAACATTCCTGGTCGTACCGGAGTGAACATGCTCCCGGCCACAATTGCCCGTCTCACCGCTCTTCCGACAATTGTTGGAGTCAAGGAAGGGAGTGGATCCGTCCAACAAGCCTCGGACATCGTACAGATGTGTGGCGACCGCCTCACTGTACTAGCCGGTGATGATGCTCTTACCCTCCCGATGATGGCGGTCGGCGGGAAGGGCGTCATCACTGTCACCGCAAACATCATGCCCGCCGAAATGGCCGATCTTGTAAAGGCGTTTGCCGAAGGAAAGATCGAGGATGCTCGACGTATTCATTTCAAACTCTCTCCTGTCTTTGCTGCGCTATTCTTTGAAACAAATCCAATTCCGGTGAAGGAAGCATTGAGCTTGATGGGCAAGATCGACCCAGAGCTACGCCTGCCCCTCTGCCCAATGGCGCAAGACACACGCGAGAAGCTGATTCAGGCCCTTAAGGATGCCTCATTGATCGCATGTTAGCGATGCTGATGGTGGGAAGAAGATGATCAAAGTTGTTGTAGCCGGCGCTGCCGGACGAATGGGTTGCAGGTTGGTGTCTCTGGTCAGGGATTCCACCGCATTGATGCTGGTAGGGGCACTAGAGGGGAAAGGCCACCCAGCATTGGGAGAGGATGCGGGTGAATTCGCTGGATCAGGACGCTCAGGCATCCCGATCACGGAAGATCTATCGGCCTTGATGGAGCGAGGGGAGGTCGTGGTCGACTTTTCTTCCCCCGAGGCGACCCTTGATCACATGCAGACAGTCGCTCGCTCACGTCGCGCAGCGGTCATTGGAACAACCGGATTCTCAACCGACCAGCTCGATGAGCTTAAAACGCTCACCCAACATATTCCCTGTGTGTTTTCTCCAAACATGAGCGTCGGTATCAACCTCCTCTACAAAGTCATCAGTGAGATGGCCAAGACCCTTGGAGACGACTACGATGTCGAAGTGATTGAGGCCCACCACAGGTTGAAGAAAGACGCTCCAAGCGGCACAGCCCTCAAGATTGCCGAAGTCCTTGCACGTTCCGTAAGCCGTGACTTGAATCAAGTCGGTGTCTATGCTCGTAAAGGATTGATCGGGGAACGGACTAAAGGTGAAATTGGGATACAAACCATTCGCGCCGGTGATATCGTCGGAGACCACACTGTTCTGTTTGGGGGCATGGGAGAACGCATAGAGGTGACGCATCGAGCCAGTAGCCGTGATACTTTTGCCCGTGGAGCTCTCCGCGCTGCACGATGGATCGTCCGCCAACCACCCGGTCTGTACGATATGATGGATGTCCTGAGTCTTCGCTAGCGGTCATTGTGCGAGATCTCAATCCCGCCTGACTCTCCGGATATTTTTTTCTTATCTCATCGAAAACTAATCGCCTATCCTCCCGCGTAATAGATAATTGCGATCAGACTGAAGTGGATGGAGTTGCTCTGGGAATCGGCATACGCAGTTTACAGCCTGCTCCTGATAAGGTCACAAGCTAAACGATCCTCATATCTTCCTGGGTCTTGAGATTTCTTTCTTGACGCCGGGGAATGAAGCGAGGCGAGATTATCGCTCAGAAAAGCGAGCTCAATGAGAAGTCGATTGGAAGGCATATTATAGCGGACAATTGCCTTCTAATTCTGCTCACCCATCACGTGTAGTAAGTTGGAGGCAGTCAGGAAAGATTAGTGTCGCGCCGTGATCGGCCGAGGTTCCTGATCCGCTGCTTTCCGACGACCACAGTTTAAGCACGCGAACACCGTGATCGCTAGTCCAGCATCCAAATCCACTGCTCGTTCTGGAAGCATCGCTCCATGGCATTTATCGCAGGTCTTCATAGGTGCGCACTCTAGCATCATGAGATAGGGAAAGCCAGTCCTCCTGAAGTACTGGATGACACCATGAGGCGAACCCCAGTAAGACCTATTCAAAATAGGTTATAATGACTCGCTAGGCGAACAGTGGTACCCAATCGACGGCTGGTGGTGATCAGCTTGACAGGTAACGATGTCCATCTTAGGATTGTGGTCCAACTAGCATCACACCACTATGTATAGACTTATTCTTGTCAGTTTGCTCCTCACCATTCTTTACTACTTACTCCGACACATGTTTCGTGGCTTCAAAACTCCACTGCAGAATGGCCAGGGGAATCCATCCAGCTCTACGCCAGATGACGAACAAGACCAGATGATCCAGGACCCAGTCTGTCACATATTCGTCCCGAGACGAATAGCCCTAATCGAATTAATCGGAGGACGGGAATATTGTTTTTGCAGCAAGGAGTGCGTGAAAAAGTTCAGGGATGAGCACCCTATATAGACGTCGAATCCGGCCTTAGAAGAATCCAACTCCATGCAGATTTTGGAAAGGCATCCGAATTATGATTCTGGTTAGCAACCTGAGGAATAGGTGTAGTCGGAGAGTTTTTCATTTTTGTCAAACTTGAGGGTGATCTGACATTCATTGGGCTTAAAGTTGAATAGCGGCGGACCTGATTTCCCTCCGGCAATCCTGTAGTAAGTCCAAGTCTCTCCTCCGAAAAATCGGGACGCTTTCCCTGTTGGAGCTCCCCAATTTTTCTCAAACCAGGCTTTATCCTTCCCTTGAAGCTCAGCCGGTTTCAGTGACGCTTCCAGGTAAGGATTATTCCCTCCGCAGGCGGTAACCACGCTACACACACACAACAGATAAACTAGTTGTCGTATCACATTCTCTCCGGTACGTGATGGAGTGAAAAAACTGTAAAAATTCTAACGTTCAGCGTGACTTCTGTCAAACTTTTGAGCTGATTAAGTTGCACTACGAGTGAGTTCCTCATAAAATGACCGATAGGTAAGTAGAATTGTTATCCGTCCACTGTTTCTTCGTGAAGAAAGGGACAATCATGAAGATTTATCTCGATACCGCCAACGTGAAGGAAATTCAGGAAGCCGCCAGCTTCGGGCTGCTCGATGGCGTCACAACAAATCCCTCCTTGGTCGTGAAGGAAGGTCGCAGTTTTCGAGAAATGCTCCAAGAGGTGTGTAAGATTGTCGATGGGCCGATCAGCGCCGAAGTCGTAAGCATAGAAGCAGACGCCATGGTCAAGGAAGGCAAAGAGCTGGCCAAGATTCATCAGAATATTGTGGTGAAGTGTCCCTTGATCCCGGAAGGATTGAAGGCCACAAAACGGTTGGCCGCCGAAGGCATCAAGGTAAACGTCACCCTCTGTTTTTCCCCGACTCAGGCCATGTTAGCAGCGAAAGCCGGAGCTTGGTGCGTATCACCTTTTATCGGACGACTCGATGACATCAGTGCGAACGGCATGGAGCTTATCCGACAGATCCTGACGATCTATAAGAACTATGATTACAAGACGCTGGTATTGGTGGCAAGCGTTCGTCATCCACAGCACGTCGTGGAAGCAGCCTTAGCAGGTGGCCATATCTGCACCATGCCCTACAGCATCTTCCAGGCGCTCTTTAAACACCCACTCACCGATTCAGGCCTGAAGAAGTTCCTCGACGACTGGAAAGCAAAAGGGCAACAATAACCGGCGCAGGGACTGGCTACTTTTCGCGACAATCGAAGACTTAGCCCGTCCCTGTTTTCAGACGACCTATCGCATTCTTCGCCTGCCGAAACACTGCGTGAAACATTGGGCGAGTCAGCTTACCAGTGAACGTATTCTGCTGGCTGGGATGATAGGACCCCAACAGCATCACTCCCCACGGAAGGCAATAGAAGACGCCATGCCCAAACTTGGGAACAGGTGACGGGACGGTATATCCCTCAGTTCGGTAGGCTTTGAGATAGTGATCGAAGGCGATCTTGCCCAGAGCGATCACTACGCGGTGGTGTTTCAGCAATCGAATTTCGTCACGTACGAATCGGCTGCAACGTTCGAACTCATCCGGCGCAGGTTTGTTCCCTGGCGGCGCACAACGAACCGTCGCTCCGATGTAACAGTCCTTCAAGGATAAGCCATCATATCGATGGTGCGATGTGGGTTGGTTGGCAAACCCATGTCGATAGAGCGCCTCATACAGCCAATCTCCGCTTCGATCACCGGTAAATACTCGCCCAGTCCGATTCCCTCCATGTGCCGCTGGAGCAAGCCCAAGTACATAGAGCCTGGCTCGGGAATCTCCAAAACCAGGTACCGGCCGACCCCAATAGTCCCAATCCCGATATTGCCTCCGCTTCTGTTGTGCTATCGCTTGCCGATAGGTGACCAGCCGAGGACAGGCTGTACAGTCTGTGATAGCTTTATTCAAAACTCTCAGAGCCCGCATAGGAGGCGCAGTGTACCATGAACCAGAACTCCATTCTGCTTGCCGGTACGTGGGTGAGCTGTTAGCATAACTTCGCACTTCGTGATGCCCCCTGTCCCAAGTCCACAGAGGAGTCCGGGAATGATCATCCATACCAGGCAACCATTGAGTGTTGTGCTCGCCATCAGCTTCGTGATCGTCCTACAGAGCGCCCCGGCGCCGGCCGACAACAACGATCAAAAGACTGAAAACGAGAAGGAGCTTCTCTTACCCGAAGTGCTGGATGGCCAACCAGAGCCGGAGGATCGGCTGGTGATCTTGCCGGAAATTAAACGCGAGGGAGAACGATTCTTTCTGAGCTCGTTCAAGCTGCCGGACAAGATTACCTTTGCCGGAGTTCAGGTCCCTCTGGATAACTGGCAAGTGAAAGAACGGATCGAATATGAATTTTATCAATTTTTAGAAGATCAAGGCGAGAGTATCATCCTTGCCAAACGGACCGGCCGTTGTTTCCCTCCAGCCGAAAGGCAGTTGGCAGAAACCGGATTACCGGACGATCTCAAGTATATGCTGCTGGTCGAGAGCAAATGCATTTCTGCCGCATACTCGAAGGCGAAGGCTTCAGGTCCTTGGCAATTCATCCCTTCCACGGGCCGGCGCTACCGGCTCAAGAGCGATGCCGTCCGAGATGAGCGCCGCAATCTTGAAATGTCGACCGAGGCGGCGGTGAAGTATCTCAAGTACCTCAAAGACTTTCAGGACAATGATTGGTTTCTGGCGATGGCGTCCTACAACGCCGGCGAAGAGCGTATTCGCAAGCTGCTCAAGGAACAAAAAATTACCGACTATTGGAAGATGCACGGCCCTCGTGAGACCATGCGATACGTCCCTCGCATCATCGCGGCGAAGGAAATCTATTCCCAGCCGGAGAAGTATCTTGGACTGACCAAGAAAGATCTCTACATGCCGTTGGAGACGGAAACCATCACCGTGAATGTAAAGGAATCGCAACGAGCGCTGGCATCCGTTGCTGAGGAATTCGGCACGTATCTCCTCGAGATCAAAATGTTGAATCCGGAGTTCAAGAAAGATATGCTCCCTCGGGGATCCTATCAAATCCGAGTTCCTCGCCAGACCTGTCCTAATCGATGCTTCAAGCAGGAGGCTGCCCCCTAGCATTCGTCTCTATGCGCCTTCCCTCGTCTCCCGCACGACCTTTCCTCCACACGCTTCTTACCGCAGGCCTAGAGGCTGCGGATCCCTATCAGGCCCTGCTCAAGACTGTTTCTCTCAACGGACATTCTCTGCAAGTAGGAGAACGAACCTTTGATCTTTCCCACACCAAGCGAGTGGTTGCAGTTGGGGCCGGTAAGGCATCCGCAAGAATGGCGCAGGCATTAGAGGTAGTGCTCGGAGAACGATTGGAGGATGGACTTGTGATCGTGAAGACAGGGCATTCACTCGCCACACGCCGAACGACTACCCTTGAGGCCGGCCATCCAATTCCTGATCGCGCAGGAGTTGTTGCGACTCAGCGCCTATTGCGTTTGGCACAGAGTCTCTCACCGAAAGATCTTCTGATCGTTCTCTTGTCGGGAGGAGCATCCAGCCTGTTACCGGCTCCCGTCTCAGGCGTGACTCTTGCCGATAAACGGCGTACGACGCAACTCCTGCTTCGGTGTGGCGCCACAATTAATGAGATCAATGTCGTCCGCAAACATCTCTCGTTGATTAAGGGCGGCGGACTTGCCGCTTCCACGAGTGCGAGAATCATCACCCTTGTTCTTTCCGATGTTATTGGAGATGATCTCGGTTCCATCGGCTCTGGCCCCACAGCTGCGGATCCCTCTACATTTACCGAGGCTATCGAGGTATTGCGGCATTACCAAATCTGGTCGGCAGTTCCGCCGCCGGTCCGCCGCTACTTGCAGAGAGGACAAAATGGAGCAGCACCCGAAACCTTGAAGCCTGGTTCACCTCGCGGACGGTCAGTCCACCACCACATGATCGGCAGTAATCACATCATGCTGAAAGCTGTGGGACGTGTCGCACAGAAAGCAGGCCTCTTCACCAAACTCGTCTCCTCCCCTCTTACGGGAGAAGCGCGCATTGCGGCTAAGCAGTTAGTGGACCTAGGCAAAGCAGTCAGAGCCGAGCGTGGCCGCGTGAGACGTCCCTACTGTGTGGTGGCAGGAGGAGAAACCACGGTGACGGTCACAGGTCATGGAAAGGGAGGACGCGCGCAGGAATTTGCAGCGGCAGCCGCATTTGAAATATCTGGTCTCTCCAATGCATGGATCATCGCGCTAGGAAGCGACGGTACCGATGGACCAACCGACGCGGCCGGAGCTCTCGTAAGCAGCGAAACGGTCTCACGCGCAAAACGACTCAAGGTTGACCTCTACACGGCATTGACCAGGCACAATACCTACCCAGCCTTAAAGAAGCTTGGATGCCATATTCACACCGGACCAACCGGTACCAATGTCAATGATCTTTACCTCTTCCTCCAGCTCTAGATACTATGCTGCCGTATGACGCCTTCCTTTATTCTCCCACTCTCGAACTGTCATGATCTGAGTCTCGTGGGTGGAAAGGCTCTCGGGCTCTGTCGACTGATGGAGGCTGGATTCCCAGTCCCATCGGGGCTCTGTGTGACAACCGTAGCCTATACAGAGCACTTACATAATTCCGGTTTCCAAGACCAGGATGAGTGACACCGCATCATTGGATTATCAGAGACTGACCGGCCTGCGGCATTAGCTGCTTGTCGGCCACGAATCAACCGAATCGAGACTTCCCAGCTCACCACAGACTGCCTGACAGCATTACAAGCCATGGGGCATCCACCAGCCATACTCTGGGCGGTCCGCTCTTCGGCCACTACCGAAGACGCCACTGATTCGAGCTCTGCCGGTCTCTGTCGCACTTACTTTGGTCGCACACTTCCAGAAGCTGAGTGCGCCATAAAAGATCTCTAGGCCTCACTGTGGGAGATGCGAGTTGTCAGCTACCTCACTCGGCAGAGCCTGGGAATGCCGCCAAGGATGTCGATCGTGATCCACCCGATGATCGATGCGCAGGCAGCAGGCATGCGGCATACTCCATTCACGCTGTGACAGGACGACGCTCGGAGGTCATGATTAATGCGGTCCCTGCTCTCGCTGCTCCGTTGGTCGATAGCCATCCTTTCGATTCTACACGCTCAAGTAATCTCCATTACTGCTTCGCAGGACGCCGTTCGGTTGTGCTAAGGCAACAGGCAAACAAAAGCGCTCGCTGAGATCAGACAGCGAATAGGCTTGGCGATTGGACCGATGGCGCATCCTCCTATGGTGTTATCGACGATGATGCCGATTCTTTTCGCTGCAAAAAGCCGATCGGCACCATGTGTGTATTACTCAGCAGCCATCCGAACCCTCCTGATTCGACTTGGAGAGCGCCTCGTCGAACAGAAATTACTGCAGCAGGCAGATAACATCTTGTTCTTAACTATTGCCGATCGCACAGACCTGGTAGCCGGAAGTATCCAAGACTGGAACGCGGTTATCGCCGCCCGGAGAACCGAGCGAGAGGATCACCTCATGGTCAAGGTACCCGACACCATTCGCGACCGGGCAGCTCTGAGCCAACAGGCTGCGACACAGGATCAGACTGATGGAGATTGCCTCTTATCCGGCATGCCGATCAGTGTTGGAACCGCCACTGGTCCGGTTCGCCTCATTCGATCAGTGTCAGACTGGAGCAAGGTGATGCCTGGAGAGATTCTGGTGGTATCAGTTATCGACCCAGGCTTGCCCCCCCCTCTTCGGCCTCGCAGGAGGGTTGATCGCAGAAATGGGCGGCACCCTTTCTCACGGAGCGATCATTGCTCGAGAATATGGACTACCGACAATCCCAAATGTGGAGTCGGCCATGGTACGACTTTCTGACGGGCTGCCGGTTACCATCGACGCCGGATCCGGGACCATTCGTATAGGGCCATCTCAATCGTTAAAGTCTATTTAGGGCTAATTGATCCTGAGCCGTCTGCTTCTTGACCTTTCTCAATCCCTTGCGTAATCTGCCAACGATTCTTCATTGAACACGCTATATGTAGCGGCTCAATCTTATAGGCAGTAATGCATGAAATATGGATCAATTTCTAACAGGTCTGGCTCCGAGTAATCTGGTAGGGTTTTCGGTTGGGTTGTTCCTTGGTGGTCTGTTGATAGGACTGTGGGTCACGAGTCGCCTACGACCTCTTACGCAACGAGCCGAAGCAACAGCGGATGAGCTCCGAAAACAGGTGGATCAAGAACGAACTGTGACAGCCTCGCTCCGTCAAGAGTTCGCAGCGGTTCAACAGGCTCGGGTCGCCGCTGAAACCAGAATGGAAGACGCCGCGCGCCAGCTCGTGGAACAGCGGGCCTTGATCGACCATACACGCCACGAACTCATCGGATCGTTTCAAGCGCTGTCCGGCGAAGCGCTGAAGCAAAACAACGAAGCGTTCTTGAAACTCGCCGCCGTGTCATTTGAAAGCCTGCATGTCAAAGCAGATGGCGATCTCGCTCAGCGACAACAGGCCATCGATGGATTGGTTCGCCCCCTTCAAGATTCCATTCACCGCTACAATGAAGAGTTGCGGCTGCTCGAACAATCTCGCCAGGCGGCCTACGGTGGATTGGATCAGCATCTGAAATCACTGGCCGACTCCCAGCACCGGTTGCAACAAGAGACGGGCAACTTGGTCAAGGCCTTGCGCGCTCCGGCGGTGCGAGGCCAATGGGGTGAGCTCACATTGAAACGCGTTGCCGAACTCGCCGGCATGGCGGACCACTGCGATTTTGTGGAGCAACTCTCCGTCACCGGCGACGAGGGGCGTCTCCGTCCGGACATGGTGGTTCAGCTGCCGGGAGGACGGCAAATCATCGTCGACGCAAAAACAGTTCTTTCTGCGTATCTCGACGCCCATGAGGCGCAGAATGAGGCGCAACAAGCCGATGCCTTGCGCCGCCACGCCGCCCAGGTCAAGAGCCGTATGGATGAATTGTCGTTGAAGGCTTATTGGACACAGTTTGACCGCACCCCTGAATTCGTCGTGCTCTTCCTGCCCGGCGAGCAATTTCTCGGCGCCGCGTTGGATCAGAACCCCAGACTGATTGAAGAAGGGTTCGCAAATGGAATCGTCTTGGCCACCCCCTCGACCCTCATTGCATTACTCCGTGCGGTGGCCTACGGCTGGCGCCAGGAACGAATGACCGCCCATGCTGAAGAGGCGGGTCGCCTTGGGAAAGAGCTGTACGAACGGATGGCGGTATTAGCCGGGCATATGAACGATGTCGGCCAAGCACTCGGGAAAAGCGTCTCGTCCTACAATCGCGCCATTGGTTCATTAGAAACACGCATTCTCCCGGCAGCGCGCAGATTTAAAGAATTGGGTGTCGCCTCCGATCGCGAGATCCCCGTCCTTGAACCGACAGAGATAGTGCCACGGAAAACGTTACCGCTCGAGATGGAATGAAGGAGCACAATGACCAGCGAACAGGCTATGGTGGAAGCATTTCACAGTAAGTTTGAGATTTTGATACAGGCCGCCCCGGCGGATGTGAATGAGGACACGAAGCGCCTTCGCGTCCGACTGATTCAGGAAGAATTCGACGAATTGAAAGAGGCCATGGCCACCGGAGACCTGGCTGCCGTTGCGAAAGAAATGGCCGACCTGCTCTATGTGACCTACGGCACCGCGGTTTCATATGGAATTGACATGGAACCGATCTTCCAGGAAGTGCATCGGTCGAATCTGAGCAAAGTCGGTGGATATAAGCGGGCGGATGGGAAGTGGGTGAAGCCTCCCACCTACTCACCCGCTGACATTGTGTCAATTCTTGAGGCACAGCAGGAGCACGCGTTGGCGGAACAGCCGAGTGATCATGAAGCTGCCGTCGCTGCTCCTCGGAGTACATGAAAGATCTACGCTGTCCGAATTGCGGAACACCCTTCGTTCGAGTCATCCCTGACGAAGGTGCCATAGGGCGGGTCCTCACTCGCTTTAAATACGTTCCCTTCCGATGCCAGTTGTGCACGACACGTTTTCGCGTCTTCAGAAATCAGGTCCAGGCTGCGACCTCCCCTACCGATCGTCGTCAATATGAACGTCTTCCGGTGTCGCTTCGTGCCAATCTCCTCACGGACAAGGCAGTCCGGATCGACAATCGGGTGACGGATATCTCCATGGGTGGCTGCACCCTTGAAACCACACAGACCCTCCCGCAGGGTACGTTTGTTGAGCTTGTCATCAAGCCAGCCTCCGACGAGGAACCCATTAAGATCGGGACGGCCGTGGTCTGCTCATCACGACCAGAATCGATGGGTATTCGATTCATGGAGATGGTGACAGACGACAGAAACCGCCTCAGTCAGGTGATCCTCAGCCTGCTCGTGGGACAAAGCCTTCATCAAAACCTCTTCGCATAACGATACTTCCTTTGAGCGGTGCTTGATGGTTCAATCAGCTAGTCGGTACGCCCGTCCTGTACCTCATCGCCAGAATCCCCAGCACAAATAGAGCCCGTCACATTCGACGTGATGAATCATCAAGGCACAGAGACCAGGAGATTATCGATCAAGCGAACGGGGCCGAGACGTACGGCACCAAGCAGCACCACTCGCGGATTCACGGAAGATACGGGCTCAAGTGTGCGCGGGTCACACACCACTAGATAGTCGGTTGTGATGGTGGACTCCTGACTGATAACCTGCGCCATCGCCAACCGGACGGTCTTTGCGTCTCTGCCCCCTGTTCTGATCACTTCGGCCCCGACTTGCAGACTCTTGTACAACATTACCGCTCGACTTCGAGCCTCCGGTGAGAGATAGACGTTGCGCGAACTCATGGCCAGCCCATCCTGCTCGCGCACAGTCGGACGCACCACAATATCAATACCGAGATTCAGATCCTTCACCAGCTGCCGAACCACGACGGATTGCTGAAAGTCCTTTTGTCCGAACAGTGCCTGATGTGGTCGGACAATTCCAAAAAGCTTGGTGACGACGGTTGCAACGCCTGCGAAATGATTCGGGCGGGCTTCGCCTTCCCATCGACGCGCGATTGCCGGAACCGTCACCGTCGTTTGAAAGCCAGTTGGGTACATGGCCTCCACAGTCGGCTCAAAACAGACATCGACGCCTTCTTTTCGACAGATCGCTCGGTCGTGCGAAATAGAACGAGGATACTTGGTTAGATCCTCCCGAGGACCGAATTGGGTTGGGTTCACGAAGATACTCACCACAAGTGCGTCACACTGTAACCGTGCCTTACGAATCAGCGATCGATGCCCCTCGTGCAGCGCACCCATCGTTGGGACAAACCCGATCGTGAGGCCTTCGCGCCTCAGTCCCTCGCTCCAAGCTGTCATGGACGCCGGTGAGCGAATGATTTTCATGACTCAGGCTGCGCACTGCATGCTGGTCGAGAACCATATTTTGTAGAAGGTTGCGGAAAGAGCAGATTCACTTGAGATTGGTCTTTGGTATCAGCCAGCAACTGATCCACCGATTGGTTGAGCTTCGGATGGACCCAGAGCGGATCAAGTTCGTTCAAGGGCATGAGAACAAACCGTCGTTGATGCAATCGAGGGTGCGGAATGGTCAATCCCGGTTCGTCGATCTGCCGCGCTCCGTAGAAGAGGATATCCAGGTCCATGGTGCGAGAACCAGACCGATGATCATCATCCCGCCCAAGCGCACGTTCAATTTCTTGCAGCATCGCTAGGAGGCTATGTGGAGCAATGTCTGTTTCCAGCTGCACCACCCCGTTGAGAAACCATCCCGCACCCGGATCAGTCCGGTCCCGAACTGGTTCGGTTTCGTAGAGCAGCGACACGCCCTGAAGCCGAGAATGGGGAAGGAGGCTGAGCAGCGTTACGGCACGATCGCAATAGTCCACCCGGTCTCCGATGTTCGACCCGAATCCGATGAAGACAGTCTCCATAACAATATCGTGAGGGATGAAGGGTTAGGCGTCAGTTGTTAATACAAAAGAAACTGATCTCTATCGTTACCCCTCACGCCTTACCCCTTATCCTTCACGAGTTTCTTAGAACCCCACCTTCTTGATTCGCTCAACGGCTTCAGCTAACCGCTCTTTGGTCGTGCAGACTGTCATGCGGATATAGCCTTCTCCTGGTGCGCCGAAGCCGTTGCCCGGCGTCGTCACGATCCCGGCTTTTTCTAATAGGTGCGCGGTAAACGAGGCTGATGTATAGCCCTTGGGGACCGTCACCCAGACATAGAACGCAGCGGGAGGAGGATCAACTTCCAGGCCGAGTTGCTTCAGACCAGGAACCAGTGTGTCTCGCCGATCTTGATACGTCTTTCTCAGATCATCCGTCACAGCATCATCAAGGCCGAGCGCCGTAATCCCTGCCTCTTGAACCGCCTCAAAACAACCCGAGTCCAAGTTGCTCTTCACCTTACCAAGGCCACCCAAGACTTCCTTGTTGCCCACGACGAAGCCGAGTCTCCATCCCGTCATGTTGTAGGTCTTCGAGAGCGAATGGAATTCGACTCCGACATCCTTGGCGCCATCAACCTCCATAAAACTCGTCGGCCGTCGCCCGTCATAGTAGATCTCGGAATAGGCCGCATCGTGACACACAATCACTTGATACTCCTGCGCAAAGTCTACGACCCGCTTGAAATAGTCCTTCGTCATGATGACGGATGTTGGATTGTTTGGTGAATTCAACCACATCAGCTTGGCCTTCTTTGCCACATCCTTTGGGATCGCCGTGAGATCAGGCAGGAAACCATTGGCTTTGGTCAGCGGCATGATGTGTGACTGTCCCCCGCAGAAGCTGGTACCTACCGGGTAGACCGGATAGCCGGGGCTTGGAACCAAGACAATATCTCCGGGATCGACAAAAGCCAAATGAATGTGGCCGATGCCTTCCTTCGAGCCGATCAGGGTGAGAACTTCGTTGGCTGGATCCAATGTCACGTTGAAGCGACGCTTGTACCAACCGGCGACGGCCTTTCTAAACGAGAGCATGCCCTCATACGAAGGATATTGATGATGTTTGGGATCCTTGGCGGCCTTCGCCAAACTTTCAATGATCGGCATCGGCGTCGGCAAATCTGGATCGCCGATCCCGAGATTGATAATATCGACCCCTCTGGCGATCGCCGCTTGCTTCATCTTATCGATGGCCGCGAATAAATACGGCGGCAATGTCTTGATACGAGTCGCGACTTCAATCGGAAAATCACCCATGGTCAATCAAGCTCCTTTCGAAAGCAGTGCAAGTGAAACAGTTGAAAAGTTTGAAAGTTAAGAAACACAAGCAGGGACTTTCGAACTTTCACACTTTCGGACTAGAGCCGCTAGGTTACTTCAGAGAGGCGTCGGCAATCAACGCACGTGAACAAGCAGTCGGCTAATCAGCCGATCGGCCAGGTGATGGAGTTGCGGAAGCTGTGGCAAGGCAGTGGTCTTGATCTGTTGTGTGGTGAGGTTCGCCTTCGTCACATCCGAGGCACATTCCCGGCACAATGAATCGATTCCACCTTCTTCCATCTCTAAGTGGAAGAGCAGTCCATAGGCTCGATTATCATAACGAAAAGCCTGCAGCGGAGCGATCGTGGAGCCGGCCAGCGGCACGCCACCTGTCGGCAGATCGAAAATTTCACCGTGCCACTCGAATACATCAACGACATCAGAACCACCACCGAAGACCGGATCCTTCTTGCCTTCTTCAGTCAGACGAATGGGCATCATGCCGATTTCCAAAGCCTTACCAGGTCGTATGGTGGACCCCAGAGCCTTTGCCATAAACTGACTCCCCAGACAGACCCCTATCATTGGTTGACCAGCAAGCAACGCAGACCGAATGAAGCTGGTCTCTTCCACAATCCATGGATCAGGATCGTTGACCGACATCGGCCCTCCCATGACGACCAGGAGATCACCCGCATCTTTCGGGAGTCCATTTTTCGGAACGAGGTGTGATTCGAGACTGACCCCTCGCTTGGCCAGAGCCTTCGCAAAGGCGCCAGGACCTTCAAAGGGAACATGCTGCAGACATACCGCCTTCATACGTTCTTTACTGGCACAGCCACTGGACTCGCGTCAAGGTTCAGTATATTTCGAAGTCGCCCTTCTGGAGATGAGAAAGGCCTGTACCTATTCACGGGTCGTTCGAATAACCCTACCCTCAGTATGGCTTCACTTTCTCGACCTTCTCCCGTAGAGTAGCCGACCCATATGGCTATACCGGATCCGCTGATTCGTGGGATCGATCGCATCCTGATCCACACGCAGGACATCGAGCGGGTGTTTGCGCGATTTCGTCATGAGTTCGGCTTACCGGTCGCCTGGCCGCTCGCCGACTGTGGTCTGCTCGTTTCAGGTGGACTCTACGCAGGCAACATGACCTTCGAAATCGCTCGGTTCACTGACCTTGGACTTCCAGGAACATGGCTCTACGGCCTCGGCTTTGCGCCCTGGGAACCGACCTGGAAGATGATTGAAGGGCTATCGTCTCGAAAGGTATTGCACGCAGCGCCGCTGACACTCAACTACGAATCGCCTGTTGAGATGCAATCCACCCTTACCGTCTTGCGCAACCTCCTAGATGGTCAACCAAGTGCACCGTTTTGGTTCGGTCCGCCCGGAGGAGGGAATACTCGAGTCGGTCGAGCGCTGTCGAACCTCCGAACCTGGGCGGCTGGGACTGAAGCTGGCTCCAAGACATTTTCAATTCTATTAGGCAGTTCCCTCGTCTTTATGTTCGACAACCACAGCCATCCTCATCAGGAACGAATCGCCGCGTTAAGGACTGCCTGGCAGAAGACTCAACAGAATGGACCCTATGGAATCACCGGAGTTGCCGGGGTCGATATCGAGGTATCGACCAATCTCGCCGTCTGGAGACGACTACTGGATCGGCCCGACTTGAACAGTGACTCGACCCATTCATTCGGCACGGGGCCTCTGCTTCGATTTCATCCCGGCGAAGGGAACCGACTCCTCGGGATCGAGTTCGCCTGTGTTGATCTTCCATCAGTCACCCAGCAGCTTCGTGAACAGCGCTCACTGGTGCCCACAGATGAGAAGAGAGTCACCCTCTTTCCTGGTCGAATGGATGGGCTGACGATTGGATTCAGTCAGTCTCCGACCACAGCCTTGGATAAAGCTTAGCCTGACCCACTGGTGAAAGTCCTGCCGGTCAGCTCAGTTCCTACCGTGGCAACTAAGAGTCTGCCTATCCGTGAGATGATCGCTTGTGACCTCTCTTCCAAAACCTGAACGGTACAAGCAGTGTCTTGCCGGATCTATTGATCACCCCTCCCACGTTTGTTGTTTCCACCTTTAGGCTGAGGCCCAATCGACCGACAAATACATGTCATGGCTTTTCCCGCAACTGACATGGATCGCCCGGTGCTTGATCCTCTTCCAATCCACCAGGACATTGATGCCCCTCTGCCTTGTTCGCTTCAGCAAAGAGTCCGCTCCCGCTATCACGCTTTCTGGTACCACCTTGGAGAACGAGTAGCCTGGTCACGCGGGATATATCGGGAACGGCCTGCACAGGAGCTCAAAGAACTGAGCGGAATTCAGTATGAGCGGATCACATCACTTCAACGCCGATTTCGCATACGGTTTGAGCAACGAGCGACCCAGTCGACAGCCTTACGACAGTACGATTATCTCGACCTGCTCGACCAAGGATGGTCGGCGCTCAGATTGCCTCGTCCAGCCGGTGGCACCGTACAGGATGTCGGATCAAGTAACTTTTGGTACGCTCTCGTCTTACACACTTTTTTTCGACCAACCACGCTTATTGGCGTCGAGGTAGAAGGCCATCGGATGTATATCAATGGCTATAGTCGCCACGATTATGCGAAAGGCTATACCCAAGACCTTCCAAACACAGAGTTCCATATACAGGACTACCGCCGTTATAGTTCCCCGGCCAGCATCATCACCGCTTGGTACCCCTTTGTGACACCTGCTCCGGTATTGGCCTGGCGACTGCCTCTTTCTCTCTTTGCGCCGCACGACCTATTCTCGCAAGTTATGCGCAACCTCCAGCCACACGGGTTGTTTCTCATGGTCAATCAAGGGAGGGACGAGGCACGCATCGCCGCGTCATGGTGTCGAAAGATCGGCTTGACCCACTATGGATCCTGCGAGTTGAAGTCGAGACTGCGACCGCGACTCCCTTCCCCCGTACTCTCCTGTTGGATGCGCGCGCCAATCTAGCTCTACGTCCGGGCCTGCGCTACAATTACCCCGTGAACCGCACCATCAAACATACAGAAGACCTTCGATGGTTGATCGGCCATACGGGCGGGTTTCGCGCCGGTTATGTCACGGAGGTGCAGATCTTGAAGCGTCGCCTCTTCGATGAAGGGTCGGCGCGTGAGGTCTCAGCCGGCACCACGATTGCCGTGACCATTCAGTACGAGATTCGCGGTCTTGCTCGAGTCGCCAAACTGACTATGACCGGAGTCACGGACTTTTCGGTCTTTGAACAGGACGGAATCGACTGTTCCTCGCTCAGCGTCATTCAGGCGGAACTCAATGCGGGAAAGCTGCGCTTCTGGTTTGACCCGCAGGGCGAGCTCTATGTGGTCTGCGACGAGGCTCATCTGGAAGAGCTCACCTTGCCAGTTGTGACCGCTCAACAAGCCGCAGAACTGGCCCGGTGGACCTTCCAAGGGCTGGAGACCGAGGGACCCACCATTCAGTGGTTGGTGGACGAGTTGGATCAGGCCGGTCTGCCCTGCACATGGCATGACACGAAACGGTCTGATGTAATTCATCCGGCTGTGCGGTGGGAAGGGAGCCTGAGACCGGCAGATGATCTCTCAGTGGGTGAGGACAACCTCGTCCATGCGATGGCCTACAATCCGCCGGAGGGACAAGGCTTTGGACTGCTGCTGAGAGTATTCGGCATACAGGACAGAAGGCTGAGTCGAATTCTGGAAGTCTTGGCAGATCGGATCACTCAACGCTTTTCAGGGAACTGCCTGGTCGGCACGACAATCATCCCAGGTCGAGAATGGGAGCGCTGGTTGGTCCGGGAACACCGTTCATGGCGTGAACGGTGAGAAGAACCTCAACCACCGTTTAGTGCGCGTGCTCGGGGGAATAGTGCCCGTTCCCATTGGAAAAGGCAGCGGTTCCGTTACCTCTCGCATAACCTGAAGCGGCGTGTGCTGTCCCATTCACCTGCTGCCCCTTGCCGTTGATGCATTCCACCAAGGCCCAGAGTCGCAAGGGATTCACCCGTTGATTCCTGGCGATGTGGAGCGACGTGCCTTCCAACACGGTCGTGAGGGATAAGTCCGTACGCCAGCCTAGATGTTTGGTCAATGGGGAAAGCGCTTTTTCCACGGCTGCAATCACCTTGTTGCCGTTGCTGAAATGATTCAGCATGATAATCCGTCCGCCAGGACGGCAGACCCGAATCATCTCGTTGACGACCTTTCGATAGTCCGGCACCGCCGTGACGACGTAGGCCGCGACGACCGTATCGAAGCTGTCATCATTAAATTGCATCGCGCCGGCGTCCATGCGGTGCAGCTCGACGTGATCAAGCTGATGAGCCGCCGCCTTTTCTTTTGCCCTAGCCAGCATCCCCTCGGAAACATCAATCCCAACGATACGGCAATGACGGGGGTACATAGGAAGGGCCAATCCCGTCCCAACCCCGACTTCGAGAATCTGTTCATTCGGCTGGACATTCAAGTTTCGAATGGCCGATTCACGACCCTCATGGAACACTTTTCCAAACACTCTGTCGTAAAACCCCGCATAAGAGGTGTACACACGCTCAATCTTGTCGGGATCCATGTTTGCCTCCACAATACGTACGATCCGGTCTCTGCACACTGCAACCCTGCAGAGGAAGATACCGTCATGATGACGCGGGGAAAATCAATATTGAGGCGGGAAATTCAGGTAATCCACTGCCCGCCGGAAACATTGCCCGGCGTACTGTAGCCAAACTCCTCCGCGTGAGTCAACAAGCTTTTCGCATGCCGGAGCAGAAGTTCTGGCATGAACCGGCTCGTTTACCATCAGCGTATGCCCATCCAGCCCGCCTTGATTCGTCGCACTTCTCTGTGTGATAGCTACACCCATGCTCCTCGCAGGTTTCTTTGCCGGTGCGCTCTTTCTCGGACTGCTTGTCGGAGATTGGGCCTATTTCATCCGCCTCACTCCGGATGCCGTGCGGTATGGCTGTCGTGTGGCCACTCGTCCTGATCAGTGGCCAGGCGCAACCCTGAATACCGTCCGCGATCGTTTCGGTCCCGACGGGATCTTGATGCTGCCGCATGGCGTAGCGTGGTGGCACCCCGATCTGTCTCAGATTGCCATTCGCCCACAATACCGCCTCTTCTCCAGAAAATTCAGGACAGCGTGGCCGGTCAAAGGCCTCCTTCTTTTATCTCCCCATGACGAGATGCTGGTGACACACTGCGTCAAGCGAATTCCCTGGTCGTCGGCCCTCATCACCGTAATCTGGTTTGCCGTGGTCTTATTAGGATCGCTGACCTTTGTGGTGCAATACGCGCTGGAAGGCGGGTTCACGACGCTCGGCGCTGCGTTCTTGGGTATCGGTATTACCGGACTGGCCGGCATGGTCGCGCTGTTTGGAATCGTAACGGTCACCTTATCCTATCGCTTGGAAGACAGCCGCCTCACGCAGGTGTACGACGAACTGCGTGCGGTCCTAATACCACCCAGTTCTTCTTGAGCAGGCGAAATCATCCGCGGAAGAAGTTCAGGAAGTGATCGTACTCTACCGGCAGGTTCACGGCATCGCGATGACGAACCAGGCCGGCAATGATCCCACGATGTTTCTTCACCAGCCCCGACGCTTCAAACGCCTGGCGGAACTGCTGCCATTGCAACGTAGGATCGGCTACAATTTTGACTTGTTCGTCTTGGGGAAGCGCATGCACGATGGTCGTCAAGGTGCGAACGGCCTTTTCCACGCTCTCGTACGGGGAGGCCAGATTGAGTCGGGCGTAGAACGTCTCCAGATGCCGACGGAATTCCTCCTTCAGCACCTGAGCCGGATCTGACACAGGGGAGCGCGCTTCTGTCATACTTATTTTAAGGATGATACGGTAGGACAAGGGTACGGAACAACTATCAAGGGAGGATAGCATGAATCGGACACTATCTGGGTTCTTCGGTGCACTCGCCATGGTGGCCTTGGTCGGCTGCTCATCGCATCACCATCACCACGGCATGATGAGTGGGGACAAGAGCGATGCCTACTGGCAGAAGGGCCAGCAAGATATGGAGGGATTAGTCAATCGGACCGTGACGGATCCTGACAAGGCGAAGCAAGTCAATGTGTACGTCGGCCAAATCATTAACGAACTCAAAGAAGGCCGTGAGCAGGAGCGAGCCTATCACCGACAACTCTATACTTTGAACGCCAGCTATGACGCGACGCCGGAGGAATTTTCAAAGATTCTCAACGAGGCGAACATTCAGCGGATGCAACACTCAGCCAGCGTCCTCAGTCTGCGGTTCAAGATGAAGAACCTCATGACGGCCGATGAGTGGAAGACACTCTCGGACAAGATGATCTCCTACAGCGGCCGCTACTCACACGGCAGCACCGGAGCCAAAACCGGGTACTAAGCGACTGTAGATCGCATCAAGTTGATGTAGGAAGTGTGCGTGCCTGGTTTCAAGCTTCGGGAGTCCAAATTCTCTACACTCGAAACATGAGACTCCGAGTCAAGAGGCAAACGACGGAAGATGTGAACTACGACTGGGCCGGTGCCGCCTTCAACGGCACCGGCACCCAGGTTGCGCCGGCATCGGTCGAACGGTAGAGGCCACTGCCGTTGGTGCCGGCGTAGAGCGTGTGAGTGTTCTTTGGATCCATCGCCAGGGCGCGAATGTTTAAGGTCGCTAGCCCTTGGTTCATAGCCTGCCAGGTATTTCCTCCATCTACCGTTTTCCAAATCCCGGCTGGGCCACCGATATACAGCTGGGACGGTTCCTTCGGATGGATAACCAGGCTGCTGATAAAGGGATCGGAGATGGATTGACCGATACGCTCCCACTGCTCGCCCTTGTTCATCGTGCGAAACAGTCCTTTCGTCGTACCGGCATAGACAACATCGGGATTTGTCCGATTGATCTCAATGGCATTGACCCCAAGGGCCATAGCTGCCATCAGTTCCGTCTCGGGGATCAGCCCATTGTTGATCTTCTTCCAGATCGCCGCCCCATCATCTGACCGATAGACCCCGCCGGTTGTCCCACCATACAGCACCGCCGGCTCTTTGGGATTGATGGCGATGGACGTCACAATATGGACTTCCTTCATGCCGTTCATTCGCTCAACCCATTCACGACCCGCGTCTTTTGAATAAAAGGCGCCGACGGTGGTTGCCGCATAGACCTGCTCGCTTGCCGCCGGATGAAACACGAACTGATTGATGAAGGAGACATGCTCTTTCAGGCCGACATTATGCGGCAGCCAATGTTGCCCCCCATCCGGACTCTTGTAGACCGCATCCCCCATCGTGCCGGCATAGATCGCCGCCGGCAGGAGCGGATCAATCGCGAGCGTCGTCACCCGGCGGGCACTGAAGCTCGGGAACTTCTCCCAGGTCCCTCCCCCATCGCGTGACTTATACACCGCATCATTCGTGGCGACATAGAGGATATTCGCGTTTCTTGGATGCAGCGCGATCGACACGACCGACTCGCTCTCTTTTTGGCAGCCAAGAACGAAAATCAGAAGTGGGATCGAGACTAACGTAAGGGCGGCACGAAGTAGTAGCATCGTGGCCGCAGACCTAATCATAGGGGTCAGATAGGAGTCAAGATGAGGATAGGCTGAGACAATTATCCTCTCTGAACATCCAAGACACATATGAGTGCGCCACTTTGCCTTTTATGTGCCACCAGCGTACGGCTCACCCGCATTCACATACATAAGAGGCCTTTCGAAATGAGTAAAAACTGACCGGTAAAGCACGCGCCGACTTCGAAGCAACGCACGATATCTGGCAAGAGGTCTTGGATGGCGTACGGGAAATCAAAGCCGGAAGAGGAAAGCGGACAACGGTTGAAGAGTGGGCTCTCGCAGGCCAAGCTTGCCGCGGCACTCGGTGTATCGAAACGCACCCAGGTACACCGATCAACACGCACACAAACTTCCCCTTTGGAGTGCTTGCACACGAGTCGCTTCATACACCGGGACCATGTATCCCGCTAATACCTCATGCTCACCACACTCAACGGAGGCTTATCACTTCGACTGCTCGTAAGTCGTCCGCAGATCACGCGCCGGAGGAGTCGTACTACTCACCGTGGTGAGCACGGTATAGACCAATATCGCTGTTCCAACAAGAATCCCTCCGACATACAACCAAAGCTTATCCATGGCATCCTCCTTTGGTGAAAGAAAGTCCAGGGCATTGGCCCTTATGTTGGTTTAGAATACTGGTGCGAACTTCTCGAACGGGAGGAGCCAGCTCTTGCAGGTGATGATCTACCCAGGCCAGCGCTTACCGCCGATGAAATTGCCCGCCTGATTGATAAATTTTATTGCAGGAAGATTTTGAAGAAAATTGGGGCAACACCCGAAGCGATTGTACCGGTGGCAAAATTCTACAGGTAATTCAGTCTGATCCAAGAGTACATGTGATTGAGAGCGCGAAAAAGAACTGTCACAATGTCACAAGTTTTTAACCTATGCACACTACCAGGGAGATGCATCATGAGCAACAAACAGATTTATCAAGGAAGCTGCTTTTGCGGTGCGGTGACATTCACGGTCAACGGTGAGCCCGTTGCAATGGGATACTGCCATTGCGAGTCTTGCCGAACCTGGTCGGCAGCACCGGTCAATGCCTTCACATTGTGGAAACCTGACGCCGTACAGATCACACAGGGAGCAGAGAATATCGGCACGTACAGCAAGACGCCGCTGAGTTTTCGCAAATGGTGCAGAACGTGTGGTGGCCACATCCTCACCGAACATCCCACCTGGGGTGTCGTCGACGTGTATGCGGCAGTTATTCCTGATTTCCCCTATAAGGCGGGTATTCATGTGAACTATGAGGAGACCAGACTGCGCATACAGGACGGGTTGCCAAAGATGAAGGACTTGCCAAAGGAAATGGGCGGCTCAGGCGTCAGCCTCCCCGAATGAGTCTGGGGAATTCAAGCTATTGAGAAACGAACAGGTATTAGGACTCTTTCGAAATGCTTCATCGTCAGGCCGTGAGTATCGACTTATTGTGAAATCTGCCTCAACAAACATCGGGCACCAGGCACAACCTACGCCCACGAGCTAATTGACTTCTCTGCCAGAGATAGACATACCTTTCTGGATGCCGTCTAGATCTACCGCGAACCCGACACCACGCCTTCCCAATGCCCCGCGTTCGATTCAGAAAGGCAGCTCGCTCGCGAACTTACTTGATCGTGACGCGATCGAATGCCTGGTGCACAATATCCGCCGCGTGCATCCTAAATTTGACGGAAAGGCATTCCAGCGATCGGCATTGAACGGATTAAAACCGCTCAGCATTATGCAACGAGGACAGCATCTGGCCAAAACCCTTCGAGAGTATCTGCCAAGTCGCTATGAACAGGCCGTTCGGATTCTGATCAAGTCCCTGACTCCGCCGCTGACGGGCACGGAGGATTTAGGTCTTGCCGTGTTCTTCTACCTGCCGCATGTAAGTTTTGTTGCGACCTATGGGCTGGATCCAGTACACAACGCTGGTCATGATCCATTCGAGATCTCGATGGTGGCGCAATACGAACTCACCAAGCGCTTCAGCGCGGAGTTTTCCATTCGCCCTTTTCTCATCAAATGGCCGGAGCGCACCCTGGCAAAATTGATGGAGTGGACCGAGGATCAAGACCCCCATGTACGGCGGCTCTGTTCAGAAGGAACACGCCCACGCCTCCCTTGGGCGACCAGGATCCCGGCCTTTATCAAGGACCCGCGTCCGGTGCTGCCGATTCTTGAAACGCTCAAAGACGATCCCGATCTCTATGTCCGACGCAGTGTCGCCAATCACCTCGGCGACATTGCCAAGGACCATCCCCGCCTCGCCTTTGAGTTGTGTGAGCGCTGGCTAGAGGGTGCGTCAAAGGAACGAAAGTGGCTGTTGCGCCATGCCGTGCGCCATCCTGCCAAGAAGGGCGTGAAAGCGGCCCTGCGAATACGAACGCTGGCGAAATAATTGAGAATCGAGCTACTGCACAAATAATCAGCCGGCAATCCGTTGTGCGCCTGAAGGACTTCTAATGCTTTACAAAACGGGGTCCCTACCGCCCTTGACGGCTTCTGCCACCGGAGATTAGCCTCATAGGTGAATCGTCGGTGTTCTATGCAACTCCTGGTCACCACACTCCTGATCCTTATCCCGCTCACGGTCTCTGCCGAATCTCGCGGCGGTGTAACCGTCGGCCCTTCCACAGCTCCTCATGCTGCTGGCACGTATGGTTTTGGAATGCACGGCCTTGAGAACCGGATCCCTGGGTCTCGCTTTCCGCGCGTTCGAGGCTTCCACGGAAGAGCGATCAGGCCTCTGATTCACCCCGCCCCAGACCAGAATTTCACGATCATCAGCGTTCAAGTCGAACCCAAAGAAGAACTGCCTCCCCCACCCCCGAAACCGCCAGCTCCAGCCAAATTCTGGACCGCACGCTGTGGAAGCTTCGTCGAGCTAGAAGCTGGGCCGACCCTGAACCTCATGGAAGAGGAACAAAAGGGATGCCCTGACTGAACCGGGATGCGCGGTGGATCGGATGACTGTCAAATAGACCCTCTACATTTTGAGACGCTCGGCATAGCCGGTCAGCTCGACGTAGCCTTGTCCTTTGATCGGCTGGCCTTGCTTGCTTCCTGTCACTGCCACCGCCCCTTCCCAATAGGAAACGCGGCTGCTGCGCGACGTGCGGAGTTCCTGATCGGCCAGCAGCGGGACGACGTCCAGTACGACATCCAGAGAGGGGAATTTCAGCTGCCACTTGGCCGGATACGTCGCTTTGCTCTCGACGCTGGTCCAGGTGCCGCTCGATTCGATCTGAAAGTCCGCCACGTCCATATGGCGACTCCGTCCATCAGAGAAAACGACCGTGCCGCTCGATGCCAGATCGGACGATCCATCTTCCAATCGCATGCGATAGAGCATGAGCTCGGTGTTGTCTTCTAACTGAATGCTGAACCAATCCCAACCGACTTGAGCAGCCCCCAAGTCGCCTGACCCGAATTCATGGTCCATCCAGCTGAGGCCGGTGACGTCGAAGGATTCCCCATCGATCGTTACCGTCCCGTTCGTGGTGAGCCTCGTGAAGGAGTAGTAATGAGAGGCTTGGCCTACCTCTTTCCCCTTTTTGCTGATGCCGGCCGCACCGTGCGCGACCAGCGGCTTAGCCGGTTGCAGCCTGAGAGAAAGGGCGTGGGTGCTATCTCTCGCGATCAACGTATGGACGCCGGACACATCCGTCGCCGCTTCGGCTCGCCAATCATCGATCCAGACTTGGAGCTTCGATTCGTCGGCCCCCGCTTTCCCTAGACCTGCACGACTAAGCTTCTCTGAGAAATGAAATCGCTTGCCGTTGATATCGGTCACTGCAAAATGGGCCAGATACAGATCCTTCACCGACCATTTCGAGGGGAGCGTGGTCACATCCTCAGGTGGAATACCTCGTCGGAAGAACGTCAACTCAAAGCCGAATGACCGGCCGTCCTTGGCATGGAGATGGCCGGTGTAGTACCACCATTCGGTTCGATAGGTCGGATGCGATCCGTGATCTCTTGGAAAGGTGTACTGGTACCCGGCTGTCGCCGGCTGGAAAAGGGTAGGCGCGGCACTTGCGCCGACTGCAAGCGAGACCGCGACACTCAGCCAGGCCCCAACCATTCTGATCCGCCAAGAATCGATCACACCCTGCCTCCACTTCTAGTCTACGTTCAAGTCCCTCACGTGATGGGAGCCCCCACCCGCTCCGGTTATACCACGCGTCGAGTCCATGAACCAATCTGCAGTCTGAGAGCGGTGTTTCGCATTTCATTCCAGGTCAGTAACCAAGCACCAGCGTTGACAATTTTCACAAGCGTCAGCTATCGTGGCGCATGCAAACAGAACATGAGCGGGGGCCGTCTGGTCTCAGCTCGTCCAAAATTATCGACCCGTTTCCTATTCCCGACCGGCTTCCCGTATTTCCGTTACCGAATGTGGTCTTCTTTCCAAAAACCTATCTCCCGCTCCACATTTTTGAACCTCGGTATCGCCAGATGGTGGCCGATGTCACGGTCGGCGGCCAATGTATCGCCATGGCGCTCCTGAAGGAAGGATGGGAGCCCGACTATTATGGAAATCCGGCCATCTTTCCTGCGCTCTGTATCGGAAGAATCGTCAGCGTACAGCCTTTACCGGACGGTCGCTCCAACATCCTGTTGCAAGGACTGGAACGGTGCGAGCTTACCAAAGAACACTTCGACAAACCCTATCGAGAGGCCACGATTCGGGTGACGCCCATGCGTACCGAAGAAGGCTTAACCAGGGATGTACGGAAAGCCCTGGTTGACGTGCTCGGACGATACCTGGAACAGAGAGAGGATAGTGCGGCATGGCAAGGATTCTTCCGCGAAGAGGTGAGTGATGAGGTCTTAGTGAACACCCTCTCCACCTATTTGGACTGTACACCGTTGGAAAAACAATTCCTGCTGGAAGCCGAGGGGCTGCACCAGCGCGCTCGTCGATTGAACGATCTCGTTCAATTCATGTTACACGAGCATCATGACATAAAAGGTTGGGACTAATGGATCGTATGATCGCCATCGACGTCAACCGTCTCTGTAAAACCTATGACAGCCATAAGGCTGTCGACGACCTCTCGTTCCAGGTCTACGCCGGAGAGATCTTCGGCTTGCTGGGACCGAACGGTGCGGGCAAGAGCACAACCCTACGTACCCTGATCACGCTGCTGCACCCCACATCGGGGACGGCCACCATTATGGGGCACGACACGGTGCGCGAAGCGGATACGGTCCGGACCCTCATCGGGTATGTCCCCCAAGAACGGGCGATCGATCGGTTTCTGACCGGGCGCGAACACCTGCAGCTCCTGGGAGCGCTCTATCATTTAACCAAAGACGAAGCCACGAAGCGCATCAACGAACTCCTGAAATTGGTGGACTTGGAAGACCATGCCGACAGACCGGCCAAGACTTATTCCGGCGGCATGAAGCGCAAACTCGACATCGCCTGTGGTTTGTTGCCCAACCCAAAGATTTTGTTTCTCGACGAACCCACCCTGGGGCTCGACGTCCAGAGTCGACTCCGCATTTGGGACTATGTCCGGATGCTCAAAGCCCGTGGCATGACGGTCGTCATGACGACCAACTATCTGGACGAGGCCGATCAACTGTGTGATCGGCTCGCCATCATCGACGGCGGAAAGATCAAAACACTCGGATCCCCGGTCGAGCTCAAGATTGCGCTTGGAGGGGACATCGTGTCCCTGACTCTCAAAGAACTGGATCGGATCCCCTCGTTCGAAATCGATATAAAAGGCCGTCCGGCGATTAAATCCGTCCGTACAACCACCAAAGGCCTGGACATCAGGGTGGAGTCGCCGGAAAAGGCGCTGCCTGCCATTCTCGAAGCAGCCAATCGATTGGGCTGCAGTATCGAATTCATTCAGTACAACCGACCGCGCCTGGACGATGTGTTCATCGCCCACACGGGCCGGTCCATCACCGAATCAATCCCCGAGACCGAGTCGGCGTCATAAAAAGGAGTCACGTGGAGCACTATTGGCAAGAAATCAGCGCATTGACTATGCGGTGGGTCCGTCGGCTCAGCCGGGAAAAATTCAGCATGCTGTTTACCTTGGTGCAGCCGATGTTGTTTTGGCTTATCTTTTTCGGCAATCTCTTTCAGCGGGCGGCGGACACCCAGGTCATGCAGGCGCCCAACTATATCAGCTTCCTCGCTGCCGGTGTCGTCATCATGACGGTCTTGAACAATGGTTTGGCCGGTGGGGTCGATCTGCTGTTCGATAAGGAGAACGGGTTCCTTGAGCGGTTGATGTCCACGCCGATCCATCGCACCTCTGTCATTCTGAGCCGGTTCATCTTCGTCATGGCGATTACGTCGATGCAAGTCCTCGTCATTCTCGGTGTGTCGTACCTTTTCGGCGTCCATCCGGCCACCGGGATCCTGGGTGTGGCGACCATTCTGTTGATCGGCATGATGTTCGGTGTCGGCTTGACGGCCATTTCCATGGCCATGGCCTTTTCCGTGAAGAGTCACGGAGACTTCTTTTCCGTCCTAGGATTTCTGTCGTTACCCATGATTTTCCTCAGCTCCGCGCTGGTGCCGCTCAACGCCATGCCCGGCTGGATGAGCTTTCTCGCGCAATTCAACCCGATGACCTGGGCGATCGATGCCGTACGCCCTTTGATTTTGTCGGGTTGGACCGAAGCCTTGCCGCACGTCGGCATGGTGATCCTGGTCATGCTCGTATTCGATGCCCTCTGTCTGTACGGCGGAGCCAAAGCATTCCGGCGAGCCATGGGATAATCCCACCGATGATACCCTGATCTCTTGACTGACAGCGTAATCCGTCGGATGATACCGATATCGGTGTCAGTCGCAGGGCTGTGACCGACTATATGCATGACATGATGATCCCGGAAAGTCAGATACGTGCCCTGATCCGCCTTCTCTCCGATGAGGACGACCGCATCGTCCGCACCATCAGCGGAAGACTGATTGATATCGGCCCTTCAGCCGTCCCACTTCTCCAAGAAGCGGAAATCGAACAGCCCGAAATGGCCGACCGCATTGCGTCCGTGCTTGAAGAAATCCGAGGAGGCAAGCTGGAAGAAGAACTGACGGAGCTGGCTGCCCTGCCGGATGAGGCCATGAGCCTTGAAACCGGCGCCTTTCTGATCGCGCGCTACGCCTATCCGGCGCTGGACGTGGCTCGCTATCATGATCAATTGGATACCATGGCTGCCGAAGTTCGAGCCCGTATCGGCCATCGGGCCTCCGGTGAAGAAGCTGTCAACGCCCTCAACCGCTATCTGTTCACGGAGCAAGGGTTTAAGGGAAATACCAAGAACTATTACGAGATTGAGAATAGCTATCTCAACTGCGTCATGGACCGACGAGTCGGGATTCCGATCAGTCTGTCGGTCGTCTACCTCCTCATCGGACAGCGGCTCGCGTTTCCTCTCTTCGGCATCGGTATGCCGGGACATTTCTTGGTGAAGTATGAGTCCGACCGCTACAAGATCTTCATCGATTGTTTCAACGGAGGAGCCCTCCTGACGGAAAAAAACTGTGCTCGGTTTCTCACCGAGGCGGGCTATGGATTTGAGGAAAAGTACTTGGAGAAAAGCCAGGTTCGAGCGATCTTGTCCCGTATGCTCAAAAACCTCTTGGCCATCTACTCCAAGGCCGACGACTCTGTGAAGAGCGCTCGCTTGACCACGTTCATTGAGATTCTTGGCGGGGCGCCTCGCGAAGAAGGCTTATAACCTACATTCGAATCGTGAGCAGATCTTCTCCCTTCCAGATCTTGCCGTGGTACTCCTCACCGGCCTGAGCCTTGACATCATAGCGATCCGCAATCGGGTAAAAATGCGAGAGAACGAGTTGCCCCACGCCAGCCTCCTCCGCCACCTGTCCACATTGTCCGGCATGCAGATGAGCGGCCCCGGGACGATTGGCCGGGAATGAGCAATCGAGGACTGCAAGATCGGCATCTTTACAGAGTGAGATTACCGCGTCACAGTATTGTGTATCCCCCGAATAGGCGACCGATTTCCCACGATATTCGATTCGATACCCAACCGCTGTGAGATCTGGGACATGGTCCATGAGTTTGGGAGTAATGCGAGTGCTCCCGATCGAGAACGGCTTCGTGGAGACCTCCTTGAACGAGACCTTGAACGGTGCCGATGAGAAGCTGGGGAAGCTCTGCATGATCGACCGCAGAAGGCGGATCGTGCCTTTCGGACCGATCAGGGTCATCCCAGGCCGATACCCGCCTCCATATTTGGCGTAGATGACCGCGTCGAAAAAGAAGGTGATGAAGTCGGAAAAGTGGTCGGCGTGAAAATGGGAGAACAAGATATGCGTGATCTTGTGCCGGTTCACCCCGGTCTTGATCAGATTCATGAGGGTGCGCGGGCCGAAATCCAGAATAATCGATTGGTCCGTCCGCACTAAATATCCCGCCGCAGCGCGGGCGGGGTGGACATTGGTCCCGGAACCGAGAATCGTTAGGCGCATATGTCAGCCCCATGAGCCATGGATTATGGAGCGATGATCAGTGCATCAAGAATGGTTTGCGCGGCAACCACGTCCTGGTTCCTACTGTGTCGGCTAAATCTGGACCTGACAGACCCTAAAACCTCTATAGCCATATCTGATTTGTTCTGCTTTCTCAAGAGCCGTGCCATGCTCGTTGCGGCGCGCAGCTCCAAGAGCCTCGCCTGTTGGTTCTGTGCAATCGCTAACGCTTTCGAGAAGCACTGCTCTGCCGCCGCGACCGATTGGCCAGATCCCATGAGTAAGAGTTCGCCCTGTATTCGAAACAGCTCAGCCTGCCAACACAACTCCCCTTGCATCGCGACAAGCTCCTCCGCTTGTTGGATCGCAGCCAAGCCCTCCGTAACATGATGCGCCCGCACATGACACTCTGCAAGCAAGGCCAAGATACAGGTATTGATGAGACTCGCTTTAGCGCTCTGTGCCGCCGATAGTCCCACAACCAGTCGCTCGATCCCTTTTTCTTGCCCTTGTTCGGCTAGGGCCCATCCTTGAAACGACATCGCCCATGCCAGCGGCACCTCGAATGAAAATTTGGTGGAAATCTGGATCGCTTCTTCGGTCACATCAAATGTTCTGTTGCTGTCGCGGAGAGTGGAGTAGACCCAGGCAGTTGCCGCTAAGGTAAAGGCCAAGGTGAAGGGATGTTCCAATTCTCTTGCCAGGGTAATGGCCTCCTCCACGACGCCTTCGACCTCATCAACCTCTCCGGAAATCAATGTAGCCTGTGCCAGCATGATTCGTGCCGTAACGCCGGGATCTTGAGTGTATGGTAATCCGTTCGAACGATGTCGCTGAAGATCGGTGAGGGATTTAGCCTCACGCAAATGTGTCTTTGCTTCCTCAAACCGACCAAGAAATGTGTAGGTGGACCCCACGCTTTCGTGCGACCGAATCATTAAGGCGGGGTTGCGTTGACTGATGGCCAACGAGAGAAGATCTTCGCTCAAGGCGCAAGCCTCGGCAAGCGGTCCTCGAACCAAACGAAACACCCATAATCCCCACAGGGAGAGAAAATAGTCTTCCGAACCGGGATTCGCTTCAGAGAGACGTTTGGCACTGAGATAATTGTGCTCGATTTCGTCCGATGCATATCCTTTGAGAATCACTAAGGGTGCTCCACGCGCGATGAGCAACGCCAATTCCAACTCATCATACACCGGATCTTTCGGCAGCTCCTCGAGCAGACGGAGCGCGCGATCAAAATGACTGATCGCCTCGACATTCGCAGATCGCACGACATCCCGCTGTGCCGCACGACGCCAATACTCGATAGCCTGGCTCGGCAACCCCGCTTGTTCATAGTGATAGGCCAGTAATTCAGGCTCTGTCGTGACGCGCTCGGTAAACCGGCTCTCCAGGGCCTTCGCTATCCTGGCATGAAGCACTCGGCGTGATTTTTTGGGTAGCGTGCTGTAGGCGGCGTCTTGGACGAGCGCATGTTTAAAAAGATATTTAGCAGCAGGGATCTCGCCCGTTTGGAAAATGATCCCTGAGGCGCTCAGTAGGTGCAGTGCGTTGCGTAGCTCACTCTCGGTAACGTCGACGGTCTCACGCAACAGCTCGTAGCTGAACTCTCGCCCGATCACGGCTCCCAGTTGGACGATATCTTTGGCTGGTCCTAATCGATCGATCCGTTCCATCAGCAAAGCTTGAAGGGAGTCCGGAATGGAGAGGTCTTGTAACGGCGCTTTCAGCCTGAACGAGTCGTCTTCTTCTGTCAGCAATCCCGACTTGAGCACGTTGTCTGCTAATTCCTCGATATACAAGGGAACCCCGTCGGTCTTCGCCAAAATGGCTTGTGCCACTTCGGACGGAAGAGTTTTTCCTTTAGTCATCGACGCAAGCAGCTCCAGGCTATGGCGCCGAGGAAGTCGGCTCAAGGTCAGAAATGTCACATGACTGGACTCCGCCCACCCGAGTTTTACATTGGGTCGCAGCGTCACGATCATCAAGACCCGCATCAGTTGTATCTGATCGAGAATCAGAGTGAGAAGATCCATGGTGGTCGGATCAAGCCAATGCGCGTCTTCCACGACAAAGAGGGTCGGATTGCGATCCGCGAGTCCTCGGAGTTGTTGGACGAGCACTTCAAGAGTCATTTCCTTGCGTTTTTCTGCCGACATATTTGGAAGCTGATCCCGGGCATCATTGCGGATGGACAGCAAATCAGCCAGCAAGGCTCTGGTGCTCTGATCATTGATGCCGTTGTGCTCTGCCCATGCATCAAGCTTCTGCAACTGCAGCGCAGAGAGATCTTCATCGCGTAGGCCCGCTGTCTGTCGTAAATATGTGATGACCGGATAAAGCACGGTATTGGTGTGATAAGGAGAGCATTGGAATTGCATCGTTCGGCAGCCCTCTTCGGCAAGTCGGTCACCTAGGTTGCAGACCATGCGGGATTTGCCGATCCCGGCTTCTCCGCACAAGACAACCACCTGCCCTTCACCGCCGACTGCTTCACGCCAGCGCCCCATGAGCAGCGCCGTTTCCTGCTCTCTGCCGATGAAACAGCCGAGCCGGCCGGACCGATAGGATTCGAACCGGCTGACCGAAGGCGTTGCGCTCAGCACCTGCCAGACGTGCACCGGCATTTCAAATCCCTTGAGAGCCACGTCGCCTCGATCCTCGAACTCGAACTCACTTCCGACCAACCGTTTGGTCGCGGCGTCGATGACGATTTGATTAGGGGCCGCCACGGCCTGCAGCCGGGCGGCGAGATTCGGCGTTTCGCCGAACACCGAGCGCTCCTTCGCCTGGTCTTGTCCCAGAATTTCCCCCACGATGACATGCCCGGTCGCAATCCCGATTCTTGCCCCGACGTCAACCTTCCGGTGATCCGACTCTTCTCTGGGAAGAGTTTTGACCAAATCCAGCACCGCCAGCCCGGCATGCACGGCTCGCTCTGCATCGTGCTCATACGCGCTGGGATAGCCGAAATACGCCAAGATCCCGTCACCCATGTATTTGGCGACATACCCGTCGAATCGACGGATGGCTTCGCTCGAGGTATCCAGAAAATGCCGGATGGTGCTTTGAAGATCCTCGGGGTCCAATCGACAAGCTAAGGACGTCGATCCCACGAGGTCGCAAAACAGGATCGTCAATTGTCGCCGTTCTGCGCGATCTCGATCTGATTGAGCTGGGTGGCGCTCCGGAGCAGGTGCCGGAAGCGGGGATTTCGCATGCTCATCCCCACCGCTGTTCGGCAAGTGCGAGATGGCGCGCAACAGTTTTTTTCGATGCCCCAGCAAGACACCGAGAGAGATCAAATCGTCGTCGTTGAGTTCAGGCAGAACATCCCAGGTGATGGCGTTCTGCTGAAATACGTCCCGATAGACCTCAAGTTCAAGACTCTTCAGCCAGACCGACAAGCGATCATCCATGATCAGCAGCGCCTACCAGAAACACTCATGGGACATTTCACTGACACGCAGGGGACCAGCGTCTTCCCCCTTGCAGGCCCTCACGGCGTCGGCAATAATGCTCTCGTGAGCACTCACACATCACCGTCTTTTCGTCGGTCTCCACAGCGATGGTTCGAGTACTGGCTCATCTCGCTCGGTATGTCGGTTATCGCCTATCTGCTGGAGAAAGTCATCCTGCGCTCGGTCAAAGGCGATGGGGGGACTCATCCGTAACGCTGCACAGCATGCAGCCGGATGGCTCCTCGTCAGCGCCTTCGCATCACATCAAGCACTAAGCCGACAGTCAACAGTCCGGCCGTAATTCCGAATGTCGCGGGAATCCACGCTGCCACAGTGGCCGATGTCGCCGTCATGCCGGTGGCAAGAATACTCGCGGCGGCCGTCAGTCCCAGGGTGACACGCCGACCTGTGTCGCGGACGATCCCTTCGAGCGCGCCGGCTCGAAAATTGACGGCCAATTTTTCACCAGGGCGTGCGCCGATCAGGTGTTCAATGGCTTCGATCACCCGTTCCGCTCTGACTTTCAATTTCTGCGACTGATACATGAGCGTTTTAGGATCGAGGGAAGCCCCTACACGCTTCAGCGTCACGCGCATGAGAAACTTACCCGCCACGTCGTAGGGATCAAGTTTTGGATCGAGATCCGCGGTCGCCAGTTGCACCTGGGCAAGGGCCTTGGCCGCAAGCGTCAGCGCCGCCGGCAGCGGAACGCCATGCCGGAATCCGATGGCACTCATTTCTTGAAGAAGCGGCCCGATCTGCATGTCTGCCAGAGCCGCCTTGCGATACTTCGCCATGACTTCGCCGATCTCGCGTTTGAACCGGGGCACGTCCAGATCGCTGCGGTCGAGAGAACCCGTCATCATCAGCGTGACATCGCTCAGAAAATCAACATCTTCCCGCCACAAAGCCATCAACAACAACAGTAAATGCTCACGCACATCGGCATCGAGCGCCCCGACCATCCCGAAATCAAGAATATAAATGCGATCCTTCCACCACATGAGATTGCCCGGGTGAGGATCGGCATGAAAAAATCCGTCGACCATGACCTGCTTGTAATAGCTTTCCAAGAGCTGGCGGGCGGCTTCGACACGCGCAGGCCCCTCCGGGGCTCGCGCGATCGATCCCCCTTGGATTTCCTCCATCACCAGCAAGCGTCCTGTCGACAGTGCATGATGCACCGACGGGACGGCCAGATGACTGTAGTCGGCGAGGACCGTTCTCATCCGATCAATGTTTTCGATTTCTTGCCGAAAGTCTAGTTCGCGGTGAAGCGAGGTGGAAAGGTGCTTAAACACCGCCTCCATATTCACCACTTGATTGAGTGCGGGACGCGTCCCGACCTTCTGCGCAAATATTTCCAGCAGGGCAAGATCCTGCTCGATGTCGCCCCGCGCGGTCGGACGCTGGACCTTCATAACCACACGGTCTCCGTTTTCAAGGGTCGCTCGATGGACTTGCGCGATGGTCCCGGCAGCAAGCGGTTTCGGATCGATCGACTCGAACACGTCCTCCCACGGCACCCCCAATTCTTGTTCAGCCACCCGAACGACTTCGGACTCAGGCATCGGAGGCACATGACTCTGCAACAGAGTGAGCTCTTCGATGTATTCCGAGGGAAGAAGATCAGGGCGAGTCGACAACACTTGACCAAGCTTTGAAAATGTCGGTCCCAGCTCCTCCATCGCCGATCGCAATCGTTTGGCTTGCTGTCGGCGAATGGACACGTCGGTTTCACCCGGCCGGCCGAACAGCTCTTTCAAGCCATGCTTCGCCATCACTGTTGCAATGTGCGCGGCACGCGATCCCAGATGGGGCTCCGCATCGTGAGACTCGACCTGAGGCTGTGAAGCCCGCATGACTTCGGCGTCGGACTCGCCGTCCACCGATTGCGTATTCACAATCACGACAGTGCATCGGGCATTGTGACTGATCCGGTTGGGTACATTGCCGAGCAGAAATTGCTTTCGGCCGGCCATTCCTGAATTACCGACCACCAAAATATCGACGGCTTCCCGCTCGGCGGCCCGTAGAATGGCCGATGCCGGATTCCCATCCATGACGGCAGAGGAATGCCCACGCTCCCCGGCGATCTGACGTACGAAACGAGTAAGCTCATCATGGGCTGCGGCGACCTTTGTGAGGTCGGCGGCGCCGAATTCTGTCGTGGCGGGATGCTGCGGCTGAATGACCTGTACGACGAACAGCTCCGCACCGTATCGTTCGGCAAATTGCACAGCCCAGAGCACGGCTTGATCGGCCGTCTGGGAACGATCCGTCCCGACCATGACACGTCGTATGGGGCTGTTCTGAGGAAGAGTTTCCATAATCCTTACGGACCTCACTCGACGACGAATAGCCGAGTATGGCTATTGCCGCAAGAGCCTGTCAATTATCGAACCGACGCACTACTCTGAGATGACGCTGATGAATCGGTACAGACCTAACGTACCAGTTCCGACTCAATTCGTTGACGATCCATCGACCGTCCCCGTATGATCTTGTCCTCATGATCAGCCATCGGCGTCGCGAGCAGGGGCAGGTGAATCCCGCGCTCCTCGTCATTGTCATCATCTGTCTCATCACCGGTGTCTGGGTCTGGAAACGGCTTTCGATTGAGACGCAAGACTACCTCGTCGATCAAGCCGTGCCGATGACCATTATCGGTCTTGTCTGTGCCCTTCTCTTATTCATTCCAATCAGAATACTGCGTCGCCACCGAGCGCGATCTCAAGAGCGAGCCAAGCTGCTGGCAGTATTCCACCGAGAAACGGTCCAAGAGAAGAGACTGGATCTGGCCTTTGCCCTGTTAGAGAACAACGACTACCATATCGATGGGCTCGAATCCGTGATCCCAACTCTGAAGGAACTGCTGGCTACCACACTCCAACGGGCGTTGGGTGACAAACAGCATCGTATCAGAGGGATGGCCGCCAGCCATCTCGGTGCGTTGCAAGATTTGTCAGTGGTCCCATTGCTGCTGAAGGCCTTGGACGACGACCATGCCTACGTGCGGTCCTGTGCCGCGCTGGGACTGGGACGACTGCGGGCCACTGAATCGCGTGAGCGTTTGAAAGCGGCGATGGAACACGATTGGGATCAAACTGTCAGGAGCAGGGCCAGAGAAGCGCTGGAACGGATGCGGACCTAATATTGCTCCTAACAGGCGTTCACTAAACCGGGTCGGCAATGTTGGTTGGATATTGTCTCGTCCTACACCCACTCGATGACGGCGATCTCAGGACGGCAATTCAAACGAAATGGGAGAAAGGACCACCCTAATCCTCGATTGACGTACAACCTATGCACCCCTGACCGATGCCACCCTGCTCTCCGGCCATTACAGCCCGGCGGAAGCCAGAAGGTGGGGATCCCCGGCACACGCCACTGCCCACCGTGACTGTGCCCGCACAAGATCAAATCGATGGCGTGGTGCGGCTCCACCTGGTCGAGTATATTGGGCGAATGGGCAAGTAGCAGCGTAAAGCGACGGTCCGCGCGAGGTGGAAGGCATCGCAGATCAGCCCGGTGGAGCGATGGGTCATCGACGCCGACGATCATCAGCTCTCCCCCTTCCACGGAGACGACCGCGCTCTGGTTCACCAGTAAGGTGATCTTGTGCCGATCGGCCAGTTCGGCATACTCTGTCACCGATACACCGCTGTAATGATCGTGATTGCCCAGAGTCATATATGTCGGCGCAATGTCGCGAAGACGGCCAAGAAACCGGAACAGGTGCGGCAGCCCTTCTGGTACATTGAGCAAATCGCCGGTGATGACGATCCAGTCCGGATGGAGATTACCAACGATTTGGATGATGCGATCATGGCGTGAGCAAGATCTGTCGATATGCAGATCGGTAAGATGCACCGCGCGACGACCGGTCAGCAGGCCATGCATGTGAGTATGCCGCGTCACCTCATAATCGGAGAGACCAAATTCCCAGTCTGAAGCAAGGCTGAACAGTTGATAGAGGGGCTGCCCCAGGGCATGGCCGATGGAAGCTCGCGCAAGATCGGGCCATGACGGCGTACGTCGCGTACTCATCTGGTATCCCACAATCCTTTCCCCGCTTGGACCAGAAAAAGTATAGCATGTGGCCACTGAGGCGAGGCCGTACGAAGGACCGATGGAACGACTGAACGAACCCTTTCTGACAAGCGACCTTCCTGGAATCGGTGGACGAATCCGTTCTGTACCGGAGGACTTTCAGGTTGAAGAGCGGCCCCTCTACCTGCCCTGCGGCGAAGGAGAACACCTCTACATCACGATCACGAAGCGTGGCCTTTCCACGCCAGATCTCGTCCGACGGCTCTCCTCGACATTGGGGATCAAGGCGCAAGCCATCGGAGTCGCAGGCCTGAAAGACGCGCGAGCCGTGACGACACAAATGATTTCCCTGCAAGGCGTGTCTTCTGAACAAGTCGCCGGCCTCTCCGTTGATGACACCATCCTGAACGTGACCACCCTCGGACGCCATCGCAATCGGCTCCGCACCGGTCACCATGCCGGCAATCGATTCCGTCTTGTGATCCGTCACGTCGCTGATCACGCAACCGACAGCGTACCTGCTGTTCTTCACCAACTGAGCGCACGCGGCGTACCCAACTACTTCGGCCCTCAGCGGCAAGGGAAAGATGGAGCCAACTACCAAACCGGCGCCGCCCTCCTCCATGATGCGCGTCGGCGTGAAAAGATGAATCGCAATCAGCGCATCTGGTATCTCAATACCTATCAGTCGTTTCTGTTCAATCGGATCCTCGCCCGCCGGATCGATCAGATCGATCGTCTGTTCAGCGGCGACTGGGCGATGAAACAGGACAACGGCGCTTGCTTTCAGGTCGACGATGCGGAGAAGGAACAACCACGAGCGGATCGCTTTGAGATCAGCCCGACCGGGATCCTCTTTGGGTCACGCGTATCTTGGGCCGGGGGTGAGCCCGGCACAGTCGAAGAAGCCGTCATCACCGAAGCGGGCGCCACCAAAGACGCCCTCATCACCGCCGCCAAAGCCTGCGGATTTCGAGGTGAGCGCCGCGCGCTGCGCGTTCCCCTCACGGAACTGAACTGGGCGTTGAGCGGAAATGTCCTGACTCTCTCCTTCGGCCTGCCTCCCGGCGCCTATGCCACGAGCGTGCTCAGGGAACTGATGAAAACGACTCCTTCCACTCCTTAAGTTTAGACTCCTCTTTTCCTTTCTCCAACTGAGCCAAGTGGTAAAATAGGCTACCTTTAATGAGTACTTCTATGGATCAGCATCAAGAACGTGTGTGTCTGCAAGGACACATCATCGACTCGCTTATGCTGGCGAAGGTGCTGGACCTTATCGTGATGATGGGTGGAACCTTCGACCTGGAAGACGTGCACATCGGCAAGACACGTGAAGAACCCTCCCGTGCTCGCATCGTCATCCGCGCGACCTCGTATAGTCTCCTGAATGATATCCTGAAAGCGATTCAACCACACGGAGCTTTAGTTGAAGGTGAGGCTGACTGTCGGAGTGATCGTGCGCCGGCCGACGGCCTGTTACCCGACGACTTCTACGCCACGACCCACTTACCCACCCAGATTCGGCTCAATGGCCGATGGCTGGATGTCGATCGCATCGAGATGGACCTTGCGATCGTCGTGGATGAGCAAGGATTGGCAGCGCGCGCAGTTCCCATGGGCGAGGTTGGCCGTGGCGATCGAGTCATAGTCGGCCGTGCTGGTGTACGGGTCATTCCCTTGCAGCGTCCGCAAGAACGTGATGTGTTTGGATTCATGGAGTCGCATGTCTCGTCGGAGCGACCCCATGGGCACGTCATCGCTGATATCGCGGCTCGGATGAGACGATTGCGTGCTCAATACCAGCAAGAGCAACCTGGCTCCAAAGTGTTGCTCGCCGGAGGACCGGCCATCATTCATGCCGGTGGTCGGGAGGCGCTCACGTGGCTGATCGAACAGGGCTTTATCCAGGTGCTGTTCTGCGGTAACGCACTGGCTGCGCATGACATGGAAGCCGATCTATATGGCACCTCGCTCGGGTACGGACTTACAGCCGGGCGTGCAGTTCCCCATGGCCACGAACACCATTTACGGACCATCAATCGCATTCGTACCATCGGCAGTATTCAGGCAGCCGTGACTTCCGGCGTGATCACGCAAGGGATCATGGCAGCCTGTGTCCGACAAGAGGTATCGGTCGTCATCGCTGGGACGATCCGTGACGATGGCCCCTTGCCTGGGGTGATCACAGATTCTGTCGAAGCACAAAGCGCCATGCGAGCTATGATTCCCGGTGTGGGATTGGCGCTGTTGGTTGCGTCAACGCTGCATGCCATTGCCACCGGCAATCTGCTCCCGGCGACCATCCCGACAGTCTGTGTCGACGTGAATCCCTCGGTCCCAACAAAGTTAGCCGATCGAGGCAGTTTTCAAGCAGTCGGTCTTGTCATGGACGCAGCATCGTTTCTAACAGAACTGGCTCGGGTTCTGGGGAGGCAAGCATGAGTCGCCTCCTGGTCTGCCCACCGGATTTTTTCGGTATCGAGTATGAGATCAATCCCTGGATGCGTCTCAGCAACCGAGTCGACCACGAGCGAGCCGTCTCACAGTGGCGTACCTTGATGGAGATTTTTGATCAGAACTTAGGTGTGGTGCTCGAGCGGATGCCCCCCATTCCCGGACTACCGGATCTTGTGTTTACGGCAAATGCCGGGCTGGTTGTCGGACGCACAGCCGTCGTGAGTCACTTCCGACATCCTGAGCGCCAGCGAGAGGAAGCGCATGTCGAGCGTTGGTTTCGCCGGCAGGGGTATGACGTCATGACGGTGCAGACCGGCCTTCACTTTGAGGGCGCGGGCGATCTCCTGGGATTGTCCGATACCTGGTTCGGTGGGTATCGGCAGCGATCGGATATCGGTGTGTACCCGATCCTCAGCGAGCACTTCCATCGAGAAATCATTCCGCTCGAACTCATCGACAATCGCTTCTACCATCTCGATACCTGTTTCTGTCCGTTGAGCGGTGGCGAGCTTCTTTACTTTCCAGAGGCGTTCGATCGATATGGCCGGCAGGCAATCGCTGAACGCATTCCAGACCAGCTCCGCTTTGCTGTTCCAGAAGCTGAAGCCCTGACGTTCGCCTGCAATGCGGTCTGTGTCGGAAAACATGTCGTCCTCCCTGCCGGATGTCCCACGACACAGACCTGGCTCCGTGCCAGAGGGTATGCCAGCCACACTGCTCAGCTGGATGAATTCATGAAATCCGGGGGGTCAGCGAAATGCCTGACGTTGGCGTTGGATTGATTCGGTTGCACCCCAGGAGGTCCTCACCTCTTTTGAAACGGCATCACGTCTTCAAATAGAAAGTCCGAGAAGGGCATCGTGACGTTCTGACTGAAGGATTTTGTAACGCCTTCTTCATGATCTCTTCCTGAACAGAAACGCCCCATACATCCCGGCAATCGCAATTGTCACCAATTCAATGGTCAGGAGCATGCGACTCATTACGGCATCGGGGGATGGAGGAGAGAGGATGAAATGCATCCCGAGAAATTCAGGAGTCTGACTCGGTGGCGTTTCCCACGGAGGAAACAGCAGCGCCACTATCAAAACCACGACCATGCCATAGAGAATGGAGAGGTTGAGCTGATCCGGAGGGGTCACAAGAGGTTCAGCGCCCGATGGACGCACCGCGGTCCCATCAAATCGCCGACCACACTGAATACAGAACTGATTGATTTCTGGTTGTGAGCGACGACAAGTGGGACAAGTTTGCATGGTTGGGCATTCCCAGTATGCCACTTACATACATGGGAATGCCCGCGAGATGCTAGCCCGCCGGGCAGCTAAAAATGGTATCCCACTCCGAAGGAAAAGATGATCGGATTATAGGTCGCGTTAAAGCCAAACGATCCGGAGTCGGTTGCGTCAAAACTGAACCTCGTGTAGTTGTACCGCACTTCTCCGTATGCCGTGATATGTTCCGTAAAGAAGTATTCGCCGCCAAGCTTCACATTGAGACCGACCTTCGTTGAACTCTGTGTCCCTGCAAACGTGACTTCAGTGGTGTTGATGCGAGACAGAAATATTCCAGGCCCCACCCCGACATAGGGTTGGAATCGTGCTTTGTTGTAGCGAAACATGAGATTGAACGGTGCAATGGTGATCACTCGAAAGTTGTCGCCTGGGAATATCTCCAAATACTCCCCACTCGGAAGAGTCCCCCCAGATCCAGGAGCAATACTCAACCTAGTGGGCCCTTGCTGTATATGAGGGGTGCTATAGGAAGCCTCAAGCTCCAGACCGAACCAACTTACACGTGGGAAGTAATAGCCGATCTTCCCACCCCACACCAGAGCACTAGCCAGATCCCGACCTGACATCGATCCATGAGGAGAGAGAAACGATCCAGGGGGACCACCCGTATCAGTGATATCGACTCTGGTGAGCTTGTTGTTATCACCGAAGAACGTCGTTCCAACTTGTCCACCGATGTACATTTCTGAATAGGCGCTGGAGACGCTCAGAGACATTAGAAAAGCCGTAAGCCACACTGCTCGCATCACGATCCCTGATCCATTTCCTCTCACAACTCTTGATTTCATCACCACTTCCTCCTGATCACTGCGTTCGTTGCTATGCCCCATCCTATGACCTGATTCAGTCTGGCCAACACACTCTTCAAGTCCTCATCAAGCGGTTCAGCAGATTTCATGCCACGTCACAAAGGATTGATTTCAATGCCCCGCCAGCGAATTTTGAGAATGGGAAGTCCCGATTCCATTCGTTGACAGGTTCTGGAAGCCGTTCCTATAATCGGCCCCCACAAGTGTTGGTGGTGATCGTGTGGAGATCAGACTGATTGCTTATGCCTGGTTCCATCAGCAAGATGTGTGTGATCGGTGCCGGGGCTTGGGGGACAGCCCTGGCCAAACATCTGGCCGAGAAGGGAGTGGAAGTCCGTCTCTGGGCCTATGAACGGGACGTCGTTCACGCCATCAATACCTCTCAGGAAAACCCAATTTTTCTCAAGGGTGTCGTTCTCCCACAGGCATTGATCGCCACCTCATCTTTGGAGGAAGCCACGAGCTCGTGTGATGGGCTCGTGTTTGTCGTACCTTCCCATGCCACGCGATCGGTGCTTCAGAACTTGAAGCCCTTCTTATCCGACCCCATTCCATTGATCTGTGCGACCAAGGGTATTGAAGAAGAGACAGCCAAATTGATGACCCAGGTGATGGAGGACGAATTACCACTCTCCATGCACAACGCATTGATGGTGCTCTCCGGACCCAGCTTCGCCGCTGAACTGAGCGCGGGACGACCGACAGCCGTCTGCCTCGCAGGCCGGAACGCGCCGCTCGTCCAGCGCTTCCAGAACGCGTTGATGACGCCAGGGTTGCGCGTGTATGCCGACAGCGATCCCCTGGGCGTCCAACTAGGAGGGGCGTTAAAGAATGTGATGGCGTTGGCCGCCGGCGTCATTGACGGTCTGGAACTCGGGCTGAATGCCCGCGCCGCTCTCATCACCCGTGGGTTGGCGGAAATCATCCGGCTTGGTATCGCAATGGGAGCGGATCCTCGCACATTTTATGGACTCTCCGGCGTTGGGGACTTGGTCTTGACCTGCACCGGAGCACTCAGTCGTAATCATTCGGTGGGGGTACGCCTCGGCAAAGGTGAGCGGCTCGAGACCATCGTTACCGGGATGCAGGCCGTCGCCGAAGGTATCAGAACAGCTCGCGCCGCGCTGACACTGGCCTTGCGTCACCAGGTCGAGATGCCCATCATTCAGGAGATCAACGCCGTCCTCTATGAGAACAAGTCCTGTCGCCAAGCGGTCAGTGATCTGATGGAACGGGATGCCAAACTGGAAAAGGGATAACTATGATTGCAGAAGGGCTTGAACAATTACTTCAACAGGTTCGCACGGGGCAACTGACCGTCGAACAAGGCCTCCAGCGCCTGCGATCTCTCCCGTATGAAGATCTCGGTTTTGCCTCGCTCGACCACCATCGGGCGCTGCGGCAAGGATTTCCCGAGGTCGTGCTCTGCGAGGGAAAAACCACGGAACAGGTCGTGGCGATCGCTCGAGCCTTGCTTAAAAAAGGAGGCCCGTTCCTCGCCACCCGTGCGGAACCGCTGGTCGCCCGGGCGATTAGGCGTCTCGATCGTCGAGCACGGTATTATTCGGACGCACGTTTGGTCACGATCCATCCGGCACGGCAGAAGGCGCAAGGCCACATTCTGGTGGTGACTGCCGGCACAGCCGATGTCCCGGTAGCGGAAGAGGCTCGCATCACGGCTGAAGTGATGGGGAGTCGTGTTGAACGACTGTACGACGTTGGAGTCGCGGGGATCCATCGCTTACTTGGGAAAAAAGATCGCTTGTTTGATGCGCAGGTCATTATCGTGGTGGCCGGAATGGACGGTGTCTTGCCAAGCGTCGTGGGAGGACTCGTCCACTGTCCGGTCATCGCGGTCCCGACGAGCCGAGGGTATGGAGCCAGTTTCGGAGGAGTGGCTGCGTTATTGACGATGCTCAATTCCTGTGCGGCCGGTGTGGGGGTCATGAATATCGACAATGGCTTCGGCGCCGCCTGTCTCGCGCATCGGATCAACATATTAGCGGTGAAACGTGAGGAGTGAAAGATAAGACAAGGGCTACTACCCTCTTCATCCCTCATCGAGCGCTATTTTACTTCCAGCGTGCCCCGCTTCGGCCAGGCCACCATCACGGTGCGTAGTCCTCGTTCTCCGTTGGCCAGCAGCTTGGTCCGAACTTCGTAGGAATAGGTACCGACTCCTGCAACCTGTTTGCGGTGATCCTGACCATCCCACACGAGTTCTACCACCATCTTGGGACGCTCCTGTTCCCCGTTTCGAGGCGACTCGATCTGAACAGGCTGTCGATGCGTGAGAAATCGAAGCGAGGTCTTTGACGGAGAACTGATCAGGGATGTGACTTCCAGAATCCTGGTTGGATCCACTTCTCTCGGAAGCTGGACCGTCACTGAAAACCGAAGCGGTCCATCGCCTTGTGTATACGGCATCGGAGCAATATTGAGATCGATGATCTTGAGCTCTGGTTCCGGTCTAGGAGCACGAGGTGACTTTTCCTTTGCGAAACTCTCAGTCAGAGGGAAACTAACAACAAAGCTGTACAGACAGAGAAGCCCGAGCGTCAATCTCTTCCATCGTTGTTGGTGTGATCTCGTGAACAACGGAACACCTGCCTTCGTAGAAATATAGTGACATATCCACAGTGACTCGCAGTCACCGCACGTGCTCATCTTTTCATGGGGGATAACATAGCCTCCGGGAGCTGTCAACGAAGGAGCAACATTGAACCAATGATTGCCGTTCGGCCGGACCTTCGGTAAGATGTGCGGTCTTTTTCACTGCTGAACGAGGACAGACGTGGGCCGACATCTGCATTTCGATTGTTTTTCTGGCGTGAGCGGGGACATGGTCCTGGGCGCATTGGTCGGCGTGGGCCTGCCATGGGCAGACCTCGTCAATGGCCTCAATCGGCTGAAACTATCCGGCTACACCTTACGCAAGCGGGCGGTCCATCGTGGCGCGCTCCATGCCGTGAAAGTGGACGTGCTGATCCAACAGGGATTTCAGCGACCTCTCACGCTCTCCCGTATTCGAAGCATTATTATCCGCAGCACGCTCCCAGAGCCGGTCAAGGCGCGCAGCTTGTCAGTCTTCGACCTCTTAGCAGACGCGGAAGGACTGGCCCATCAGGTACCGACGAAAGACGTGCACTTTCATGAGGTAGGCGTCGTTGATTCATTCATCGACGTGGTGGGAGGAATCCTGGGCTGCTATCTCCTGAATGTGACCCGTGCGACTTCCTCCCCGATCAATGTGGGAGCTGGTTCGATTCAAACGTCCCATGGTCGTTTACCCGTGCCGGGACCGGCTGTCACTGCACTGGCCAAAGGCATTCCCGTCTATTCCGAAGGGCCACGGCACGAACTCGCCACACCGACCGGCGTGGCGCTCGTGCGGACCCTGGCATCGGGGTTCGGCTCCCTGCCGGTCATGCGTAGTCTTGCGGTCGGCTATGGAGCAGGAGACCGCGATCCAGAAGACTGGCCAAATGTGCTACGCGTCTTTCTTCAGGACGACTCGACACCGGAGACTTATCATACCGAACGCATTATGCAAATTGAGACGAATCTCGACGACCTCAATCCACAAATCTATGAACACATCATGGAGCGACTCTTCGATCTCGGCGCCCTCGACGTCGCCCTCGTTCCTATTGTTATGAAAAAGAGTCGCCCAGGTGTGTTATTGACCTGCCTCACCCCGAAGGAGCAGACAAACGCGATTCTTGAGATCCTCTTCCAGGAAACGCCCACGCTCGGCGTGCGACTGCAAGAACTCACTCGCCAGATCCTTCCGCGCCGTATCGTCCCGGTCTCAATACAGGGAGGAACCGTTCGTATGAAGGTGGCTGACCTGGGTGCGGGCTGGGACAAGGCAGCACCAGAATATATCGACTGTCAATCTATCGCAAAACAATCCGGTCGTCCGCTGAAGACCGTCATGGAGGAAGCCTTGCACGCCTATCGACAAGCAACCCAGAAGAAACTGCGAGGCCGCGCATGAGCACTCTGTACTATGTTCTCCTGTTCCTCGTCTCCGTTGTCGTGACACTGGGTGGATGTGCGCTGTTCACCAACGCGATCGAATGGTTGGGCAAACGGCTCGGGATTTCTGAGGGCGCGGTAGGAAGCATCTTCGCGGCCATCGGCACAACGCTCCCTGAAACCTCGATTCCGATCATTGCCATTTTCTTCGGCGAAAGCGACGAAGAAATCGACGTCGGATTAGGCGCCATCCTTGGCGCGCCGTTTATGCTCAGCACGCTCGTGCTGCCGATCTTGGCTCTGTTGGTGGTGCTGTATGCGCGAGCAGGCAAACGCACCGATCAATTTCATCTCAACTACCGCGATGTCCTCACAGACCTGACGTTTTTCATGATCGGCTACCTGGTGGCATTGGGTTGCGCCTTTGATCGATCGAGACTGATCCATTTGATTGCCGCCGGGGGGTTGATCTGTTTGTACATTTACTACATGAAACTGAAGTTTGCGCCGGCTGGAGAGAACGAAGGTGGTGAGCTGGACCCCCTCATCTTCGACAGAACCGCGACGACTCCCTCGCATCCGATGATTGCATTTCAAGCCCTGTTAGGGCTGGGTGGCTTGATCTTGGGCGCTCATTTGTTTGTAATGGCGGCAGAATCGATGGCGGGATTGTTCTCAATGTCGCCTTTGATCTTGACGCTTCTCATCGCGCCACTGGCCACCGAATTACCGGAGATGTCCAACAGCTTTTTGTGGCTCTATCGAAAGAAAGACCGGCTCGCCGTCGCCAATGTGACGGGCGCCATGGTGTTTCAAGGCACGCTCCCTGTCTCACTCGGGTTGATCGGAACTGAATGGGTGATCGCTCCCTCCGCATTGACGACCATGGTCTTGGCGGTACAGGCAGTGGGACTCTGCCTGCTCCAAATTTTGCTTGGAGGGCGCTGGCGACCCTGGTTGCTGGCGGCCGGCGCTTTCTTCTATATTGGCTATACCGTGTACCTCTATGCCAGCTAAAACCCGAACAACCTCCGCATCGTCATTGCTCCCGTTGCTCGGAATCACGATGGGAGACCCGGCGGGGATCGGCCCGGAAGTGATCGCAAAAGCTCTGTCCGGAGGACGGCTGCACAAGATTTGCCGCCCGCTGGTGATCGGGGCGTTTCCTGTCATGGTTCGTATCGTCAAGGCTCTGCGACTCAAGCTGACCGTACTCTCTGTTGATGGCCATGACACACCGGCACCTCGCCCAGGTACTGTGTCCATACTGGATCCGCTGAGCACCCCATTGGGCCGATTTGCGCCAGGCATCGCAGCGGCAGAAACAGGCGCGGCGTCGGTCACCTTCATTGAGAAGGCCGTTGAACTCGCCCAATTGGGCTGTCTCGATGGGATCGTGACGGCCCCGATCAATAAAGAAGCCATCAACATGGCTGGCTGCCGATACCCCGGACACACTGAATTGTTGGCTGACCTGACCCAGGCTAAAGAATCCGGCATGATGATCGTGGGCGGCCCATTGCGGATCATGTTTGTCACGACACATGTCGCCGTCAAAGACCTTCCAACGCTGCTCACCCAAGCCAAGATTGAAAAAGCGATCCGGTTGGCCCACATGGCACTCACCACTTTATTCGGAATTAAACGACCGAAGATCGGAGTGGCCGCGCTCAATCCCCATGCGGGCGAACATGGCCTGTTCGGAAATGAGGAAGCTCGCGTCATTCTTCCGGCAGCTCAAGCAGCCCAGGCGCGGGGCATTCTTGCCAGTGATCCATTGCCAGCCGACACGCTGTTTGGAAAGGCCGCAAAGGGACACTATGACGGGATTGTCGCCTTGTACCATGATCAAGGCTTAATTCCACTGAAGCTGGTGGCGTTCGGTACATGCGTGAATCTTACCGTTGGCTTGCCTATCATTCGCACCTCCGTTGATCATGGAACGGCCTTTGACATTGTGGGTAAAGGGATTGCCGACCCGGGAAGTCTGATTGAAGCGGTCACCTTGGCCGCACGGATTGCTCAGCGGCGTAACAAGAAAGGACATCCCAACCATGCCGCTTGATAGCCCCAAGCAGCTGACCGCCATTCGGCAACAGATTGCGGAACTGGATGCGCTTGCCCAGCAGACCTGTCAGGACCTGAATACTGTTGCGGGAACGGAGCGCATAGCCAAATGGAAATCTCGCACCGTCGCACTCATTACCACTGCTGTCAGCCGTGAAGATGGGGAAACATTCGCCCGGATCCAGCCAGGTCCCTCGTTCACCAACGATTTGCTCGAAGAATTTACCGATCTCGTGGAGTGTTACCGTACGCCGCTGGTCCGCCTTGCCGACACACTCTCTCGTTCCTCGTCACCGGGGAGTTGAGGGTGGACTCATCACCTCCCCCTGCGGCAATCAAACGGCTGGGGCAAAATTTTCTGATCGATCCGAACATCGTTCGCAAGATCGTCGCACTCGCGGATCTTTCGTCCGCTGATACCGTTTTGGAGATCGGCTCAGGCCGAGGCATCCTGACAGAAGCTCTGTGCCGAACTGCCGGTCAGGTGACAGCTATCGAAGTTGATCCTCGTCTCCACACGTTTCTTTCTGAACGGACAGCGCATCTTTCGAATGTGACCCTCCTACTCGGCGATGCGCTGACCTGTTCAATCGAGCACTTACCGATCGGAACCATCGTCGTTGCCAATCTCCCCTACTATATTTCTACCCCGCTCCTCTTTCGGCTCCTTTCCCAAGGCACTCGCTTCGTCCGTATGATCCTTATGCTTCAAAACGAAGTCGCAGACCGCCTTATCGCAAAGCCTGGGACGTCCGATTACGGGGTCCTGGCTGTCATGGCTCAGTACTCCGCGCATATTTCAAAGGCTTTCAAAGTCTCGCCACAATGTTTCCGCCCTCGACCGGAGGTTGACTCTGCTGTGGTTCTGCTGCGAGCCCGCGAGCCGAGAGCGCGACGGTTGGAAGAAGAACAACGCTTCACTGCGCTCGTACGAGCCGCCTTCGCTCACCGACGCAAGACGCTCGTCAACTCGCTCAAGAACGAAGGCTATGATTCGAGGCCTGTCGAAACAGCCTTGACGAAACTCCAGCTCTCATCCTCGCTTCGTGCTGAAACTCTGACGCTTGAGCAGTTTCTTGAATTGGCCCACCTCATGCAAGAACTGACGTAACCAGGGGGTTATTGCACATCGAGGCCAGACGATACCGAGGGAAGAAGTACTCTTACTGAGGGCGCAAGTGTATTTTAAACATCACCCGACGGCTCCGCTCACGATCCAGGCCTCCTGCATCGTCCCGTAGAAGATTCTGTCTCCCGCGCCCATTTGCCGTCGCCTTTTGCAGAAAGCATTCATAGGCCCAGGGAAGTTTCTCACGAACCACCTCCACGCTCTTCGCCAACACGGCGAACGAACGCTCTTGGCTCAATCGTAAATTGCGAATGTCGTCTCCAAGATCATCAGTATATCCTTCTATGACAAAGGCTTCCACCTCTGTGCCCCCTTGTGCGCACACCATAGCGGCATAGTGTGGCATCGTTTCCGACAAAAAGGCCTCTGCGGGAGGGAGTAGCCTGCTTTCCCCAAAGTCAAAGTTGAGCGCAACATCCGGTATGCTGACCGCTAAAACATCCGGCGTGCGGTCTTCATGCTTGAAGAGCGGGCGAACGAGTTGTTGTTGTTCTTCCCCTGGAGATAGAGGACCCTGCGCATGACTTCCCTGGCTTTCGTGAACCCGGCTCACATATGCGGCAAACAGAAGGATGAAGATCACGGCGAGCGAGGTCATGAGATCGGTCACCCCACTTGATACAGCAGAAGGCGAAACGGAAGAGTCCTGTGCAATCGGCGATGTGCGATGTCTCATCGGACCACTCTCGCGTTACTCGTGATGAGGCGTACTGTTCACACTGTTCCCTGTCTTGACGGAAGGGGTAGTTTGTATAGTCGCTCCATGGGTCTTCAGCTTCTGAAATATAGTTTCCATTTCTGATTTTGAGAGCTGGACCGGGATCGCCTGCCCTTTCATGGTTCGGTTGAGATCCTGAATCGCATCTGCCAGAGGCTGGACCACCCGTTTCAGTGCTTTGTGAACCTCATGGCCAATCTCTCTTGGAAGATCGTCGACCATTGAGCCACGTTGAGTCGCACTCATCGCTGTGAGAGACTCTGACACCTTCGTTAAGGCAGCCACGGTCGTACCGAGTTGATGATGCACGACATCAACCACTTGTTTGTCATTGTCGTTTCGGGTGGGACTCACGATAGGTGACACATACCCATTCCGCCCTGCTGAAGGCTGGGCATGTTGATCGACAATCCTTTGAGGAAAGACTTCATCCAACAGCGAGAGACACCGCCGATATCGGGCGCTCAGGCGATACCACACGGAGTTTTCAAGAAGAGTAAACGCATTCGAACAGGCCAACCCGGCAATGGATGTGACAAACTTTCCGGAGAGCCCGTTAATGAGACCTTCGATTCCTTCAACCTGCGAGCCGTTTGCATGAAGTTTACTCAGACCGATCAGAATCGCCAGAAACGTGAACATCAGTCCCATACCGGTCAGAAAAGACGGGAGTTGCCGATAGAACCCGATGTTGAGGTATTCCGCCATCGAGGCTTCGAAGGAAAAGAATTCCGCAGCCGATTTCTGCGCAGATACTGTCGGCTCAACAAACCAGGCCGACTGTTCGATGGAAAAGGTCTTTCGGTAAGACAGCCAATCTACGGCGAACGCGCGTTCAGCGCGCAGGGCCCGATCCAACACGTTGAGATCATCGAGATCACATCGTGACGCCTTCGACTCATCTTGAAGCGGCCTTGTTCTACCCAACGTCGGTGTGACAATCCATTCCGTTGACCATCGTCGGCGTGCGCGAAGAAGGCTCGACACCTGTGATTGGACTCGACACAAAGCCTGTCGAATCCGACAGGCTCCACGAAGGAGTATGGCGCCATGCCAGCAGCACATGGCAAGAATCCCCGCCATACCGATCCAGCTCAGCATTGGACTGGACAATACGCCGACGATTGCTACATCCTGAGTGAGGAATTCCCACAGATGGTTTGCCGCAGTCCACCCATTTGCCGCATCCATCTTGCCACACCTCTATTCAGACACAGACCACAGGTATAACTCGATCACCGAGCTCAACTTTCATGCCAACGCGAAACCGTTGTTTATTGGGCGTTCTCGTCACAACCTTAAAAACTAGCCGGCACTTCCTGCCGAGCAGATCGGCACGTTCTTCCATGATGAGGCATCCGCGTGAACATCGGGAAGGAGAATCGTCCGTTGCTTCCAGGCAGAACGACCTTCGTGTATGATTACCCCGGCCCCTGAGATAAGTGGAGATCAGCCATGCATTTTGTCCGTATCGGAAACCGCGCTATCAATCTGGACCTGGTCTCTCATTGTGACGTTCAGGCCTGGCACGATACGGTTTCAGTCAAAGTGTTTATGACCGGCGCTGCGAACAATACCCCGGTGGTCCTCAACGAGGACGAAGCGAAGCTGTTCTGGAAGTACATAGAGTACGTCGCGGAGAAGCCGGTCTAGCCTCTCGCACCTTTCGATTTGCTATTCCTTTTCCTTTCATTCAATCATGACCATTCTGGTCGCTTGGGGCCCCATTTTCGTGATATGGTTAGATATGAGTATTGATTCGACTTCTTGTAGGACACGAAGGGACAGCAGATCTCGTTTCAGAATGGCTCCAAGAACAGGGGTCATTCGCCTCATCGGTCTTCTCTGTCTCCTCCTTGGCCTCAATGGATGCATCAACGAATTTTCGGTGCTCAGCAGTTCCGGATCTCCATTGCTGATTTCCCGCCGTGGCTACTCCGCGCAGGAATGTACTGAAAAGGTGAAGGACGAAGCGGCTCGTATGGGGATGACGTTGCGATATATTCACATACGAGGAAGCGTCGTCGATCGTTCACTCCTCTGGCCTTTTCAACCAGGGTATGCCTGTGAAGCAGCATTTGGTCCTGAACAGCCACCAATCGGAACATACCCCACCGCGATGCCTAGTGGTTCTCGTGGATCGTGATCGCGAAACTGAGCCCTGCTCATCTATCTCTCTACAATTTACCGTGCCTACCACCGCTGCCCACGTTGATTGACAACTCTCGTTCATAAATACCTCCTCACCTCACACGCTCTCTCACCTCCACGGCCATCTGTGGTCCGTTCGTTCCCACACTCTCTCCAACGGTTGATTCACCACCTTCATGTTGTGGCGGCCAGACCTCCGGATCATCATGGCGAGTGATCATTTCCAGAAGCTCCTGCTCGTTCCTGACCCGCACCAGAAGCGGGGCTCCGGCTTGAGGGGTCCTGTCGGCCTAAGACTTTGTCCTTCAGGCAATACTGTGTTCTCCGTCACTACTTCAACCATTTGCTTGTTGTATCAGAGCCTTACGCTATACTTGATACATGTCCACAGAAGAGAGCGTCGGCTGTGAGCGGTGGGACTAACCGAACGGGTCATGATCAAGATTCTCTTAGTTGAAGACAATGATGTCGATGCTCGTCTGACGCAGGATATCCTCGCAGCGTGGCATCTGGAAGAGTTCAATATTACTCATGTGACACGTCTGAGTGAGGCCTTCCGCTATCTCGCTCGAGCTCGATTTGATGCGGTGCTCTTGGACCTTTCGCTCCCGGACGGATATGGGCTTTCAACGGTACGCCAGATTCACGCAGCCAATCCGACCATTGCGATCATTGTACTGAGCGGGCTCAATGATCAGACGCTGGCTTTACAAGCCGTCCAAAATGGAGCACAGGATTATCTCGTCAAGGGAGAAGGTCCGTCGGAATTATTGGCCCGTTCAATCCATTATGGGATTGAGCGGAAACGTGCGGAAAAACGACTCACCTACCTCGCCCAGTACGATCAGCTGACCGGACTCGTCAACCGTAGCTTGTTCCACGACCGGCTCGTGCAAGCCATGGCACGAAGTAAACGCCTCCAGCAGCCGCTCGGGCTGATGTTGCTTGACCTCGATCGATTCAAGCCGGTGAACGATACACTCGGCCACAGTGTCGGTGATCAGCTATTGAAAATTGTGGCGGAACGACTCCATGAATGTGTACGCGAAGTGGACACCGTTGCGCGCATGGGAGGAGATGAGTTTACCATCATCCTAGAAGGGTTGATGTGTGAGGAGGATATCTCATTGGTGGCTCAACGAATCACCATCTCCCTCTCGGAACCGTTCATACTTGGAGAACATCGGGCCGTGATTAGTGTCAGTATCGGTATCACCATCTATCCGACCGACGACCATGATATCGATGAATTATTAACACATGCGGATGCCGCGATGTACCGTGCCAAACAGCAGGGCGGTAACTCGTTTCAGTTTCACATCCCAAATAATTTACCATCTTCAGCACGTCAGAATTGAGGAGTTGCCGTCTCTTCCTGGCTCCCAGTCATTCAGGCTCACTTGGCAAGGACGATGAGAAATGAGTCGTCAAGGGAGCGAGGAATCGGGTTCTTAAGGAAGAGGTTTATTGAGTTGGGTAACATCGGAGCTAACTCATTCGGAACAGGAAGCGGCAGGATACCGTTCAGTATGATGCACGTGCGGTGAAAATGATCCCCTCCACTCCTTGCGCTCGTCATTAATTATTCTAACTTGAGTATGCCTACCATCCCTGTACAATTCTGTGTCCTGCATAACACGTTATCGACAATGGCCTGGTTTTCCCATAGAGTGCCTGTGCGCAAGACCCTGTTATTTCAGTGTTTCCCGCTCCCGCTGCGCCATACGCTTGGCACACCGATTGCCTTATAACCCACTCGACTTCGAGTTGAACCGATGGAGGCCCGATATGGCTGGACGACATGGTGTTGGAATCCTGCTGTTGCTTGTTATTGTTTTCTCTGCAAGCCAGCCATTTGCCGCCCCCGCGCAGCGTCAGGATACAACCCGTCATCTCTACGACCGCATCATGGAAGAGTTTAAGCAGCGCGACTACGAAGCAGCAATGGCCGGCTTTCGCCTATTCATTGAGCTCCACGGTCAATCCGCACTGGCAGCCAATGCACAATACTGGATTGGAGAATGCCAATTTCGTACGCGGCGATATCGGGACGCCTTACAGTCATTCTCTGACGTCGTATCCAATTATCCGCTCAGTCCAAAGTTGGCCGCTTCGACTTTAAAGCTCGGCCAGACCTATATCAAACTCAGAGATCAAGAGAAGGCTCGGCTGATGTTCGATCGCGTGGTTGACCAATATCCAGAAAGCCCCGAAGCAGAGGTTGCGCGCAAGGCGATCGAGGCGCTGTCCCCCAGCGAAGAGCCCTCCACATCGTCGCCATAGTTCCAACCTGGTCGATCAAACGTTTGGTGGTTCAGAAGTAGGAGTGACCCGCATAGCGAGCAAGGCAGTGAGTACCGGCGGCGAGACTTCCCCATCATCCACTGTAGCGCCCGCCTAGAGGCGTCACTCGAATTGTCCAAGGCTTACTCGTCTGCGGAAAGTTCTAGTCGAGTAGCAAGATGCGCGAGCGGGTAGGTCCTCTTGGCCTGAAGCTTTCTCAGTTTGATCCCTGCCGTATCAAGCAAAGACTCGATGATTTGTTGTGATTCCAACTGATGGAGCTCCGAAGATTGAGATTCAATCTGCACCACCTGCTCAACCTGGCGTGACCCTGGGTGCACCAACGCAAAGTCGACTCGTTTAAGGGCAAGATGACGGAGAACTTGGACTCGTTCCTTTCCCCCCGCATCGACCGTAAGAAATGAGCCGAGCGGCACCTTCGCAAAGACAAGATAGCGTTCTTGGACAACCATTCGCAAAAGGTTATAGAGCGCCACTTCATCTTCAGCCAAGAGCGGAGTGGGGCTGAGAGTGACGTCCGAAGGCATGACACTGCGCGACACGCCTTTCTTGCTTCGGCGCGATCGCTTTCGATACCACCAAATGCTGAAGATGATCAAAGTGACGATCGTCGCAAGCAGTAGAAGCTTCATCGTTGGTTACTTTCCCCGTCGACTTGGATGTAATCGCTCATACCATCCTGGCCCACTTGGGACAATACATCCCAACAGCCTGGGAGAAGCAGCTCCTGTCACCGCTGGAACGTTCCCGCACTGCTCCATCACAGTTTGATAGGCCAAAATCGCGAAGGCCACTGACTCCAGAGCCTTACTATCCCAGCCGTGCGCCTCAAAGGTGGTGACCGGAACCGGAGCAAACACGCCTTTCAGATGTTCCATAATTGCCCGGTTCTTCACTCCCCCGCCACCGACGATCACTTCGTCAATTCCATCTTTGACCCAGCGCCGTGCCGTGCCAACAGCCTCCGCAGTCCATCTGGTACAGGTGGCTAATAGATCCTCGATTGATAGTTTACGCGCCTGTGGCCAGCTGAGTAACTCCGCCTGCATGGCCTCGCCAAACATTTCTCGGCCAGTCGATTTGGGTGGCGCCTGAGAGAGATAGGGGTGGGCCAACAGTTTAGCCAATAATCTTGAATCGACTCGACCCCTTGCTGCGAGGCGTCCATCGCGGTCCATGGTACAACGACCATTCGTGCTCCGAAACATAATGCCGTCCAGGACCATATTGGCCGGACCCGTGTCAAACGCGATCAACCCATTCCCTCCGGCTCCACGCGGCAGGTAGGTCACATTGCTGATCCCCCCAAGGTTGACGATGAGTCGCCCTCGGCGGTGATGCTGAAAGAGCAAGGCATGGATCCCCGGCGTCAGCGGCGCTCCTTGTCCTCCGGCAGCGATGTCGCGAGGGCGAAAATTGGCCACCGTTGTAATTCCAGTCCTCTCAGCAATCACTGCCGGTTCGGCGATTTGGAGAGTAGACCGTATCGCCCCAACCCTCGTATCCTTAATCCCATTCGGCAGGTGGTGCACAGTCTGACCATGAGATCCAATAAGATCAACCTCTTCTGCCGTTAACTGGGCGGCTCGAATCACTCCCAGTGCGGCGTCAGCGAACCATTCTCCCAGAAGCGCATTCAGATGGCACAGATCGGCGACCGTCCCTGATACCGATGCAGAAAGCAGTCGCTGTTGGAGCGAGCGCGGATAGGGCAGCGAATAGAACGCCCCCATCTCCACCTCAAGTCGAGCTGGTTTTCGAACAATTGACACCAATGCCGCATCGACTCCATCAGCAGACGTTCCCGACATAAGCCCAACGACTTTCATGAGCAATATCCCTTCGTGACCATATCATGTCTCATGGGCTGTGTGCGCTACGCTAATCGAACTCACGGCGATGGTCAAGGAGACGAATGGCCAGGGCCGATCGAGAGATTGCATGACACTGCGAGTTTGGTTCTGCGTTGGGTCGGTTCTCGGCCATATGATCAGGTTTATGATCAGGTTGCCGCACCATACCGACACAGCTATTCCTCACTTGATAGGTACGCTCAAGATGGCGTTGACAGAGCGAAAACCTGGATGGTACCGTCGCCGCCGATGTTTCCCCTCACCTACAAACGCATGTTGGGTATTCGGTTGTCTCTCCTGGTCCTTGCCATATGTTCTGTCGTCTCCATCTCAGCAACAGACGCTCGTGAGCCCATTCCTATTGTCGTGACCATTCCCGTCTTAAAAGACTTGACGGAACAGGTCGGTGGCCCGTTTGTAGAGGTGAAGTCCTTGCTGAGCGGCTACGAGAACGAACATACCTACTCGCCCAAACCCAGTGATTTGGTCGCGGTACGCAAGGCTCAGTTACTGTTCGAAGTTGGTCTTGGGCTTGAGGTCTGGGTGACAGCGTTGGTAAAAAATGCGGGAAGTGCCAGGTTACGCGTAATCACAACATCCCAGGGCGTAGAGCTTCTTCCTGACGATGGGGAGATCCACGAAGAGATCCATCCGGGCACACATGGCGCCACTGGGGGGAATCCCCATATTTGGCTGGATCCCGTGAACGTCGGCATCATGCTGCGCCACATCACCCGTGCGCTCATCGAGAGTGATCCGGTTCATGCCGCCGATTTTCAAGCCAATCAGGAGGCGTATCTGCAACGACTCGCGCAAGTACAGCAGGAGCTGATGACGCGGACTCAACGCCTCTCGGACCGGCGTTTCATCGCACATCATCCGGCTTGGCCCTACCTCGCCAAGCGATTTAACCTTCAAATTGTCGACACGATCCATACCCAATCTGGCACCGAACCTTCCGCTCTTCACCTACAGCATCTGATCGCGAAGATTACCCGCCAGCATATTCGGGTGATCGCCTCAGAAATTCAGCTGAGCCAACGGCTTCCTGAACTGCTGTCGCGAGACACCAAGGCACGTGTCGTGGTGCTGACCACCATGCCGGGTGGAATTCCGGGAACTGAAAGTTACCTCGACATGCTTCGTTACAATGTGCTCCAATTGGTTGGCGCATTGGAGTCCACCTAGCAGCCGCTCGGGAAATTCATTCATGTCTCCGGAAAGAGTCAGGGAATCCGTGCCTACTGATCGCAGTCCGATCATCCGCTTTGATCATGCGTCCTTTGGTTTCCCCGGGCTTATTGCGCTCAATGATATCACCCTGTCCATCTATGACGGCGAGTTCATCGGTGTGATCGGCCCAAACGGATCAGGCAAAACAACACTCTGCCGCGCTGTCTTGGGGTTGCTCCCTCCGGTGGAGGGCCATCTTCATATCTTCGATTGTGCCTGCAGTGAACTCCGCTGCCACCATCGAGCCCAGATCGGATACCTTCCACAAAAGGGAGTGGTTGATCGAAACTTTCCCGTGACCGTCCTCGAGACAGTCATGATGGGTCGCTATGGGGCGCTGGGACTTCTGAAACGGCCGGGGAAGAAGGATCGTCACATCGCGATGGAGGCCCTCGCCCAGGTCAGCATGGAGCCGCATAAAGATACCGCGCTCGGACATCTATCCGGCGGGCAGCAGCAGCGAGTCTTTATCGCGAGAGCCTTGGCACAACAACCCAAAGTTCTGATACTTGATGAACCCACCACGGGACTGGATATCACCATGCAACACAACGTTATTGAGCTCGTCCAGCACCTTCATGACGAACTCAAGCTGACGGTGCTGTTGATTACCCACGACATCAATATGATCCGTTCCCGAGTGGATCGATTGGTCCTTCTTAAAACCAAGCTTTACGCCGCCGGTCCTCCGAACGAGGTCCTCAAGCCAGAAATCCTTCACCAAGTGTATGGGAAAGAGCTTGTCATCACTGAAAAGGACCTCGTGATCGTCGAAGATTACCATCATCACCACTAATAGTAATGACGGATTATGCTCGATCTCCTCGCCTATGATTTCATGCAACGCTCTCTCCTCGCTGCGGCGATGGTGGGCGGGCTCTGCTCTGTGATCGGCGTGTTTGTCGTCCTCCGGGGGCTTGCCTTCGTCGGTGCGGGAACGTCCCACGCTGCCTTTGCAGGAGTGGCACTTGGCTATCTGATAGGGTGGCCCCCGTTGTTGCTGGCCATTCTCTTTGGCTTGGCCACGGTCTGGATTACAGGCTGGGTTGAAGAACGTGGCAGAATGAAACTGGATGTCTCCATCGGTATTCTGTACACAACGACGATGGCACTAGGAATCCTCTTTATCGGACTGATGAAGACCTACAATGCGGAAGTGTACGGCTATCTCTTCGGCAGCGTGCTCTCCGTCACGCCTGAGGAACTGCGCATCATCGGGACCTTGAGCGTGTTGGTGTTGGGCCTCCTGCTCCTGTTTGCCAAAGAACTGTATTTTATTGCTTTCGACCAAGAAATGGCCGAAGCTTCTGGAATTCCCGCTCGGCAGATGTTTTTTTTGCTGCTGACCCTCGTTGCATTGACCGTCGTGGTCTCACTCAAGACGGTCGGTGCCATTCTCGTCTTTGCCATGATTCTGATTCCGGCGTCGACAGCCTATCAACTGACACACAGCCTCACAACCTTGACACTATATTCGGCCGCCATCGGAATTACGACGTCGGTATTCGGAGTCTTGGTGTCGGCCATCTGGGACATTCCGTCAGGACCGGCAATTGTGTTATTGGCGACCGCAATATTTTTTATTGCCGTCCTTCTCTCACCCAAGCGTGTGAGGCGCACAGGAGTCGCGCACTCCCATGAGGCATCTTCTTGACCCTCTCGCGAGATCATGCAGCGTATGATCATGTCATGAGCAACATTCACTGGTCCTTGATGGGTCGATAGACCCAAGGCTTTCCTCACAATAGAGGAATGGAGGTGTTGTATGCGTGGGCAACGGATCAAGGAGTTCACGGCTGGTCTGCTGTTCGTTCTGTTTGTCTCACTGATCCCCCTTTCATCGACCGCATCCGCAGAAGAGTTTGGAGGAACGGAACCCGGTAGGTGGGTACTCGGGTTTCGAGTCGGATTTTCCCCACTGACCCAACAGCTCTCCGACGGTACGGCAACGTCGATCGGGCCGCTTGTCAATTTTCAAGGCTTGTACAGTATCAATACCTGGCTTTTAGTCGGAATGATGCTCGAATGGGAGCGGCATGGAGTGAGCATTGAGGGACCGGATGTGGATCTCGGGCATCAGGATACAGTATCCGTGCTGCCGACGCTTGAAATACGCCCTGCAAAATTAGGCCGGTTCATCCCATATGTGAATATGAGTTTTGGCGTAAACATCAACAGTTTTGGTGAGGACACCGCCATTCGGATCAGCCCGAGCAATACCTTCGCCTGGCGACTGGGATGGGGGACTGATTACCGGCTCAACGAACGGTTTGCCCTCAATGTGGAATGGGCCTATAAGCGGAACGATGGGCATACGACCGGCACCGGTGGTCAGAACAATGACTGGAACGCCTCTTCATTTGGGTTCTTATTTGGCGGAAAGATGTTCTTCTGAACCTCGAGCAGAGGCGGAGACGACCGCACAGTATCCGCTCACCGCTAAGATGAAGAGACGGCAACCTTTGTACCGCTCTTCTTACTCAAGGCGACTGTTCTTGCTTCGACTCCAGACTAGACCGGTCTGTTCCTTGGAACTGAAGCCGAGTCGCTCATAGAAACCAGGACGCCTGGTACAGAGCCAAAAGAGCTCGACCCGCTGCAGTTGTGGATGGTGGAGAATCCGCTTGACGATTTCGGTTCCCACGCCTTGGCCTTGATAGGCCCGGTCGACAATGACATCCCAGATCGTTGCCCGGTAGATAAAATCGGTGAGAACCCGCCCAAATCCAATCAGCCTCTTACCGTCCCATGCACAGATGGTGAGGTCCGTATGCTGGAGCATTTCTTTGGCGTCATCCAGGGATCGGTCCTTTGCCCATGGAGCCTGCCGAAAGAGACCCACCAGCTGGGACGCTTCAGGAAGTTCGTGATGAGAATAGGTGACAGCAGGCTTGAGGGTTGGAGGCATCTTATACTACAGTACCCCTCGGATTGATCTGAAGTGTACGAGGAAACCAATGTCAACGCAAGTCCGTACCTGTCCTAAATGCTTCCAACTCATGTGGTTACGAGCGGATGAGTATGAGATACTCGACGCTGAAACGGTTCGTGGAAAGTGTCCCCACTGTGGGAACGTCGCACGGTTCAAGCTGGTCACGACCGGATCCAATGCCTTAGGACCAAAGATGGGCCACTAGCCGCGTTTCCAAGCTTCCAGTTGCGAGTTGCGCCCATCCAACACGCTCAGGGCTCACAACGGCGGCTTACATGCTTCCACTTGTCTCCGCCAGTTCCGGCTGGTTGCCAGGAAGCACTTTTCGTAGGGCCGCGCGGTACTCCGTGAGTCGTTTCTCGTCCATTCGTCCGACCGCAATCTCATGATCTTGGTGCATGCGTTCGAGCTGGTCGATTATTGCAAGAAGCGCTTGGACGGCACCTATCAAATTCCCCTGCTCGAAGGCCTCCAGCGAGCATACCAATGATTCATTGAGCGCCCGATATGGAGTACCGACACTCTGGCGTCGTGCTCGAGAGACAATCACTTCATAGTTGTCGATAGCCTCTAGGGAAGGTTTCACGCCGGACGGGATTGTCTTCAAATGCACGATGGAGGGAAGGGTTGCTGCATAGATTTTGACATGTGCGCTGAGACCCCCTATCGCGTCCAACACTTCCCCAATCAGCATAACTCCTCGTCGGTTGTTCTGACAGTCGTTGCGCCAGCCGGCGTCCGACCTTCCAGTATATTCAGTCGCTCGAGTGCGTGCATCACCTGCTCCATATCAGCCGGGAACGGCCGCGTAAACTCCTCTCTCGTGCCGGTCCCTGGATGGGTAAAACCCAACGTCCGAGCATGAAGCATCACCCGTGGGATCTCGATGCCTGCAAGTGCCATTACTTTATTGCTTCCATAGGTACGATCGCCCAAAATAGGATGGCCCAACGAGGTCAGATGCACCCGCAACTGATGAGTCCTTCCGGTTTTCGGATAGAGTAAGACATGCGAGGCCACTTTACCGAAGCGTCGGTTCACCGCATACTCTGTCACCGATTCCTTGGGACTCGTTGTCCTTGATGAGAATTTCTTTCGGTCCTTACTATCTCGCCCAATGGCGAGTTCGATCACCCCCCGCCCCTTTTTAGGAATTCCCCAGACCAGCGCTTCATAGACTCTTGTAATGGTGTGGAGCTTGAACTGGGCGGCAAGGGCTCGGTGCGTGGTATCGGTTTTGGTTATGACCATGACGCCGGAAGTTTCCTTGTCCAAACGATGAACCAGCCCAGGACGTTCCTTTCCACCAATTGTCGAAATGGTCCCACCCGAAGTTTGGAAGTGATGCAAGAGCGCATTCACCAGCGTCCCGCTCCAATTTCCTGGCGCTGGATGCACCACGATGCCGGGAGGCTTATTCAAGACGAGCAGGGAATCATCCTCGAACAAGACCTGAAGCGGGATGGCCTCTCCCTGGAGGGAGAGCGGTTCCGGCTTCGGGACATCCATGGTGATCCGGTCTCCGGGTTTGATCTTGTGGCTTGGCTTCACGACCAGGTCATTGACCCGTATACGACCCAGTTCAATCAATCGCTGCAGCGCCGACCGGGAAGCGTCTCGCTCTCTCCCGACGAGAAAGATATCCAGCCGCTTAGGCTGCTCTCCGGCTGTGATGAGAAATTCCGTGATCATGAGCAGCACACGCTACTAAAGACCACCGGTTAAATGCAATCTGCTCGTGCAGGCGACGTGTTTCGCCCGTAATGCGAGAACCACATGAACAACTTTGTTTTCCTCTCCGTCGTCACCTGGCTCTTCCCCGCAGCAGTTGAAGCCTGTGAGTCGTTTTGTTAGGGTGCGGCTCTTGGAACCAGGCATATGGGTATGCGCTTTTCACAATACGATCCTGAGGGATTTTACGACGAACTGTACGAAGATAAGGGACAACCGCGGCCCGGAAGTACCCTATTGCTCAAGAAATTTGCGTCATTGCCGGAAGGAGAGCTCCGGAAACGCCAGGAAGCGGCAGAACGTGTCATTCTCAACATGGGAATGACCTTCAGCATCTATGGGAGCGAGAACGGGCATGAGCAGATCTTCCCATTCGACATCGTGCCTCGAATCGTTACGGCGTCGGATTGGGAGCGAATCGACTCCGGGCTTTGTCAACGCATCCGCGCATTGAACTTATTTATCAACGATGTGTACCACGATCAGAAGATTCTCAAAGATGGAGTGATTCCCGCCGAGCTGATTTATACCAGCAAAAGCTTCTTGCAACCGTGCATAGGTCTACGCCCACCGCGCGGCATCTGGTGCCATATTGCCGGAATCGATCTCGTCCGAATCAGCGATGGTCGTTATTACGTCCTCGAAGACAACACCCGGTGCCCGTCCGGTGTGGCCTATGTGTTGGAGGCAAGACAAGTCATGAAACGGACGTTCCCTGAGTTGTTCGAAGCCTATCGCGTGCGGCCGGTTGATGGGTATCCGAGTCAACTCTTGGAAACCCTTCGTTCCCTTTCAGAGCTTCCCGACCCAACCATCGTGATTCTCACGCCCGGCATCTTCAATTCTGCGTATTACGAACACTCGCTGCTTGCCCAAAAGATGGGAGTGGAATTGGTCGAAGCCAATGATCTTATCGTAGTAGATGGATTTGTCCACATGCGCACGACCAAAGGATCCCAACGCGTCGACATCATCTACCGACGTATTAATGATGATTACTTGGATCCACTGGCGTTTCGTCGTGATTCCTTGCTTGGGGTCCCGGGTCTCATGGAATCGTACAAGAGAGGTCGGGTCGCACTGGCCAATTCTCCCGGTACCGGCGTGTCGGACGACAAGGCCATTTATGCCTATGTCCCAAAGATCATCAATTATTACCTTGCGGAGGAACCGATACTTCCCAATGTTCCGACGTATCTCTGCTCGGATCGACGAGATCGGACCTATGTCTTGGAGCATTTGGAGCAGCTGGTCGTAAAAACCACCAATGAAGCCGGCGGCTACGGCATGATGATCGGGCCTCACGCGTCCAAGCAGGAGCGCGACGACTGTGCGCGGCGTATTGAAGCGGATCCCCGGAACTACATCGCCCAACCAACCTTGGCCCTCTCTCGCGTACCCACATTAGTAGACGATCATCTGGAGGGGCGTCATGTCGATCTCCGTCCGTACGTCTTGTATGGCCGCAACGTATCTGTATTGCCGGGAGGCATGACCCGCGTAGCATTGCGGAAAGGCTCTCTCGTGGTAAATTCGTCGCAAGGCGGGGGTAATAAAGACACCTGGGTTTTGTCATGAAGGCCGCCATGACATACGAACAAGCTCGTGTCATTGCTCATGTCTCTGCTCAACACACGGGAGCTGATGAATCGTGCTGAGCCGGGTCGCCAGCTCCATTTATTGGTTAAATCGCTACATTGAACGGGCTGAAAACTACGCCCGTTTCATCGAAGTCAACCTCAACATGACCCTCGATCTTCCTCGAGGCACAACGGAGCAGTGGGAGCCGTTGGTCTTCACGACGGGAGATCACGAGAGTTTCGCCGGGCGGTATGGAAAGCCTACGAAAGAAACCGTAATTCAGTTCCTCTTAGCTGATCCCGCCAATCCCAATTCGATTCTGTCTTGCCTCGTGGCTGCTAGAGAGAATGCCCGATCCGTCCGAGAAGTCATCTCTAGCGACATGTGGGAACAGGTCAATCGCTTTTATCTGATGGTCAGAGACGCCCTTTCAAACGGTTGGTCCAGACAAAGTCTTCATACGTTTTTGACCGAAGTGAAGGCGAATAGTCACCTGTTTTTGGGGATTACCGATGCCACCATGTCACATGGAGAAGGGTGGCATTTTGCTCGCCTCGGTCGTTTGCTCGAGCGGGCAGACAAGACCTCACGTATTCTTGATGTGAAGTATTTCATGCTGTTGCCGACGGTCGATGAAGTCGGGACCCCATTCGATATCATCCAATGGTCCGCGCTGTTGAAATCAGCCAGCGCCCTGGAAATGTATTATAAACGTTTTGGTCGTATCGCCCCCGACGATGTCACGGCATTTTTAATTCTGGATTCCACCTTCCCTCGAGCCATCCGCTACTGCCTGATCAAGAGTGAGGACTCTCTGCACGCGATCTCCGGGGCCGAGCACGGAGCGTATCAGAACCACGCCGAAAAGCGGCTGGGGCGATTGCGCGCTGAGTTGGACTTCGGCGATCTTGAGGATTGCCTCACCGGAGGACTGCACGAATTCTTGGATCGGTTTCAAGGGCAGATCAATTTCATCGGGGATGCCATTTATGAGACGTTCTTTGCCCCTCGTCCAATTCACAATCACAGCACCATCGTCGGAGCGGAGGCACAATGACCTTTTGTTTAGGGATGAAGGTGGAGGACGGGCTCGTCGGGATTGCCGATACCCGAGTCACGACGGGCGCAGAATGCATCACCGCAGGAAAGGTTTCGATTCATCAGCATGGCCGTCACTCGATGTTTTTGATGACATCTGGGCTCCGGTCCGTTCGAGACAAGGCCGTCACGTATTTTGACGAGGCCATTAACGAGGGCGATCAGACTTTCGACAAGTTATTCAAAGCGGTCAACGTGTTTGCCGCACAGATTCGCCGCGTGGCAGAAGAAGACCGTACGGCACTCGATCAAGCGGGCCTGATTTTCAATCTTCACGCCCTCGTGGGGGGGCAATTGGAAAATGACAAGGAGCATAAACTCTTCCTTATCTACCCACAGGGGAATTGGGTCGAAGTGAGTGAAGGGACCCCTTATTGTATTATTGGAGAGACAGGCTATGGGAAACCGCTCCTCGATCGCGTATTACACTATGACTCCAGCATGGACCTCGCCATGAAGGTGGGCTTCCTGGCGTTCGACGCCACCCGTACCAGCTCGACGAGCGTTGAATATCCGCTCGATGTCGTCCTCTATCGCCACGATACCTTTGACATCATCGAGCACCGTTTTCAGAAAGAAGATCTCGCCGAGATTGCCGTCTGGTGGCAATCCCGCATTTGTGAATCAGTGGAACAACTGCCGTCAAAGTGGATTGATCGCCTACTCGACTCGCTTCCCCGCAATACCAGATCTTCGTCTCAAACCTGCTCCGATACATCTTCCTGATTTCCTGCAAGAGCAAGCCGACCGACGCTGCTCGTTCCTTGCTGCCCCAACCAGATACCGGCAATTGGACAATCTGGCGGACGGGGGAGTATGCTTTCTATGATATGACCGTGCGGACGTGTCATCTTATGCTCACGGGGGAACGGGGCCATGTTGTTGGTACCTTCCCACGACTGTTTGCTCCTCAAAGAAGCCTTCCGTAACACGCGCCTATCTTCTGTTCGTCTTGGTTCTCAAACTGATCCTGTATTGGGCTTCGCTGGCCTGCTGCCACACCGATTGTTCAGCTTGAGCTCCTGCATATTTCATCTGCTCGCGAGCTGCGACCATTCCGGCGGTCCGCCCGCGTGCATAACAAGGAGGTCGATATGACATCCTACAAAACAATGTCGCTGTGTAGCGTCGCACTAGGATTGGCAATAGGAGGGGCGACCGCTCTATGGCCGGCCCGCACCTTGCCTGAAACAACAGCGATCAACTTGCCAATGGACACAGTGGCCGATTACATTCATGCCGTCATCGAGGCGGATCGAGATCTGTATACCAGAGACGTCGTTGAGCGCATGCAAGCGAAAGGGGTCGTCGTCGCCTCGGAAAACTGGGAAGAGATGAATACCTTGCCTCTGCCAGCCCAATTTCTCTTGGAATCTGGCCGGCATGTCGGTAAGAAGGGTTTAGGGTTTCAGTACCAGCTGATCAGCTTGTGGCCGATCAACAAGCGTAATATCCCAACAAACCCTCTACAGAGTATCGGGCTGGGTACTATTTTGACGCAACCCAACCGTCCCTACACTGGGGTCACGAAGGTAGGCAACACTCGATATTATGAAGCAGTGTATGCAGATCTGGCCGTCACCCAGGCTTGTATCGGGTGTCACAATGCACACCCCGACAGCCCAAAGCGAGACTTCAAGATCAACGATGTCATGGGTGCGATCGTGATCAGTATTCAATTGGGGCAATAGTCAACCAACTGACGGGACGCAGTCGCCGCTGAACAGAGATCCCCCACTGGGGGAATAGACAGCAGCTCAGTAAAAGTTCCTGACCTGCAGGGCTGATAACACTCTGCCGGTCAGGTGAGATGAGACCGAGGGGTACGCTCTGCACTGCCTTATTCTAAATTGATGAATTGAAAGGATGCAGAAAATGAATCGATCGGCTAGGCGTGGCTTGTTTTTCTGGCGCGTTCGGCAATTTTTTTACGGAGGCGAGCTTTTTCAAGACTCACCTGAGCCTCTTTGACTTCAGACGGCAAACCGCCTGCCTGAAGTCGCCGCTCAGCGTCGGCCACCTTGGCGGTGGCCCGCTCCACATCGATATCTTCGGCTTTTTCGGCAACCTCGACCATGATGGTCACTTTGGTGGGAGTCACTTCAGCAAACCCCCAAAGCACCGCCATCGAATGAGTCTCATGATCGACGCGATAACGGAGTTCACCGATCTTGAGGGTCGATAGAAAATGACAATGCCCGGGCAGCACCCCGAATTCGCCCTCGGAGCCAGGAGCAATGACTTCATCCACTTGCTGACTCAAGAGAAGCTTTTCCGGTGTCACAACCTCTAATAAAAACTTTCCAGGCATCTCTCTCTTCCTTCATCCCACCTTAAGGCGGGAACCGATGCGTCCTCAACTACGCGCATGCAACGAGGGTCTTCCGAGACCGCGCGTTGCGCGAGCACGGATGACGCTCGGTTCAGCCGCCTATCTACACTTTCACTCCCATCTTCTCTGCTTTCGCGATAGCTTCTTCAATGGGCCCGACCATGTAAAACGCTTGCTCCGGCAGGTGGTCATACTTGCCGTCAAGGATCTCTTTAAAGCTGCGAACCGTATCCTTGAGCTTCACGTACTTACCTGGTGCGCCGGTGAAGGCTTCCGCGACGTGAAAGGGTTGCGATAGGAAACGTTGGATCTTTCTTGCCCGCGCCACAGCCATCTTGTCGTCTTCCGACAACTCGTCCATACCGAGAATCGCGATGATGTCTTGAAGGTCTTTATACCGCTGCAAGACAGATTGGACACCACGCGCCACTTTGTAGTGTTCCTCGCCGATGATTTGGGGGTCAAGAATACGTGACGTGGAATCCAACGGGTCGACCGCCGGATAAATCCCCAGCTCAGCCAGTGATCTGGACAACACGGTCGTGGCATCCAAGTGAGCGAACGCCGTAGCTGGAGCCGGGTCGGTCAGATCGTCGGCCGGCACGTAGACGGCCTGAACGGAGGTAATCGAGCCTCGTTTTGTGGAGGTAATCCGTTCTTGCAGCGCACCCATCTCGGTGGAAAGGGTCGGTTGGTATCCAACGGCTGATGGCATACGACCGAGCAACGCGGAAACTTCAGACCCCGCTTGAGTAAACCGGAAAATGTTGTCGACAAAGAGCAACACGTCTTGATTCTCTTCGTCACGGAAAAATTCGGCGACAGCCAAACCGGTCAAGGCCACGCGCAAACGGGCTCCTGGGGGTTCGTTCATCTGTCCATAGACCAATGCTGCTTTGGATTTGGTGAAATCGTCCGGATCAATGACCTTCGACTCTTGCATTTCGTGCCAGAGATCGTTGCCTTCACGGGTACGCTCGCCGACGCCCGCAAATACGGAAAATCCACCGTGATGCAAGGCGATGTTGTTGATCAGCTCCATGATGATGACGGTTTTCCCGACGCCGGCGCCACCGAAAAGACCGACCTTGCCACCCTTACTGTAGGGCTCAAGCAGATCCACCACTTTAATACCCGTTTCTAGGACCTCGGTCTTGGTTTCTTGGTCTTCAAGTTTGGGAGCAGGACGGTGAATCGGATAGGTCCTCTTCGCCTTGATCGGCCCCTTTTCGTCGACCGGCTCACCAAGCACGTTGATGAGGCGACCGAGCGTTTCACGGCCAACCGGCACTGAGATTGGGGCCCCAGTGTCCTGAACATCCATCCCACGCGTAAGACCGTCGGTGGAGGACATCGCCACTCCGCGCACGCGATTCTCGCCGAGATGTTGGGCAACTTCGAGGGTGATTTTGACTGCAGGCTTACCCGCAGCCGCGTTCTCGTCTTGTGTGACATTGATCGCATTGTAAATGTTGGGCAGCTGACCAGGAGGAAATTCCACATCCACAACCGGTCCGATGACTTGAATCACTTTTCCTGTACTCATGTCGCTCCTCTTCCAGTCTTGAGTGACGAGTTGTAGGCCTTTAAATATCGTGACAACTCAGCACTCACAATTCAAAACGTACAATTTCTATTTCAGTGCTTCGGCACCGCCGACGATATCCATCAACTCTTTCGTAATCGCCGCCTGCCTGGTCTTGTTGTAATACAACGTTACCTTTTTGATGAGCTGGCCGGCGTTACGCGTGGCCCCATCCATGGCAGCCATTCTGGCCCCATGCTCGGCTGCCGCCGACTCCAACAAAATCCGGTAGGTCTGGATCTGAAAGTGCTTCGGGATTAAGGCGGCCAACAGTTCCGCTTCTTCAGGTTCGTAGAGATAGCTTCCACTCAGAGGACCTTCACTCGACGCACTGAACTCCTCCTGCGCGTCGATCGGGAAGAGCTTTTCGACGATCACCCGTTGCTGAATGGCAGACTTGAACTCATTGTAGACGACATACAGTTCGTCGAATGTGCCTTTGATAAAATTATCGGTAAGGTCGCCACCGATATCGATCGCGTGCTCAAACGTCAATTTATCGAAGATACCGGTCCATTCCTGTCGAATCGGCCATGCGCGGCGACGGAAATAATCCCGCCCCTTGCGACCGATAATGCTCAACGTCACTTCCAGCCCTCGTGCTTCACATTGTCGAACGAATTCGGAACTCTTGCGGGCGATATTGCCATTGAATCCACCACAGAGCCCACGGTCGCTCGTCACCACGAGGACTTCGACCTTCTTCCCTTCACGCTTCTGCAGAAGCGGATGAGAAGAGCGGTTCACACGCTGGCTCAAGTTGCTCAACACGCCACGCATTTTATGCGCATAGGGGCGTGCGGCCAGGATACGGTCCTGGGATCGTTTGAGCTTGGCCGCAGCCACCATCTTCATGGCTTTGGTAATCTTCTGCGTATTCTTAAAGGCTGAAATCTTGCGGCGTAATGATTGAAGACTTGGCATCGTACTCTTTAGGGCTGTGGCCTGAGTGCTGAGGACTGAGACAATAACCGGGCTTTGCCGCCCGTCTCAATCCTGAATTCTGGAAACTCAATCCTATGCTTAGGCCTTGGCTCCGTATCCCATCTTTTGCTTGAAGGTCGAGAGAATTTCTTTCAACCGGCCGCCGACCTTGTCGTCGATCTTACCGATCGTCGTCACTTCCTTCTTCAGATCCGGATGATGCTGTTGAATGTAATGCAGGAGATCCGCCTCAAATTGCTGAACTTTGTCCACCGCCACGTCGTCGAGAAATCCCTGCGTACCGGCATAGATGGAGAGCACCTGATCCGCCACCGGCATCGGTTTGTACTGTCCCTGCTTGAGCAACTCCACCATGCGCACACCACGAGCCAACTGCAGCTGGGTCGCTTTGTCGAGCTCGCTGCCAAATTGGGCAAACGCCGCCATTTCACGATACTGAGCCAGGTCCAACCGCAGCGTACCAGCCACCTGCTTCATCGTCTTGATCTGAGCAGAACCGCCGACGCGGGAGACCGAGAGTCCGACGTTAATGGCCGGACGGATACCGGAATAGAACAGGTCACTCCCGAGGTAAATCTGCCCATCCGTGATCGAGATGACATTCGTCGGAATATAGGCCGACACGTCACCTGCTTGCGTTTCAATGATGGGCAAGGCCGTGAGACTCCCCCCACCCAGCTTTTCGCTGAGCTTGGCTGCCCGCTCCAGTAAGCGTGAATGGAGATAGAACACATCTCCCGGATAGGCTTCGCGCCCTGGTGGCCGACGAAGCAAGAGCGAGAGTTGTCGATAGGCCACGGCGTGCTTCGACAAATCGTCATACACGATCAACGCATGCTTGCCGTTATCGCGGAAATATTCTCCGATGGCCGCACCCGCAAAGGGTGCCAGAAACTGCATTGGCGCCGGGTCGCTGGCGCTCGCCGACACGACCATGCTGTACTCCATCGCATGGTTTTCTTCGAGCGTCTTCACGACACGAGCAACCGTCGAGCGCTTCTGGCCGACAGCGACGTAGATACAGAACACGCCCAGGCCCTTTTGATTGATGATCGTATCGACCGCAATCGCCGTCTTGCCGGTCTGGCGATCGCCGATGATTAACTCGCGCTGACCACGACCGATCGGGATCATGGCATCGATCGCTTTGATCCCGGTCTGCAGCGGTTCGCGGACGGACTGACGGGTATTCACACCAGGAGCCACCACTTCGATTCGGGAATGATGCGGGGACTGGATCGGTCCCTTGCCGTCGATCGGCTGACCGATGGCATTGACGACCCGACCGACGAGCGCTTCGCCGACCGGAATTTCCGCGATGCGGCCGGTTCGCTTGACGGGATCGCCTTCCTTGATTCCGACGTCGTCACCCATCAACACGGCGCCGACATTGTCTTCTTCAAGGTTGAGCGCAATGCCATACAGTCCGCCGGGGAACTCCAGCATCTCTCCGGCCATCGCTCCATCTAAGCCATAGACCTTGGCGATACCGTCGCCGACCTGAATGACTGAGCCCGTCTCCTTGACATCAACCTGCTTGTCGAACCCCTTGATCTTTTCCTTGATGATCGCACTAATTTCTTCGGCCCTGATCTGCATGACGACTCCTTTTATTCTCGTGTCAACGCCACGTGCAGGTCGCGCAGGCGTCCCTGGACGGTGCTGTCGACCACCGTGCTGCCGATGCGGATCTGCAGCCCGGCAAGATGACTCGCGTCGGTCTGAAACGTGACATCCACTTCGCGTTTGAGTGTGTCCCGTAGCCGCGCTTTAATCCGCTCTTGTTCCGTAGTGGGCAGTGCCGTCGCCGATGACACCGTCACCGGCTGAGTGCCCTTTGCCTGATCCACCAGTTTTCCAAACGCCAGAGCAATCTCGGGCAAGAACCCGATTCGGCTCTTCTTCACCAATTGTCCAAGAAATGCCTGACCGGACTGTGGACATCCTAATTTTTCAGCCAGCCCCTGCAACACCGAGATCTTTTCCTCCACACTGAACGCAGGTGACGCCACGACGTGTCGAAGCTGGTCAGACTCCTTCAAAGCCTGTCCCAGGCTATCGAGAGCATTTCGCGTCACTTCGATGCTGGATTGGTCAAGAAGTTCGAAGAGGGCCTGTGCGTAACGTCGCGCAACTGTTGTTTTAATCACCGTTCTCGACTCACTTACATTATGTAGACAGACCTGAAAGTTTCGTGAAAGTCACGAAGCAGAGCTCGCGAAGTTAGCATTGGGAATGACGGGCTGTCAATATCACTTTGCTCCACAATGGAATTGACACACACCGTCGGAGGAACTTGCGGGTGTATACTAAAACTCAGTCGAGGATCGAGTTCCGAGGAGCCCGGTGAGCGCCTCTTACCATCTGAACTAAGTGGTACAAGCGGGAGGGGAGCGAGGAGTGCGATATCCATTCGGTATAGTTGTTCTATCAATACTTTTATCCGCTTTGGTGTTGAGCCTGCTTGAGTCTCCCGGGTTGGCCTATCGTGAGTACTTTACACCTGAACAACGGACTCAACTGGAGAAGGTTCAGACCGTGTTCGTCGACGTTCTGGCCCTCACTGACAAAGGCACAATGGACTCCACGCCCCTCATCGACACCGTTGTTCATCGGTTAACTGAAGTCGGGTACTCGACCGTTCGCCAGGCTGGGCAAGCTCATGACGTCGTCGTTCGTGTGAAATGCGAGCAACGCAAGACATGGGAAGGGACGGCCGTCACGGGTGGAGATGCGGACCTCCCCGATGCTCCATCCCGACTCTGGAAAGGGCCAGCCTGTCAGCTGACTTACTTGCTTGGAGGCATGAAGATTAAGTGGCAGAAGGAGGTGCGCACTGAATTTGAAGATGCCCTGGCTGCCGCCCAAGCGGCACATGAGCCGGATGCTGGGCGTTACACGATGACGAAGCTGCGGGAAGCCTTGGAGAAGTACGAGTTTCCCCTATTGCTGGCGGCGGAATGGGGTCACTCGGATCGACTCCTCAGATTGCTTGATTCTCCGGACACCAACCAAGCCAGGAAAATTAAGGTTATGTCCCTTCTTGGCGAAATGCAGGCCGATGAAGCGATGCCGAAGTTGAAGGAAGCACTCAAGGACCGCGATCTGGCCAAGCAAGCGCTCTCAGCAATTGGCAACCTCGGCAGAGACGGTATCCCCTTGCTCGTTGAGATGATGCACACCTCCCCTCAGCTCGAGGTTCAGGCCGCTGCAGCAAAATCTTTAGGACAGCTCGGCGGCCTCCATGGCGACGCGTCGGTCGTCTTGCCGTTATTGGCCAAACTGCAAGATCCAAAGACGGACTGGACCGTCTTGACAGAGGTGGCCTGGGCACTCGGCAAGATCCCGGACAAACGCTCGATCCAGCCGCTTTATGACCTGGACAAGAAACTCCAAGCGATTCGCGATCCCGACAACGTGACACTCAAGAAACTCAAGGAAGCCGTCTTCTGGTCGATCAAGCAATGCGACACGTGGGATCAGTACAGCTGAGCTTACATGCCTTGCGTCCCTAAATGGTAACAAGTAGACTTGCCGCTGCTGGGAATCTCATGGCGGAGTAGTTGCCGTACCAGTATGAAGTAAGACCACGGTGCGCCGACTGAGGATAAGAAGGGGCCATGCTTGAGTCCGACTATCTTTAAGGCTGGAGGATTTCGTTTCTACTTTTTCTCTCGCGAGGAACGCCGAATACACGTTCACGTCTATTGTGAGCGCGGCGAAGCGAAGTTCTGGTTGATGCCAAGAATTGCACTCGCACGAAATTTCGGAATGTCTGCCACGCAGCTCCGTTCGGCCAAAGCCATCATCGAGGAGCGCAAAGATGAAATCTGCAACGCTTGGGAAGAACATTTCGGGAGCTGAGGTCACCAACATCTCGAAGCATGGCTTCTGGGTTTTACTGGCCGACCAAGAGCTCTTTGTCGCCTTTAAGGCCTTTCCCTGGTTCAAAGGCGCTTCGGTAGAAGAGATCATCAACGTCGAATGGCCGCAACCACATCACCTCTATTGGCCTGATCTCGATATCGATCTTGCTGTCGCGTCTATTCAATCCCCTGATAACTTCCCCCTCGTCTCCAAAGTCTCGCGGAAGACAAAGTCGTCTAGTCGGCGAACAACGCTGACGCGCGTCTAACCCGAAAGGCGACCAACTCGATATGCCATGGTATCGAGGCCTCCGATAACACCCTAGAAATGGTTGACGATCACGGCTTGACGGCAAGACATAGCAAACCAGAAATGGCACCTGATCCCTGACGTTCTTCAGGAAGCTCCAGAAAGTGGTGTTCTGGTCTATCAGGCCGTGAGATACGTGGGATCAGTACAACTGAGCCTTCCTGCTACAGTTTTTCCAATGGCAGCAACTAGAACCAGCAACCAAGTGACGGTTCGATCAGCCAAAGATCTGGGGCACGCGCTGGGTTTGTCTGCGGCGGATACCGCAGAAATGGAATTTCGGTCGGAACTCACCGTCGCCCTGACCACAATCATTCAAGCCGGTCGGCTGACCCATGTAGCGATTGCAAAAAATGCCGGGACATCACGAACACGGGTGACGGCGATTGCGAATGGGAATACCCACGGGGTCTCGACCGATGTGCTGATTCGCGTCGTGGCCGCAACCGGCTAACGGGCAGAAGTCCGGATCAAAAAGGCAGCAGCCTAATCCGATAATCTGCCGATGGAAGGACGCAACAGGCTCGCCGTCATTCCGGTGTAGCGGACCGAAGAAGTCCTACCGGCGGCCTCAAACAGGACATATCCGAAGCCCCACCGGCTGAACGGGATGAATTGTTAGCACCCTCGGCAGCGTCGCACCTTACTGGCCTTAAGTGAACATTTATCGTAGGGACCTCCCCCTTGAGCCTCCTTCTTTGTATGGTCTTGCTTTCTACTCACCAGAGAGGTAGGACATTGGCCATCGAATTTACTAGCCGGAGCAGGACTTCATGTCAGAACCAACGATTACCTGCCCAAACTGCAAGACCGAGATCAAGTTGACAGAATCCCTGGCGGCTCCTTTGATCGAATCAACCCGTCGCGACTATGAGAAGCGGCTGGCGCTGAAAGACACAGACATAGCCAAGAAAGAAGAATCGTTGCGCGAGCGGGAGGAAGCCATCGCGAAAGCCAAACAGGCCATCGACGATCAGGTTGCCGAGAAGCTCGTCGCGGAACGTGCGAAGATTGTCAGCGAGGAATCCAAGAAGGCGAAACTTGCCCTGCAATCAGATATCGATCAAAAAGCACGAGAACTGGCCGAACTCCAAGAGGTCCTCACTCAGCGCAATATGAAGCTCGCCGAGGCTCAGAAGGCACAGGCTGATCTCATCCGTCAAAAGCGCGAGCTTGACGATGCCAGGCGTGAGCTTGAACTCACGGTCGAAAAGCGCGTCCAGGATGGGCTTTCTATCACCCGCGAGCAGGCCAAGAAGGAAGCCGAGGAAGGGCTCAAACTCAAGGTCATGGAGAAGGAGCAAACCATCGCCTCCATGCAGACACAGATCGAGGAACTCAAGCGCAAAGCAGAACAGGGTTCGCAGCAGCTCCAGGGCGAAGTTCAGGAGCTAGAGCTGGAAGCAGTGCTGAGAACAAAGTTTCCACGGGACACCATTGAACCAGTCCCCAAAGGCGAATTCGGCGGCGATGCCTTACATCGAGTGATGGGCCCTCTCGGTCAGCAATGCGGAATGATCTTATGGGAGTCCAAACGGACCAAGAATTGGAGCGACGGGTGGTTGGCCAAACTTCGCGACGATCAACGAGCCGCCAAAGCAGAGATTGCGATCATCGTCAGTCAGATTCTCCCCAAAGGCGTCGAGTCGTTTGATCTGGTCGATGGCATTTGGGTCACGAACACCAAGTCCGTGTTCTCCTTGGCAGTTGCGCTCCGCCATTCCTTAATCGAAGTCGCCTCAGCTCGACAGGCACTTAATGGGCAACAAACCAAAACCGAGATGGTCTATCAGTATCTGACCGGTCCACGCTTCCGACATCGCGTTGAAGCCATTGTCGAAGCCTTCTCTTCCATGCAGGAAGATCTCGATCGAGAGAAGAAAGCCATCACGAAGCAATGGGCAAAACGAGAGGAACAGATCGAGCGAGTCATGCAATCAACTGTGGGTATGTATGGCGACTTACAAGCGATCGCCGGAAAATCGCTTCAAGAAATAGAAGGGCTCGAACTCGCATCATTGGAGGCCAAAAGCCCAATCCAGCAATTGCTCCCTGAGTAAAGAATCAACGGTGATGCATCTGTGATCCCGCCGCTGCTGGCAAAGCTTCAAGATTCAAATGCAGACTGGGCCGTCTTGATGGAGATTGCCTGGGCAATTGGCAAGATACAGGATAAGCGATCGATCCAACCACTTTACGACTTGGACAAGACACTCCAGGCGATTCGTGATCACGATAACTTGACGCTGAAGCGGCTGAAGGAAGTGGTGCTTGGGTCGATCAAGCAGTGCGACACGTGGGGTCAGTTCAGCTGAAGCCTTTCTGCCACAATTTCTCCAATAGTCGAATGCCATCTCATCCGAATCGCTTCAATACTCTTTCAATATTCATCGGCAGGATTTCTCTTTTCATTCCTTAATGCGCTACCAGGAGGCAGAACGCTTCAGGCGAGAAAATACAATGCTTGGAGTTAGAGGCCTGCACGTCCAAAATGTCAAAACCGACCAACCCATTTTCCTAAGTTTTCTTCTTTGGCACATATCCCGCTCCATATTCTTTTCTATTTTGTTCATCCAAAATGTTCTGTTGGTTTGAGGGAGCGTCGCTCTCGAACAATTGTGATGGCCATGCCAGAAGCACCCATTCACAAACAATGCAATTTTCCTTCGCGGCAAAACCAGGTCAGGCGACCCAGGTAAGTCTTTTCTGTGGCGTTCGAATTTGAGTCCAAGCTTTTTTAGCAACCGAGCTAAAACGATCTCAGGAGAAGTGTGCTTTCCCCTGATGCTTGCCATGATTTGCGAACGTTTCGCTTTGTTGTAGACGTCAGCCACAGAAACGCCCCTGTGACTTAGCATGACTGGGAGGACAAAATCGTCAGAGATGTTCGAGGAGAACTTCTGCGACCTTCTTGCCAAGTAACGGCGGAACGGCATTCCCGATTTGCTTGGCGATCTCGATTTTTGTTCCTGTGAATTTGAAACTATCAGGGAACGACTGCAACCGAGCAGCTTCACGATGGGTAATCGGTCTGTGTTGCCGAGGGTGAAGGTATCGCCCTTTTTCCGGCTTAAAAAACTCGGTCCGTATGGTGAAGCCAGGTCGATCACTCCATAAACGCCCAAACAAGTCGGTCCCACCGGTTTTTTTCCTGACCCAGCACATCGGAGTAAGATCAGGGCGCTTCTTTTGCAAGTCGAACCTGTTCCCGCCCTCCGGAACGCACCGATAGCGCATGAGGCTTTGCTTAGTCGGCGTCCTACCAAAATGTAAATCCAACGGAGAAGGAACCTGCTCTATCCTGAGGTCAGTCCCTACCGGCGCAGGCAGATCTTCAATGGCGCGAGTCACCGTTTCCCATGGCAACAAGCCGTTTTGAAATAGAGTGGGCGACTTTTTCGGATTACAATGCGTCGGATTAGGAAGCGGAAGCAAGCCAGTTCGACTTGCTAAAATGATAGCCCGCTTCCTCCGCTGCGGCACTCCGTAGTCCGCTGCATTCAGGATACCGGCATTCACAAAGTAACCCATCGATTCCGCAAGCGATTTGATATCTACAAACTCAGCAGAAGAAAGCAATTCAGGAACATTTTCCATCACGAAGGCTACCGGATTCACACGATCAACTACTTCCATAAAGGCTCTCCAAAGCTGTTTTCTTGGATCACCTTCACGCCGTTTGTTCAAAGGACTGAACCCCTGACAGGGGGGCCCACCGATCACAACTTCAGCATCCGGAAACTTGAAAGAATTATTGGCGAGGAGGTCGTTAATATCGCCGTGCAAACAGTGGTCACCGAAGTTTGCGTTGTAGGTCTTCGCGGCATATGCATTAAAGTCATTAGCAAATACCGGCTCAAATCTCCCGGTCTGACATAGCCCCAAAGTGAAGCCTCCCGCACCGGCAAATAAATCGATTACTCGAAGTTTTCTTTTGCCGTATACCGACACACTTTCGGCAGTAGGGAGGCCGCCATATGAAGTTTTGTGGAATGAATGTCTCAGCAGGGCAAAGACCTGCTCAGGATATCGCTCAAGTATGCGATCAATGTCCGTAGGGAGCGCAATTATTTTTTTAACGCCAGGCTTCTTGCCCATGGTGAACTACGTTATGAATGTCGATGAGCTAGAAACTTAAAGAGAGCTGGTCCAGAGCATGGCAACATTATATGGAGTTGATTTCATGAGTCAACCACAATATAAAGGGGCAGCATGAGGTCCACCATGTCTGATTCTCTATTTACCCAAGCAAGAAAATCTTTCTACAAGTCTCTTGTAAATGTCCTTCTCACCGACGCTACGGGCGTACCTTCGAATGCTGACGGCAATAATCCTCTGAGCGTCAAGGTGGCTTCCGGAATTGCAAAACTTATTCAAGCGGAAGCAAAGGGAGCGCGCCTTGCCGGACAAGTTGCAGGCAAGCAGTTCGAGGAATTTTGCCTGACATTTATCAAGAGCACATTCCTAAGGTTGGACCATCTTCGACCAGGTCAATGGTCTGCAACTAGAATTACCGGGCGCCCCAAACTTGCCCTTGCTGCGTTTGAGCAATATTCTCACCTCACGGCTATCGCAGAGGCCGCAAAATCTAACAGACAACTTGCAGCAGCTATTGGTAGCGATTACATCATCACCCCCGACATCGTGATAAGCCGAGCTTCGGAGGAAGATACCGTCATCAACCAATCTCAAGTTCTTGTGGACGACACATGCGTGAAGCTGGCAGCCCTGAGAAAAATCAATGGGTGTTTGCCGACGCTTCACGCGAGCATCTCTTGCAAGTGGACCATTAGAAGCGATCGAGTACAGAACGCCAGATCAGAAGCCCTCAACTTAATAGGAAATCGGAAAGGCCACGTCCCTCATGTTGTTGTAATAACAGGAGAGCCTCTTCCCAATCGGATTGCTTCCATTGCTCTTGGGACAGGAAACATTGACTGCGTCTACCATTTTGCACTGCAAGAGTTAATCGCTACCATTGAGGCTCTGGAAAACGAAGAAGGAACGAAAGAGACTTTACGAACGATGGTTGAAGGGAAACGACTCAAAGACATCGCAGATTTGCCGATGGATCTTGCCCTCTAAACTTCAGTGGCTGACGTTTACAATCTCCACCGCTTTCTCGCCGCCCAAGCGCCCACCTACGACACAGTCCTCGCCGAACTCCGATCAAGGAGAAAGTCGAGCCACTGGATCTGGTTTCTCTTTCCGCAAATCACCGGTCTTGATTTGGCAATCAAGGCGGGTCCCGAAAGATTCAGCGGGAATCTTTTGAGACTCATGCAAGACACCTTTCGCTAATTTGGTCATCAAACCACGAATCTGTATTGTATGCTCATTGGTAGGGATGATTCATTTCTGATCGTGGCAAGTGATGGGTGTGAGGAAATACTGACGGTGTGCATGCTTGTTTCACTTGCCCGTATCTGATGGGAGGAGGATTGCCCCATGAGTCTTCTTACTGATCTCCGTGCCGGTATTCATGGTCTGCAGTTCACGCCTCCATCTTTATGGCAGCTCGACGCTGATGAGGATGCGTTTGCCTCTTTTCGCGATGCCACGCATCGGGTCGATTGGTACCTCGAGTTTTCACCACTGATCGTAGATCTCTCGATCAAGCAGGATGAGGTGTTGCGAGAGGACCTTCGTCGCGACACGATTGCAGTCTTTGAGTCTTACTTTGAAATGGCGAAAACCAAGTCCGCTGTTTCTCCGCTGGAACAAGGTGCGGATCTAGATGCTGTCACCCGAGAGACGGTGCACAATCTCCTCTCCTTACCACGGACCAAGCGAGACCCGAGCTGGTCTCCAGTGGTTTCCATTGAACGAGCGACGATCAGTGATGTTCCGGTACTGGTGGTGATCCATAGACTGACCTACGGCGCCGGTGATGAATTGATCATCGGGCGGATTATGATCTCGCTTGAACAGGGGACGGTCTATCTCAGCGCACTTCGACGAGCTGACATGACCGGGGTGCGGGAGAGCGTTCTCGTGATCACCCGTCAACAACCGGGAGAAGATGGTGACCCCGAACGTTCTGAGATTTCTCAGGCCATGATCGATGATCCCTCGCTTGATGAAGGGTTTCCAGATCACCCCTTGAGCGCAATCCGGCGAGCCCTGCATTGGGCTCTGACCACCCCACTCAACCTGAGTATTCGGACTCCACTTTCTTCCGAACCAGAAACACCGATGACGCTTCCACGATCTGGATGTTCCGTCACTCCTCCACCTCGGTTTCGTGTCTGTCCAGCGATGGCCGCAAAGATGGATTCTTCTCTCACCCCATTTGTCCGTGCGACGGTGCCGCAGGGAGGGTCTTATAGTTTTGATGTCTGGCGTGTGCCTTCTCTGTCCATCAAGGGGCGGCAGGCGACACAGCGATTGCGTCGTATCGCTGAAGAGCATATGCGTGAGTGGGGACGCAAGGGAGACCCAGCGGTTGAGTTCGAATGGGCAGAGTATTCGATGCGTGACGGTTTGCCAGGGGTGAGCACCTATGTCAGTTTCCATGTGAATGGCCAGAGAAATCACGCGGTGGCGAATTGGTTTGTCGATCATGACGGCACTGTCTTTCGTGTCTGCGTGGCTGGTTCTATTTCCCGATCGCGTGAAGAGCTCACCACAGCTGTGAACGACAGCACGGGAACTTGGCAGCGACTTCCTGAAGACGTGAGATCGCGCTCACCGTGGTGGAATCTGTTCGCTTCATAACTGGGTCCATAGACTGAATAGTCTGGTGTAGAGAGTGGACGGGGGCGTTGATTCCGATCACCGTGAGCCGCACATTCGGTTTGATATAAGAGAATTGGGACACACTACGAGAAAGAGAGTTGTTGCTTAGGTAGGGAGACAGAAGGGTCGGCGCGTCTACGATGCGCCGACCTAGAGAGGGATATACTCTCCGTACGCTACTTACCCATAACGGTATCTTTCAATTTCTTCCCCTCGTTCTTCGTTTCTCCTGCATTCTTCATGGCATCCTGCGCTTTCAGATCCTTTGCGCTTTGCGCAGTCTCACTACCCTCTTTTTTGACGTTCTCCGCTTGGCTTTTCACGGTTTCAACTTTTTGCTGCATGGCGCCCATGTCGACAGCCCATACTGCTGGTCCCAGACCAACCATGACAAGTGTTACAGCCACACCCACTAAGTTCCTTCTCTGCTGCATGATGAATCTCCTTCTACTCAACTCAGAGGTGATCGCAAAAGGAGCGGCGGCATCCCGCCGCTCCTCTGCAACCATAACCGACTACTTGGTCACGCTGATCTCGACGCGGCGATTTTTGGCCCGGCCTTCACTGGTCGCATTGGACATCACCGGCTTGGTATCGGCTGCTCCCATTGAATGGGCGCCGGAAAACCCACCGTCTGCCAAGGCTTGCGCGGCGTTCGCCGCGCGCGCTTCGGACAATTCCTTATTGGACGGGAATTTCTTTTTCAGTGCGCCGAGAATCGGCCGATTGTCGGTGTGCCCTTCGACATGCACCTGATACTCCGGATAATCCTTCAGAATGGAACCAACCTGTTTAAGCGCATCCGCTCCTCCCGGCTTGAGCTGGTCCTCGCCGGACCCAAATAAATAGCCTGATGCCAGATTGATGAGCAACCGCTCGTTATTGAGATCGACGGTGATATTCTTTTCATCGATTTGCGGCCTGAGTGCTCGGATCAATCCCCGCTCTGCCTGCTTTAATTTCGCCATTTCCGCAGAAAGATCACCCCGAAGGCCTGAGAGGTCTCTGTCCCGATCGGCTAGCTGGGCTTCAAGATCGGCAATCCGTTGCCGCAACGCCGCTGACTGCGCGTCCGATTCCGCCGTCAGTCGGTCATGTTCCGATATGTGGAGCTTAGCCGCAGCCAATTCCGATGCAAGTCGATCTTTATCGTTCTGAAGCTGGCTCGAAAGGGCTGCCGTATCACCGCTTCCGGAACGAAGCCCGGCAAGTTCCCGATCGCGATCAGCGAGCTGTCGCTCCAACTCGCTCACTCGGCTGCTCAGGGCTCCATTTTGTCTCTGCGCCGCTTCCAGTTCGTCCGCCAACCGTTGACGTTCCCGTTCGAGCGCCGCAATCCGGTCAGCCGTGGGATCCGATACCACTGGCTTCACAGTAGAAGGACACCCGCTGCCCAGGTGGTACCCATACCATTTCTTGTCGATGCATACTTCCGGCTGCTTGATATAGGAACCAGCGTGCTTGGCAGACGAAGAACAGCCGACTAAGGCAACCAGCCCTGTTACGACCACGGCGGTTTCGAACGTTCGCATGATGTCCTCTCCTCCTTGGTTGCGCGGCATCGCCCCGCAACGTTCCGGTCAGGTTATGCGGCCGACTTATTGACGGCTCTTGAGGAGATCGCGGATCTCCCTCAATAATTTTTCTTCATTGGTTGGTTCCGGTGGCGCAGGTGGTGATGGTGGTGGAGCTTCACTTTTGAACCGATTCACCTGTTTGACCAACATGAAGATGACAAACGCGATGATAAGGAAATCAAACACACTTTGCAAAAAAACTCCGTAATTGAGCGTCGGAGCTCCAGCCGCTTTTGCCGCAGCTAACGACGGTGGAGACGTCCTGGATAAATCGATGAACAGACTGGAAAAATCAACCTTCCCCATCAGCAATCCGATGGGGGGCATGAGCACATCGCTGACGAGTGAAGACACGATCTTGCCAAACGCTCCCCCAATAATGACCCCGATTGCCATATCCAGGACATTGCCCTTCATGGCAAACTCTTTGAATTCCTTCAGCATGCTGTCCTCCTCACAAACTCGCATCACTGCGAAGCTGCAGATTGTTATCGAGTGCGTGTTGTATCAAACGCGTAGCCTAGCGTGAGCAAATAGAGATTATCGGTGTCTCCGGTTCCGGCGGGCGGACGATTATTGTATCGGGTGGTCACCTGGAACCCGCTCGCCAGACCGGCTAAAATCTTCATGCGGACTCCGTTATCCATTGTGAAGAAGAAATCCGACGCGTTCTGAACGGAAGGGAAGATCTCGTTGTAGTGGTAGAGCGTCACTCGACCGTCGAACATCGGCCAATCCCATTTCATCGCGACCCGCGCGCGAAAGCTCGACCGATCTCCGGTGATGCTGTTGTCGCGATAGTCTTCGTTGAAATACGCCGGGCCGGCCTCGGCGTAAAACGTCATGTCTTTAAAAATACCATTGAAGTCTCCGCGATCGATGAATTGATACCCCGGTCCACTGGCGATCGCTGTTCTCAGCTTGAGGTTTTGGAGATAATCGTTTTCGACATAGGCCGACGCAAACCAGAAGAGCCGTTTGGTGATAAAGAAGTCCAACTTGATGGTTCCTCGCGCATTCCGAACATTCAGATTGCCGCTGTTGTCTCCATAGACGTAGCGGCCCAGGAGCGTCAACCGAAGTTGTTCACTCCGAGCCACCAAATCTCCGATTACGCTGACGTTCCGTAGATGACTGTTTCCCGTGGACTGGGAATAACCTGCATTGAGACTTCCCTTGTAAATAACCGGCGACTGAATGAGCGGATTGACTTGTGTGACCGAATCCATCGGTACCGTCATGACGCTTCCGGTCGGACCCGCCTTCAGCTTCATCGTTCCGGGCTCACCCTCTTCCGCCGTCCCGTTAAGAATGGTCCCTTCCTTCAAATGAAAGGGAATGGGATGTGAGACAGCAAGCTTACTCACCTCCGACCACTTTACCTTGATGAGATCTGCGGCCAGAATGCTTTTGATCACCAGAAGTCCCCCGCTCATTTCGAGCACTTCCCCGTGTATCACACTGCCGTCTTTCAGGGTGACCACATCCGAAACCGGAGCAACCTCTGACACGATCGCTGCGTCATCGGCACAAAAGGCGCCGTTCACCATTGTTGTCAGACACCACACCACGATCAACCCAGCCCTGACAGTCGATGGTCTCATTGATCCTCCTTTTTAAGGATACGTAATTTCATAGCGCTAGTCTGGCTTACGCATATACCGCGTTTATAAGAACACTGCAAGAAATCATTTGGCTCCGACCCGCACCGCCTTCTCTATCGCTCGTCCGGAATCCTCCATTCATCCATGACTTCTACAAGACGACGAACATCGGCTCCCTTTTCGCACTATGAGGGTGGACCAGGATCATCACTCGATGGAAAAGGGGTCCGGTCAATTCTGCTGTTTCTGTTCAAGATTGATGTAATGCCACACTGCTTCAGCGCGTCGGGAAATTCTGAGCCGCTTATAGATTTTCTGCAGGCGGGAGGCAACCACAGTGTGAGCGATATTCAGTTCCTGCCCGATTTCTTTGTTGGTCTTCCCGGATGCCACTAAAGAAAGGAGGTGTCGTTCTTCTTTCGAGCAGGGCTTTTCCCACTGCTCGTACCCTGATGAACTGCTATCGCGAAGCCAATGGATCACTTGCTCGGTCAAGTGCTGATCCATGATGGCCGCTCCACTCGCCACAATCTCAAGACTCTTCGTTATCGAGTCGGCTGTCGCACTCTTCAGCAGGTATCCATGCGCTCCGGCCATAATTGCGGCACGCAGAGTGTCTTTATCATCCTGTGTGGTAAAGAAGAGGACTCTTACCTGGGGATGACGCTGCCGAATGGTTTTACAGAGATCGATCCCACTGTCTTGTCCCACTCGAACCTCCATCAAGACCAGGTCCGGTTGTTCGACCTGAATGGTTTGGAGCGACTCCAGTCGAGTACCGGCCATCCCAATGATTTCGATATGCTGACTTCCGGAGAAAAATTCTTTGATTCCATGAAGTGTCAGAATGGAACGATCAATAATAAGCACACGAATTGGCTGCCGAACTCCATCTGATTGCTCCATATAACGCTCCCGATTCTGCGCGAGACTCATGACCTGACTCCTATGCTTCTTCCTTCCCCAATCTTCACTCTCCGCACGCACTCCACATGAAGTCATTCAGCCCCCTTCAAACAGTACCTCAGCAAACTCTGTTTCCATACCGATGTTGTGTAACGCACGCGCTCCGATCCGCTATTCGTCGTTCCCAGAGCGACCTCATGAAACGCCTTGTGCGCGTCGCATGTCACGGATGCACACCGATGGACGCTGAAGTCTTGATCCCTTCTGTTTGTCGAGCCACGAGGTTCCTGAGCATTCTGACGGTGACCATCGCCCCGCAATTGACACAACGAAGAGCTCCTCGCCCTGCCTGCTGCTCTTCAAGTTCTTCCTCGACGCAACACTCCACGACCATCAGACCACTGCACCGTTTGCAGCGCATGGAAGGCCCCCTACTGATGTCCATATTCAAGATCGTCGGAAATAGGTACTCTCTTCATAAACAATTTCTCCCGCGTCGGCGCGGCGCCCGTCCTGCTGCATGCCGACCGCCTGGCGGCGGCTGTTGAACAGACACACCCTCGGCGACCTGTTGCGGATCGGATGAGTTCAACACCCGGCAGAGATCCACAACAAAGTCGACGAATGCACCGATCAAGGCCTCTCGACAGACAGACTCCTGAACCCCTTCCACTGGTTTCCACTGGCCGTTGACTTTTTTCACAACTACCAGCCGATGGACACGCGTCGCACGATTGAGTTCTGTCGTGAGCAAATAATCTTCACCCTGTGTCCCTTTGACAAGAAGGCCTTGAGTCGTCATAGGGATACCCTCTTTCCGGTTATTAGCCGACATGGGCAAGATAGCCATCGCATGCCACACTACTAACAATCCTTGTGCCAGCGTCCCGATGCATGAAGCTGTCTTGATTATTGAATGATTCCGACATGTCCATGAATCACCGGCTCATGGAAAGTGTCTCAACTGATCCAATATTGTGTCTCATGAGACAGCCACGCCGCGAAATAAAACGAGGATCTATTTGTGGTCATGACGGATCCTATCCGGGTGATAATAGACGTCCCGATACCACCAAGAGGGGTTTGCTTGTAGGGTTGTCGTCGGACGGTGAAGACAGGTTGTGAATGCGGCAAGTCAGCGCGCTTGGATATCGAGTGCGACGAGGCGGCGATAAAACGTGGCTCTGCTGATCCCCAATCGCTTGGCAGCCTCGGTGCGGTTGCCGTTTGCTTCAGAAAGGGCCGCCAATAATCGAGTTTTCTCGTCTTGATTCGACAATGGGATAAAGACGGACGAGTTGGACGTCACAGTGGCTCCGGTAATCTCCGGAGGAAGATCACCGGGGCAGATCTCGTTCCCCTTGCAACTGATCACGGCGAATTCAACCGCGCTCTTCAACTCACGCACATTTCCAGGCCAAGAATGACGCATCAACAGGCGAAGCGTATCCGGGTGCAGCCGCTCGATCTTCTTCCCGGTCGCCGCGCAGATTTGTCCGAGCGTCGATTGTGCCAGCAAGGGGATATCTTCTCGTCGATCTCGAAGCGGAGGAAGTTGGACTCGCGCGATTCGTATTCGGTAGAGCAGATCGGCCCGAAATATCCCTCGAAGGACGTCTTCGCCGAGGTTGTGATGGGTGGCTGCCACCACACGAACGTTGACTGTACGAGGTTTAGCCTCTCCCAGTCTGGTGATTTCCTTCTCCTGCAAGACCCGCAACAATGCGGTTTGAACCTGGGGCGGGATGTCTCCGATTTCATCCAGGAACAACGTGCCCCCCTCCGCCGCTTCGAACAAGCCCTGCTGATCTTGGACGGCTCCGGTAAATGCTCCGCGCTTATGCCCAAAGAGCTGGCTGGTCAGAATAGAATCGGTCAGACCCGCACAATTCGCCGCGAGAAACGGCTTGTTCTTTCTGCCGCTGGATGAATGGATCGCCCGAGCAATGAGTTCCTTTCCCGTCCCTGTCTCCCCTTCGATCAACACCGTGGTATCAACTTGTGCTACGTCACGCACCAATTGATAGACACGAAGCATCGCAGGACTCTTCCCGATCAGATCGTGAAAGGACGCCTGTTCGTTGAGTGCTTGGCGAAGCGCATGGATCTCCGAACGGTCGTAAAGGACCAGAATTCGCCGAACGGGATGACACACGTCTCTGTGAATCTCCAACTCAATCCATCTGGAGCCCCCCCTCTCCAGACATAACGGTCCGCCCGAATGCGTTTGCGTGGAGCCATCGAGAAGATGTTGAACCAACAGACGGTCTTCCGTGCGGAATGATAAGACCTGATCCCATGGCTGCCCGATAGCTTCCTGGGCGGCGAGATCGAGCATCTCTAGCGCGCGCGCAGTCGCGAATGCGACCCGTCCGCCCTCGTCCAAGACCATGGCGGCAAGTCCTAGCTGCTGGAGCAACGCCAACGCCTCGTCCTTCGTGCGTTCGCTCGTTTCTAATTGGCCGATCAAGCGTGCCTCCATCTTTCGATGAGATTTTTCGGTAATGTCTTCGGTAAGCATTCGTTCACGAGCCCGCTGAACGATGGACCGCATGTTCTCAAAGTCCGAGCCAAGACGCTCGATGAGCACGAGCTTGCGAGGGCCAATGGACAACGCTCTGGCTTCCAGTGTCATCTCGCCACCATGCCGATCGGACTCCGTCCATGGACCGGATTTTTCAATCGTACCTGGATTGCCCTGCCAGACTGCGTGAACACCGGCTAGATACTCTTGCAAGAACGGCGACCATTGACTCACATCTAGCGAACCCTGGCTCTCTAGACCGAACCGCTCGCTCCACCATCCAGGAGGAACCCCTTGAAGCCGAAACTCTCCTGATTCTTTTTCCCACTCCAAAACGACGAGATCCAACGCGGCTAACACATGATCGGACGGCGAGATGTCGGGAGGATGTGATTGGTCCGTCATAGGGACGTCCTTGACGGAGGCGCCGGACTCAAAAGCATCGCGGCGAGGCGAGCGAACAGTTCGTCAACCCCCTGGCCAAGCTTGGCACTCCCGAAGAAGACCGGCCACCCTTCTTCCTGTAACTGTTCGATGACCGGCTGGTCGATCTCCCACTCGGACCGGAGGTCGGACTTGTTCACGATTGCGACAAAAGGAAGGGGTCCAAGCGTCCGCACGACGGTTTGCTGGAGCACACGAGCCGTGTCGAGTGTGGCCTTCCTCGTGCCGTCGATTACGAGGATATAGCCGGAGGAGCCTCGGAGGTAGGATTCCCGCACATGTTGAAATTCATCCTCTCCGTAGAGGTCCCACAACACGAGCATGAGTTCCTGATGGTCGACCTTGACGATCTTCTTCTCGACGGTCACCCCGATCGTTGTGTGATACCCCTCCGAGAACACGTTCGTCACGAATCGTCGTATCAGACTGGTCTTGCCGACCGCGAATCCACCTAGCATGCACACTTTCTTCTGCATCATGGCCGAGCAGGCTCAGGTTCCTTGGGATGCGCTTCAAGTGAAGCCCGAAATGTCACCATTCGTTCGGTACCTGTACCTATTCTCACGGTTGTGAGGATCCTCGGGTATTCCGTTCCCAGAATAGCCAGCACAGCCTCAGCCCGTTGTCTGCTGAGATTGAGATTGAGGGCCGCCGGTCCGGTCTGATCAGCCCACCCAAGTATGTCCACCCTCACGCGTTGATCCGATTGAGAAACAGCTTGCTCTAGATCTTTCAAGGTATCCGCAATTGCATGAACCTCAAGCCTATCCGATGGTGCAATGCTGGCAGACCCTGGGCCGAAACGAATGACGGCGCGGTTGACGCGATCCAGAAGGTCTGGAACGGATACGGAGACGAGACCTTCATCACGGTAGTGCACAATTCCCGGCACGAGCACAGCCAAGCGCCTCGCCTCTTTGATCCATTCGATCGAGGCAGAACCGGTTGCAACCAGCGTATCTCCCTTGACCTGCAATTGGACAGTACCGGGAGGCTGCAGCATCGAGCGCGCTCTACTTGCGATGAGTTGCGGTTCCAGCGCGTAAAACGGAGACCAATGAGAGCTCACCATCGAAGGGTCGATGCCGCCCTCTTGGATCATCACGGAAGGATCTTTGGCTAATGGATCTCGTAGGCCTTCAAGATAATATCCACTCCACGTCGAGTGCGCATTCGTGACGACGATGCCGGGCTCGGTCTTGAGTTGCGTCAGAAACTGAGACCACCGGGTATGGGTTTGATACGCCGTCCATCCCCACCAGAAGCACGCGAGGAGCACTGCTCCACCCAGAACCCACACCTTCAGCGCGCTCCGCGATGGAGGAGCTTCATAATGGGCCTGTAAACAGTCTTCGAGGTGAGGCTGCACCGCTTGAAACGAGGCCGCATCTCCCTCAAAAGACACCAAGGACTCGGCCTGTTCAGCATGAATACGATCCAGCACATCTCGGAACCTCTCTCTGAGACTGGCCGGGGGTGTTCCTCGAATGACACCGGCCAAATACGCGCGGGACCCTTGCTCGACCCAGACCGTCCACTCACCGACTTGAAATTGGTTAAGGGTTTGATCTTGCGAGGCTCCGAATGAGTCCTGCACGTAGTGTTGAATCGCCGTCAACATGCCGGACAAGACATGTTGGTCTTGCACGACCACTCCCTCTGCGGCGATGTGATGGAGTAATAAGCCCGTCTCCCGATGAATGAGAAACACCTGGTCCACCCGGTAGCGCAGTCGGTGGAGCAACACCACCTCCGCGAACGGGCGACCGGTTCGCCACGCTTCCAGTCGCCACTGGAATCCTCGAAAGGACAGGCCTTCGTCCAACGAGTGGTTGAAGGCCTCCGTCATACTCTGCAAGGCACGCGTAATGGCCTGCCGAATGGCCGGGCCCATGATGGGTGCGATCGCATCAACGATCGTCTGCGGTGACTTCCGTACAGTCGCGATAAAGCCGTTTTCGACATAGGGAGTCAGGGCGGTTGACATCTGCTGGTCACCCTCCCCACGTATGGCAAACGCTTCGGGCAGGACTCGACTGATTTCCCGAGGTTCAACCGATCGATTGTCGAGCCGATCGCGAAGTTCGTCGAGTTGCGTCTGTTCCGGAGCCAGTAACAGTGTGCGCAATTGCGCCCAGTCTTCATCTACGGAGATGCGTCCTTCGGAGGGTTGGGAATGCTGACGATGTCTGTGTGGATCAGTCGCCATAGCGTCACACTACCGTTCCGCCTCAACTGGTAGGGGTCTCACCGTCAGAGAGTCGTTGCGCTGCTTCCAGCAAGATGGCTGAGAGCGCTGCACGATCCGTCTTTTCCGCGCGCAGATCCCGAACTGCGCTTTCGAGAGAAGATGTCGTTTCCGCATGGCGGATACGAACATCATCCGCCAGCTCGTTGATACGCTCCGTCAACTGCTGCAAGACATGAGACTGCGCGTGGTTCGCCTGTTGTTCGAGTCGACGAGCCTTCTCCTCCACGATTCCAGCCAGGTGCGCGAGGTCTTGCGTCAGTCTCGTTACAGACTCTCCTCGGAGGTCCTGTTCCTTCGACAGCCTGTTTGTCAGAGACTCAACTTCCTTCTTGATATAGAGTTCGAGGCCTTCAAAGCGTCGTTTGAGATCATTGCGAAGATCGGTGGCTTCCCGTAATAAGTGCTGTTCGAGTTGCGCAAACCGGCGGTCATGCTCCCGGGCCTGTGCGCCGAAGAGAATGTCCCGAATCTTGTCGAGATTACCACTGGCCGATGGATCGTCAGAGGGATGACCGTCACCTTTCTTAAGCGGACTCTCCGTTTGACCTCGATGAGCCTCAACAGATTGATCGGCAGCGGTGGATTGACTCATGGCCTCACCTCACGAGATGACGATGACGGATGTAAACAACACCACAACATACATCTGCCCAAAAGATCAGCGCTCTCCTACAAGCTCTCCTGTAGTTCGCTTTCCTTCCTATTTCTCAGATAGAGGAGATTATCCTAGCACCGGCAAGCCGACGCCAACAAGACAGAATCGATGAGGTTGGGTTGATCCTCCAACTTGAAGGGAGGCCAGACGTTCGTGATCTGGAGGCACTAGTCTTTCACCAGATGAACCTGGTGGCGAGAGGTGGGGAGTTCGATCCCACGCGCCCGAAATCGTTCGAGAATCAACTTATTCAACTCGCCTTGAACTGACCCGTAATCTCCCACAGCGGTCCACGGGCTCACAGCGAGCGTCAGAGATGATTCACCTACAGCCGACACTCCTACGCCGGGAGCAGGCTCCTTCAACACTTTAGGATGCTGCTGAAGTATGTCCTTCACCTGCGCCAGCGCATCATCGACATTGGCATGATGAGACAGAGGGACCGTCACCTGGGCCTGACGGATCACGCCGAAATTGTGCAAAATCTCTCCCACAATTTTGCGATTGGGAATGATGACGCGGGACTGGTCCGCATGCTTCAGTGTCGTCGTAAAGATATCAATGACCTCGACATCCCCGTGCACGCCCAACAGCGAGATATGTTCACCGACCTTGTACGGTTTGCTGAAGATAATCGAGAGCCCAGCCATCACATTGCTCAACACGCCTTGCAAGGCCAACCCGATCCCCACACCGGCAACACCGACCCCGGCGATCAACGGCGCGATGGGAACCCCCAGCGTCTGCAACGCGATCATTGCGGTAAAGAGCGTCACCACAATTTTCACGACGCGCACCAGGAGCAACCGGACCGGCGGCTCAAGCGTCTGTTTTTCGAGTGCTTGTTGGGCAACATTCCCAGCCCCTCGGGCCGCCATCATCCCAGCAACCAAGATGCCCAGAGCGACCGCCGCTTGCAGCCCATACTGCACGGCATATTGCGTCAGTGTATCAACGACATTCATCGAGTCAGTCTCCTCATAGCGAACGCGTCCATCGGCGTTTTATGTGTTACTATTGCCCGAATAGTCCCTTGAGCAACTCTTTCCCTTCTTTCTGAAGATCCTCCGGCTTAGTCGTCCCTTTAAGCAATCCACCGATCGCTTCTTCCACCTTCTTCTTGACCTGTTCCTGTACCTTTCCGGTGAGACCCTTGACATCAACTCCATATGATGGAGCCTGAGCCGTTCCTGAAATCGTCAGTGGAAGGCTGAGTCGGCCCTCTTTCATGGCGATTTTGACGACAGGTGACGCAGCCGCAATCTTTTGACTCGCATCTTGCGACAGATTGAGGTTCACGATCAAGTTCAGTTTTTGATCGAAGCTGATGGTCCCTCCGCCGGTCGCCTGAAAATCATGACTGTCCATCAAGAGCCTCTGTACATTGATCACGCCTTGCTTGATCGCCAGATCGGTCTCGATCGTCGAAAACGCCGTAGCCTTCGCTTCGCCCATCGAAATGCCGGCAAGCTTGAGCGCGTCGGCCACTTCTTGGAGGATATTCACTCCTTCGATCTTCCCATCTTTCACTGTCAGGTGACCGGTCCCCTCCAAAGCCTTGGTGAGATCCGGTATGGAAAATCCCTTGCCTTGCAACGAAAGATCGGCACCGGCCGTGCCGCTGATCGACACAGGTGTTTCTGCGACAGCGTTGAGCGCCGGACCAAGCTGCAGTCCTTGAAGTGCGACGGACCCTTTAAAGGGTGGCACCTCTGCCCCAGCGATCATTTTCCCCTGTCCCTTGACCTCGCCGTCGAAGAGATGAAGCGACAAGGAATTGAGTTTCGCCTCTTGCCCCTTCACCTCCGCGGTGATTTTGACATCCTTAATGTCGACCGGCTTTTTCAACGGAAGAGTCACTGGAAGATTCGCCGTATTGATCACCGGCGAGCTGATGGTGACCGTCGCATCATTCCCTGCCGCGTTTCCTGTGATGGTAAATTCCGTTTTCCCCACCGCCAGCTGAAAATCGATCGTATCGATGTCCATCGTCTCCCGCAGCGGACCAAACGTGCCGTCGAGTTTCACCGGCAAATTGAAGGGCTGGACGAGAGAGGCAACATGGAGATGCGGTGTTTGACCGAGGCGCACTTCACGCAGGAGCAGCTCCAGATCTTGCAACACGTACTCCGTGGGAGCGGCGGCCGACAAGTCGCGGTACGTGAGCTTGCCTCCGTCGATCGACAGGCGGTCGACGGCCAGCAATGCCAGAAGCTTGAGCGGGCCTTCCGTCGAAGGAATCGGAGCACGCGATGGCTTCTCCGGAACCGGCACACCTTTTCGTCCGACCGTCGAGGCATTGAGAACCCCGTTCTTGTTTTTGATCACCGTAATGACGGGATTGTGAAGCGTGATCTCTTCAACCTCCACTTTTCCGCTCAGCAACGGCACAAGTTTCACACCCACATCCAACGACGATAGCGACGCAAACGAGCCCGAGCTAAAGGCCGGATCATCCAACACGGCGAAGCCGGCCACTCGGGCGCCGATCCGGGGCCAGACCGTCAAACGAATGTCCTGCAGCTGAATCTTACGATTCAGCTCCGCTTCGATGAGCGGTTTGTACTGATCTTGGTACTTGTTGAGATCAACGAGAAAAGGAAGCGCGAGAACTCCGCCGACGAGGAGCACGACAAGGACGAGCAAGCCGATGGCTGTTTTCATGTCAATCGCCTCCGGGTGATTCTTAAGTATATAAATGGATTGCGATCGAGTCAACGAGCAGCGATGCGGATAGGAAGTGGAAAGGCAGAAGTCCCATATTCCCGCATCATGCACGACTCAAGATCGCGACACGACATGATGCGAGCCACATTCCGGCGAACGAAGTGGAGCCACCTCTCCTATCACGCTACCTCGCAGCTGAGATCGGACCAGCAAGCGCTTCCAGCGGCTTCTGTTCAGCCTTGACGCCAAACACCAACGCGACAACGGCGCCGAGAAGCATCAATGCAGCGCCCACGAGGTCGCCGTAGAAAACTGAGGCGGCGGACTCTTGGATAAGCATACTGAAGAACCAGGGAGCCAATACCCCCGCCCCTTGTCCCACGACGAAAAAGACGGCTATGGCCATTGCTCGAATTTCCAGTGGAAATATTTCACTGACCGTCAAGTAGGCAGAGCTGGCTCCTGCCGACGCGAAGAAAAAAATGATCGACCATGCTACGGTTTGTGTTATCGGAGTTAGATAGCCCTTCCAAAATAGATAGCCGGTAAGCGCAAGGAGAAGGCCGGAGGTTGTGTACGTCAAGGCAATCATGGGCTTTCGTCCAACCGTATCGAAGAAGCGGCCGAGGAGCAAAGGCCCCAAGAAATTTCCTATCGCGAAGGGGATGATGTACAGCCCTATCTGGCTCGCCGAGACACCATAGAATTTTGTCAGCACGAGGGCATAGGTAAAGAAAATTGCGTTGTACAGGACCGATTGCGTGACCATCAGGGTCACGCCAAGTACGGTGCGTGTGGGATAGACCTTCACCAACTGTTGTATCACCGTTTTAAATGTCGCTTGTGCATTTGTATGGATCGTCACGCTACCTTCAGGCTCAGGGAGAGGGCCCAATCGTTTGTCTTGTGTGACTTGCTCTTCGATCGAATCTACGATCGCCTCAGCTTCGTGTAGACGACCATGAGTCATCAGCCAGCGGGGACTTTCAGGCACCAGCCGGCGGATCAGCAAAATACCGAGCCCTAAGACACCGCCCAATCCGAAGCAAAGGCGCCAGCCCAGCCATTCCGGCACAATGTGCGAATCAAGCAACGGGATCGAAATCAGCGCACCCGCTGCGGTACCGATCCACCAACTGCCATTAATTGCGAGATCCGTTTGACCACGTGCTCGGGCCGGAATGAGCTCGTCGATGGCTGAATTAATGGCAGAATATTCGCCGCCGATTCCGGCGCCGGCTAGAAATCGGAAACAGAGAAAGCTCCAGAGATCCCATGAGAACGCACTCAGTACGGTAGCGGTGAGGTACAGCACGAGGGTGATAAGAAACCACCGCTTGCGACCCTGTCGATCAGCCAGGTATGAAAACACTATGGCACCGGTGACTGAACCAGCCAGGTAGGCCGATGCCGTTAAGCCGACCTGAGATTCCGTCAAACCTAGTGTGGTCGGAAGCGTGAGAACTGGAGCGAGTGCTCCGACAATCGTGACTTCAAGGCCGTCCAAAATCCAGGTGATCCCAAGCGCCACGACGATGAGCCGATGCCAGCGCGACCAGGGCAGCCGATCCAGACGTTGGGGGATATTGGTGATGATGGAGTTAGGGAGATCGTTAGGCATCTCCAATAGTCATACGGCAACGAGCTGCCACATGTCCAATCACAAAGAAATGTTTCGGACAACCGAACGTTATTCTATTGGCTCCACAACTGTGATCGCCTGAACAGATCACCCATCGGCTGCTACTGGGATTCCCCGGGGCTCTGACCAAGCGGATTAGCCATCAGACCCTCCGCCATTGGATTGCGATGACCCGAGCCCATGGCAGCGTGTGGTAGACAGTTCCGTCGTCGCGGCCGGTCGATGACGGGAGTGATAGGCCAGTGTCGACTAAGTCGTCATTTAGCATGCCATTTGACGACAGAGTCGTCACATGATACCCTGCCTGCATGATCCGTATGCCCGCCATTCCCCGAGTCCTGGACATAGGAAGTTTGGCAGAGAAGAAGTCTCACTTTCTCTTAGGGCCCCGCCAAACAGGGAAGAGCTTTCTCATTACCCAAAGCTTCCGAAGTGCTCGCGTATACGATCTCCTGGATACGTCGGTCTATCTGGCCTTCAGCCAACGCCCACAGCGACTGGCCGAAGAGCTCACTCCCAAGGATCGGCTGGTGGTCATCGACGAGATTCAACGGATTCCCGGACTGCTGGACGAAGTCCATCGGCTCATCGAACAACGAGGGATTCGTTTTCTGCTCACGGGGTCAAGTGCCCGCAAACTTCGCCAGGGAGGGATTAATCTCTTAGGGGGACGTGCACGAACCAAATACCTGCACCCACTCACTCAGGGAGAATTGGGGCAGCACTTCGACCTCGATAAGTTTATGACCCGCGGCGGTCTCCCTTCCATCTATTTCTCCGACGATCCTCGCGCTGATCTCGACGCCTATACCGGATCCTATCTGCAGCAGGAAATCGTCGCGGAAGGAGCCACACGAAACATTTCAGCCTTCAGCCGATTCCTGAAGGTGGCGGCCTACTGCAATGCCACCATCATCAATTTCACCAATGTCGCCATCGACGCCCAAGTTCCCCGCACTACGATCTACGAATACTTTGAGATCTTAAAAGATACACTCATTCTCTACGAACTGCCGGCTTGGCGCGAAACCAGACAGCGTAAACCCTTAGCCTCGTCCAAATATTATTTTTTTGATATCGGCGTTGTGGCCGCCCTACAGGAACGACAATACCGTCGCAGGACGCCGGAATACGGCCACGCGGTGGAGACCTACCTTTTCCACGAACTCAAGAGTTATGTGGATTATGTCTCTGGTGAATCTCTTGCGTTTTGGAAATCCAAGTCCGGTTTTGAAGTTGATTTTATCTTGGGTGATCACACCGCGATCGAGCTCAAAGCAAGCGAAAACGTCGGTCCCAATGACCTGAAATCGTTAAAGGCGTTGGCGGAGGAACGGAAACTCAAACGCTATCTCTGCGTGAGCCTAGAAGAGAGACGCCGACAAGTCGGCGAGATTACGATCCTTCCCATCCGTGAGTTTGTGAAAACGCTCTGGGACGAGTCGTATTCGTAGTTCTGTACTGCTGGGAACAATTTCACCATGCCCGTATGAGGGACGATGCACAGTTCACAATCAGTCCCCACTTTCCATTTTCACTCGCAAACACACCCGCATCACCATACGTTTATCAACCACCGACCGTGAACTACTCAAGCAGCGCGCCGCCAAGGTAGGCCTGCTCTATCAAAGCCTGACCATGAGCATACTGTACAACTACGTCAGATGCTCTACGCCACGGGCAATTCACCAGTCCGCTTTGAGGCGCAGACACATCGAAAGTCGATTCAACTTCCATAGCGCACAATGCAAGATCAGATCCTTGGTTTTGCGCGGCTCCTTCCTGTGTCAGGCATATTTCACGATCCCACTTCCGAATGAGTCTTACTGGCATTGCATGTCGTACTATAAACGGTATCCGACCCCATCCTTCGGAAGCGTGAGAACTGGAGCGAGTGCTCCGACAATCGTGACTTCAAGGCCGTCCAAAATCCAGGTGATCCCAAGCGCCACAACGATGAGCCGATGCCAGCGCGACCAGGGCAGCCGATCCAGACGTTGAGGGATATTGGTGATGAGGGAGTTATGGAGGTCGCTAGGCATTTCGGATGGTCATATGGCAACGAGTTGTCACACACCCAATCGCAGCGATGGTTCGACAATCGCAAACTTGCGATACAAACATTGGGAGCAGTGCGTCACCATGCAGGGAGTAACGGATTAAGGCTTAAGGCCCTTAGCAAGACGGAAGCCAAGGTGACTGCTCCGGCTGGAATCTAGACCCGAGCCTCGGTGCGACGAACGGAGATCCATCGGAACGTTATCCCAGGAACCGCCCCGGTGCATGCGCATAGGGCAATCCCCGTTATCCAGCCATGCCGATGCATCCTCTGGGGCATCCTTATAGTTCTCATGAGCACAGTCCTCCACCCATTCGAAAACATTCCCGCTCAAGTCATAGAGCCCAAGCCCATTCTTCTCCTTCATACCGACCGCTTCGGTACTGCCTCCTGAGTTACCTGCAAACACGGCATATTTGGATAATTCACTAGGGTCCGAAGTTCCTGCCCAGGTTTGCTGCACGTTGCCGCTCCGCGCCGCATATTCCCATTCCGATTCTGTCGCTAAGCGGTAGGGTTTGCCGGTTTTTTGTTTGAGCCATTCCGCGTAGTCCTTGGCATCCTTCCACGACACATTGATGACTGGCCGCTCCTTACGACCCCAACCTTGATCAGGGGGCAACGGTTTCCCTTTGCTGATGGCATACCGATCATATTCCTCAAAGGTTACTTCATATTTCCCCATATAAAAGGATTTAATTGAAACGCGATGTCTGGGTTTGCGATTTGAGTCCTCTGACTTGTCCATCTCCTCCACATCACCCATTGTAAATGTGCCGCCTTGTATCAATATCATCTCCTTCTCAGGATCCTGATGGATATCGCTATAGATTGATCGAATCTTGAGGACAGCCTCATTCAACCCATAGTGCCGATCCGTAAGCCATGTTACCATCCAACCTATTAGTGCGGTGCCGAGCAGCACCAGACCAAACTGCCATTGTCGTCGTCTTAAACGCTCGGACACCTCTTGCGCTTCCTCCGCAGCTTTCCGTGCTTGTTCCGCCTGAGCTAGCTCGCGACTTAGCCGTTCTTGATCTTCCCGCACGGCCCGGTCACGAACCTCGGCACTCTGTCTAATGTAGTTCTTTTCCGAATCGGTCAACATGTCCGCTTTCTGAGACAACCAGAGGTGTGCCACTGCCAGCGGCGTGCCTCGGAGCAACGTGCCTTCGTCTTGTGGATTGCGCTGCCACTCGTTCACACGCCCTCTCAGCCCCTCCCGCCACAGCAGAAACTCGCGATCCTCATTGAGCCATCCTTGTAACCGTTGCCACTTACGGATCAACGCTTCATGACTTACCTCGACGGTCTCCTCTCCAGCTAGCGCACGATTCGTAACGAGCAGCCGCTCGTCCGTAAGCTTCTTGACAACGCCCAAGGCTGTAGGGTCAATTTCTGAGAGTGCCGCTCTTCGGCTGGTATCTTCTCCGGTTTCGGCAGCTCGGACAACCTGAAGAAAAACCCGTTTGACCGCTGCTTGCTCCAAAGGACCGAACTTCCGGAAAACCTCTTCGGCCTTATTCGCTACCGCACCCTGCAGGCCTCCCATGGCATCATAGGCCTGGTGCGAGAGTTCTGACCGTTGGCGGTCTTTCCACAAACGCTTGAGTACGAATTCGAGCAGGGGCAAATTGCCTGGTTCATCACCGACATCATCCAGGATCCGTGTCACAAGCCCCTCGGCAAAGGACAAGTCAACGCGTCGGGCTGGGACCATGATAGCCTGTTCCAATTCGACTCGCGTCATCGGCCCCAAATTAACCTGCGCGCCCTGCAGCCGGTCGGAGAGAGGGCGATAGGAAAGCGCCTTTCCTACAAAGTCCCCGCGGAGCGTGAGCATCACAGTCCATGAGCCCCTCTCGCTAGCCTCAAGCAGTTCATCAATGAACCGCCTACGATGGCGGTCGTTTTTCACGGCCGTATAAAGTTCCTCAGCATGGTCAATGACCAATAACAAGCGATTCGTTCCCAATTGCTTTTCCAAAATATCCTGACCGACATCATGCAGGCTGACTTCTTGCTTCGCGAAGGCATCCGTGAGTTTGTTGATCTTCTTGAGACGATCTGTTTTATCCAGCGCTTCCGGCTCCAGGAGCGGAGATACCGCCCGAGCAAGAGCCTTGAGCGGCTCATCGCCAGGAGATAGGGTCAAGACATCCCAGACTGTGCGTTCCTCCCGTCGGAGCTGCGGAAGGAGGCCCGCTCTCACGATCGAAGATTTGCCGGAACCCGAGGCTCCCACAACAGCAATGAAACGATGCTCTCGGACGGTCTCATAAAGTGTTTGGATTGCGGCCTTTCGCCCAAAAAAGAATGGTGCATCCCCTTCCCGAAAGTACTCCAGACCGCGATACGGACAGAGAGTCGAACGGGTAGCCTTGATCTGTTCGGAAAACTCAGGCCCAGGCACTTCACCTCGGATGGCGCCGGCCAGCAGAGAAAGCAGGCGTGGATCATCTATGCCCTGTCGAAGATCGACCCAGGTATACTCGCCAAGGAGGAATCCAAGGGCCGGATCTGAACCCGGCAGCAAGACGGGGATAACAGGGAAATCCGGATTGCGCGTCTGCCGTTCCACTGCAAAGTAGACCTCTTTTTCCTGCCATGGCCCCATTTCTCCAGGACCAATGAACACGGCAACTGCTCCGCACGAGCCTAATGCATTTTCCAGCTCCTGAGGCCAGAGTCTGCCCCGAACGAGATACCACTGATCAAGGAATGGCTTCAGGCCATGATCACGGAGTGATCGTGCGATGCGCTCCACAAGCTCTTTGTCGGATAAGTGGTAACTTAAAAAGACATCGTAGTGCTCAGCCATAGACGCTCTCCACGTTTGCGATTAGTCATTTTAGATGGCAGCATTTGTACCACTCTTCGTCGAATTCCAGCCACCGTCGAATCTGGTATCGCTCACGTAGCGTTCTCATAATCTCCGCACTGTCAACGTTGGCCAGCACTGGAATGGCTCGCCGCATCCACTAGACGGCTCCCACCCACGCCCCGCCGGCGCGGACGTAGAACGTCGGCCTCTCTTCTTTCCTGTCGAGTCGTTGATGGGTAGATCTATTCGGCGCCGCCATCATTGACGCGCCGTACTCTCCCCAGGCTTGTACCAGTCCGTCGGAAACCAACCACGTCTCCGAGGCTCCGCCCGAACCGAATAACAGGAACGGCTCGTAACGCATCCTCACTGATCCCGCCGAATCGGGTACCGATCACGCAACGCCCGCATCACTTCTTTGAAATCGTCGCTGTCCGCCGCCGGAGCAACGCGCTTCTCGAAAGCGGCTCTTGGCTCCGGTGCAGGTGGGACGGGAATGCTCGGGATGTCCTGCCGAGGAGTTGGGCGGAGCACCATCGACAGGTCATTTGCTGCACTTACGCGTTCACCCAGATCCGGGGGGGTGGCACTCATAAACCGACGGGCAATGGTCTTGGCAATCGAGGTATGATCGAACACCACATCGCTCACCGCACTCTGATCGACCCACGGGGAAATGACGAGGGTCGGGACCCGCACACCGTAATGATCGATACCTGATACAGGTTTGGCGTTGACTCGATATTGAGGATCAAGTGGATTGACATGATCGTAAAATCCGCCGTGCTCATCATAGGTGACGATCAGCATGGTCTTTGCCCATTTCGGACTCCGCACTACCGCATCCACGATCCGTCCGATGAGATTTTGTCCTGCGCTAATATTGGCCGGGGCTCCATCATCATTGTCTTGACCGTCGGGTTCATCGATGAAGTTGGGATCAATGAATGAGACCGATGGCAGTGATCCCGCTCGTGCGCTGGCGAAGAACCCTTTTATAGGGTCGTCTGCATCAACGATGTAATGGTCGTCCAAGGTATATTGGGCATACATCCGCAACGAGCAGTAGCGATGTTCATAGAAATGCCAGGAGACTGCACGGTCCGTGAGATGATCGAAGATGGTTTTGGTCGGAACCGGCTTGAATTCACTGCCCGTAAAATTATCGAATTCAAAGTTGCCGAATGAGTCTCGGTTCAACCGACCTGTCAACGTATAAAATCGGTTGCAAAACGTCGGACCGGGGTGAGCGGCGAACCAGCGCTGACAAACGAGGAATTCCCGAGCCAGGGCGTCATAGACGGGCACATGGGCCGCAGTATGATACCCCATGATCTTGCCAGGGTTGTCGATGGTGGGATACTTGCCGATGAAACTCTTCACAAACCCATCCATCTGGCCCCCGTCGATCTGGTTCTCAACGGGGAGATGGCTATGATCGGGACTTTCAGTGAACGTCGTATCCGGAAGCGAGAACGACGTATAGCTGTGCCCCTTACCATCATCATTGACCTCACCCCCGCGCAATCCATCGATGTCGAGCCGTTTCCTACCATCGCCTCCTCCCTCTTTGCTCAAATAGCCGAGCATATGGTCGAACGAACGGTTCTCCATCATGAGCACCACGATGTGGTCGATATTCGCGAGGCGACCTGGGTCTAGTGGCGGCTGCGGGTGTTCTGGAAACGGCTCAAGTTGACCGGGCGGGATGACATAGGTGATGGTCAACGACTGGTCATCGCCTGCAACGCCGAGAACCATGAAGTCTCCTCCGACGAGCCAGCGCGTGGCTATGCGATTGAAGGCATCGCGATTGTCCTTCAGCGCATCCGCGATCTTTTCATTAAACTTCCCCTCAACCCCTGAGGCAAAGACCCCGTCCGGCAAACCTGACACGTTGACTGAGGCATGCGTGTGGATCAAGCTTTTGTCTGTGGCCACGGAAACCAGACCAGCATCGGCATCGTGTTCCAACCGAAACCCAACCCGGATATTGAACCCATCGAAATCAATATCCGGAAAGTTGTTGACGATCATCTCGACCCCTTCGACCTCGAAATCGACTCTCACTTCAACGCCAACTGGTGAACCAGGGATGGCCGTCGCGGTGAGTGTAGTGCTGTTTAAGTCAGAGAAGTGAAAGTCGGGGTCTGGAGCCCATGGAAGAGACACTTCAAGCTGGCCAAGATCCTTCGGTTGGCCATCACGCAATTGGGACGTATAGCCTTTCGCTGGATCGTCGAATAGGACATCGATTGTGCTGTGGCGGTGGTCACCACCCCCAAGGTTATGGAGTCGTACCTTGAACAAAGGCCGGGACCGATCCTTGAAAAAAAGGTCGAATTTGCGCTGCAAAAAATCCAGTGGGATTACTTTTGTCTTTACGACCGACTGGGGGTCTACGTTTTCCAAAGCGGGCTTTGCCGGTTGAAACGTGCCATCCCCGTTGCTCAACGCGATCCGAGGCCCAGCTTCGTTACCGAATCCAATGATGTCCGCCTTGCCATCGCCGGTCAGGTCGACCATGAACCGAGGATGTTGCTCCACCCGCCAGCCCTGCTTGACCCCAAACTCCTCAAAGAACTTAGGCTCTCCGAACGTACCATCGCCGTTGCTCACGGCGGTCCAGACTCCATTGTCGCCGAATCCCACAATATCCGCTTTGCCATCGCCGGTCAGATCCACAACGAATCGCGGATGCTGATCCACCCGCCAGCCTTGGTTCACGCCAAAATTCGCGAGCACCAACCTTGGTTCGCCGAAGGTGCCGTCCTCGTTGCCGAGTGCCGTCCAGACCCCGTCGTTGCCGAACCCCACAATATCCGCCTTGCCATCGCCGGTCAGATCCACAACAAACCGGGGATGCTGCTCCACCCGCCAGCCCTGGTTGACACTGAAACCCGCGAGGACAAGTTTCGGCGCTTGAAAGGTCCCATCGCCGTTGCCAAGTGCCGTCCACACCCCGTCGTTGCCGAACCCCACAATATCCGCCTTGCCATCGCCGGTCAGATCCACAACGAATCGCGGATGCTGATCCACCCGCCAGCCTTGGTTGACGTTGAACCCCGCCAGGACAAGTTTCGGCGCTTGAAAGGTCCCATCGCCGTTGCCGAGCGCCGTCCACACCCCATCATTCCCAAAGCCGATGATGTCGGCCTTCCCGTCGCCGGTAACGTCAACCGCAAACCGTGGATGCTGATCGACGCGCCAGCCTTTGCTGGTGATGAACTCCGTCAGCACAGACTTGTCCAGCGCAAAGGTCCCATCACCATTGCTCAATGCGATTACGACGTCATTGTCGCCGAAGCCGATAATGTCCGCCTTGCCGTCGCCGGTCAGATCGGCGAGCAGTCGGACGTGCTGATCCACCCGCCATCCCTGAGAATTGAAACTTGTGAGAGACATGTGCGGCTGACTGAACACATTCCCGCCTTTATTGACCGCAGCCCACACCCCGTCGCGGCCGAAACCCACGATGTCCGCCCGGCCATCTCCGGTCAGGTCCGCGACAAAGCGGAGTTCCTTGGCCCCCCAATTCTCACCTGTCCAACTCATCTTCACCTCCTGTTACTCAAGGCAGACGATGCGCTTGCACATCGTTACGGATGTACGGCACCATTCATCACTTCGCCTCAATCTGTCTCACCCACCTCCAGTACATGACTGATACTCGGAACAGCAGACCTTTCGCTGGTAAAGCAAGGCCTGTGCCGAACGTACATGGAAGGTCTACCTACTAATTCATCAGTCCATTTGAACCTTGCGTAGTTCTACATGGCCCTGCATATTACATGGACACCTGTATCTAATTCTACTGATACGTATCCATTTAGATACATACCCGTCGATTCCGATCAGGATCGGGCCTTTGTCCGAGCTCGCTCAGATATTTTTCAGAATAGGAAAGAAGGTACTCCGCAGAACTTGGCACAGCTACGTGTGGGAAACGCTGAACCAGGACGTGTGCTTGCGGTGAAGCCTACGGCTTATTATTTTGGAATGCGGTTTGCGGTTTACGGAGTTATTGGGTTACGGCGAAGCGGAGCTAAGTTGGAACGGAGACTATCCCCCTGTCGATCGGGCAGCCGGCGGCTCTGATTGGTGCAGTCCCGGCTTATCGAGGAAGGTCAAGAGGCCGATCAGGAACACACCCGAGATCAGCCATGCACAGCCGACGAGCCATCTCCGTTGGCAAAAGGACAACAGCCCCATGAGAAACACCACGGTTCCCACGAGTCCGGCTATGCCTGTACCGAAGGAGCTCATCGCGTTCTCCTTATGGGTTTCGCATTCTGGATGCATCAACACTCAGAATGCAACCGAGTTCGAACCGGCTTTCCCCGTTACCGACAAGTGAAGTGGCAATATTCAATCGAGCTAGGAGGGGCGCTCATGGCCATTGCGATCGTATCGGGATCATAGCCGATTGCTTCGAGATCCCTCTGCGCGCGCGTGAGTTCTTCCTCGGTCACATAGGCCACGGTGTCCGGAATGCCGGTCTCTTTCAACGAACGGAGAATCGCTCCCAGGGTCTCCCGCTCTTCCGGTGGAATATTGGGACCTAGTGGAAACGCAAGCCGACGACGATAGGGGCTTTCGAATGTCTCATCCAGCGCCCGAATAGTCTTCAGAACCAGACGGTCCTGCTCCCAGGCTTGGAGTTTCGGCCCCGCAGAGGGATGGGTGGCCAAGAGATCCATCAGGGTAATGACATTCGTGTTCAACGATCGCCCCACAAATTCCCGTTGGGCCTCCAGGGTTGTCTCCTTGAAGCCCAGGTGTTTGGCCACATCCTCGACCAAGGCAAAGTTGATCATAAAGCTATATTGCCCGCCGAACTGGCCGTAGCAGGGCTTGTCAGGATCGTTGAGCACTTTGAGATCGCCCGTCCCGGCATCGAACACGCTGAGCCCGACTGCGTCCGGAGCCAGTAATCGCTTGGCCTCCTTCAGCACCGCAAAGGCACCGAGATTCACCGGCACCAAAACCTCCGGATCAATGACTTGAAGAAATTCCACGATCGTCTTTCGGTAGGGCACATCCTTCCACTCGACCTTCCGATACTCTTTTTCCCACACGAGCTCATCCAAGAACGGCGGGAAGGTCTTGAGCGCTTCGAGATCCTTCTCCTGAAACGCCCGGACAAACCCGGACCAATCCCTGATCTGGGCATGGAGAAACTCGCTCAAATTTGGGCGGATATACTCTTCTTCAATGTCTCCACCGTGTTTCGCCAACAATTTCGTCGGCAGATCGTTCCACAACTCATTGCAGAAAACGCGGTCCACGCTCCCCTCAGCCAGACCTGCCACATGCTCAATTGACCCGCAATGACTATCGACGCGATCCCGGTGGGCCGCCAAATCCGAATGGGCTAGCGCACCATCCAGTACAGGCTGCTCCCAATCCACCATGACATACCGCACGCGGGGATAAATCGTCCCCTGCTTGTCCAATGCCTGCAGGTGGGTCAAAAAGCAGGCGGCCAGATTTCCATTGCCGGGCCCTACCTCTAGTACGGTAAGGGATGAGGGGGGAGATGATTGACGAGCTTGGGCCCGCTCTCGTTTTGTGACTTGCTCGTAGTAGTCAGTTGCCAGCGCATGGGCCAGCCTGAAATCTGCGGAGGCGAAGGTCTGGTAGTAGGATCGGAGTTGGTCTCCCCGTAACCGATAGAATACCTGGTTGAGATGGGTCTGCCATTGATCAAGTGGCTTGTATTCGCCAATCAGTTGCGGAAGGGCATCAGCGTCTTGCAGCATATCGTTTCATCACCATCATGGTTGTTATCGAGTCTTCGGACGAAGCGTGGCCGAAATCCTAACAGATGCCTGGAAAACGTCGCAATGGGCTGCTTGCTCCTTGTTTCCTTGACAGTACGACGTCGGCGGGTGTAGCAGACAGACATGATGACGAGACGATCAACCGTAGCCGGCATGGTGATGTCGGCCGTCTTTCTTTGGTGCACGGTCGTGACAGGTGAAGAACCTCCCCTCACTGAAAATGTGCCGATCTCCAAGTTCCAAAACCGCACAGAAGATACCAAGGCCTACGACTTCGATGCTCCCCCACAAGGTCTGTTTCGTTCGATTACCCTGGCGGAGGATTTTGAGGAGCGATTGGGTTTCCAGCGTACCCATGAGATCGTGCCGATCAACCCCACGGAACGATTCTCTTCGGATGTGGCCGCTATTGTCATCGTCTTTGCGCTGCATCAACACTATCAGGCCTTCACGGTGTTCGGCCGTTGCACACCAGAACAGGTGGCCGGACTCTCGCCGGAGACTCTGGTGAGCGAGGACGCCATGCGTATCGCCTTAGAAGATGAAAGCGGCTACCTCAGATTGCCGTCACCCAACGGAGGATGGAAGCCCGGACGATACAAAGTCGAGATCCATACCGGTGAACAAATCAGCGAGATGAGCCTGATGGGCACCATTCGTTTCACTGTCGTGAACACCGGCAAGTAGCGATATCCTGTCCTATCTCTGCATCATTCTCCTCTACTGTTTGACCCCCTTTCCCCCTTCCGCTAGAATGCCATCCCTGATCACATCATTGCGTTCTCCGTTTTTGCGCACTATGACCTCACCATCCCCTTGGGCTTCTGTCATCATCCCGATCAAAGATGAACGAGAGAACCTGTCGCCTCTGATTACCGGTCTGTTGAAAGTCATGGATTCGTGCGAGCCGTCACACTCTCGTCCGTATGAAATTATTTTCGTCGATGATGGAAGCAGCGATGGGAGCAGTGATGAACTGGACCGCTTGGCAGCTCAGTACCAGCACGTCCGTGTCTTTCATTTCGATCGAAATTACGGCAAAACCTGTGCGTTGGAAGCCGGGTTTCATCAGTCCTCAGGTGAGATCATCATTCAGATCGACGGGGATCTCCAACAGGACAGTGAAGATATCCTGAAACTTCTCCCACAGACAGCCACCCATGATGTGGTGTGCGGATGGAGGCAACAACGGCAGGACGGTCTCGTGAAAAAACTTTCGTCGTTGATCGCCAATCGATTCCGAAATCATTTCACACACGACGGAGTTCACGATACAGGATGCCCGCTCAAAGTATTCCGGCGTCCGGTGCTGGAACGGATCCGGCTCTTTGAGGGCATGCATCGATTCTTCCCGGCCCTCGCGCTGATGTACGGATTCACCGTGACCGAGGTCCCCGTTCGTCACTATCCCCGGATCCACGGCGTGTCGAAATATGGAATGGGTAATCGTTTATTCAAATCGCTGTACGACCTGATTGCCGTGCGGTGGATGCAGAACCGCGTAATCCAATACAAATTTCGCAATCAGCAACCAAACCCCACGAGACTAGAGACACTCCTACAAGAACAGACCATGAGCATCTCCCTCCAAGCGCCTCATGACCACTGAAGCAATCTGGGTTGGGATCGGTTTCTTCGGCCAAGCCCTGTTTTTTGGACGCTGGGTGGTGCAATGGCTCGCCTCAGAACGGAATGCCGAAAGCCGCGTCCCCGTTTCTTTTTGGTACATGAGTCTCATTGGGGGGCTGATCACGCTCGCCTACGCCATCTACCGACAAGACCCGGTCTTTATCTCCGGACAAGGCGTCGGGACGTTTGTGTATGTGCGAAATCTGGTCCTCATTCACCGAGCAGGCCAAACCACAAACCCGTCGACACCGCAAGCATGATCACCTGGGACGGCACAGACTGTTTGTCGGCTGTCTTCGTCTATCGACACTAACCACCCTAACCATGGATCGATCCTCACCTCAACCCATCCCGCTGTTGCTCCTGTTCCTTCTGTCTAGCCTGCTCTTTTTCATCGGGCTCGGCAGCATGGGGTTGACCGATCGTGATGAGGGCCGTAATGCCGAAGCCGGCCGTGAGATGTTTGCGTCGGGTGACTTAGTCACCCCCACCTTCAATGGGGAACTGCGTGTCGCCAAACCGGTCTTCGTCTATTGGCTCATGACCGCGTCCTATCACGCCTTCGGGGTCAATGAGTTCTCCGCCCGGTTTCCATCCGCGCTCTTCGGGGTCGCCTTGATCGTGATGCACTATCTGTTTCTCACCCGGCTGCGCGGACCGACGGTTGGGCTGTACGGCGCGCTCATGTTGCTGCTGAATGTTGAGATCTTGGCGCTCGGACGCATGGCCATTACCGATAGCGTCTTGATCTTTTTCACCACACTGTCGCTCTATAGTTTTTGGCTTGGCCTTCACGAATCGGGGTCAAGCCGGCACTGGATATGGGGATTTTATGTAGGCATGGCCTTGGCCACCTTGACGAAGGGACCGGTAGGATTTGCCGTGCCATTGATCACGGCCCTCCTCTACCTCGCGGCCACGCGACGGTGGCCGCTCTTTTGGGAACGAGGCGTTCCCCTTGCCGGCACCCTGCTCTTTTTCATCCTTGCCGGTCCTTGGTACACCGCCATGCTCCTGATCCACGGGGATGCTTACTCGACCGAAGCACAGGTTCATACGGTCGGGCGATTTCTTGCTCCGATGGAGGGACATGGGGTGGGCTGGTGGTTCTACTTTCCTGTGTTACTGCTCGGATTTTATCCCTGGAGTAGCTTCCTGCCTGCAGGGCTCTATCGTGCCTATGTCAGCTGGCGGACATTCCGCACTCGACAGAAGCAGCCCCACACGTTGCCCGATTCGCGTCCGACTGAAGTGTCTCATGACGAGCTGGACTGGTTTATGGGGTTTTGGATTGTCGGCGTATTCATCTTTTTCAGCCTCTCGTCCACTCGATTGCCTCATTACATCGGCCCGTTATTTCCAGCCTGTGCGATCCTCGCAGCCTCCTATTGGACACAGGGATTGCAAGACACCTCTACCAAAGGATTGCGTGCTTCTATTCACTTTTTGACAGGCATTGGGTATCTCCTTGCGATCGGGTTTGCTAGCGCACCAGCCTTGTTCAGCAAGTTTTCCGTGAAAATGGTGAAAGAGTTCCCACTCGCCACCCAGTTCGACCTTGGCCCTGGCCCCTATATTGGCGCGCTGATCGTCCTGCTGGCCATGGGATTGGTCGGATATTTCGGACTGAACGACGAGAAACGAGGACTTGCATTCGGCGTCGCCGGAGGCGCCCTGGCGAGTGCGTTCCTCCTTGCCATCCTGACCATCGTTCCAGGGCTCAATCGCTATGCCATTGCGCCGCCGCAAGAGCTGGCCTACGCAGCCGGGTTGAATCTCGACCCAGGAGACCAACTCATTGCATTCGGCACAACACGCCCCTCCTTCGCCTTCTACGCGCGACGCACCGTAAGCTTCATTCCGCACAATGAGCTCGATCGCTTACGTACTGCTCTCGGCAAGGGCGGCCGGACCATGATCTTATTGCCGGAATATCTGCGCGATACCTTGCCGGCAGAAGCGGCTGGGTTTCAGCCCATCTTAAAACGGCATGGCTTTCTCCTATTAGATAATCGACCGATGCTTGTCGTGCCTCAACATCCGGCGTTTCCTTTACCACACCCACCCAAGTCTCCTTGACCCTAACCATCCTCGTTTCTTCGTTCTTCTCACAGTGAGGCCGCTCAGGGCGTTTTCAAAAGCCTCCCGCTTCACCTTCGTCCTTGACAGCGGTGACTCACCAGGAGTACTAAACGGTCGCTACATACAACCACTAGCTTTGGGCAGATTTTTTGCCTAATTGATGGTCTTGCGCTCGAATGTGGGGCAAGGATGTCAGCGAAGCCCTGGATCAGCTATCTGCTAGCAGTTCTCGCGACAATCGCGGCCGTCGGCTTCCGATACCTACTGGACTACAGCCTCGACACGCAATTCAATTTTTTACTGCCATTTATCATTGCAGTCGTGGTCGCAGCCTGGCACGGCGGCCTTTGGTGCGGCTTGTTCGCCACGGTGCTGAACATCGTCGTCGGCGTTGGCTTCGCCATGAATACGGATCACTTCTTTCGCGTCATGGCAAGTGAATGGGTAAGAATCAGCCTATTTGCTGGAGCCGGTATCACTATTAGTTTACTCAGTGAGTCCCTACATCAGCAGCGGCAGATGGCCGAGGTCACGGCAGCAGAGGCAGATCGTCGCAGGACGGAGATTGAAAGAGAGATCGCTGGGCGGCAGGCGGCGGAAAGCTTGGCGCGTCAGTGGGAATCAGTCTTCAATAAAGCAAGCTGGGCGGTAGCCGTAATTGACCCCCTCGACAATAGACTCACCGCCGTGAATCCCGCCTTTGCCGTCATGCACGGCCTCAACATCGAAGATTTTCTCGGCATGCCACTGGCCTCTGTTTATGCCCCAGAGAGCCGCTCGGAGTTACCTACCCACATTCAGGTAGCTAGCCACAACACCACGTACACGTATGAGTCAGTCCATATCCGCTAGGATGGTACGCGCTTCCCTTGCATGACTTATATGACGACCGTAAAGAACTCCAAGGGCAAGACCGAGCTGCATACCGCCATTTTCGAGGACATCACTGCGCGTAAACGAACAGAAGCGACAGTGCGAGAACAGGAAGCACGATTGCGCGCGATTGTCGACCATGCAGTGGACGGCATCATCACTATCGACGAGCAAGGGACCATGGGAAGTTTTAATCCGGCAGCCGAACGACTCTTCGACTATGCGGCGTCCGAGATCCTAGGACAGAACGTTAAGGTTCTCATGCCCGAGCCGTATCAGAGTGAGCATGACAGTTATCTTGCTCGGTACAAACAGACGGGGGAAGCTAAAATTATCGGGGTTGGGCGCGAAGCTGTGGGACGTCGCAAAGATGGGTCTACTTTTCCTCTTGAACTAGCCGTGACCGAAGTGCGTCTCGGTGACCAAAGACTCTTCATTGGAGTCACGAGGGATATCACTGAGCGCAAACAGCACGAGGCGCGCTTGACAGCTTCGCTTGTGGAGAAAGATCTCCTGCTTAAGGAAATCCATCATCGAGTTAAGAATAACTTACAGATTATCTCCAGCTTGCTTGATCTCCAGTCCGACCACACCCAGGATCGCGAGGCGCGGGAAATGTTCAAGGAAAGCCGGGGACGAGTCCGATCGATGGCACTCATTCATGAGCGGCTGTACCGCTCGAGGGACCTGGTCCATGTGCACATTGACGAGTATATCGAGCAACTCGCCCAGGCACTGTACCACAGCTATAAAACTAGTAATGATATCGTGCTGCACCTTGATGCAACCATACCGCCGCTCTCTATTGATCTGGCTATCCCCTGCGGACTCATATTGAATGAGTTACTGTCGAACTGCCTCAAGCACGGTTTCAAGAATGCCCAGCAGGGTTGGATCAGAGTGACGTGGCTCGACGATGGTCTGAACAATGTCTTGACGGTGGCCGACAACGGAGCAGGATTTCCCACCGGTCTGAATTTCAGTACGGCCTCCTCCTTTGGATTGCAGTTAGTGAATACTCTCGTTGAACAACTGAAAGGTACGATTGAGCTGGTACAGAATGAATGCACGATGGTGAGGATTACGTTCCCTCATTCCTATAGCGCGCCGGAGGATCCTATATGAGTAAGACCAGCATTCTTGTTGTCGAGGACGAACGCATTACGGCAAAAAGCATCGCAAAGCAGCTCAATGGATTGGGCTATGAAGTGACTGGGCTCGCTTCGACCGGAGAAGAAGCGATCATGCTATCGACGGAGAATAAGCCGGATCTGATCCTTATGGACATTCACCTCGGATCCGGAATGGACGGTGTAGAGGCAGCGGAGGTGATTCGCGACAGATTCAGAATTCCTGTCGTATTCCTGACAGCACACTCAGACGGAACCACACTCCAACGGGCCAAACTAACAGAGCCATTCGGCTATATTCTCAAACCCTTCGAAGAGCGAGAGCTCCACACGGTTATCGAGATCGGACTATACAAATCCAGAATGGAGAATCAGATTCTGGAACAAAAGCAGTGGCTGGCAGCCACGCTTGTCAGCATCGGCGATGGAGTGATTGCCACAGACGAGAACGGACGGGTGCGGTTCATGAATCCGGTGGCCGAACGACTGACAGAATGGACAGAGTCCGACGGTTTAGGTAAAGACGCACGTGATCTGTTCCATATTTTAGATGAGATGACCCGAAAACCAGTCCCAGACCCTATTTGTATGGTGCTGATGACAGGCTCTCCTACCATTCTCCCTAAAGGCACAATCCTGATTGGAAAAGCTGGAACGGAATTGCCCATTGACGATAGTGCGGCCCCTATCCTCGACATGAACGGAAAGGTCAAGGGGGTCGTACTGGTATTCCGAAGTACCGCTGAGTACAACCGAATAGAAGAACAGCTACGGTATGCACAAAAGATGGAGGGCATAGGTCAGCTGGCTAGCGGCATCGTGCATGACTTCAACAACATCCTAGCCGCCGTGATGTGGGCCAGTGAACTACTCCTCACAGACAAGTATGACCCAAAACAGAGACATGAACTTGCGCAGTCTATCCAAGATGCCGGTAGACAGGGCATAACATTGACCCGGCAAATCCTGGCGTTCCTTCGTAAGCAAACACCCACGGTATGTGCGCTAAACCTGAACACCATTGTACAGGACATCACGCCGCTTGTGAAAAGTCTCCTCGGAGCCAGCATTGATCTCATGGTGGAGTTGCCCCCGAATCCCATCCTCATGGCAGCCGATCCATCAGAGATCCTGCAAGTGGTCCTGAATTTGGCGGCAAATGCCCGTGACGCCATGCCGCATGGAGGACAGCTAAACATTGTCACCACGAAAGTGGAGTTGAGCGAGGAAACGATCTGTCTGCCTGCCGGCGTAAAGCCTGGTCAGTATGCGCAGCTGTCCATAAGCGACACCGGTTGCGGCATGCCTGATGAGGTGCTGACCCACATATTCGATCCACTGTTCACCACCAAGGGCATTGAGAAAGGAACCGGTCTTGGCCTTTCTACGGTCTATGACATCATCAAGCGGCGTGGGGCTCACATTCATGTTTCAAGTAAACTGGGAGAAGGGACAATCTTCCATGTCTACTTCCCGGCGATTGATAAACCAGCTACCCAGACGATCGATCACGATATCTTGTCGATGCCGGAAGGCCACGAAACGGTCCTCCTCGTGGAGGACAATGACCTGCTCAGGAAAACAATTACCATGGTCCTGCGGCAACACGGCTACAATGTACTCGAGGCGGCGAACGGATCCATGGGAGTAGTGATCGCAGAGAACCACCAAGGTCCAATCCAGCTGGTCATTGCCGACATAAATTTACCGAAACTGTCCGGTTTGCAGATGATCGAGCGGTTAATAGTACTCAAGCCGGGTTTACGGATGCTCTTTATGTCAGGAGGCTATGAGGACGTATTAGGTCAACAGGGTGTGACGTCTTCCAAGGCAGATTTTCTTCAAAAGCCGTTCGATATTGCGACCCTGACACAGAAAGTGCGTGAGATCCTGGATAGAGAGTAGATCAGCCGCAGGACCCCGGATGGTGTCGAACCAACGCAATGGTTACGGAAATGGCAGTACCGCTCGGGCATCGATCAGAATCAGAATGACAACGGCCAGGCCGCCGATGACTGCGCTCTCCCGTATCATGGACCATCCCGTCGATTCCTTGATGTGGTCGTCATGCCGGCCCATTGCGTAGAGCCAAGATGCCATGCAAGCGAATCCAACCGACGATACCACCATAGGTGCCGTCGTCATGGCAGCCAGGCCGTACATGATCAGAGGTGCTGAAATATCCGATCGTCGGCACTCTCCTGCTCGTGCTTGCCGAAACCACTGCGCCCGACGAATCCACAGGCCAGCCGCCACCACGCTCATTCCTAAGGCTAAAAATAAGATGCCTTCTAAACCTTTTTCCATTGGACGAGCCAGCACCCACAGCACAGCGAACATCGCTGATGTTCCCACTGCGGCATAACGTATTCCGTCTTGTATTGCTGCTCGCCACTGTTTGACTGGCGCAGTTGCAAGACATCCGCTTAGGATGCCGATCACTGCGCCACCAATCACATCGGTGAGAAAATGTGACCCGCGCAGAATACGGCTGAGACCGACAAATGCGGCGACTGCCAGGAAGATCGGAGCAAGAGGGGGAAACCGTCTAGCCAACACCGTCGCGACGGCAAAACTCGCCGTACTATGGCCGGACGGAAACGAGTCGAGGCCGGAGACCAACGAAAAGCTCATCTCCCAATTTCCCGAGTGCACGAATTTCGGACGAGGCCTGCCGATGAGGTGCTTCAGCACATTGGCCAGCAGTGCCGCTATTCCGTGGGCAATCAGCGTCTGGATCGCCACGCTCTTAAGATTCGGCTTTTGGGCAACACATGCGACGGCAAATAGGAAAATGCTCACGAATGCCAGGCGCCATCCTTGGCCGATCCAGTCTCCCGTATTGCTGGTGAACGCCATCCAGGGAACGGTCAGCTGATCCCAGGGGAGATGAATCGTGACCGAACGCACGTACTTCGTGATCGGCAGATCAAAGTGGGCCAAGCCGAACAGGCTGATGCCCACTGCCATGCAGGAACAACCAACCTGGGTGAGCGCTGCAGCCGTGGAACTGGATGGTTGCGACGGAACACTCATCGAGCTGTAATTTCAATTGACGGCCCTGAAATGCTGAGCCCCCACCACTCGCTCGTTGCGGATCACCGTGGCCTACGGAACCCAATCAGCCAGAAACACGTTGAATTCGCCAGGGGCTTCCGCATTTCGATCGGAGACCCATACGAGACGTTTGCCGTCCGGGGAAAACATGGGAAAGCTATTGAAATGCCCTTCGGTGGTGAGCCGTTCAACCCCCGTCCCGTCATCACGCACAAGGTACAGATGGAAACTGGGCCGACCGCCCTCCCCTCTCGTTTCGAGATTGGAGGAAAAGATGATGCGTTTCCCATCCGGATGGAAGTAGGGAGAAAAATTCGACGCGCCGTTCGATGTGACCTGCTGCTTGTGTGATCCATCGGCGTTGATCACAAATATTTCTAGTTGTCCAGGTTCAACCAATCGCTGGGCCAACAGATCTTGGTACTTGGCCACTTCAGCTGGATCGCTTGGATGAGCCGCGCGATAGACGATCCTGGTACTATCCGGAGAAAAGAATGCGCCACCGTCATATCCCACATCAGCCGTCAGCCGTCGCGCGTTGGTCCCGTCTACATTCATCGTATAGAGATCGAGATCTCCATCCTTGACCGATGTCCACACGATGGTCTTCCCATTAGGAGAGATAGTCGCCTCCGCGTCATACCCCGACGAAGAGGTCAGCCGTTGCATCTGCTGCCCATCGAGTCGAACAGAGTAGATATCGTAGTCGTCAAGCGCCCAACGATAGGCGCCGTCCCGCTTTGGCTTCGGCGGGCATTCACTCCCCGCAGCATGGGTTGAGGAATATAATACGCGGCGATCACCCGGGAAAAAGTACCCGCAGGTCGTCGCCCCCTTCCCAGTGCTGACGAGACGAACCGTGTCACTCTCCAAGTCCATCACGTACATCTGATAGCACCCCAGACCGCTGTCGGTCGGCTTACGCGTGGTCGCCTGCGAATCCTTCGACCAATCGTTGGTCGATTGGAAGATCAGCTTGGTCCCGTCGAATGAGAAATATGCTTCGGCATTTTGCCGTCCGACAGTCAACTGCCGAATGTTGGCCAGATGCCGCTCGCTGGAACGAACCTGAGGCGTCGTATCTCTCGACTGATCACCTGCCAATGCGAATGGCGGAAACCCCATCAATGCACAGATCCCCCAGACACACAATCGTTGAGTACTACGACGTCGCATCAACCCGCACCTCCTTCACATCCGGTGTTCCATGCCATAGGCCGCGTTTGGTGACGGCCCCATCCTGGAAGAGCACGTAACTATGCCACCCATAATAGAATAGGAAACGGGACAATTTCTCGACTGCGCCCGGGGTGACGCCATACAATACCGTGACGACACTACCCGGCGCATGTGCGCGAGGACAGGAGAAGAGGACGGCCATCTTCGGTCCTTCATACTCTTGACCATCGATCTGGAACCCCGTCTCTCTGAGAGCAACGCGGTCTCCACAAGAATCTCGCACGAGCTTGGAAACAGCCTCGGGCTGACCCGCGCCGGCCAGGACGAGAACCGATCCTCCTTGAGGAAGCGACGACTCCTCCGACACGATCCTCATCGCGCGTTTGGATTCTGACGGCTCATGATCGGCAATGCGCGAGACAATCTGTTGCAAGGGAGAGGCAGGATCTGAGAACGCACGCAAGACAGCCTTGTGTGGATCCGTGACATAGCCATTCAGCATCGGCGGCAACTGATGCCTTGCCAAGCGGCGAAACATCATCAGGTCTGGATCGAGCTCCACCCGTACTGGTTGATCGTGAAGGACAAATTCAGCCTCACTCAATGGCGAGAGTCTGAGCCGGATCGACTTGCTCTCGGTCGATCCCTTCATGATGATGCGGATAGGGACCGTCATCCGAAAGGGACCCTCACTCTGATGAACCTGGACCGTCAACAGCCAGGTTTCTTTGCCCTCATCCCCCGTCACCCTACGAGTATGGATATCTCCCAACGATATGACCGGCGCGCCGGACTGCTCAACCCATTGTTCAAAAAACCATCGAAGCGATCGACCACTTTCTCGAGAAAACACCTTTTCTATTGCCGCCCAATCCGCCGGCTGATTGCGATATTCCCTGACGAATGTCTTGAGACTTCGCCAGAAGGGCTCTTCTCCGATCTCTTGGCGGAACAGATGAAACATAAATGCGGATTTTTGGTACCCGATGGCATTATCCTTCTCGTCATGTTTTCTCACAAAGTGAGAGACCGCATAGTCATCTTCCGGCTTGACATAAAGATTGTAGCCCTGCAGCATCAAGCGACGCTGCTCCAATGCTTGCCGATCGTCATGAACCAATTCATGCCAGTAATAATTTGCAAGATACGTCGTCAGCCCTTCAACCCAGTTTCCCGCGTCATCACGATTAAATACGGAATTACCGATCCACGAGTGAACGATCTCGTGACCTAAGGCATACGGTTGTACATAGTGTCGTTTGATGCTGCCGCTGCCAAGGAGAGTAAAGGAGGGCATTCCAAGCCCACTGGCAAAAAAGTTTTCCACCACGGCAAATGCGTCAAAGGGATAGTCCCCCAAGATCCTGACGTAAGCCTCAAGGTACTGTGTGGTCGCGTCAAGATACTCATCAGCCAACGCAGCATCTTCAGGGAAGAAATACGTCCGGAGGTCGATCCGCTGACCGGTTTCACTTTGCCATATTCGTGACTTGCTCACAAAATGGTTCGCCACCAGCGTGAAGGCTTCCGATCGGTTCGGCGCAGACCAGGTCGAGGCAACCGTGCCGACATTCGTCACTTCGTCCTCCTTCCGACCCGACGCAACAACCGTCCACCCTTGCGGAACCTGAGCCGTCATCCGATAGGTCCCGAATGCCCCAGGAAGATCCGGGTACCACTGGGTTTCCCCGCTCAAGTACACTCCTTCCTCTCCGATATGTCCCGCTGTTTCACTCGGCGTAACGAATCGCAAATGACGCGGTTCCTTTGGTGGATCGTTGATGGCCCCTCGGTAAATCCAGGTCAGTGTCATCTTCCGACCATAACCCTGTGGTAGGGTGACGATAACTTGCTCACCGGACGCCTCTCTGGACCTCATCCTGGTGAACGGTACGGCTATCCCTGCCGACTCTTCACTACCCACCGCCGATGATGTTCCTATCCTGATCGATTCGATCCGCAACGTCGGGGCCAGGGTGAACGTGAGCGACGGATGGTTCGGCTCAATCTCCAATTCGATCTGATCCGTTGCCGTGATTTCATGTGTGCCTGGGGTCAACTCGACGGAGAGATGATGATGGAGGAGTGGACTCTCTTGACCGGCTGGGGAGATCTCGGCCCATGCGTCAACGGCACCGGCCAAGAACAGCATGATGAGGTAGAGGGGAAACGCTCGTGTCCTGATGTACATCAGGAAGCGTTTTAGCACTCGCGGCAGACGAGTACAAGCTGGATCGCCATCAAAAGGCGATCGAGATCAACCGGTTTGACCAGAAGCTCATGAGGACCTAGACTCCAGGCTTCACCCAACAACTCCTCGTTATGACTTCCGGTCATGATGATAATGCCCCCCGGATAGTCCTTGTCCCGCAGAGCTCGGAGCACATCGATCCCCCCCATTTCCGGCATGACCATGTCGAGCAACAGCGCATCCGGATGCATCTCGTCGACCATCCGAAGCGCGTCCTGTCCGTTTCTCACGCCAAATGCGCGATATCCACGGAGGCCTAAAAACCGGACGAACAGATCACAGACGAGCGGTTCATCATCTACCACCAGAACCGACTCTCCGCTCTGTTGCCCGATCTCTCCGTCTAGGCATGGAGGCTGTGTGGCCATCGAAGACCCTGGAAGCGTCGAGACTCGATTGACCGCCTCAACAAGAATGTCCAGCGACAAGCCTTTCCGTATGAAATCGGTGGCCCGCAGAGCTCGCGCTTGATTTTCATGGACATCGGTTGCGCCGCCGCCCAGAATAATCACGGCTGCGTGAGGATCGATTGCGCGGATCTCCTTCAACACAGTCAACCCATCCATCTCCGGCATACGAAGATCCAGAAGCGTGACTTTTGGGTTGGACGTTCGGAACAGATCGAGTCCTTCTCTCCCACTCGTCGCAAGGATGACGTCATATCCCTGTCGGATGAACAAATCTTGCAACAGATCACAGTTCATGCGATCGTCGTCGACGATTAGAAGCTTGGTCATTGTTTGCCCTTGTCCTCGGGAAAGGCTGATTGCCAAGAACGAGCGTAGCACGAGAGAGGGGAATGAGAGAAGATAATGCGTGGTTTACGAGCGGTTCTCTGCCTGCCCGAACAACGCCGCGACAAAGGCTTCGGCATTGAAGTCCTGCAGATCCTCGACGCCCTCTCCCACACCGATTAAGCGAATGGGAATCTTCAACTCTTCGGCAATTGCCACGACGATCCCACCCCGGGCTGTTCCGTCGAGTTTCGTGAGCACTAGGCCACTGACTCCAACCGCCTCGTGAAACTGGCGGGCCTGTGCCAATGCGTTCTGCCCGAGCGTGGCATCCAACACCAGCAGCACCTCATGTGGCGCACCAGGCAATTCCTGACCGATCACCCGCTTCACCTTCCGTAACTCATCCATCAAGTTGGACTTCGTGTGCAGTCGTCCAGCAGTATCGATCAGCACCACATCGACTTTGCGTGCCTTTGCCGCGACGATTCCATCAAAAGCCACGGCTGCAGGATCAGCACCATGTCGCTGACGCACGACTTCCACGCCGATGCGGTCTCCCCACACTTGCAGTTGCTCGATCGCAGCCGCGCGAAAGGTATCTCCCGCAACCAACAACGGCCTCCGCCCCGACTGCACCATCCGCTGTGCCATTTTGGCGATAGTGGTGGTTTTACCAACTCCATTCACGCCGACGACTAAGAACACATACGGGGTGGAGCCCTCGGTGATGAGACGATCGAGCGTGGCATCTGCTACGGGTTTCAGAATCCCGTAGAGCGATCGGCTCAAGACCCCCTGAAGCCCCTCCGTCGTTTTTGCCTCAGCGCCACGCGTTTCCTCATTGACCTTTTGCATCAAGCGGTCGACGACTCCAGCTCCGAGATCAGCCGCCAGCAGTGCGGCTTCCAGGTCTTCCAGTAATTCCTGGTCGGGAGTGCGCCCAAGGAAACGATCCAGTGATTGTTGGACCACATGCCGCGTCTTGCCAAGCCCGTCGCTTAGTCGCTGAAACCAACCCATGGTCAGTCGTCCTTTATCCGTCGTCGCGTGCGGAGGGTCACGATGTGAGGGATCGGCGTGATTCGACGCAGAACAGCCTGTTCCCGACGTGACATCCGCTCTGCTTCGCGCGCATTCCGTTCGTGGTCGTAGCCGCAGAGATGAAGCACCCCATGCACTAAGAGTATCGCCAGCTCCTCATCGATCGATCGTCCCGCCGCCTTGGCTTGGCGAATGGTCGTCGGCAGCGAGATCACGACATCGCCGAGCAGGCTTGTCGGACATGAGAGCCCCTTAGGCACAACGGCCTCGCGTGCAGAAAATGCCAGGACATCGGTCGTACGATTCCGTTTGCGATATTCGCAATTGAGCCGGTGCATACGACGATCACCGATGAGTTCCAGGCTGAGTTCCGATTCCGTTTCGCCGACAACCGTCAGGACTCGTTGAGCCAATTCGACCAACTTCACCTGCCGTACGAGGTGTCGCGTCAGGCTCACACGAAGATAGATGGCCATCACTCTGAGCTTTCTGCGTCCTCTGTGGCCGATGGCCCAGTGGTAGGCGAAGGACGTGAGCGAGAATTGCGGCGCTGGGAGAATGGACGCTGTTCTCGCGACTCTCGAGGATCAGCGCTCTGGACGGTCTGGTGACGGTCGTATGCCTTAATAATCTCCTGTACCAGCCGATGCCGCACGACATCTTTCTCATCAAAGTAGACAAAGGCTATTCCTTCGATGCCACGAAGGATGTCTTTGACTTGAATGAGTCCGGACACGCGGTCATTCGGTAGGTCCACCTGCGTGATATCGCCGGTGACGACAACTTTCGAATGAAAACCGAGTCGAGTCAGAAACATCTTCATTTGTTCAGCGGTTGCGTTCTGGGCCTCATCCAAAATCACGAATGAGTCGTTCAGTGTTCGCCCCCGCATGAAGGCCAGCGGCGCAATTTCAATATCGCCTCGCTCAATCAATCGATTCGCCCGCTCCATCTCCATCATGTCGAAGAGGGCGTCGTACAACGGACGCAGGTAGGGGTTCACCTTTTCATAGATATCACCGGGTAGAAAACCGAGTTTTTCTCCCGCCTCAACCGCAGGCCGGGCGAGGATGATCCGACTGACTTCCTTATTCAGGAGCGCACTCACGGCCATCGCCATCGCAAGATAGGTCTTCCCTGTCCCGGCCGGTCCAATCGCGATCACGATATCGTGCTGCTCGATCGCTTCAATGTAGGATTTTTGAGTCGGAGATTTTGGACCGATGAACCGTTTTTTGGTGACGATCATTGCTGACTTATCGAGAAGGTCTCGAAGAGACGCCTCAGGTGTCCCGCGCAACGCAGTGAGGGCGTGGGTGACATCTTCTGCTTGGAGGGTAATGCCTTCGTGTGTCAGTGAAGCAAGTTCAAGGAGAATGCGCTCGGCTTGGCGGACAGCCTCAGGCAGGCCATCGAGTGTCAGCTCTTCACCGCGTGCGGAGAGCCGCACGCCCAACTCGTCTTCGATGAGCTTGAGATGACGGTCATGATAACCGAACAGGACGGCAGTATTGGTACCTTCTCGTAGTTTGAGTTTACGCACGCCCAGTCTTCGTATCCTCTCTCCAGCTCACTTTATCAAAATACGTCTTGCACGAACAAGTGAGTGAATGACACGCCCCAAAATGGTGTTGCGTATTCCGTGAATAGCTGGCAGCGCTTACGGAGATTGTGGCGTCGTTGGCACGGATACATCAAACTCTTGCCATGCCCTTGCTCCCTTCCCATCGGCTGCGATGATCTTGACATGATGCGCCCCGCTGATGCCGGAACCAGGCCTCCAGACGACTTTTCCGGAGACACGATCGATTGTCATCCCATTCGGTGCACCCTCCAATTCAAACGACACCGGATCTCCATCAGGATCTTCCGCTCGAACGGCATATTCATATAGTTCCCCGCTAGACATCATCATCGGGACGGAAAGAATTTTGGGAGGGTTATTGCCGACGAGTAACGGAGCCGCACGGAGGGGTTTCCCAGCGCCGTCATGGTCATAAGGTGTCACTTCCACTGTCACCGAGTCGTTCTGTGCGAGCTCCGATAGAACGACTGTATTTTCTGATTCTTCCGATACAATTTTATCGTTTCGCAACCAGCGAAACTGGAAGTGGATGTCGTCCTGATCGGCATCGAACGCTTCCACTTTCGCGAGGAGGCGGCTGCCTGCCGACGTAACCTCCTGTTCGAGCGTAACGCTCCGAATGACTGGTGGAGCATTCGGGACTGTGATAGGTGGTGCTTGGAGGGATGCGCCATTGCCCTTGACATCGGAAGGTGTCACGACCACGTGGACCCTATCACCCCGATGAAGAGTAGACGTATCGAATGAGGACGCAGTCGCGCCTTGCACAGCGATCTTGTTCACGAACCATTGATACCGATAGGAAGACCCCTCTCCTTGGGCCTCATCCTTCTCGATCAAAACGGTCAGCGGTGAGGTTCGAGCCATTGGGCTTGGAACAATCCCGATGCGCTTGATTCCAGATAAAGACAGCTGGTCAGGGGCTCGCTGGCTGACGGGCGTAGAGTTATTGTCATCAGGCCGTGAACAACCGGCGAAGACGGTCAACACGACCAGGAGGATAAGCACCATGGGAGGGGTATCCAACGAGGCAAGGATGGGGAAACCCCTCCCTACCTCGCGCAATCCATTTTGCTTAGTTACATATTGATCCATGAAGCGAAATGCGCTCTTGGATCAATCGCCAAGTTCACATCCCTTCCGTCCAAAGCACCGGTGCTGGTATTGATGAATAATTTGTACGGACTGGTCCCATCGGCCCCTGAACCGACGTGTGGAACCGCCCCAAACGCCAATCCATCGCCAAGAGAGGTGGACCGGTTTACATTTACAATCCCCCCGGTTCCGGTCGTCGAACCGACGATTGGTGACGTATGGGGACCGCCGGTCTTGTAGAAGAGCGCATATAAGCTACTGCTTCCCGATGAAGCACAGATGTCGTCCATCGGCGTGAACGTGGGGAAAAACACAATGCCCCCGAAAACCGTGGCAGCACTCAAGACCCGTTCGCCTACCCCAGATCCCGTCGTCGGCAAAAGTTTTGTGACCCATCCGTCTTTAGTCCCGACGAGAGTGATAAGTTGCTCCATTGTGGTCGCACCGGTCACGCCGGTCACTTGGCTCGTCCCGGAGGTCTGCCCACAGTTTCCATACCCCACGACACAAATTGTCGCAGTCGTTACATCGACCAGGTCATTCTCATAGCAGGAGGTCGAAGAAGATTGCGCGCAACCCCCATTGATGACCGAATCTTTCAGCCCGACAAAATATTGCGTCGATTTATCGGTCTTGTCTGCGGCTCCGAAATACCGCCCACTGCCCACAAAGACCCAAGCCCGTGCGGCATCATCGACCGTAATACTCGGTGCAGCCATGACAGGGCCCATCTCGACCGGCGTTGAAGTTCCGATCGTATCGAGCATTTCCGTCGGCACTCGGTTACCTCCCTCGGAGATTCCCCACGATCCAGGATCTGTCTGCCCGCCGAATGGAGGAGTCGCCCCCATCGTCAGTCGATAAACCTTGCCTCTCCATGGAGGACCAACAGTGGGTGTATCATCCATGATGGTCCGACCGAAATATACAACATCAGTCCGATAATCGAGGTTCCGATCGAACGCGGTCATATCTCCAACGAACGAAGTCCAGGTCCCGATCGGAAAGTTGCTGACCAGAGCATTCGCACTCCCCGGCCCTGTTTTCATGTTGATAGCAAACACCTTGGCGTTCTGTGTGGCACGGCCATCGTAACCGGTCGGCCCTGAACCAGCGAGCAGATGCCACTTAGCATTGGTATTGTCGGCATGAAAGTCAGTCAATGGGCTGACCCGCACGACCGTCGGTACACTCGAGGTAAGTCCAAGGTTACTGTCCGAGAACGACCACAGAAGTTTTGGGTGGACTTCTGGATTGGTAATATCCAAGACGAAGTAAGCACTGTAGAAATACCGGTCAGTCCCGCTGATGGTGACCCCCATGGGCGGACCACCTCCCCCTGGCGTACAGGCCCCGCAGCTCCCACCTAAGCGGAATCCACCGATCAACACGGTGCCCCATCCGTTTGGATGGTCCGTATCGCTGGTAAAAATCCTGACATCCTTGATCACAGGAGGCATGTCAACATAATACACATGCTGATAGTCCGACCGCGTCAACCACTGCAAGTGCGGCAACAGTTCGTATGGGATAAAGCCCCAAAGCTCTTCGCCCAACAAGGGGCCACCACTGTTGTCCGTCGATGTGCGGGTGAACCAACCGTGCTCGGTGACTGTCGTAGTACTCGGATCGTCTCCTGAGTGATAAAAACCTGCATTAAAGGCATGAAGCATCCCATCATTGGCACCGACATATACCACCTGTCGGCGCGTTCGATATTTGACGAAGAAGTCCGTGTAGCTAGGATCTCCTTCGATAATGTCATACCGATCCTTTGGGGCAGCCACGATCGTGGGAGGAGCATTAATAACATCCCCGAGCTTCCACGTCTTGAGCCCGCTACTACTGACCGTGAGGCGACGATCTCGCAAGCTTGCCTGATCGGTACAAGTTGAAGGTTCGCATCCACGAATAAAATTGATAATGGCATCAGCCGTATAAGGAGCCGCACCGGCCCGGATATATGGACTCAACGTTGCGGCGTTGGCCGTCGTGAAGTCCATCTGCTCTGCCGAATCGACTATCTTGTTATTATTGAGGTCGACCCACGTTAGAATCGTCCTCGTATTCGCATCCTTCAACGCGAGCTGCTTTCCCGCCTCCCAGATCGGCTTCATATCACTGAGCAACTTGCTGCACTCATAACAATCTGCCTGGGTGATGACTCCATCTCCATTCACATCGTCCGCAATCCCATTCCCATCAGTATCTCTGTACTTATCGACGTAGACGATACTGGTCACGGAATCGAGACGTGTCTTGACGATAAGATCGATCTTGTAGTCCTGTTTCCCATCGCCGTTTGTATCCTCACGCATGTTTCCGAAGGTATCCACCCAGAGACTCTGGGTATACCCGGTCCATGTCACATCCTTGTTTGTCACCACCTCCAGGGTGCTTGGATAGAAATAGGCTTGGTAGAGTGCGCCCTCACCGGTACTGGAGGTGGCCAAGACGGAGACCGCCGCACCGGACGAGCTCTTCCTGATAATACTGGAGAGCGTAGCCAGCATTTTATCCTGAATATCGTCGACGTCGGATGACTCGAAATAGGCATCAGGGATGCCGTCCGCGCCGGTCGCCCCGGTATAGTTATTCTCCTTGTCCCATTCACCGGAGTCCGGAATACCGTTCGCGTTCGCATCGTCAAATGCGCCCAACCTGGCTGTTTGCGCGAGGATACCGCGCCCGTTGATGTTTCCGAAGGCAAAAAAGGTATAGACCGTGACGTTTTGCTTACCGGGCAAACAGTGGCCGGTCACACCAATCACGGCAATCGTCCCATCGCTGGTCCCGCTGCAAGGACGTAAGTCGTTGGTGTGTGCCCAAAAGGCGACCGAATCCAGATATCCGCTACCATTGTCGGCATAATCCGTCTTGTGCTCGCTTAATAAGTTGCTGAAGGGCGTCAAGGGATGAGTATTGCAGGTTCCGTCGACCGGGCGGGGGGGAGCAGAACCATCACTGTTGGTGCAGTCGACACCGTTGTAGGCATTATCCCGCAACCCACTTGGAATATTCTGATCCTGTGTCGGCTCTCCATCTGTAAAGATAAGAATGAACGTTTTACAGCAACTGACGACTTGGGAGGTGCTCGCCCAAGCCGGTGTGTGATTGGCCCCGAAGAAGTAGGGGTCGCGTCCGCAGGCGCTGGTAATATACCCGGGTGGACAATTTTCTCCGGAAATCAGTGCGGAGATTTCACTACCGCCAATCGAGCCGGCGCCGGTCCCTTTAAAAGCGACGCCATTTGAACTCCCTCCGGAAAACGCGATGGGAAACGCGTAAGCGGTCGGATAATAGGCGGAGTTGATTTGGGCCACGTACCGAGCCGCATCGTACAGACTCTCCGCAAGAGGCGTCCAGGTCGCTGGATAGGATTCATCGACCGCATCAACCATCGCCGCCGTATTCGTGTTGAACGTTTCAACCGTGGTTCCAGCGAAATTGATGGATTGCCGGGAGCCGATGCCGGTCAAGACCTGGATACCATTGTCGGAACTGGAACCGTTGAAGACGGCGAGTCCGAAGCGGGCCTTGTCCCCGATCTGCTGAATCACTCCAGTCGGTTCGCTATACATCGCGAAGGCAATCGCCGGCAGCACGGTTTCCGTGAACCCGCCGCCGTCCGGACAACCACCGCCGTTATCGTCATCAATACAGAGGTTTCCGGTGCTCTGGATTTGCACATAGATATTTGAAGGGTTTCCTGTGTGAACGGCAGTTGGAATCCGACCGACATAGCTTGCATTCCCGGTTCCTCCGCTGTACGGAACTGCTATCGTCACCTCGGTACCCGTTCCAAGGTTTTGGACTCTGACGGTCGGCAACGAAGGTGTGCCGGATGGTTTACAGGTCCCATCCGCATTACGGACCGGCGATATAGTTGGGTGCCAACAGTTGCCACCTGTCATGGCCTTCTTGACCGCGTCGAAGCGACGGAAAGAGGCCCAATTGACGAAGTTGCCGTCCCATTGCGTGCTGGGACAGGCGGTATTGAGGGCTGCTTTGGCCGAGCCGTTCTCAAACCGGTTGTCGGTTGCATCCCACACATAGCAGCGCAGAGGATCGGCGTAACCGTTGTATCGAGTTGTTGCCACGAAGGTTGTGACGGTGGACGTCGTCCCATCCGGTAATATGCCGCAGCTTGCGGATTCACAAGCCCGATTGGCCATACTCCCCGAATTGTCCATGATGACCAGGATGTTTGGTGTGGCAATGTTAGAAACGAACGGTGGCGAGGCTGTATAGTCGGCATTGACGCGTACTGGCACGGCTGCTTGGACAACGTTCGGCACGAACCAGGCTCCGATGACGACGAATATCATGGTCGCAAACGTCTTCATGGTCCATCGTTCCGTCATGTCGTCCTCCTACCACTCGGCCGCACACCTTGTGTCATTGTTGCAGATGCAAGGTTGATGAGAACTCTGTTCGCAACTCACATCGCACTCCTTGCCTCTATTGAGGTCTCATGACAACCATCAGATCGATCTCGCCCATCTTATTGAGATGAAACTTCGCCTCGGACCGCAAGAACACTTCCTCCAAGGTGATCTCATTCTCCTTGTGATTCATGATCTTTGCGTCAGACTGGACTCGGTAATCCGTCCCGCTAATTCTGATCGATGACGTATAAATGGCATCAACCGTTCCCACCTTGTAGGTTGCCAGCTTCATCGCGGGTAACATCTCGCCCCTCACAGAGGGCGTGACGAGGGGTAAATAAATCCCCAGAATGAACGCTACGATCGCGTAACCTCTGAGCAGTCTTGCCCTGTTCATCAGCCCACCTCCTAGGAAGCTCCGATCTTTTTCATGCAGGTTTCGCCGACGGTGCAGCTGTACACGGACGTGACTGTGCTCTTCGTCCCCGCAGCTGTGTTGGAAGCGATACAGGTGATGCGATAGACAATCTCTTTGAGCTCTCCCGCACCTTCTTTGCGACGCTTGAACAATCGATCAATATCCCCGTTGACTGTTAATCCTGGAATACTCGTGATGGTCAGATTCGGCACAGAGTCGGCATTGTCCCCATAGTTTTCTCCGATTGTGTTCGCCGCTGCGGGAGGAGGGAGTGGCTGACCCGAAATCTCGCTGTAGAGGATGGCGCTATTGGATGCTGGAATCGGTCCCGAGGGAGTCGCGGTGCTGAGAAACTGAGGCTGTATTTCTGAGTAATACAACGTTTGCTGAATAATGTTCACCGCAGTCCCCTCGCAAGATTCCGCGGCAGTCGACATCGCTTCCTTGGTACTGACGAATCCGGACATCCTGGTCTCCAACCCAGTGACGGTAATCGCGGAGATCGCCAATACCACCATCAAGAGCATAATGATCATGACGGTCAGCAATGCGACCCCTCGCTCCCCCTTTCTGTCTTGATTGGCTAGCCGCACTCCTGCTTCCTCCCTGACTCCCATCGTGCATGCCCTCACATGTTCCTTGGCTGAATCACTCTGGTCACAACCCGACGTCTCAACTTCGAATAGGCCGACGCATCATATCCGGTATCGGCTGAAGGGTTGTGATCGCTCATGATTACCGGTCCGCTCGTATTGACTCCCGACGTATAGCGTTCGCTAAATCCTTGGTCCGGCGTCATTTGCCTGCCTACCACACTGATCTGGACTTGTTTGATCATCTCAGGCGACATCGGCGGCACATTCCAGGCACTGTTGGTCACAAAGTCATTAATCGATGGCACGCTTGTCGTATTGACACCATCTATTTCGTCGAGCACACCATCAGGCGACAGTGGATTCGGTGCGGCAGTACTGCAGCCATCGCAGCCGTACGAGAATTGAAGGTCCTCGATTCCATCGACCAGAGGTACTCCATTTCTGGTTAGGCATGCCGTGCTCCCCGTTCCGCATATAGCCGTTGTGGTTCCAACCGCGTACGTCACGCATTGAAGTAAATAGACTGGCGTCCCGGCAGGAAACTTCCCGTCGATGCTACTGGAGAGCGTGAGAGAAGTTGCGCTGACTGTACCAACGGCCCTCACCACACTTCCACCGATGGAGACCACAGACCCGGCAACTAACCCTTGACTAACCATATCGGTGATAACCGCCGCGGCAATAGGGAGTGCGTTGAACGGGACTGGATCAATTCCTGTTCCTCCGACATTGGCTGAGAGAACCCAGGGTGTAACGACATCAGTGAGGAGCGGCACGACCATCGAAATACTATCAGGACCAGTATCAGCACCTGTAGGATTCTGATCCCTGGGACGAAGACCGACCGGACGGGAAAAGGCTCCATTGGTCACGCTGCATGTCCCGACAGTCGGCGCGCCTGGCACATTCCCCACATAGTTATAGCTGGCCAGCCGCATGTCACGAGCCAGCATCTCCATCGCCACTCTGACATTCTGCTGAGTCTCAACCACCTGCTCGTTGACCGTGGTGGCTTTCTGGCTCATGACCAGCATGGATAGGGCTGCACCAATGACGCCAAGTCCTACGGCGGCGGCAATCATCAACTCAATCAACGTCATGCCGGCTTCATAACTTAAGGGGCACCTGGTGGCTCGATCAATTTTCATCTATAGAAAATCTCCCGCACCGTCATTCTGGAGCGACCACCGTCCGAAAGGTCATGGTCTTGGACTGCAGTGATGTCCCGCTCCCGGCTGACGTATTCCACGTTACCGTGATGACGACATTGGTACGATTCAGGCTCGGCACACCCAACGTCGGGGCAGGATCGCCCAGGATAGCCGTTACGGTTCCTCGCACACCGCTTATGTTGGAGGCTGTCAGAGCGGCTCGCCACTGCTGGCAATCCGCAAGCGCTTGTCGCTGAGCTCCAGTTTGCGGACAAGGCGTTGCGGCAGTTGTATCAATGTTATGGTAGTCCAATACCCGTTGACGATTACTCTGTATGCGCTCCAGCATTTCAACGCCGAAATTCGTCACCACCGTGCTGTCTTTTGACTGGGCGTTCTTCGCAAATGATGCTCCTTGAAAACCGGCAAGCCCCAGCATGGTGATGGCCAGGACGGCTCCGGCCATGACCGCTTCAATCAGGGTAAAGCCGCCGTCATTTCCAATCGTTCGCGGATAGTTCATACGGGAAGTTTCCTGAGTTGTCACGTTATGGGCAGGTTGCCTTGGGACACCAATCGACTTTTCCTGAAGGAGTCACCGCAACCGAATACATTGTCCCTTGTGTGGGAGTTAAGGTAATCAGTGTGTCGGTCGAACCACCACCAGACCGTAGCCCAAACATATTGAACCCAAAGTTCGCCGCTGAAATATTGGCGACTCCCTCGTTGAGGGTGACCGGTGGGAATACGCCACCGAACGTCACCGTGGCTCTCCCGCTCATCACCGCCGTGGTAACCGTAATACCGACTCCTCGGCTCATCGCTGCCGCACGGGCCAGGTTCAAATTTCCTACCAACTCCGTTGCAGCCTGCTTCATCTGATACCTTGCCTTCCACTGCGTAAAAGATGGAACCGCAATCATGGTCGTGATGCCTACGATGGCACCGACAACCGCCATCTCAATCAGGGTAAACCCTTTAGCATCGCGCAACTGACCACCAGTCATATTTAAATTGCCCTTAAAGAGACACCCCGTTACGCGCAAAGACAAAGCAAGGGGCATGCCGTTCCAAACAACCTACTGCCGACACTTAACCTCTTGAATTGATGGTGTTCTCTTTCTATTGAGAGCCCATTGCCTTGGTCGTTTTTCGTGCTCAGGAGCAACAATTTTCGGCTGACATGTTGTACGGTTTCGCACACGCAGATTTGAGGATTTTGTGGAGTGGCACCAGGACCACGACGCCTGTACCTATTACGATCATAAGGGAATACCTACTCGTTATATGGTTCATATGGAACGATCCATGATGTCTTGAAACAACCGAGAGCTTCGGCGGTTTGCCATCCAACTTCTATGCACACTTGGCAATCACGCTTACAAATTGTAAGGACCGATTCTGAATCTCTCTGCACAAGGCTGCGCCGTGATGACGGTACAACCGCCATCGGTCTCGTCCTATCTTGCGCTGTGGATCGATTTACTGGACAGCAACACGCCCGTCGAAAGTGAACTTGCGGGAGTTCGGTGGGTTTCTGAGCAGCGATGTGGATTCGAGTTTATCCGGATCTCGCCAGAGATGCTGAACCAGTCAGGCTCATTTGGCTTCGTACTTGAGCACACTCCCTAGCCAAGGGTGCAGGCTGCCGCTACTTAACTGCCACGGCCCGGACTTGTCGATACGTCGTCAGTCCCTTGAGTACTTTCTGAATACCATCTTGCAGAAGGGTGACCATCCCATCCCGCATGGCGACCGTGAGAATTTCTGCTGTGCGCGCCCGGATTTGAATGAGATTCTTGATCTCTTCTGAGCCGACCAGGAGTTCATGCAGTGCTACCCGCCCCTTAAATCCGGTTTGATTGCAGGCTTCGCACCCTTTCCCACGACTAAGCCTGAGATCCTCAGTGTAAGTGACTCCCAGCCTTTCCCAATGTCTCATCCCGTATCCCTGCACCAGCTCGTCAAACTCCTGCTGTGTCGGATGGTACTCTTCTTTGCATTGGGAACAGGTCCGTTTACAGAGCCGCATGGCGAGAATGCCCAACATCGCATCAGAAAAGTTAAACGAATCACAGCCCATGTCAAGCAATCGCGTCACAGTTTCTACCGCACTATTGGTATGCAACGTGCTCATCACGAGATGACCGGTGAGTGACGCTTCAATCGCAATGTCCGCGGTTTCCTTGTCGCGCATCTCTCCGATCATGATGACATCTGGATCAGCACGTAGGAATGCGCGCATCGCCGAGGCAAAGGTAAACCCGATCTTTGAATGCACTTGTACTTGCCGCAACCCTTCCTGTGTTACCTCGATGGGATCTTCCGCCGTCCAAATTTTCCGTTCATCTGTGTTGATGTGTTTCATCACGGCATGAAGCGTAGTGGTCTTCCCTGATCCAGTCGGCCCCACACACAGAAAAATGCCATAGGGATGTTCAGAAAGCTCCTTCACGGTCTGCAACACACCAGGGGAAAAATCCATCGCTTCCAACGGCATGGTTTCCTTGGCGGTCAAGAGCCGTAGCACGACATCTTCATTGTTCCCCGCCGTCGGCAGCGTCGCCACCCGCAATTCAATTTCACGGTCCTTCGCTAACTTGTACTGAATCTTTCCATCTTGAGGCTTCCGCCGCTCGGCGATATCCAAATTAGCCATAATCTTCAACCGCGAGACAATGGCTCGCCGATAGGCTGCCGGAATCTTCATATAGGTGAAGCAGGTCCCATCGACGCGGAACCGTACCGCGGTTTCTTTACGGTCCGAATAGGGTTCGATGTGGACGTCCGAGGCCGCTAAACGATATGCCTCAGCGATAATCTGGTTTGCCAGGCGCACGATGGCTGAATCATTTTCATCGATCTCTCTTCGTTCTGCTTCGGCGTTTTGTTCGCTCCGGGCTTCATCGACCAGTTCTCCAAGGATATCCGTGATCGAGCCGCCAGTCGCTTGACCTGTTGCTACAAGTAAATATTGTTCGATGTCCCGCCGAAGCCCAACTGCAAAGCGAATCGTTGTCCCTGGAAATGCGCGGCGAATATCGAAGCCTTTTTCGAGATCGTGAGGATCATTGGTGACGATGTCGAGCACCGGGCCCTGCCGCTTCATGGGAATCCAAGCGTTTCTTCTGAGGTAATCGAAGCTGAGGTTTTTTAAGAGCTCCGGATCAAGAATGGTCCGTTCGTCGTACGGAACGTAGGGACATTGATAAAACTCGCTCAATGCTGACCCGAGCACAGGTTTAGGGACACGATATTTGTCTATCAGAACAGTCTCTAGATCGACTTCTCGAGAGAGGGATTCTTCCACCGCCGAATCCAATTCGACCGGGCTTACCAGCCCACGATAGGCAATGCAATCCAGGAGACTCCGTTCTATGGTCTTTTTTCGAGGTGCCTTGTTCATCGGAGGCTTCTTCAGTGTCGCAATGGATAAGACTTCTCGTTTGTTCTGTGCCCCAGCGGCTTGTGCAATCATTGTGGCTCTTCCTTGTGTCTCGACAACTAGAATGGGTTTTTGGATTCGTGCGTATGTACTGAGCACCCCCTTCGCAGTTCAATATTTGGCGACCCATGTTCCAGGAGCACGATGGACGACCGGCAGGCCTCGGAACCACCCTTGTCCCATATCATGGTCGTACCAAACTTCGAGAACATCACGTGAATCTATTCCCGTAATCGTCCCATTACTGACTACTGCCCCATACATTTTTGTTTTTCCTGTCACCGTGATATTGCCGGCGGCATACAGCACTCCGTTGAGCTGAATGCCTGAGAGCTGAACGGGCATCCGAACCAGGGTATCATTGAGATCGGTTCTGGGCGGGCTAAGTGCCGTGAGGGTGGCTCCAGATCCACGCGGATTGAGGTGAACATGACCCTGCATGACGACCGTGGCTTCGAGATAGGAGGCCTGCAAACGTAGAACTCCGAGGTTGTCCACGCGTGGTGGCAGTTGGTCCAGCGTATCGATGAAGAGTAACCCCTGTTGATCACCCGGTACTTGAGACCTCAATACCTCATCTGGAGAAAGTCCTCGACCCGCTTCTACTACACCTTGTGGATATAAGAGTCCCTCTCGGTCAATCGCGAAGTAACGCCCGAATCGCTTAGCCATGAGTTTCAGCTCTTCGTAGGTCCATTGATCCAGCCGCACCCCTGGAATCGGCGATTGCCTTTCGTGAATATTTGATGGAAGACCCGGTGCCTGCTCTGGATCCGGTTGAGTCACCAGAACCTGCCCCCCAACCCATGCTTCCATCCAGCGATCTTCTCGCTGTGCCGTCTCGTCATAGCTCTGCCCCGTTACCGTTGCCATCACACTCTTGGTCGGAATATCGTTCTCATGACTGAGGACGAGAGTTTCCCCCACTCGCAAATTTCCCCAATGAACTCTGACCGCTGATTCACTTCCTTGCCGGAATTCCCCCAGATGTCGTGTCACTTGCACCGCAGCCTTCAGCGGGCGAAGGTTCAATGCGCCCAGCTGTAGTAAAACGGACTGCTTGACCGATAGAGTTGTACCTGTGGCGATCGTGGCATCAACAGTACACAATAAACCCGGATTCGATGGTGCATAGACCTTGACCGCTTCGACATGTCCTAAATGACGCATCGCACGGAAGATGCCGACTTCCGGATCGTTCAAGAGTCTTTCATCCGCAGGATTCTCTGCAAGGAGCGCAACATCTGGCTGTTCGCTTGTACCGGCAAACTGCGAACGCCCATTAAGATCAAAGAAAGACGGTCCTCCTTCACCATCATGCTGTCGCTTTTCTCGAAGTAGACTGAGCTGCGGATGACTTGCGGTTGACTGTGGGTCATGAAACCATGCCACTGTCAGTTCGGCTGCCGCATCGGCAAGCTGCTGAGCGACGGCCCCCTGATTTCCGGCACGAGCACTGACGACCTCCTGGCCGGAGAGGTTGAAGAGGGTTGACGCCAAGAGCGATACCAGCAGAACGATGACCATCGCTCCGAGAAGTGCAATTCCTTGTTGTTTTCCTGTGAGAATTCCGTGGGACATGGTGTTCTTCCTTGCTTATGATTGAATAGAAACATCCCGCAGCATCCGGCTCCGGGGTTGATCAGAATGAATTTCTAATACGATCCGCTTCACGTGGGAAATCGCGTTCGTGCTTTTCCCCATCTCGTCCCAATACGCCAGCCGAATATCCATAAGATGCCCGATCATCACACTTGCCCCTCCATCGACCATGCGCATAAGGTGCATGATTCCGTTCTCATCCCGCTTGGCGTAGTACAGGACCCGATTGCGAACTTCCACAGCCGCTCCCGCAGAGAAGGTTGCTCCAATCGGTTCAAGCAATGTCAATTGATTCCGTTGCCCCGCCCGCGCGAGCCGATGTGATTCACAATTTGACAGACCACAAATCATGATGGTCTTTCCTACCCCCCATCCACTGCCATCCTGCACGGCAATCACAGACTGCCCCGGGAGAAGGGTACCGGTCGTATTGGTCCGAAGTGCGCCGAGATTCGCATGGAACAGAATCCGATCCGAATCCGCAATCTGGATCGATTCGGCGGTCGCAAGCCGAACCTCCTGCTCGAAGACTTCCAGACCTAGTCGCATATCTTGCTGTTGTCTTATTGATCTGAACTGTTTGTCTGCCTGGGTTTTCGCCACGGTGAAGATGTCCAAGGTGGCAGCCAACACTGTTACACCGATAGCGAGACTGAGTATCAGCTCAATCATGGTGAACCCAGACTGGCCAAACAGCGTTTCGTACACTGGTTGCCGCCAGCCTGGATGTGGAATGGACTTGCCGCGACTCATCGTTGCCCCACATAGCTGGGATTCGCCCGCATCGTCGCCATCTGAACCTCCCGCTTCTCCCTGTTCCGCCCCAGATAGGATGCCACAGCCTGAATCCTGACCATTCCGGTTGCATTCAATGGTCCGACGCGATCCGTTTCGATCGTCCAGACCAGAGTGATTCCATCCCGCTCGTACATAGCGGTATAGATGCCATCGCCCGGTGCGACGTCGAAGCCTGTGCCGTCATCAGTCATATGGGTTTCGGAAATACCGTCTCGATCAAGATCGTCTTCCAGCAGCAACGACCATCGAACAGAGCGCTTCACTTCCAGCCTCCCCTGTACCAACTCTAATGCATGACTGTTCATCACACTCTGCTGAGCGTATCTGGAAGAGATCTCCACCGCGCCCAACGTCCCCATCAGGGCGATGCCGGAAATCATCATCGCCACCATGACCTCGACCAAGCTGATGCCACGACTATTCAGCGTCTGTTTCATAGGATGGATACCCGACCTGTGATACTCACGGTAAGTTTTTGACTCGGACCCGCTTGGCCATGGAGGTGAATCGTCGTCGCCGTGGCAGACCGTCCGCTTGAATGAAAAAGGATCTCCGGTCCTGCACTCGGCTCTTCGATGACGAGTTGCTTGTCGCTGTAACGATAGACGTGATGTGTGAGCCCACTCTGGACAAACTGTGTGACAAGCTCGCGCTGGTCCGGATCGATGAGAACCCGCACACGATCTTGGTGAGTAAGGGCTAACTGCTTGGCTAGACGAAGTTCAGAAGCGATCTCCTCAGCAACACAGCGAATCTGTGTGCGGGAATTGAGGCTCATAAAGTTGGGCAGCGCCATACCCGCCACGATAGCGACTATGCTGACCACGACCAGGAGTTCCGTTACCGTCTTCCCTTCTTGCGTCATGTCTTCCTCTCCAGCTCTCTATCCGATCGACTGATGTGGCGGTATCTCAAGACTCGTGCCGCTCCGAAATCAGTCCGGCGTGAGTCGTGTTCTTGACAAGGACGGCATAAATTTGACTAGTGCAAGCTACTGAAATAGTGAGAGAAACCTGCACTTCTGGAGAGTGAGGCTGCAGAGAATCACGTCTGCGAGGGAGTCACCGGAAGAATGCGAAGCACCAAACCAAAGAGATACAGTTCTCAACAGAAAAGATACAGTTGAATCGCTTGGAATCGGCCAGCAGAGCCATTATCCTGCCAATAGGCTCTGGTACCAGTCAAGGAGTGACTGACCAAAGAAGAGAGAAACCAGCGCACCACAAACAAGAAACGGCCCAAAGGGGATATAGTCTTCCCTCTTAATTACCTTTGAAGCGATGAGGGTCACCCCGACGACCGATCCCAGAAATGACCCCAGCATGATGGTCATGACGGCCGGTTTCCACCCCAAAAACGCTCCGATCATTGCGAGCAGCTTGATATCTCCCCCACCCATTCCCTCTTTACCAAAAAGGTATGGGCTGGCCCAAGCAAGCAGCCAGAGAATCCCCCCACCGACGAGCAACCCGATGATGCCGTTGACAAGTCCAAGCGGTAAGATCGTACCTGCACTGATCAGGCCGAGCACAATTCCCGGGAATGTAATCGTGTTCGGGATGATTTTATGGGAGAGGTCGGTTCCTGCGACTACGAGCAGCGCGGAATAAAGCCCCCAATAGACCACCGTAGTCCAGGTGAGTCCAAAAAACCATAGGATACCCACATAACCAAGACCGTTCAGTATTTCCACCGCCGGGTATTGTAACGGAATGCGCACCCCGCACTGTCGGCACCGTCCGGTCAATGCCACATAACTCAGGATCGGAATATTGTCGTACCACGCAATGGCATGAGAGCAGGTGGGACAATGCGACCCTGGCCAGGCCACTGATTCTCGCCTCGGCAATCGATAAATACAGACATTGAGAAAACTACCGACGACGGCCCCAAAGAAACCACTCAACAGCAGCAGCAACAGGTCGTGGTTATCATGCATAATTGCTCAGAGTTCTTTCCCTACCTAGCAACCCCACTAGGGCCGAATTGCCGTTCTTTACTTTTTTCGAGCGACGTCCCATAATTGCCGCCGTCTGAACTCGAATGAAATCGAGTATACCTGAAACTGCGTACGATCAAAGGAGAACTCAACATCATGGCTAAGACAGCTGCAAAGACTCGTCCTCGGAAATCGCTTGCTGATCTTCAACCTCCACCACGTCCCCGCCGTCCGGAATCCCTGACCTCACGAGAGCAGGAGATTCTTGAGCTGATTTGGGCCGGGTTCAAGAATAAAGAAATCGGTCAGCGCTTGAAGATCAGTGTCAAAACAGTCGAAGCCCACCGTGCCAACATGATGAAGAAGATGCGCGTGTCGAATACGGCCCAACTGCTAAAGACGGCTATCCAGGGGGGTGCGCTCCGAGTCCGTTGAACGGCCTACCGCGTGGTTGATCTGCTCCCGTTGTCGCAGTACCTCGTACAAGACGATCGCCGCAGAAGCTGACACATTGAGGGATTGGACCTTGCCCCGGAGTGGGATACGCACGCACTCGTCACAGTGCTGGATCACGCCTGATCGAATTCCAGTCCCCTCGGCCCCAAGTACGAATCCGACTGGTCCTCGATAGTCAATGTCCGTATATATTTTTTGAGCTGACGGTGTCACGCCATAGATCCATACGCCGGCTGTCTTCAGCGAGTCCAGCAGTCTGCTCAGGTTGGTCACACGCGCTACCGGGATATGGTCAATGGCGCCGGCCGAAGCCTTTGCAACCACGGAGGTCAGTCCCGCAGCCCTTCGTTCCGGGATAAAGACGCCATGCGCTCCAGCCCCCTCCGCCGTCCGAAGAATAGCCCCGAGATTGTGCGGGTCTTCGACCCCATCGAGGACCACCAGTAAGGGAGGCTCCTGGCGCTGAGCCGCACGATCCAAAATCTCCTCTTGAGTCTGATAGGATTTTGCCGCAGTAAAAGCGACAATGCCTTGGTGCTTGCCATTGGGAACGAGCCGGTCGAGCGACGCAAGGGGCTGGATATGAACCGGGACCCGGCGAGATCGGGCTAAGTGGACAAGATCTGTGAACTGTTTGTCGATCCGAAGAACCAGGATCCGCTGGAGCTGTCTGTTTCCAGCCTTCAGCGCTTCGCGTACCGCATGGAGCCCATACAGCAGCTCTTCAGGACTAGCGCTTCCAGCGGCTGGTGCCATCGGGCTTGTCCTCGATGATGATACCGTGAGCGGCCAGCGAGTGCCGAATTTCATCAGCCCGCTTGAAGTGTTTCTTCCCGCGTGCCTCGTTTCTCTCCCGCAACAAATCTTCTATTTCGCTATCACTTAGTCCGGACTGTTTCACACCGACCGACAATGCCACGTCGGTCTCCCTTGCTTGGCCAATCGGCGCCACAAACGGACCACCAAATTGCCACTTGTCCGATTGAAAGAGTCCTAAAACATTGCCGAGCACGTGGAACTCCTGCCTGACCTTCTTGCGGCCTTCGCTTGATAAACCTTTTTCCGTTAATTTATTTACGTCGCTTCGTAGCCCCTGTAACGCGGCAATCGCCACAGGCGTATTGAGATCGTCGTCCAGTGCAGCCTTGAATGTCACCCTACAACGATCGATAGCCTGGCTCAGAATTTGATCCGACTCTGTCTCTCCACTCGGCTCAGCTAGTCGCCCAAAGAGATCATAGAACCCATTCAAGGCATTCTTGGCCTCTTTCAATGCTTGATCGGAAAAATCCAACGGGCCGTGGTAGTGAGTCGAAAGAAGGAAGTATCGGAGAATCTCACCGGTCACTTCCTCAGACCATTCGGACTTTTCAAAAATCTCCCGAATCGTGAAAAAGTTTCCCAGTGATTTCGACATCTTCTCTTGGTTGACCTGCACAAAGCCATTGTGCACCCAATAGCGTGCGAAATCTTTTCCCGTTGAGCCACATGATTGGGCGATTTCGTTCTCATGGTGTGGGAAAATGAGATCCATCCCACCGCCATGAATATCGAAGGTTTCACCGAGATGACGGATCGACATGGCAGAACATTCAATATGCCAGCCCGGACGACCCGGCCCCCAGGGACTCTGCCACGCCGGTTCACCAGGCTTACTACTCTTCCACAAGGCAAAATCCATCGGATGACGTTTACGCTCATCCACGTCTACCCGCGCACCGGCTTGTAAGTCCTCAAGTCGCCGTTTTGACAGTCGTCCGTATTCTGGATATTTCGCGACTTCAAAATACACATCTCCGTCCACGACATACGCCAATCCTTTTGCGACCAATCGCTCAGTGAGCTGAATGATGTCGGCAATATGTTCCGTCGCTTTTGGCTCTTCCGTCGCAACTCGAATTCCCAATTTACCCATGTCTTCGTGATACGCCCGAATGTATTTGGTCGTAACGGCGTCACAAGAGACACCCTGTTCCTGTGCCCTCTTAATGATCTTGTCGTCGACATCCGTGAAATTCTTCACGAAAGTTACGGCATAACCACAAGACTCCAGGTAACGACGGAAGACGTCAAAGACCAAGGCACTGCGCGCATGACCGATGTGGCAATAGTCATAGACCGTCACGCCACAGACGTACATGCCGACCTTGTTCGGCTCTATCGGCTCGAATACTTCTTGCCGGCCTGTCAGGGTATTGAAGAGTTTGAGCATGAGAGTTATGCCCCAGGACTTGTTCGCCGTCTCGGCCAGTGAGACCAGAGGAAGTAGCCGATCGCGACAGCGAGGACGAGCCCAATGACGATGTCAAATTGATGAAAATAATCCCGCAGATGTTCCCATTGTTCGCCCATCCGAAGCCCGATGTACGCCAAGAGATAGCACCACGGCAAGGCCCCGACAAAGGTGAAGATGACGAATCGTGGGAAATTCATCCTTGCGATGCCAGCCGGGAGGGAAATGAAGGTGCGGACCACAGGGAGCATTCTGCCGAAAAAGACGGCCGCCTCTCCGTATTTGGCAAACCAGCGATCGGCGACATCGAGATCATGGTGAGAGACCAAGAAATAGGGGCCAAAGCGTTCGGCAAACGGCCGTCCTCCCCACACTCCAACATAGTAGGCGATAATCGAGCCAAGCACATTGCCGACTGCGCCGGCCAGGGTCACACCCCACATCGTAAACTCCCCGGTCATCACGAGGTACCCAGAGAACGGCATGATGATTTCGCTTGGGAGAGGGATGCAGGCACTCTCAACCGCCATCGTGAAGAGAATCCCTCCATACCCAAACCTCGAAATGCAGGCGATGATGAATCGGCTCAGTTCACCAATAATCGACTCAATCAAACTTCCGATCATCTCCCCACCGCCTTAGCCGGACGGCGGATAGAGCGCGAGACAGCCCCCTTGTTGGCACTTCGTGCAATGAGGGGTTCCCATGATCTGAAATGATCCAGTACTGCATGGTTGGTGATATCCAAGTGGATCGGTGTAACGGACACGTACCCGTCCTCAAGTGCCTCGTGATCCGCATCCTTGCTGCGACTCCACGAAACCCGCTTGCCGGCAATCCAGTAATACGTACGCCCATGGGGATCGATTTTTTCAATGATCGGATCGTGGAATCGTCGCCGGCTCAGACAGGTAATCCGTACTCCTCGAATCTTGGATTGAGCCCGATCTGGAATATTGAGGTTCAAGAGAGTTTCGTCCGGAAGACCTTGGTCCATCACAAGTCTGGCAACACGAGCGGCGTAGATCGCGCCCATATCGAAGCGAAACACCCCCTGCCCTTCCTGCGAAACGGCAAGAGACGGTACACCAAGAATGGTGCCTTCCATCGCCGCTGATACCGTCCCCGAGTACATGACATCGTCGCCAAGGTTCACACCTTTGTTGATGCCGGACACGACGATGGCCGGAGGTTTGGGCATGACCTTGAGCAGGGCCAGATTCACACAATCCACTGGGGTCCCATTGACGGAATAGGTCCGGGGAGCCACGCGGTGAACACGCAATGGCTTGTGTAAGGTCACGGCGTGAGCGACGGCGGTGCGCTCCCGATCCGGAGCCACAACCCACACTTCCCCAATGGCAGCCAGTGTTTGTGCCAAGGCTGTGATCCCTGGAGACTGGATACCGTCGTCGTTCGTCACTAGGATACGCATGGAAGGACTACAATAAAAAAGCTGCCCGAGGCAGCTTCGACGGAACTAAGAGATTCGTTTTCTTCCCTCATCCCTTCAAGACTCTGCAAACTGGTCGGGGCGGCGGGATTTGAACCCACGACCACTCGCACCCCAAGCGAGTGCGCTACCGGGCTGCGCTACGCCCCGACATGTTCTCGACTCTTGAGCCGGTGATTGTCGCAGATTCTCTCGTGATTGTCTTCGGTGAAATGCACCGTCTCTTTTGATTTATGATGAATGCGAATCGATGATCTTCAGAATGACTTGCAGGTCGCCTCTCAGCTTTTTGGCGATCTCCCTCGGCCTCAGCCGACGGGTAGCAGCCCTCCCACGACGGACCCAATACCGTTTCACGCCCTCCAGCGTATGCCCTTCTTCATACAGCATGCGCTTGATTTGCAAGACGGTTTCGATATCGCGTTGAACGTACAGTCGTTGATTGCCTCGACTCTTCTTGGGTTTTAAAAAAGTAAATTGAGATTCCCAGAAACGGAGTACGTACGAGGGAAGCCTTGTCAGCCGACTCACCTCGCCGATCTTATAGAAAACCTTGCTGCCCAGCCTGGGCTCAATTCCCATGACCGGCCTCACGGTGCGGTCGACAATGTGGGTGAAGTCGCCTTACGAATTGACGTACTTCTTGAATACCTGGCTTGGACGAAATGTAACGACTCGCCGGGGGGTAATCCCAATCTCTTCTCCGGTCCGTGGGTTGCGTCCCTTCCGGGCGCCTTTGCTCCGAACGACAAAATTGCCGAACCCTGCGATTTTAACCGATTCTCCCTTCTGCAGTACCGACTTGAGGAGATTCAACACAAATTCGACGATATCAGCCGCTTCATTTTTTGAAATCCCGACCTGCTTAAAAATTTCCTCAGCGATATCCGCCTTTCTCATGCCATCCCCCCTACATGACGACGACCACTCACCGCCTGCCCCGCTAGAATCATCCCCTCATAGCGGTAAGTTTGTCTTAAGTTACGTGAGGTTATGACACCTGTCAAGAATAAATTTGGCGAATGCTTACGAAAATACTCTAGTTTTTGGACAGCAGCTTATATTCGATGCTATCGACGAGAGCTTGCCACGTCGCTTCAATGATATTTTCAGAGACCCCCACCGTTCCCCATGTGTCTTTGTGGTCGCCAGACTCGATTAAGACACGCACTTTTGATTCCGTCCCCCGATTCGCTGCCAGCACCCGGACTTTATAGTCGAGGAGTTTCACCTCTCGAAGCTGCGGATAGAACTTTTCCAAGGCTTTGCGCAACGCATGATCCAGCGCATTTACCGGCCCCGCTCCAACCGCCGCCGTGTGCTCAACCGCATCCCCAACCTTGACCATCACCGTCGCTTCGGAAAGCAGGGATCCATCCTCCTGTTTCTTCTCGACGATCACGCGAAACCCCAGCAATCGAAATGATGACGTGTGACTTCCCATCGCCTTTCGCATCAGCAATTCAAAGGAGCCCTCGGCCCCTTCGAATTGATAACCCTGGCTTTCTCGTTCCTTCAAGGTATGGATCAGCTCATCAACCTTCGCGTGGTTTTTCGAAAGCATGATCCCGTAGGCTTCGATTTTGTCGAGCAGACCGCTCCGTCCGCCATAGTCGGAGATCAACATCCGCTGCCGATTGCCGACGCGGGCCGGATCGATGTGCTCATAGGTCGCCGAGTTCTTCAGTACCGCGTGAATATGCACTCCGCCTTTATGGGCGAACGCGGAATCTCCGACATAGGGCTGATGCTTATTAGGCATCAGATTGGCGATCTCCGTGACGAATCCGGATACATCCTTGAGATGACTCAGGGTATTGCTCAGGGCCTGGCGTTTCATTTTCAGCTCGAGATTCGGAATAATGGAGCAGAGGTTGGCGTTTCCACAGCGTTCCCCGATTCCATTGATCGTCCCCTGTACCTGCTGAATACCCATCTCGATCGCCACAAGGGAGTTCGCCACGGCCATTTCACAATCGTTATGCGCGTGGATACCGAGCGGCACCCCACACTCCTGCTGCACCACGCCGCAGATCTCACGGATTTCCCACGGCATCGTGCCCCCGTTGGTATCACAAAGAATCACTCGCTCCGCACCGGCCTCGACCGCCTTCCTGATCGTCTTCAAGGCATAGTCCGGGTTGGTCTTATAGCCGTCGAAGAAATGCTCTGCATCGTAGAAGACACGGCGTCCCTTCCCTCGGAGATAGCCGATGGAGTCACCGATCAACTCAAGATTTTTGTGGAGGGAGATACCGAGCGCATCGGTGACATGAAACGACCAGGTCTTCCCAAAGAGCGTAATAATCTTGGTGTCCGCGCCGAGTAAGGCCTGCAGATTCGGATCCTTGCGAACCGTATTGCTGGCTTTCCTTGTCGACCCGAACGCGATGACGTCCGCATGTTTCAGCGGAATCGTCTTGATCATCCGGAAAAATTCAATGTCTTTTGGATTCGCGCCGGGCCATCCACCTTCAATAAAATGCACGCCCAGACTATCCAACTTCTGCGCGATCAGAACCTTGTCTTCCGCTGAAAAACTGACATCCTCCGCCTGCGCGCCGTCACGCAGCGTGGTGTCATAGATTTCTAATTTCGCCGCCTGCTCGGCGGACGGACTTTGAACAGCAACCGGAGCCTGTTCACGGGCAGCGCGGGAAGTACGTGATTGTTTGGTATTTCTAGCCATGACGGGAAAGGGTATCAGGAGAAGGGCTCTTCTGTCGAGACGTCACGCCCAAGCGATGTGCATCATCACCCGACCGATTTCTGAATGGGCTGACCAGGGTTTACGACTCGCGTCTGGCGACCGTACGGTTCTGACCATCACCCGGCGACTGCCTACTTATGGGTTTGCAATTACCTCTCGCGCGTTTACCATCACAACCAGGGTCGCGAGATTCGAATCCATCCAGCCTAATGGTACTGATCGATGCCCCTCCCAGGGTCTGACGTGACTAGACTTCTATTATCTCAGGAAGAAATCATGTGGCAGTCCAAGAATTCCTCGAAAGAAGCCCTGCTGATTTCTTTAGCCGGCAACAAGAGGCAGGTTTATTGTGAAGCAGCTGCGTCCGACGAAAGCCGAACCACGTGATGGTGGTCGAGTGCTAGTCTTATTCCGGCTGGTATCAGGACTGAACTTGATCCAGCCCGAACGCCGAGTGGAGCGAGCGCATGGCCAGTTCGAGGTACTTCTCATCGATCACGCAAGAGATTTTGATCTCCGACGTGCTGATCATCATGATGTTGACCCCCTCGTGCGACAACACGTTGAACATCTTGGCTGCTACGCCGGAATGCGACCGCATGCCGACACCGATGAGCGAAACTTTTGCAATGGCTTCGGTAACGGAGACTGACTTGGCCTCGATGTCCTTCGCCACGCCTTGGATGAGAGGCACGGCTTTTTTGAGATCCGCCCGTGGGACGGTAAAGGAGAGATCCGTCAGGGCTGCTTGGCTGATGTTCTGAATGATCATATCGACATTGATATTGGCCTCGGCCACAGGTCCGAAGATCCGGGCGGCAATGCCCGGCTTATCCGGGACACCGATGATCGTGATCTTTGCCTGGTTCCGGTCACCCGTGACTCCGGCAACCGCCGCCGCTTCCATATCCGGATCTTCCTTTGTCACGAGCGTTCCCTTTCCTTCTTTGAAGCTGGAATTCACTTCGACCGGTACATTGAACTTGGCCGCGAATTCCACCGATCGAGTCTGCAGGACTTTGGCGCCAAGACTGGCCATTTCGAGCATCTCTTCATAGGAAATCTTGTCGATGCGTTTCGCTGCCGGGACAATATTGGGGTCGGCGGTATAGACCCCGTCGACATCGGTAAAGATAATGCAGCGATCGGCTTTGAGCGCCGCCGCCACCGCAACGGCGGAAAGATCGGACCCACCTCGGCCCAGCGTCGTCACATCGGACCGTTCGTTGATACCTTGAAAGCCCGCCACCACGGGCACGACTCCTTGATCCAGAGCCTCGCGAAGCCGTCCGGACGTCACGCGCGCGATCCGTGCCTTGGTATGGGCACTGTCGGTCATGATACCCACCTGTCGACCTGTAAACGAGCGTGCGTCAACACCTCTGCCACGTAATTCCATCGCCAACAACGCAATGGTGACGCGCTCGCCGGTGGAGAGCAGCATATCCATCTCCCGATCATCCGGAGTCGCGGTCACTTCGTGGGCGAGTTTAATGAGGCGATCTGTTTCACCGCTCATCGCGGAGAGCACGACGACGACTTGATGGCCGTCTCGCTGCGTTTTCTCGACACGATCGGCCACCCGTCGGATACGCTCGATCGTTCCGACCGACGTGCCGCCGTATTTCTGAACGATGAGTGCCACGATGGTCAGCTTTTGGAGAAGAACTTATTCACGAACTTCGTCGCGTCACGGGCGGGCATCCCTGCGGCCTGAGCATCCACCTCGGTGAAGCGACGACCAGCTGATCCACCAGCTTGCTTGGCTCCCTCGCCGAACGCATAAAAGGGTTGACCATTGACTCCTCGTCCGTGCTCGCACACGACCATGAACCGAAAGGGTCCTTGTTTGGCCAGCCCCTCAACGAGCGGACCAACCAGATGACGATCGAACTCTTCGACGCCGTGCACTTTCGCTTTGATATCGGTGCCGTGGATGATCTCATCCGTCAGTCTGGCGTGAACATACACAAAATCCTTCTTGGCGAATTCGGCGAGCGCCACAGCGGCTCTGGTGCGAAGATCTCCGTCGGCGAGTTGTTCGGTATCGACTGCCGCAAGTCCCGCGCAGATCCCGACGCCGCGATAGACATCGCTGGTCGCCACTATGGCCCCGGCGATGTCGTACTTTTCGGTCAGGCTCGGCCACATGACGGCTCGTCCCTCACCCCACAGCCAGACACAATTTGCCGCTTTCTTCCCCTCGGCCATCCGTTCATCGTTGACCGGATGATCGCGCATGATCACATGCGCCGCATCCATGAGCTTGCGAAGGATGTCCGCGCCGTCCCCCGTAGGCAAAGCATCCGCGATGGATCGACCAAGGACGGATTGCGGATCGTGACAGAGCGCTCGCGGCTTACCATTGACCCAGACCATGAGATGGCGATGACCGGCGCCCGGATAAAACTGAATAGTTTCGGAACCGAGTTGCTCATTGATCGCCTCAAGCAATTCACGAGCCTCTTCGGTCTCGATCAAACCGGCTGTCGCATCGTCCATGATGACATTCGGCCCCAACTTCTTAATCTCCGCGCCCTTTCCACCATCAGAACGCAAGGTGACCATCGTGCAGCGATAAACCACGTCGTGTTCCGTCACCGAGACGCCCAAACTTGCGGCTTCCAGAGGCCCAGGACCTTGATAGTATTTCTTCGGGTCATAGCCGAGGATCGCTGCACCGAGCAATCCGCCTCCATGACGAATCCCCTCGTTTGGAATCATCAGTTGCCCGAGTTCTCCGATTTGAGCGAGCTGATCGAGATGGGGAGTGGCTGCCGCTTGCAGTGGGGTTCGGCCATTGAGTTCTGCTTGTGGATGGTCCGCCATCCCGCCAGCATGCACGATCACATATTTCATCGAATCTACGCGCCTTTCACACGTTCAATAGTCTGACGACATCCTCTCGCGTCGCCTTGACAGTGAGTGGTTGTTTTGACACGGAGATAGCCGTATCGGCATCCTTCAACCCATGTCCTGTCAGAGTACAGACCACCGCGTCACCTTCCCGTAGAGCCTTGGTACGATGGAGTTTGGCCACGCCAGCCACCGAGGCAGCCGAAGCCGGCTCACAAAAGACTCCTTCCGTGGCAGCGACCAACGTATAGGCCTGAAGAATCTCGTCGTCTGTCACCATATCGATCGCGCCGGATGACTCCTCCACAGCTTTCAAGGCCGAGGACCAACTCGCTGGATTGCCGATCCGAATAGCGGTCGCAACGGTTTGTGGCTGTTCAACGACCTTCCCCAATACGATGGGAGCCGCACCTGCCGCTTGAAATCCCATCATGCGAGGCAGTCGTGTGATCTGACTGGCGGCGCGATACTCCGTATAGCCTTTCCAATACGCCGTGATATTTCCTGCATTCCCCACCGGCAAGACGTGGAAGGCAGGAGCATCGCCGAGCTGATCGCAGACCTCAAAGGCCGCGGTTTTCTGCCCTTCAATCCTGTACGGATTCACGGAATTCACGAGTTCGATATGAAGTGAGGCCGATAGGTCTTTGACGAGGGTGAGGGCCTGATCAAAGTTTCCTTCAATCTGAATGACCGTGGCCTGATGCATCATGGCTTGAGACAACTTGCCCATGGCGATCTTACCGGCTGGAATCAACACGTACACCGACAATCCGGCTCGAGCTCCATAGGCGGCGGCGGAAGCTGACGTATTCCCCGTCGACGCGCACATGACGGCGCGTGCGCCGGCCTCGACGGCCTTCGAGATGGCAAAGGTCATCCCACGGTCCTTAAACGAACCGGTAGGATTGACACCCTCAAACTTGAGATAGAGTTCAATCCCCGGCGCAATGGCTTTCGCCAATCGCGCAGCCCGAATCAACGGAGTATTCCCCTCCCCCAAACTAATGATGGGTGTCTTTTCGGTAACAGGGAGGAACTTACGGTACTCCTCTATGATCCCTCGCCAACGATTCATCGGTTACTCATCTTTGCCTTCCACCCGAATCAGTCTCGTCGGTTCAGCCACGAATGCTTGCCGGTTGATTTCGCGAAGCGCGGTTTGCACGTCACGTTCTTTGGCCATGTGAGTCTTAATGACGACCGGCACGGTCTGCCCCTCACGACGCCCCTGTTGAACCATCGAGGAGATGCTGATCCCGCAGCGCCCGAGTTCACCCGCAATCTGCGCCAAGACTCCAGGCCGGTCCACCACGGTAAACCGGAGATAGTAGAGTGAACTAATCTCTTCCATGGCCCGAAGCCGTAACGGTCGCCGATGGTCTTGCTGAAACGAGGCAACCGGCACCCGGCCGATCGCACCTTTGAGAATATTGCGTCCGGTGGCAATCACGTCGCTGACCACCGCGCTCCCGGTCGGCATGGATCCGGCCCCACGCCCATAAAGGACGACATCGCCGACGGCATCGCCGACGAGTTGGATGGCATTGTACACATCTTCAACTTGTGCAATGGGAGAGGTGGACGGAAGCATTGTGGGATGCACCCGCGCTTCGATTTCTCCGTTCACATACTTCGCGATGCCCAGCAACTTAATCGTGCAGCCGAACTGTTTGGCGTATGCGATATCGGTCGGCGTGATGTTCGTGATCCCTTCCGTATAAATGTCCTTGAAGTTGACGGGAGTACCATAGGCAAGACTCACGAGAATGGCGAGTTTGTGCGCAGAGTCGACTCCGGCGACATCAAACGTCGGATCCGCTTCCGCATAGCCCGCCTGCTGGGCGTCCGTGAGCACCGCCTGAAAGTCGTGCCCTTCTTGGGTCATTCTCGACAAGATATAGTTGGATGTCCCATTGATGATCCCGTAAACGGACTCGATGGTATTGCCTGCGAGCCCTTCCGTCAACGCTCGAAGCACGGGGATTCCACCACCCACGCTGGCCTCGAACCCCAACTCCACACCCTTCCGGGTTGCAGCAGCAAAGATTTCTTCCCCGTGCAACGCTAAGAGCGCCTTGTTCGCCGTGACCACATGCTTTCCGGCGGCGATGGCTTCCAATATGATCCGCTTCGCTGTGTCGTACCCGCCGATCAGTTCGATCACGATATCGATATCGGGATCCGCCAGGACTTGCTTCGCATCGGTCGTGAGGACCCCTGGAGCCACCGTCACCCCACGGTCCTTGACAATGTCCAGGTCTGCCACGCGAACCAATTCGATCGGCACGCCGACTCGGCGGCGGATGAGATCGGCATTGTTGAGCAGTGTCTTGGCAACCCCGGTGCCGACGGTCCCAAACCCGATGATCCCCACTCCGATCTGGGACTTCATTCCTCACCTCCCTCAAGCTTGAGGGTTTTGCGGATCCCGCGCACCGCTTGTCGCGTACGATGTTCGTTCTCGACGAGTCCAAATCGCACGTACTCATCGCCCCCTTCACCGAATCCGATCCCCGGCGAAACTGCGACTTTGGCTTCTTTGAGGAGAAGTTTCGAAAACTCCAACGACCCCATGTGGCGATACGGCAATGGAATGCGTGCCCATACGAACATCGTCGCCAACGGCTTCGCGACTTGCCACCCGATTCGGTTCAGCCCGCCCACCAGCACATCACGACGTTTCTGATATCGATGCACAGTTTCTTTGACACAATCCTGTGGGCCGTTCAGTGCGATCACGCTGGCAATTTGAAGTGGTTGGAAAATACCGTAATCGAGATAGCTCTTGATCTTCGCCAATGCACCGACGACTTCTCGATTACCGACACAGAAGCCGACGCGCCAACCCGGCATGTTGTAGGCTTTCGATAGGGTATAAAACTCCACCCCACAATCTTTCGCTCCTGGAACCTGGAGAAAACTTGGGGCCTTATACCCGTCAAAGACCAGATCGGCATAGGCGAGGTCATGGATGACGATGACATTGTGTTCCTTGGCAAACGCCACGATCTTCTTGAAAAATCCAAGATCAGCCACCGCCGTCGTGGGGTTGTGCGGAAAATTGATGACCAGGATCTTGGGTCGCGGGAAAGTTTGCCGATAGACGCGAGTGAGATCTTCAAAGAAATCGCTGTCCTGGCGAAGCTCTATGCCGCAAACTTCACCGCCGGCAATGATGAAGCTGTACATATGAATAGGATAGGTCGGCGTGGGAGTCATGACCACGTCGCCGGGACCGATGATGGCCAGAGCGAGGTGCGCGAGGCCTTCTTTTGATCCGATCGTGACGATCGCTTCCGTCTCCGGGTCGAGATCGACATTATAGTTTCGTTTGTACCACCCGCAAATGGCGTGCCGAAGCTTGGTGATCCCTCGCGATGCGGAGTAGCGATGATTCTTCCCTTTACGTGCGGCTTCGATCATCTTCTCGATAATGTGCGTGGGGGTAGGCTGATCGGGATTCCCCATACCAAAATCGATGATGTCTTCACCCCGTTGCCGTGCTTCCAGCTTCAGTGCTTGAACCTGCGCGAAGACATACGGCGGCAATCGCTTGATCCGATAAAACCCGTCGCCCAACCCCATGAAGTTCCTTTGACTGTTCGTACGAAAGAATGCTCACCCGACGCACCGTGGCAAACGAGCGTGGAAGTTTACGAAGCGCCTATTCTAATGGAGCAGTCTAGTCCAGTCAATTTCCCATGTTTTTAAAAGACTTCCCGTTGGGAGACGAGAATCCTCCGAAGAAGATTTTCTGTCCAAGCCGTTCTTGCCCCCTTTCCCCCCTTTCTGCTACTAATAGTATCGGGAGTATCTCGCTCGTCTGTTTCTTGTCTTTAATTTTACCCAGTCGCATCGCTGTTGTTAAGGAGGGTGAATGGCTCGGCTCGGCGTGAATATCGACCATGTGGCGACCTTGAGACAGGCTCGTGGGGGAACCGATCCTGATCCGTTGGCGGCCGCCGTTCTCGTTGAACTGGCAGGGGCTGATGGTCTCGTCGTTCATCTTCGAGAAGACCGCCGTCACATTCAAGATCGAGACCTCCATCTTCTTCGCGAACTCTCCCGGACAAAGCTGGATCTTGAAATGTCGACGGACGTCGACATCGCAAAGATCGCCCTCAATATCAAACCGGATCTTGTCACTCTGGTGCCTGAAAAACGGCAGGAACTCACCACGGAGGGTGGACTCGATGTCCTGGGTGAACGAGAGCGCATTCAGAACATTGTGAACTTGCTCCGCAACGGCGGCATCCCGGTATGCGTCTTCATTGAGCCGGACTTGAACCACATTAAAGCCGCCCATAAAATCGGAGTGGATTTTGTGGAGCTGCACACCGGTCGCTACGCCAACGCCACGCGATCGAAAGAAGCCGACACCGAATTCGAGGCCATTAGCCTCGCCGCGAAGCTCGCGTATAAACTCGGAATCGGTGTGAACGCGGGACATGGGCTGAACTACCGTAATATCAAACGGCTGACGCATATTCCTGAAATCGTGGAATACAACATCGGTCATAGCATTATCGCGCGCGCGGTCCTTGTGGGGCTGGTGCAAGCGGTCAAAGAGATGAAGGTGTTGCTGGGCTAGGGGAACGTCCTCGCCTGCCAGCCTTCGTCATGCTGGCGACCGACAGCTTGCCATGATCAAGATCATCACTGCGGCACAAATGCAGGAGCTTGAGCGCCGAACCATCGGTGAAGCCCGCATCCCTTCGACCACGTTGATGGAGCGAGCGGGGTCAGGCGTGGTCTCATGCATCGAACAGTGGATCGGTACCGTCAGCGGGAAGACGATTACCGTGGTCTGCGGAAAAGGGAATAATGGCGGCGACGGGTTCGTCGCGGCTCGGCTGCTTCGGCGACGCCGTGCCAATGTCCGTGTCCTGACGATGGCACCCCTATCCGAATTAAGCCGAGACGCTGCGTTGATGTATAAGCAGTTTGTGAAGACCGCCGGCAAGTCTTCTGTCATCCCCTATAAGTCCAAGGATGTGTCGCAATTGATTTTTCAAGAGAGCGACCTGCTTGTGGACGCGCTGCTTGGAACGGGATTGTCTTCGGCTGTCACGGGTCGCTACGGCGAGATCATTGAGAGCATGAATGAGGTCAACCGTCCCATCGTGGCTGTTGATTTGCCTTCTGGCCTTCACGCAGATACCGGAACCGCGTTTGGCCAGGCTGTTCGTGCCACGCTCACGGTCACCTTTGCCCTCCCCAAGGCCGGGCTGTACCAGAATCAAGGGATTGATTTGGCTGGGAACATCAACCTTGTTGATATCGGAATACCGTCGTCTTATGTCGATGCCATAGAAAGTCGAGTGGCCTTACTCACACCTCAGTGGGTTCACGGACTTTTCCCACGCCGTGAGCGATCAGGTCACAAGGGGACATACGGACATGCCGGGATCATTGCAGGGTCTATCGGAAAAACCGGAGCGGCAGCGCTGGCTGCGCAAGCCGCGCTGCGCGTAGGAGCCGGCCTCGTCACCGTCGCGACGCCTTCAAGTGTCAACGATACCTTGGAAGCCAAGCTCTTGGAAGTCATGACCCTCCCGATGCCGGAGACGAAGGCCAAAACGTTTTCACGCGCCGCCTTAGACCGTCTCCTCGCCTTCATGGCGACCAGAGATGCGGTGGCGATTGGCCCAGGATTATCAACTCATCATGAGACGGTTGAACTCGTCCAGGCGTTGACCGCACGACTCGACCGACCAGCGGTGCTTGATGCTGATGCGCTGAATGCCTTGACTGGACGTACCGCGATCCTCGCTTCATGCAAAACACCTCCGATCATCACTCCCCATCCAGGTGAAATGGCTCGGTTGGAGGCTGAGGCCACTCCTCAGACAGTTAATCGTGATCGAATCGGTACCGCCACTCGATTTGCCCGAGAGCGTGGTTTGTTCGTCATCCTGAAGGGAGCACGAACGGTTATTGCCCGACCGGATGGTGCCGTTGCGATCTGTCCAACCGGTAACCCTGGGATGGCAACCGCCGGCACCGGAGATGTGCTGACAGGGATGGTCGTGGGTCTGCTGGCGCAAGGCTTGCCGTCATGGGAAGCTGCCTGCGCGGCAACCTACCTGCACGGAGCAGCCGGCGATCTGGCTGCCGCTCTGAAGGGGGAAATGGGCATGATCGCAGGGGACCTGCTTGAGCACATTCCCCCTGCGCTGAACAAGATTCTTGCGGCCCCCTCGAACCATGTCCGCCCGGGCATCTAACGGTCTGGTAGAACGGCATCGCTATGGCCCGACCAGCTAACTCCCGTGGTCTTGTCCTGAACTCGCGACGTGAGACGGAGTTGATAGGAGAAGCCATCGGGCGGGTCCTTCGCGAAGGAGATGTGATTGCATTGATCGGTGATCTGGGGGCTGGGAAGACGGCGTTAGTCCATGGAATCGTCTCTGGTCTTAATGCGCCCCCCAGCGTCGTCACCAGTCCGACATTCATGTTGATGCATCGATACCAGGGGCGACTCCCGTTGACTCATATGGATCTCTATCGATTGAAGAGTGCTGAAGAGGCCGAGGCCGTTGGCCTTGCTGAAGCCTTTACCGACGACGCGGTGATGGCCATTGAGTGGGCCGACCGATTTCCAACCCTACTCCCGTCCGACCGACTCGAAGTGCGGTTGAGTCACAGAACCTTCAGCACTCGATCGGTTCAGTTTACGGCACAGGGGACACGCGCCCGTTCGCTGTTGGCACGCATCAGAAGGGCCGTGCCGTCGGTGCAAAAACACGGTCAACCGCCACGTCCAGGACCTCGTGGAAAGAGAAAGGCATCACTTCGATGACACGCCTGATTCTCGTCGGCATCCTCTTGCTCCTTTCCCTGGCGTTTGTCCTGCAAAACCAGGAGCAGGAAGTCACGCTGCGGTATTTCTTCGGCTTACTTGAGGCCTCCACCCCGATTTATAAACCCGTTATGGCCGGGTTTGCCGTGGGGCTCCTGGTTTCCGCCATCCTACTCTGCCCTCCTTGGGTGCGCAGCCGTATTCAGCTACGCCGAAAGACCAAGGCACTGCAACAAGCGGAGGTGGACTTAGAACGCCTTCGACAATCGCTTGAGAAAGTGTCCGGACGAACCCCCGCCCCCACAGACTTGGAACCCGCGAGACATTTCGCCGATGAGTGAGACAACGCTCAGCCCTCTCATGCGTCAGTTTCGGGACATCAAGCAGGGGTACCCTGACGCGATTTTGTTTTTCCGTGTCGGGGATTTTTACGAGATGTTTTATGAAGACGCGCTGGAAGCCTCCCGGCTCCTTTCCATCGCATTGACCTCCCGAGACAAGAACAGCCCTCATCCAATCCCACTGTGCGGTGTCCCCTACCATTCGGCCACGGGTTACATTGCAAAATTGCTCAGCGCCGGTCGCTTGGTTGCCTTATGTGAACAAGTGGAAGACCCGAAGTCTGCCAAAGGTCTGGTAAGGCGCGAGGTCGTCCGGCTGTACACACCTGGTACGCTGGTGGACACCGAGTTCCTGGTTCCGGGAGAACTCAACTATCTGGCCGCCCTCGCCGTTCGTCCCGATACTGATTTCGCTGAGCGGATTGGACTTGCCAGCCTCGAAGTGTCGACCGGGGAGTTCTGGTTGATGGAGTTTCACGGCTCACAGGCGGTGAGCCAGGTTCTGAATGAATTGTCTCGGCTCGATCCCCGAGAGCTGATCTTCCCAACAGGCCTCGATAGCCTGAGCTTGCGATGGGTCAGGCAGATCGCCGGTCCGCGCTTGTGCGAACGCCCGGCGGCTCCATTTGAGCCACAACGTGCGATGCACATCTTGACGAATCATTTCCGTTGCACCTCGCTTGAAAGTTTTGGCTGTCAGGAACTCCCAGCCGCCCTCGGTGCAGCCGGTGCGGTGCTGGACTATTTCCGTGAGACCCATCCCACCGTACGATTGGACCACATCCGCCGATTATCCGTTCGGGGGAACGACGAAGTCATGCATCTCGATGGGACGACCATTCGAAATCTTGAACTTCTGAAACCCTTGTTTGCCAAAGAACAGACAGATACAACGGGTTCCTTAACGCTGTTGTCCGTGTTGGACCACACGGTCACCGCAATGGGTTGTCGGCTGTTGCGTCAGTGGTTGGTTAGGCCTCTGTTACGTTGTGAGCTCATCCGAGCACGTCTTGATGCCGTCGAGGAACTCAAGGAGTCCTTGTTCGTACGAACCTCCTTGCGCCGAGCGTTGCGGGAGGTTCAGGACATTGCACGGTTGGGCACGCGTATCACACTTGGGTTAGCGAACCCGCGTGAATTGCTGGCTTTGAAACAGTCGCTCGCCGCCCTACCTGAGATCTCCGCCCAACTGACATCACTTCACAGCCGACTATTGGTTGAATCCTTGGGAACATGGGATCCCGCTGAGGATCTGTACGATCTGATTGAACGAGCAATCCGCCCCGATGCCCCGCTTTCCCTACGCGACGGCAATATCATTAAGGAGGGCTATGCCCCTGACATCGATGAGCTTCGAAAAGCCAGCAAGGAAGGGAAAGAATGGATTGCCGCGTTGGAAGGCAGGGAACGCGCACGAACAGGAATTGAGTCGTTGAAGGTTCGTTACAATCAAGTATTTGGCTATTACATTGAGATTACCAAAGCCAACCTGAGCCGTATCCCACCCGACTACATTCGGAAGCAAACACTTGTCAATGCAGAGCGGTTTACAACGGCGGAGCTACAAGACCTGGAAGAGCGAGTCATCGGTGCCGATGTCAAACTTCTCGCATCTGAACAGGAGGCCTTCACAACTCTTCGCTCCCGGCTGGCGGCAGAGACGCATCGCTTGGATAGAATGGCGACGCTATTGGCTCTGATTGATGTCGTAGCCGGTTTAGCAGAGGCTGCGGCGCTCTATCGCTATTCAAAGCCGATCGTCACAGATGGTGGTTCCATTACGATCAGAGAAGGCCGACATCCCGTCGTTGAACGAATCTGCCACGATTCGGTTTTTGTCCCCAACGACACCACCTTAGATCTTGGAACTGAGCGACTGCTCATCATGACAGGCCCCAATATGGCCGGAAAGAGCACTTACCTTCGCCAGGTGGCTTTGATTGTTCTAATGGCCCAGATAGGGAGCTTTGTCCCGGCAACAGAAGCTCACATCGGTTTGGCCGATCGGATTTTCACCAGAGTGGGTGCATCCGACAATTTGGCCGGAGGGCAAAGTACCTTCATGGTCGAAATGGTTGAAACAGCGAATATTCTCCGGCACGCCACTCAACGGAGTTTGCTGTTATTGGATGAAATTGGCCGCGGGACCAGCACCTATGATGGTCTCAGCCTTGCGTGGGCCATTGCAGAGTATATCCACGACTGTACCAAGCTGGGTGCGCGCACACTCTTTGCCACCCACTATCACGAGATGACCCAATTGGAGTCTCAACGTATTGGAATTAGAAACTATCGGGTGGCCGTCCAGGAATGCGATGGAGACATCGTGTTTCTGAGAAAGATCGTCGCCGGAAAGGCCGACCGCAGTTATGGCATTCATGTAGCCAAACTCGCGGGGCTTCCCCCGGAGGTGGTCGGTCGCGCTCAAGTAGTCTTATCGCAACTTGAACGACCCAAGGATTCCTCCACCGTCTCCTCTTCCGTTCAACTCCAACAAGCTGCCCAGACACTTCCTCAGCCCCACCCGTTGATAGAGGAGGTTAAACAGATCGATCTGTTTTCAATAACTCCACTCGATGCCCTTAATCGCCTTGCTGAGCTGCAACGAATAGCTAGAATAGACACAACCGAACCAACGGTCAGCCAATAATGCTGCCACTTTCACACCGTCGGTCTATACTCCCCGGTAATAACTGGCTGATCACAACACATTTTCCCAGATGCCGGCGACCGTTGATATTCTGACATTGTCGGCTTTGAACAACTGCACCAATGAAACTGGGTACAGACTCTCTTCGGGAATGCCTAACGCTATAGACCATACCTCTGGATCAACCGTGCAGTCCAGGCTCAAAGAAAAGGGCGGCATCCCTGCAAGGAATGCCGCCCCCTCTGCCCTTTGATAGGGTCTTCAGTGAGCCAGATTATACTGTGCAGTCCAGGGGATCAAACCACCGAGGGTCTTCCCACCAGGAAGCATCACATCATATTGCATGCCGACATTGCTTCCATCCGGTGTAACCGGAGAAGTGTTGAGTCCGGTCTTAGCTTTGTTGCAAGATGACTCGAATTCGTTCTTCCCGGCGCATTCCTTGAGTCGAAGCGCGGACATGCTCAGAGGTTTCCCCATCGTGCCGGATACTTCGGGAACCCGCTTCACCGAAGAAATTACACGATGGTTCTGTTCTATTTCTGTGACGACAAATTCAATTAGATCTGTCGTGCTGCCTGGAGGAACTTCCTTTGCAGCAGCCGGTCCCGCATGAGGACGCCCCATTTTCTGCAATTCTTGCCAGACAGATTTCTCGGCATAGAACTTCAGGTTCTTACCGGGGTGAACTTTCTGCCAATACAAGCCACTTTCGGCATTACCACCAAACACGGCCACGTTGACCCATACTGCTTCATCATACGGGTCAAGGACAATTACTCGCCCTTGTAGCGTAGTGGGCTTGCTCATATCGCCCCACTCAAACCGCTCTTGAAATGACTCAATGGCCGAGGCGGTCGACGCCATACCAGTTACGAGAGCAATGGCTGCCAGGATGGCTCCACCTTGCTTATAAGACATCATCATCGCGTCCTCCTTCACAACAACGTGCTGTACTAAGGGTGGCTAGTCTTTCAGTATCTTGAAGCCGGTGATGGTTCGACCGTCGAGAGTGACCTCCATAGCGACCAACTCTTGTGAGGCCTTGATGATTTTATCCATCAGCGCCTTATCTTTCACGGCGAGCCGAACCGTCGTGGCTGCATGGTACCAACCGGAATAGGCTGAGTTCTTCTCTGCCCCTCCGACAAAGCCCCAGGCGCAACAGCTAAAGAGGGGGTCCGGCGGTTTCACATCGAGCATGGTCGACGATCGGCCACCCCCTTCTCCAGAGCCTGGTTCTCCTGAATTCCAGTACTGAATCCCAAACAGCAGTTCTGCATCTGGATTATCTGCCCACTGAGACCAGACACGCCCTTGCAGAGTCTTAACTGCGGCCTCGGCCTTCAGTGGCTTCCCACCAACGACGGCATCCGCAAGACCAAGGTGCTCAATGCCTCCAGCGGCGAATGAAAACTCGGCCGCTAGCAAGCCGAAACCGGTACATACTACGGCGGCAGCTAGAATGACAGCCCTTTTCATACCTCGTCCCTCCTTCATCAAATTGATAACTAGTGTCTTCCTAAATTATTGATCACGTTCAGCAGATGATTATTCGGTAGAGTAAATTATTTTCAACTGGCTCACTCGCGTCATGTGTTTGATCACTGCTCACGTCATGAACCTCAAATCAGGATAATTACAGTCGAACGGTACTGAAACTGAGCTGTCCTGTCAAGGGAATGTTTCGTCACACAGAACCTCAGTTTCGAAAATACTACAAGGAGCAATAAGAAAACAATGGCTTACAGGCTTCTATGCTCCAGCACTCTCTCACGATTCGGCCGTCGATACAGGCAACTGTCGTCTCAGTATCTCCATCTGCCGAGATGAAAGCGGTCCCAATCCCGTCAACGCCATATTGTCGGTAGTAAAGATGGTGCGTGCCACTCGACTGACCTGCTCTTCCGTCACGGCATCAATTTCTGAAATCATGTCCTCCAAAGAGGTATGCTTGCCGGCAATGAGTTCATCCTTGGCAAGTTTGTTCATACGGCTATGTGAACTCTCTAAACTCAACATCAACCCGCCTTTCATTTGCTCCTTGGTCCGCTTGAGTTCCTCACTGGTCATTCCCCGCCTGGCCATTTTCTCAATTTCTCGACTGACTAGACTCAGAACGCGCGCAACCTCTCCGGCTCTGGTTCCGGCATACACGGTGACGGTACCGGTATCAGAATAGCCCGATAAGAACGAATAAATTGAGTAGGATAAGCCACGTTTCTCTCTGACCTCTTGGAAGAGCCTTGAGCTAACGCTCCCTCCGAAGACACTGTTGAGCGCATAGATCACATATCGATCCTCATGCCCGGCCGCGATCCCTTGGAGCCCCACACAGAGATGAACCTGTTCCAAAGGCTTCTGCTTCATCGTCACACCACCGTGCAGTTCGGCCGGCCACCGTGTCCCTGAACTGGAACCCGTTGAGGCTTGATAGCGCCCAAACAATCGGGCCATCGTCTTTTCAAGCGTGCGTTGATCGAAATTCCCGGCAACCGCAATGACGATGCCTTCAGGGCGATAATGCTGATTCATGTACTCGAGGAGATCCTGACGGCGAATGTGAACGATCGTGGATGCTTTCCCAAGAATAGGACGACTCAATGGGTGCGTACCCATCACCAGCTTCGTGTGTAATTCCTGAATGAGATCCTCAGGGTCATCTTGCACCATGCGAATTTCTTCGAGGACGACCTGCTTCTCTTTTTCAATTTCCTTCTGATTCAGGCGAGAGCGCAAGAACAGATCCGAGAGAAGATCCAAGGCTTGAGGTAGATGCTGATCAAGAACTTTGACATAGAAAGTGGTCGTCTCTCGCGTGGTAAACGCATTCATTTCTCCGCCGAGCGCGTCAATTTCACGGGAGATATCCGTCGCCGACCGCGACGCTGTTCCCTTGAACAGCATATGCTCGATGAAGTGAGCATAGCCAGCTTCTTCGGGACGTTCGTCCCGAGAGCCGACATTCACCCAAAGACCTATGGTGACGGACTTGACGGTCGGGATTCGCTCTGTGACCAAGCGAATCCCGTTGTTGAGGATGACCTTGCGGTACAAGTGTTACCCACCCGCTGGATCAGGCGCACCACCGGTAGTCGGTGCTGGAATAGTTTCTTTTCGACTGAGGCGGATTTTCCCTTGCTTATCGATTTCAAGCACTTTGACCAAAATTTGGTCCCCTTCGGCCACTTCATCCGAAACCGCTTTCACACGATGGTGGGCGAGCTGCGAGATGTGTACGAGCCCGTCCGTACCCGGCAGGACCTCGACGAAGGCGCCAAAGTCCATGATTTTTCTCACCGTGCCGGAATATACCTTTCCGACTTCGACCTCCTCGGTCAAGCGGTTGATGATATCCTTGGCTTTTTGCAAGGACGCACCGTCCGATGACGCGATCGTGACAATGCCGCTGTCTTCAACGCTGATCTTGACGCCACAATCGGCCTGAATCCCACGGATCGTCTTCCCTCCCTGCCCGATAATATCCCTGATTTTGTCCTGTTTGACCTTCAACGTATGGATGCGTGGCGCGAAGGGTGAGAGATCCGTCCGTGAGCTCGGCAGCGCATTCGACATGCGACTCAGAATATGGAGACGCCCCGATCGAGCTTGTTCCAATGCTTGTTGCATCAAGGTGGTGGTAATCCCGCCGATCTTGATGTCCATTTGAAGTGCGGTGACCCCGTTCTTCGTCCCGCACACTTTGAAGTCCATATCACCCAAGTGATCTTCAAGTCCGAGAATGTCGGACAAGATGATGACATCGTTTCCTTCTTTGATGAGCCCCATCGCAATACCGGCAACCGGTTCCTTGATCGGAACACCAGCGTCCATCATGGCCAACGTTCCCCCACAAACCGTGGCCATTGAGGAAGACCCATTGGATTCGAGAATCTCTGAAACAATCCGCAGAGTGTATGGGAAAACATCTTTACCGGGGATGACAGGCTTCAACGCCCTCTCCGCCAACGCGCCGTGGCCGACCTCACGTCTACCCGGCGAGCGAAGCGGTCTCGCTTCACCGACACTGAAGGGAGGGAAATTGTAATGCAGCATGAAGGTACGGGTATACTCCCCTTCTAGCGCATCAATCCGCTGCTCATCGTCCGTCGTCCCCAATGTCACGACGGCTAGGCTCTGGGTTTCTCCGCGAGTAAAAATTGCTGACCCATGCGCGCGCGGCAAGGCGCCGACTTCACAGGTGATCGGACGGATGTCGGATGGCCCACGTCCGTCTGCTCGTGACTGTTTCTCCAAAATCATTTTCCGGACTTCCGTGTACTCCAGCTGATGAAAGACTATTTTGACATGCCGCTCACGTGAAGAATCTTCTGGTTTTTGAAGCTTCTGAATGGTCTCCGCAAGGATTTGATCCAATCGCTCCTGCCGCGCGCTCTTGTTGGAAATCATAATGGCGTCGCGAATCGGCTGGGCCACCAGTGATTTAATCTCCGCCTGCAGCGCGGGATCAATCGACTCCTGCACGACGTTTCGCTTGACGCGCCCCACTTTCCTAGCCAATTCATCAATCTTCTGAACAATCTTCTTGATCTCGTTGTGAGCTAATTCCAGTGCCTGCAGCATGGTCTGTTCAGAAAGCTCATTGGCACCCGCCTCGACCATCATGACCGCATCTGCCGTCCCGGCCACCACAAGATGGAGGTCGCTTTGCTCCATCGCTTCGAGATCCGGATTCACGACGAGCTGTCCCTTAATACAGCCGATTTTTACTCCTGCGACGGGTCCATCGAATGGAATATTGGACACGGCCAGCGCAGCCGAGGCAGCGGTGATTCCGATTACATCGGACGAACCCGTCTTGTCGGCGGAGAGGACCGAGGCGATGACCTGGGTTTCGAAATAGAACCCTTCGGGGAAGAGCGGACGGAGAGGACGATCGATCAATCGGCTTGTCAAGACCTCCTTCTCAGCCGGTCGTCCTTCTCGTTTAAAGTAGCCTCCCGGAATCTTGCCTGCCGCATAGGCTTTTTCCTGGTAGTCGACCGTCAATGGAAGAAAGTCGATCCCGGGTTTGGCCGTTTGGGCCGAGACAGCCGTAGCGAGCACTACGGTATCACCGTACGAAGCCCAAATTGATCCATCGGCTTGTTTCGCGACGCGACCGGTTTCAAGCCGAAGCGTGCGACCGGCGATTTCTAATTCTACGACATGTATCATCTATGGTCTCCCTCTGGTTAGGTCCACAGATGCCCACTGAGATGCGCTCTGGTCGACGATCCTCGCCGCTCAGCCGATCACGCGAATGGGCGATGCGCCTGCCATCCACTGCCGGGGTAATTTCCCGGGCAGTGGAGAAACAAAGCGCATATCGGTGTTCATCTGTGGGACATGCGAGTAATGCGATGGCGCCGGTCCACGCCATTCTTGGAACGACCGGTTACTTGCGTATACCGAGGCGATCGATAATGGCACGGTAACGAGCCTCATCGACTCCGCGAAGATAGTCCAACAATCGACGCCGTCGTCCGACCAGTTGTAACAATCCACGGCGCGAGTGATGATCTTTCTTGTGAGTCTTAAAATGCTCGGTCAGATAGGTGATGCGATTCGTCAAGACGGCTATTTGGACTTCCGGAGAGCCGGAATCTTTGTCGTGCTGCTGATATTGCTGAATCAGTGCTGCTTTTGCTTCCTTCAATAACGCCATAACCACTCCTTCTCCATTAATGACTCGAGAGACTCAATACTTTACGCACTTTAATCGTGCCCAGACCGGTCTGGTCATGAGTTCCAATTGCTAATAGTCGCCCGGCTTCATCCTTCAGTCGTACATTGCCATCCCTCAAGGAAGAGAGAAACTGCCCATTCTCCACCGGGGACACGGGTGTCCCGTGCAACACTCGCGCTGCCTGTTCCTCGTTGACCACCACAGCAGGAAGCTCAAAGAGTAGTTCGTCGAGCGAAAGAAATTGCGATGCGAGAGTACTCGCCGCGAGGTGAGAAGCAACTTGCTCGACCGTCAATGCACGCTCGATCGAAAGTGGCCCCACACGGCGCCGCTCCAGCGCAAATAGGTGTCCCCCGACACCCAAAGCCTGACCAATATCGGCGCAAAGCGTACGCACATAGGTGCCTTTCGAGCACACAACTCGCAACATTGCATCTCGACCATCAAAGGACATGAGTTCCAGCGTATGAATCACGATAGAGCGTTCAGCCCGGTCGATCGTCTTGCCGGCTCTGGCGGCCTTGTACAGTCGTTGTCCTCCGACCTTCACCGCCGAGTACATCGGCGGCAGTTGCCGTTGGTTGCCCCGGAATCCAGTGAGCACCGATTGAAGATCGCCTTCTGTGACTTTACTTGGATCATTGCTTGCCAACAGCCGACCGGTCGCATCCTGAGTGTCCGTCGTTTCTCCGAGCCGCAACCGAGCTTGGTACTCCTTATCCCAATCAACCAGATATTCGGCAATTCTTGTGGCTCGCCCCACGAGAATCGGCAAAACCCCTGTGGCACTTGGATCCAATGTTCCTGCGTGCCCAACTTTGCTTTCTCTCAACAGAGCTCGAACTTTTGCGACGACATCATGCGACGTCCAACCGGCTTCTTTGTGAACAATAAGAACACCGTCTTGTACCCCCCTCTGTGCAAGCCTCGTAGCAGTACTGGTCATAGCGTCAAGCCTCTGAAACACTCGATTCTTTAGTGGAGTCTTCCAAGACTTGTCGTTCTCCGGCGGCACCGTGCAATCCTGCCAATAGCTGTTCAATCCGATCACCGCGTATGCCGCTCACATCCTTCTTGAAAATAATATCCGGGAGGTAACGGAGCGACAAACGGCGCCCTAATTCAGCCCGCACAAACCCACTCGCCTTTGACAGCCCCGCAAAGACTTCACGCTCAGCCGAGTCCTGCTCCATGGTCGTGACAAAGACATGGGCGACACGCAAATCACCCGTGAGTTCGACATCCGTCACTGTGACACCATGCACCCGAGGATCTTTGATTTTACGCATGAGAATATCGGCTACTTCCATGCGAATCTGATCGGCCACTCGATCAGCCCGTTTGTAGGTTGCTTTAGACATCGTAAGATGATGGTCCTCAGGGGTAGCGATATGGGACCGAAGGCTAGAGCAACTCCTGTTGAGTCCGGACCACCTCAAGAACCGGCATGCTCTTGATCAGGTTCAGCGCCTGCTCCAAGACTTGGCTCACAAACCGCCCCTCACTAGCCACACAGGCCATTGCAAGAACAGCTTTCTGCCAGAGATCCTGGCCATCGACTTCGGCCACAGAGAGGTTAAACTTACTTCGCAGTCGGTCTTTGAGTCCATGCAGAACCTGCCGCTTATCCTTCAAGGATTGGCTCTCCGCGATGAACAACTCGACCGTACAGAGCCCCACCACCATAATGATTGCCTATAAAGTGCCTTTCACCTGAGCTAGTCTCCGCGAGAGCGCCTCGCAACATATTCCTTCCAGACCCAGCGATACTTCATTCCGTCATGATTCGGATCGACATTTATAGCTTGGTCGCAATTTTGTCGATCGTATACGCTTCGACAATATCACCCGCTTTCACATCATTGAAATTCTCGATGCTCAATCCACACTCATACCCCTGCTGAACCTCACGCACATCATCTTTGAATCGCCTCAACGAGCCAAATTTACCTTGATACACCACTACATTGTCACGAATCACGCGGACCCCGGCACTCGTGCGGGAGATGAGGCCATCCACCACATAGGCGCCTGCCACTGCACCAACCTTTGGGATCATAAAGACCTGGCGTACCTCTGCACGTCCCAGGACTCGCTCCTTCAGCGTCGGCTCAAGCAAGCCTTCCATGGCAGCTTTGATGTCGGCAATAGCGTCATAGATAATCGTATAGAGCCGGACATCGACGCCTTGCTGTTCAGCCAATGCCGTGGCCTTTGGCTCAGGCCTGATATTGAAACCGATGATGATCGCCCGCGACGCAGCCGCAAGCAGGACATCGGATTCCATGATTCCGCCGACGGCGTTATGAATGACCCGGAGCTTGACCGCGTCGGTCGATAATTTTTCAACCGCTCCAGCCAACGCTTCCGACGATCCTTGTACGTCGGCTTTGATGACGATGGCCAACTCCTTCACCGACCCTTCTTGGATTTTCGCAAAAAGGTCATCAAGCGAAACCTTCGTCGGACTGGTCAACTCGGCTGCCCGACGTTTTTGCGCTCGCTCTTCGGCAATCTCCCTGGCTACCCGCTCATTCGAGACGACATGGAAGACATCTCCTGCCGACGGGACACCCGGCAAGCCAATGACTTCGACGGGAATAGACGGCCCGGCCTGCTGGACTTTCTCACCACGATCATTGATGAGCGCTCGCACACGGCCACTAAACGTACCCACGACATACGCATCGCCACCCCGTAACGTCCCACTCTGTACCAGTACCGTCGCAACCGGCCCCCTCCCTCGTTCAATCTTAGCCTCGATGACCGTACCTCTCGCTTGCCGGTGTGGATCTGCCTTGAGCTCAAGCACTTCAGCCTGCAGAAGAATCATCTCCAAGAGGGTATCCAAACCTGTTTTTTGCTTAGCCGACACTTCCACCATAATCGTATCGCCACCCCACGCTTCAGAAATGAGTCCATGTTCTGAAAGCGCATTCTTGACCCGATCAGGATTGGCGGTGGGCTTATCAATTTTGTTCATCGCGACGATGAGTGGAACGCCGGCGGCTTTCGCATGATGGATGGCTTCAATGGTTTGAGGCATAACCCCATCGTCTGCGGCAACGACCAGAATGACGACATCCGTGACCTTAGCCCCACGGGCTCTCATGGCTGTGAAAGCCTCATGGCCTGGCGTATCCAAGAAGGTCAGCTGTTTGCCTCGCACGGAAACCGTATAGGCCCCAATATGTTGCGTGATGCCTCCAGCCTCTCCCTCCGCAACATTGGTTTGACGAATAGCGTCGAGCAGCGATGTTTTCCCGTGATCGACATGACCCATGATCGTCACGACGGGCGGGCGAGGCTCAGGTCGTTCCTCACCGCCGGTCTCCAGTACGTCTTGCAACAAGTCGTCCCCTACTTTTTCAATTGCGACATCGATCTTGACACCACTCTCCTCAGCCAACATTGACGCCGCGTCAAGATTCATGGGCTGGTGAAAGGTCAGCATTTGCCCCATCTCCATGAGTTTACGGACAATATCCGCAGGGCGCTGACCGATCAACTCCGCAAATTCCTTGACCGTCGTTCTCGGAGTGATCTTGACACTCTTTCGACGCGGCTTCGTCACTTCAGATGGAGCACTATGATGCAGATGCTTGGATCGCTCGTCACGACGTTGGACCGGAATGGCTCGGAGATCTTGCCAACGCGCGGCATCTTCCCTGAACTTCACATCTTGCTGATCATCCTTAGGTCTACCTACTTTTTTGGCTTTTTTGAGCTTATCCTTCTGCCCTTCGGCTTCAATGGCCTCAAATGCCATGCTTTTCTTCTTACCCAAAACGGATTCAACGGTCGTGGTCGCAACAGGTGGTGGAGCGACGACCGATTTAGACTGAGCTGGTTCCGGTTTCGCAACCACCACCGGAGGTATCACCGTAGGCTGTGGTAGCACCACAACTTCTTCTCGAACGTCCCCTACACCTGAGCCGGGAGTGACGATCTCTTCAGTAATAGGCTGCTCCAAAGGCACTGATGGTTCGGCGATCGACTCAGCTGATTGTTCAGACGGAACTGCATGTTCAATTTCAACGATCGAGGATGACGAGACAGCCTCCGCCGGCTCCTCTTCCTTCTTGCGCTTGATCAGAATGCGACGCTTGTCTGGTTTGGCGGACTCTTCGGTCGGCTGATTCTTGCCTTGACCTGTACCGAGGACCGACTTGAATGAAGAACCGCCCTCGCCTCCGGCTCCCTGGCCTTTCGACTGCGGAGCGAGCTTTCCCAACACCTTCTCCACGATCCCATCGTCCAGTGCGCTACTATGGGAGGTCACTGACACACCCATTTTCTTGAGCTCTGGGATGAGCACGCGATTTTCCATGCCTAGCTTCTTTGCCAATTCGTATACACGCATTGCCATCGGACGATTCCGTATCCTACTCTGATCCGTTCAGTGCCTCTTCCGCTCTCGCAGCCTGACGGGCCTCTTCTTGCAGTCGCTGCGCCTCCGTCTCTTCCGCCAGCGCCGCTTTGATTTCCTTATCGCGTTCCACCTTTTCCTTTTCGTACTCCGTCGCGCTGATGATGTCGATCTTCCATCCCGTTAAACGCGCCGCAAGCCTGACATTTTGGCCATTCTTGCCGATCGCCAAAGACAATTGCGAATCGGCGGCAACCACCAGCGCCGATTTTTTCTCCTCGTCGATACCGACCTTTTCGATCGTAGCGGGATTTAACGCCTCTGCGATAAATACGCGCGGATCTTGCGTCCAGGTAATGATATCGATCTTCTCACCACGCAACTCACGGACGACCGCCTGCACACGGGAGCCTTTAATACCGACACAAGCACCCACCGGATCCACCGCTTTTTCCCGTGATGTCACAGCAATCTTAGTGCGATCTCCAGGCTCTCGAACAACCGACTTGATTTCGATAATCTTCTCCATAATCTCAGGCACTTCGAGCTCAAAGAGCTTTGCCACAAATTGAGGATGACTTCGCGACACGATCACCTGCACATCCTTCGGGGTCCGACGAACTTCCAGCAGCATGGCCTTCACACGATCACCACGCCGGTACGTTTCACGTGGGATCTGCTCTTGTATCGGGAGAATCGCCTCAGTCTTCCCGAGATCCACCAGGTAATTGCGGCGCTCCATGCCGAGAATGATGCCGGTGACCAAATCGCCCTGCTTCGTGGAGTATTCTTTCTGAACCGCCTCCCATTCTGCCTCACGAACCTTCTGAAAAATGACTTGCTTGGCGGTCTGAGCGGCAATCCTCCCCAATTCATTCATTTCAATCAGAGATCCGATTTCGTCTCCTACTTCGGCCTCGCTGTCATATTGGCGCGCTTCTCGCAGTGAAATTTCAGCCTTAGGATTACTGACCGTCTCGACGATCGTCTTCTTCGAGACGACAGAAATTTCTCCGGTTTTTGGATCAATCTCAACCTGAATGTTCTCTGCCTGCCCAAAACGCTTTTTGGCGGCAGTCTGCAGAGCGGATTCGATGGCTCCGATCACGCGCGCCTTGTCGATTCCTTTTTGGCGCCCGATTTCGTCAATTACTGAAATCAGTTCTCGGTTCATACCTCACGCTCCTGCATCCGGTTTCCGCCCACAGCGCCTTACCCCATATACTTAGATTTTCACAACCAATTTCGCTTCTGCAATGCTCTCACGGCTGAGCTGAATCGTCAGAGGAGCTCGATGCGCACCGACCTCCAGCACGACGAAAGTCTCGTCTGCTTGCATCAATTCTCCAGTAATCCGCCACTGACCTTCGAGAGGCTGTCGAAGCTTGAGATTCACCTGTTTTCCAATCGCCCTTTGATAGTCCTGAGTTCTCTGGAACGGGCGATCCAAACCTGGAGATGAGACTTCAAGCGTATAGGCGTGAGGGAACGGATCGGCGACATCAAGCGCCAGCCCTAGAGCCTTATGTGCTTGCTCACAGTCGGTGATGGTCACGCCACCCGGTTTATCGACCAACACACGAACAACAGACCGAGGACCGCGTCCAACGCAGACAACATCGATCAATTCGAGTCCGAGCGTCCATAGAATCGGCGAAATAATTTCGTGCAATCGGTCGATAACCGGTTGCACACTACTCCCCGCTGTCCTCAACCTTCATGTCCTCTTGACACGTGACCAAACAAAAAAGTGGGCATGCGCCCACTTACAGAGGCGGTACCATAGCACGCACCCCTAAGCAATGCAAGGGGACTAGCCCGTCAGTAACGCCCATCGAGCCGCCAAGGCCTGGGTCACTGGACCGGGGCAACCGTTACTAATGGGTTTCCCATCGATCTGAACGACTCCGAGTACTTCGAGCGTGGTCCCGGTGAGAAAAACCTCGTCTGCCTGGTAGAGGGAGTCGATCGACATGAATCGTTCCTCGACAGCGATCTCTTCTTTTCTTGCTAACTGCAGGACGACCGTCCTAGTAACCCCGGACAGAATACGCGGGCTTTCGGGAGCCGTCACGAGTACGCCTCCCTGAATGGCCATCACATTACTTACGGCACCCTCCATGACCAAGCCGTCACGAACTAAGATAGCCTCAAATACACCCGCTTTTCTTGCCTCCTCACGAGCCAGGACGTTGGCCAGCAAATTCACGCTTTTGATATCGCATCGTCCCCATCGCAGGTCTTCGTGCGTACAGGCCGTCACGCCGGTGCGGCGTATTTCAACACTGAGCGGATGGATGGCTCGAATCGTCATGACAACCGTCGGGCGACTCTCGGAAGGAAAGTTATGCTCGCGGGGAGCTACTCCTCGTGTCACCTGGATATAAATCTTGGCATCCTGATACCCAGCCAGACTCAGTCCTTGGTGAATCCATTGCGTCCATTGCCTTCTGGTATAGGGCTGGGGAATGGAGAGTTGCGTTGCGCTTCGATCAAGCCGGTCAAGATGCGCACCCATTTCGAAGGGGGACCCTCGATACGTTCGAATCACTTCATAGACCGCATCGCCGAATTGGAATCCGCGGTCATCGATGGAAACCGTCGCGTCTTGCCATGGAAGGAAGCGCCCATTGATAAAAGCGATATCTGGCATGGACTCAATTCCCGGTGAGTGGCTGCGCCTCTATCGTGAAGATCCGGCGATCTTCCGAGGTGAATTTCCACCCCATGCGTTTTTCAAACACGATACGATAGACACCCGGCTGCACGGCCTTAAATTCAAAGATTCGTTGTCCGTTGTCGACGGCGTTATTACTGGCGATGCGAAGAAATTCATCGCCGAGCAGCGCGAGTCCCTTAGTGTCATACGACGCAACCCACTGCTCACCTCTTGTCCGATCTTCCCATAATTGAAGGACGAAGGGTTGATCAATCATGACCTTGCGGGAATCTCCGGTCTCCCCTATCGACACAGGCTCAACGCCAACGGTATTCACACCGGCATCCTCTGTACGTTCGTCACGGTTATGCGCATTTCCTTGGAACTCTTCATGGTTTTTTTCGCGGACCGATCATGATCTCGCTTCCCTCCACTCGCACCTCGTAACTTCCTACACAATACCCGCCTCCATCCGTACCTTGTCCATTTCGGATGTCGAACGCAAGGTCGTGCCACGGACAGGCAATGACGTAGCCCTTGAGCCGGCCTTCGATAAGAGGCCCCCCTTCATGCGGGCAGCTATTATGGATGGCGTAAAACTTCCCATCGATATTGAACAAGGCAATCGGTCGATCATTGACTTTGACGATCTTCGACTGTCCCGGAGGGACGTCTTCAACCTGAGCGACTTTTTGAAACCCATCCATCATGTGTATCCCCTTGGTGTGCCGCACGGCCTATGCAGGATGCTGAGCAAGTCCGCCGGAAACGTTCTCGCACATCACTCAAATGCTCAACGTCCCGACAAGTACGCCTCACCTCGTCGTTCGCTGCGGCCCTGCCGGATAACCTTTTTGAGCATCCCGATGTCATCGTCGTGAGTGGCATACGGCACATCCCAACCATGGTTTGTCCGTATTAACCGATTGAGCTTCTCCCTGCCTAGAGGCGAAGAGCGTATTTGAGTTCGTCGTTTTTTGCCACGCCTGACTTTTTAATGAAGCCGGATTCCGCCTGTATCACATAGCGAGCCGCTTCAGGTGGCGGACCAAACAGTGGGCATGGATCTTTAGCGCAGGGGTCTGCCTGCTCAAGCAGATGCACAACATGATGACTCTCGTCGACCCACAGCACGTCGATGGGAAATCGGTACTCCCGCGTCGTGACCCGATGAAGACCATTTTCTTCATAGATATACAACATGCCCCCGTTCGTTGGTAATGCCTCTCGAAAGGCAAGTCCGAATAGGAGCTTCTCAGGCGTATCGGCCACCTCGGCCTCCAATTCCACGCCGCTGGGAAACGTCACAATAATCACACTCGATTCTTTGCGTTCAACGAGAAACACCGAGGCGCTCATCAACAGCACCGCCAGCAAGATCATCATGATGATCCGCTTTTTTTTCTGCTCTCGATCACTCACTTGGTGCTGACTCCTGGACATCTCGTAGCGTACCGACTTCGGTTTTCCCCATGCTGGGCCCAATGGCCCATGCGTAAAACTACCCTAGGCCTTCTGACCGAAACGCGTTCTGTTGACTTGGAAAAGACGTGCAGAATAAAATGCGTCCCCACGCTGCCGGTCTTCAATTCCGGCATTAATATGGTGGTGGACGTGGGATCTTGTCAATATTGATTTGGGGTTGAGAAGGAGGCTTGGGTCATGGCTCTACTGATTACGGACGAATGTATCTCTTGCGGGGCATGCCTACCGGAATGTCCCAATGAAGCCATTTTTGAAACGAGAAGCGATGCTGAGTCAAAAGGGAACCACGTCGGTGATGGACAGGGAGTCGGCGACAATATTTATGTTATCGCCCACGACCGATGCACGGAGTGTGTCGGCCATTTTGATGAACCTCAATGCGCGGCAGTGTGTCCGGTTGATAATTGCTGCATCTCAGACCCTCTCTATCCCGAGACGACAGAGATCCTTCTGGAACGAGCGAAGACATTGAATCCTGATAAAGGAATCGATCCTGCTAAAGTCTGGAGCGGGGTTAGGAACTAATTCATCTCGGCTTTTATCGTTTCAGGAAGGCCTTGGTTCTCTTCAGAGCCAAGGCCTTCCGCTTTTTGGGAGGGAGTCTTGATGCCTCTGTAGTTGCTTCAGGCCTCCAGAAAATACAACGGCCTCAAGGAAGATTCCCTTGAGGCCGTAAATCTGCGCTGAGACTTTCTTTGTTCGTTGCCCGTGACTATTTCAGCATGAGTAACTTGCCACCGACATGGCCTGGATGTAAGTGACACTTATACTCCAGAACAGTCCCAGCCGCATAAAACAGGTCGCTGGTAGGAACACCAATATATTGCGTCTCTCCTGGTTTGAGCACGAGCTTCGTATGTAAAACGGTTGGCGCCGATTGATTATTCACTGCTGCAGTGAGTTGGAATCCATGCTCAGCCGTCGCGTTATTTGTGACCTTTAAGAGAACGGGTGCACCTGGACGCGTCTTGAAATCAATGACGGTCACAGGAGGATACCAAACCTTCATGTTGCCGATTTCGATTGCGAAGAGCGAAGCATCGACCGTGAGCTCTTTGAATGGTTGCCCGACGACGGAGCCGGATTCTAGATCACCAGTCTCGACACCACCCGCTTGAAGTGCATATGAACCTGAAACCCCTGCCAGTACCATTCCGAGGCCGAGAAAGCCTACCAACAATGACTTACCCATGACTACCCCCCTTTGCGAGAAAAGAAGATATGAATGATGACTATAGAAGCTTGCGACCTACGTGTGTATGACGCCAAACTCTGGAGGACGTGCAGGCGTTTGGGACTCTACACCCTTCTGCCGTAGTCTTTATAAGGCGAATATAAACGCTCGCCAAATTCCAAATGATACAAAGGCCCTTATAGCATAGGGGTTAAAGCGGAAGCAACCAACTCCGAAGACCGTCATCCATATAGAAGAACTTTCCCTCCAGGACACTAAAATGGTGGCCTCGCCGTTCAAGCGCTATTGTATTGAACTCCTCCGCTTAAGTAATTCACCAACCTGCCGATACAACAGTTACGGAGCTACAGCATGTCCATTATTGTGGCAGTCAACGGGATTACGGAAGTCTATCCGACAAATCTCGTGACCCCACGGTATAACCGCACGGAGGCTGTGGCAGATCGAGAACATCATGACCAACGGTCATCGACCTTGGATCACTCCGCCTTGGCCGCACAAACAGCCTACCAACAGCAAGGTCCCGATCGATCACATCCGACGCCGGCAGTCCTAGCTCGAGACTTGATGACGACACCTGTGCTCTCGCTTCCGTCTGATAGTCGACTACTTGATGCATGGACGATCATGTCCCACAAGGGATTTCACCATATCCCCATCACCTCGTTACATGGCACGCTCGTAGGGATGCTCTCGTATCAAGATCTCCTCCATCATATCCCTGAGTTGATCACATCGGCCGATACGCAACAGGCTTCCCACAAACACGCTGCCGAGGCCATGACTCCGCGAGTGATCTCGGCAACCCCTACCACGGAGATCCGTGAAATCGCCCGAGTCATGCTCGAGGAACGGATCCATGCGGTTCCGATTCTCGATCAGAATCGTCGTCTCGTCGGGATACTTTCCAGACAGGACCTGCTTTATGGCATCGCCAACCACGGCCCCCTCGAACTGTGGACCTGACTTTCGCTCATTCGGCGGATCATCAGCACCCACCTCAAGACCGAGCGTCCAAGTCTAATGCGCTTTGCCGCAGGCCTCACACATCAAGGCAGATTGGTCCATTTTGAGAACATCGCGGCTTGACCGACAGAGCTTCCGGCATGGTCAATCACGTTCCAGATCACGGCATGCTCGATAAGAAATCGCCTCCCCGTTGAAGAGACTCTCACTCCCCGATATCCGTCGAAGTACCCGTTGAGGCGTGCGTGTTTCAACATTCTTGCCCGCTCGGCACGGTCATCTGCTTCAGCCGTGATTCGAGACGGCGTCTTGATGAATTGCACCCACGATAGCTCCCAGAGAGCCAAGGCAGTGCGATTGCCATAGTTCAAGACCGGATCAGGCTCAATACCATGCGATACAACAACGCACGAAGCGTCGAACAATCTCTGTGCCTGCGTCACGGCATCTCCGACCCGCTCAATCAACTCCTTTCCAATCCAACGGCGATAACTGTCAAGCAGCAGCTGACTCCACTCCACAATACGCGGCTCGTTCCACGGTGCAGTCTTCACGGTGGTGGTGGTATCACGACATGTGGGGAAGGGCAAGCGTCAGAGACACCTTGTCAAGACCAGGGGCCTTCTCTGTATAATGGGTACCCATTTTATAAGAAACAGGAGCACCGATGGCCGGGAAGACGCTGTTCGACAAAATTTGGGAATCTCATATCGTTCGCGAGGAACCTGACGGGACTACCCTTCTCTACATCGACCGGCAACTCGTGCACGAGGTGACGTCGCCGCAAGCCTTTGAGGGTTTGAAGCTTGCCGGTCGACGCCCACGCCGTCCCGCAGCCACACTTGCGGTACCGGATCACAATGTCCCTACCACCGACAGGACACTGCCGATTGCCGATCAAATCAGTGCGAAGCAGATTCAAACCCTGGAGGAAAACTGCCGCGACTTTGGTATTACCTTCTTCGGTATGAACGACATCCGACAAGGCGTGGTCCACGTCATCGGCCCCGAACAGGGATTCACGCTTCCGGGAACGACGATCGTGTGTGGAGATTCTCACACATCGACTCACGGAGCATTTGGGGCCTTAGCCTTCGGCATTGGGACCAGCGAAGTCGAGCATGTATTAGCCACACAGTGCTTGGTGCAAAAACGGCCCAAGACGATGGAAGTGCGGGTTGAGGGGTCCCTTTCTGATCGCTGTTCGGCAAAGGACATCATTTTGGCGATTATCGGGAGAATCGGAACGGCCGGCGGCACTGGGTACGTCATCGAATACACCGGATCAGCGATTCGCGCACTGAGCATGGAGGGGCGCATGACCCTGTGCAACATGTCCATCGAGGGAGGAGCCCGCGCTGGGCTGGTGGCCCCCGATGAAAAAACGATCGCCTATGTGAGGGGACGCCCACTGACTCCGACAGGAACGTTGTTCGAACGGGCGGTTCAGGCATGGCAATCGCTCAAGACCGATCAGGATGCCAGCTATGATGCTGTCGTGACCCTTCGAGCGGAAGAGATCGCTCCACAAGTCAGTTGGGGAACGAGCCCGGGAATGGTGTTGGGTGTGGATCAAAAAATTCCAGACCCTCGAACGATCGTTGATGCCAAGACCAAGAGTGCGACCGAGCGCGCATTGAACTATATGGGTCTGTCGCCCAATACGCCGATCACTGACATCAAAATCGACAAAGTCTTCATTGGTTCCTGCACCAACTCGCGTATTGAGGACTTACGATTGGCGGCCAGTCTGGCCATCGGTCGGAAGGTAGCCTCCTCCGTCCATGCCATGGTGGTCCCGGGATCGGGACTCGTCAAGCAACAGGCCGAGGCGGAGGGGCTTGATCGCGTGTTTCGTGACGCAGGATTTGAATGGCGAGAGGCAGGGTGCAGTATGTGCCTGGCGATGAATGCCGATGTTCTGCAACCAGGAGAGCGCTGTGCCTCCACCAGCAATCGCAACTTCGAAGGACGCCAAGGTGCCGGTGGGAGAACCCACTTGGTCTCTCCTGCTATGGCAGTGGCGGCGGCTATCGAAGGGCACTTCGTCGATATTCGACATTGGAGCTGAGGTCGCTATGGAACCGTTTACTACTCTCACTGGTCTCGTGGCCCCATTGGATCAAATCAATGTCGACACCGACCAAATTATTCCGAAGCAGTTTTTAAAAACGATCAAACGGACGGGGCTCCGCGAAGGGCTCTTTTTTGACTGGAGAAAGAAAAAGGATGGATCACCTGATCCTGAGTTCTTCTTGAATCAATCTCGCTATCAAGCGGCCTCGATCTTGTTGACACGCGATAATTTTGGGTGCGGCTCATCTCGTGAACATGCCCCCTGGGCCCTGTTGGACCAAGGATTCCGTTGCATCATTGCTCCAAGCTTTGCTGATATTTTTTACAACAACTGTTTTCAAAACGGTATTCTTCCCGTCGTGCTGAAAGCCGACGAAGTGCTGGCCCTCATGAAACCGGCCCTTGACACGGAAGGATACCGACTCAAGGTCGATCTCGCCGACCAAACGGTGACGACACCGGATAACACAGTCTATCGGTTCGAGGTCGACCCCTTCCGCAAGGATTGTCTCTATCGCGGCCTCGATTCGATCGGTCTCACACTCCGACACGAACAGAGCATCTCAGCCTATGAGGCGCGTCGAAAGACTGAGGCGCCCTGGCTCTTCGGCGACCTTCACGCATAACAAGGGGAATAATACCGGTGAAAGCAGTGAAAGTGTTGTTGACCATCCTCGTGTTTCTCGGTGCGGCCTATCTTATCGTCGTGTTCAACTGGACCTATTCCGATGGCAACCGAGCCGGATACATCCAAAAATTCTCCTCGAAAGGGTGGGTGTGCAAAACACACGAAGGAGAGCTGGCCATGACCACGGTGCCGGGGACCGCACCGATCCTGTGGCAGTTTACAATCTGGGACGACAAAGTCGCCGCTCAATTGAACGAGATCATGGGGAAGCGCGTCATCTTACACTATAAGGAATACCGTTATATCCCGACCACCTGCTTCGGGGACACGACGTATTTTGTGGATAAAGTGGAAGTCCAAGAGTAGCCGAGCCTCACTGCTTACAGCCAGCTCTTGCGACGAAACCCGATCAGCATGACCGCAGCGACGATGCCCATGATCCCGAGCGCCATGGGATAGCCCCATTCCCACTTCAACTCGGGCATATGTTCGAAGTTCATCCCATAGATGCCGGCGATGAAACTGAGCGGCATGAAAATCGTCGTGATCACCGTCAGTACCCGCATGACGGCATTCAGGCGATAGCTCACGCTGGACAAATAGATGTCGAGACTGGCTGAAACCATTTCACGCAGCGTCTCGATCGTATCCACGATCTGCACCACATGGTCATAGACATCTCGGAAAAACAGCTTCATCGGCTCATGCAGAAACGGGCATTCCGAACGCGAGAGATTATTCATCGCTTCCCGTAACGGCCACACGGCTCGACGCACAAAGAGCAGCTGCCGTTTCAGCGCATGGATGTCTTGTAACGTCTCCGGATTCGGGTCGGCGATCACCCGTTCTTGGAGCGATTCAATACGCTCACCGAGCATTTCGAGCACGACAAAATACTGGTCCACCACGGCATCGATCAACGCGTACATCAGATAGTCCGAGCCGTTTTGACGCAGTCGACCTTTGCCGCCTTTGAGACGATCCCGAACGGCGCCGAACACATCCGTACCGTTCTCCTGAAACGAGAGCACATAGTTCCGCCCAAGAACAAAACTAACCTGTTCAACCAGAATGTCTCCGCGGTCGGAGGTCGTCAGCATCTTCATCACAAGAAACAGATAGGTCTCGTAATCATCCAGTTTTGGACGCTGATCGGTATTGGCGATATCTTCCAGTAGAAGAGGATGGAGGCCAAAGTGTTTGCCAAATCCTTCCAACACCTCCACCTTGTGGACACCACCGACATTGACCCAGGTCACCGTCTCATCCGCCGGCGGGCGAAGGGTCTCCATGTCCGTCACGACCTGCTCGTCGCAGTGCGTGCCGGCATAGTTGAACCGGGTCACGATCACAGAGTTCGTACGTGTCTCACCGATGTGGATCAACGTTCCAGGAGAGAGGCCGGTCTTCTTCGAACGCTTTTTGACCAACTTCATGATAGCGAGCTTGTACGCAGATTCGTGCGGAAGGTCAAGCCAAGAACCAGTACGTTCCTTTTCATTCAGCGACCGTCCTGGTACGCTGCAGTCATGGAATGGACTCAGGAACTCACACGGCTCGAAGACGCAATGCGAGACGCCGGTACAGAAGCCTTGCGGTTAGCCTCCGCTGGATTCGAGACGATCAAAAAACCAGACCAGTCCCCGGTCACATCGGCAGACCTCGCGGTCAACCAAATTCTTCACACACAGCTGCTCTCGGCATTTCCCCACGACGGGTGGCTATCGGAAGAATCCCCGGATGATGCCGTCCGCCTTCAGAAAGATCGGGTCTGGGTAGTCGATCCGATCGATGGGACCAAGGCCTTCATCAACAGAGTTCCGGAGTTTTGCATTTCCGTCGCCCTCATTGAACAGAGTCATCCCATCGTAGGAGCCATCTATAATCCTTCGACCAATGAACTCTTCACGGCTATCCGGGGCGGAGGGCTTCGGCTGAACCGCAAACCCGTAGCTTCACGACAAGTCGACATGGCGCAACAACCAGTGATTGCACTGAGTTCATGGGAGCGTCAGACTGGTCGTTTTGCAGCGCTCGACTCATCCACTCAACATCGTCCGATGCTTTCTATCGCCTGGGCCCTCGCGTTGACGGCATGCGGCCGCATCGATGCGGTGGCCACGTTTGAACCGGAAAATGAGTGGGACGTCGCGGCTGGAGCCTTGCTGATCACCGAATCCGGTGGGTCCATCACTGATGGAAGCGGACAGGCCCTGACTTTCAACCGACCAACCCCTCGCTACCGTGGAATCATCGCTACAAGTCCTTGTTGTCCTGCTTCTCTCAGTCAAGCGTTGGCGAAACTGGTTCCCGCATCCAGCTAACCGCGTCCGTTCACTATCTTGTATTGCTACACACCATCCTGTGTCAGTCGCCGACAGGCCTCTTCTAGATCCTGATCCGTCTTGGCATAACTGAATCGGATAAAATCAGCCCCAACCTTGCTCGTGAAAAAGGCCTCTCCCGGCACGCCGGCGACCCCTGTCTTGTCTAATAGAAGCATCGCGCGTGTTTTCCCCGTCTGGCCGGGAAGATGAGAGACATCCGCCAAAACGTAATAGGCGCCTTGAGGGATGAATGGAGTGATCCTAGCTTGAGACAACGCGCGACAAAATCTCTCGCGCTTCCCCTGATATTCTTGCCGCAAGCCCTCGTAGAAACTCTCCGGCAATTCACGGATGCCTCGCGCCACACCCATCTGCAACGGCGCAGGAGCACACACGTACAACAAATCGTTCATCGCACCAATGGCTTGGGCCCACCGTCGCGATGCGACGCTGTACCCGATCCGCCACCCCGTCACACTAAACGTCTTGGAGTAGCCGCCGATTGTGATCGTTCGTTCCGCCATCTCCGGCAACGATGCCATGCTGATATGACGTCGCCCATCGTAGAGAAAGTATTCATAGATTTCGTCCGTGAAGACGAAAAGGTCATGCCGACAGGCAAATTCCGCCAACGCCTCGAGTTCAGATTGACTATAGACCTTACCGGAAGGGTTACCTGGTGAATTAATAATGATAGCCTTCGTTTTGACAGTGACGAGCTCTTCCAATTGGGCCATCGAATAGGACCAAGTAGGAGGCTGCATAGAAACCGCCACCGGAACCGCTTCAACTGCAACAAGCGCACTGATGTGGTATTGGTAATAGGGCTCAAACAGGATGACCTCATCGCCGGGATTCAGCAGCGCAGCACAAGCAGAATGGAAGGCTCCCGTCGCACCGGCACTGACGGTAATGTCGCTTTCAGGGTCAGCCTGCATTCGGTTATACCGTTCGAGCTTCTCGGCAATCGCCTGTCGCAACTCCGGCAAGCCATCAAACCGTGTATAGACGTTGTAACCATCACGAATCGCTCGCTCAGCTCCTTCGAGCACGATCGGAGGAACCGGCGTATCACAGACCCCCTGCGCCATATTGAGGCCCTTTGCATCGCCACAGGCCTGAGTCATGGCGCGAATCTCCGATTGAGCCAAATCCGTCATCCGTCGACTAATTGTGCGCATCACAGTGCTCCTTCATGTCTGCTCTAGACCGATGTCCTTTTTGGCAGAGGATTGTGCCAGCGTCAAGATGAGGACGCAATTTAGAGACCGCGAGACGAAGTCCCGCTTGCCATCAATACCATTGGAAGAAACATTTCGTCTGAACGCCATTTGTGATGCCTCTGACTCATCGCGTTCGATTGAAGTGGAAATGGCCTGGAGAAGAATCGACCGCGCTGGATGCGCCTGATCAGCCCGAGCAGCTTGATTGCAAAACTGATCAGACAGTGAACCTCACCATCTGAGGAACGTGGTATTTCTGTTGTTGACAGAGGCTACGTTTCAGGGAAAACCCAATGGAGTACAATGATCCTAGTCCTGCGATCAGTCAGGAGATGCTTTCAAAATGTACCCGCCCTCTTAACTCCGGGCATGCACAGAACGGATGCCACCTCAATCATCTGTTGTATAAAGGAGCAGGATCGAAGCGACCTATTGCCGAAGAGTGCGCGAGCTGACTACACTGGCTCGTCAGTCCAGAATGGTCACCATCAAACTTCCCACGAGGCCGCATCATGCGACTCGCTCTGGCTTTCATCTTGCCCCTGCTCACTGGATGCAACGGGTCCCACCTCAATGACGGGCTGGCCCCCGACTCCAGACCCAGTACCACTTTCGACCAAATTGGCACTACCCAGACCGAGGAACGCAGAGCCCTATATGACCAGGCTCGCGAGGGACTGCGACTGGCTCGTAAACACTACATTGCGACCACCCGCCCGGTCCTTGAGCGCAAATTTAGACAGGAGCACCCCGAGTTGACCGAGACAGAAATTGAGGCGATGGTCAATGAGGCCCTAGCGAATGGCCACCACCCCGAGACGGAACCACGACCGGAGGGTCCGGCTAGGCTCCCTCCTCCACGTCCGGCGAACTGCTTGCCTTCCCCAGGAAGTTGGCCGTCCAATCCAAATTGCTATTAATTAAGTACGCAGCTATTGAGGTTAGTCGTGTTCCGTACGCTAACGAGCGACCATGATGCTGCGACGCGTAGAGCAAGGCTCGCCCTCACCCTATGACCACTCCCCCTGAATGCCCGAGCACTATACTGCGCGTGGCTTTTCCGTAGATGCTCTTGCTATGATCACATCTATGCACCTTCACCGAGCAGCCATGTTGGCCTTTACTGTAGCCCTCCTGCTTCCCGGCTGTGCCTCCTGGTTCATAAAAGGCGAGGCTCCCGAGGTGCTCGTCACCAACGTCACCCCGTTGGACGCGACGACCTTTGAACAGCGCCTCCGTGTCGATCTCCGGGTCCGCAACCCAAACGATTTCGACTATCACCTGACGGGTATCGATTTCACGTTGGCTTTGAACGGGAAACGTCTTGCTCGTGGCCTAGGAAGTAAGGAGGTCACGATTCCCCGGTTGGGTGATGCGGTGATCACGATCGACACCACGACCTCGACGCTCGACATTGTGCACCAACTGCTCCAGTTCTCTCAGAAACAGGAGTTGATGTACGACATCAAGGGTGTGCTGCATAGCGTAGAAGGGCGCTTGCCCTTCACCAATACAGGCACACTTGTTGAGCCGGGCATGTTCTCCGGCTCACCAACAAATTCTTCTACAACTCCGCAATAGCCATCATAGGACTAGGGAAGGTCTGCCCTCAGGGGACTATGCTGAGTTCCTGAGCTGGATTGCACCGGGCAATGCCTGCACGAGGTTAGGAAACTTACAGATCGAGAGGAACCTGAGCCTGCAATGACCGCCCCCACCGAACTGCTCAAGCCAGAACTCCCCTCAAACCCACGCCACTACCGCTACTACGACCTTGTCATGGCGGGATTTGTAACGGTGCTGCTCTGTTCGAACCTGATTGGGCCCGGCAAAACCTGCATCCTCTTCGGCCTCACGTTCGGCGCCGGGAACCTCTTTTTCCCGATTTCCTACATCTTCGGCGACGTGCTGACGGAGGTCTATGGCTATGCGCGCACACGCAAGGTCATCTGGGCGGGTTTCATCTCCATGATCTTCGCAACTATCATGGGACTCTTCGTGATCCACATGCCGGGAGATCCGAAAGAGCCCTTCAATGCCGTGATCCAGCCTGCCCTCGAGGTCGTCTTCGGAAGCACCGGGCGGATCGTCATCGCGTCGATCACCGCCTATTGGTGCGGCGACTTCATGAACAGCTATGTCATGGCAAAGATGAAAGTCTGGACCGAGGGGCGTCATCTCTGGACCCGCACGATCGGCTCGACTGCGATCGGCCAGCTCGTCGACAGCGCCCTCTTCTATCCGATCGCCTTCCTCGGGACCTGGCAGCCCGGAACGATGATGAAGGTCATTGCCTTCAACTGGGCGTTCAAGGTCTCCGTTGAGATCGTCTTTACGCCAGTGACATATGTGCTTATCGGCTGGCTCAAGCGCCAGGAGAACGAGGACTGGTACGACAGGCAGACAAACTTCACGCCGTTCTCGTTGAAGGACTGAACCCTCAACAGACCAGACGACTGCGTTGCGATCTCACTGAATTCTGCCCCTTTACTTTCCCTCGCCTAGACTGCTGCTCCCGTATTGGGATCATGCGAAAGTACTTTCGTGCGCAGCATCTCCAAACGGACGCTTCGTGTATTTTGGACACAGCATCCGAAAGCCAAAGGTGCCTTGGAAGCCTGGCATCAAGAAGTCGCAGGTGCCGATTTGGCAACCCCTTCAGCTGTGAAAATACGCTTTCGTTCGGCGAGCATCCTGCCGGGTAATAGAGTCGTGTTTAATATCGCTGGAAACCAATACCGATTGCTGGTGAAGATTAACTACCCGTACCGAATCGTCTATATCCCGTTCATTGGAACACATGCGGCCTACGACGCCATCGACCTTGGGGCCATTTAAGACGTGAGGATTCGATGACAATTGCTCCCATCAAATCGAAGAAAGACTATGACCGTGCCCTCCGACGTATCGAACTGCTCATAGACGCAAAATCAGGGACCAAGACAGGCAATGAATTGGACGTGCTTGCCACGCTCGTTGAAGCCTATGAAGCAAAGCACTACGCGATCTGCCCACCGGATCCGATTGAGGCGATTAAGTTTCGGATGGATCAAATGAGCCTGACCCACAAAGATCTAGAAACCTTGCTCGGGGGACGAGGGCGAGTATCCGAGGTACTCACAAGGAAACGACGGCTCTCTCTTGAAATGATTCGTCGCCTTCATCTGAAGCTGCACATTCCTCTTGAAAGCCTCATCGGTACAGCCGCATAAGCGACAGAGCACCCCTACGGACAGAACTTGAGCTATGCCGTTGATAATCCGTAGGATGTTGTGACGAAGGTAATGGGCGCATTCTCCATTGAGGATTCCCCACGGGAGACATATTCCCTCAAGGCCTGGGATCCTCTTCTCTGGATGCAAGAGCGGAAGCTCACGGGAACTCCCGAGGAGTCGGTCTCTCTGAAGCTGTCATTGCCCCAAGTCCTGAGAGGGAACAGCGCGCCACCAAGAGAGCACGAACAGTATCCGACCCTGAACTATTCTCCGACTCGTCGACAGCGCCCTCTTCTACCCGATTGCTTTCCTCGGAACTTGGCAGCCTGGGACGATGATAAAGGTCATCGCCTTCAACTGGGCGCTCAAGGTCTCTGTCGAAGTCGTCTTCACGCCAGTGACATATGTGATCTTCGGGTGGCTCAAGCGCCAGAAGAACGAGGACTGGTACGACAGGCAAACAAACTTCACGCCGTTCTCGTTGAAGGACTGAGCCGTCGAAGGGCCAGACGACTGCGCTGGGCGATTTCACTGATGTCATATTACGACCCAAAAGGTATCCGACGCCCCATATCCCGATATCCCGATATCCCGGCATGCACAGAACAAGACACGCCCCCAATTCTTACACCATCATATTCTTTCTCTTCGGCCGTATCCGTGTTCTTGACGCGCTGTGCGTCAAGGATGAGGACGCTGGGTTTCTCGTTCCGACCATGGTGTTGTCTCACCCCGCCAAGCACATTGTTTCACTGCCTCCTCCAGGGAGCTGATGCTACGCTCCTGCCATGCACTCCATTGCTGAAAATACCTGTGCCCCCTGCGCCATCGGGGAACTACTTGCAGCTTCCACCAGTGGCACCTGCCGTTCAGAACATACGCACGCCACAGAATATCTCGTAAGAAGCTACCCTGCGGAGACGTGTCTTCGTTCACGCGCGAGCTCGAACAGATCGTCCTTGATATGGTTCGCGGCTGATCTCACTTGAGGAATTCTGATGCATACGCTGACCTTTCCAAGAAGAACAGTTTGAACACCTCTTCCTCAAAATATTATGAACAGGGTCTTAACGCTCGTAGACCCAGGCCGCGCCGACATAGCTGTTATCTTGCCACCCACCGACCACCACGGTATTCCCATCGGCGCTCAGTGCGATAGAAAAACCTTGCGTTGCGGAGCCGACAGCATCTGTGCCAACCAGTTTCGGCCCTTGCTGGGTCCACACCCCAGCCGTCCGGGTATAGACCCAGGCCGCCCCGACACCGCTGTTATCGCCCCCCCCACCGACTACCGCGGTATTCCCATCGGCGCCCAGCGCGACGGACATGCCTTGCCCTGCGGTGCCAATATCATCTGTGCCCAACAGTTTTGGCCCTTGCTGGGTCCACACTCCAGCCGTGCGGGTATAGACCCAGGCCGCCCCGACATTATGGCTATCGCTAAATCCCCCGACCACTGCAGTATTCCCATCGGCACTCAGCGCGACCGAAAAGCCTTGCGATGCGGAGCCGACGGCATCTGTGCCAACCAGTTTCGACCCTTGCTGGGTCCACACCCCAGCCGTCCGGGTATAGACCCAGGCCGCCCCGACATCACCGTTATCGCCCCACCCACCAACCACCGCGGTACTCCCATCGGCGCTCAGCGCAACGGAAGCGCCTTGCTGTGCGGAGCCGACGGCATC
>JAFEBI010000011.1 GCA_018242725.1 Nitrospira sp. | reverse complement strand
TGCACTGTGGAGTTGAATCCGCGACTCTTGACCGAGCTTCGACACAAATTGACGAATTTGGTCCACGGTCCAGTACATAGGTGGACCCGAAAGGTCGCGGATCAGTACCCTTTCGTTCCATTGCATACCTCCTGCCGGAATCTGACGGACATGTTCTAACCCGACCGCGTGGCCAAATGCATGTGCGGCAATCGCACCTTCGACAAGGGCGAGATTCATCGTCGGTTGGTCAAGCGGGATACCCTTCGCATCGGTGCCAATGTACGACCACGTGTATTCGTCCGCATTGAACGCAACACGAATCTCAGCGTCTGACGCGTTGTTAAAGTCGAACCGCAGGTTGGCATACTCATACTGCGTCCACCACGCTGCCTGCTCGGTGGCCATGGCCTGTTGAGTCGGCGTGCCTCCGATAAAGCGAACGCGAAGTGTCGAACCATTCATCCAGAGTTTCCGTCTAGGGGAAATGCCACGAGTTCTACCGCCGAGGTGTATCTTTGTCTCCGGCCGTATTGCTTCTTCCGGTAACAATCGTTCGATACAAAACCCTGACCATTGCGTCATATCTCGTACCCCTTAGCTCGGCCCGACCAGCCGGAACATTGGATAGTTAACGATCGCCCCTAGCGTTGCTCGCTGAATGTTAGGTTGCTTGCAGCCTGAGCGTGTCTCGTGCCTTACTCGCCAAATCGTCCGGGTTAGTAAAGAGCTTGCACGTATGGTCCTTCAGGACACGACTCTTGAACTCGAGCAGCCTCGCGAAGCGCACCGAGTCCGTCTCGACCATGCCCGCAGTGATGGGGGCTTGATCGTCCATTACGAAAATGTGCATCGGCTTGGCATTTGCGATAGCCTGCCGGTATTCGAGCTCGGTCATCGACAAACCTGTGCCTGGATCGACGAACCCATAACGCATACCGAGAATCCCAACGTACGACTCGCTCTCGCGAACCTTCTGCCGAATCAAATCAGCTGGAGCCGCTCCCGTGGCTTCAAAGTCCTCCATGCCGACAAAACTGAGGTTGAGTCCCTCGATAGCGGCTCGCACTGCCAACCTATATGGCTTAAGATCCGAACTGGTGGAACTTACGAAAACCGAATTTGGCGCAGTACGTTGGCGCATCGTTTCGCTTGGAAGGATCTCATCTTCGTAGCCGCGGCGCAGCGCCTGGATCTGTCGGAGTTGCTCCTTCAAAGCCGCTAGACGCACCGCGTCCTGCGCGTCGTCGCCCGCCAGGGTGTTGATTAGATCCGCCTCAAGTTTGTTGCGCCGTGCATCCAGATGGCGCAGCATGGTGTAGACCTCGTAGCGGCGATGTGCCTGGGATGCTTGCTCCTGGTCCATCCCTGGCGTCGCGTTGATTGGAGCAGCCAAAACATGCCCCGCCGCCGCCGACCTAGCTGCCACGCCAAGTTTACGCGCTGCGAACTGCTCGAAATACACGAAAAAGTCGTCATCGCTCATCGTCCGAAATCGATCCATCAGATAAAGCTCGATCTGATATGGTCTTTGGGTATCGAGGACGGATTCGACTAGTGCTGTTGCCATTTCGGCGGACACGATTTCGATGGAGATACCAGCCATACCCGCACCGATAGCCGGAAAGGCGATTGATGTACAGCCAAGAGTAGCCATCAGCTGCATCGCACGCTGACTGGTCTGTCGTACGATGGCAGCCGGCAGCATCTCGTGTGGCTGCGCTCCGATGGTGACGGCGTGGAAAATGTATTTGGCCGGCAAGTCGCCAGCTGACGACACCAGCACATCACCTACCTTGGCAGGCACCATCTTGGACGCATCCGCTGCGACATGAGGGCCGCCGGCACTGCGCAGAGCCGCCGACACGCCCCCCCCATCGACAGTATGTAGTCATCTGAACTAACCAGTGCCTCGGCTCTGGATTCGGCAATGTCGCCGAAGCGCAGCGTGATGTTCGAATGACCGACCTTGTACGTTCTTGCTTGCATGTGATGGCCTCTCTTAACACGTTACGATATTCTCCTAAGGGGGTCACTTGCGAAAGGGGAACTAATGTACGGGAAGGCTAAGTGATGCTTTACAAATCCATGGCTTAGCATGCAGGTCGCTGGTGTATGAGTACTCGTAACAAAGTACCGCGTAACGCATTGATTGTGCGAGACCGTGTCCACCTTAGCGTACAATATATTCCAATTCGTCAAACGACCCCTATAAGGACATAAAACTCTCTGTGATGATGCGCCGAACAAGCCAATCCTACTTGGAGTACGGTAGAACCGCGATATTTCCTGTTCACTCCTCACAGAAAAGGCGGGAACGTTATCCATCACAACTTGCAACCTTGATGATCAAACACCGACAGAACCCTCAACTTCACCTCAGAGGGTGCCTCCAACGCTTCGAGAATTGAGATCGCTTGAGTCCTGGTAGATTGGTGGCTACCATGCGCCTCAGGCTCAATCGAAATGGCCTGCAGGTACAGCTCCGTAGCATTGGTGCAGGCCGCTTGTAACAACTGCACCTCGGCCACTGTTGCGGTTTTCCAATAATCTTGCTCGACAGGCTTCACGCCGACGAGCCCCTCCACTTTCTTCGCAAGTTCTTTAGCTACATCCCTTTCCCCAAGAAACAAACTTTTTGAAGCAGCATTAATGCCGGTGTAATAGTCTCTTGGAGCAGCCGTGAAGGCTTGTCGGTAGAGATCCCTGGATTTTTGAAGATGAGAGACATCTCTGGAAATCGTGTATCGGTCCATCCATGTGCGTGCGTAGGTTCCTAACGTTTCTGGATCAAGTTCGCCGCTGGTGTGCAACTCGCCAAGTACGGTTGAGCTCCTTTCCAGTCCTTATTACGCACCAAGGCCAACCCGTCGAGTTGTTTCGGGCGAACGGCTCGTGGGCATTGCTGTTGAAGGGCGTTGAGGACTTTGAACGCTGCGGTGTTATTGCCAAGTCCGATCATCGCCTCAGCCACCTCACAACCTAAAGCGGGTGAGGTCTGCCAAGACAATCCTGTGGACTGACTGAGCGTTTCAGGCCGGCTAATGAAACCATTCATTCTCTCAGCCTTGATCTGCACACGAGCCGTTTTGAGTTCTTTATCTACGTCGGCTGCTAGCCGGAACGTCGCTGGCGGCAACGGATCCCCATTCATGCCGTAACGGAGGCGCAACAACCCACTTCCACTAGGACCATCGCGATCTTGGGAAAAATCAACATGAATCTTGGCGGAGGCAAAGCCTGGCAATGATGCCTCATCGACTTTCGCGATTACATACCGGAAGCCGCTCCCGCTCTTCTCTTTCGATTCCAATGTCGTGTACTCCGCCCTGCACCACTCCGAATCCTCAAACGCCGCTGACCAAATCATGATGGCCGATTGGCTGGCATTAAGAGCTTCGCCTAGGCTCAGCGCGCGAACGGTGCCGCTGCGGCAAGGTTGTATCGGTCAAGGAACACCTCATAGCTGAGCCCCCGAAGGATGTCGTAGAGTTGCAGTACCCACCCCTCTGGTCCTGAGAACAGAAAAAAGGTTCTGCATAAGGGCAATTGGATCTCAGCGCGACTTATCCTCAGGTCCTGGAAAATTCGGACAGGTCTTTCGATAGGGCTCGTTCGGAAGATATTGTTTCCATTCTTCTTGCGTCAAATTCCTGGTCAGGCGCTGGCACATTGCCTCGATAAGATCATCCGGCCTCCATGGTGAGAACCAGACGTTTCCATCACCAGTCGCAGTCATCACGGTGTTTCCATCAGGAGTCATCACAACATCTTTGACGGGACTGTCGTGCACGACGCGACTCAGTTCTTCAGATGTCTCGACCTCCCAGATTCGAAGGGTTCGATCTTCGCTCCCCGTGAAAAGCTGACGTCCGTCTTTCGAGAACTGGACTGCTCGTACAGGCTGTTCATGTTGCATTTGCGCCACTTGACGCCGACTTGTCGTTTCCCAAACCGTCGCGCTTGAGTCCTGACTCCCGGTCGCGAAGAAACGTCCATCAGCGCTAAATGTTGCAGCGCCGACTGGATCTGCATGAGACACGACACCCATTTGCTCATTTTTCCTGAGGTTCAAGATCGTGGCTTCGTTCGCAGGTTTTGCTGAGAAACTCCCGGTTCCAGTGAGTAGAAAGCGACCATCGGGGCTGAAGGCAAGAGTCAACACAATATCGCGATGTCGAAAGCTCTGACCTTCACTCCACGTGTCAGTGCGATACAGTACAGTGGTATGGTCAACCCGTCCCACCGCGAGGTCTCGTCCATCCAGACTAAACGATGCCACCGTGGCAGGCTTTTGACCGATTGCAGCTACCTCACCGCTATCATCCACACGCATGATTTTCACCGGGCCGCTTCGCGGGACAACTGAAAGGTACTTGCTATTTGGGCTAAAGGCGAGATCGTTAATGACCTCTTTCAGTTTGAACGTCCACCGTCGCTGCTGTTCCCTCATATCCCAGAGCATGACCGTACCGTCACTCCCTCCAATCGCAAGGATGGCTCCCTCCCGACTGATGGCTAAACAGGATGGAGAAAAACCAACGTCGATTGAATGAAACCCCTGACCTTCTCTGTGGCTTTCCACAAGTCGCGCTACGCCGTCGTGGCTGGCAGTGGCCAATCGTTGTCCATCCGCACTATACGCAATCTCCTGCACCGGATCTCCATGGGCGACTCGCATCAACTCACTGCCCGTGGTTGAATCCCAAACACGAGCCGTTCCGTCTAGACTTGCGGTGGAAAGAACTCCACCCGTCGGATTAAACACGAGTGCAGTAATCATATCTTCATGAATTAAACGATCAGTCTGTTGCCATCCAACTGTCTCCCAGAGTTGGACAAGTTTTTCACCTGCTGCAGCAAGCATTGAGCCATCCGGGCTGAATCGAAGCAGCTCAGCTGGAGCATGCATCGTGAGCGCAATACGTTCCCCTTCCTTGGCAGTATCCCAGACGGTGAGAATCGCTTCTCGGCCGACCGTGACGAGATGACGGCGATCTGGTGCCAACGCAACGTTGACAACCGGTGACCCTGTAGATACACGGCGCACCTCTCGTCCTTCGGGAACTGTCCACATCCGTGCAGTACCATCAAGGCTGCCCGTTATCGCGACTGAGTTATCGGCAGCGAACCCAAGGGCCAAGACTTTTCCTTCATGGTGCAGTGAAGCGATCAGTTCTTTCTGCTCAATGGACCAGAGATGCCCGACCGCATCTGTCCCGCACGTTAGGAGATATTTTCCATCTGGGCTGAACATGGTCAGGTTTATCTGGCGTTCGTGTTTCAACCGAGTCAACTCCTGACCTGTCTTTGGGTCTATGAGCCGAACAGACCCCTCCTGGAGGCTGGCCGCTATCAGACGGCCGTCTGGGCTTGCAGCAAGCGAAAGCACCGGGCTTACTGATGAAATAGTCCAGAGATGGCGGTGACCTTCACGCTGCCAGGATCGAAGCGTCCCATCATAGCCCGCGGTCACAATATGATTCCCGTCTCCCGGTAAGGCCACTGCCATAACCTTATCGGGGTGTACGAAGCCAGATGAAGAAGAAGGAAGCAAGGTCAGTGCGGCACGCAGCGCTTGGTCTGCTTCCATTGACGGATGTCGCTTCATGGCTTCGATCGCGAGCAAGGCACTCCGTTCAATTAATCTCCCTTGTTGTCTGCGGAGCAATTCTGACTGGGCGGCTAGTTGACGACCAACCGCAATGGTTCGCTGAGTAACTGCTTGGCTTCGCTGATAGAACGAAAAGACCGTCAGCGAGAGCAGCGAGATAATCGCCGTGGAACTCATCTGTCTAGTACGTCGATGCTGCCGAACATCCTCTCCGATCATCTGGTCCTTCGATCGGCGATGGAGGGTGGCAGCCAAATCGGCGATATGGTTCAGAAACTGAGGATTCTTCAGTGAAAGCTGTGTGGCCGTTTTGACCCAGCGAAAATCAAGATAATGAGGCTCCTCTTTGAACCTGCCGACTAAGCCTTGAGGGAGACAACTCGTCACCCGCCAATCGAAATCCTGTCTCACTTCGTCCCATTTGATATCGCCATCAGTGATGACAAGGAGCAAGCTATCGATGGAACGGAACGTCATCCAAAAATCGATTTCTTTTGCCACCCATTTGGAGGAGGCGGCCCGAGGTGATGCCAATAAGATGAAGAATTCGGACTGTCCGAGAGCCTGCTCGATCGTCGGCCATAGTGCAGGACTGACGGACAGATTTGTCTGATCACGAAAGATACGGAGCGCACGCATGCGATACCACGGACGTGCAAAGCGGTGCAGCGCCGACTGGATTGCTGGCGCAACCTGGCCATCCGGCGAGTGGCTGTAGGAAATGAAGGCGTTGTACGTGTAATGATCCTTCGAGTTCATAGCAACCTCGAATAGATCTTTCGATCAGGCACAGCTAGTAATTCCCCCCATGCCTCATCACATGCCACAGTGTGATTCGTTCCCGATCACGCTGCTCGATAAATGTGACCCAACTCTTCTCGGTTCTAAGAACCTCTTACGCATCTCCAAGCGACGACTTGAGGATGTTTCTGGCCATGTCACCAACACTATCCGAATCGGCAACCCGGACTGCCTCGATATGCCGCAACGATTCAGGGATTTCGACATTGTCTCCGACTAAGATGGGCATGATATGCCGCACGCCTCCTTGAACGGCAGCTTTGATTTCCTCGTTCTGACACAGATTGGGCCGGCCCGAGATTACAAACACTGCGGCGTCAGCCCGTGCAATCTTGTTGCTGGTTTTTTGCCACTCCTGACCTGGTTTGACATCCTGCGATCCAGTCACTTGAATGTTTTGTTCCATAAGGACTTCCCCGACGGCGCGGACCGCATCCCGGTCTCTAATGCCCCCAGAAACAAAGACCGTATGGCGCGGAGGTTCGCTCGGTGGAGATTTCACACCAGGCTTCTTGCGGGCTCGAGACGAAGCTCCGTCAGAATCCTTCAGTTCCAGGTAGTGCTCTCGTTTGGTTATGGCGCCATCCTTATGGTTGATTTGAAGATAGACTATGAATTCCCCCCAGCCCGACGAGTTGAGTCGAAACCCCGTCTTTCGATCTGAAACGCGCACGACCGGATTGGGAAAGGTCGGGTGTAGCGTGTAGACCACGTGGTCAATCTTATCGAGTTCGCTGCTCTCCCCATCAAGCCACACCGACCACTCCCACCAATCTTTGCTTTTCAGTACTGCGTGCTGTTTGATTTGAATCGTCATTCGCCAGCACCTCCGGCTTTCATCGTCACCTGAATCCATTGTGAGGTTGCTACGGACTCCCATTTCTTGCTCGCTTGTTGGATCTGTACCTGAATCAAATGGTCATCCTGCACACCGTTCACGAACACAAATGTGCCTCCCGCTTCAGGAACCGGCGTGAGATCTTTCCACTCCGAATAGCCTCCCCGTAGCCACAATCGATGGCGGCACTTTACCCCATTGTCGCTACTGCCCAGTCGCTTCGCAACCGTGTCCGGCAGGATTTGCACTTTCACCGTTCGGCCGAGCTCTTTTCTCCATAGGCCGATGGTATCCGACAGTCGCATCAGCGCATCCATTGGATCGGTCTTGTCTAGAGGGATGATCTCATGAGACTGATACAGTCCGCCGATGTCGACTTCTTGTTCCACTAGGGCGATGGCTTTCTTCTCGTTCGCTCGCGCATGTCCCATTTCATCAAGCACCCATTGATGGGTTGTCCATTTCCCATCTTGCTTTGGGTCACGCCTGGTCAGCACAGCGACAAGCGCCTCGCAGTGCTGAATGCGTTCTTTGACGGTCGGCGTGAGTTGTTCGCCCCCAAGGCGTTCACCCGTTTCGACCTGAACCAGATGGCTGGTGATCAACTGCCCTACTTGCTCGACAAGGTCTTTGTCTTCATCGCGAAACGAAAATCCTAGGAATATTTTCATCGTGTGATGCCCCCCTATCAAAGCTACCGGCTATCGAGACTCAGTCGCTATAAATCTTTTCCTCGAAATCTTACTGTTTCAATCGACGTGTGAGCTCGTTCTCGATTTCCTGTGCCCATTTAATTTCTTCGTTTCGCCGCTCGCGCGCTTCACGGATCAAGCGGAGATTTCTGGCCGTCGTTTCTGGCTCCCAGGATTCACGGATGATTGCCAATGCATCCGCCAGTGCTAACTCGGCCTTCTGTTGGCACTTAGCGAGTACAGCGAGCTCGAGTAGCGTCGCGTGGTCCCAGTAGTCCGGCTTGCCGGACGCAATACGTCGTTCCACGGCATAGGAAACGATGAGAATGAGCTGCTCGCGTCGAGAATCTGGAGGCTCTTTGAGTTCCATCAAGGTCACAGCATTCACACCAGGATAGGCATCCCGCCAGTCTGTTTCAAACCCTTTGAGGTAGGCGGCAATGGCTTGGTCCAAGAGCCCACGTGCGAGTGACTTCTCGCCGAGTTTGAGAGCCTCTTCCCAGCGATCTTTGTAGACACGGCCGAGAATGCCATAGGTTTCGCTACTCGGCCCTCGATTGGCCAGCAGATCGAGCAGCACACCTTCCGCCTCTGCTCCGCGACCAGCTCGATTCAAGGCGAGCCCCAACTGCTCTTGTACCAGTACTGTGGCAGCCAACGGCGCCGACATCTTCTCGACCAAGGCGATCATGTCAGTCCATCCCTTCACGGCCCGGTAAGAGAGAAACAAGTCAATCACCACGCCGGCCTCCACGTCGTAGACCGACACGAGTTCCTGCTCGACGGCTCGTACTGCACCAATCCCTTCCTTACGTGCCTGCGTCAGTTTTTGGCGCAGTGTGGTGGAATATTGGACACGATCTCGAAACACATCAGTCTTGAGCCGTTTGATGTCGGGGAACCCTTCGACGAGTTGGAAGACGGGGCTGTCGGTCATCATCTTGCGCGCCTCACGCAACTTGCTGGTCACCATGTCCAGGTCCGTCCCATTCGCCGGTAGCTTGCCATCCGCACCGAGTTGATAGGGAACGGCGCGAAGCGGGGCTACATCGAATGGAAGCTGTCCCAGGCCCTGGGCAAACAAGAGGACAGTACTTGCGGGTCTGATGGCGTGCCGCAATCCCAACTCATAAAAGACGTTGGCATTCGCGGTAGTAAGATCCGCGACCGCATACTCGCAAAGAATCAACCGCTCATACATGGGTTTGTGGATCACGCCACCGGTCATCTCCTCATCGGCACGCAACGGTTCAAGCCCGGCAGCTATCACTGCCGGTTTAATGAGTGATTCATAGACGGCGTCAAAATCCACCAATCGGCCGTCAGCCGCCGGTTTCTTTCCAAAGGGCATGAGCACGAAACATAGTGGCACCATGATTATTTCCCATGACCTTGTTCAGATGGGTACTATGCCCACTTATCGCCAATAATTTCGATTTCGCCACTCAACTTCCGAGAAAACTACGACTTCGTTGATTCGCTCCTGAATGCCCAAAGAAGAGCAAAGAATAAAAGAACAAAGGACAACGGTTTAGTACTCAAGATCTAGGACCAGACGAAAACCAAGATTGATGGTCCGGTTGACAGTGGTGATTCCAAGCCGGTTCGACGCAAGCAAGAACTCCTGATTAAGGTCCCAACTGCCACCACGAATCACGCGCCGGCCGCAATCGCCTCCACCCTGTTCTAACCATGCCGAACCATCTTGCGGTGCGCCCTTATACGTTGAATGCAAACAATCCTCCACCCATTCCCAAACATTACCGCTGAGGTCATGGAGCCCAAACCCATTCGCCTGTTTCATCCCAACTTCTGCCGTATGATTTCCAGAGTTGTCTAGAAAAACCGCGTACTCTCCAAGGTGCGATTCCTCAGACGTACCAGCCCACGTCTGTTGCTTGGCGCCGCTGCGCGCCGCATATTCCCATTCTAATTCAGTCGGCAACCGATAATGGTGGCCGGTTTGTTGAGACAGCCATTCTGCATAAGCGTTTGCATCGTCCCACGACACATTGATCACCGGTCGGTTGTCACGTCCCCAGCCCTGGTCTTCCGGCAAACGCCCTCCTGTGTCGATCGCAAAGCGGTCGTATTCGTCAAAGGTCACTTCAAATTTGCTGAGATTAAAGGGCTTGATCGACACCTGGTGAACCGGATTGCGCCATAGTTCTCCCATCTTCTCCACATCACCCATCTGAAAGGTACCGCCTGGAATCTCGACCATCTGAGGTGGCACATGGATACTCACAACGAGCGATTGAACCTTGAGTCCAGCCTGCTCGAGGTTATACCCCTTCTGCCAGAGCCAGGTCGTCGTGCCAATGAGCCAGAGCACGATGGCAACCCCGATCGCGGCGGCCATCCGTTCTTTTACTTTGCGCAGTCGGCTGGAAACGATGAACGCACGCTCATCCGGTGAGAACGAATCGGGCTGCTTTTTCAGCCAATCTTCTGCTTCACGCAACGGCAGTCCGCGAAGGAGTAAGCCCGCCGGCCTATGCTGCTTTTGCCATCGCTTCATAGTCGTGTTCAACCGTTGTTGCCAGGTTAGAAATTCTCGATTAATGTCGACCCAGCTCTTGAGGTGGGACCAATGCCGGATCAAGGCTTCATGCGCCACCTCGATGACAACCGCCTCTTGTCCGTCGACTAGCTGGCGCCGATCTTTTAGCAGCACCCGGGCCGACACCAGCCGCTCCAAGAGCGGGTACGTCTCTTGAGGTAAGAGCGACCAGGTCGCGACGCGTCGTTTGGCTTTGGCGGCCTCATCATCGAGCGTGACCAGCGCGGGAAACGCCTGATTCAGCAGTCTACGCCTGGTTGCCTCATCAGAAGGTACAACCGGTTCACGAGTCGGATCTTTCCAGGCTTCATTTACCGCGGACTCGATGGAGCCTTCGAGTCCTCTCAAGGCTTCATATTCTTTTAGGAGCAGATCCCCGTCAGCTCCGTAGTCGATCAACAATCGCTCGAGAATAAATGCCAGTAATGGGAGGGCATCGGCTCCCTCTGCATCTTTCAAGAGTTGCTCGGTGAGAGCTGGCTCGATCGTGAGTTTGTGCCCCGCCGCAGTAGACCGGGCAGCCGGACCTTCGATCACCATCTTATATTCACCTGGTGCAAGCGCTGGCAGATTGAAAGGCGTCTGCCGAATTCCAGCCAACGCCCGCGCGGTCTGCATCTGCTCATACGAGTCGGACCGGATGACCGCGAGGATTACCACTCGCAGCCTCGGTATCGAAACGCTCGACCGGTCGTGCGCAATCTGACCAAGCAGCCGATTCAAGCAATCCAGGAGCTGTCCTGCTTCGTCCGCACCTTCTTTACCGAAAAGTTCTTCTGCTTGGTCGAGGCCGATAACGAGTGTCGGTGGCATAGCTCCAGGCCCCAGCCGCTTCTGGGCATTAGTCTGGATTTCGGTTAGGAGCTCAACGATGCCCTCCGGCTTTGCCAGGATGGCGCGCAAGTTTGCTCGGGTTTTCGCCGCCTTCTGCTCGCGGAACATGGACTCCAAACTTTCCACGAGCCCGCTCTGACCGGTGATAGCCGCCCGTTCGGGGCGAATCACGGGTAGTGGCAGGAAATGACGATCGTCGCGTTTGAGGCGTGGCCAGAGCCCCGCCCGTAGAAATGACGATTTTCCGGTGCCCGATGCACCCAGAATCACGAAGAGCTGTTCGCCGCTCTCGGTCATACGCCGGAGGGTATCCAGTGCTCGAATAAGCGGAGCCTCTCGTCCAAAGAACACGGCTGCGTCCTCGGCCTCCAGCGCTTTGAGTCCCCGATAGGGCAGACGGTTGGGATCGTGGGGTGGCGGCCAGGGAAATTCCGATGGATTGAGACTTGACGCCTGGAGCCCCCGATGAAGTAGTACAAGCCCTGCCTCGGCAAAGTCGACCTGAGTCAGTGGAACGAGGGGGTCATGGTGCACGGTGAAGCGCCGCCGATTTTCACCATTGACCAGCGTACAGATCTGCCACGATCGCAGCTCGTCCGGCACGTCTTTGATCTCAACCGATGGGTCTACAATCACACCAATGAGCGGCTTACTCAGATAACAAGCAAAAGAAAACTCTCCGCGACATTCTCCAGAGTTGAGCCAGGAGGGTGTGAGGAGACAGATAACTGCTTCACAGCGCCCGGCTGCTCCGGTCAGTGCCTCTCGCCAACGCTTGCCAGGTGCCAGTCCACGTCTGGGAGAGATGTCAAAAAACGGAGTGCCCCACCCCATCTCTTCAAGCCACTGCGCCACAGCGAGAGCTTTCGCATTATCATGGCTCGAATGACTGATGAAGATTTTCGACATTGTCTGCAGTCAGACCGCAACAGCTATTACTGATGTCTCGTTACCCCTTCACCGTCGGTTTATCCGTCATTAGCCGAGAGGACACTGTCGCGCCTGATCCCTTCTTGTCCTCACTCAGACGGCCGTATTTGAGAAAGATCTTGTCGAACAGATGAAGATGAATGGTCGCTGCAATCCATCCCAGCAGTCCGACGCCCAGACCGATGGCCCAGCGATTCACCAGCTCTCGATACCGGATGATCCCCATCTTGCGCATGATCTCCTTGCCCAAGATCGGCGTCAGAAGCACCGTGGCAAGCGCCATGGCTAACCCTCCCCAAGTCACAGATTGTTCGATACTCTTCCCTAGTAGATCGAGCTTGCCATTCAACAAGACCTCCTCAGAACGGTAGTAGCCCATTCCCACAATGGCCAACACGATCCCGGCTAAGGTGAGGTAGGAAAGCGTTCGCAAGGCAAGCGAGAGCTGCCACACCCGAAAAGCCGATTGGTGCGCTACCTTGAGTAAGCGGACAAGGGCAGAAGATTGGGACTCCGTCGTCATCTCTTTGTCGATGGCGAGGAACGACCACGCATGGGGAGAGTCCGTGAAGACTGGAAATCCATCGATGAACTTCCCAAATTCCCGCTCGGTCATCCGATACCCACTGGTCATGAGGGCATAGGCCTCGGTGTGTGAGAAGGAGTCCAGATCGGTCCTTACCCCTGAGATGCCGCGCTGTACGGTTTCGAGAATGCCATATGAGAGGTGTGATCCTTGACGCCGCGGCGGGTCCCAGTCTCGATCCGGTATTTCAGCACAACCCTTCCAGGGAATCGGGTCGACCATGAGATCCTTCTTCAGATGCACGAACATCACGCCCCGAAGGAGCGCAGCTTTCTGACGCGATTCGAGGTTCTGATACTCGGCACTCCGGATCCGACTTTGAAGAATGCTATTCGCGCGCAGCGGGACGCCGATCACCCCCGCGCTCGGATCATCATCGGCGTTCATTTGCCCGCTAGCATCACTCACAATCAGGACGGTGCAGCCCTGCTCTAATAACCCCGCGACCCCTTGATTGTCATGCACGCCACCATCGACCAACCGGACAGTTTTCCCCTCATAGAGGTCCGGGAGCGTGACCGGCTCAAAGAGACCCGGCACACAAGCTGACGCGGCAACCGCATGACCCAGGCGCATGTGGCTATATGGTTCCGGCGTATCTTGTCCATCATAGTACAACCGGCGTAGGCGGTAGTTTCCATCAATTTGCGTATCGATGGCGCCCGGCGGTTCACCCATATAGGTAGCAGTGAACTGCCAATTGTGGCCGGTATTCAACGTCGTAGCATTCAAGATCATGATAGGGACTTTGTTTCTTCGCCTCCAGTTGTCGTCCTTCGGTCGAAACGTGCGATGCCGCTCTCCTTGTTCGTCCTGCGGAACGATCTTCAATTCGTTCAGCCAGCGTGGCCCGTGTTCTTCCCCGTCCTGCACTTGCGCATAGAGATATTCCTCGAACAGCTCGCCCAGACGGAGTGTGCGCGAGTAGGAGCGGTCCCAGAGCATCTTCAGGTTGACCCAGGGATTGGCGACAACGCGGGTGCGCAGGTTGTGTTGCACACCATTTAGAAAAGCCTCCGCAACCCGCTCGACCAACCCGATATAGTCGTCTCTTGACATCTTCTTCTCGGTATCCGCTCTAGTTTGGAGTAAATTCCTGATTTCGAGATAATAATGAGCACCGACGATGGATCCTCCCGATACACAGGACAGCACCTCGATATGCCGAAGCATGTCGAGTTCGGCCAGCCTGGCCAACACCCCCAGATGAAACAGGGATGCGCGAAATCCTCCCCCGGATAAGGCCAATCCCACTTTTCCCCTGAGCAGCGACTGCGCGATGTCGTCGCTTCCCACAAATTCAGCCAGCAGTGCCTGGGCCCCTTTGGGAATCCTGTCACCGGACTTCGTCAGCGTCGCCAGTCTCGCCAGTTGCCGAGCGGTCGATTGCCACTCCCAGTGCGGGACATTCTCCAAGGCTTTGGCCTTCTTCAGCCACTGTAACGCTTCGGGATACTGACCAAGCCCAAAGTACGCTTCAGCGACCGTGACCAAGAACCACCATTGCGTCTCTAACCATTTCAGGTCCGTTTGCTGCGGTAGTATAGGTAATTCTTTCACCAGCTGTTCTCGGATTGTCTTCGCTTTCGCCCTCCGCTCATCGGTGCCCAGTGGCTGTGACCCAGCTGCGTTGGCCTGCTTCTCATCAAGATGGGCGAGCAAATCGAGGATGAAGGCCGCATTGATCCCTGTATAACCCTGGTCCTTTGCTGGCCCAACCTGGTAGCCTCGAAGGTAGTAAGCGAGCGCCCGCTCCAGATGTTGGGGGTTGGCATCGGTCTCCCATTTGTTCTTGAAGATCGCCCCGGCGAGGCCGAGCGTTTCTTGGTCGGTGGTGACGGTCAAATCGTCGGCCTCCTGAAGAAGCGTGAGTGCGCGGTCCAGTTTGGCATCCGTCGGAAGATCTGGATCTTTGTACGTGCATAGGGCATGCACCTGAGCCACCTTCAATCGCAATGGTTGATCCATCCCGCTTTTCGAGACTCGGGCCAGAATGTTTCTGGCAGCCCTGAACCGCTGCTGATCCTTCAGACCTTTTGCCAGGCAAAGCGCCTCGGTCGGTTCGACTGTGCTCGTTTCATCTCTCAGGAGCGCTTGCACCCGATCATCATCTTGTTGTGTCCATTCAGCCATCCCGCACCTCCCTGTTTCATCGCTCAAACGCAGTGGCTATACCGGACGAAACCACCGCCGTCGTCCGGCTAACTGACATTGTGTACATTGCACGCTACACCTCAAGCCATTGGCTTCGCTCTCAGTTCGAGGCCTCAATGCACAACAACAAAGAGCACGTGATCGTGCTGCCAGCGGATGAACCATTTTCGATCGATTCGCACACGGCACTCCTCTCTCCTTCAATCGATCAATGCAAGATCGCAGTTACCTAATGCGTATCCTTCCTAGCGCATTCTTCCTGTCTATGAGTCGTAGCTGATAAACCCTTTGTTGATGTCGGAGAGCTTGCGCGCGTGGCGGCGGAATACCCCGCCGCCCTCGCGGTCTCCCGGCAGATTCGTGTTTCCTTCAATCGTAATGAGCCGGTCGTCACGAAAGTCTTCGACGATTCCCATATGGCCCTTCCCACCATCCATGCTGATCACGAAAATGAGGCCGGGCTTAAGAAGCGAAAAGTCATCCTGTATGTCGCCCGGCACCACGCGTGTGATCCCCGCACGACCAGCCTTGTTCCAATGCTCTAGGACGCCAGCCGTGCGGATGCAGGGATTTTCCACTCCCACTTGAGCCGCCGCCTTGTGGAACGTCCAATACACAAAGGCGGCGCACCAGGGATAACTGTCATCCTCGGGGTCTAACCCGACTGATCTGAGGTATTCATCAACCTGCGGTCCTCGGTTCGAACCCGGCGGCTGCTCCATAACCCCCACCTGCGTCGCTGCAACAACGAGACTGCCCTTCACTAATGGTGAAACCGGTTCACCGATCGTCTCGGAAAGGCTTGTTGAACCGAAGAGCGTGGTCCAGGTGAGCGGTCCAACAACACCATCGATCTTCAGCGATTGTCCATGACTATCAACCGAACGGGCTTGAAACAGCTGGACCGCAGCGTTTGTCTGTTTGTCGAAGATCCCGTTTACATCAATGGGTCCACAGCCGACCTGATTCAGTCGCTCTTGAACCAGGCGAATTGATGCACGGTCTTCATCTCCAACGGTCAGATAGTGACCAGGATATTGCGGAGCAGTCGACCGACTACGTGCCTTGCGTCGAATGGGTGAGCGCCGTCGAGATACCATCGCGAACCTCCTCGTGTACAATTTCACAACACATGAATTGGACCTTTCCTACTCTCCAACCAGCCTGGGCAAAGAGAACGGCCCTCTTGCTCAGCGCCCGCGAGTACTGAGCAGATACTGTTTCAGAAACCCGCCCCACCCGGTCTTCTTCGTAAAGTCCAGATTTGCATAGAGCGGAGAAACGTTACGCGTCGGGAAATAGAGAGCCACGCCATGCGAGCCTTTCATCGGCGTCCCAGTGTATCCCGATGCCAGCATAAGCCCCGGTGAGCCCTCCACAGCCGTGAGGACGCGATCACAGGCATTCTTGATCGTCGATGGAACAGCCGCAGCCTTGAGTAATCGACACAGATCAATCAGGTCGACATTGTCGGGAACGTCGTACTCTTGCACCTGATTGCGGGCATTCACGATCGCCGCCCGTGTCGCGCTGTTCTTCAGTCCCGCTTTCAACGCTGAGGCCATCGCCTTCCAAGCCCCGGCAAACGCCGTCGTGTTGGCAAGATCCATCGCCGACTGCGTAACGGCCTCACTCGATCCCTTGTAAGACGCGAGATAGTGTTTCACAATCAGTTCGCAGAGCGCAGACGGAGCCATATCCGGTTTGGATGACAACGCCTGGAGGATGGTGTCATACGGCCAGCCGTCGAGCGGTTCCGTTTGCTCAGATCCGACCGTGTACTGGACACTCTCCCGCACTTGATACGCCACTTCCGCCATGTTCATGAGACAGGCATCCATGCCGAGAATATCCAGCTTGTGACCGATAAGATGGTTCGCCTCGGCCACCACTTGCTTCATTTCCAGGTTGTCCAGAAAATCCTTCGCATTATCGTCCAGCAGAATCGCGCGTGCGACCTTGCCGCCCTGGGCAGTCAACTTGGCCGCCTTGACGACTGACGTCTTGAACAGCGAATGGCGAATCCGGCGAGAGCGCCCGAGCCGTGCACCCGCTCCACGCTCGCCTGCATAGATATCGGTGTCATCCCATCCCTGACCATGATTCCAGAGCACCAACAAATAATGCGCGGCTGGATAGGTCTTCACACCCCACGTGATGAAATCGATGAGCCCCTCAGGACTTCCCGTATTCGTTTCGCCGATGGATTCGACCGCATCGGCTTCCATCGATGTGCCCTTCCGGAGACAATAGCGCGTGGTCTGCACCCCAGCAGCAGCCCGATCGAACTGCGCAATGACGTTGACGTCCTCCGTCGTTCCCACCCTTTTCATTTCTTTCAGGTCAGCCATCCCATTGGCATCCAGGTTGTTGTCCCCTGCCAGGTAGACCATGACGGTCCATTGTTTCCGTGAATTGGGCATCTGCGCTCCTCCTTCTGTGGATAAATACAATCAGGACCGTACCATTGAGATTCAGAGATTTGGACACCAACATGCAGTCTTATCGAATTCTGTGATGCGCGTCGTCTTGTCAGAAACAACCACGTGCATCTCCCTCTTCATCTCGTTCCAAGCGTTGATTCGACAAACCACCAACTCCCGGTCTTGAGCAAAGACGATGCCCGAGACAGCGAGATCGAACGATAATACCGGGCATGACTCAAGTCTCAGAATTCCGTGCAAACGAATCTGTGCTTGCCAAAATGAACGCCGGAACAAATTCGCAGGCCAGCAACCAGTGAATCGAAAAAGATACGGGGTGAATCCAAAAAGATACTATACGTAGGATGGGGCATGGCACTAGTGCCATGATCCCAAGTCCCTGACGTCATAGGTTTCATCCGACAAGCGCTCGACCCAACCCCTCTGACTTGCTGAAGAATTGACCGCTGTGTTCAGTCGGCGAAGCTAAAGTCTGCTTCGCCAAGTGCCCGGACTTTCTCACGGCACGGCTCCTGCGTTTGCCGAACGTGTGCTGAAGTAGCATGCTCTGATGGCAAAGTCGGTATCCCGCGCCTGTGAGGAGCGAAAACATCGACAGAGGAAGACCTTATACTCGAGATGAACATCGAAGCCCAGATAGAACCCTCAAAGATTAATCCCAAACAAATACGTTCAGGCCTCCGTGACAAAGCAATTGATGCAAACGATGCGTAGCCTGCTGGAATACGGTTTACATGTAAGTAATTATGGACGAATGGCCGGCAGAGCTGTCCCAGACGATGAATACTTATATTGAAAGATAGGCAGTGTGTACCTATGCATCGCTGTTTAGCGACTTACTCATCCGTAGGGCTAATGGTTGGTGCGCACCAATTTAGAAAGGAGACACTTTTATGAATTTCGGAACCGTGAGGCCCGGCAGTTCTGGGCCAGACATTTCCCAAATATTCCATTCAGCGACCTTCCAAGTTTTGCTGATGGGATCCTAGAGGGCATTTTCCGGTAAATACTAATATAACGGTGAGCATTACCGGGGACACGTCCCACTCCCAAGTGAGGGATATCTTTATCCTGGAAGAGGTAATACAGGAGGTTGACCCAAACGAGCTTCCCCCTGGGCACCACGGTCCTCCCCATAAACACAAAGTTCTCCAGATTGTAAGACAGGCAGACAAGTCCGGCCCCATAGCGGTAGAAAACGGACAGAAAGTATTAGTTCGAGTGGAATACCTAGCGCTCTACGTAGAATGTACATTCGCTGGAACTTTAGAGATCAAATGCGACTCGGGAAATATTGTACGAGAACCTCTCTCACTATATCTTTCGCAGATAGACATCGCTATCTCAGAGGTACTTACAATTGCACAAGGTCACCAGGCTAACCTTCCAATTAGGATAACCTCTCTGATGGGACATGGCATGGACATATCCTACAGAATAGCACTTAGTCATCTTCACAGCGGACTAACATTATTACCCAATTTCTTCCATTTAGATCCAAGAGAGACCAAATCGGATGCTTTGGTATTCCAGGCGGACAGCGATGCTCCACTCGGACCCAACGATGTGTATCTTGAACCAATAGGGTCCGGGCCTAGCTTTGTTATTAAAGTAAATATTGTTCGACCTCAGCTTGTAGTAAACCCTGCCCAGCCGAACACGATACGTGCGAGGAAAAGAGATAGGGTCATGAACATACCAATACATATCAGCTTAAGTGAAGGAGCTGAGACCTGGATTGACTTTTCTCCGACTGCGTTGCCATCCGGTGTTGGGATACAGGGGGGAAGCTTCTCTATTCAGAGTGATACGACTGTCAATTTTGAGATGCATCTAGGAATTGACGCCCCCGCCCGATTCGCATTTTCGATTAAATGGTTCGCGTTCAATGGAGAGCAGAATGGGGCAATTGATTTTAACGTAGCCATTGTCCCCTCTGAGATTCACCTGACAACGTCGATCGTCACGCCCAAAGGATTTCCGCTCGGCGGCGGGACGAGCCTTCTTGTTCGCGACGATGGTTCGTACGAGTTCAGCGGGTTCATGCGTGCCACTGGCTTCACATCCTACAAGTATGCCTTACAAGTGTTTCTCCAGGCCCCAGCTACAGGCGATGCCATCGCGGCGATGAATACGGATCACGTCTTCGGCACCGACACGCCAGGGGATCGACAGCTAGATTGGCATGAATCCGGCACGAGCTCATCTTTAGCGATGCTCTGGGATGGCTTCTTGCACGGCCCGTCCCTGAAGTACACTCTCAATGCGGACATCAGCGGTGTGACGGGCACACTTTGGGATGTAGCCAAAATCGGTCTGGACACAATCGCAGGATTTGTTATTGCAGGGCCTGTTGGCGGAATTGTCGTCCTTGGTCGAGAACTGACCTCCGCCCTCAACATCACCCTCGTGACTCCCGGCAGCCTGGTCGGCTTCGTTATTGTGGGTGGCATCGTTATGGTCTGTAGTCCGGGGGTCCTCATACCTGCCGTGGTGGCCGGTGTCGTCCTCACCAATCTCACCGGCATCCACCAGCGATCCATGACTGACCAAGAGCAGGACTTCGCATGGAAAGTCTTCGCCGACAAGCTCCCATTTGAAAACATTATACTGACAAATCTGGTACACGGCAGCAAAAGACAAACGTACACGATCCCTTCCGTTGACGGCAGCACAATTCTCGTCAACCTGGGCGAAGCATTCTAGGACCCAATGACGTGGGCTGATTCGCCGAACACGGACTACGCCCAGCCTGGCTCCGTCTTCATTCACGAACTCACGCACGCCTGGCAGATTGCCACTACTTGGTTTCAGCCCGGCCTAATTTGCAAGCTTTCTTCGAACTATGACTACTACGCTGGCAGTTCTGAGAAGGAACGACTCGCTGACACCACTTGGTCTACCCGCTCGTGGTCTAACGACTTCAATCTCGAGCAGCAGGCGCACATCGTCGATGATTGGTACGGTGCTCACTACCCTGACCTCAACGAGGCAGCGGCGTTGACTGACCCTGCATTTCACTTTATTCGAGACAATATTCGCACCGGCCAAGTTTGACGCTTGGCTAGCATCTCATGCCCTTTGACGACGCTATAGAAGGAGCAGTTTCTGCCTCGTCAGAGAGCAGTACGCATAACTGAGCCGCAAGTGAAACTGAAAAAATTCTGTCACTGCTTAGAATGGGTAGAGGAAGCGGGCGGTCTGCCTGCAATTTGGAATTTCTTGAGAAGAACGGTGCAGCAGGTTTATTGCAGACCTAAGGAGGTGGCTGCCTTCGTTTGATTCCACCCGTTTCTCGACATTGCGTTCTCAATCAACTTTTTGCTGAAGGCGTCCACACTATCATACTAGGAGTTGGCATGCGGCTCAGCGCCTAGCTCAGGAGTGGATGAACCAGTTGAATCCGGCAAGATGAGGTCTTCCGGTTCGATCGTGTCTCCGTCGCATAAGATCAGCGCACGGGAAATCACGTTATCCAATTCCCGGATGTCGCCCGGCCAGGAGTAGAGCTACAAGGCCTCCACCGCAAGGTCACTGAGTTTGTAGGGTCGAAACAGACCAAGCTCACGCGACCGAGAATTGATGAAGGTGCTGGACAAGAGTGGGAAGTCGTCCTTGCGATCGCGTAACGGCAGTGGTGTAATTGTGATTACAGCCAGCTAAAAGTAGAGATCTTCACGAAATGTGCTTTGGCGAATGACCTGTTGCAGATCCTTGTTCGTGTCAGCGAGAGATTCTGTCGCAAAGCTTCAGTGGTGACGGAGAGAACCCTGATCAGGTGTTGTCCCTTAAGCGGCCAGTGCGTAGAATTGTTCGGCTGGCGTGTGTGGCTTCGTTCCGATGGGTACCAGTTGCCCTTTGCGAATCGCGTGCATGACCTCGATGGCCGCCAGCGTACATTGAACCGCCTCAAAGGATTTGAATCCCCGCATCGGTCGCATCATCCGTTTCACGGCCCGATGATCTTGCTCCACGATATTGCCGAGATACTTGCAGGGGCGGATAACGATTCCGGTGTGGTGAACCCGATTGTACTACTGAATCGCGGCGGTGTTGCTGCCACTCTGGTCAATCGTGATCCTCTCCGGCAGCCCATGGCTGCGAATGGCTTTGCGCAAGAAGGCTGTGGCCGTGGTCCGATCACGAGTTGGTATCAACAAGAAGTCAACCGTGAGCCCCGCCTTGTCGACCGCCCGATAGAGAGATAGTTCCACTGCCCTTTGACGCGCACGTTGATCTCATCCATCCGCCAACTCCGCCCAACCAGAAGCTGCTGGGCACGGAATGCCTTCTCCACCTTCGGCGCGTACTTGATGACCCCGCGGTTGAGCGTGGCATAATCGACCGTGACGCCCGCTCTTTCATCATCTCTTCGAGTTGCCGGTAGGAAATCGAGTACGCCACATACCACCGAAACGCCCCACAGAATGATTGCTTTCTCGAAATGGCTGCCTTTACAGTCGATCATGTCGCCTCTCCTTTACCATGACGAGAACAGCACAGCGGACACGGTCATGATTGAAAACTTGCGACAGAACCCCATCCTGCGCCATAACAGACGATGAGCCATGCACAAGACTCAGACCTCCATCAGACGTACGAGCATCTCCTGATTCTGTGGACATCGGGTGTGCGGGACTACCACAGCCTTCTGTCCGATTATCTCACGGCCAATTCCATCTTTGTGGCGGTGATTGGCCTCATGGTCTCTCGAGAATCGCTCGCACTGCTCTTCACAGTGCTCATCGTGGTGCTCGCCGTCTTCGGCATGTTGCTCTGTTTGCAGATGGCGATCGTGCTTGGCCGTTTTTCTGGTCAAAACGCGCTGTGGGAGTGGCAGTTGAGAGGGATCGAGCAAGACCCGGCATGGGCCGAAAGAAAGCTGCTCACCATGGCGCACCAGCTGCACGACACGCGGGAACCCCTCGAAGACGCGAAAAACGATCCACCTCGGTTTGAGCCAAACTGGGCGTTTCGACAGCATCGACGATGGTGGGCCCATCGGGCCGTTAGTTTTCCTTGGTTCTTTGGCCTGGTGTATGGCCTGTATCTGTTCTGGGCGATCATCCAACTCTTTCACCAAGCCGTCGTTGGATAGAATGAGTGAAACACACAGGGCTCACGTGACGTTTACTCGCGCCGACATGACTCGGTCCCTCAACAAGTCCTTCCCTTGATCCGATGCTGGCAAGTTTGTTGCTCGGATATCAAAGAAGATCTTGACTGAGCACAGACAAAAAAGCCGGTGCTCCCAATTTTGTCGCACGAGGCTGATCGGCACGATCGTTCCAACAACGCGCAGTAACAGGAGCAGCCGAGTCGTATAGCTCACACGCCTCTCGGTCGACTAGCGGAACTTCTTTCCCTATTCCTAGGGAATTCGCGTATCCTCTCTAAAATCTAACCCGCACTCGTGTTGGCAGGTATTTTCGTGCCCAGGGTGCAATGAACCCACACAACCGTCCATGAAGATTGACCAAGCCACCCAACGATAAGAGCAGTGGATACCCCTGGTACCACGAGCGTTGCGGCTGAAGCATACCCTGATGGAGCGAGATGGGTTCTCCTTTTTACGGGCAAGCTTTTACCGATGGATCCAGGTGTGGCCCCATGTGTGCAAAGAGTTAATGGAGGCGCCTCGTGTGCTCGCTGTAGGCGATCTGCATATGGAAAACTTTGGAACCTGGAGAGATCAGGAAGGACGCCTGGTCTGGGGCATCAACGATTTTGATGAAGCGTATCGCCTCCCGTATACGAATGATCTAGTTCGCTTGGCCGCCAGTGCACTCCTGGCGTCTGAAAGTGGTCACTTCCATCTCAAATACAAGGAAGCCTGCGACGCCATTCTGACGGGCTATATGGAGGCATCGCGATCCAGCGGGCAGCCATTTATCCTCTCGGAGCGTCACCCCTGGCCTCGTGACATGGCAACCAACTACCTCCGAGATCCAGGACACTTCTGGCAGAGGATGCGGGCCTTCCCAGTGGTCGAACATGCCGTTCCGCAGTCAGCACGACGAGCTCTACGGGGGCTGATGCCGGTGCCCAGACTCGCGTACCGGATCCGACACCGGGTCGCTGGCTTAGGGAGCCTTGGACGTCCGCGCTATGTGGACATCGCCGAATGGAAGGGAGGGGCTATTGCACGGGAAGCCAAAGCGCTCGCGCCTTCCGCGTGTATGTAGGCGCAAGGGGGACAGGGGGAGCCGACGATTTGGTCTGCGAAACTGCTCAATCAGGCGACTCGCTGTCGTGATCCATTTGTACAGGTTTAGTACTCACTGTCATAACGATCGACTCTCCACATGAAACACTTACCGTCATCTGATAGACCCCATACGGACTCTTTCCTGCTTCATAGCGAGTAACGGGATCATACCCTTCAAAGAACTTCACGTGACCGAATGCCATTTTCAGCAAATTAGGTAGTAGGGACAACAGCCTCAAACACGTTCAACCTCTAATTCTTGTCTATTTCTCCGGACGCTCTCTTCTCATTATTGTTCGCTCCGCAAGTCGAAGCTCAGCACTCATGAAGTTTTAGTTTTCCCACGAGAATCGAGCTGTGATTCACTCTGCTTGGAGGTGACCATGAGTGACGTGTTTCCGTTGACCCGGCGGCAGTTGAACAGGATCGAATCGTACTTCCCCGTCTCGCACGGCATTCCCGTGTGGATGATCGACGAGTGATCAGCGGGATCGATCAGTACGGCCTGCAATGGAAGGATGCGCCAACGGCCTATGATCCGCACAAGATGCTGTCCAACCGCTTCGTGCACTGGAGCCAAGCAGGGGTCTTCAAGAAGATCTTCCACGAGTGAGCACAGCCGCATACTGTCTGGCAGAGGAATTTTCGATTTCTATCAACGGTCGTATTGTCGTTGTTTTCCCTCTCTTGTCATTCTTTCTGCTCTCTGGAGCTCCTCCTTAAAGTATTCAGTGACTGAGGAAAATAATTTCCCCCACGCATGACTGATCTCTAATCGCAACGGTAGCTCCCGAGGTAGTTCCCTTTCGAGTATTTTTTGAAAGCTTTCCTGAAAGGCAGTCAGTTCCTTTTCCGTGATACCGTACTTGAGGTGGCTTCTCACAATATTGCTCAGAGAGGTTGGCTCATTCCCTGCATGGAAATTAAGTACCGCGACCATTGCGTCCATAAGTTTTTGTGGCTGTTGATCCAGTCGTTTGAATTTGTGTTTAGCGGTTGGCACCTGTTTAAAGAATTCATCATAGAAAAGACGAAAAAAGCGTTGATTATCTTTAAGTCGAAAATGCCCAGGCTTGAGCCCGAGGTACGACATTTTGGCAAGTGCGCGATTGTCGTCTTCCATCGTCATTAGTCGGTAGATAATTTCGTCAAAATCGTTCCAGCGCTCGCTCGGATCGCGTCGAAGCATCTTGAAAATAATGGTGGCCAAAGCCTGGTGAGTTTCGGGCCACTGCTTTTTTGCCGTGTTTCTTGCATTCTTCCAAAACTGTTCCTTGCATGCTTGCACATCACCTGGAGAACGAACATCAAATGGTAGTCTCCCTTCGAGCATTAAAAATGCCAGCTGCCCTAACATGTATTGATCAGTCTTGTGTGACACTCTTTCATTATCCGAGGTGCTAGGTGTCTTCCTTGATACTTGTTCCGGTGCAACAAACATAGCTGCGTTTTGACTGTCCTCTTGCCACAAAGCGAGCCGGTCCCACCCAATCGTGTGCCACAAGAAATTCGAGACTCCTATCGCCGGGATTAGCAGCTTATGGCCTCTTCTGTCATAATACACATGCTGTGGTGTTAGGAGCCCGTATGATTTCTTTCTCTTCTTTAGTTCAGCCACATCATGAAATTGTTTAAAGGCTTCGGCGGCCCGGCGGAGTAGGATTGCCACCTCGCCAACGCTAAAAGCTTGAGTCTTCAAATATTGATCCACTCGAATGGCGTCTGTCGGCACGAATTCCTCGACAATCACTCTGTATCGGTCTTGTCTCGAACCAACGATGAAATGGTCGAGTACTTTAATAAAACACTGATTCGTCAGATGCATTCTTCCATCAGCATGATCACTAAACTCATCGGAGAGTGCCTTAATTGGCATAGGCTTAAGTACTTTGATCGCGACGTCTTCGTTTCCGCGACGACCTCGACAGACGGTCATGAATATCCCTTGCTCCGAAATGGGGCTATCAATAACAAGACCTTTTTCAATGGAATGGTCCATGATCACGTCGCGCACGAAGGCAAAACTACTATCTAGACTACGAACCACTGTCTCCATTGCAAGCGCAACGTCCTCACAAATCTTCACGATCGTGCGCTCTCGCAAGTTCGCCTCGCGAATCTCCGTCAATGCCTGGTTTACATTGAATTTCCACGACTGAAACGAATCGAGTTCTGTGCCACGCCATCCCGCAGGGGCCACTTGTACCCAAAATACTTTTTTCATTCTTTTCTTAATGTGCATGAGGGTAATTTGAGCCAATTCGCGCCTACACCATTCCGATGCCAAATAGTCTGGAGTCACGAGGATAAGAGCTGCGTCCGCTTTGTTCAGTGCTGCTTGAAGATTGATTTCCCATTTTTCGCCCCGAGGGATATCCTGATCACACCAGATAGTGGCCTTACGAAAAAGCAATCCTTCAAGGTGTTTTCGGAAAATGAGCATGTGTTTTTTGGAGGTGTGCGAATAACTAATAAAGATATCCGCAATATCTCGCTCTTCCCGCTCCGATGCACCCTGCCGCTTGTGATGTTGGGCTGAGCTTTTCCTGCGCAGTCTGTTCATCTGGTGTTACCTTTCCTTGAGACCCAGTCAAACGTCAGAAACCAGCTATTAGTGAAGTGCCCTACCCCTATCAGTTAGGTCCCCCTTTAATTTCCTTCATGCCGACTTTGGTCGGCCTCGCGAATGTAGGCCGAACCCGACCTGAGGAATTCGTATGCGCGTGATCGGTTGAGGCCGCTGATGCAGCGATACGCACCTACTCTAGTTCACGTGACTAACTCTAGTAATTGGACCGAGATCAGGAGGCTCTCGGTCGTCAAGATCCAGCGCCCGGCATAAACGGTTCTGTCGCAAAGTTTGAGGGATATCCAGCTCATGGAGGACGTGTCACGCCACCAGGGCGTCGAATGGCTCCGCTGGCGTGTGAGACCGCTCCCCGCTGGTGGCCAATTGCCATTTGCGAATGGCGTGCATGCTCTCCAGGCCGGCAATCGTACAGCAGCCCGCCCCAAAGGACTCGAATCCCAGCATCGGCCGCGTCAGCCGGTTCACGGCCCGATGATCTCGCTCCACAATACCATTGAGACCCTTGCAGTGGCGGATGGCGATCCTGGTGTGGTGGATCCGGGTGTAGCTCTGAATGGCGGCCGTGGTATTTCCCCTCTGGTCAATCGTGATGGTCTCTGGACGTCCGTGATGACGAATCACCTGGCGCATGATCGCGGTGGTTGCCGCCAGGTCACGCGTCTGCCTTAACAAGAACTCCACGGTGTGGCCTGCCCTGTCCACCACACAATACAAATAGATCCACGACCCTTTCACGCGCACGGACATCTCATCCATCCGCCAGCTCCGGCCCACCCGCCGCGTGCGCCAACGCTGGGCCATCCTTGATGACCCAGCGGTTCAACGTGGCGGGATCGACGTCGACCCCGCGCTCTCGCATCATCTCTTCGAGTTGACGGTAACTGATGGCATAGGCCACATACCACCGAACGCCCCACAGATTTATCCCTTACTCGAAATGACTCTCCTTAAAATTGATCATCCCATCGCTCCTCCACTTTCTTTCCATTCGGTGAAAGAGCATAGCGAAAGCGAGCGGAAAAGAAAACTTGCGACAGAACCCGATGATGTACCAGCTCATTCTTCAGAGTCCCCCAGAAACTCTCCATCGGCGGGTTGTCATAGCAATTGCCCTTCCGACTCATGGAGGGGGTCATGCCGTCGCTCCTTCCCACATCAACATGGGGAGCGCATAGTGAAAGCAGATGCGAAAGACCTCTTTGCGACAGACTCCGCTGACCTATTCGGCCGCAATGAGGGCCCAACAGACGAGCGCACTACAGACCGAGCTCCACCGTCCAAAGCCCTTATAAATCTGGGCGGCAATCTTCGCTTGATCGTGCAGCGAGCCTTCGGCCTTGATCTGCGGATCCGAGACATTGCGGACCGCGACATACCGGGGCGCCTTCTCTCCCAGCTCGCTACACACCAGTCCAAGCACCGCGTCGCCCATCTCCGAGACATCACCGAGGCCTTGTAACTTGTAGTGATCGTCGGACGTATCAAATCCAAAGAAATCGGTCGTCACCACCGACTGTGCGAGGGCATCGGTGGGAACAGTGATAATCTGAGGCGGTCGGGTATTGTCTTTCGGCAGCTGAGACGCGTTGGTTTTGAAAAGCCCCTCAGCTTCCGAGAAATACTTGGTGTTCGGCGCCACACTGGCGTAGTGAGCCTGCTTAAACGGAGCCTTCTTAAATTTGGAGAGACAATCGAACCGGACGATCGGACTCACGACGACATCGCCGACCTCAAAGTCTTTTCCAATCCCCCCTGCCGTCCCCGTGGTAATGACCAGTTTGGGTTGCACCTCGGCAATGAGTTGCTGCCACACGTCCTTATTCGGGAGCTTGGGACCGTCTTGTGACATATGGGAATCCGACTTGAAGATTACGACCTTCTTTCCACCGATCGCGGTGGTCCAATAAGTTCCTAATCGCTTCGCCTGTCGCGCAGGACAGAAGGCGCGCATCTTGCGTGAGATCGACGCATAGTGATGTGTGTACGGGCGGTAGTCATTCCGAGAATCCTTGCCGGGTGTGAGCACACGGCTGAGGGCATGGCCTTCATCGACCGTCCAGGTCACCAACAGTACATCCGCGCGTGGAAGGGCCCGTCCACTGGGACTAGCCGGTGGCGCACCAACCTTTGGTTCAAGACCCTGGGGCCAGGGCACATCTTTATACCGTGACATCCCCGTTGCAGTGGTGAAGGCGAGGAACTCTCGGCCATGGGGGGCTTCGGAATCGAAGTCGATGATCTCCCGTTGGAGATCTTCGACATCCAGAGATCGTGCCGCTCGGGTTGACGCAAATGCGTTCTCTGGTACCTTCGTCATACTGGGGTTGAAGCCGAGATTCCGTTCTACCCATTTGGCATCCACAATCATGTGATGTCCCTCCCTTGGACAGTTCGCTTGGTTGGAATAGTGACCGCTGTTCGCACGCATGCCTCCTGATCTCCCCGGCCTGGTGTGGGGCGGAGATCTCGATCACCGGGAGCCGAGTGGTTCATCGGCAGCCGTCATGCGCAGCTCCCCCGTTTTGTCACAGCAAGATGCGGCATCCGAATCATGGACACTGGGCTCCTCACGCTGGTGAGGCGATACGCCGGTTCGTCAGCCCACAGCGCTGACGAACCCTCTGCCGGACGACCGCTGAATCACCTATCCTCGCCTCAACTGGAAGCGTGCAAGAGGCGCCGCAGTGTCGTCCGAATCGCGGCGCTTTTCAAACCCGACTCCCGGTACAAGTCCACTCCTTCTGTGAGTGCCACGCTGCCCTCAGAAACGGACCCGTGAGGCACTCCCTGTCAGGTGCGTCGTGTGGTACAGGTCCCGCTGCCCGATCACGGGAATGATCGAGAATTTATGCACCGTGGTGATCCCAACGGTCTGAATCGGCACAACCTGCTCACTCGGGATATTCACCCGAGGGACCAGCAGGCTAAAGGTCGTGCCCCCGGTGTCGACCGTGAGCCGGATCGTCACGCTGACCAGCACTCCGACCTCAGTGTGAATGGTCCGGATCTCCTCCCCACTGAAACTCAGCGTCTGGTGGAGGTCTTGATACGTGAATTTCGGTTTCCCATCGATGCCGGTCGTCGAATAGCTGATGTGCAGATGTTTCCCGCTGACCTGATAAAGATTGGGTTCGTTGAATGACGTGGGGACCATGCTCGGACTCCTTTCGAGTGATAGGAAATAGTGCATCCAGTCCATCTTCCTCCGTCGGCAGAACTCAGGGGGAGATGGCATCTAATGTGATAAGTTCTCAACGCAAGATGCGTGCTGGTGAGCGTGTGACGCGAACGGGTGAGAAAGAAGCGGAAACCTCGTTGTGGTGCAGCGCGACGTTGTATCGGATCGGATACGACCTGTATCGAAAGCAATTCAGTTGAAGTGGACAGGCACCCCCTCGTGTGTCTTTCTCATCAGCGGCTCGTGACAGAGACCTCGCACTAAGCCAGCTGGCATCCATACAGTCAATCAACCCCCAGGAACTTTCCATCGGCGTGGCAGAGGACTCCTATCCCGGCGATTGCGATAGAATTGGGAATATGAGACAAATCCAAGATGTCGACAGGCGTCATTTGTTCAGTATGATAATTGCCGGGAGGTGCGACAGGACTTTTTCTATCGTCTCACAGCGGACAGCCCTGATCCGCGAAACTGTAGAGGCGGTCGTCACCGAGAATGAGCTGATCGAGGAGCGAGCCTGACTCCCAGGAGGTCTCCCCTCTCTCGCAGCTGTGTGATAAGCGTCCAATCCTCGGCATAGGATCTCCGAATGGATGATTGTGAACCACCAAACTCGCACAGACGTTGAGGAGAATGGCCGGTTTGAGGATTTCCCAAAGGTGCACCATCCTGAGCGTGAGTGTCCTAATCGAGACGATGTCTCGGGCATCAATCCCTGTTAATTCTCCGTTCTTCGGAAGATGCACACTCCACCGAATTCGATGGAAACCGCTCTGGATAGGACTTATCACGAAACAAGCCAGTGGATGAACACTCATGACATGATATTTACACGTATTTTCACCTGACACGGAGAATGGCCGGCAGAGACGAGCTGGCGATAGACTGGCCCCATCGCCAACCAGTCTGGAGGAGTTAATTGGGTTCTCTCATAAATGGAAAAGCGCCACAATTTCCGCAACATTGGCTCTCGCAATTTCACGAAATGCCTTTCCCTGAGGGGCGATCGCGCCGGTCCTGTCATCCTTTCTCTGTGGGGCTCTAACCCAGTCTAGTTTGGCACTTCAACCCCGAGACTCCTGAGTTTGAGCATGGTGTCGAAGCTGAGATGTGATTCGCAGGTTCTCCAGCACCTTTACCACTGCTGCGGCTTTAACGGTTCTTACTTCAGAACTTCAACGACTTGAGCACTGAGCGTGAGGAAACCTGCGTGAGACGGAATGAGCAGAAAATCCTTCCGCTCCGCGCCTTTTTGACGACCGGTAGGTCTCCCTGATAGTCCCCGTGGGCGCGGCGGACTACGCTCGGGGCAACAACCTCCCTGAAAGCCTTCGAATTCCCCGTCGATTTCCCCATGCCATTTGTCTTATTCTTCAGCTGTTCCCAACAGACATGATTCCGAGCGTACTCGTCCATTTTTCAGTGGGACCAGTACGTTCCGCCAACACCTGACACGCCACACATCATGGTGGGCGTACACAGAAGGGAGATCTGCAATGGCAACTCAATCCAAGCTCATTCTCGTAACAGGGGCCACGGGGCAACAAGGGGGAGCCGTCGCGTCCGCGCTGTTGGCGCAAGGGCAGAAAGTCCGTGTGATGAGCCGTACCCCTGAAAAGGCCTCCGCACTGGCTCACGCTGGCGCAGAAGTGGTCAAAGGAAACTTGACCACTCCCTCAGATTTGCAAGCCGCTCTCCAGGGTGTGCACGGGGTGTTTGCTATGTCGACCGGGTTTGAGGCAGGAATGGAGGCGGAGGTGCGCCAGGGGATCATGCTTGCGGATGCCGCGAAGCAGGCGGGCATTACCCATTATGTCTATACGTCCGTCGGGAGTGCGCATCGCCACACAGGGATTCCCCACTTTGAAACGAAGTGGACGGTGGAACAACACATCCGGAAGATTGGATTACCGGCGACGATTCTCCGACCTGTGTGGTTCATGGAGAATTTCACCACTTTTGCGAAACCTTCTGCGGATGGGGTCTTGATGTTGCCCATGAACCCGTCTCGGAAGCTGGCAATGGTGGCCCTCAGGGATATCGGCGCGTTCGGCGCCGCCGCATTTCTGCGTCCGAAGGACTTTCTCGGTCAGGCCATTGACTTGGCCGGCGATGAGCTCACGATGCCTGACACCGCCGCACTCTTGACCACCGCGATGGGCCGACCGATTCGCTTTCAGGAATTCCCGATGGAACAGGCCGAAGCAGCGATGGGCCATGATTTTGCAACCATGTTTCGCTGGTTCAACGACGTGGGCTACGCGATCGATATTCCCGCTCTGAAACAGCAGTTTGGGATACCGCTCACCACCTTTGCAGAATGGGTGAAGACGGTTGACTGGACCAAATAGTCACGAATAGATCGACAGCGAGCCGTGAGCGATCGACACCCTGTGTTGAAAGGGTTCTACCCCGTTTTCACGGACAGATGAGTTAAGAGTTTCTGTCCTTGATTTTGCACCGCCAATCTCCGGTGCTGTCGTGGATTGTGCCGGCGCTCGATATAGCCAAAGATGTTCGCTCTGGCCTTCAGCCCTCGTACAGTACTGTCGCCGATTCACCCAAAGGCCTGTTCATGCTCCCAACCGCTGGAGGGTCGTTCCGGCGCCTGGCGCCATGGCCCGTATTCAGTCTTCATGATCTGGAGGCGCTCATGAATGGCGCCTTTGAGGCAAAGGAGTGGATCACCGCTCGCACACTCAAACCCTGAGCGATTTCATGGGAAACCTCCGGCCCTCCGTGGAGGTTTCTCAAAATCACAATCATCTTGAGGTAAGAATACGGCACATCTAAATAACTTCCCTACGTATTCTTGTGACAACACAATCAGCCTTAATTCCCCTGTGGACTGACCAAAACTGAGTCTAAAAACAACCATACGCCTTTCCTGGAACGCTGTTCCGCTTCTCTGACAAGGAAAGTGCGGGAATGTCTGAACGACTCAGGAAACACTGACCTCTTTGCGGTAAATATGAGTTCGGTACGCACCACCAACGCGAAATGAATTTTGAATGGCGAGTTGGCCACAGACTAGCTCCACCGCTATATTTCAATACGCCTCATCGCTTTTAACAAGAGTTTTATAAAAGCGACTCTCCCCGCCCTCAACCGAATCACTCTTCTGGCCAGGTGACAGCCGAAACTGGTAAGCCTCCCCCACGTCTCTTTTTGTCTTGGTACTGTCACTCCCGAAGGAGTCTCAAACCCATGACGGGGTGGAGGTATGCCGATTCGGGGGAGAGGGAACGGATTTGGGAGAATACACTTGGTCTTGAATAGAACAAGTTCTTGATCGTGGATACCGATAAACTGGCTCCAGAAGCCAGTTAAACTCCTCTTTACAGACTCACCGGTCAAGCGTAGCCTTATTCCCGTACGATCCAGCCCACATCTTGCCAACGACACCTTATGAGAAGAGAGGTGACTTATGGCAGTATCTCTAGTCCTACTTCAGAGCTCAGTCCAGTGGCTTCACAATCCACTTGCTAGGGCAGCCGTGCTCTGCATTATGGGAGTCTTTTGTGTCCTTGCCTTCAGCTATTTCGCAACACGACAATGGCTCTAGCAGGATGCTAAAAGAGCCTAACAGCAGTGTTCTCACATCTCTGAGAGACTCAGGCCACATGCTGGGTGGTCCGGTTCACGCAGAAAAATTTTGATCGCCGCAAAGAACACCTGCCGAACCGACGGACGGGATGGATGGTACTGCATCACCCAAATCAGGTCAGGGGGGGGAGAGGCTTGGAGTTAGCACTCGGAGCTTCTCGAAGAGGAATTGAGCATCTGTGTCGGCCTTGCTACCCCATATTGGGAGCCAACTAAAGCGTGTTGGCTCATCCAATAAATGCGGTCTTTACCAGTAGTAAAGTGCCCAATCCTCCATAGTTTCTTAGAGATATGACCCTGTTCGACATCCGAGCTGATACCATGCTTCAGCCAACTAGGGATTTTCCCAGTGGACCACCGACATCAACTAGGCTAATAGTAAACTCAACAAACCTTAATCGGGAGGTAGATCATGCCTGGCATGTTTGGCGATGACCCTCCTCTTCTCCTGATCACTATTGCTGTTGCGGTCGTAGCCCTTATTGTTTTCGCCTTCATGACAGCAGGTTTCTAACACTGAATGCTTTGGATCTCCCAAGATTCCCTGACTGGTTTGTTCTCTTATCAACACCGATCACTACCCGTCATGCACAGTGATCCCTTCTTGTTGATAGTCGATCTTTCAAAACAATTGATGGACCAAGCCTGTCAATTCCAGCACCGTTTTGGAAGTATTATTGCGGATCTGCCTTGGACCGACTCAACGCTAAGGTCGTGTCTGAAGCAGATCCTTCTGTGAGGAGGGAGGATTTGCCATGTCTCAAGCGTCTGGCCGGAAAATCTTCGCCATGAGAAGTCTCGAGCGGCCTCCGATTAAACAAGCCAAACCGAATTCACTACATCCGATGAGTCTGGATAGACGATTGACAGGCCTCGGGACATTCTTTGTTCTTATCGGGGGGCTCCTTCAATGGTGCCTCTTGAAGCGCATTGAGTTTGACTAACCTTTTTATTTCGTACTTCAACCGATCATTCTCCTCCCGGAGAGATGCGATCCTGTCTGTTTTTTGTTTAAGATTTGAGTGATAGAGCCCATATTGCACACCTCCAATCAAGAGAGAGAGCGTCAATAGACTTATGCCGAACGATAGCGGTGCTTGCGATACGACTTGCCACTCAATCTGCCACCACCTATCATTCCGCATGACCTACCTCCCTTATGAAAAAGACGGTATGATAGAGTTTTCAGAATGTGGTGTCCAGATCACCAGATTTCCTTTTTGCCCTTGTGCGACAAACCCTATACGAGACCCAAACCCATGACGTGGTGGGGGTGTTCCGATCGGAAGTGAAAGAATGAGAGTGCGATAGAGAACTGGAATCACTCATTACATCGATACCACAGCTTCTGTAGTTGATATTGTGCTAACTTGAAAGTGTCACCATAAGCGTCACCATTTCCCTTCACTTCCCTCGCGGCCCATGCAATCTGATGCGAGCCTTCTAATAGCCTTGTACTTCGTTCCTGTCATGGTTTCTCCATATTTCTGTAAGCGTATGCGGTCAGACGAGAATGGTTTTGGGTGGATTTAAAAACCGGAGATGGGGTAACGCATCCGCGAGTTCACATCTCACGCCCTCCGCCAACCAATCTGGAGATGCTCTTGGTCTTCTCCAGAAGCAGGACAATCGGCCCAATTGCGGCGAGATTCGCGAGTTCGATTGGACGAACGACCCCTCCCAGAGAGACGATTGCGCCGGTCCTGGCATCCATTCTCTGTGGGGCGTATTGTCAGTCTAGTTTGGCCTTCATATTTCGTGCCTTCTGAGTTCGAGTTTCGTGCCGAATCCAGGATTTAATCTGGAGATTATCCAGCACCGTTACTACAGCTGGGGCTTTCACAGTTCTTACTTCAGAACCCCACCGACTTGAGCACTGAGAGTGAGAGAACCTGGGGGAAACGGATTGAGCGGAAAATCTCTCCGTTCTACGTCCTTCATACCACCGGTAGGTCTCCCTGATATTCTCCGTGGGCGCCTGCGGCTTTGCTCGGTCCAACAACCTCCCCGGAAGCCTTCGAATTCCCCGTCAATTAATCAGGCAATGTGTCTGATCCTTCAGCCAGTCCCAACACAAATCGTTGTGATCGCGACAACAATCGTAAGGAGACAGGCATGGCCCAGCTCTTACACAGATGTTGTCAGGTGACCTAATCCCGTTCCATGCTGGCGAAATACCGCTGTTGCTGATAGTCTCGAAAGTCGACACCTAGGTCTCGGCACGTATCGCGGTCAAATGAACACGCGAGAAGGGACGGTGGACATGAGCTGCGGTCAGTTTAAGGGTTCACTGCTTGAGGTTCGTCTTTCAGTTGCCGGCGCAGCTGGGTTGGCCCAACTGTTTGAAACAACGCATCCAGAACATGCCGAAGCCCTAGAGAACTTTTGCATAAGACTTCAAACAAGCTGTCGCGCGCTGGCAGATGTTATTGATACGAACAATCCGCAGGTAGGATAGGTGGTCCCCACCCTCCATCTGATTCTCACAGGTTCTACGGCGGCAAAGCATCATGCCCGTCGTCTGCTCGGAGTTGGTAGCCACGAACACAACCAGGCGTTGCTCCGGTTTGCCGAGGAAATCCAGCAGGCTGAAGATGCGCTGATCCACAGCATCGAGACCCCATCATTCACTGACATCTTCGATGCCATCGATTGCGCGATCGGATGGGCTGAGAAGTTTGGCACAGTGCATGACCAACCCGAGGCAGCACGAACGTTTCGTCAAGACCTCAAACGAGTCAGCCTCGAATTGCAAACTGCCTGTCAGACAAACAGATCTTTTCAACAGACTCAAGAGGGCATTCCGACGGACACGCATTTATACGCTGTGCTGTCGTGGGTCACAAAGGCCAGCTCATATGCCAGGTTTGTGGCTGTCCGACAGGCGAATTATGCGATGCCGTTACAGCAGTTTCAGGAAGAACTGCAACGCATTCAGGGGACGCTGCAAGAGGCCGTTAATCCCAGCTGCGTCTCGGAGGAAGAGGCACGTCGCCGAGAGTGGTTTGACGCCTAATTCAATCAGATTTCAAGGGAGTGCTCAGTGGACGATAGACCAAACATGATTCAGTCGCTCAACACCTCACCAGGAGTGCTCAGTAACGTCACCACTAGTTGTTGACCCTCGATGCATTGAGAGCCTCGCCACTAATTTTCAGAGTGTTACGGCGCATCTTCTCCCAAGGTTTTTGGCGAGGCTCTCCTGCTGTTACCTTTCCAACGTGCTTGATTGATGCTCAGCACATATTACGTAGCAAGTTGGACCTCTTGGGTCCGAACCATTCGCCGCAGCTTTGCCATGGACACCAGATGCAGGAGGACGGAGATCGGGACGAGGTATGTCGGAATCAGAACCAAGGGAAACGCGGTAATCAGTTCATTCGGGTGGTCCAACGCGGCAAGCTGGACCGGCGAGGGAGACGTGGCAAACCCGCAGGCCACGGCGAGGATTCTACCACGTTTCCACGGACGGTTGCGGTAAGAGTGCTTGCCCCTCTCGTTGACGTGGGAGTTTCCGTCGCTGCCGGGGATTGTGCCAGCGTTCGATGTAGTCAAAAATATCCGCTCGGGCCTCATCCCTGGTCCGGTACTGCCGCCGGTGCCCCCGCTCGCGTGTGAGCACGCTAAAGAAACTTTCGGTCGCCACATTGTCGGCACAATTCCCGACCGCACTCATGCGGCAGGTAAGGTGGTGCACCGTCAAGCAGTGCTGGTACTCGTCGGACGTCAACGGACACCCGCGATCGGAATGGAGAATCACCGGCGTGCGGCCGGGCCGTTGCCCGAGTGCCATGAGCACGGCTTGGACCACCAATTGGCGATCCTGCCGTGGGCTCATCGACCAGCCGATGATCATACCCGAATACAAATCGAGCACGATGCAGCGATACACCCAGGGTTTGGCGGTGCGAATGTACGTGATATCGGTCACCCATTTGGTATGCGGGGCCGTCGCCTGGAAATCTCGTTCGAGGTGCTTGTGGACACTCCCAGGTCTCGCGCCGGAAGCCTTCCGTCGCCAGCGTCGCCGCTGCGGCACCCCGTGCCACCCGGCTTCACGCATCAAGCGCGCGACCCGATGGCGGCCCCAGCGCTCCCCGGCATAGCGCAGTTCTGCCCACCTCCGGGGGCTCCCGAGCACCCCATCGTGTTCGGTGTGCACGTCGTGCATGCGCGCCACGAGCCGAGCATTCTCCCGAGCCCGGACACTCGGGGGGCACGTCGCCCACCCGTCATACCCGCTCGGTGAAACCCGCAAACACCGACACATCCATCGGATGGGAACCGTCTTGCGGCCCCGCGCAATCATCCGATACTTCATCGCGACCCGCACGCGAAGAACGCGGCCGCTTCTCCCCCAAAATCCCGCGCCTTGGTCACCCGCGCCAGTTCTCGTTTGAGCCGCACGACCTCTTCATCGCGGGGCTTGCCCGGACCCCGGAACGCCGCAGGGGGCTCCTGGCGACGCTCCCGGCGCCAGCGCCCCAACGTCTTCGCCCCAATGCCCAGTTCCGTCGCCAGTGGACGCACGGTCACCCCTGCGGTCTCCAGCATCGCCACCGTTTCACGCGTGTACTCCGCCGAACATTTCCGTCTCTGGATCATGACACCCTCCTGGCCCATTATGAGCCTTATCGAGGTGTCCGTACAATCAGGGGAGAACCCCGGCGGACTGAGCGGCGAGCCGAGCACTACGAAGCGCTGGGCAAACTAGCGGCTTGCCGCATCTGCCATCAGAACCTCTGAGGTCATTTTGTTACGCGCTCTTAATAATATTATCGAGCAAGATCATCGGGCTGTGAAACGGAAGACGTGGCCAATGCTCGGCTTCAAGTCCTTGTGGGCAGCCCAGTGTACGCTGGCGGGTATCGAAGTGATGCATGCCCTCCGTAAGCGACAATTAGTCGACATGAGAGGAGAGCCTCTCATGCCAGTGGAACAATTCTACTCGCTAGCGGCGTGACACGTCATCGAGGATACGGATACGGTTCAACTTCAGTCAAAATTTGCGACAGAACCGTCTGTCCCTGCTGCGACTTGTTATTTGCACTCTCCAATATGTTTCATTGGAAATGGTGAGCGGCATCGGGCGCGTGGGCAGACACTTCTTTCGACCTTCCCTAGCAAACTCCTTTGAAGCCTAACCAAAAATGAATATGTAGCCGCATTGAATTGTGTTAGTAATGGTCATATAGTTAGGTTAGGTAAGCTATTCTGTTCTTGGAACCTCTCCACAGTCTTTTACGGAAAGGATGGATAATGAGGCTTATATTCGGTCTGCTAGTGATGATGGCCACGAGCGTCGGGACGTGGATTCCCGCCGCCCCTGCTCAAACTTTCCTTTCGTTCACGAGCCAAGCAGGCGACTACATCGGTCAAGGAGAGACGCATCTGTTCACGCCCACCGACTCGGGATTCACTTCCATGATCAGTCAGGATAATCGAGAACTGGCAGTTTCAGTGCTCCCGTCAAGCAGTTTCTGGGATCTCCACCTGACGGCACCGGTGGGCACGAAGCTGCTCCCGGGTGTCTATGAAGGCGCGAGTCGGTGGCCATTTCAGGCGCCTCCCACTCCGGGTCTGGACTTTTCAGGAGACGGCCGTGGGTGCAATACTTCCACGGGGAGATTTGTGGTGCTGGAGGCCGTGTATGCTCCCTTTGGCTACGTCGAACGGTTTCACGCCACCTTCGAACAACACTGTGAGGGAGGAGCCTCGGCCTTGTTTGGAGAAATCCAGATCGTGAACCCGCCGCCACCCGCCCCTCTGACTATTGATCTCACGTTAGACCTGAAGGGAATGGCACAGCAGGTCAGCGGAGCGGCCACCGTGAGTGGGACAATACAATGCTCACAGGCGACCACGGTGCAGCTCTCTGGCGCGGTCGCCCAGCGAGCCTCTCGGGTCGCCCTTGCGAACGGCTCTTTCAGTCTCTCGGTCTCATGCTCCTCGGCACCGACTCCGTGGACGGCCACTGTCCCGGCTCAGGGAGGAGTCCCATTTAATCATGGCCCCGCCCAGGTCGACCTGACGGGAAGTGCAACGGACCCGAATTTTGGCGTCCCTGTAACCGTACAGAGCAGCACACTCATACAGTTAAATTGCGACACGCATGCAAGGAAGCATAGAGAGCACCATCAAGAACACCATAGAGGGCAGGATAGAGAGCACTGGGGTGAAAAACATTACGGTAGGTAATACGTAACTACGGCCAGGATGAAGGCTTGGTGAGGCGGCACGCTGTCTCACCAAGCCCTACGCTGCACAAATTCCCTGCTCTTAGGAATGTGCACAGTCCACAGAATTCGATGGAAGCCGCTCTAGATTGGCCTTCCCACGGAATGATCCCACGAATGAACGCGCATGACGGGATATTTTACCTGTATTTTCCCTGATACAGGGAATGGCTGGCAGAGACGAGTTAGCGACAGACCGGTCCCTCCGCCATTACCATGGTAAACGATCCCTTGTGTAGGGTTTCTTGCCGATTCCCTTGGCGTCAAGTACTGAAGAATCCGCTGTCATCTCTTCTTGGACACATCTCAGGGCAGAAGAAGTTTCTGCAGGTCTATGTCTTCAGACCAATAGGGCCACCCCACTAGACACTCACCAGGTCACAGCCGACACCCCATTTGATGGGTCTTGCCACCTACGAGGGTAGTAGTCGCATTCCCACTCTCGTATTACCCTCCGATGACACTCGAGACTTCTCAAGGAGGCGTAATGATGATGCCCCAGGCAATGGCCGCAAAGATCGCTATCGATTGCATCCTGTCGAAAGGAAGCGAAGGGCTACAGGGCGACGGGTGTATTTATGCACTTTCCTCCCCGCCTTCGATCACAGGCCCTGAGCAACTACACCCTGGTGACTATGTCAAGTTACGCCTGTGGTTACCCAACGATGAGGGTTCAGCGATCCAGATAGACCTCGCCGAGGTTCAATGGGTCAAACACCAGTGGGTTAAGCTCGATCTGCTCCTCACATCGTCAAAAGATCAAGCTCGACTCAGGCAGTTCATAGCACCGGCAAACCAGGCGCAGCCAGTTCCACACCGAATGTGGGAACAGATCGTGATTCGCGCATGAAGGGCGTTGCTTGTGGATGCCCACCCGCAGGCAACGCGGGTTTCTTCTCCCTCCAGAAGAAACCTCCCTTCACTCATATTTCTGGAAATGTTCCATGCGGCACCTCAGCGTGAGCAGGAGAACCACCCATGGAAAAACAACCGGATTTTCGAGGAGCCATCCGACGGGAGCTACATGGAAAGGCCTGTCCTTTCTGTGGAGGAACGAGATATCAACTGGTCCTCCGCACAACAGGTATTGCCGATAAGTCGGTCCTCTCTGCGCGATGCCGTCACTGTGGTCATCCAAGAAGTCTCGAGGCGGACTTCAAGCACATCTTGTGGATCTGAGCGCATGTAACCAGTCGCCGGAAGCATGGTCGATCACCGAGGAGGATGCACGATGCCAGTTTCCAGACTCAAAATGTACCTTGACCGAACCGAGCGGAAACGCAAAGCGCTTCATATGCTGATACTCAGCGGAGTGGTGCGGTCCAGCCACACCGAACTACGATATACGACGCTTCTTTCACAGGCAGAAGAGGAGAGCAATGGTTCCCCAGATAGCACGCTGTCTCCTGCTCACGCATCAACCCGGCTCTATCAACTTATCAGGTCACTACAGAGCCGAATCACACAGCTGATCCCGCTAGAGCCAACGCACTGGAAGCATAGCCTGCTCAAGCCTCGCCGTGCGACAACCCCGAGAATGTGTTTACGCACTTTAACTAAGCCCGAATGCAAATCATCCCTTGTGCCTCTCTCTTGAGCTGAGGCAAGATTCCTCCGCGTCGGTGATGTCCTGCCCTGGCGACAATTTCCTCTGTGGATGCGGCCCGATCCTTACAGGTGTGACGTGGGGAGGTTGCCGAAGGCAACGGTTTGTTAAACGTGCAGCGCAATACCACCGCAGTTCCCCTGGTACCCACATGAAGATTTCCGCACCATATATGCAGCGTCCGTCATGCGCTACTATACAAACATATTTATATTAATGAATGCCAATTAATATCTCGCTTTATGGGTTCCTATTGCGTGTGATTACTGAGCATTATGACTAGCGTTAAATCCTATCACTCACGTATACAAAATCACTACCAAACAATGCTGTTCGGATTATCATTCCTTATGAGTTCATCCGTTGAACGCAGCACTGTAAGTAATCAATAGTACGGTTAAGACGCCCCTGAGCGGGGGGCTTGAGGCAGGGCTCTTACCTAGACGGAAGAGGGACGCGGTTCGGGAACGTTGGGCTGGTGGACCGGCCATGGCCCCCAGGTTTTTTCTCGCAGGATGGCCGTGCGAAGTTCCGGCTCCGCGTACCGGGCGAGCGGCGCCGCCTTCGTGAAGGCATAGTAGAGATGCTTCGGCAGCAGCCGGAGCTTCTTCTTGATGGTGAGATCCACGACCGCTTCGATGGTCAGCGTCTCCCTGTCGCCATATGTATCATGGACGGTGGTGCCGACCGGCAGCTCGACCCAGGCGTGATTGATCATCCGCCGAAAGAACGCACTCCATACCTGCCCATGCACGACCTCGCCTTCCCCCTCGTCGAGCACGAGTTTGGCCGAGAGTTCATAGCACCGACCGCACGGGCGTTGTACTTTTCTGGTCTTGCTGCGTTGCATGCTGGGCCTCCCTTCTGTCTCGAAATCTGTCGAGGATCGTCATCGCCTCATGCACCACCAGGCGTGTCGTCTTCGCCATTCAACCATGAAGGCCTCGGCGTCGCTAGCTCGGTATTCTGCAGAGAAACGCAGGAAATTTTACTAGCTTAGGTTCAGGACTCATTAAGTTTGAGAGTGCCCTCAGTCAGTGATCTGTGCTTCACTCTGACTGGAGGTGGCCAGGAGTGACGTGTTTCTGTTGACCCAGCAGCAGTGGAACCGGATCAAACCCTATTTCCCCCTGTCGCACGGTGTCCTGCGGGTGGTCAGCGGGATTATCTCTGTGATCTGGTATGGCCTGCAATGGAAGGATGCGCCGACGGCCTATGGTCCGCATAAGACCCTCTACAACCGGTTTGTACGCTGGAGCCGAGCGGGGATCTTTCACAAGATCTTCCGCGAGTTGTCGCGACAGTCCGGGACCAGAGACTGTCTGATGCACGACGCCACACATCTGAAGACGCACCGAACGGCGGCGAGTCTGCTGAAAAAGGGGCAGGACCCCGCTGTATTGGCCGCACGAAAGGCGGCCTGAATTCGAAACTCCATGCAATGTGCGACGACACGGGCAAGCCGGTGCATCTGTTGCTGACAGCAGGGCACCCCAGCGATGACACTGGTGCGAGATGCTTGTTCCTCAGTCTTTCCAACGCCAAACACCTGATCGCCGACCGCAGCTATGATACGGATTGGTTCATCGCCGCCCTCAAGAAGCAGGGTGTCACACCATGCATTCCGCCCCGCAAGAACCGAACGACACAGTGCCGCTACAGCAAAACCCTTTATAAACACCGCCACAAAATTGAGATCGTGTTTGGCCGGATCAAGGATTGGCGTCGGATTCCCCTGCGGTATGATCGGTGTGCCCACACCTTCTTCTCGGCGATCTGCCTGGCTGCAACCGTCAGCTTCTATCTGAAAGAATGAGTCCTAAGCCTAGCTGGCCATGCTGCGCAAAGAATACATGGGAAGATATATGATCATCGGGAACGGGTATCGATGAAACTACTACAGGACAGCTTAGAGCAGCTGCGCTATCCAGAGGTCTTTCAGGTGTTACATCACGGACACAGGGAGGAGGCTGCCTAGTATCCAGCTCAAACCAACACGCGATAGGATGACAGCGAATGGATCGGATCTGTTGTGGGGGGGGGGGGGGACGAAGCGTGAACTACTGAAGCTGTTTCTGTGAGGTAAAGAGAGCAGGCAGACCGCTAATGGATTTTGTCAGGTGCTATGTAGTCTCTTCCGGCCAGATCTCGCCTAGGCTCCTAACGTGACTCTTGAACTCAGCTGCTCGAATCTCCAACCCTTCATCGAGTCGTCACACCAAATAGAAGTACTCCGAGCTACAGAAGCTTGACTCCTATCAATCTCCAGACTATTCCGAATTCCAGGAGACTACTATTTAAAGGCTAGAGTTCAGAGACATTCCAACCAAGATCATATGGACCTAATTTTTCGAATCTGATCCAAGGGGCATTTAATCACGTTGACGTTGGTCAATGCCTCATGTAAATCCTTGAAGACACCATGCTCACCCTCTCAGATATTATTAATTTAGAAGCTCACGACCAATTCTTCAGCTATGCGGACGCCTACTTATCTGCATCAGCTGTACTGTGTCGTCAGATGAAGAATGATAGCACGCGTTACACATGGCCTCACGCCACAGTGATTCTGATGCTAGCTGCGCATGCAGTAGAGCTGTTTCTAAAGGGAGCTTTGCTCAAGAGTACGGGCAAGCTCTCAGCAACTCACGACATTCAACAGCTAGCTGAGAAATATAGAGAAACGTTTCAAAATCTGGTGCTCACATGGGAGATACCCTTTGCCAATCCGTGCTCTGAAACAGAACTGATTGCTCAGATGAAACAGCAGTGGCCTGATATTGATGAAGCACACATTAAAACTTTCATTACCTCAACTCCTGATCCCAGCATCCTGTATCGATATCCGTTTGACAAACCAGGTAAGCAATGGCCTGGGGTCTATGGTTTCACAACTCCAACTCAACTTCTGACCATGCTTGATTGGCTAGAATTTGACTTCAAACGGATTCGACTAGAGCTCAATAAACCTAGGAGCTGACATGCTTGATCTTTCTGCTATCTGCCTCACTCTCGGAACAGTAGCCTCCTTGTTGACTATCTACCAGTTTATCTCAGAGCACTTTTTTAAAAATTCTAGAATGTTCCATTTTATGCCATAAGGTGGCAGAACCAAGGACTGGCAATCATACAAGTAGACATCCCTCATCACTCAGAGTAGTTTAACGTATTACCCTCAACACTCGGTATTTCCATGCCAGGTATGTTCGGGCAATGATCTGCCTCTGCTCCTGATCGCTATCGACCTTGCTGTGGCGGGTCTGATCGTGTTTGCCTTCATGACAGCGGGGAACTAGGTAGACGCCCAGGGTGAGCTTGGACAGCGGTGAAGGCTTCTGCTATTCTCTTTCTCTGACATCATCTGCCCTGCAGCACGAGTGATGGCTGGATTCAAGACAGCAAGACCGTCGGCTAACTGACGAAAACCATTCTCTTCTCTCGCATCAGGAATATGGAGGGTGGTTGGGGCTGCATATAGACCACCAACGGCATGAGCAGCTGGTTAAAGTTGGGTTTGGGGGATGGGATTATCGGGGACATCGAGCAAGGTAGTTGGATCGAGACAGAGTAGACTCTCCTCGGAGAGATGATAGGGTGGAAATGACTGAAATGGTGTGAATTCGACTACCGAATGTAGTCCGGTACATGGCGGCAGCCAGTTTAGAAGTGACACGCGTGTCACATTTGAGCTTGAGAGATTGCCTCTGGGAAGTCGCTGAAGAGAAAGCCCGTGAATACCGCACTTTCTAAAACAACTCTAGACTGTCCCATTCACGACTATTAGGGGATGACCGCATACAAGAACTAGGAATTCTCCTAGTGGACCTCCCTCATCACTCAAAGTAGATTAACGCGTTACCCTCAGCACTAGGCACTCCCATACCTGGCATGTTCGGTAATTATCCGCCTCTGCTCTTGATCGCGGCTGGCCTTAGAAATTAGTCGGTCTGGACAGTTGCACGGATCACTGAAATATGGAAAGGAGGAAATACCGTATAGGATTTCTATTAAGTTGAGCGATATGCTCAAAAGATAACTTCAGAAACTAAAAGATGTATTATGCTTACCGAAGTCGTTTGGGTCACTGTAATTCTCAGTACGTCAAATGGAAAACATACATTCTTGGTGTCGAAGGATAAGCCCGGAGAGCAAGGCTATGCTGATATCTCAAACAGATTAACGCCTGTGGATCAGTTCTGTAAAACCTATACGGATCTCTACAGCTATCTCAGAGCTTTTGGTTTTGCTCCACCACCTGAGTCGTATTTTTCGCCTACCGACACTGAACGTCAGAACCAGAATGCGACGATTATACGACGGGTGCCAGAGTGTAACGAATAGCGCAACACAACCTAGACTCCTCCACCATCCCTAATCGTGAGGTGATCCATGCCTGGTATGTTCGGTAACGACCCTCCTCTGCTCCTAATTGCGGCGGGTCTGTCTGTGGCGGCTCTGATTGTGTTCGCATTCATGACAGCGGGGGACTAACCAGTGAGCTATTTCCGCTGATCACTCGGCTCAGGATTGGACACAGGACCGAGAGCGAGTACTGCGTGTACCCTTACTTCATTGAGCGTTGATAGGCTCGCACGTAGTTGCGTAGTCGGTCCTGTTGGGTTGGACTCTTACTCCAGAGTGTTTCAACTAAATGCCTGATCTTCCCCCGAATTCACAGACACCGGCATAAGGCGGTTAACGATCGAACTGGCCGAGCAATCCCACGCGATGGCCGTGGCAAATTGGACTCCCACAGCAGGGCTGCTGCACCATTCAGATCGCGGCAGTCAGTATGCCGCCACAAGCTACCAACGTCTGCTTGATGAGTACGGCCTCATTCCCAGCATGAGCCGTACAGGGAACTGTTGGGATAACGCTTGTGTGGAGAACTTCTCCGGGACACTGAAGCGGGAGCTCGTCTACCAGCGGCAGTACAGGACGCGGAGGGAGTCGATCCAGGACATCTTCGAATACATTGAGGTATTCTCTAATCGGCAACGCCGCCTCTCGACCCTCGGCTAGGACTCCCCGGCCGTGTACGAAGCGTGGGCGGCTGTCGCCTAACCCGGTGTCCACCCAATCGGGGGAAGATCACTGTTAATCGTCGGCTTGTTTCAAAGCCAGGCTTGATTCGACTATTCGGTGTCCAGTATCCATGCTGCTGAACCTGGCCAGATTCATCAAAGTAAAACGGAGAGTCGTCCGTTGAGGCTATGGCGGAAGCACCCAAGAGAAGTGCTCCAAGGATTGCGGCGACGAGTATCGCTGTCGCTGAAGACCGTTCCGCTTGAAGCGGCTGAGAAGATACGAAAGGTGATGGATGTTTACACGATGCGCTCCTTTCATTTTGGTAGATGTCCTCTTGTTGACGTTGTGTCGATACCATCGAGTGTGCTACGTTCTCTGCCTACGATCATTCCGACACTGCAACAGGCTCCTAGCTAACACCTAGCGCCAGACGTGGAGAGGTGGCCGAGTGGCCGAAGGCAGCGGTTTGCTAAACCGCCGTAGGGACAAAATCTCTACCGAGGGTTCAAATCCCTCCCTCTCCGCCACTGTTGCCATCATGAATTTTCTCGGGTAATCCATCACTTTTAGCCAAACCCTCCGATCTCTACCCTGTGAAATATGTGTTGTAGGACCACGATGCGTGTCGTATGCTTACCAGCTTCTTTGGCCTCTTATTAAGAAAGGACCCGACAATCTATGCGAACCCGTATACTGACTATTGCGGCAGGGCTTTTTCTTCTTGCGGCCCCCTTGTGGGCAGCATCGGACCCAGCCAACGATGACCAAAAAACCTTGTATGCCTTGGGCTTGGCTCTCAGCCAATCGATCGGGACATTCTCTCTGACCGAAGCTGAACTGGACATGGTCAAGAATGGGATGACCGATGGCGTGCTCAAGCGCTCGCCAAAAGTCGACCTCCAAACCTTCGGACCAAAAATCCAGCAACTTCAGCAAGCTCGCTTGGCCCTCGTCGCCGAGGGTGAAAAAAAAGCTGGAGCCGCATTCACCGCCAAAGCAGCGACGGAAAAGGGCTCCATCAAGACTGAGTCCGGCATTGTGATCACGCCGATTAAGCCTGGAACCGGCGCAACTCCGAAGGCAACCGATACCGTCAAGGTCCATTATCACGGCACCCTCACCGATGGGACCGTATTCGACAGTTCTATCAAGCGTGGAGAGCCGGCTACTTTTCCGCTCGACAAAGTCATCAAGTGTTGGACGGAAGGGGTTCAACAGATTAAAGTCGGTGGCAAGAGTCGGCTGATCTGTCCGTCTAATCTGGCATATGGTGATGCAAGCCCGCCTGGCTCACCCATCAAGCCAGGGTCCACGTTAATATTTGAAGTGGAATTACTCGAGATCGTGGCTGCAAAATAACAGCGAGAATGCCGCCTCTGCACAGGAGGCGGCACTCCATTCAGCCCGCTACCCCTGACCAATCGTGCGAACCATCCCCCCTGAACACCTGCTCTTAAGACTGCTGTGAGCGACACGGCCCCTCTTCCTCGCACCGAATCATCGTCACCCTCACCAGTGCGTTGGCTCATCCTCGGCTTACTCTTCTCCATCAGTGTCGTCACGTACATCGATCGGGTCAACATTTCCGTCACCGCACGTCAAATGATGCCGGCGCTGGGACTGACCGACCAGGAGATGGGCTGGATTTTCTCCGCGTTTGTCGTGGGGTACGCTTTCTTCCAAATTCCTGGCGGTTGGTTGAGCGATCGTTGGGGCGTGCGCATCGTCCTCACCATCGCCCTCATCTGGTGGTCTTGCTTTACTGCCTGGACGGCTGTGGCGGCCACATCGTTCCTCGCCGGGCCGTTGGGAATCGTGGGCGCACTTGCCTTGATCCGCTTCTTCCTTGGGGTTGGAGAAGCAGCAGCGCTGCCGACCTTTAACCGAGCGGTCACGGACTGGCTCCCTCCCCACGAACGGGGACTTGGTATCGGCATTGCTATTGGAGGAATCGGAGTCGGTGCGGCCATCACCCCTCCAATCACCACCTGGATCATGGTCAACTTTGGATGGCAGACAGCCTTTTATCTTTCAAGCGGTCTTGGCCTCGGTCTGGCCGTCATCTGGTGGCTGCTTGCCGCTGACCGCCCCACGAGTCCCCCCAGGCCCACTCCTTCCGTAGACCCGACTGCCACGGCACCCACGCCGACGCCCAAGACTTCGATGCCCTGGAGTCATCTCCGGCGAACCTCCACAGTCTGGTGGCTCGTGCTGAGTTACGGATGCCTTGGCTACGTCGCCTATGTCTATATGTCCTGGTTCTATCTATACCTCGTTAATGAACGAGGCTTCAGCGTCTTACGTGGTGGACTCTTCGCTGCTGCCCCATTTCTCGCCATCCTCCTCTCCTGCCCCCTCGGCGGATGGATCACGGATCGACTGGCGGCCCGACATGGCGTCACACGAGGGCGCCGGATCGTCGGCATGGCTGGTATGGGTCTGGCCGCTCTGTCCATCGCCATTGGCGCCTTGGTTGAATCACCCTATCTCGCCATTACCTGTCTCTCATTAGGAGCCGGATGGCTCTATTTCACGATCGGCGCTTATTGGTCCTCCATCAGCGACTTGTCTCCAGCCCATGCCGGGAGTCTGTCCGGGTTGATGAACATGGGGGCTAATCTCGGTGGGGCAATCTCCCCGACCCTCACGCCATGGATCGCGCAACAGTGGGGATGGCCCGCGTCGCTCGGCTTGGCAGCGTTCATGGCACTGCTCGGCGGATTCATGTGGCTCCGCATCAATCCGGAAGAACGGCTCAAAGGAAATAGTGCTGAGTGCTAAGAGCCGAGCGTTGAGAAAGGACACACAGGACCGACCACTATCGGTAGTCCTTGTCATCAAGAGGATGGCCTTGTTAGAGTCAGCACCATGACGTTGCAGTTTCAGAAAAAGGATCCTCGGATCACTATTACCACCAAGCTGGGCGAGATCAAGGTCCGTCTGTACCCTGATGCCGCGCCGCGACACGTGGAGAACCTCATCAACCTGGTCAAGATGGGATTCTACGACGGCACGTCATTCCACCGAGTGGTGCCAGGCTTTCTGATCCAAGGCGGTGATCCCTTGAGCAAGCATCCGGATCGTATGCTCCACGGAACCGGTGGACCCGGATACTTTCTTTCCCCTGAACCCAACGATTATCCCCACAAGCGGGGTGCACTCTCCATGGCCAAGATGCCGCGCGAGAGCAACAGCACACGCGACTTCAATGACAACGGCTCACAATTTTTCATCTGTGTGGGAGACAACAGCGGATTGGACCGTCGCTATACCGTGTTTGGAGAGGTCTTCCGTGGGATCGACGTGGTCGACAAGATCGTCGCCGCGCCGCGCGACGAACATGACAACCCTCTCGATCCAATCAAAATGACCATGACCGTCAAAGAATAGCCGGTCGGCAAGAACAAACCCTCGTTCAACACCATCATCAATCCGGTGAACGCTCAAATCCTCCCAGCCTCAGATCCAGAATCCATTCGCCTGGCCGGCGAAACCATTAGGCTGGGCGGGCTCGTGGCCTTTCCAACAGAAACGGTCTATGGACTCGGCTGTGACGCGTTGAACTCCGACGCAGCGGCGAAGGTGTTTGAAGCCAAACAACGGCCGCAATTCGATCCGCTCATCGTCCATATTACCGACCGAATCCAGCTGAACAACGTAGTGAGCGTCCTCACTGCAACAGCCAGGCTACTCATCGATCAGTTTTGGCCAGGCCCACTCACGCTGGTCTTGCCGAAACAGCCGGCCATTCCAGATCTCGTCACTGCCGGCCTGAACACCGTCGCCGTCAGAATGCCGAGCCATCCGGTGGCGCAAGCCCTCATTCGAGAGGCAGGAACTCCGATTGCCGCACCCAGCGCCAATCCCTTTGGTTACGTCAGTCCGACAACGGCGCAACATGTGTCAGATGGGCTTGGCCGTACGATCGATCTCATCCTCGATGGAGGCCCCTGCTCCGTCGGCGTCGAATCGACCATCGTCTCACTGGTAGGCCCTCAGGCTGAATTGTTGCGGCCTGGGAGTATCACCATCGAGCAGCTCAGCGCCGTGATCGGTCCACTTCGCCGATCATCTTCCATAGTCGATCAGCCGACCGCCCCAGGGCAATTGGCTCGCCATTACGCAACACAAACCCCCGTCACCATCATGACCACCGTCAAGGCAAGACCAATACTGACGAAAAACGAACGGGCGGGATTGTTAATCTTTTCCCCGTCCAGTGCGATGGACGGGCGCTTCGCATCGATTGAAGTGCTCTCGACGACCGGCGACCTTCGGGAAGCCGCACGCCACCTCTTTGCAGCGCTCCGACGGCTGGACACCCAAGGTCTGGATCGGATCTATGTGGAATCTTGTCAGGAAGAAGGGTTGGGAGTGGCGATCATGGACCGTCTGCGCCGCTGCGCTGCCTCATAACGTCAGATCATCCATTCTAGGCTAGAGGAACCGTACGGCTTTGACCGCTTTGGCAACGATGTACATACGAACATTGTTGCTGCCATCGTCAGCCGGAAATAAAAAGAAACCAGGCCGAGTCTGGTCATAGCCAGTGGTCGTTCCGACTAAGTGTTCGCCGTCCTGGAATGTGACCTCGACTTTTCTCCCGGACAAAGGCTTACCCGAAACGAATGACTTGCCCTCCTTGTAGCTCCCGTTTCCCACAAAGTCTCGCACAAAGAACACCGCCTTCAGCTCCTGCATCACCACGCGTGTGGGCGGTACCGACGTCTTGGCTCCCTCTGCCTTCACATGAAAATATTGAGCACCGGGAGAGAAGTCTTGGGCATAGCCCTTTAACATCGATCCATTCTGATACCGTACAACGATCTTGGCCGGACCGGTCATAAGCCCTCCGTGCTTCCTAGTGGACGGGTGTCCTGCTTTCGCAGTATCTCTGTGGAGAGGATTATTCCCAAGAAAAATGTGATTCCTGAGAGGACTGGCTGGATCTACACTGGGTGTGGCGTGAGCACCTCCCGCCACATGGCGGCAAGATCGTGGAGTGCCTGGCTTCCATCACCGACATAGACAGAGCCGTGCATGGTCGCAAGCCGATTCGGCTGCAGAGATGCCAACCGGTTCAGCGTCGCCTCCGTCAAGGAACAATAGGGCACGTAATTCGCCAGCGGTCCTTGTTGATAGCCCGTCAGAGTCTCTCGACATCGGCCGATGACATCCGATTCCGTCATCGCCTCGACATCCCCATCTTGGTGAAAGAGATCTGAGCAAAGAAGCGTCCGTTGGGTTTCCTCAAATAGCAGCCCTGCTTCCCAGCAATGGGGCACATGCGGCGTGGCAAGAAAGCGAAAGCGGTATTGTCCTGTTTCAAGCACTTCACCGTCGACCATCCCTTTGGCAGGACGCAGCGCCAGACAATCGTCGACGCTCACCATCTTGCCGACCATACTGCACAACACTTCCGACTGCGGGGCCAGCTGCTGCCACTCCGGCACCGTCGCGCACTCGTCAGACTCGAAATGGCTGAACCCGATCCAGCGCAACGTCTGCGGATCAATCAACGATGTCACAGCAGCTTTGACGTCAGCAAACAAGGCGCGCGGGCCGGTATGGAACAGCAGCGGCTGATCGTCACGTACCAAAAACTGACTGAACTGAATGTTGAACGGCTCAACAAACGTGGTGAGACGAAAGAGGTCCGGAGCGATCTCGGTGATCTTGGCCATGAAATCTCCTCAAAGATTTGGGGATCCGATCATAGGTAGGGCGAGCCAGAGGTGCAAGACGACGACAGAAGGACTCTGGTGATGTACTGAGGATGATTGCAACTGACGGCGATCATGCCAAAGCCACTTGCGAAATGGGCCACGCACGTAAAAGTATCCCACGCCATTTCATCATTCGGTTTTCATCTCGCCATTCAGTAAACGGAGAGCATCGGTAAGGCCTTGCCGCGACCAGAGATTGTCAGGAAAACACCGCAGATCTTCACGAAATACCTGTTCGGCCTCCTCTGAGCGCCCTGCCTTGAGCAATACCAGGCCAAGCTCCTCTCTCACAGGCACCGTCCACTCGGGCGGCTCCCCGTAGACGAGCGCGTCCTCTCGCCGCACGGCCTCCCGGAGATGAGTGATCGCATCTGGAAGATCTCCTTTCGCCGCAGCGATGTGGGCGACAAGCACCTCAACGGCAATATCCAGCACGGTGCCGGCGCTGTTGAATTCAAGCCGCAGCGGCCTCACCTGACGATCCTGAGCAATGGCGCGCAACTCCGCCAACGTGGCATCTGCCGCCTTAAGATGGCCACGTGCGGCCAATGCTCGACCGTGTGCGTATAGCCACATGGCACGGGCATATGGCAGGTCCTCAGCGGGCCCCTCCGCATTCAAGAGCTCATCCCATCGACCAAACCGCACACGCATCTGGAGATTGCGCGTCTGGTGATGCTGAAGAAAAGTCATGTCTGGGTTGTGCAAGAGTTCCTGTGGTACCAACGCCGCAATCTTGTCAGCCGCGGAGATGGCCTGCGCTTCACGACCGATCATGCTCGCGGCAAACGCAAGAAAATCGTAGTTGTGGGGGTAATAGCCAAGCACGTAGATGCCGACGGCTGGAATGTGGTCACGAATGTAGGTTTCATCCGCGTGCACGGCATGCTCGTTGGCCTTGATGGCATCTTCGTACCGGCCAACCCGGATGTAGATATGGCCCGGCATATGCACCAGGTGGCCAGCCCCAGGCATCAAGTCTGCGAGGCGCTCTGCAGCTGCGACTGCACGTTCCGGTTGAACCGCCTCAACCGCATGGATGTAAAAGTGGTTGGCACCAGGATGATCAGGCTTGGCAGCCAAGACCTGTTCGAGATGGGATAGTAGCGTAGCCGTATTAGATTTGGGTTTTCCATCCGCAGTCCAGTAGTTCCATGGGCTCAAGTCCATCAGCGATTCTGCATATAGTGTCTTGGCCTCGAAGTCATCCTTGAAACGCTGTACCACTTCGGCCATCGCACGCGAATAGGCTGCATCTAGTTCTGCACGATTGGCTGTCGGATCAGCAGCGTACCGAGTCGCAAGCGCTCGGATCAGGGCTTGTTCGCGATCGCTCACCGTTGATGCATACTGCCCGGCCTGCTCAATGGCGGCGTAGGCAAGACGACCACTCGCCACATCCATCGGCGCATTGATGTTAGGCCCGTAGGCGAGCGCGATGCCCCAGTAGCACATGGCGCTGTCCGGATCGAGCCGCGCACCTTCTTGAAAGGACCGAATAGCTTCCTGGTGGTTGAATGCGTAGTACAGCCGCAACCCCTGATCGAAGTATCTCTGCGCGAGCGGTACCGCCGTAGTGATCGGATAATGCAGCGTACCCAGGTTGTCATAGAGCGACACCTGAGCCGCCTCGGCTACCTGGCTCGGAGAGCCGGAATCCCCAAGTGTGGTCTGCACCCCAGTTAATCCGAAAAGGCACGCAGCAATGAAACTAGTCAGCTGTCGCATCAGCCTCCTGCTGTACCGTTTAGAACAACCAGTGCGTCACTACCTTTTGCCAGTGCAAATTGATAGGCAAGGGGGCCAGTACTAACATTGCGTCTCATGCAACACGCTGTTGAATTGTAAAGCCAGGCCGTTCATTCCCATTTTATTCACGAAACAATTCCCGGCCATTTTATCTCTGTACGACGTCGATGTTACTGCGAGGCGATACTGTTTAATTGTGAAACGGGTTCTAGTGTTACCTTTTCCTTCCTCTTATTTTGTTGTTCCTCGAACTCGGAGCTATGCCAATGCTGGTGCAACTCCTTTTCTATCCACTCCACCATCTGAAGACAGGCTTCATAGGACTCCAAGAAATATTGAATGTTCGCAGGAAGCACTGATCCCGCTTGAACACGAGCGTGCGTGCCAGCTTTCCGAACATATATCTCATTTGCCATCCAGCGATTGTGGATATAGATATCTCGAGAAGCCTTAATCTCCACGTATTTGTGAAATGCAGGACACTCCAAAAGATTCACAGTTATAATGCTCTTTGCCAACTCCGCAAACTCCACCGGTGACTTATAGAACAACTCGTTTAACAAAATGTCTGCTGCACGCAAATGAATCTCTTCAATCGAAGCGGCTTCAAGCACTACTTGGAGTGGAACGTTCCGCTTCGCACCCAGCTTTTTCGGGTAGTGCATAACAACCGCTCTGACAACATCGCCAAGCATGGCCTCGACTAGGGTCACCATTTGCACCAGACCGTTAACCGCCAGCTGGCGATCTGCGAGAAACTGATACCTTGTTAGCAGCTCATCCTTTTTGTATTTTCGCGTGCTTTCAATTGTTGTCTTGTCTGGGCGATACCCGATTGGAAAAGTGACTTCAATCTCTTCTTGTTCCGAGGCTTGCATGGACCGCGCCGCAATATCAAAGGCGCCATAGGTTAACTGCGCCAGCTCACCGTGATTGAAGAGAGCACCTTGCGTTGCGCTCACAATACGATTTAGTTGATTGCCTAAATTTTCAGAAGTCATGGCCTTCGATTCGGACAAGAATGTTTAGCGTTTAGATTGACTCCGGTAAGCTCCAGATCTTCAAATCCTGATCACATAACATATGCCTGCCAGACTAGGTCAATGGCTTTCCTGCAAGCCTTCATTTCCCGTATCCCGCCCGAGCAATCAATTCCTTCAGCCCATTCAAATCCAACCACCCAGGCACCAGTTCGTTGCCCACGATGAAGCCTGGCGTTCCTGAGATCCCAAGTTCACGGGCGAGGGCGCGATTCTTCGCAATGGCAGTCTGCCACTTGGGATTGGCCATGTCAGCATCTAGACGTTTCGTATCGAGACCGACCTTCGCTGCGACCTTTAAGATCGACTCTTTCGTCATGTCAGCGTGTGACGCCAGCAATGCCTCGTGGAAGGCTTGGTGCTTGCCTTGGACCTGTGACGCGAGCGCAGCCCTGGCCGCGAGTTCAGATGGCTCGCCTAAAATAGGGAAGTCCTTATAGACCACCCGCACTCGCGGATCGATTTTCTGCAGTTCCGTGACGGCGGATGCCGCCTTCTTACAGAACCCACACCGATAATCATAGAACTCCACCAAGGTGATCTCGCCTTTTGGATTGCCGCTGACCGGTGACATGGGATCGTGCAGCAACTCATCCTGCTTCGTTTTGAGGGCTATTTTTTGACGGTCCTTCTGTTCCGCTTCTCGTTTGGCTTCCATCGCCTGCAGCGATTGCTCGATCACTTCCGGATGGGCGCGGATATAGCGCTCAATCGCAGCATCAGCGACATCCGGAGAAGGAGTTGGTACACCCTTGGTATCCTTAGCCGTTGCAGAGCAACCAGCGATAAACAGGGCTAGACCGCCAAGGATAGTCAGCGACAATGGGGAGCGGCTCCCAAGATGACTGTCATTCATTGTGCAATCTCCTCTATGAGGTACGACTAACGATAGATTTCACGGCGATGGCCGACTTTGACCACAAGGACAAGCAAGCGATTGTCTTCCACTGCATAGATGATGCGATAGTCGCCGACTCGAATCCGGTAGAGCTGATCGACACCGCTGAGTTTTTCAGATCCTTGAGGGCGCGGCGTAATTGCAAGGGAATCGATTCTTGACCTGAGCCGTTGTTGAATTTGTGATGGCAGGTTGCGGAACTGACGGTCGGCCTGGCGAGAGAACTCGATCTGATAGAGCACAGGTCAACTCATAATCTGAGGTCTCGCTTGATTTTTTTCCAGGCGACCGTACCTTCTCGCTTCACACTTGCCAGCGCTGCACGGGCATCATCCAGGTCCAATCGATCTTCGATCTCTTCAAGCAACTGCACATCTTCAATGGGCACCACAGCCGCCACATCCTTGCCGCGACTTGTCACCATGATTCGACGTTTCGTGCGCGCGGTGCGCGCAAGAATCTCTCCCAATTGCTTCTTGGCCTCGACGCTATTGACCCTAGTGATCACGCTCCCTTTTTTCATGCCATGAGTATAGCTGAAGGAGATAGTTGATGAAAGCAATCTAAGGCAGGCACGTTCATGGTAACAAGGACTGAGCTATCGATAGCCCTCCCCGCTCGTCCCACCGCCGAAACCGCCCCAGTTGCCGCCGAAGCCACCTTGGCCGGTCCCCCAATACTCGCCCTGCTGAATCCGTCGATAGGGATGCCGCAAGTCAGGACGACTGAGCCACCAGAAAAACCCGACGACCGCAATGGTGGTACCGAGCGTAATCCAAACCCCAAGTCCCTTGATGCGACGGCGTGACGGAGTTTCGAGCCTCACCTCCTGGGCCGGTGTCGCCAGCGCCACCGCAGTACGGTACAGCCCCTCACCGAAATGTCCCCGTTCAATCGCAGGCTGAAGATACTGACGACTGATTTCGTTTCTGATGTCGGGTGTAATAGCAGGCAGCATTTGGCGCCCCAAGGTCATCGCCGCCTGACGCTCCTGCACCGCCACCAATACCATCAATCCATGTTCCTGCTGCGTCGAGCCGATCTGCCATTTTGCGTACAGGGCATCTGCATATTCCTTGGCGGAGGGATAGGGTTTGATGCTCGGCACCGTGACGATCACCATCTCCACACCACTCTTCTTTTCGAGATCGGTGCAGACGGATCGGATGCGGTCTTTCCACTCCCGCTCGACGACCTGCCCATGATCGCTGACATAACCGATTGGGCTCGGAAGCGGAACCCGTTCTTTCGGTCGATCATACAATGAAGCCTGCGAAACGGTTGCCGACGACAGAAAGAGTAAGCTGATCAACACAGCTGCCATCAGGTGCTTCATAAATGCTGTCACCATCACCTAGTGCGGGCCTCTGCAGCTGAGACAAGTCTAGTGAGGCCTTCAAGATAACGATCCATGAGCCGAGGAGTCTCTTTCTGCCCCGGCGAGATCTGCCCTCGCTTGAGCAGCAGCGCATCGTGAAGACCGGTCAGATCAATAGCGAGAGTCGTTTCAATATCCTTCAGCAACGGCTCTCCGTGGGAAAGGACCGGTCGCCCGAGCAGCCGCTGCAAGCCTCGAAGAGCCGGAAGGAGTGCGGTGATCGAAAGGGCCAAGAGAATGGTGATGGCCTCTTCGGTGCTTCGACCTTCCACCAGTCGCTGCCTGAGCCGGAGCAGATTTCCACGCAAGGCCTGGAGCACTTCAGCACCCAAGTAACGAGCATCGATTTTGAGCCCCACAAAGGGATCTTGCCCCCACAGCAACCGCCGGCAATCATGGATGTCGTGGTACTCCAGCGGAAAAGCCATGGAGGCGGATTGGATGTCATCGACCGTCAAGAACAAGGGTACGACCACATGGTCCTTACTCCACCGCTTGTGCAGACTGTCATACTTTTTTAACGCGGCAAGGTCGTAGGACGACATGATCAAGATGAGATTGAGATTGGAGCGGCCAGGTAAAAACTCCCCTCTCACCGCGCTGCCGTAGAGGATGATGCCTTCCAGCTCAGATTCATAGACCTTGGTGACATCCTTCACATAGGTTCGCAAGAGCTTGTGCGTCTCTTCCGGCAATCCATCTATGGTCCAATCAACCGAATGCATATCCTTACCGGATGCCTCCCACCGCCATGTCGCGACCGGAAGGGTCTGGAAGGAATCCTGCCGCCATCAGGCGATCCAACATGCCGAACGGAGGGTCCTTACGAAGCCCCGCTGTCGTCGATAAGACTCGATAGCGGAGGCGCGCATTGCGGTCCAATGTGCTGAACACCCGGTCCCGAAGAAAACCAATGATGGGGTTGGCCGTGTTCCAAAAGAGCACCTGTTCATCGGCCAGTTTTTGCAGCATCGCAACGTGAGGTCGTCGTGACTCTTCATAGCGCTTGAGTGTGGCGGCGGAATAGTCGTTCGTCGCGAGACATTCCGGCAACAGATCGGCCAGCGTCATGGCATCCACCATCGCCTGCATGCGTCCTTGAGACGCGTGCGGGTTCATCGCATGTGCGGCATCCCCGATCAAGACCGCCCCATCGGCCACCCAGGTGGGAGTCCGAACCCGCCCAGTCGGTAAAAAGGCCGTCTGTTTCCAATCAGTCAATGTCCGAAATATCGGCTCACTGGCCGGATCGATTGCGCTCCAGGCGTTCTGCAGCGTGGGAATGCCTTTCTCTTTCACCTGATCATACGAACCGGTCTTAATCATATAGAAGGCATAGACCTTATCCCCAGCAGCGGGGAACAACCCAAGAATCGTTCGCTTTCCCACAAAATACTTCGCTTCACCCATGGGAATCGCCGCATCCAACAGCGCAATCAAATACCCCTGTGGGTAGAGATAGAGATCAGCCGAGATCTGCAAGGCTTCGCGAACTTTCGAAAAAGCACCATCAGCCCCCACCACCACCTTCGCCTTGATCGTCCGCTCCTGGTCTCCCTGCTTGGCGGTCAAGCCAACCACTCGTCCATATTCGCGAAGCAACCCGGTAAAGGTTGCTCGATACCGCAAGGAGACGGAGGGTTCTCGTTCGACTGCGTCCACAATGGCATGATGGGCGACATTCGGCAGCGTCACCACCGCCTGATTATACGGAGGCGGCAAGTCGCGATAGTCGATGGTGCAGAGCCGTTGACCACCGACTCGGCAAAAATGAAACTTGTGCACCGTCCGCGTGGACGATCCCGGCAGCTTATTCAACAGACCCAAACGATCGAGGACGTGTTGTCCGTTCGGCTGGAGAATTTCTCCTCGCAATCCCTGTGGCGGGCCCGGTGCCTGCTCCAAGACAATCGTCTTGATCCCCTTCTGCGCCAACGCAAGAGCCAGCACGGCTCCGCCGCCACCGGCTCCCACGACGGCAATGTCGGTTTCTTCAACCATCGTTCCTCAACCACGCAGACACAGCGCCACCTTACCTCCAACTTTCCCGCTATTTCCACTCCCGGAATCGTTCTTGGTCTTTCCACAGTGCCAGAAACTTTTCCCGGGCTTTCACGGTGATGGCATGGTCTCTGATGACATCCAGCCGTTCGTCGTTGTACTGATTTCCACTGGTCGTCTGATTCATCGAACCGCTCGTATTGATCTCATCATCGACCACGACTTGCTTCAGATGCATGAGGCTGTCGTGTTGATTGATCCTGATTGAGATCCCGGCCTCACGCAACGCTGAGAGAGCCGCTCGTTGCTTCGGATCGTTGAGACGTTCTCGATCCGTCAGGATCCGAACTTCGACACCCCGACGTGAGGCTTCGACCAATGCCCTCACCGAGAGTGGCGACGTGAACCCATAGCTCGCGACATAGATGTAGCGTTTGGCACGATCATACACTCGAACAAGATGTTCAAGTGGCCTATCCTCTGGGCCATACCAGACCTCTACCGTTGCGGCCGAAACCGTTCTGCCGGGCCCACACAGAACAGCGACCAGCAGCACGACGGAAACCAACCGGAAGCATCGCATGAATAAAGGGAACAGTGACGGCCGGATCATTCCAGCTCAAAGAGATCGTGAAAGTGATCGTCTGAGGACTCCCAGGCCTGTGGGGCTTGAACCTGAAGCCATTGGCGAAGAAACTGTTTTTGGTCCGGCGTGAGTAACTGTTTGATCTGATGAGAACGTCCTTGAAGCGGCTGCAAAAGACTGATGTGTTTTTTCACATCCAGCATCGCGGTTCGCACATAGAGGCTCGTGTAGGCTGACGGCTGCTCTTCGGTCCCATCCCCCTGAACCCACACAGAGAGGAACTTGTCCAGAACCAGACCGGCGCTGTCTAAGGCTGGTTCCGTATCGTGGAACAGCTCGTTCTCAGACTCGGCAAGTGGCGTTGACTCTGCGGCGCGAAACAGAAAATTCTTTTTCCACATTCCAGCATTCCTAATCCTCGGCATAGTGGCGATGAGGCGGATCTAAAGTCAAGCAGTCCGCTCAGGATAATCGGTTGTTTGTCACCAGCCAAGGGGAGACGCCGGCTTCCGGCGTAGACGTGTGAATCCTTTTGCGGCTTCCGGTCTCTCATCATGCATGACGCAGCCTTGACAAGCAGCGCCTGCCTTTGTTACGTTCGAAATTCTTTAATCTCTAAGCCAACTTGGGAGAATCCGTGCAGGTCAAAATCAATGGAAAGCCTGAAGAGGTCACGGGCGGAACCGTCCTCGATTTACTTAAGACCAAGAACATCGAACCGCAGATGGTCGCCGTCGAAGTGAACGATAAAGTCTTGGATCGTGACCATCTGGCCACGACCCACCTCAATGAAGGGGACCATGTCGAGTTCCTCTTCTACATGGGAGGCGGTCGGTGAGCACGACCTTGCACCACGATATCACGGAACTGATCGGCAAAACTCCTCTCGTGCGATTGAACCGTCTCTCGAAAGAAGGTTCCGCCACGATCTACGGGAAAGTCGAATTTTTCAATCCCGGGGGGAGCGTCAAGGACCGAATCTGCCTCAACATGATCAATGAGGCGGAGCGGCAAGGGAAGCTCAAGCCGGGTGGCACCATCGTGGAGCCGACCAGCGGCAACACAGGAATCGGACTGGCCCTCGTCGCAGCGGTTCGCGGATACAAGTTGATCCTCGTCATGCCGGAGAGCATGAGCATGGAGCGGGCCAGCTTATTGTCGTCGTATGGCGCACAGCTTGTCCTGACACCTGCCTGGGAAGGGATGAAGGGATCTATCAAGGAAGCGGAAAGCATCTTGGCTCAAAATCCGTCGTACTTCATGCCGGATCAATTCTCGAACCCAGCCAACCCGTCGATGCATAAGATGACGACGGCGGTGGAGATCTGGGACGCGCTCGGAGGAAAGATCGACGCCTTCGTAGCCGCAGTCGGAACCGGCGGGACCATTACGGGATGTGGTGAGCTCTTTAAAGAGCGGAATTCGAGTGTGAAAGTGATCGCGGTGGAACCAGCGACATCACCGGTACTGTCCGGCGGTGATCCAGGACCGCACAAGATCCAAGGGATCGGAGCTGGCTTCATTCCTAGGGTCCTCAATCGGAAAATACTCGACCGCGTAGTCACCGTCACGGATGACGAGGCCTATCAGACCGCCAAACAGCTCTCGAAGAAGGAAGGTCTGTTGGTGGGCATCTCTGCCGGGGCCAATGTATTCGCAGCGCAGAAGATAGCCGATGAACTGGGACCGGGCAAGAACGTCGTGACCATCCTCTGTGACACCGGCGAACGCTATATCAGTATCGAAAAGTATTTCAATATATAAGAACGCTGATTAAGATGGAATTCACCGACGAGCAAATAAATCGTTACAGCCGGCACATTCTCCTGCCCGAGGTCGGCGGCAAGGGGCAGAAGAAGATCGCCAAGTCCCGCATTCTTCTTGTCGGTGCCGGAGGTCTGGGATCACCGGCTGCGCTGTATTTGGCTGCCGCAGGCGTCGGGACGATCGGACTGATCGACAGCGATGTGGTGGACCTCACCAACCTGCAGCGCCAGGTACTGCACCATACGCCCGACGTGGGGCGCTCCAAGGTACTCTCAGGTAAGGAAAAGATTCAGGCGTTAAATCCCGATGTGTCTGTCTCGATGTACGAAGAGCGCCTCACCGCCGGCAACGCGCTCAAAATATTCAACGACTACGATGTCGTCATCGACGGCGTGGATAATTTTCCGGCCAAGTTTCTGATCAACGATGCCTGCTTTTTCGCGAACAAACCGCTCGTCCATGGTGGCATTCTCCGATTCGACGGACGTGTCACAACCATCATCCCGAAGAAGTCGGCCTGCTACCGTTGCGTGTTCAAGGCGCCTCCGCCGCCTGGCCTCGTCGCCTCCTGCCAGGAAGCCGGCGTGATCGGCGTCTTGGCTGGCATTATCGGGACGATCCAAGCTACGGAAGCCTTGAAACTGGTCCTCGGCATTGGACGACCGTTGACCGACCGCATGCTGGACTTCGATGCCAGGAAAACGCAGTTCCGCGAAATCAAAGTCCGCCGAAACCCGAATTGCGCACTCTGCGGGGAGCATCCGACGATTACCGAGCTGTTTGACGATGGGGATCCCTATGCAGGATGTGCCGTGCGTCCCTCTGCATAGGAATAGGATTTGAGAAGGTGGTACCACGATGAGCAAGATGAAAGCGCTAGTATGCCGCGAATGCGGAAAAGAATATCCGACCAAGGCGATCCACGTCTGTGAAATGTGCTTCGGCCCGCTGGAAGTGAAGTACAACTATGACGAGATCAAGCAGGCGATTTCGCGCAAGAAGATCGAAGATGGACCGGACAGTATGTGGCGCTACCTCGATCTGTTGCCGGTCGAAGGCACCAACTTTGTGGGACCTCATGCAGGCTTTACCCCATTGGTCCGGGCGAAGAACCTCGGTGCGTATCTAGGCCTTGACGAGCTGTACATTAAGAATGACACGGTCAATCATCCGACGCTCTCGTTCAAAGATCGGGTCGTCGCCGTGGCGCTCACCAGGGCGCGAGAGCTCGGCTTTGAAACCGTGGCCTGTGCCTCGACCGGCAACTTAGCCAACTCGGTGTCGGCCCACGCAGCCTCCGCGAATCTGCATTGCTATGTGTTCATCCCAGGCGACCTGGAAGCAGCCAAAGTGCTCGGCAACCTCATCTATAAGCCGCACGTCGTTGAGGTGGAAGGGAACTATGACGACGTCAACCGGCTGTGCAGTGAGATCGCAGGCGAACATGGCTGGGCCTTTGTGAATATCAACATCCGTCCCTACTACGCCGAAGGCTCCAAGACCCTGGCCTTTGAGACGGTCGAACAATTGGGATGGAAGACACCTGATCAAGTCGTCATCCCCATGGCTTCAGGTTCACTGCTGACGAAAATCTGGAAGGGCCTGCATGAAATGAAGTATGTCGGGTTGATCGACGAAGTGCGCACCAAGATCAACGGCGCCCAGGCAGAAGGCTGCTCGCCGATCTCGACGGCCTTTAAGGCCGGTCGTGACTTCTTCAAGCCGGTCAAACCTAAGACGATCGCCAAATCGCTTGCGATCGGTAATCCGGCGGATGGCTATTACGCACTCAAGACCACGGCCGAGAGTAAAGGGGCCATGGACATGGTGACGGATGAAGAAGTGGTGGAAGGTATCCAGCTATTGGCCCAGACCGAGGGCATCTTTGCAGAAACAGCCGGTGGGGTCACGATTGGTGTCCTGAAGAAGCTGGTCAAGCAAGGGATCATCAAGAAAAACGAGGTGACGGTCGCCTATATTACGGGAAATGGGCTCAAAACGCAGGAAGCGGTGATCGATGCCGTTGGTCGGCCGACCCGTATTCAACCCAGTCTCGTTGCCTTCGAGAAAAACTTCAAACTCGGAAAAAATGGTGGTGGTGAGTCATGATTAAAGTCCGCATTCCAACTCCGCTGAGACCGTTGACCAAGAACCAAGGAGAAGTCGACGTCGCAGCCGGTTCGATCACCGATCTGGTCAATACGCTGGAATCCTCCTATCCCGGCATTAAGTCCCGCCTCTGCGACGAGAGCGGTGAACTGCGCCGGTTCGTCAACATCTATGTCAACGAGGAAGACATCCGTTTTCTCAAGGGCAAAGATACCGCCTTGAAAACCGGCGACGAAGTCTCGATCGTACCGGCAATCGCGGGAGGATAATCATGGCGCATTTGCGATTCCATATTCGCTTTCCCGAAGAGGGGATTCGACAGCCGATCATCTATCAGATTGGCCGTGAGTACAACGTCGTCACCGACGTCAGACGAGCCGATGTGCGCGACACAACGGGTTGGGCGGATGTCGAATTTTCAGGTGACACAGCGGAAATCGAGCGCGCGCTCGAAGGCCTGCGGAAAAAGGGCTGCAGCGTCGATCCAATTGAATTGAATGTCGTCGAATAACAGATGGCAAAACATGAGAACTAAGAAGGTAACATTCAGACGTCGATAGAATCTTTCACAAAATGACCATGGAACTCTCTGAATCAGAAATTCAACGCTACAGCCGACACATCATTCTTCAAGATGTGGGCGGCAAGGGCCAACTCAAGCTCAAGCGGGCAAAGGTCCTGTTGATTGGTGCGGGTGGCCTGGGGTCTCCGGCTGGTCTTTATCTCGCTGCGGCTGGTATCGGTACAATCGGTCTCGTCGATGGAGATGTCGTCGATCTTTCGAATCTTCAACGGCAAATCATGCACTCAACCGCCACGCTCGGAAAACCGAAAGTTGAGTCAGGCAAGCAGACGCTCTCGGCCATCAATCCAGAAATTACGGTCAACGCGTATCACCAACTGGTTGATGCCGACAATATTATCCCGCTCATCTCGCAATACGATATCGTGCTCGATGGCTCGGATAACTTCACGACACGATTCTTAGTGAACGACGCCTGTTTTTTTGCCAAGAAGACGTTGATTTCCGCCAGCATGTTCCGGTTCGAGGGTCAGCTCACGGCAATCAAGCCACACCAAGGCTATCCCTGCTACCGCTGCCTCTATCCAGAGCCTCCGCCAGCCGGACTCGTGCCCAATTGTCAGGAGGCCGGCGTACTTGGTGTCTTGGCCGGCACGATGGGAATTTTACAGGCGTCTGAAGCGATCAAGGAGATCCTTGGGATCGGCGAAACCATCGCCGACAAACTCGTGATCTACGACGCGCTCGAGATGAAGTTCCGCAAAGTCAGCCGCCCCAAAGATCCGGCCTGTCCACTGTGCGGCCCCAATCCAAAGATTAAGGATCTGAGCTTGGACTACACCGTCAGCTGCACTATCTAGCAAAATGCTGAACACGTCTGCCAGCTTTGTTCTCTCGTCGCTCGGACCCTCAACGTACCTCCGAATGTATGCCTCGTCTGTTCGCTCACTGCTGCCTCGCTGGACAACCGTTTTGACTATCTTGCAGATTCCCAACGTGCTACCCCTCGGGCAGTTTGGCTCCTTCAGGTTGAATTAACCGTGGCAGACCTCGTCATTCCCAAAGTGATCCTCGACGATATCATCGCTCATGCGAAGGAATTGACTCCGTACGAATGCTGCGGGCTGCTCGCTGGTAACCATGGCGTGGTGAGCAAGCTCTATCGCATCAAGAACATCGTTGCGATGGAAGGTGCACAGAACCTCTCGTCGTTCGATTCGGCCAAAGCAGCGCACCTCGAACGGCTCTCTCCTGAAGAACGAGCAGAGATTGCTTTCGTCATGGACATGCAGGACTTCTCATCCGCAAAAAAAGATATGCGGAACAACGGACTCGATCTCCAAGTGGTCTATCACTCCCATCCACACGATCCGGCCCGTCCCTCGATCACCGACATCAAAATCGCCACCGACTATGAAGAGATTTGGCCCAAGATCAATCTCCCCCTCCCCGCTTATCTCATCGTCTCGCTCATGAACGCAGAACCAGACATACGGACCTATTGGATTAAGTCCGGCCACGTCACACCTGCCGACATCGTCATCAACTGAGCATAATTTTCCGTTTCACATCCCTCTCGGAATGTACTAATGTTCCTCTAGCGCTTAGACGAGGAGCATCGCCCATGAAGCTATTGAAACACACTCTCTCGTTGTTCTTATTGGTGTTTACCTTATCGGCTATGCTGGCCTTTGCGGAAGACCGCAGCTTTTACAGTCCCGTCATCTACATCGACAAGGAAAAGAGTCAGATCCTCATCTCAACCAGTGCCACGGTCTTCTATATCGAAGTCCCCGAGGCCGCGAAACCGCACATGGATAAGCTGCCGATCTCAGGTCTCGTGGATTTCGTCGTTGAGATACGCGGCCAGGACAAATTGCCGTTGATCAAAACCTGGAAGGTGAAATCAGGGGAATCGACCTGTATGTACTTCAATGGAAAAGAGTGTCAGTAGATAAAGTACGACCTCTCCAACCTCGACTCTGCGCCAGCGGTCATGACTGAATAAATAGCCCTTACGCCACTTCTTTCTCGTCGATCTGTACCCTGCCCAAGAGCCAGTACGTTTAGAAACTGGCAGGAAAAACTTATCTGCGCCCAGCGACACGACCCGGACGACCAGGCACAACCGCACAGAAAACATCTGGTCCATGAGCGTGCTAACATAACAACGATGTTGCGATGAGACTCCATGAGGCGAGAGAAGCACATTCTCTCCCTGCTCTCCGTGGCAAGGAACGATCACAATGCTTGAACGCCTGACCCAGGTTTCACTCGAGCAAAAGGTGGCAGTCGGTTTTGGGGCCGTACTCGTCCTCCTCTTCGGAATCGGGCTCGTCTCGTACTGGAATACAACCGACCTCATCGGTCGTGAAGTCCGGGTGGCGCACACGCATCAGATACGGGAAGCGATCGAGCACCTACTGTATCTGATGGAAGATGCGGAAGACAGACAGCATCTCGATCTTCTGACCGGTGAAAACGAGTACCAACGCTCATATCATGACGCACGCCAGAACATCGACGCAAAGATACAAGACCTTACGAACCTCACCACTGATGATCAGGCTCAGCAAACGCACCTGCTTGCCTTGCGTCGTCTGATCGACCTGAGGTTGGCGCAACTCGAAGCAACCATCGCTTTAAGAAATGCCGGACGGCTGGGACCGGATGAACAGCGCGTGCATCAGCATGCCGGGAAAGAGACCAAGGGCGAAATCCTCATGATACTCAGTACGATGCGGGAGGAAGAGCAGACTCAGCTGATCACCTGGTCGAAGCAAGCCGATCAGGCGGCGGCATTCACGCTGAGGTTCATCATCGTCGGAACTTTCCTGACCATTGGACTGGCCATCGGTGGAGGAGCGTTGATCTATTACGACCTGTTGAAGCGACGCCACGCCGAACAGATTGCGATGATAGGCCAAGCCCGGCAAGCCTTGATTTTAGGAAGTCTGCCGATCGTGATGTACTCCGCAAAAACGTCGGGGGACTTTGGGGCCTTATGGGTGAGTGAGAACATCCAAAGGGTGGCGGGGTTTCCTGCACAAAGTTTTCTCATGGACTCATCGCTCTGGGCATCGCGGATTCATCCTGACGATCGAGACAAGACTCTCATGAAGTTCAACACCCTGTCCGAAACCGATGCACTGGCGATGGAATACCGTTGGCTGAGGCATGACGGCGAGTACCGCTGGTTTCATGACCAAGCGATGCTGATCCGACAGTCAGGCGGAGCCCCACAGGAACTTATCGGTCTCTGGACGGACGTCACGAGAGAACGGCAAGCCAATGAACTGATTCGTAAGCAGGCTGACATTATCAATCAAATCCAAGAATCGGTGATCACGGTTGATATGAATGGTTATGTCACGAGCTGGAATCACGGAGCAGAGCAGTTGCTTGGGTATACGGCAACAGAGGCGCTCGGCAAACACGTCTCCTTCGTCTACCCGGAGGAGGACCACGAGTTCCTGGAACAGCGTATACTCGCTCCTGTAAAAGCCAAAGGGAATCACCAGGTTGAAATCCGTAGACGCACCAAGTCCGGAGCAATTCGGTTCGCTCAACTGTCACTGACGTTGATCCGGGATGACAACGATGGCCCGATCGGTATCGTCGGCTATTCTATGGACATCACCGATCGGAAACGTGGGGAAGAGGCCTTACTCAAATCTCGCAACCAACTGGCCGCCCTCGCCGTTCGCTTGGAGACGATCCGAGAAGAAGAACGAGGACAAATCGCGTTGGAGGTACACGATGTTTTAGGGCAAGCCCTGACCGGACTCAAACTGGATATATCGTGGGTCTACAAACAGCTGGTCGAATCTCACGAATCGTTCGAACCAACCGCTGTCTTGGCAAGATTAGCAACGTCTCTGAAACTCGTTGACGCCACCATTCAATCGGTGCGGGAGATCGCGACGACCTTACGACCAAGCGTATTAGATCAACTTGGCCTGGAAGCGGCAATCGAATGGCAAGCACAAGAGTTTCATCATCGAACTGGGATTGCCTGTACAACCAGTATTTCGCCGGATCACATTCATGTGGACACACAGCAATCGACGGCGCTATTCCGCATTCTCCAAGAGGTCTTGACGAACGTCGTGCGCCACGCCCATGCTACCGCAGTGGACATCCGGCTGGAAGAAACTCGTGAGCATGTGATGATGCAAGTCAGAGATAACGGCACAGGCATTACCGCTGTCGAACAATCCGGGGCACAGGCTTTCGGCCTGCTGGGAATGCGCCTCCGTGCCCAACAGCAGGGTGGAACGTTCGACATTCACGGCACCTCAGGAAGAGGAACAACGGTTACCGTTAAAATCCCCCTCTCTCTTACAAACAATGATTAACATTTTGCTTGCAGACGACCATCCGTACCTCCGTCGGGGATTGAGCCAGATTCTCGCGGATGAGTTTCCGGGGGCGGTGATTGGCGAGGCTTCAAATGTTCCTGAGTTATTGGAACAAGCGCAGAAACACCGGTGGGATGTAGTGGTGTTGGATCTCACGATGCCGGGACGAGGCGGGTTGGAGGGGCTGCATGAACTGAAGCGGCTTCTCCCACACCTTCCCGTCTTGGTCTTGAGCGTGCATCCGGAGGACCAGTTTGCCGTGCGTGTATTGCGCGCCGGTGGAGCAGGCTATCTCACGAAGGAAAGTGCACCGCAGGAACTCGTGCAGGCCATCAAGGTGATCTTGAGAGGAGGAAAATACATTACATCCAAAGCCGCTGAACTCCTGGCATTGCACCTTCATCAACACGGTGATCATGACCAGCCGCTCCACAGCTCTTTGTCCGATCGAGAGGACCAGGTGTTTCGCTTAATTGCTGCTGGCAGGACAATCACGGATATTGCAGACCAATTGTCTCTCAGCATCAAAACCGTCAGCACCTATCGTACTCGCATTCTGGAGAAGCTGAATCTGAAGACAAATGCTGATCTGGCCCGCTATGCGATCCAGCATCACCTCGTGGAATAATCGGAATCGCTTCCCCCTCTCCTGTCTTCCCGGCCTCGTTTCACAGTCGCGGCCGAGCGCCTATCGCTCTCTCGGCTCTACGAAAGCCCATCCTTATCAGACAATTCCTACAGAATACACTGGACAACTCCCACACGTACGACCGCCTCAATCCTATCCTTCTACATGAAAGAATGAGGTTTACTTCAGCCTATAGAACCTCGTGATGAAACCACATGGTTGACCACATCAGACCGGCCTGTACAGAGGCTGTGGCTGAAAGAAGAGGGAAGCAGGATGAGTTGTCCACGTTGCGGAGGAATGTCAGCGATCGAGCTTTCAGCAGTAATGGGCACATTGATCTGTAAGAAGACGGTGTTTGAAAATTCCTACTGCCATTGCGAAGACGTTGACGGTTCACTGTGGGCATGGTTGCTGCCAGAGGAAAAGGCCACTGCTATGGAGTCGCCGGATAACGGCAGAACACCGGAAAGGAAGAGACCATGATCGGCGATGGGAAATATCTATTTCTCCTTCTGCATGACCTGGAGCCAACCCGCTCACCTCACACCGCACATCTCGAGCAGACGACACGTGACGTTGTGCAGACCTATGATCCTTCCGTACTCCATACCGAGAACTGCTGGATGAACAGTACCTCATGAAAGGAACCACGGCAATGACTGAAGCCCCTGCGACCATAACACGCAGACTACACAAAGGCACAGCGTCTCAAGCGTACCTTGGATTAACAAATCCTCTCGGAAAGGCGCATCCGGCACAATGTGAAGTTCACCACGCTGTGACGATTGGAAGATCTAAGCCTAACACCGAGTCTGTTGTTAAATTGCTAAACGAGGCGCTGAACACCACCGTTACCAGTATTCTTCACTACAAACGGTGTCAGCGTATGACCACACAGATCAGGTCTCGTCGCGTGAAAGCCCTGTTACGTCAACAGGTGACTGACGCCCAGGGTCATGCCGATCAATTGGCTGAGCGCATCGTCCAGCTCGGAGGCGAGGCGCTTTTACCATTTGAACGACCACTGAACCGAAACCATGAGGAACAGCTCAAAGAGGATTCAGCGGCAGAGACGATTATGACCAATCTACTCGCAGAACTGAATGCGATCCGCAACTCACACAAACTCATCGCTTCTGTCGGCACCGATGATCCGACAACCAGGCAGGTATTGAAGCAGATCCTGGTGCAGAAAGAAGCCTATGCCGTGAATCTGGTCAGGCTCTTAAAGGACTGACTGTCACCGCCGTTTGTAGTGATTCATAAGTTCGGCATGAGGCATAAAGGGAAGACCCGTGGTGTATTAATTGTGGGCACATCGAAGATACCGTCGTTCATGCCAATCGTGTCCGTGCTGCAGTGCGCATACAGCCGACTCCTGGCGGGATGGTCAGAAAGGACGATATTACGCACATCAAATTTCACTCGAACGAATAGGCACTAATCCGATGAGCACACTGTGCTGTCGTACAGCCTCCGCTCACAAGTAATTGAGGCAGAGGCGTTTGGAGGTATCCTATACCGACCCCTCGTTCTGATTGCCGGAGGAATTCGCAATGATGCGTGAAGCCATGAGGCAAGATCACCATGCGTTACAGAGGCAATACGGACAGAATCAAACCTCCGAGGTGAATCCATCGAATAACTCGGTGCAAGACCGATCCGGCATTCTGATTTTCTCTCGCCGACAGAACTTGCTGCATGTGGATCGGCAAGTTCTTGAACTGATAGGCCATCCCGATCAACCTGAGTGCGGGCGCAACTGCGAGAACCACATGGCCCCGGTGTGCGAATTTCGGAATTCCATTCAAGCAGCTCTGGACCACCGCAGAACCGCCGGTATCTGGGAGCCTTTCGAATTGAAACGTGTCTTCTTTGAGCCAAAACGAAAGATTCTGATGAGAGGCCTTGGGCTCATAGATCGGGATGTCCACGAAGACTCGCGTATTGTGATCACCCTGGAGGAGATCGGCCTTCGACAAAAGCAGAGTGAGCCCCAGGGGCAAGTGATGAGGCTGCCTCAAGAAAGAGGCAACGGCACATTCCTGGGATCAGTCCAACTGGGATCTGCTCACGGAATGTTTAATGTGGGCATGGATGGAGCGCCCTGACCATGCATTCGGCAGAAACTTACTATGCGTTGAGTATAAAGGAGGTATCAAAGATGGAACCCTGGAAGCATGACGCATGAGGTTTATCCCAAACATCGTCAAGTGTGGTAGTTCTGAACAATCGGCAGTCTATTCGGAAGATGCCGGTCGGTCTATCGATCAGGATGCGAGGAATCGATTGCATGCTGGCGGATATCGAGGCGCAGATCCAGCGGCTTCAGCAGGAACGGATTTATCTAAGACTGTCGCAAGAAGAATTGACCGACATGCTCTGTGGGCAACCTATTTCCAAGATCTCTATGGACTAGAGGCTCATCAGTGTGAGCGACGGTAAACATGGACCTCCTCATAAGTCATTGGGTCAGCAAAGGGGTCGGTGATTTTGTCTGGCACGACCGCATATTATGGCCCTCCTCCTCCCTTATCCCGAGCTGTGGAATGGTGTCGCACTGTCTTCAATTCCTAGCACAATGCACGGAATAAGCGGTCCATTGTGATCGACAAAAACATTTAGAGGAGTCGGTGATGGGATCCAGTTGCTCCTGGGTGGAAATGAATCCCTACCATGCTCGGACGTTCTGTATCAGACACTTCCTACAGACCGCGCCAAGCAACTCCCACAGATACGGACGGCTCAGTCCTATCCTCCTGAATGAGGGACGAGGTTTACTCTACTCTCAGCAAGGATGACTCTCTTATCTCTTACAGACTGAGAAATGAAAGGCGGGAAGCCTTCACCGATGCTGAAGGCAAATGAAGGAAGGGGTACGGATAGTGCCGCATCTAAAAGCCCAGTGTCTTCATATTTGGAATACCGAGGGAGCCCAAAATAAATACTGGATCTCCGAGGCCGGTGGGGATGAGGCCTATCTGCCTGAAGAGCGAACCTTCTGTCTTGAAGAAGGCCTAACTGGATCAGCGACTCGCGGAAACCAAGGTGAGACTGCGACGGCCATTGAAGGCCCACAACACAACGGCGCAGGTTTTCACACTCATACTATGTGACCGAGACAGATGAAAGAATTGATCGCCTGTCCGTCACTTTGTGGTAGCAGCGAACACCTCATCTGTATCGACGGCATTGAGTCGATGACCAGCTCGGCCTGTGCCTGGGGGAAAACATATGCCTAACAGCAAACCACGCATATTGATTCTTGGCGGAGGATTCGGCGGCATGTACGCTGCCTTGGAATTTGAACGAGCGCTGGCACAGGGAGCCGACTTAGACGTGACACTGGTCAACCGCGACAACTTTTTTCTCTTCACTCCGATGCTGCACGAAGTCGCGGCGAGCGACCTTGATATCACCAACATCGTCAGCCCGATCCGCAAGCTGTTACGTCACGTCTCGTTCTTTCACGGCGATATCGAAAATGTAGATCTAACCCATAAGCGGGTCGGTTTGTCCCATGGGTACGAGCAACATTGTCACTCACTGCCCTATGACCACCTGGTGCTGGCCCTCGGATCCACCACGAACTTTTTCGGAATTCCCGGTCTCGACGATCATGCGTTCACCATGAAATCACTGAGCGACGCAATCATACTCCGTAACCATCTTATTGCAAACTTGGAAGAGGCGGACTTTGAGTGTGGGGCGTCACTCCACGCCCCTCTCTTAAATTTTGTCGTCGCGGGAGGCGGATTCGCCGGAGTTGAAACGATCGCGGCCATGAACGATTTTTTGCGAGAGGCAATCCGGTTCTTTCCGCATCTGCGCGAAGACATGCTTCGGACCATCCTAGTCAGTTCAGGTGAGGTCATTTTACCGGAACTCGGAGTGAAGCTCGGGACCTACGCACAGCAAAAACTCCGAGAGCAGAAGGTGGAAATCCATGCGAACTGCAAGGTCACTGCAGTGACGGACCACCAGGTGACACTCAGCGATGGCACGACCGTAATGACCAATACGGTCGTCTGGACAGCAGGTATCAAGCCACACCCCCTCTTGGACACCCTGCCCTGTCCCAAAGTGAAAGGTCGTGTTCTCGTCAACGAGTATTTAGAGGTTCCTGAGTGGCCTGGGGTGTGGGCATTTGGTGACTGTGCACTCGTGCCGAATAGCAAAACCGGGGACTACCACCCTCCGACCGCGCAACATGCGCTGCGTGAAGGGAGAGTGGCGGCTCGAAATATTCTGGCTACGATTCGAGGCGATCAGAAAAAGCCGTTCGTCTACACGACGCTCGGACTCCTGGCCCCCATCGGGAAACGAACCGGCGTCGCCAATATCCTTGGCGTAAACTTTTCGGGATTCATCGCCTGGTGGCTGTGGCGGACGATCTACCTGCTGAAACTACCGCGTTTTGAAAAGAAAGTTCTCGTGGCCTTGGACTGGACCCTGGACGTGCTCTTTTCAAAAGACTTGGTCCACTTCAGAACAACTCGTTCCCATACACAGCCACCGTCGAGCAAGGAATTAGAACACTTGGAACGATCAGAAAAACTATTGATCCACCGACCATCGATGCATCGACGCGCTGACTTGCTTCATATGCGCGAAAATCACTAAGCCGTATGCGGAATCGCTCATGAGATCTCTTTCACAGCTTATCATCCATCTTACAAGCCGGTACCCACACCTAACTTAACAGATATCGTCGAAGGGGAAGAGAGCCTGGTCACTTCTCCGGTCTTGCAAGCTTCTCAGGCTTCCCATCTTGAGTCTTTCTAGCCCTGTAGTCTCTTGCTTACACCACGCTTGATGAATATCTCACAATGGGATTGGAAACCGTCTGATCCTGTGCGGTCCAGATATGCAGTGTAATGTCATCGTTCGATCAGAACCACAAGGAGGATCCTATGATGATGCACTGTACTCAGACTTCACAGCAGATGGAGAAACTGTGGTTAGCATCTCTGGTCGGCTCTCTTGTCGTCGCAACCGTCATCCTGGAGACTCTGCAATTCGGAGGTCTCGCATTTGCAGCAGATTATCGTGTTAACGAAAATATCGTGACAGTCCCCGATACAGCACGTTGGAGGGCGATCAGTTCACCTATCTCGATACCGCATACTCTGGAGACAGGAGTTAGTATCTGTGAAGATACTCCTTACTTGACTGGCAATAGATTCATCTTAAGTAAGTCAGCCAATCATGGGATGACTACTCTCACAGCTGGCCTCAGTCTCAATACTTGGAAGACAGCCCTCCTCAATCAGGCCACATTCGGTTCTACAGGCAAGATTAACCCGAGGATGCAGATCTTGCGTACTTCTGCACCATCTTACGACAGCACCTGGCATCTGATTAACATACGAAAGACTCTTCCGGAGTTCAAACGCTCAAAAACCTATAAGTCCATCGCCACCTTCATCGGACCAGCTCAAGAATTCCAGGATTCTCCTCCGACGGATGGGCGAAGCATGGCCCAGACCATCCCATCGATACCCCCCATGGACAAGTCTTTCGCCCTATTCGGAGATCATCTCTTGAGTCCCTTGAATCAATTCCAAGATCTTCAGCGACTGCCGAACGGCGAATCTCATCGTATGAACATGACGACAGCGATGGCATTGCATAACAGAGACTGTGCAAGCGACTGTCCATAGAGAACTATGCCAGGAAACCAACCCAGACAATTTTGTGAATAACAATCCCCAAAGGAGGTGACACGTGGTTCATCGGAACACTCAGTCCCTCTTCACATGGACAGGCTCATATTACCGGTAGTCTACGATGGTAAAACCAACCTATCTATCGTGGGCTTGAGCCAGAATTTCGCCTCACCGCGTTCAGAGCATACATGCACGTGCATTCGTGTTTCCTCGCGGGAGAAAAAGCAGAATCAAAATCCTCCTGCTCTGAAAAGAGTTGAGCTCAGGTAAGCGCTCGCTTCTTGGTCTACAACGATCCCAGTGCACAGCCCGTACATGGTCTGCCTATTGCCAAAAAGCATCAAGCGGACTATCAGAATAGCTGTGAATCACTGAGCCGAGCCAATATTCTTTAGCGTATTGGTCGGGAAAGAGGAGGGTCCTCCGGCAGAACCTGGTCTTATTCGCCGCTTCCTGCCATATCATCAATGAGGGGACGGTTGATATCTGTACATCCGCAACAGATCGTATCGAAGAGGGTGTCTGCATCTGCGACAAAATTCTTTTCGTCCGTGAGTTTATCCGCAATGACCTGGGCATAGCAGATGTCGCAGAGCATCATCAACCCGCGCGACACTCCGACAGTTTTTCGTCCTGTACTTGTAGCCATGAGGTCTATACCGATCCTTTCTGAAGCGCCATAAAGAAATCTTCGGCTTCGAGGTCGATGCCGCAATGCTGACATTCATGCGGGCGATCTTCGGGAGGCACTTCTAACGGCGTCCGATCGATACGTCCTCGGCAGACATGGTAAAACCGCCCACGTGCATGTTCGTCGTCCAATGGGTCACTCTCATATAGCAGCACCATGATTCGTTCCTTCTAGCCCCTTTTCGGAAGTATACCCAGCTCCCTATCGCATCGGCAACATCGTACCGCTTCAGGTAAAACATGTCGCCTGAACCATAATCTCATGTATAGCTATACCTGGAACTGCGCTTCATAAAGATTTGCGTACACTCCTCCCCGTGCCAGCAATTCCTCATGCCGGCCATCTTCGACGAGCCGACCGTTGTCGAGCACGAGAATCCTGTCGACATCGTGTAACGTCGATAAGCGATGGGCAATGATGAAGGTGGTGCGTCCGGCGGTGAGTTCGTTCAAGGCCTCACGGATTTTGACCTCGGTCTCTGTATCAATATTGGATGTCGCCTCATCGAAAATGACGATGGGTGGGTCCTTCAACAACACTCGGGCAATCGAGACTCGCTGTTTTTGCCCAACAGAGAGTTTCACACCCCGTTCCCCGATCCAGGTCTCGTAGCCCTCCGGCAACGCGGCGATAAACTCGTGCGCCCGTGCGGCTCGCGCCGCCGTCTCCAGTCGATCCTGATCTGCTTGTAGATCGCCATAGAGCAGGTTGTCCCGAACTGTGCCATTGAACAGGAATGGTTCCTGTTGGACAAACCCAATCTGCCGCCGCAGATACGCAATCGGGAGATCGCGGACATCCGTCCCGTCGATACAGACCGCCCCCTCTGTGACGTCATAGAACCGCATCAACAACTTCAAAAGCGTGCTCTTCCCTGCTCCGCTCATTCCAACCAAGGCCACACGCTCTCCCGCTGAAACCTTCGTTGAAAATCCTCTAAGGACTGGCACATCGGAACGATAGTGGAACCGAACATGCTCGAATCGCACGTCGCCCTGCGCACGATGACTGGGAGTAGGCACGCCTGGACGATCGGCCACGTCGGGAACCGTATCCAATACATCGAAGACTCGCTCGCTCGCGGCCAAGGCATGCTGCAGCATATGATTGACGGAGTGGATCTGGTTGATGGGCACGTAGAACATCGCCAAATACGACAGAAACAGCACCAACTCGCCGAGCGTCAAGCGTCCGTCCATCACTTCACCGGCGCCATACCACAGAATGAGGACGGTCCCGAAAGCCCCGACGAGGATCATCCCCGGTGAATACATCGACCACAGCACCATGGCCTTCAGGTTTTTCTCACTATAGGCCTGACTCAGCCGATCAAACCTGGCCTGTTCATGCCCCTGACGGCCGAACCCCATCGTTTCTCTGATACCGGATAGGGCATCTTGCAAGTATCCGTTCAGTTCTGCGGCACTCTGTCGCGTCTCCCGATAGTAGCCATGTACTTTGGATGTGAACCAGCTGGCCGATAAGGCAAGCAGCGGGATTGGGAGCAGCGCGAGTGCCGCCAGTTTCCAATTCAGCATGAACAAGAGTCCCGTGATGCCGACTAAGGTCAACGACGCCGTCATCATCCCCTCAAGCCCATCGATAAAGATCCGTTCGACATGTTCAGTGTCGTTGGTCACTCGGGACATGATCTCGCCCGTCGAGCGATTTTCAAAGTAGGTGATCGACAGACGTTGCAGCGCAGCAAAGATATGACGGCGCAGATCGTGCACCACCGTCTGCTCGAGCTGGTTATTGAGCCGGATCCGCAACGAGGCAAACAGATTCTTGAGCAGGTAGGCACCGACCAGCAATCCTATCGCTTCCGGCAACAACGCGGTCTGCTTCGCCTGGATCACATCGTCAATGATGACTTTGATGACCCAAGGCGGCACCAGCTCCATCGCCGTTGCAGAAGCGGCACAGAGCAATGTCAGAACGGCCAGGGTTCGATGGGGACGCAGATACTGCAGGACGCGAAAAAGGGCTTTCACAGGTGATCAGCAAAGAAGTCGGTTGAAGAGTCGGTTAGGATGTTCAAAAAGACTGTTCGGCGAGGCCGCAGCCAGCGACGGGGCGAGTCATACTTTATCACGTACGTTGAGCCTCGGAGCGAGGTGAGAACAACGCTGACGGTCTTTTTCAGCATCCTGCTAGATTACGTTGGAGGACTCTTTCTGCCAATACTGTGAAAATTCGTCGAGTTGAGTCAAGGTGGACATATCCGTCATGCGATCGAGAAAGACTTTGCCGATCAAGTGGTCGAGCTCATGCTGGATACAGACCGCATACAAACCTGTGGCTTCAAAATCCAATAGTTTGCCCTTCCGGTCCAGCCCCTTCACTCGCACCAGTGAGGGCCTCGTAACTTTCCCTCTCAAGCCATCGACACTCAGGCACCCTTCCCAATTCTCCACCTGTTCCGGTCCATAATAGACGATCGACGGGTTGATGAGGACCGTTTCAGGAAAACCGCCGTCCCCTTTGCAGCCCATGACGACCAATTGAATCGAGCGTGATACTTGAGGTGCCGCCAACCCGATACCGGGTTCGTCATACATCGCCTCGAACATGTCGTCGATCAATTGCTGGATCTCGGACGACTTGATCTCTCGTGGATCGATCGGTGCGGCAATCTTCCGAAGGATCGGATTTCCGAGTTTAGCAACCTTTAACATGGTTCCCGTCTTCAGTTTCATAATCTCTCTGCTATTCGTAACACAGCCCTCTTCTGGCCCGCAACTTCTTCTCCCCCATATTATCGATTTCGCTTGGGACGCCGAGGTTCCGGAATCTCAAAGGTCTCCTTGTTGTTGTCCCACCACTCAATCCATTCGCTCGACCAAGCCGCACGATCCTGTTTGGTCGAGGTATCCCAATCGTGAAATTCAGTTTCGTGGCGGGTCAAAATCCAGAGTGATTGCAGCGCTGACAGCGCCACAAACCGTTCATCATCGCTGACCATGGGAATCAGGATCGAGATGACGGCCTTCTGACGAATATATCGAGCCTCGAACGCGGCTGCCTTTCTCACTGAGGGATTGGGATCTTTGGCCATGACCTCAACAGCCTCGGGGGCTTTCGTCGCATCCAACCGAACGGCGACGCGCAAGGCATGTTCCCTCACACGTGACAGCTCGCTCGGTTCCTTCGCGGTCTCGATGAGAGCGGGCACGCCTGTCACCCCTTTCATCATCAACAGGGTTTCTATCGCATTATAACGGATTCTTGGGCTGGACATGGTCAAAGCCTTGACCAGCACCGGAACCGATGAGTCACCCAGATGCACGAATTCCCCCATGGCCCAAAACTCTTGTTTCCCTTCAAGCAGGGGCAGCAACGCCTCGGCTCGCTTGAGCTCTTCGGGGCCGAGCGGGGTCGTATTGGGAGGAATCGAGTTATCCGGCACATCGGGGTTGATAGGTGGGGCTTCATAAGGCACTTGAACTTTCCAGACCCAAATCTGATCCGCCCAGGCACCCGACGGAGCCGCCCCACTCAGCACGGCAATCAACCCGATTACTCCCAGCCTGACCACATACGATTGACACACAATCATGCTACTCCTCTCTCGATTTTCGAGGCCCTCAGTTATTTCCGTTCTTTCAGGTTATCACGATGGTGAACGATTTCGTAGAGGACGGGCAGGACCACAAGAATCAAGAAGGCCGCCGTCAGCATTCCTCCAACAACGACACGCGCCAGCGGTTTCTGTGCCTGAGAGCCGATGCCTGTCGCAAGCGAAGCCGGTAAGAGCCCGATCGCGGCTCCCAAGGTCGCCATTAAGATAGGCCGCATCTGAACATCGGCGCCGCGCATCACAGCCTGTCGCAGATCGAGTCCGGTCATGCGGAACTCCTCGATGCGCGAGATCAGCAACACGCCCCCCAAGATGGCCACCCCCAATGTCGAAATCATCCCCACCGCGGCCGAGATGCTGAAATGGGTCTGTGTAACGACCAGTGACAAGACCCCACCGACCAGTGCAAAGGGAACCGCAGCGAGGACGAGCAGCGCGTTCTTCAAGGAGTCAAATGTGGTGTACAGTAACAGGAGAATCATGGCCAGACTCACAGGCACGATCTTCGCCAGCCGTTTCTGTTCCTCCTTAAGCTGATCATATTGTCCGGCCCACTCCATGCGATACCCTTTCGGTAACGTCACCTGCTGCGATAACTTCCCCTGCCCTTCCTCGACCGTACTCTGCAGGTCGCGATCGCGCACACTGAATTTGATCGGAATATACCGCTCGTTGTTCTCACGATAGATAATGAAGGCGCCCGTCTGCATGGTAATGTTCGAGAGCTGCTTGAGCGGAATACGGGCTCCATCCGGAGTGTTCACCAAGATATTGCCGATAGATTCCACATCCTGCCGATACTCCGGTAGAAACCGGACGACCAAATCGAATTGTTTTTCACCTTCATAAACCTGCGTCACTGCCTGGCCTCCGATGGCGGCTTGCACCACGGCATTCACGTCGGAAACCCGTAAGCCATACCGAGCGCTGGCCTCGCGGTCGACCTTGATCACAAGATTTGGCTGCCCAATGAGTCGGAAAATCCCCAAGTCCTTCACACCGGGAACCGTATGCATGACCGATTCAATCTCAGTGGCCTTTGACTCCATGAGTTTGAGATCGGCACCGAACAGCTTGATCGAATTCTCTCCCTTCACGCCCGACATCGCTTCCTCAACATTGTCTTCGATGACTTGAGAAAAGTTAAAAATCACGCCGGGGATCGTTTTTAGGCGATGTTCGATTTCTTCGATCAACCCCTCTTTCGTCAATCCTCGACGCCATGCCGACGCCGGTTTGAGATTGGCCAAGAATTCAGCATTAAAAAAACTGGTCGGATCCGTCCCATCGTCCGGCCGTCCCAGTTGTGACACCACCGTCTCGACTTCCGGAGACTCTTTGAACATCCGACGGATGTCGTTCGCCAAGCGATCCGCTTGATCAAACGAAATATCGACCGGCATCGTGGCTCGTACCCATAAATTCCCCTCCTCCAACGCGGGCATGAATTCACCACCCAGCGATTGCAGTGCCAGAGCGGCAAGCACCACCAGCCCCGTCGAAAACCCGACCACCAGGATTCGACGATCGAGCGCCCATTCCACAAGACCCATGTAGGTACTCCGGACAAAGCGGATGATCGCCGTATCAGTTTCCCGGATGGGTCCCTGCAGGAGAAACGAACAGAGCACGGGTGCGAGGGTACACGCCATCAACAGGGCCCCCACCAGAGCGAACCCATAGGTGATGGACATGGGAGCGAAGACCTTGCCGGGCACTCCCGTCATCGTAAACAACGGCACAAAGGCCACGACAATGATGGCCGTTGAAAAGAAGATCGGCCGCCCGACTCGTCGGGCGGCCCGAACGATGTGCTGATGAAGCGTAACCTGGGGTGTCTTACTGTGCGCCAGCTGAAAGAAGATGCTCTCAACCATGACTAACGTCGCATCCACGATGATCCCGAAATCGATCGCACCCAAGGAGATCAAATTGGCAGACTGACCGACAGATACCATCATGGCGAAGGTGAAGAGCAACGAAAGCGGGATGGTTAAGGCGACAATAAATGCCGCTCGGAAATGCCCAAGAAACACGAACAGAATGACGAACACCAACGCCATGCCGCTGAGTAAAATATCCGTGACCGTCTCCACCGTCGTATGAATGAGTGCCGTCCGGTCATAGAACGTATTGACGGTGATTCCAGAGGGCAGTTTCCCTTCGTTGAGTTCTTTCACCTTCTCTCGCACCCGTTCAAGAACCGGCAAAGCCAGAGCACCGCGCTGGAGTAATACGACCCCTTCGACGACATCGTCTCGGTCATCAATCCCAACCTTGCCAAGACGCACACGATGACCTACGGTGACCTTCCCCAATGTCTTCACGAAGATCGGCGTCCCTTCTTTCTCCGTGACCATGACGTTTTCGATATCGTCCAGATCGTTGATCAGCCCCAGCCCGCGAATGTTGTAACTCTGCGCCCCGACTGTTAAGTAGTTACCTCCAACGTTCGCGTTGCTATTCGACAGGGCCGTCATCACCTGCGAGAGGTTGACGCCGTAACCGACCAGTTTTCCCGGATCAATATCGACATGGTATTCCTTCGTGGTTCCGCCCAAGGTCGTCACGTCGACGACTCCCGGCACCCGCTTGAATGCTCGACGGACCTGCCAGTCTTGTATCGTCTTCACATCCGTCAAACTCACATTCGGACCGCTCAATTCATACCGATAGATTTCAGCAATAGCCCACCAGGGGGACAGCGCGGGCTGCACACCTTGCGGCAATTGAACTGTGCTGAGACGATTCAAGACTTCTTGGCGATCCCGAAAGAGGTCGCTGTCGAAGTCGAAATACACCTTGATGTCGCTAAGACCGAAGATCGAGAGCGACCGGATATCCGTGAGACGGGGCGTGCCGCTCAACGCCACCTCGATCGGGATCGTAATCTGCCGCTCGATTTCTTCGGCCGAATAGCCGGGAAGCTGGGTAATCAACTCCACCATCGGAGGAGCTGGATCTGGATAGGCGACGATGTCGAGCAGATGAAAGGCATAGAGCCCGCCGAAGAGGAACAGAAGCCCAAGCGCACAGACCAGAAATCGTTGAACGAGCGACAACTCAACGATTTTCGTGATCATCGGTCCTCATGACGAGCGCGGCTCGTCCGGCAGTGGCGGCAACCGCTGGGAGCGATCATTGTCCTTGCACCTCTTGGCCCTTGATCAGCACCGCTCCCTTCGTTACGATGCGCTCCCCCTGCTTGAGCCCTTCGATGACCCGCGTGTGATCGGGCGAGATCGCGGCGACCTTGACTTCTCGTTTGCTGTAGCGGTGCTCATTCTCAACGACATACACAACCTGTTTGCCGTCGACTTCCAGTACCGCTTCACGGGGTACGGTCAAGAATTGCCTGGCCTCTCCGACATCAAGTTGCAACCGTGCGAACATTTCCGGCTTGAGTTTATGCGCCTGGTTGTCGACGCGTGCTCGAACCTTGATGGTTCTCGCGGTCGGATCGACGATATCGCCCACCGACGTCACGTTGGCAGGAAACTCCACGCCGAGATAGGCATCAACCCGCACCACCGCAGACTGCCCTTCTCGCACTAATGCCAAATCATGCTCATACACATCGGCTACCACCTGCAAAACATCCAGGTCTGCCACAGTGAACAATACGTGGTCGGAGTCTCCGGTAACGGACTGGCCAGGAGTCACGGTCCGCTCGACCACGATCCCGCTCAGCGGACTCTTCATCTCGAAGCGCGACGTGATTTGTTGCTTGTCCAACGGCTTGTTCAATTCCTGGGGAGCGATCCGGAGCGACAACAATCGCTCCTTCACTCGACGAAATTCAGCGCGCGCCTTGACCAATTCGTTCTCGGCTTGCTTTAAATCTTTCAGCGCCAACGCCTTGTCCTCGTACAGATCCTTCGCCAACTCATGGGCCCTCGTCGCATATTGCAAGTCTGAGTCTTCCTTGACGTATTCCGAATAGGCCTGCGCAATGTCCGGACTATCAACAACCAACAACACATCCCCCGCCTTCACCCGATCTCCCAGATGAGCCCTGACCTCAACGACTCGTCCTTGTAACGGCGAAGACACCAGTGAATACCTGTCCTCCCCATAGGCGATCTTGCCCGAAAGAGTCAGCCCCTGGCGGGAGGTATTAAACTCCACGATGGCCGTTTCGACACGTGGCGCCGACTCGATGGAACGCGTCCCCCCGTTCGTGCCTGACCCTTGTGCGGTAGTCTGTACATGGGGAGGCTGATCCTGCTGCCAGCAGGCCGAGACCGAGAGCACGATCACACTGATAGCCATTGTCAAGACACACCGGGCAGAGCCGATGCCGGAAGACAATAGATAGTCCTTTATCCTTAAAATATTGAAACACACTTTCGACATCATGACGTGATGTCCGTCCCGACGGCGCTTTCCAGTTGAATAACGTTCCGCTGATAATTGAACAAGGCCTCAATATAATTCTGCTGGATCGTCCTCGAGGTCCTGGCCGCGTCAAGCAGATCGATCAGCGTGGCCCCACCCCGATCATAGGCTCGCTCAGCGATGGTAAAAGTCGATCGTGCGTCGTCGAGCACTCCTCCGAGGAAGGCTTCGACCAGCCGACGGCTTTCGAGCAAGTTGCGGTACGCGACCTCCACTTGATTCTCCACCTGGTTGAGCGTCTTACTGAGATCAGCTCCCGCCGTCCGCATCGAAGCCTCAGCCTGCATGATTTTCCCCTGATTGCGATTGAACAACGGCAGTGGCACGCCGAGACTGAACACCATTTGATTCGGATTGTCCGGCCCATGGGGGCCCTGGACGGCGTACCCTGCCCCGACGGTAATATCCGGAATCCGGTACGCCTTGGCCAAACTCAATTCGGACTCACGTTGTGACAACGTCCATCGTTTTGCCCGAACATCAGGGCGGGCGTCCGACGCAAGCGCGCGCAACTTCATGATGTCCGGATCCACTCGTTGGTATTCCAACTCCGTCGTCAACTCCACCGGAGTGACCGGTGAAAGCTGCAAAAGCTGGCGAAGATCGGAGCGGGCCGATTCCGACTCTTGAATCGCTTGAATGACCTGTGTTTGAAAATCGATCAACTGCAGTCGGATCCGGATCAAGTCGACTTCGGCGATGTAGCCTTTCTTGAACCGAATGGTATTGACCTCGAGAATACGAGAAAAACGATCTCGGTTGTCTTCCGCCAGTACCAGACGTCTACGGGCCAGTTGCGTACGGTAGTAGGCATCCTTTACGGCAAACCGCAGCTGGCGAACGGCATCTTCAAAACCGGCTTCCGCCGACTGAAGTCCGGATTCGGCACTCTCGATCCGGTACCCTCGTTTACCGGCCAGTTCAAACAGCTGTTGGACCTGCGACGTGAGTTGTCCACTGTTCCCCAGCGTGCGCCCCTGAACCGGTGAGCTGACGGCTCCCAGCGAGGCCACGGGATTGGGAAACAAACGAGCGGTCATCTGCTCGCCCTTACCGGACTCAATCCCGTATTTCGCGATCAACAGGTCAAGATTCTGTCGCAAAAAAAGATTGATCGCCGCCTCCAGACTCAATCGTACCGTCAAGGCCGTCTGATGCTCTACGCTCGGCGCCGGATCTGTGGTGGACGCTTCACTGTCAGGAAGACCGCTGACGACACCGATGGTGCAGCACAGACAGCACAGCATGTGCGTGAGGTAATTCATCTGATTCATTCGGTGAAGAGACACCGCCCCGATGAATCGTTCACCCATCAGGCTCAATGTGTTCATTGATAGGCCAAGGAGATACGAATGACAGGCACCGTGTCGTGGTGAGATCCGGACCAGAACGTGACGGATTTATTTGGGTCAGCGATCTGCGGCGACCTTATGAACTGAGTGCTCGAAGATGCTTCCGCACCCGAACTTTCTCATGATGTTTTCGAAGCAACTGCTGGCGAACCACATCCTGGTTCTCAGCCACAATCCGAACCAGTCGATCCATATCTTCCGCATGATCACGCACCAGTTCCGACAACTTCTGGATCTGCTCCTCTAATTTCTCCAGTCGCCAGGCCATGTTCTCCAGTGAGTCGGAGGTTCTCTCCTCCAGCTTCGTGACTCGCCTTGAATCGACTCGCGGCAAAGCGGCGACTACGACATCTCGCTTCATGCTCACTCCTTTATTCATAGCCGATCGAACCGCATGGCTTAATCCAGCGTTCTGGTGGCTAGTATTATCCGCATGGCACGGGAAGTCAACGATTCCCTTTTCTTTCTATTTCAAGACGGTCCTGCTAGAATCCGCACAATGAAGAATATTTTCACCATGGTCTTAGCCGGCGGAAAAGGGGAGCGGCTCAATCCTCTCACGGCGCAACGGGCCAAACCCGCGGTTCCATTCGGCGGGAAATATCGCATCATCGACTTTACACTCAGTAATTGTTTGAACTCAGGGCTCCGTAAAGTCGCCGTCCTCATCCAATATAAATCCCATTCGCTCGATCGCCATATTCGAGCCGGATGGAACATTCTCAGCGCCGACCTCAACGAATACATCGCCTCGGTTCCTCCGCAGCAACGCATCAGCGAGGATTGGTATCGCGGCACGGCCGACGCCGTCTATCAGAACATGTTCTTGATCGATGATGAACACCCGGAATTCCTGCTGATTCTCGCGGGTGACCACATCTACAAGATGAACTACGCGGAGATGTTTCACTGGCTCATCGCCACAAGCGCGGATGCGGTCGTGGGAGCCATCGATATCCCCATACAAGAGGCCTCTCGTTTCGGCGTCATTGCCGTGAACAACGATTACAGGATTATCCGATTCGATGAAAAACCGACGCATCCTATTCCGCTGCCCAACGATCCGGACCATGCCTTTGCTTCGATGGGTATCTATCTCTTCCGCACCAAGGTGATCCGCGAGTACCTACTCGCCGATGCGAAAGAAGGCGGCGCGCACGACTTCGGGAAAAATATCATCCCGAAAATGATTGCCGAGAAACGGGTATACGCCTTCAAATTTCAGGATGCGAACAAGAAAGCGGTCAAGTACTGGCGCGATATCGGAACGCTCGACGCGTACTGGGAAGCCAATATGGATTTGGTCTCCGTAGACCCGCAGTTCAATTTCTACGACGCTGAGTGGCCGATCCGAACCTATCAGGGGCAGTTTCCTCCGGCCAAGTTCGTCTTCGCCCAGGATTTTCAGGGAGGCCGCATGGGTGTCGCGCTGGACTCGATCGTGTGCGGCGGCTGCATCATCTCTGGAGGACGGGTCCAGAATTCCGTCCTCTCTCCGAACGTGCACGTGCACGACCATGCCGATATCCGTGACTCCGTCGTGATGGAGAATGTCACCATCGGAGCACAGAGTCGCATCAGACGCGCCATCATCGATAAAGATGTGAGAATTCCTCCTCAGACAGAGATCGGGTATAACCGAGAGGCCGATGCGCAGCGGTTTACCGTCACGGAATCGGGTCTCGTGGTCATCTCAAAAGGAATGAAGCTGCATGCCTCCGTCGATCCATCCGGTTGATCTGATCTCCGCGCTCCGTCAGAAACATCTTACTCCTGCGATCGTCTTTCTCACTTCACGGCGAGCCTGCGATGAGGCCATGGAAGCCTTCGACCACGCGAACTTCGTCCTGCCGACGACACGCCAAGAGGCAATCGCGAAGGCACTCGAGCAGGTGATGGCTCACCACCCCAGCATTGCTGAGCACCCGATGATTCCCATCGTCCAACGGATCGGCGTGGCCGCCCATCATGCCGGGCATCTGCCGACCTGGAAAATTGCGATCGAAGAATTGATGCGACAAGGACACCTTGATGCGGTCTTTGCCACCACGACCTTAGCGGCCGGCGTCGACTTTCCGGCGCGCACGGTCGTCATTACCCAATCCAGCATCCGCAAGTCCCGCGACTTCACCGACTTGACGGCCGGTGAAGTCCAACAGATCGCGGGGCGAGCCGGCCGCAGAGGGAAGGATCATGTCGGATTTGCCGTGATTACCCCTTCACCGTATATCGATCTATCAGTACTGACCAAGGGACTGACCGGACAACCAGAAGCCATCGACAGCCAGTTTACAATCAGCTATCCAATGGTCTTGAATCTCTTAAAGGCCCACCCTCATGAGCATATCCAAGGGATCCTGGCCAAGAGTTTTGCTCAGTTTCAGCTCAATCAGCGAGCCGAGGTCCTCGAGCAGAAGCTCGACGCTCTCCACATCAAGATGGAACCGTTCGGCCCTCGCGTCTGTACGGACTGGATCACCCAATGGCACACCTTTGACCATGCACGAAGACACCGCCATACGCGACATCCGACCTATCGCGCGGAGCCGCCGGAGATTTCAGCGCGACTACCGTTCCTGACGCCCGGACGGGTCGTGGGGTTCAGCAGAGGGCGAGGGGTCGTGCTTCGCCAATATCGGAGCAAAGGCCAGAAGAATTCGATGCTCACCGTGTTGAGACCGGAAAGTGCCGTCACGGAATGTCCGGTCACGAGTGTGAAAGAAGTCTACGACCGCACGTACGACTGCCCGGAAACATCAACCTATCCCTGGTGTTCCACCGACACATTCGATCGGCTCAGTCACCAGCTGGAAGAACTACCGCTCCGATTACCCCTACTTCCCATCCTGGCGTCCACCGATAGCGAACCTCTTCCCGACGCCATCGTTCAATCGTTGGAAGACTTCTCTTGTCCGACCTGTCCATCGCGATCGGCCTGTCAAAAGGACTTCCTCACGGCATCACGTCTCCGGCAGGAACAGCAGCGGCACACCAAATCCATTCAGGCCCTGCGCACCAGTTTATGGCATCGATTCCAAGAGCGCGTCGAGGTCTTGCAGAAATTTGGCTATCTCACCCTGACGACGCAACTGACGGCTGAGGGAGAATGGGCACGACTGATCCGCATCGACCATTCGCTGCTCATCACCGAACTGATCCGCGCGGAAGCTTTCACCGGCGCAGACCCGTCTCTCCTCGCCGGCATTCTGGCCAGTCTGGCTCACGATGATGATCGCCCCGGTGCATTTCCTCGCATCAGCCCAGGACTGAGTTCCTTGCTCGGGCAAGTTCGCAAACTGGCGGAGAGCCTATCACCCGACGAAGATCCTCCGCTCCTCCGCGCGGATGTGGCGGCCCTCGTGGAGCGCTGGGTCGCCGACCAGACGCTCACTTGGATCGGACTCTGCCGACTGACCACAATGGCTGAAGGCGACATCTATCGACTCCTGGCCAGAACCTTGGAGTATCTCTCGCAGGTGCAAACCCTCAAGGGAACACACCCCGGCCTTGCCGAATCCGCGTCCCAAGCAATCGCGGCGATCCGGCGCGGCGTGCTGGAGGAATTGCCGTGAACCCTGCGGAACTGAGTGTAGCTGAGACTCGACCCTCAGCACTCAATCCTCAGCACTTCAAACCATGACGACCGACGAACTCGAACAACTGTTGGCTCAACAACCAGTGGCAGTACTCCATCGTCTGGCCCGCGGGCGGGTCCAGCGTCACTTCCGCGCCGGGAAGCGACGCCTGATTGAGTTGCTGCTCCAACATTCCGCCCAGAATCGCGCCGGCTTTGAGTCCGATCTGTTGACGCTGATCGGAGAACGTCAGGCCGGACCAACATCCGGATCGCGACCTCGCCACGAGACTCCACCGATCGCCCACAAGAAGGCCGCGAGCAGGTCGTCGGACTCAGAGCCGTCTGAGCCTCCCATCTCGCTCACCGAGTGGCTACAAGGAATCGGTGTGCCGGCGCCGCAACCATTCGTCCAAGACCCCTGGCAGATCGAAGCCTTGGCCGCGGTGAACGAAACCGATGTCGTCATCAGCGTCCCGACCGGAAGCGGGAAAACCTACGTGGCGATTGAAGCGGCACGCCGAGCCATGGAGGACAATCGCAGCGTCATTTACACGTCGCCGCTCAAAGCCCTGTCGAACACCAAGTATGCGGAGTTTTCGAAGATTTTTGGACCGGACAAGGTGGGGATCCTCACCGGAGACCGCCAGGAAAACGGACAAGCCCCGTTACTCGTCATGACGACGGAGATTCTCCGCAATCTGCTCTACGATGCGGCGAGTGGTGAGATCGATGTCAGATTGGACACGCTCGGCTTGGTCATCCTGGACGAATCACAATACCTAGCTGATCCCGAACGAGGCGTCGTGTGGGAAGAAACGATTATCTTCTGCCCCTCGCAAGCTCGACTCTTATTGCTCTCGGCCTCCATCGGCAATCCACAAGATATCGCCGATTGGCTGACGTCGATCCGGGCAACCCCCTGTCGACTGGTGCGGCACAGCAAGCGCACCGTGCCTCTGAGAGCCGGTTATCTGCACCCCAATGGGAAACTCACTCCCCTGTTTCGCACGCTAGGTATTCCACAGGGACATCCCGGCCATCTCCATCCAGAAGCGAAGCACCTCTTCATGGAATACGAAGAAGAGACCTTGCCGTCAGGACGACCGAGGCGGTAGTCTTTCCAGAATCACGTATCTCTTAAAAAGAAGCCGTGATGGCCGCCGTCAGACCATGACGAAGGGATTGAAACTCCGTGAGCGGAAAGGACGCCGACCGGCCATCGGCAAGATGATTTTCCCAGGTGCCATTGATCAAGCGATTCCACCAGACCCGATAGCCGACTTGAGCCGCCAGCCAGCGCGTGAGATGCATCGTCGCCCCGATCTCAGCATCTGCCCCAAACCCAATGCCACGCATGGTAAAACTCGGGGCTTGTAATTCTCCATCGGCCACCCGCAAGTAATGGGTATCCTCATTGGTAAAAAAATTGATGGGTTTCAGCACGATCGAACCATAGAGACTGAGCCATCGGAGAAGGTAATACTCACTTGAAGCACCGACTCGAAACGCGTACCACGAATTACTGTTGGAAATGACCTCTACACTGTGACTCATGCCGATGTCACCTGGAAGGCATAACGGATCTAATCCAGGGGTGCCCCCATCCAAATCGGTCGAAGCCCCTGCCGCCGAACAATGGATCTGCCGAACTCCGTAAGCGTTGTGCTTCTGACGCCAGTATTGAAAGCCGAGAAAGCCATCCAGATGACCACGAGCATGAGCGAAGGTCATCAAGGATCCCCCCAGATCGGCATTGACATACCACAGTCCAGATCCACTGATATCGCTATGGGTTCTTAAGGAAGGACTTCCGCCGTCGGCAGCAAGAAAATCATCGTCGGTCAGACGACCTCCTCCGATATGAGCCCCTCCAACCTGGACTCGGCCAAAAAAACGAGGCCTGAGGTAGACTTTGGCGGTCAGTTCAACGACATTCGTGGAATGATCGGCATAGTTCAGCCGAGAAGTTGGATTGCCAAAGAGCCCTTGCGACGAGGCATTGTGGCTCCACCGAGTATCGCCCACACTGATCCATGTCCCAAGCGCCAGCTCCACTCGCTTCTGGAAAGTTGATGATGATTCTTGAGCGAATCCGTAAGTCACCATGCTACAAGGTCCTGAAAGAAGAGCTGTAATCGCGATCAATAGCTTGGCAGATGCAAATCTGTTCACTGCCGCGTCTTTCCCTACTCGATGGACATGCATTGAAGCTGAAGCCTTAGTCTGCGTGGTTGGGAATCGCCACGAGAAATCATACCTGAGACATGCCCACCTGAGTAGCTATTTTGGCCTTGTACAGCATGGGTGAGGGAAATCAAGGACTGTCCATACGACTGGTAGAGAGATCATCCGGATACAGCGAGACATGACCACGGACACAGAATCACCGTAAGTGAAATCCAAGAAAGAAGTAGTTCACAAAACGAGACGGCCATCCCGATATTGATCGGGATGGCCGTCTTAACGAAGAACTGAGCTATACGGCGAATGCTGACGAGCTACGCGCTCTTCCGCATCTTCCGACCCCACAGCCCAAGACCCAAGAGCCCTGAACCAAGTAGAAGCATGGACGCAGGCTCCGGCACCGTGGAAACTGCTGCATCGAAGGAGGTCGACACATTATTTCCAGCCAGGTGAGTAATCGTCACCACCTGAGTCACAGAAAATGGGCCGACTCCACCACCAAGACCACCTCTCGTATCAGAAAATGCTCCAGGCCCAAGAAGACCAGAGTTCGTCAACGGCGTGGTTGTTGCAAATGCATTATTCGCGGCATCCCAATAGGTCTGATATTGAACCCGGTTCGCCGCAGTCCCACCGATCAACCCAAGAAAACTAAACGCGGGTGGAGTTGTAAAGCCCGTCTCAGTTAGCATGATCTGCATGGTCCCACCACCACCGTTCGAGATGTTGATGCTGTTCAAATCCATGTGCGGCTGAGTTGCAGTTCCCAGGTTGACGCCTGTGGTTACATTAACAGACCAGTTATTCACCGCACCAAGGAATGTGATCACATCAGAGGCCCCATTGACATCTCCTACTCCGTTATCGGTGAGGGAAACTTCAACGGCCCCCCCTCCGGCGTTCAACGAGAGCCTCAAGGCTGAAGCCGGTTGAGGAACTGCCATGCTTCCCACCAAGAGGGCAAACATTGTTACACACATCATTCGCTTCATGTACACTCACCTCCTTAATTCAGTTACTTGGAGACAACTTTATAAACTTCACGATCGCTCCTCGATAAAACCATGAAGCCATCAATACAGATACATCAGGTGAGCAATATACTTGCCATGTCATTTAAGATGTTGAAAACACTACATAGTTATAAATATCGCTAACAGATCCATCGCTCATTTCGTCAGATAATTTTACACCCCTACCAGGAGAAGCTTCGAATATGACGGTATTCTTCATTCAGAATGTTATGAATAATCATTTCATTTCAATTAGTTATAGTTTATTGACAATACGGAATCGCTTCAGTCTTACACTGTAAAATATTTTTACATTCGCATGTATCCTGTTTTAACGCTGTCTTCAGGCTAGATATAGAGCCGTCTGGTAACTCTCCGGTTCGGAACGCTACTCGATCCGTTCATCCGAACCATTCATCAGACTACCCCGTTTGAGACCTAGCTACGCACTAGGCGGCATGACAGATCGCTTTAATCCTGGGAACGCGTCATCGTCACCCTTTCCATGGGTCCTGTCGCAAAGCTGCATCATCGGTCCCACCAACGTACGTCGACTCAAACGACTCCACATCGCCCCCCTTGACCGATCTTTCTCTACACTTGAAAGCTATGAATTTGCGCGAGGGCTGTCGTAAGATACCGGCTGATTGGATGGCTCGAACCTCCTGACCAGAAAGGTTATCCATGTCCTTTCGTTCCACAATGATCATCCGGAATCTTCTGTTCGCTCTCATCATGCTTGGCCATCTCGGGTGTGATTCGAAGACACCGGGGGAGAAGACAGCCAAACATCGCGAACGAGCAGAAACGTATATGAAGAATGGCCAATATCCAGAAGCGATCATCGAATATCAGAACGTGATCCAGGTAGAGCCTAATAGCCCTGGCATCCATTACCGATTGGCTCTGGCCTACTTGAAACACGGCACCATTCCCAGCCTCCAGGCCGCCTTCTCTGAGCTCACGAGAACAGTGGCCCTGGACAAGACGAATCAAGATGCCCAACTCAAGCTCGGCGAACTCTACCTTCTGGCGCAAGATCCCGGCAAAGCGCGCGAACGTGCCGAGATCGTACTGGCATCGGCCCCTCAACATCTTGACGGGCTGATCCTCCATGGACGGAGCTTGATCAATGAAAAACAGTACAAGGACGGTATCGCTGAGCTCAAGAAGGCACTCGAGCAAGACCCTAAGAATATCCAAATCTACATTGACCTGGCGCGAGTCCATTTTCTCCTGAACGAGAAGCCGGCCGCGGAAGCCGCACTCCGCCAAGCCTTGTCCGTCGATCCTCACGCGCTTCCGGCGCTCCTGGCATTGGCCGACTATTACGATGTCGTGGGGCAATCAGGGCGGGCTGAAACGCACTACCAGCAGGCTATGGAAGCCGATCCAGAGAATGAGGCAGTCTACCTTCACTTGGCAAGTCACTATCAACGTCACGCCAAACCCGCCGATGCCGAAGCCACCCTACAGAAACTGGTGGCGCGTAAGCCCCAAGCAGACACGCCTCTCATCCATCTCGGAGACTATTTCACCGCCCTGGGGCAACCAGAAAAAGCCCTTGCTTATTACCGACGTGCCACAGAAATCGTCCCGTCATCGTCCAACGCGCGAGATAAGCTGATCGGTCATTATTTGGATACAGGCAAGATCGCAGACGCCGAGCCACTCGTGAATGCGCTCCGGGATAAAGACAAACATGACCTCATGGGTCGGTTCTTCGAGGCAAGGCTGAAGCTTGCCCAGGCAAAATCCGATGAGGCTCTCACGCTGCTCCAAGCTATTCTAAAAGACAATCCCCAATTTGCCGGAGCTCACCATTTCCTCGGAATAGCCTACCTGCAAAAGCAGCAACTCCCTCAAGCCAAAGCCGCGATTGCCGACGCCGTAAAGTTCAACCCTCAGCTGGGCGATGCCCGAACGGCGTTGGCACAGATTTATCTGGCGGAAGGATCAGCCGACTTGGCGCTAGAACAGGCACAAGCCGCCATTCAGATCAACCCTCGTAATGTGCAGGCCGCCGTCGTCGCTGGTACCGCCTACCTCCGGAAAGGCGATCTGGCGAAAAGCCGGAAGGTCTTTGAAGCCATCGCGCAAGCTGCTCCCAAAGAACCGATCGGCCCCTACAACCTCGGCTTAGTCGCCCGTGCGGAAAAGAATACGACGAAGGCCCTGGCATATTTTGAAGAGGCGCTGGCGAAGCGCCCGACTGCATTCGAACCCATCCTGCAAATCGTCTCCATCAAGAGCGCCCAGGGCAAGACGCAAGAGGCACGGGAGCGAGTGATCAAGCAGTTGGAGACCGCACCAAACAGTCCCTTGCTCCATAATCTGGTCGGACAACTCTGGCTGAATGCCAAGGATCCGGCACAGGCAGAGCAATCATTCAAGACCGCGATTGAAATCGACGGTTCAGCGCTGGCTCCATATTTGAACTTGGCACAACTCTACTACCAAACCGGGAAGGTTGATCAATCGGTCATAGAATATCAAACCATCCTCGCCAAAACCCCCAACGCCCCCGCCGCGCTGATGATGTTGGGTATCATCCATGAAGGCCGCAAAGAGTACGACAAGGCGAAAGAACGATACGACCAGATTCTCAAACTCAATCCCCGCTTCGCACCGGCCGCCAATAACCTGGCCTGGTTGATCGCTGAGCAGGGGGGTAATCTCGACGTGGCTCTCTCTCATGCCCAGACCGCTCGAGAGCAGAGACCGGAAGACCCTAGTATCGCCGATACGCTTGGATGGATTTACTATAAGAAAAACGCCTCCCTCCTCGCGGTGAGCCTGCTGAAGGAGGCTGCAGATAAATTACCCAATGAGCCGCTCGTGCACTACCACCTTGGAATGGCACAAGCCAGGAACGGTGAGGCTGCTGCTGCCAAACAGGCGCTGCAGACCGCATTAAAGCTCAACCAGCACTTTACCGGCGCTGAAGACGCGAAGAAAACACTCGCAGGACTCTAACGGCACGTGATCAGTCGCGCGGGGTAAACTGAAGCTGCAACGGTTCACCGCGTTGACGTTTATTTTGGATTTCCTTGAAGGTTTCCTGAAATGCAGCCAGGCGTTCCGCGGTGGTCGGGTGAGTGCGACTTATCTCATACCCGGACTTGGATTGTGCCCGTTCAAGTTGCCGTAGCCGTTCCCATACCCGACGAACCGCATCCAGATCATAGCCGGCCCGGGCCATGAGGTATGCCCCGACATAATCGGCCTGCGCTTCGAGCATGCGAGCCTCTGGTTGCGGCATATTTTGTGTCGCGGGTCCGACTGCCGCGTGGAGAAAAGCATTCAGCATCACTCTCAGCTGAGCATTCTGGGCATGATTGAGAATGTTGTGCGAAACCTCATGCGCCAGAATCCAAGCCAATTCATCATCCCTCAAAAAAGTCTGCATCGCTCCCGTCGTCACCGCAATGACCCGGCCATTAGACACCCCGTTGATGAAGTTGCTCTCAATCACTCTCAACAAGAATTTGCAGGCCGGCAGCGCCCGCATTGTCACGGTTCGACGTGCTGCCCCACGCTGGACTTCAAGCTGCAACGGTTGAATGCGGGCCGCCGTCAGCCGAGAGACCAACCGCATAATCGTGGGCGCATCGTGTGCTTCGACATTCGTCGTATTGACTTCAATGATGCGATCCCCCAGGGCAAGCCCGGCAAAGGCTGCAGGCATGTGCGGATGCACATAGGAGACAAGCGGAATCGTCGCTGCGTGGCTTGTCGTATCGCTCTTTCTCGGAGGGTCATGAAGGAAGAACCCATAAGTCGCCTCCTGCTCGAACGGACACCAATCGACGGCTGCGGCCAACAAGGGCAAGCCAACATCATGCAGACGGCGTTGCAATGCTTCCGGATCATTCGGGAGTGTGGTTTTTCCAACATCGTGGAGACTGGAACAGGCGCTCAGGACACAGAGCGCGAGAAGCAGAACCCCAATGGCTAGTTTCTTAGAAGCATCATGCTCTGAGAGGCTCGGTCCGGCCGCATATGAGACGATGAGAACACCTGTGTGAGAGAAACAACCCATTGATCGTCGGGACGTACAAGAACATAGTCGAGGAAAACAGAAGGGGCCAGCCCTCATGTTTGAGGACCGGCCCCACGTCATTGGCACTCTTACTGGTGAACGCTGCTGATTAGGCCTTGCCAGAATTCCGTCTCCACAAACCCAGTGCGACTAACCCAGAACCGAGCAACAACATCGACGCCGGCTCCGGAACAGGATCAGTTGAAGTTCCTGGGTCTCCCTGAAAAATTGACACGTGCGAGATTTCTCCCTGCCCGGGATAAAAAATGCCACCCGAAATAGTGTCCGTACCATTCCAGCTATTCATAGCGGTAACAAAAAAGTACCTGGGATTTGGAGTTCCATCCTTCACTAATAAAACACAAAATGGACAGGAAATTGCTGGATTTGGAGCTCCATCATAGCTAATGGTAAAAGCACTGTTATCACGATTGAACGTCGTGGTATAGGAGGTAGCAAGAGTCCCTTCTTCGCTCCCACCAGCGTTCTGCTTGTATACTTCTGTTAAGTCGTACGTTCCCAAGCCATTCGCACTAAGCTGGCCCTCAACACAATCGGCATTGCAATTGCCGTTCGCCGTCTGGGTAAAGTTTGCATCTCCAGGCGCGAGCGTCAACAGCGGCACCGCATGGGCTGAGGTCACGGCCATGCCCAGCCACAACCCCACAGTGACTAGCACTGCCTTCATTTTGGTCTGCATTTGCCTGTCCTTTTTTCTGCTTACATCAAAAATTGAGTACTAAATACGTTTCAGTGTTTCAAACACGGACGTATCGCTTATCCAGCAAGTTCAATACCAAGTTTTTGACATTTGTAAGCTATCGCAAATGCAAGACTGATTTACTCTCGCAGTAATATCAAACGAAGTATCCTGTTAATTTTCTTTACACAAAAAATGATCTCGTTGTTAATTTTTAATCACTTTCAAATAAATTCCATACGTTACACTCATTCATTGGGATGTAAAAATTATTTACACCGTACATGAGGCAGACAATATCTTGACAGGCCTTTTGGCCCCATGTTCGAGCTGTGGTCAGATGAGATCAGGCGTTTTCGGCTTGGCCTTCGGCCTTCGCTTTCTTCAATCCATAGCGATCCAACAATTGATAGAGGGTGGGACGACTGATCCCCAACTCAGTCGCGGCCTTCGACACATTCCCCTCGTTCTTCTCCAGCGCCAGCTGAATCAGATCTTTCTCGCGACGCTGGCGGGATGTTTTCAAACTCAGGCCCTCCTCGCCCCCTACGGCCAGGTTTCGCAACCCAAGATTTTCCGGCGTAATATAGGCGTCTTCGGCCATGAGAACAGCTCGGTTCAGTCGATTTTCCAGTTCTCTGACGTTCCCGGGCCACGCATACGCCTGTAATGCCGTTACCGCATCCGGGGAAAACCCCTTCAGCTGTTTGTGTTGTTCCGTTGCAAATTGCATCATGAATCGGCGCGCAAGGAGGACAATATCGGCCCCGCGTTCATTCAACAGCGGAAGGGCAATCTCAATCACGCAGAGACGATAGAAGAGGTCTTCACGAAACCGCCCTTCACTGATGGCCTTGCGAAGATCGACATTCGTGGCCGCGACCACCCGGACGTCGACGGAAATTGTATCCCTTCCTCCAAGTCGCTGGACTTTATGATCCTGCAAAAACCGCAAGAGCTTGACCTGTAAGACAAGGGGAATATCACCGATTTCGTCCAAAAAGAGCGTGCCACCATTGGCGTACTCGATTCGCCCTTTTTTCTGTTGAACCGCTCCGGTAAAGGCCCCTTTTTCATAACCAAACAGCTCGCTCTCCAGGAGGTTTTCGGGGATGGCGCCGCAGTTGATCGCCACAAAAGGCTCTTCGCGGCGCGTACTCCGACGGTGAATCGCCTGTGCTACCAGCTCTTTGCCGGTGCCACTTTCCCCCATGATCAACACAGGCATGGCGGTTGGACCAACCTGACGAATCGACCGATAGACCTGCTGCATCGGCTCACTGACGCCCACAATCCCTTCAAATTCTTCCCCCTCGACTGAGGTATACTGCACGCGGCGGTCTTGCTCTACTCCATAGCGATACAACGCCCGCTGCAGCACGACCCGTAAAACATCGAGTTGAATCGGCTTCTCAATGAAATCAAACGCGCCGCTTTCAATGGCCGTCACAGCATTCGCACGATCACTGTTACCGGTCACGACAATGATTTTGGCCAATGGATTCAGGCTCAGGACTTCCCGCAAGATGGCCAATCCCTCCGAGGCGCCGTCCACATCCGGAGGCAGACCAAGATCCAAGAGGACCACCGGCGGCATCGCCGATCGGTTCTGCGCCACAGCGGATGCGCGGTCCTCTGCCTGAAGCACCTGGTAGTCGGACATCAGCGCCCATTTCATCTGGTCACGAATGTCAGGATCGTCATCGACAAGCAGAACGGTGGAGAGGGTGCTCATAGGGTAGATGGCTCCATCTGAATCTTACGACGAGACAACTGATTGCTCTCGGGCATCGGAAGGCTGTACCACGGACAGGGGTGGGAACGGAAGTTCGATCCGCACGGTGGTCCCCTGTTCCACGACACTCCGAATCTGGATCATGCCGCCATAGCCCTCAACGATTCGCCGACAGTGATACAACCCGATTCCAAGGCCACCCGGCCGACTCGATTGCACCGGACGGAATAGTGTCCGCAGCCTCTCTAGTGGAATACCGCATCCGGTGTCTTCGACCGTCAGTACGACTGCCCTATTGAGCTGTCTCAGCGCGATCCGAACTTCTCCCTCTTCACCGACGGCTTGTTTGGCATTCAACAGGATATTGAGCAGTACTTGGTGGAGCCCTTCTCGCACAACCATGAGCGGTGGAACAGATTCCATCGTCATTCGCCAGCGCGGTCCCCTCCCTCTCAGGGAACCGACGGTGTCTTCAATCATCGAGCGCAGATCCACCACCTCAGGTTTGACGGTATCGGGCGACTGAAAGGCTTTGAGCGAGAGCTTCGACATCAATGCCGTCATTTTCTTTGCTGTGTCGCTCACGGTCTTCATGGCGGACTCCTGAAACGCAGGATCTTGACCATGGAGATCGGCATTCTGTGCCACCAAAGACAGACGAGCCGCTAAATTCTTCAAGTCATGCAGACAGAACGCAGAAAACCGATGCAAGGCTTCCAGCTCGGCTGAACCACGGCGATCCTCCGCCAATCGCGCATGGGCCAACAACACCCCGACATGATGTGCCATGGCTCTCAATAGATCATGATCGTCCTGTCCATACGGCACCCCGGTTACATCGCCGCTTAAGGCGATCAACCCAATCAATTCAGATTCCATACGAAGCGGCACACACAAGACTGTGCGAGTCGCCCGTACGAAAGAATCCTGTGGCAATAATCCGACCAGGTCCACAGCCAACGGCCGATCGGTCTCCGCCAGCGCCAGAATCAAGCGATGAGAGGCTTCCAGCGGTTCCGGGGGAGGCTCGGTGTTCGTAGACCGCACCTGATGAAACCGCCCTTCAGCCTCGATCTTGTACCAAACCGAAATTCGACCGGCAGAAAACGTGCGACTCAGCAGCCCCAGCAGCCCATCCCAAATGGCATCGACGGAATCCCTCTCTCGAAATACCTCCGTGACTTCCAGCCACTGTGCCCGGTAGTCATACTTCGACCGATAAAAATTGCGCGCCACCGTGCTCCGCAACGCCGTCCTGGTACTGCGAGAGAGCATCAGTATGGCCAACGCTACCAAGGCCACCAACACAAAGAGCACGCTCAACGCGATTCCGAACGATACCCCTGCGGAACGGGCCATCTGACTGACGGCACCAACTCCAAACACATACAGACCTACCACGAGAAATGTCAGCGACCCAGACAGCACTTTCGGGGAGATATAAATCCGTTCCGTGAACGACTGAAACCGCGCTCGCATGAATCCGTAGGCCATGAGGGCTACCACCATAAGAATCGCAAGCCCATGTGTGACGACATCAAGCCGTTCTCTCTGCGGAAAGACAGTTTGGCTCAATGCAAAAATCCTGAATCCCGCCAATGCGACCAACCCAATCAGCACAAACTTCAGTTGATAGAGGACGGGGTCTCGCAACGTGCGGAGAAGTCCTTCGATATAGGCAATGCTCATGACATACATGATCACGAGGAACAGGTAGGTGATATCTCCGCTCAGCCCCACGCCGTCCCCGATCCTGTCTTTGGATGCATCGGCATCCAACAGAGCCAGGACAATCCACATTCCCAAGCCGACCGACACAGTCGTTGATACGTATTGTATCCAGCGAGTGCGATTGACGGCTTCCTCCGGCTCTCGGTTGAACGCGGTCACCGCTTGAAACAACATCACGACCAACAGCAGTTCGCTGAGAAAACATAGTATGAATCCGAGGCCCGACACTGCCTGAGGAACGCTCACCAGCCATTCGCCGACACAGACTCCCGCTGCACCCAACAACACGCCGGCAACACTTCGATGAAAGCGACTTACCCACCCCTTCACAACAACGGTAAGCGCTAACACCAAGCAAGTTGAAGCCGCGAGCATGGCAATAATGTCAGTCATTGTGAGAGCCAGATGTTTTGCAACCAGGAAAACAATAGCGGAACACCCCTGAAATGAGCACCCGCATTGATACGGCACAAACAGAGGAAACCGGACCGTCTCGTGTGCATCCGCGATCGTCGAACACGGTGGGAGTGCCTCAAGCAGCCGGCATGAAATCGACGATCAGCGGCCATGAGTCTTGGAGAAACATGCGCGCCTTCGCTTGTGCCGCTTCGACCGTCGTCGTCACCGGCACAGAAATCCGAACCAGGGCGCCATCCGATCGATGTTTGGTTGCGGCATCCCAAATCAAATACGCTTTTGCCCAATACTCACTGGCAATTACCCGCCCACGATCATGATACCAATAGACAATCACCTGCTTATCAAGCCCTTTCTGTATCGTCACCCCGTTCACCGTGATGGAACGATCATTCACCGGAACCACCATCTCCGTAGACTCGACAAATTGCCATCCGGCCCCAGGAAGACAGTTCTTCGGTGAGTGATACGTCGCACCGGTTCGTTGTGACTCATAATAACCCACATAGAGCCACACCGGCCCGTTCGAAAATGAGCGATCAACGATTGCCCGGACGACAGGTCCTGGCATGCGCTCCGTTGATGAAACCGGTCGTGCTTCAGGTGCCATGAGAGGAATCGGAACATACACCCGCATGATGTATTCAGAGAGTCGGAGCACCTTCAGGACGTCGTCCTCCAAGCCCAATTCTGTTCCAGCCCAACGGTCGGCAATGGTGAGTGGAAATTTCTGAAGGGACTGCTTCGCCGGAATGAGTTCTCCTTGGGAGAGAGAATACACCGCAAGGAGGGCACAGCCTACTAAGCCCATCGCGATCCCAATCGGTTTCTTTTGAATCGAACGCGGCTGTGCGCCTAGAACCGTGGGTGCATCGTGTTGACCTGACCTCGCCTGATCTCGGCCTACCGTTGAGAGTATGAAACCTGCGAGCAGGAGAAACGCAAATGCCACCAGAAAAATCAGCCAGCCCTCAAACGTATGGTAAAACCCTTGAGCAGCTTCAGTTCCCCAGTAGTGGGCCAAGATCCCGGTACCACTCACTCGCACCGCATTCGCCACAATCGCGATGGGAATAGAGAGCGCAACCAAGACCCATCGTTTCCACAACAGAGTTTGGGAAAAGTATGCAAACACCGTCCCTAAGGCGACTAACGCCTGCAGCGAACGAATCCCGCTGCAGGCCTCGGCCACTTCAAGCCGCGTGCTCGCCAACACGATGACATTTCCCTCCCGCAACACAGGAATACCGAACGTATCGAGACAGTATGTGGCCGTCTTAGCCGCAAACAACTGCAGCGGGAAGGCGATTGCATTGATCACGATGGCAGGAAGCGGAATCATGAACAGCAAAAATCCGATCGGAAATGCGAGAACTTTGAGCGCTTCACGCCCGAGGATCAGCAGCACTCCTCCTGCAAGGACAACTAGCAGCGACACACGCTGCATGTACAACTCGGCTCCAACCAGGCCGATCAGCAAGATACACAGTCCGATCCCAAGCAGAGGCACGCCGAAGCGATCAGGCTGAGGAGGCTCTGCAAGAATATGCTGACGTCGTTCCCAGACAAAGTAGGCCGCCATGAATGGGATCAAGAATCCATGAGAATAGTCTGGATCATCGGTCCACTGAACCAGCATAGGATAGAGAATGGGGTAATAAAGCACCGCCAGCAATCCCACAAGGCCGGCCAGGAGACTTCCGGCCCCCATGACATTGGATCCGGTGTGCTCTCTCATCGGTGGAGTCAGATGATCCGCTTCCTTCATAGTGTCATCCTTCTGCTATCAAGCACTCAATTATCCCCGGCTTTGAGAGGGCATCGCACCGTTCAACTCGTCAATCAAACGTGAGATGTACTGAACCTTAGAAACCCATGTTTCATCGGCGACGGCATCCAGAAAGACCTTGGCGTCCAGCTCTTGGCGGATTTCAATCGCCTCGTCCAACGCAGCAGTAAACTCCACCGCCGTGGAGCCAAACCGCACCACATGCTGGTACGCTTTCGCCTCCCGCATTGGTGTGGAGACGACCGGAAGCCCTGAGGCTAAGTATTCACGCAGTTTGATCGGATTCACATTGTCGGTTAGCCGATTAATCCTGAACGGCATGATGCCGACCGTAAACCCCTTTGCAAATGCCGGTAATGTGTCATACGACCGAACCCCCAAGAGATGTACATTGGGTAACCGCTCGAGCACACTGCAATCGACGCCGCTCTTTCCTATCAGTACAAAAGACCACTGCGGTCGCTTCGTCGCAACCTCAGCAATCAGTTCGAGATCGATCCACTCATGAATCAGTCCCCAAAAGCCGATCACAGGATGCGGCAGCCTTGCAACCTCTCCCGGAACAGCGGTATCAGAGGAAGTGGCTTTCCCAAAATGTTCGCTATCAACCCCATGGGATACCAGATAGGTCTTGGGGTGAAGGGCTCGCTTACTCTCGTAGAGCGTTTCCGCCGATGTGATAACGAGATCGCTCTGTCGAATCACCTCAGCTTCCATGTCTGCCATCAGCTTCGCATTGAGAAAGCTGAAGGCAGACCACTCGTCCACACAATAATAAATAACTTTTCGAGGCCGTAAGTGGGAAATCACCGACGCCATCGTCGGCATAAACGTCCAGACTTGAAAGTCACTCATCCCTAAGCGAGTGGCCTGATATCGTATATACCGAGCGAGAAACCACGCATTAAACGTCGGAACGCCCTTGATGTCATGAAAGGGAATCACCAGAGGAGTCACGACATGCAAATTGGGCATGACATTCACAGGCCCTTGCATGAATTTCTTGAGCTTTTGCAGCATTCTCGATGCATCTCCCGCAGATGCCCCTGGCCGCCGCAATCCAATAGAATTCACCCACAGAACACGATTGCTTCTCGCAAGAATCTTCATGACTTGGTGTTTGCTGGTCGGGTCCGCATCCCAATCATTCGCAAAACAGATAATATTCTGCCCATGCATCATGTCTGTACTCCAAATCGTTGAAACCAATACTCCAAGACCAACAACCCCCAGAGTTCATTCGAGAAATCAACGCCACCTGCCTTATGCCGCTGCAAAAGAGCGGCCATTTCGGCTCTGTGAAGATAGTCAACAATGCGGCTATTCCGTCCCAACAATACATCATGAGCCACGTCGTATAACTCCCCTCGAAACCAATCAGCCACAGGAACAGGAAACCCCTTCTTCGGACGATGCACAATCTCGTGCGGGAGATACGGCTCGACAACTTGCTTCAGCAAGTACTTGGTTATTCGGCCTTTGATCTTATAATCGGTGGGAAGCCCTGCAGCAAATTCCACGAGCCGGTGATCAAGAAACGGCACCCGCAATTCGACGGATGCCGCCATCGTCATCTTATCTGCCTTAATTAATAGATCATCCGGCAGCCACGTCTTTGAATCGATGTAGAGCATTTGATTGAGTGGATCGCAACCCTGCACGCGGGCGAAACATGATGAGAACGTGTGGGAGAGATAGTTGTCCCCCCCCTCAGAGATTCTCCACTCTGGTCTGATCAACGTGTGCCGCATGCCTTCGAGAAAATGCCCGGAGACGCCACGATAGGACTGCGAAAGTGATTTCCCGAAGAGGCGACAATACCGAGATAGTTTCCCCCCTCCACCGACAGTCTCTCCTAGCCGACTGAGCAAAGTGGATACGGAAGCAGGCATCAACGCTCGCGTCCGTGCCATGGTGAGCATCTTGTGATAGATCGAGTACCCACCAAAAATCTCGTCGGCCCCTTCCCCCGATTCAAGAACCGTGGCACGCGGTTTGGCATACCGCGCCAAGAAATACAATGGGATACAGGCTGCATCTCCTACAGGCTCATCAAGATGCCACACGAGCTGAGGAATCCATTCAGCAAAGTCTTGAGCCGATAGTCGCAACTCATGATACTCAGATCCCGTAGCCCGACTGACGAGCCCGGCATAGTCAAATTCATTCACATCTGCAACCTGCTCATAACCGACGGTAAATGTCCGAACCGGGTCTTTCAGGATGCGATGCAGCACAGCCACAACGGTACTGGAATCAATCCCGCCGCTAAGAAATACGCCGTACGGCACTTCACTCATTAAATGATCTTGACAGACTTCAACTAGCAGTTTTTCCAACTCTGCTTTGAGCTGAGACTCATCTCGAGGTTCTGGATGGAAAGTAAGATCCCAATATTGTCGGACCGTCCACACCCCTTCTTCCACCACCAGGGTATGTCCCGGCAACAGTTTGAAGATCCCCCGAAATAGCGTCTTCTCTCCCGGCACATACCGTAAACTCAAGTACGCATCGAGTGCGTCGTAATCCACCTGGGGCTCGATCTCCTCAATGGTGAGCAGCGCCTTGATCTCCGAAGCAAACACCAGCTGATTCCCAACGATGGCATAGTAGAGTGGCTTAATCCCAAGTCTGTCTCTGGACAACACCAATCGCTTCCGCACTCGATCCCAAATGGCAAAGGCAAACATGCCAGTGAGCTGAGACTCAAACTCATCTCCAAATTCTTCATAGGCATGTAGGATGGATTCCGTATCGGAATGTGTCCGATACCGATGGCCGGCGACCTCCAATCGACTTCGTAGTTGAGCGTGATTGTAAATTTCTCCGTTGAAGACGATCGCGAGGCGATCATCTTCGTTAAACATGGGTTGATGCCCTTGACTGACATCAATAATGCTCAACCGTCGATGCGCCAACCCCACAGGTCCATCAATAAAAAACCCCTCATCATCCGGACCCCGGTGCGAGATGGTATTCGCCATCACTTGCAGCTGGCCATGTCGGACAGTTCCGGCTCCGTTCAGATACACAATCCCCGCAATTCCACACATCAGTCAGTTCCTCGGGAGGCGAATGCGCGCCAGATTCTTGGTGAGAAGAAAGACACTGTAGATCTCCAGTCTATCAACTGCGGATCGGTGAGGCGGAAGCCATCGGTGCGCACGGATCACCAGCTCCTCATCACCTGCCAGCGTTCCAACCAACTCGAGCAAACACGCATTCAATTGATGATAATGAGGCGGACAAAGATAACCATGCGTCCCATACCAACTCCACTTCCCGCGGTAGTCCCACATACCAAGGGCCTCGCGCAGGCCGCACACGCCATCCGCAAAGAGACCATGAATCTGTGGCAAGCCCGTTTCGACCGCCAAATCGTACAACCCCAACAAGCTGAATAAGAACCCATCTAAGACCCGAGGAAGTGGATACACTGGATACTCCTCATACAGCGCACCGCGCCCCATCACAGTACGTACTCCTCCGTCTTCAATCGAGAGGGCAAATACGTTCGTGGCCTTGAGACAGAGGTCGATCAACTCGGAATCCTTCTTCAAACGATAGGCCCGCACAAGCGCGCTGATCACGACGCTTTGATACATCGCTGAGATCCAGGGGGACTTCAGTCGCGCGGCTCCTTCTTGCCAATCAAAGGCACAGGGCCAGACAACCGCCTCATCCTGTCGTTGCAAGGCATGCAATCGCAGCCACTCGATTTGTATCCAGAAATCCTTTAACGCGTTCGAGTCCCCGGTGGCATGAAAGACCCCTAGCCGATGCAGCCCCCACCAAGCAATAAACAGCGGATTATATTGTGGACCCTGCGCTCGATACACTTTCTGCACCACGCCTTGCGTATCGAAGCGCATATCATCTAAAAAGAGAACATCACTGACAATGTAGTACTCCAGTGCTCCAGCACGAGCCGCGTGCACGCGTGCCTGTAACGGAAACGAGAAGGTGAATCCGACCGCTTCGCGCTTCAGCGCACGAAACGCATGTTGAAGTTGAGACACTGTCCGTTTCCCACTCATCGTGTTACGTAACATTCTCACCGCATTGCCAGGTCCACAAATAGATCATATGGCGACCAATGCCCTGCAGTGCGTAATCATTGTCTTAACGACTTGGATAAATGTGAACGACGTTGTTGCGTCTAACGTTCACAACAAGCTACGTTGCTCACATCACTTTCGTGATTTGGAGCAGTTGGGAGTGGTTTTTCTCAACTGCAGAACTAGTCGAGTGGCACGCCTATTGCGTGGCTTGAAGGAAAGTCTATGCCACCGGAAGCATCAACGGACAGTCCCTTGACAAGATTGACACAGCGTTTCGGTTAGGAGAATACATCCCACTGGGCAGATAACCTGGAGATCTACGATGATCCATCTCACGCGATTCAATCACCATGCGATTTCAGCTGGATTGTGCCTCTTAATGGGGTGGCCAGTCCTGGCCCTCAGTCAGACGCTTCCTCAGCTGCCAGTGATCCCGGATATTAGCTGCGGGACTTCGTCCGGTAAGACAACGATGGTTCCCAGCGGAGGCAAACTACAAGCCGTAATCGATGCGGCCTCTCCTGGAGATAGAATCCTGCTAGAGGCCGGTGCGACATTCGTCGGTCCCATTACCCTGAAAGTGAAACCGGGCACCGGCTGCATCACCATCCGCACCTCGGCCCCAGACTCTGCCCTGCCGCCGACTGGCGAGCGCATCTCTCCGGAGTATGCCAACGTGATGGCGAAAATTGTGTCACCAGGATTGAATCAACATGCGATCAAGACCGAATATGGGGCTCACCACTACCGACTGCTTGGCCTAGAAGTAACAAAACAGAATAACGACGCCTTTGTCTCTCAGTTGATTGAGTTGGGGGACGGCCGTATGACCGATCTGTCGCAAGTCCCACATCATATTGAGTTAGACAGAATGTACGTCCATGGTTTACCAACATCGGCATTAAAGTTTTGTATACTCCTAAACAGCGCTTCCTCCACAGTCAAGAACTCGTACATCGCCGATTGCAAGGAACGTGGTTTCGACTCCCAAGCCATTGGAGGGTGGACCGGCCCTGGTCCGTTTGTGATTCTCAACAATTATCTGGAGGGAGCGGGAGAAAATGTCATGTTCGGTGGAGCGGATCCACGCATTCCGGATCTCGTTCCATCGGACATCGAGATCCGCAAGAACCTCTTCACAAAGCCGTTACGGTGGAAAATTGGGGACGCATCCTATGCGGGAATCCCATGGCAAATTAAGAATCTATTCGAACTGAAGAACGCTCGTCGGGTTTTGATTGATGGGAATATCTTTGAGTATAGCTGGGTTCACGCTCAGGTTGGCTACGGCATTATGTTCACCGTCCGTAACCAAAGCAACACTGCTCCATGGTCCATCACGGAGGACATTACCTTCACGAATAACATTATCAGGCATACCGCTAACGGCATCGGTCTCTCTGGTCTTGACAGCAACTATCCCAGTCAACCCACCAAGCGTGTGTTGATCAAGAACAATCTCTTTCTGGATGTGGGCAACCCACAATGGGGTGGCGGCGGTCGGTTGTTTCAGATTTCTAACGGTCCCTCAGATGTCACGATCGAACACAATACCGGATTTCAGACAGGTCAAATACTGTACGCGGCGGGGAGTATACCGAGTCTAAACTTTATCTTCCGCGACAACATCACGCCTCACAATGCCTATGGAGTGTTCGGTGACGGAGCCGGCGTCGGTCTAGTCACGCTGAACAAGTACTTCCCAGAATTCAAGTTCAGCACGAATGTCCTGATCTCAAATCCATTTCCCAAGAATTATCCGTCGGACAATTTCAACCCGGCGGGAGTTACTGCCGTCGGATTTACGAATGTTGGTTCTGACGACTACAGTCTCAACCCGACCAGCCCTTACTTCAAAAAAGGTACCGATAATACTGATATCGGCATTAACTGGTCACAACTGCAAGCGGCGCTCCATGTAGAAACGGGCAATATCGCCCCTCGCTCCGATGTCCATTTGGAAGCCCCCACTCTCACCATCGGTCCATGACAGGCAACAATACCGAATCATTGAGCAACACTCGTCTCTCATTATGCATACACACTTTTGCTGCAATCATTGATCTGCTGTTCCGACAAGCCAGTGGCCGACGGGCTCGTCCTGTGGATCCTCAGTGTACTGCACGACTACACCGCAGATCCTTCGGCATCTGCACGCCGACTGGCCTGTTGCGACATCACCGAGCCGTGTTGCGGATGCTACGGCAACAAGCCATGGGCCGCGACATATTCAACGTAGTCGACGCCAAGATCCTTCCCGTCTGATCCCGCAAGCTTAAACGGGCTGGTACTTGTTAGTCGGTACATGCCGGACGAATAATTTTCATAGCCGACGGCTGCTTCACTCACTGGAAAGGCATTCTCTGCACTCCATCCTGGAAGAATTCCAGTCGTACAACCAGTCGGAGTTGGCCATGGGCCGACGATCGCATTATGGGTCCATTGAAAGCCAGGAGTATACGTGACCAGGGCCGTACTGGAACAACCCCCAATGAAACCAAACAAGGGATACTTTCGAGCGGGCAAAATATTGTTCTGAAAGACAAACCCTGATGAAGTTGATGGTGAACCGGCTTGCAGATCCAACCCCTTTCCATCAAGATTGGTTGCATTGTACTTCACAACCGTATTGTGAGTGATTGTGACATTGCTAGGGCCATTGCCAATGGCAAAGGCAATGCCGGTTCCTGGATAGCCTCCAAGCCCTTCGAGGATGTTATTCTGAATAGTAAACCGGCTTCCCGCGCGAGTCGCGTACGTATAGGGCCCACCAGGATCACGGCCGGAAACGGCGACACCGCTGGAAGCAGCTTTCACCTTATTATTTCTGATCGTGACGTCTTGGACGATCGTCCATGGAGCACAACCCGGGGAACCAGCCGGACCACATTTTGCGCCGACGCCCGAACCTTGTCTCGGAGTGAGCATGAAGGCAAAACCCGCCTGCGCATCAGGCCACACCCCTTCAAACGTATTGCCCTCAATCAACACCCGTTGAGCATGTTTGAGCTCAAGTAGGTTCTTGATGCTCAAGAGTGCAAATTCCGGATTCTTCCAACGGACCGGCTTACTGATCATATTCTTGACAATCGTGATATCAGAAGGGGTTAGATTAGGCACAAGCGGATCTGCCCCTCCGATGAGAATGTTGATCGAAGCCCCTTCAATGTAATTGTCTTCGATCCGTAAAGGCCCGGCAGCTCCCCAACTCGCTATGGCGCTGGCCTCGGAATAGTTGTGCTTGATATCCGAGATCCATGAGTCAATGACCGCCTGATGTCGCCCCTGCAAGATCACGCCAAACCGAACATCTTGCCCGGCAATTGATGGGCCATGAACATACACGCGATCAAAAACAATATGGTGGGGCTGATCGTCCACACTTGTTTCAAATCGCCCGCAATGAATGAAGGCACCGGAAGAATGGCCAGTGGCAGCGTTACCAGGATTGCGAAACTCCACGCCGATGATGCGATAGTTGTGCGCATCCGGCTCACACGTCATCCCATACGTTCCAGTCCGTTCAAGTTTGGGGAGCTTGGGTGCATCACTGGGAGTCAGACGTTCGCCTGCCGGAGCAAACTGAGCATCCGGCGTACTTGTTCGAATAATAATCCAGCCAGCCCCCGCCTTATTGCGAAGAATGAAGCCCTTATCGTCTGGAGGTGACTGATAGATTTCACCGGCTTTCAACTGTATGGTCGTACCTGGTACCGCCGCGTCAATAGCCGTCTGTAGTTGCGAATTCTTATAGGTACAGCCGGAGCTACAGACCGTGATGAGAGCCGGTGCGGTGGGCATTGTCACATCTACAGTTGACTGGGGAAGCACTGCGACAGCCGCAAGGGATTCGTTGGTGGGCAATCTTGTAGCGATACAAGCGACGATCAACGAAGCGGCGACCAGATTGATGAATCGAATCTTCCTCCCTACCCACTTCGCAATCTCTTTGCGTCGACAGGCATGCATACGTTCCTCCCAGTCAATCCTTATAGGGACCAAACCCGTTTGGATTGACATGAACGCAAAGCTCATGCCTCACATCCACTGTCAAGTCTTTGTCCGTTGTCCTACTATTTCGCACTCATTACCATTAACCCTCGTCACAACCTGAAGGCTCCTGCATCCATGCTGGCTGTATTTACCTACAGGGGACATCGCTACCACCTTACATTGCATTCCTGATTCTAAATCAACTAAAACACCGATGGTAAAAGCTCGTGATTATTAAGTATTCTAACAACGCCTTCGATGCATACCACGAACATGAAGTCCTCAAACCGACAGGAACCCCTTCTCCGTCTACTCGCTGAAGACATCCGAGCAAAGGCACGTTGGTGCTACGACAGCACCGCCTGGCGATCAATCCTCAAAGCTCTGCTGACAGACGGAACAGCGGCAATGATGTGGTATCGGCTCATGCAATGGTCTCGGCGATGGCAACTGACTCCGCTTGAACTGCTCTTCAACAAACTGAATGCGATCTGTTGCAATTGCATTATCGGTCGTGGAGCAGAGTTTGGCCCAGGTCTGGTATTCATCCACTCCACCGGGATCGTGATCAATGGTCAGGTACGCGGAGGTTCCCATATCTATCTTGAACATCAGGTAACGATAGGCGCGCAACGAAGGGCAAGCCCTATCCTTGGAGATCACATTTTCATCGGCGCAGGGGCCAAAATTGTCGGAGCGGTGACCATTGGAAGTGATGTCAACATCGGGGCCAATGCCGTAGTACTTAGCGATATCCCCAATGGAGCCACGGCAGTCGGCATACCGGCAAAGGTCGTTCGGATCAGAAGCGTCCCATCCTCACCTTCCTAACGAGCAAACACCATCGCTTCATGACCCTTCTTCTTTATCCCTCAGTATTTTCAGCGGATGGTACGCTGCCACGTTCCTCGTTGTTCCCCTGTGACCCAACGCCAGAACCCTACCGCGAGAGCTATATTCATAGCGACAAACATCGTAACCAATCGAACGGCTCGATTACCCAATGCTCCTTTCGCAAATCGATGCCCAAGGTAGGCGGCCACATAAAAGACGGTCTGAGCCAACAGCAACCACTGGTACGTGGACTGATCCGAAAGCCAAATGTTGCTCATAAGCGCAAGGAGGAGAAATGCCGGGCAGAACCAGCGAAGTATTTTGTGCGAAAAGAAAACAAAGCTGATCCAGCCTTGTGGCGGAAACAGCAGCGGCCATAGACGAGCAAGGCTTTGGAAATTCCCGGCTCCGATGCGGCATCGCCGACGGAACTCGCCCTCAATATTCGGCGCCGTCTCTTCGGTTGCAATGGCCTCTGTGTCATAAATAGTGCGGTGCTTGAAGCGTAGCTTTGAGAACAGAGGAATCACAAAATCGTCCACGATCGTGTCTCCGGGAATCGGCACGAACACGGTACGGCGCATGGCATAGATCGCACCGTTTGCACCGAGCAGAGCACCCAACCGTCCCTCGCACTCCTTCAACAGGTTTTCATACCGCCAGTAGAGTCCATCCACATTTTTCCCTGTCGCGGCATCCTGCAAATGCAGTTGCCCGCATACTACTCCGACAGTAGGATCTTGGAACCACCGAATGAGATTCAGGACTGCTTGGGAATGAAACATCGTGTTCGCATCTGAAAACACGACTATATCCGACTGTAATTGCTGCACGACTGAATTGAGGACCGTTGCTTTCCCCCTTCGTTCCCGATACTCAAGCAGTCGCACACATCCAGGATACGTTTCGGCATACTGCCGGACCAGTGCACCGGTTCGATCCGTACTCCCATCTGAAGCGATAACGGTTTCCAGTTTGTCCGGCGGATAATCGATCGACAACACGTTTTCGAGACGTTCTCGAATAACAGCCTCTTCGTTTAACGCTGAAATGAGGATGGTGACCGTCGGCAGGTGTTGACGAAGCTGATATGGAGGAGGCGCGGGACGATGACCGAACAGTCGCGAACAGATGAAGATGACGACAGGAAACCCAATGTATGCGAAGAACAATCCTACAAAAGATCCCCATAGAATAAGTCTTGAAGCGATTTCCATATCCATCACTCAGCCTGCATTACCGACAGCATCTCTACGGGATGCTTCTCAGGATCTCGGACCTGAATTCGAATGATTTTCGCAGGTACGCCGGCAACCACCGCATCATCAGGAACGGATTGCAGCACCACGGCATTGGCCCCAATAACAGCTCGGTTCCCAATACGCACATCACCCAACACTTTCGCACCAGTTCCAATAAAGACATCGTCACCGATCACCGGAACACCGACGATCCCCGAACGCCCACCCAGGGTCACACAGGGCCCGATCATTACATTTTTTCCAACACGCACTCGTTCATGGAGAACCACTGCGATGCCACCATAGCCTAATTCTGTTCCTGTCCCGATCTCACACCGACTTGGTACAACGCAACGGCATAACACGACAACAAGCTTATCAACGATGCGAGGAACAAATGGAATACCTAATTGTCGCGATCGATGCCCCACTCGATGCAAGGTAAGCGCATTCATAAATGAGTCTCTCCTACTATGCGTGTTCACAAAAAGGCGGCATATACCGGAGGAGTATCCGAACCTCTCGGCCCATCAGAAGAAAAAGATGAAGATGGTGGGGAGGTAGCGCTCAGGCGCTGTAACGTTCCGCGTCGTGAGCGTTTTAGTTCTTCTCCGCGATGAGATACACGATATCGCTGGGGAGGATCGATTGGAGAGGAAGCAGCCCAATGATCCCCACACAGACCAGGAGATCGCGCACGACACTCCCACTCCCCGCGTACGCAACTCTATCGTACAAGCTGGAGGCCTCAACCGTCGAAAGTCTACCTCCCGCTCTGATTACAAAGTCGTGTACTCGAAGAATCCTGGCCAGATTCGAGCTATCAAAATAATGCACATGAGGCGACGGTAACCCCTTTTGCCACAATCGCTCGAAAAAACTGGGCACGGACAGTTTGCATAGTAGTTTTGAAATCCGATAGAAAACCCCTCTGCTATTCGGAAGATTGATCACCAGAATACCTTTGTCGGCCATGTGCCGACGACAGGCATCGAGCACCCTGTTGACATCAGGAATATGCTCGAGCACATCGTTGAACACAATCACATCAAAAACCTCTCCGGGCTCCAACACCTCAGGGAAATATCCTAGTCGTACGTTCAGCCCTTTCCCCTGTACACCAGCATAAATACTCTGGTCAGGTTCTACTCCAAAGACATCGAAAGCCGATTGTGCCTTCTCAAGAAACCATCCATGGGCGCAGCCTATTTCAAGCAATGCCCCATCACCTTTCAGCTGTCTGATCTTGTTGAGTAATCTCTCAAAATTACTGATCCGGAGCGTCTTCAATCCGGATTCCCTAGAGACCTCATCAACCGAAGCGTGAACCGACTCCACATTTATGTGTGGTGTAAGGATAGCTGACTCATACAAACAAACTGTACAGACCAGATGCCAGGACGTGAGTCCCCGAGAAAGATCATTCTCACAGACTGGGCATTTAGTGTGGTCCCTTGCCATGGTCTCTCTCGAAGGACTCGCGTATTTCGACATCTTTTGCTCTTCTGCGCATTATTTGGGTGACTCGGAAATTTCGAGCAGGATAGCCTGAAGCATGAGCTGAAAGCCCAAGAGAAACGGCAACACGCTCAACATGACTGTTCCGGTTGTTGCCAGCTGACCAGTCAAGAATGACTTGGCCCACGTATAGGCTCCAAATCCTCCTCCCCACATCAACAGCGGAATGCCAGACACCCAAAATAGGGCAATCGGGGAAAAGTCTCTTAGAACATGCTTCTGATACACGCGGTACCAAAATCGACCAAAGAGATAACGTGGAAACGTGAGACATATCTCGGACATTCGCATCGAAGACTGCTCATCTCCATATCGAGCAGGAATTGACACATCCTTAATGCGGGCTCCGAGAATGTTGAGATGCACGAGCATGTCGTTCTCAAAGAAGTACCGTTTTGCTAAATGATCAAGGTCCATCTGTTGCAAGGTATCTGCATGAATTGCCAAATACCCGTTCTGCGGGTCAAATACATGCCAGTACCCGGAAGCCAGCTTCGTTAAGAACGTCAGCCCATAGTTTCCAATCAACCGTAATGCCGGCATCGCTTCCAACGCGCGATTGTTCAGGAAGCGATTCCCTTTGGCATAGCTATATTGCTGCTCAATAATAGGATCCAACAGCAACGGGAGATACGTTGGATCCATCTGCCCATCACCATCCATTTTCACGACGATATCGACATCCTCCCGTAAGGCTCTCGTGAAGCCGCTGACCATCGCGCCGCCGACCCCCTGATTCGCCGAGTGCCGTACCACCACCGTTCGAGCGTCCTCCAGCAATCCCAACAACTGGGTGGTTCCGTCTGTTCCACAATCATCGACCAGCACCACTCGATCGACAAACTGCGGCAATGTCTTCAGCACATCTTCAATGTGATGAACCACGTTATACGCAGGAATCACCACGCCTATGCGACGATTCTTATACATTGGTATCCTTTAATTCGACACCGTACTTTTTGAGGCATGATCTCGCTGATCCACTCTCTCAGACGACGATACTCGGCGGTAAATAAGGATGCTGTAGGAGGTATGCTCACGCAGCCAAGTATATCCACGAATGGCCTGCGCTCCTGGTACATACCCTCCAAATTCTGGAACCTTGGTGATTTCTTTAAGAACTTCATAGCGGCTACCAGAAACTAATTCCTCCATGAATCGTAAGTCAGCCTGCGTCGGCGGGGGATAGGGAAACCAATCGGTATCTTGGTACCCTTTTCCCTGACGGGACAACTCAAGATGCTGGCGAACAACCTCGTACACGAGTCGGGGAAGCAAAATATAATCGGGATATTCGTCGTACCGCACCAGTCGATACCCATCCAGTTGCTGGTCATCTGGTAAATATGGAGGGATATGGTCCACAATGACCGAAGAGCGGAGACCGACCACTGCACCGCGTGGCACGCTGGTCTGCACCCATGAGGCCGCTTGTTGGGGAATGTCCTGACCCGGACGAAAAAATTCAGCCCATGCGAGCGAATAAATGCTTGTAAAGAGGTAGATCCCTGCAAAAAGCCCTGATGCCATCCAATGGCTCTTATATTGTCGAGCCACAGTCCACAGCCACTCAAAGGCAAAACCTGCCGCCACGCAGAGAAACGGTGTCAATTCCAGAATATACCGGTTCACCTTCACTGAACTTCTCTCCAACATGACCCATAAAGGGAGGGCAGCGAGGAGTAACAAGAGCAGCTTCTTGTCACGGCGAGCTACGGCTAACACCACGCCAAAGAGCGCCAACACATAACCGGGCAATCCAAAGTTCTCAGGAAGGTAGGCGAGAAGATATGACGGAGCCGGTTTAGCCGCCGGAAACATCCCTCCGTCGGTGGAGGCATAGGCCTTGAGCGTCCATACGGCATACTTGGCAAAATTATTGAGATTGGCTGCGACCGGAAGAACGAAGGTCACGACTACGACCAGACCTGCAGCACTCATTGGGATAAGCCATATCGCATGACTATTAAACTGATGTATGGCCCATTTCCAGGGATGACACCCTTGGAGGATCGGCACCACCAGCAAACAGCTGGCACAGACTGCCACAGCCGCGACCACCAGCAACCCTAGATGCAACAGCTTGATTATCGATGGAAGATGGTAGGTGAACGGATGGTCATGCGGATGCCCATCGTAGATCCGCTGAGCGAGCGCCAACACAGACTCCTGTGCCACCAGTCCGATAACCAGCGTTATCCCGGCAAGCACCACTACTCCGACCAGCGTCGCTATCCAGATTTTTTTGATCGCCTGCCGCTCCGCATACGCTCCGAGGTCGATCTTGAACTCCGGTGTCCGATTCGCGACTAATCCCACGAAGAGTAAGAGGAAAAGAAAGGCTGGAAAGTACTTCGTCGCGACAGCAAACCCCAATAGCGCTCCGACCCAACACAAGGCCCCGATCGTAAGCCGCTGATAAGCTCGGAGTGCCCAATACATCGCAAGGCCGACGAACAGCACCGAATAGACTTGCACGTTTCCGGTACTATTGACCGCAATCATGTTGACGGAAAATAGCCCCGCCCCAACCAAGCCGACACGCGCTCCCCAAAATCGTCCGATAAGATAGACAACGGGGACAGTGGCCAAACTCGCCATGATCGTGATACCCCGGCAAAACGCCCCCACATTGAAACTCTCAGGCATCAGGATCGCTCCAGGGAGCGACAAGGCGCCGACTAGGATCGGCGCTACCGGAGGATAGAAGAACACGTCAAAATGAAGCAGGTTTCTCGCCTGAACGAGAGGCGTGATTTCATCCACAAATGGAAAATCGCACGGTTCTATCGTCCCCGCTTGCCAATCAACCACGCGGTACAGCCTGAGGACAGCACCTATCATCACAAACAAGAGCACCAGCAGCGTATCCCACCCCCACCAGCGAGAGAACACCCTCTGCATCGCTGACGACACCACATCATCCTTCTCACGCATGCTAGATGCGCCCCATTGCAACATGTGTCCGGTCGTTTTTTGAGCCTGACACGAATAGCTTGTCGTACAGGGCGAGCAGCCGATCCCCTGTCTCGGACTGCTGATGAGGTCGACCGTCGAATCGACTCAGAGGATGGCTCAGCAATCCAAGAATCGACTCCACGAACCCCGACAGCTCGCCCGACGGAAACAACACGACCCCTTCTGGCCGAAACCCAACATTACTTGCGACAACCGGTATCCCCATAGACAGGGCCTCACGCACAGAGATCGAATCTCCATCGAACGAGGTCGGGCGAAGAAAAATATGGAGATGCTGCATCGTCGCCATGACGGCATCATGCGGAAGCCCTCCGGTGACGAGAATATGGTCTGGAAGAGGACCGTATTGTTGTTCAACCTGTCCTCGGTGCGGCCCCATCAAAACGAGTCCGGCCTTCGGATGGCGTTCCCGGAGACTGGCAAGAGCATCGATCATCAAGGGGATGCCGTACTCGGGATCATTACTCGCAGTCGCCCCTAACACCGGAGCATGGTCGTTCATGAACTGTCGCACGTGCGACGGGACCGTTTGATCGGAGGCGTCCCCCACACCCAAGAAGCCCGGCAGAACCGAGACCCGACTGTCGTGAGCCCCCATCTCCATCAATACCCTTCTCGCTGATTCATTACGACAAATCATATGGCCTGCCAACTTGATCGCCAAGCGAGCTACCCTCCCATCTGTAAACCCTGTGCGTGAGAGATAGTTCGCCGTATTTCCAGAGCCAAGGACAAGAACCGTTCGTCGGCCGTTCAGGAGTCCTGCTGCTGCGCAGACGAGACACGAGAGCCAACTTTTTCGATTATGCCCATTGGTCAACAAGTGAAGCAGATACCCCTGACGACTATACCGCGTGACTTGTTGAACAAAATGCCATTCGCTTGTGACAGGACGACAGCCTTCGAGAGGTGTGGTTCGCCCCTCTCCAATGTTCAACACCTCGCACTGGTACTCGTTGCTCGATGACAGGTAGCGTTGCCATTGGCACAGCTGTACGGCCAATCCTCCGAACGGAGGGGGATACGGCCCGATCAGCAGGACTTTTCTCATGAGGTTACAGGATCCAGATACTCCTGATGCCAGAGTTCAAGCATGAACAGTTGCCAGAGCTGATGCGAATAGTCCGCTCGGTGATCGAGATGAGCGCTCCACAAATCCCTGAGAGCCTGTCTATGAAAGAGTCCACGCTGGAAGGCCCGCTGGCTCAATACCGTGTCCTCGACCATTGGACGAAGTGGTCCGCGCAACCATCCAGCCAACGGCATGGTAAATCCTTGTTTTTTCCGATTGAGCACGCTATCTGGAACATGTCCTCGTAAGCTTTGTCGCAGAAGATACTTGGTCGTATGCCCGTTCAATTTCATGGCAGACGGCAACGTCGCGCTGAGCTCGACAAGCTTATGGTCGAGCAGTGGGGCCCGAACTTCGAGTGCATGCGCCATGCTCATCCGGTCGACCTTGACCAGAATATCGTCGACCAGGTACGTCTTCATATCGACGTACAGGGCCTTGTCCAAAGGATCGCTTGCCGTACACTGGTCATAGAGACGTGTAAATATGGTATCAATCTCAAACCGCCGGCAGTATTCCGCACAGTCCGTCGAGTACACCCGACGCTTTAACTCTGCCCCAAACAGAATATCGGTATGCGGCTTGGCGCAGGCGATGCCTGGGCTCATACCCAGCCGTGCAAGGATCTTTTGCCCTTTGAACGGAGGCAACAGATGCGCGACTCGACTCACCGCGTGGCATCCCACCGGTCCAAGGTATTTCCTCAACACCCCGTCGATACGATGCAGATAGTGACGGGCATAGCCGGCAAATACCTCATCCCCTCCATCTCCTGAGAGCGCCACCGTGACGTGGCGTCGCGCCATTTCGGATACATAGTACGTGGGAACTGCCGAAGAGTCGGCAAACGGCTCATCGAACAGCCGCGTCAACTTCCTCACAATGTCTTCGACCCGAGGAACAATTGTGTGCTCATGATGCGTGCACTGTAGAAATTGTGCGATTTCTTTTGCGTACTCCAACTCATTCTCGTCATGCTCATCAAACCCGACGGAACAGGTCAGAACCGGCCTCGACACTTGATCCGCCATATGCCGTACGACAAGCGATGAATCGATGCCCCCACTCAAGAAGGCTCCGAGTGGAACATCACTCCGTAGACGGATCCGAACAGCCTCCCGAATCGTGGCTTCTAACTCTTCTAACGCCGCGCGTTCGCTCAACTCTGCGCGGGCCTGAAAGACCAGATCCCAATATTGCGTAATCTCAATCTTGTCATCGCACCAGGTTAGGAGATGGCCGGCCGGAAGTTTCTGAATCCCCTGAAATATGCTCATCGGACTCGGCACATAGAGGAGACTCATATACGCATCGAATGCCTCGTAGTTCAGGGTTCGTGGGACGCTCGAGTCTTCCAGGATAGCTTTAATTTCTGAGGCGAATACAATGCCATGATTGGGAACCACCGCGTAATAGAGCGGCTTCTTCCCCAGTCGATCTCGCACCAACACTAATCGCCGGCAACGCGTATCCCAGAGCGCAATGGCAAACATACCGCGGAGGTGTTCAACAAACGTCTCCCCGTACTCTTCATAGAGATGAACGATCACCTCCGTATCAGACCTGGTCCGGAGTCGATGCCCCTTTTGTTCGAGCTGCTCACGCAGCTCCACAAAGTTATAGATCTCTCCGTTCAAGACGACCCAAATGGTATCGTCTTCATTCCCTAAGGGCTGATGCCCTGACATCACATCGATGACCGATAGACGACGATGTCCCAGCGCGATCGGGCCTTGGATGAAATATCCGGCGTCATCGGGTCCTCGATGCGCAATCGTGTTACACATATCGGCCAGCAACGCGTGCGTCGGAAATGCAGCGGGATGAAACCCCAACTTTCCAGCTATGCCACACATGAATGCGTTACACTTCCCTGTCTCATAAAGAGTGAATCATCGACTTCGCGCGTAGCATTTCATACAGGGCTTCATACTGCCTGGCCATATGCCGGGTGGTGAAACAGGTCGCAATCCTCCATCGCCCAGCCTCTCCCATCTTTCTCCGTAGTTCTTTGTCCCGATAGAGCATCTCGATCTTGGACGCGAGCACCCCGACGTTGTTCGTCGGCACAACAAACCCGGTTTCTCCCTCAACCACCAAGTCACGAGTTCCACCACTATCAGTCGCTACGACGGGCAAGGACGCGGCCATCGCCTCCATCACAGCATTCGGAAAACCTTCATTCGAAACCGACGGCAGAACCACCCCATCGATTGAGGTCAAGAACGCCGGAACGTCTTGAACCTCTCCAATCAGTTCAACTGTGTGCTCCAAGCGCAATCGTCTGATGGCCGTTTCAATCGCTCCTCTCATCGGACCTTCGCCGGCGATGAGAAACCGAGACTGCGGTTGCTGTCTGGCTATCTTCGCAACCGCCTCAAGAAATATCTGATGCCCCTTTTCAGGTCGAAGATTAGCGATAACTGCGAACTGAACACGATTCTCATTTCGTTGGTACCGTGATTGCGTAACGGCATTGTCAAAGGCTTCTAGATCCAACCCATTCGGGATCGCCCACACAGAAGGAGGCGGAAGCTGTTCATCCTTGATCAGTAGATCTCGGATTGAGCCTGCATTGGCGACGACTCCCTTCGCCAATCGGTACACCCATCGCTGAATCCGCCGTTGCATTGGAGTCTTAACCGTTGATTCTTCACGCCGTGCACCAAGAACAATCGGCACTTGCGCCATCCGTGCCACAGGGATAGCGAAGAGATTTGAATAGAAATCAAAACATTGCACCACATCAATCTGCTCGTGCTGAAGATATCGATAGAACCGAACCGCAGACTTCACAAAGGATGCATCCTTAAAGCTCACGAGGGGATAGACCTGTACATCCTCCACGTGACAGGGCAACAGTGCCCGGAGCGGCCCATCCGTGTTCGCAGTCGCTAAGCGAGCATCATATTTCGAACGGTCCAGGTTCCTGAACAGTTCCAATGCCTGACGCTCTGATCCTCCTCGCCGAAAACTATTGGCGAAGACAAGCACCCGCAATCGTCTCATGCCCTATCCCACGGTCTCCAATCGTCACGGAGGCACTAGCCAACGGGTAGAACATTCGAACGTGTGAGATAGAGTCGACACCACACTTCGAGTATCAGCAACAGCCAAATGGTGTGTGCATACTCGGAACGACCTGACTCGTACCGCGCCACGAGCTCTTCGAGCCCATTGAAATTAAAAAGCCCCCGTTGTTTCGCTTGGTGATCGAACAACACGCTTCTCACATACTCACGCAGATCACCTTTAAACCAATACGCAAGTGGAACCCCAAATCCTTGCTTCTTACGATAAATAATGGCCTTAGGAAGATAGCGTTCCGCGATTCGTTTCAGGAGATATTTCCCGGAGCCGTTCCGAATTCGAAGCTCTATCGGGATGCGCATTGCGAACTCGACGAGCTTATGGTCAAGCAGCGGTTCTCGGGCCTCAATGGAGTGCGCCATACTCATCCGATCCACCTTCGTCATGATGTCAGCGGGTAAGTAGCACTGCCCATCGACATACTGCAGTTGAGCAAGCCACGGCTGGTTTGCAACCATTGCAAAGTGGTGGAACAATTGATCATCGCCAGACGACACTCTGAGGGTTTCGACGATATCCGGCGCCAGAAGCCTGTAGGCAAGCGTCTCAGGCGTATACGTCACAGCCTCTCGATACTGATCGGGTCCAGAAAGAGCCATGTTCTGAAGAAACCGCTTTCCTTTTGCGCCATCCTGAAGCTGCGTGCCAACCCATCCACAAGCCTGGCGCAAAACAGTGGGAATCCGTGCTCGACGCTGTTGCTGCAAAGCCACGTGATACCGTTCGTACCCCGCGAACAGCTCATCACCACCATCACCGCTTAATGCAACCTTGACTGATTGCGCAGCCATCTGACAGAGGAAGTACATGGGAAGAGCGGACACATCACCAAACGGCTCATCAAAGTGCGAGACCAAGCGCTCAATCACGTCACAGTTTTGAGGCTCGACAACGAATTCTTGATGATCGGTCCCCAGATGCGTGGCCATCTGCCGCGCAAAGGGCAGTTCGTTATACGCTGACTCAGAAAAACCGATAGAAAAGGTTTTTACCGGACGGGAGGTGTGACGCGCCATCAATGCGGCAACGAGACTGGAGTCCAACCCCCCACTGAGAAACGCCCCCACCGGTACATCACTGACCATGCGCAATTTCACGGCCTCTTCCAGCAACTGTTCGAGCCTGGCAAGCGCTTCAGGCTCCGGCAATGCCATCGGTTCAGCCGGATGAGGTTTCAATCCATGCCAGTAGCAATCAAGAGAAAGTTTCCCGTTTTTGAGGACCAAATAGTGCGCGGGGGGCAGCTTCTTGATACGTGTGAAAATTGTCTGTGGATCTGGAATGTAGGAATAACGTAGAAACGTCTCTATCGCTGTGACGTCGATGGAGACATCCACGTCAGGGTGAGCCAACAACGTCTTCAGTTCAGACCCAAAGACCAGTCGCGCTTCGTCCCAATAGTAATAGAGCGGTTTCACACCAAGACGGTCTCGAGCAAGAAAAAGGGAAGACTGAACTTGATCCCAAATAGCAAATGCAAACATCCCTCTCAACCGATCAAGACACCGCTCTCCGAGCTCCTCGTAGAGATGGACGATCACTTCAGTGTCGGAAGCGGTTCTCAATCGGTGGCCGCGCTGCAGAAGCCATTGAGCTAGTTCTTGATAGTTGTAGATCTCTCCGTTCTGGACGATCCACACCGTTTCCGTCTCATTGGCGATCGGCTGGTGACCTGTATGAAGGTCAATGATGCTGAGACGACGCATTGCCAAACCAGTCTGACCATGCGTGTAAATTCCCTGGTCGTCCGGCCCTCTATGAATAATCGTCCCGCACATGTCCGCCAGAACAACGGGATCCGCTTGCTCCGAGGGACTCACATGGCTGTATCCGACAATTCCACACATGGTCACAGTTTCCCAAGACAATCTCGACCGACTCTCTCTCGGTCAAACCACCGGCAATGACCTGCTGGGAGTGTATTCAGATTACTGCACGGGCGTGACAGACAGCGTATGGATGGGAACGATGTTGTCTTCGGACAGCAACTCACAGGGTGGGTATCCGACTGCCATCAACCGAACTCGGCGCGGTCAGTTTCCTGTTCCATGGCAAGGTCAACCCGCAGTGCCAGCTGCTGGCACGCGATAACTAATCCGGCAACGATGTATAAGTAAAAATGGAACGCCACCGGATGAAACATCCCCGCCGTGACAAACGCCACCATCGCCCCTCCGGCGGCTTGCGCAAGAGCTGAAAGCTCCGGCACCTGCTCATATCCGATCCGTATTTCCTTCATGGAACTGATCAAGCGATAGAGCAACCAGAGCAATACAGCAAGCCCTGGAATCCCGATCTCCGTACCCAACTCGAGGTAGACATTGTGTACCCCTTCCCACCCATAGCCTGTCTCGTGAAGCAAGAGATTATTCATGTGCAGGCCAACCCCAAGCGGATGAAGCAACATGCCCTGAGCCGTCCCAACCATCAGATTCCATCGTGCATTCGAGGATCCCGTCTGATCTTTTGACATGTCCCCGATGGATGCCACTCTATCCCCGTACCCGCTAGGCCCCGCAACGGCTAATACCAGCCCACATACCAACACCACGGCACAGGTCTTCACGAAAACTCCCGTCCCCTTGCGCTTTCCGACGACCCAAGCGGTCCACAACACAATGGCGACCAGAGTCAGGAATCCGCCACGAGAAAAACTGGTAATAATTCCACCCAGGTCAATGCCGATCAACAGAACAACCAGTACGCGCTGTCTCATGCTCCTCGCTGTCTCGTAGAGGTAGAAGAGAAATGGGATGGAAAGGTTGAGGACGAGAGCGAGATCATTTGGATTTCCGGCGATGCTGGATGCACCGCCCAACACCCGCCCATACTTCCAGACCTCCCCGGCGACATAATGCTTTGTTCCTTGGAAGGCGTTAAAAGCCGCGAAGACCGACATCGCCCAGACAAAGATTCGATAACGTCGAAAAGACGTCAACACGTTTGCGACCAAGAAAAAGATGATAATGGACTTGGAATATTGATCGATTAAATACTGCAGGCTTCCCCCGGGCCACAATGAGAACGGGATGGAGATTAAGGCAATGCCGATGAGAATCAGCATCAAGCGCACTTCCCGACTCATGAACGTCCACCCGGCGCCGTTCCTCCACACCCAGGTCACATACGCGACTACAGCCAAGGCGGCTGAGACCTTTGCGAGATGGAGCGGCTCAAGGACTGGAAAGATTACTTGCGGGGCTATATAAATAACGAATATCAGCAGCAACAGAGCTCCGAACGCCAGCGGAGAGCCTTCATCTTCGCGCTCGGGTTCGAAAGCATTCCTCGAAACCTCTTCGTGAGGCTCGGACAAGGCCCAGAGATTTGAAGAAGCCGTCGCCATGGGATTCTAGAGCCCTGAGACCTCTTGCGGAACTGCGAGACAATGCGTCCTGTACGGTGCAATCTCAAAGTCGTAGTACTTTCGGGGATCTCCTGTTTTTCCCGCTTCCGCCGCTTTGATAATGTTGTACATTTCTCGAGACGTGACGTAGTGCAAGCGATACCGACCTTCGCGATATCGGCATTCTAACTCTTCATACATGACGTCGGCGGCCTCGCCCAGTAGGGCATCGCGGCTTCGATCTTCGGCTCCATGGCAGGAGACTTTGACAAAGACCCATTCAGGCCGTCCTTTCACATGTATATGCGTCTCTACCCAAAGACGCACACGACCACGGGTCGGCGGATTCGAACCCTGAATCTCACCGTTCTCGATTCGAGGAATGAGCCCCCATTTTCGGCTAGCCCAATTGAATGTCAGCGGACCAGGGACGATCATGAGGTCACCGGTCGTCCTGCCGTTTAGAACAACTTCTTCGCCACGATCAAACGATTTGGCCCTATAGGGATCGTCTGTGGCATAAAATATCGTATTCACCATGGACGACTGGCTCTCACACGGGGCCGTCGGCAGGCTAAAATCTGCATAGCATCCGGTTTCCCGCAATACTGTGAGTTCCCCATTGACCCCACAATACTGAGGATCATGTCGAGAATTATCCAGAGCCATGTTGCCATGAATAAATCCATAGACAGGACGGCCCTGCCCCCACTGCGCCCGCAATGCTCCATGTTGACCGAATAACTCAACCGCATGGTTGATTTTTCTCGCCAGTGTCTCTTCGTTGTCATGGCCATGGTGCAGATGGAGCTCAATCTCGCCTAAGCCCTGTCTGCATAAGTCCGTCAAGTTATCCAGATATTCCTGGTGATATGCCTCACCGGGATAAAACCATGAGTGTTGCACGGCACGATCATTGGAGTCTCGATGACGGCGGGCAAGAGCAGGATAACGAACCAACCAATCCTTCATACGGTCACGTTCCACTTCGGGCGTGGACCCAGCCGAAATTGGCTCAAAATGATCCACCATGCAGAACAGAACATGAATCACTGGTTGACGCTCTGCTTCCCGTCGCGCTCGCCGTCCTGCAAAACGTTGCGTGCAATAAGAACCAATCCAGAGATGCACATGTTTCTTCCGCAACTCGCGGAGGATCACTCCCACTACCAACCCCACCATGGTTATCAACAAGGCAGCCATCGCCATCAAACTCACCCTCTGAATCTTCTCCGCACCACGGCCATCCGAACTACGACCGGCATTTTTCTCTTTAGTCGATACCCTTTCGCTCCCACCACCCCCATCGGATAAGCCGGTGCGTTTCACGCAGTACGAATCCCAACTTAAGAATCCCCGACCGCGAGGTGACATTTCGACGTTCACAGACAATCACCGCCATCATCGCGCCGTTGGCAAATTCTTGGTTCACAATCTTCGCAAGATTCGCCTGGTACAATTTCCGCCCGCGAAACGCTTCACAGGTATAAAATTGATACAGTGAGACCGTCTGCTCTGGCACCATGATCTCCGATTCAGTCTCCGGCATCGCGACGACTCCCACCGGCCTGAACGACCACCCAAACTGCGCAAGTTTTCCGTCTACCATGACCGTATGCAGGGTCCGCCCTTGACCAAGCTGCCGCACTGCATCTTGAACATAGAATGCTCGATCACGGTGCTCCGGCCCATCCAACGCAAGGAAATCGGCTAATCGATTCGTATGAAACAGAACCAGGGAATCTCCTAAATCAGGCCCCCTCATACACTGAAACCTATCAGGGGATACCGCATAGACATCGGCACAATAGTTCCAATGAACGAGCTTTGTTGCCCGCTCTACTCCGAACCGTAATATTCGACGCCACGTTGACTGACGGTATCGCGCTCGATACCAGGTGATGTGGTCTGCATATTCTTTTAATTTCCCCCAGATATCTCTTTCTGGCGCAATTGCTCTGAGCGCCCATTTGAACCGATCCACCACAACTCCACGCGCTCTGGCTCTCCAATATCGTCTCTTCCCCTCATAGAGATACACTGTCGGTAATTGCACACATCGATTCCCGATCCGTCCTTTGAATGCGGCAGACCCAATGGTTAAATCCACCTCAGCATACTGCTCGCGATGACAAGACTTTACCAATTCAATGATGTGTAACATCCCTGGCGAATGTTTTGTTTCGAGAATGTCAAAAGATGGAGCGCCATAGTACAGAACTTTACGGAAGATAAAACAGAAGGCAAATGCCAGAGGTTTGCCTCCGGTCCACAAACACGAGAAGTGGATCGTTGGTGAGCCGCTGATAAAGAGCTGGTCATATAACCGCTGTTTGCGAGGGTCTTCAAAGGCTTCGGCACGATCGGAACCAGCCTGCCGTAAGCCATGCTGCGTAAAATACTCCTCTCGAAGTCTGGCCCAGTCCGCCGTTGTATCGACGATCTGCAGATGCAAGCCATCACGCCGCTGATAGTAGGCAAAGGCCTGGCGAATGGTCTTTTTCTTGTACATCTCTTCTATCTGCTGCGAACTGTGCCCCCCATAGGTGAAGCGATAGCACGGATGAGTGACTCGCACGGTTCGCTGTCCGGCATGCCGTTGTGCCCACGTCTCAACTAACGCCGTAGTCGGAGAATCCGGTTGTGTTTGACCAAACGCGATGGGATGCCCTCCGGCGTACGCCTGCATCCGGGGAATGATCACATCGAGAACTGCGGCCCGATCGGCCCATGCACTGACGACATCCCGGTAATCGGCCATTCCAGCTCCAGCAAAGATCAACTGTTGGTTTGTCCTGGCCTGGGCGCAGGGTACAACACCACGAAGCTGATTCCCGATCCATACGGTGAGCACGACCGGCTCATATTCATCGTGATAGCAGTGATACCAGGTCAGGCACCACAAGGGAGTCTGATAAAATGATGCGGTCTGATCTCCTTTCAATAATTCTTCCCATCGCGATTCCAGATGATCCTGGGTTACGGCATGTTGCAGCGCCTCCCGTCCGATGATCTCTCGAACGGTCATCGCCCCCTTCGCATCCGAGGCCCCCAGCGCTCGAACCGACAGTTCACGTGTGTCCTGAAGTTCGGTGGCTACTCCGTTCATGCTCCGTTTTTCTTCCCGAGAACTCGAAATAGCCGATCTCGTTCAGACCAGAGAATTGTCATGCCCTGTTGCTTGAGAATCTTGGCCAGTCCACCCCGCGTCTGGTAGAGTTCCTGATACAGACCATGACGATTAGGAACTTTGAGTTGCACACCGAACAACGCGAACATGAAGCCATTCAGCAGACAAAACCCATTTAGTATCACGCGCTTCCACTGGAGTCGTTCATCCCATAACAAACGGAGATAAAACCCGACGGAATGCACTTGAAGAAATGCCTGACCGCCTGGTGCCATGACCCTTCCCAACTCGGCCAAAGATGCCCGCTGATCGACATACGGCAGGGACAATCGAGACGACACACGGGTCACCGCTCCATCTCGAATGGGCAACGCAGACAGGTCGGCCTGAATTAACAGGCATTGAGGTCGATGCCCTCCCAATGCAGCATCCGCAGCGACGAGGGATGACCGATCGATATCGATCCCAATCATCCATTGAGGAGGCGTGGACAACTCAGACGCCTTGATCAGCGCTGGGCCGGCTCCGCAACCTAAATCCAGAAAGACTGAATCCGCCTGACAATCAAGTCGGCTGAACATAAGATCAAGCTCGTCTCCAGCCTCACACTGGGCCAAATACGTCCCCACTTGATGACCTCTTTCGGTGAGCGTCCATACTCCCTCCTCCTGAGACGCCACGAGGCCGACCTCAGCCAGTCGTTCATAGTGAAGTTCCCAAACTGATTGGCTCCTACGAGCTTCCGGATGGACAGATCCCTCAGTTCCGCGCAACAGCCTCAAAACCGCCTGTTTCATAGACCGTTCGCTATGCACTAGTCGCAGAACATCGCCGAGTGACGCCGAGGGTGTCATGGACTCAGGATGCATCCTCATGAGAGCGATGCTCCAGCTAATCCCTCCAGGCATTCCACGTACCTTGCTCCAAGTGTCTTCCACGAATACAGAGACCGACTGTCTGTCACCTCCCTACACTCCGCCGAGCCATACGTACGAGAGGCCACATACGCCTGGACAACCGCACGGGACATCCGTTCAACATCACCCGGCTCAATGACCTCCCCACTCCGCGTATCCCGGATCAGCTGCGCGGTCGCACTCTTTTCTTCTGTCTCAGCCAAGATCCACCGTCCTGCGGCAAGATACTCATAGGCCTTGCCTGGAATCTGCAACGGCTGTTCATTTGCCAATAACAGAAGCACATGGGCCTCCTGCATGGCCTTGAGTGCCTGCTTTCTCGGCAAGAGATCCACAATTTCGATCAGACCCGATAACCCGGACTCTTTGATCATCTCCTCCACAGAACGACCACCAGCAGACCGACACACCCCGATAAATCGCACCCGCAGGTCGGTTCTGTTAATCTCCCCGCCACTCAGCACCTGTTGGAGCGCCAGCAGCAACGTTTGAGGACTTCTTGTATAGTTAAATCCTCCTACATACGTGATGGTAAATCGCTTCTCCAGGATAATAGGGCCGAGCGTCTTGAACTCGTCTTCATCGAAACCGTTGGGCATCGTCACCCACTTGCTTCTCGGTTCCCCTGGGTATCGTTGCTGGAACAGCTTGGTCATTGATTCCGTCACACAGAACACACGATCTGCATGTCGAATGACCAATGCCTCCAACCATTGATCACAGCGATCCGCCAACGCACTTCTCATGGATAGGTCTTTTTGGACATTTCCCACCCAAGGGTCCCGAAATTCTGCGATCCAGCGAACCGGACATACCAGTCGGAGACACAAACCAACAAGATGGGCGGAAAACGGAGGCCCCGTCGTAATCACGCAAGGGATGTGCTGTCGTTGAATCAATCGACGGCCTCTCCAGACCGCAAACGGCAACCACCCCAGTTGCTCGTCCGGTGTATTCAACATTGACACAATCACATGCCGAATACGGCTCAAGATCGATCGCACATTCATTCGCGAACCGGACGGAGGTCTAAGACCGCTTTCCTCGCTTGCAGGCGTACCTGCCGTCGCATGTGAAGCACTCGGCATCCATGTCTTCACCGCTCGGTACAGTTCTAATGGATGAGGGACACAACGAGTCCTGGTCACCTGAGCCAAGGCAGACTCATTGTCATCCTGTTGCTGGCGGTACCGATAGTATCGAGCCTGTACGGTCAGGATCATGATCTCCAAACCATACGCCTTCGTTGCACGTACGATATTGACAGGGCGTACAGCCCCGACGCAGGCGTCCGGCGGCCAACTGTGAGTGACCATCAGAACCTTTCGAGACATACTCCGTTTAATCCTTACCTTTTGCGTCGATAATAGGAGAGACTATGGACACGATGAGTCACTGCTCATCAAGAGACGACGGAGGGGTGTTTTGCACGGTGTATCATGGATTCGAGCTGTAGTAGGTAGATTGCCGGAGGAGCTAGCCACAGCATAGTCGACGCATACGCCCGATCCATCAGACATCGCACCGCCCTCGGCACAACATACGAAAACGACACCAATGATGAGCGCCACTGACGATAACAATACTGTAGAAACTCATGGGACAATCGGACAAGTTCCTTGTCATCCCTCTCCCGAAACTTTGGCTTGTATGCATAAGGAATGGCACCCGCTGCTGGGAAGGCCCTCGTGATCGTGTCATTGTGAAACGTATGGTCAATCACCATGGCGGCCGGCAAACTGGCAAGGTGCTGATAGACGCCATAGTCACAGAAAGGACTCATGACGACATCAAACCCTCTCAACAACCGATACGGGCTTAACGAGACCTCTCTCCGACTCCGATTCCAATAATAGAACGAACTGACTGGGTTGGGGGCACTGCTGTGTTGCTCAAGCTCCTCAAGCAGCCGTGTCACAGCCAACTCACGAGACCACTGTCGGCGTACCTCCGCGTTGAGAAAACACATGGTCGCATCAGCGCCCAAGAGATCTTCCCCCAACGCTCGCAGCTTCCCGGCACGACACAGATTCAGACGTTCATCCGTCAATGCGAATCCGTCGCAGAACAGACTCCCCCCTAACCCATCATAGACAACCTCAACCTTGCCTCTCAGATAATCAGCTACGGAGAAAAACCACGCATGCTCATCGCTGCAAAAGTTGGTCAAGACATTCTTTTTGAGTTCCAGCAGAAACGGCGACTCCGTTTGAGACACAATCACATGGGAAACGCCTACCAGTTGTGCCAGTTGCGCGGCAATTTCAGCCTCATTGCTATGGTTGTACAAGTACTCGCCTACCGTGACACCCAACGCGGGAGGATGCCCTGCCTCACAGAGTTCTAGCAAAATATGTCGTGAGTCCCTCCCCCCGCTCAGGGTGACGGCTGCCTTTCCCTCAGGAATTCGCCTCCGAACCGCATCTCGAAAACACGACACATACCCATCGATCGCCGCCGATCGTGATATCTTTGCCTCAACACCAATGCTGCGCCGGCCACGAACCGAGAGTCGCTTGTCTTTCCATTCCAGGACTGCATTGGGTGGTAAGGCACGAATGGCGTGGAAGGGTGTGTCTTCGCCAATAAAATTCCCGAGCCTGAAAAAGACCGCTAGTGCAGCCCCATCAAGTTCTGACGGCGCACCGAGGAGAAGGAGCCGTGGAATAGAGGGAGAAATTGCAATGGTGTTATCCCATGTGGCGTAGTAGCAGGGATACATACCACTGACATCATTTCGTACAACTAATGTATCCCCATCCCATTGCCACTCCACAAACACCCCATCTTGGCCCGGAGATCCGGGGGTGTTGATCTTATGACCAAGCATCACTTGCGATATCCCCCGAGATACCACCCTGCCGTCCTGGAAGTGGGCCAGGAAATATGGCTCTTCATCGAGCTGTAGAAGTTCATATTGGCTGAGTTGATTCTGCGCTATCATTCACAACCGTCCTTCGTCATGACCACGCACCGTGATCAACTTCCCACATTGCAGACAAGGCATCCTGTGTCTCTTAGCAACTCTTTTCGATCCTACAGAACCTGAGTGTTTGCTAAATAGGATTTGGGCGGGGAGTCAGTATCGGCTTGTACCCCAGTACCCAGGAAGCAATTTCGGTTAGTTCCGAAAATAATTGGGGTCCAGAGGATCTTAACACGGCTACATATATGCTCATCCCCATCAGAACAATGAGGATCATTTGCATCCAAGCCGATACAGCACTCATGGTAGGTATCTGCTGTATCAAGGCAGCAACTGTCGTCATGACTCCCGCTGCAAGCGTTTGAGGCCATAACTGCCGTCCAAATTCGCACCAGCTGACTCCCAACTCTCTCAAGGCCCACTTCGTCAGCCACAGCAACTGCAACGGATACAGGATGACCCACACGAGCGACACTCCGATCCCTGCGGCAGCAGATGCCCCGACCAAAAATCCTAGTGGCATAATGACGAGTTGAGCTGTCGTATAAGTCAGTTGCAGGTCAAGACGTCGCTTCACCATCAGCGGTGGGAACAACAGAGTGGCGATCGCAGAAGCCATAGCGTAGCCGCATAATATTTTGAACATCGGCGTAATCGCTGCCCACTTGACGTCAAGCACCAACATCACAATGTAATCGGAGACCATCATCAGTCCCATACTGATGGGGAACACCACTGCGCTGACCAATCGCACACCTTTCAAGAAACCTGATCGTAATGCGTACGCATTGCCTTGCAGCTCGGCCATGACGGGAAACGCAAGTTGATTGACCATCGGAGTTATCTTGCTCACAGGCAGTGTGGCCAACTGTTTCGCCATCGTATAGAGCCCCAGTACATAGTCTCCGCCCAATCGTCCCAGTACGAATACATCAGCTTGTTGATACAACCCCCACGATAACCGAGAGCCTAACGTGGCCAAGCTATACCGCACCATCTCCTTCAATTTTGCGCCTCCCCCGATGCGCAACCCCGGCCACCACCGCATATACCATCCCGTGACCATCAGCTGCATAAGAGGCGTCACCAACGAGCCTGCCACAAGTGCCCAGACCCCCGCACCTTTCCAGGCTAACCCCAGAACCAACGGAAACGTCGCGATCATGGCAATCAACTCAGCTATCGAGATTTTATCCAGCAACAGTCGCTTGCGAAGAAGGCTATCCGGTACAGTTCGTAACGCAATTAATGGCAATGACAAACCACTGACCCGCAGGACTGCCGTCAACTCTGGGCTCTTAAACCAGTCCGCACTCCAGGGGGCGATCGCATACAGCATTCCGTAGCCAAGCACTCCCAGTCCAAGCGTGATCCAAAAACACGCATTGAGATCGCGATCGTCTATTTCTCTAAATTGTATAATAGCGGCGCCCAGGCCCATTTCGGTTAGGAGGGATAATGTTGCCGTCCACATACCCGCTAACGCCATCAGACCGTAGTCAGACGGGCTTAATAGGCGAATCACGAGAAGGGTACTCAGGAAGGACAACACCTGCACGCCGCCGCGGGTCCAGACAATCCAAAATACTGACTTCGCAATACGATCCTTCATGGCCTAACCGAGTCGCTCACAGTGCTGCCTCACGACCATCACTTTGTTACCGGGCTCCCTCGCCCTTCATGAGAACCCGCACGGTTTTTCCCAACGTCTTGAGGTCCAGCCAAAACGACTGGTTCTTGATGTAATATAAATCATATTGAAATTTGAGATGCGAGTCTTCTTGAGAGGCAGCATAGCCGAACATGACCTGAGCCCATCCCGTAATACCAGGCCTCACGGTATGTCGAATATCGTAATACGGAATTTGCGTACGCAATTCCTCCACAAAGATTGGACGCTCAGGCCGAGGCCCGACGACACTCATCTCTCCCTTCAGTACGTTGATGAATTGTGGGATTTCATCGATCCGCGACTTTCTCAACCAGCGTCCTACGCGCGACACTCGATGATCATTTTGCTCCGCCCAACGAGGTCCTGACGTCTCTGCGCCATCCACCATTGATCGAAATTTGATAATCATGAATGGACGGGAGTGGAATCCGACTCGTTTTTGACGGTAAAAGATCGGCCCAGGAGAATCCAGCTTGATGAGCATGGCCACAATCAGCAAGAACGGGGCCATCGTCAGCAGACTCACTGAGGCAATCGTGACGTCCACCACACGTTTCGCCACTGCAGTGGCTGCATGACGCTTAAAGCCCGGGGAGAAAATCAGCGCACTGGGCCTGAGAGAATCAATGGAGAGTCGACCTGTCACTTTTTCAAATAAGCGATGGCCATCAATGACCTCAATCCCGGCAACCTTGAGATCAAGTAGAAGATCCACGGGAAGAGTAGCCCGTTGATCATCCAGGCATACGGCGATGAGTCCAACTTTATATCGATCAACCAGCTCAGGAAGATCGGCAAAGGTTCCGAGCACAGGGTATCCGGTGGGTTCACCGTCAGAGTGATTGACAAATCCGATGACCCGTCCAGCCATGCGCGGTTCACTCATGAGTACTTGCTGACAAGTCAGTGCGAATTCTCCCTGACCAAGTATTAATACCTGCCGCCGGCTTTTCAACTCCTCTGCGGTGACTGGATGCAGCGTTACTCGAGGCGGTGCGGATGGTGGTCTGGTATCAACAATCGCATCCATCATTCGTGCTCCTGCGTAAGTCATTCAGCCATGGACCACTTATAACGTCAGACACCTGACACCTCCGGACAAGGAACGATGCGGCGCTGTGGAACGACCACGATTCCACAACCCTCGACATGAGCCGACTATGATTTCGCAATGACCTTTGTGGAACAGGATTGTCCGTGAAACACTGTTATTGTCGTCTTGCAGGTCTGAGTGAATTACGAGACAACCAGAAGAGACTCGACTGGAAAAATCGAAATCGCACCGGTCCTGAGCCGTACCGGCAGCACACCCGCAAGAACATGCCAGACATACACCGATCTACGCGCAGACTATCTGACCACCGTCGCTTCAACTGCTGGGTCGCCACCATACGGCATGCTGTACCCATACAAGTAGTGGGGAAGGCTATGCTCATCGACTCCGTTCAGCACAGCGTACTTCTCCCCAGTCAGTCCAAGTAGTGCAAACGCTTTCTGTACGACGTGCTGCGGGGACGAGCCCGCTTTGATGACCATCACCACCTCATCGGCCAAACTCACCAGACTCCCCATTGTGGCACTGGCCAGGACCGGGGGAGTATTGATGATGATATACTGAAATCGGGTACGTAACTCTGGCAAGAGCTCCCTGAGCTGCTCGATTCTCCCCAACTCATTCAACTCGCCTCTTGACCGACCCACCGTCATAATGGAACAAGCGGCTTCGTCGACCATCGAGACACACTCCTCGATAGCTGCTCCTCCATCCAACAGATCCAACAGTCCCGCACGGGCCGATAGACTGACATAATGGTGAAGTGCGGGGCGTCGAAAATCACAGTCGATCAGTAGTGTTTGTCTTCCAAGGTCCCGAGCGATCGTATATCCCAAATTTACAACCGTTGTTGTCTTGCCTTCACCTTCCAACGCACTGGTGATTTCAATGACAGTTGACAGACGTTTCTCGATCGACAGGACCATTCTCGTCGCAGCCATACGATATTGCTCGGCCGCAATTGAGCCTGGTTGCCACTTGGCAACCAGACCCCCGTGTGGAACAGATTTAGTGGAGGGCGTACGAACCACACTATCGTTCTTGCTTGCCGATAGTTCGGCACGTCTCTTCACCGGAACATGGTCAGACGTTGCCGTGAACAACGGTACCGTCGCCAACACCCGTACGCCAGGAATCTGCTCCAGATCCTCCCGACGCCGAAACGTCGGATTAACATGGTCAAGTCCAAACGCTAACACGGTACCCAACCCACATCCACCCAACAACCCTGCCATCATAATCTGCAGATGATTGGGGCTCTCTGGTTTACTGGGAAGATTTGCTGGGTCTAGGATCCGAAACTGCTCTCCTTTCTGTCGCTTCTCCATATTGACGGCCACGTGGGCATTGAGTCGTTTATCCAGCAATGCTTGATAGTTTTTTCGCCTATTTTCATAGTCTCGGACAAGAATCATGAGCTCTTGTTCACGTACTGGCGTCTGCTCAACACGTCGCTCCGTTTCCTTAATAAGCTGCAACAGTCTCTCGCGGCGATTCTTGAGGGAGGAAAGCTCCGTCAGCAGATCATTGCGCTGTGTCTTCAGTTCCCTGAGATAGATATAGAAGTCCGGAGGTAAGTCCTTCCGTCCCGTCGGCTCACTTTCCTGATTCACCACGGCAGCATCATCCACGAACGAGGTTCCGTACTTTTCACCGAGTTGTTCTTTTAAACTGAGGATTTCCTGCTTTGTGTCCGTGATGTCGGGATAAGTCTCCTTCCATTCGGCTCGGAGCGTGGTCAGTCGTTGCTCAAGTTGACGCAACCTCGTGATCAGAGGATCGAGATCTTTTCGAATAAACTTAGGGCCATCCGATTCCACACCTGGCGCGACACTGGCCTGATATTCAGCAATCGACCGTTCCAGCGAACTTAACTTGTCGGTCCGAGAATGAAGCAAATCAGTCGCCGCACTCAATTCCATCTGAAGGCGATCGAGCGCTCTCAGATTGCTTTCAATCTGTTCAGGCAGAAGTCCCGCATACTTCGTTTTGTACTGACTAATGGCCTGCTCTTGCCCTTCCAAGGCCTTCTTGGCATCTTCCAACTCTTGCTCCAGAAAGGCGGAAACACCTGTCACAAGCTGTTCTTTATTCTTGAGATTCTCCTCAATGAACAATGACGCCAACTTTGCGGTCACCTTCATGGCCGTCATCGGATTTTCATCCGCAAAGGATATGTTTACCGCCTCAACTGTCTGCTTTCTGAGGTCTGGGGATCGAACCATCTCTACCTTGATACCCTTACGCAATTTCTCAATAGCTGATTCAAGGCCGTCACGTTGAATGAGCCCTTCATACAAGCTGTGCTCCTCGAGAATTTGGCTGAGAAGTCCACGACTCATCACCTGTTGCTGAATCATCACAAGTCGCGCTTCAATGTTACCCACCCCAATACCTTTGACATACTCATCGGGAATCTTTTGATTCTCAATCAGAATTTCTGTGCTCGAACGATAACTCTTCGGTAGTACGAGGCAAAGCCCCACGCCAACGGCAATGCCAGCAAGAATGGAGGCTAACACCACCCATTTCCTTCGAACGATGATTCCCCAATATTCCTGCATCTTCACGGAAATCGGTTCAGCCTGTGCACCCGATCTCGCAGGTTGGATGGCTTTGTACATACTCATCTCCATTCGGCCAGCAAATTAAGCATGACCATATTTCGGTTAAACTCGATGGCTTGTCCCGAGAATACTCGTTGAAACTCGCTATGCGTGTAGCTGAGCGACGCCGTGAGACTCGGTCCGATTTTATAGGTAACACTCGGCGTCACCGAATAGGACTCAAACCGCACAGTCGAACTATCCGGTATGGAGCGATTGATGGCATAGTTTGCACTCAGCGACAATGTGAAAGGCTCAGCCATCTGACGTGTCACCGCCCCTGTCACAACTTCGTTTACCAACGCTCCGGATACAAACAAAAAGCTGGGGCTGATGGCCCTCGAATAGGACACTCGTACAGTCGTATACGTCCCCTGCCACTCCAATGACGCCCCACCTACTGGGTATATGCCGCTACGTTGGCTCAACACGGAAAAGCCTCCATTGCCGATCATCTTTAGCTCCGGAGTAATGGATTTCGACCAGCTCGCAATCGCTCCTTGGGTCGAGAAACCTCTATCTGGTCTATCAGGATCAGAAAAGGTTGCTTTTCTGTACTGATGAGAAAGCGAGATCGTATCAGCCGGCGACGGTCTCACAATGAACCCTGAGGTCAACGTCTGAAAATTCGTATTGATAAACTCCCCTCTTTGCACGAGTCCCGTTGGCGTAGAAAATGCTTTTCCGAATCGCAATCGACTATCCGTATACGTTGAGGAAACACCTACATGGGGAAGAAAGAAATACGATGCCTCTACGCTGGCCATGTTCGAAAAAGAATTCGCACGTCTGGCCTGAAGCCCCTGCACAAACGTGTCGGAGATTTGATTCCCGCTCGCTGGGGCGGCAAATGCCGGTGGCTGTGGTGTGTAAAATATACCGTTGGAAATATGCAACCCCAACCCAGGTAACAATGCATTCATTGCACCATCTAATTTGAGATCGACCATCCCATTCGCACCCACATAATTCAGCCCAGGGTTCTTGGCATAGACTTCACCCGTCAGTCCTCCTCTGACCCTCATCTCCACCCATGGATTTTGATGAGTTGCAGTTAGCTGAGGCGAAACCGTCGTCACGTAGTCTTCAAGACTCTGTCCTTTCACAAAAAAGACGTTGCTATCGTACCGCTCGGCCAATCGAAGCGATGGAATAATTGTCGTCGCTGATTCACCCGTCGTTCTTCCCTCAGGTCCCGCGATCATTTGCGTCTCGGCCCCTGGTACGGAGGAGTATTGCGCATACGCCAGAGAGAAACTCTCCATCACCATTCCACAGACAGTAGCCAGAGTGAGGCAACTTTTGAGCGCGTCTCGTGTCCATCCCATGCCTCGTTACCACGCTCTGGTCGGTACCACAACGAGGTCTCCGGTCTTCAGGACAAAGTCTTTTATAGCTCCATTTCCTGACATCAAGTCATCATACCGGGCAGGAATCGTGAAATCTTTGGAGACATCATCCTGACCAACGACCGTGCGCCGGACTTGCATCTTGTTCTTTGCTGCATAGAGTGTGAACCCCCCTGCCATCGCGAGAGCTTGCAACACAGTTGCCTGAGACTTCAGCTGATACTTGCCCGGCTTTACCACATCTCCCAAGACATACACATAGTAGCTATTGACCTCCCGGACCTTCACCGAGACTGACGGATTTTCTTTAAACTTCTTGAGCAGCCCGGCGATATGACTCGCAAGCTCATCGGCCGTCCGACCGCTGGCATCCACATCTCCAATCAAGGGAATACCAATCTTCCCATCTGGTCTGATGACCACCTCTTTTTGTGTAAGCTCTTCGCTCTTCCACACCGCAATTTCGAGGATATCCTCAGGCCCTAGAAGAAATTGTTTCATGGTTGCACTATTGGCTTCAGCAACAACATCAGGCGATGGCAGTGATACGGCACAAGCACTAAGCCCCAAGACCGTCACGAGGATAACCAAATGCCCGACAATCTTCATAACCTCAATGACGTTTCCTTGCATGCGAGACATCCCATCCGCAATTTTCATACGTTAACAGTCTCCTTTCACATCTTTCATCAATGCCGCCCTGAGCGTGGCGTAATCAAGCGTCAGTTCGGCAAATCGCTGTCGTAATTGTCGATGTTCGATTTCCAGGGTCCGCAACCGCTCATTACCATCGACGCGTTGCCGGCTCCGCATCACATTCGCACGCCACCGATACAGCGTCCGCACAGATACACCATGCTCACGAGAGACATCTCTGGCCTTGCACCCGGCATCAAGCTTGAGTAGTGCTTCCTTCTTCTGCTCTCGAGTCAATGCGCACTTGGCCATAATCGGCCACCACCAGGGTCTGCTCTACCGCTAGTTAACAGTTCACAAAGAGATAAGAAGTTCACCGCATCGACACAACCTCATCAGCCTTAATGTGAACGAATGCTGCTTGCTGAATGAGTGTGGCACGAATCACCAACCCATGATGCTTATTTGGTCTGACAAATTGGCCACGAAGTCCTGTGAGCGGCCCTCGCACAACTTCTACCCATGCACCTTCAATCAGGTAGTCACAAGGTTCTACAATCCGATCGACACAGGAGAGCCGCTGGAAAGCAGCAATTTCTTCATCAAGGATGGGCTCTGGTTTTGTGGTTCCAACTATTCTGGCCACACCGGGAATCTGAAGGACGTTCCGGATCCTGGTTACTGAAAAATTTGCAAAACAGTACCCGCCGAAGAGAGGCACGGTCGTCAACATTTTCCGATCAGACCACTGACGGTATTGCCGACTCAACGGCAACAATGGCTTCATCCCAGCTGCCGCCAACCGGTCGCGAACCTGCTTTTCATGACGAGCGCGAGTTTGAAGGGCATACCAGAGAGACTCGTCCCTTGGGATGAGCCCTTCTTCTTGTTTCATCGATTCCTGTCGCGAATTAAACGCGGACATAGCTTCGCCCTGTGAGTCCCATCCATCCCCAACCACCAACTTAAAGAACAGCTATACAGGGGCATCTGCCTCATGGCCATCGGACATATGTCTGGTTTATGTGCGATCACATACTTCTCACCGGCACGTTTGTCTGATAAGCCAACGACTACCTGAGCGGTGGGAGACAACTAACACACATGGGATGGAGGAGATCTTTTCATCTGCTCACTCGACTCTCTAAACCTGAAGAAACAAGGACTTCTATCACCTGAAATTGGATCAGAACGTTATTGCTATACGTCAATAACTGTTTCATTGTGAAACACTTTTAACACATGCCACTCTCGACTTCTGATATTGCCGATCGTCTTCAATTGAACATTTGAATATTTTCGTTTTTAAATTCAAATACTTATCGAGAAAATATTTAACTAGATCCGTCTGTACGTAATTTAGATATGGCTATATGGTAACTTAGATTTGGTTATCTGGTAATTTTGATCTGATTATCTAGTAATTTAGATCTGGCTACCTGGCAGGCATTATGATACAAGGCCAAATAGCTCGTCGCTAGCTCTTGGTGACAAAGTAAGAAGCGCGAATGAGGGTTCGATTAGCTGCGGATCACGTGCCATAACAAGTCAACGGTCACAGAGTTCCCAGTTCGCTTCACCGGCAGATGCTTCATATATTGCAGCTCTGCAAACGGACAGAGCAAGGCAGTTTTTAGCTAGCGTCTCAACGTTTTCTCAACAACTTGTCAATGCCAACCAGCAGCTAATGCCACCTGCATGTTTTTTACAACATTAACATACGTATTTAATCTAGATCCGTAAGATCATGTCACGCGCTTGAATTAAGGTCGGAAGGAACATAAATCATGGCCGTGAACGCTGGTTCATTCACGAAGGTCGCCATTATCAGCGGCCAGTCTCTTATCTGGATAGGCTTGCAGACCATTCTCGAGAGCACCCACACATTCCGAATCGTCGGCTCACCTATTCAACGCCTCGCGGCCCCTGAAGCCATTGCCGATTATCAGCCTGATGTCATCATCATCGATACAGAAACCGAGCGAGATGCCATAGATGGGATCAAACAACTTCGGGACTCCATTCCACACAGCAAGGTGATGCTATTGAGCGGGTTTGAACAAAAGGATCCCGTACGCGAGGCGCTTGAATACGGCATCGACGGAGTGATCCTAAAGATTCACCCCCCCACAGTCATCATTGCCGCGATCCAGGCGCTCTGCCCTTCATCACGCCGTTCTCCCGGCACTGGAGACCATACGGTAACCTATCAAGAGCTCCCAATACCTTTCGAGGTGCCGACAAAACCGATCCTACGGCAACCAGGTTGGCCTGATGCACTGACGGAGCGCGAACGCGAGGTAATTAATCTGGTTGAGCAAGGGCTGTCTAACAAAGACATTGCCCACCAGTTATCTATTTCGGATAGTACGGTCCGACATCATCTCACGAGCATCTTCGACAAGGTAGGTGTCCCGAATCGCCAAAAACTCATGGTCCACGCTCATCAACTTCAAGTCACTCCTGCCTAACAGCAGTCACTATTGCATCAGTACGATCAGCAAGTTTTTCCCCGCAACACTAAGAGCCCGTTCATAATTTTTGAGAAGCAAGACGAAAAAGGCGAACACGGCCATATTGAGGCTGGTTTCGAGTTTACGTTCGCAGTTATTCCAGAGCCTGCGGCATTTTTCGAGCCCTGCGCAAGAACGTTCCACGCTCCAGCGTTTGGGAATGACAGCAAACGTATGGAGTTCTGTGCGCGTAGCCATTTCAACGGGACACCTCAGGATGTCCTTGCGCCATTGGCAAACGTCTCCCCTGTATAGCTCGCATCCGTTAATACCTTGTTGACGTCGGAGAGGCTGGTGTGATGCAGCCCGAATGCTGCAAGTGCGCCCGCCCGGTCAGTGACATTAGCGGTCGTGATGTGAATCACATGTGATCGGCCTTGCGTATCCACGTCGATATGACGCTTGATGCCCGGCACCAGCTTGCCACCATCGTAGCCCTTCTCTTCGGCGGCGTCCGTATCCTTGACGCTCTGGACATCAACGATGATAAAGCAGGGGTTTCTCGGTCCGACCATTGTATTGCCTCACCGCCCCAACCACTCTTTTTAAGGCCTGCGCAAGAAGGCTGATGCCGTTCTTGTGCAGTTCACTCCATTACTGGAAATAGCTGTGGCAAGTACGCCAGTTGGCGTCGTCCTTCGGCAGCATCCGCCAATGGCAGCCATTTTTGAACACAGCGGTAACACTGCAGAAGACTTCGTATAAATCCACTTCACGTGGACGTGTTTTCTTCCGTGCCCGCTCTAAAATGGGAAGAACGTTCTCGAATGCCTCCCGACTGATATCGCTGGGATACGTCTGGCGCATACACTGTCCCTTCTCAAAAGGACCTGGCATACCAGAAATTCCAGATTGTGATCGAGTGCATCAGCCCCCCTATCAGCTTGACCATAGGGAGTTACAAAAGATGTGGAAGTCCTGGGTCTGACCTTGGTATGATGGCCCCGCGTTCGTCATCTGTATCGTGCCGAGGTAGCTCAGTTGGCAGAGCACAGCCCTGAAAAGGCTGGTGTCGACAGTTCGATTCTGTCCCTCGGCACCACATTCCGCATACTTACAGATTCTGACCCACTGGAAAGTGGCACCCAAGTGGCAGTAACTGGCACCTGAACATCGTTTTTCCCGCTGAGAACTGCCTTCGTAAATGCTTCCAGCCGTGTCACTGCATCCCGCAATCGCGCGTTCCAATTGTGAATGTAGTACTTCGCTGAACCAGGCAGCGGTTCACCTTTTAACGTCTGGATCACAGCGTAATCCACGCCACATTGTGTGAGCCAAGTCGTGAAGGTATGGCGAAGATCGTGGAAATGCAGATCGTGCACCCCTGCCCGCTCACAGGTTCTCATCCAGGTATGCTTGAAGGAATTCCCGTCTTTCCAGTGATGGAAAAATCGGCCACCGATTCGTGGAGTTTTTCCGAACAACGCCTCGTAGGCCAGACCATTCAGGGGAACCATTTTAGGGACCCCTTTGATTTTTGTTTGGCCTGGGGAGGGAACCACCCACCAGCCGTCTCCTCGTTGCATCAGCCACTCTTCATGGATCTCGATCAGCTTGTTCTCCCGAAGGCCGATCTGCAGCGCGGCCATCGCAAGCCGCCACACGTTCGGTGAGGCGGCATCACGGATTTTGAGCAGCTCCCAGCCTTCAACAATCCGCTCGCGCTTCACATATTCAGGCACCGGCAAGCGCTTGAGCCGATTCTTATCCAGATGGTCCATATCAACGGCTAAATTCAGCACGGCCATCAGGGCCGCACACTCTCGCTCAATCGTTCCTGGAGCCACATGTCGTTTCTTATTGTCCGGACCGATCAGGACAGAGCGACGCTTTTCCAGAAAGGCCAATCCATCTTCAAGGCGGATATCCGAGAGCTTCTTGTCGCCAAAATGCGGAATAAGATGGTGCGTCAGAACGGTTTGGTTTCGCCCATCATTCTTCGGCCGCTTGGCTTTGAGATATTGCAGGTAGATGGGGACAAACTCAGCAAACGTCAACGTTGAAGGCTGGCCAGCAAGAGGGATCGGCGCTTTCTTTCTTTCCGGCTCCAATGAATTCGTATGAATCGCAGTCATGATTTCGAGCGCACTCTCTCGTTCACGATCGAGCGTCAAGTTATACCCAAGGACCGGTCGATAGCGCCTTCCACGATACCAATAGGTCAGAATCGATCGTGTTCCCTTGGGAGTATTAATGCGCTGAATATTCATCGCAGGCCTTTCTGACGAGGCAACACAAACAAAGGGTTCCGATGGTAGACCTTGCCAGGTCTGCCGTCAACGGGCTTCGGCAATCTTCCTTGCTCATGGAGGTCTTTCACCACGCCGCCCTCACATAAGCTTCTGACCCAATTTTCAAGATCTTCTTTGACAAACATGACACGATGCCCATAGCGAACCCGAGGGATATCGACACGCTGATAGAGGGTCCGTTTTGTCAGCCTCAAAAACTTCGCTGCCTCAAAAATTGTTAAGAGTGTCATGGATTCCCCCACTTAGTTCTCGCCCATTGAACAGACGTGCCTCTCAATCCCGTTTCTGTGCAGCAGCCTTTCACGTCATGCTTTACACATTCGGTCGAGTGAGCCGACCGACACCTTCGCACAACCCTCGGGAGTGGCACTTATGAGAGGGTTCAGAATTTTTCACCATACCGAAAAGGTAGGGGGCCGCAGAAAGGAAGGGACTTCTCTACAGTGACCGTCACGTTCCATACTCTTCGATTGCTGAGTACCCATGCTCCCGAGCCATTTGCCTGATCTATAGAAGAAGTCAGCATTTAGCAGTGCACTCCGATGACGAGCACATGATGCAAGATTGTCAGCGAGAGGGGAAACTTATAAGGACGAGATTATCAAAATAACACTGCCGAGAATCTCATGGATGAAATCACCAAGCTAGAGGAAGCGTACCCGGTGGCTGCAGACGTCCATGGCCTTCCGTTCCCGAAGTGTGACTGGGCTACCGAGAAAGTGTTAACCGTCCTGTGATTCTCATTTTCGGAAAAAAGCCGGAGGATAACCTCGACTGTTAGCTCCGAAGTATGTATCAAATAACGTCCGTATTGAAAAGCCTTCAACAGTCGACAAGCCCTCTCGACAGCTTGTATGTGCAGCTCACTCTCGAAGTGAAAATCAGGGCCTCCGGCAGCGTCGCCCCTTACATTGAGATGTCCTGTGATAAGCTGCCGAGGGCAACGGACGGTTGAGCTGGATCTATGAAGGGATCAGCACTTCAGGAGAGTTGTGATAGCCTTACTCGCGGATTGAATGTCGGGTCGTGATGGCCACTAAACATTAGCCGATTTCGTCCGATAGTCAGACTAGCTGAAAGGTTGGGAAAGGGTAATACCCTTCCCTTTCCCAGTTAGCACGTTATTTGACCATCTGATGATGAAGTTCGCCGATGTCACCCTTCTTTTCCATGAAGATTTCTTCGAAGCGGATTTTTGATGCATAGGGCTCAGTGCCCAGCTGAATTTCCAACACATCGCCGTCCGACATGTATTGGGAATAGAGATACAGCCCTTCGCCGCCCCCTTGATCCATGACGCACCGAAATTCAGGAAGATAGGCCCTCACCGAGCCCTTCCGGTTGATCCTCCAAGCAATATGCTCAGCGGCTACCGTCGCCTGCATCAAGGCAAGGTGGCCTTGTCTGGGACCGGGATTGCCGATGCAATCCCCCACGGCGTAAATGTTCCGGTGGATGGAGTGATCCGCACGCCACGTGTTCCAGTCTGCGGGAATAAACCCACGTTCGTCGATCAACCCGGAGCCTTCAAGCGCCTTAATGCCTCGGTACGGAGGGACTAGGACACACAGGTCATACGGCAGCCTGGTCCCATCATTAAAGTAGAGGGTCTTTGCGTCGAGTCTAACAAGACCAACCTCCAGATGGACAAGGATTCCCCGCTTTGCGAAGAGCTCTTCCAGATAGCTCCAGATCTCTGGACCACCGGGGGGTAACAGACATTCCTTGTCGCTGATCAGGTGTAGCCGCGCCTGCTCACGAATCCCCGCCATGCGTAAGTGGTGATCGAGATCCATGAGAACTTCCATCGGTGGCCCATCGCAGGGTGTATAACCGGCACCCACTCCGCAGAAAAACTCACCGCCATGAAAGTTCATCAGAGCATCTCGTGTCTCCAGGATTCTTCCAGGATCGCACACCGAATAAGCGAACTCGCGTGATCCGGATAGGACTTCGTATGCATGGCGTGCGCCTGTCGCGAGGATGAGGTAATCAAAATGACGACGCCCGCTTTGGCAAACAATTTCATCGCTCTCCTGGTCTACAGACATCATCGGGTCGCAGATGAACTCAATGCCGGTATTTTTAAAGTTCTCAACAAGATCCATGGTGATCTTTTCAAGATCGAGGTGTTCAAACAACACTCGTGGAAACGAGGCTCGGAATGTCGTGCGCGGTTTGTCGGAAATGATCACGATCCGATGCGAATCGCCGAGAAGATGTCGAAGATCCCATGCCGCTTTGATGCCGGCAAATGAGGCGCCAACGATAATGATCGTTTTTGTCATTTAAATCCTTGTCTTTGCTTCATGTCTGAGAATTGTTTTTTAGCTGTGATTCGGGGCGGTGCAAGCTACGTCGGAAGTCTGCCCATTATTCTGCAAATGTTCTGCAAGTTTGCCGGTCAAGGGCACCGCTCGTTCGTACACGATAAAATTGTATGGGTCTTTGGCCGTAAGGCCGTACCTGTCTATCAGCATTTGATGTTGACGTTCCGTCTGTATGTGGTAACGCACCCTCGTGCTCAATTTGAACCCGGTTCTGTCCTTTGGCACCTCATACTCGAACATATAGTCCCGGCTGGCCAACGGCATCAGCCGATTGTCGTAGAGCTCGACTATCGCCGGTTGCCACATGATCCAGCGCCCCATCGTGTCGGACTGTTGTTTCACCACCGTGCCATTCTGATCCTCCACCGCAAACTCAACCGAGAAGTGGCGATCAGGGTCTCCCGTGGGAAGTTTGTGCCCTGCGCCTGCATTGACCAATGTCAGTGTGACCCGAACCTTGTCGCCGGGTTTTGGTTCGGCCGGCTCAGCCGTCAACCTCACGTCGATGGCCCGTTTGACCATCGCGGGGTCGTGTCCACCTCGCCAGAGATGCTGACGGCCCTGGCGGACCGGGCCGCCGCTTGCAACTGGTCGCTCGATCTCCGGCATATGACAGCTTTGGCAAATGAAGCCTCGCTCTTTCTTCCAGTACCCATCCTCGTATTCGGGATAGGTGCCGCAAGGCCCGCCGTTGTAGAACTGTGCTGGTCCACCGACGACACTATGACAGCGATAACAGAGTTGCGTAGTGCGAAACATGGGATCGTACTTGGTCGGATGAGGCGCCTTTGCATCCTCAAATGGCCCCAGGATCACACCATCTCGAACATGACACGCCGCGCAGGTGACGCCTTCCTGCTGATACTCCTGGTCGTAATGCGGATTCGGTTCTTGGACAGCACGTTCGACTCGGTCGCGTGGGATGTCCTTAATCAGTGTGGGTTGTTGGTTCTCCAGCGGTGAATGACAATTGAGACACACCCACGTGTGTTTGTCCTTCGTCCAATAGGCATGGAAGAAGGGATCTTCGTAGGCATGGGAGTGGATGCTGGTCTTCCATTCATTATAAATCTCGGTATGACACGTGCCGCACGACTCTGCTTTCAGACTCGTCAGACCTTCCGGGATCTTTTGATAGGAAATAGCGTGAGCATAGTCTTCCCGCAAACCGAAGATGACTGTCGGTTTCACTTCCGTATAATAAAGGTATGTGAGCCCGCCCAGTATGACGAATCCAATGAACATTCTCTTGAACCACTGCATCTATATCTCCATTCCCTGTGCTGATGTTTTTCATGACAGGGTCACATATCTCCGTTATCACTCAGGTTTGGAATCGCGAATACACTTCCGATACACCACAGGCATAAGAAACAGCAGGCCCAGCAACGTGAAGGCGAGGAGCAGTCGTGGCGAAGCCAATTCGGCAAGGGAATTGATCGTACTCAACTGGCGACCGGCAAAGGTATAGGCCAGACTGCCGGGAATGATGCCGAGCGCCGTTGCGGCCACGTATGTGCCGGCGTTCACTCTCGTCAATCCGGAAAGGAGGTTTACAAGGAAGAATGGAAACAGCGGAATGAGTCGCAAGGTGAGGAGATAATTGAACGCGTTCTGTCGAAACCCCTCTTGAAACGCTGCGAGCCGGTTTCCGAATCGCTGTTCTACCCAGCTACGAAGCAGATACCGCGACGCCAAAAATGCCAAAGTGGCGCCCGTCGTCGCTCCGATGTTCACATACAGCGCAGCCCACAGGCTCCCAAAGAGAAAGCCACCAGTAAGCGTCATCAGGGTTGCGCCAGGGAGCGAGAAGGCCGTCTGGGTAATATAGGTGAGAATGAACAATCCCACTGCCGACCAGTAATGCTTTTCGGTAAAGGTTAAGAGTTTGTCGCGATTGGCCTTCAGCACATCTAGCGAGAGATACGCCATGAGATCGAAAAAGTAGAACGCGCCGATGGCCGTAAGAAACAGCATCGCGACGATGAGCTTTCCCGCGGTTGAAGATGTTGTCGGCGCGTTCGGCCTGCTTGCGGTGTCTTCAAGGAGCATTGAGCTTCTCCATGTGTAATTCACACAGTGGGATACTTCTGACGGACATGAGACGCAAAGGTCATCTGCAATAGGGAGGCATGCGCCTCCGTGACCAGCTGTATCACAATATATAGAGATATCTCCATATGTTAGTGAGATACCATAGCGGACTCTCGAAGGGCAAACCCCTTTGGGAACATGTGAGAACTCAGAGGAGGTCGATTAGTCAGCCGGCTTGCCGTTCTTGGGATACATTGATGCCGACCGGTTGAAGTCCAGTGAAATGATCCACCTTCCCTGCTTCAAAGATCCAACCAGAGACGAGCTGTTATGTACATCCGGAGTAAGCGACTCTTAATGGGATTACTCACATGCGTTGGGTTCGCATTTGATTTATCTTACCCTCCATCAGACAGGAGAAAAGAGGGTTAGACCGCTGACTGAATTATTCTGAACAATTCCTCACCTGTTAGTCTCGTTTTTTTGATTGGATGTTCGCCGAGACACGGGGGCAGGGTAAGAAGGGTCGGGTCGTTAGTATCTTGTTATACAAGCAGCGTTCGGCCAAGCATACGAAATCAGCGATGCTCAGTTAGAGCAAGTACCGATGGTTCTTTCGCTTGACACTCCCAGAAGCTCCAAGAATAGTCCATTGAGATCACTTGATACTCGGTTCGTTTGACAAACCCTGGGTATTCCTCAAGCATCAATTCCTCGACCGGGCAGGAATAGGCAATGAGCACCCGGTGGCCCGTGACGGATTGGAAGCGACGCAGATTCTCAGCGACGTGCTTGAATATTGGCCCTAGGAATGGTCGATACATGTAAATAAGAAGATTCGTGTCCGGAAACACGAAATCCGCCGCATTGACGCAACTAACCCTGACATTTCGGCAGAGAACGGGGTTCTGGGTGTTCGACAAATACCGATCGATGTTGGTTTCCGCTACCTTGCAATGCAAGGGGGACAGTTCCACACCTATTACTTCCTCAAACGGCTGTTGAGCCGCCACGATCAAGGTACGGCCTTTCCCACAGCCTAGATCTATGAATGAATACTCTTGGAGATCAAGATTCCTCGTCGTGTTCTGCAGAATATGCCGAATGACGACCTCTCTCGTCGGGACATAACCTACCGCCAGACTCCTCGCCGTTTCATCGGCGATGCCAGCGTCGGAGGACTCCGTGACGCCGGATGTCACGACACCATATTTTTTGTCGAAGTCGTCGTGAGGCTTTTGGCTTAAGAGATAGAGGATGACTTCTTTGATGGTCTCCCAGAACCCGAATACCCGATAGGTATTCATCACAATCGTGAACTTTCCGCTGCTATCAGGGTTGTATTGCATACAATTCCTCCTGTGCGCCACGTACCCGCTTCATTGTCAATATTTCAGTGATGCGTTGATGAACCTGGATACTCTGCACCGCATCGGTATGCTCTCCCACAATGGTTCTCACCTCCACACTCCCCTTCGTGTACAAAGACCAATCGACTGGAGCTTTCCCGTGCTTCCGAAGAGTCGCGCTGGTCCACCAGGCATGAATCGGCGCCCGCAAGGGATCCTGCATTGCATCGCGCAGAATTTTCGCCGTTTCACGGTCCAAGGCATAAGCAACCTTCAAGGAAGCGACGGACGCATCGGACTCCTCACGAGACAGGAGGTTACGGTTTTGCGCCCATCGAATTGCATGTTCAATCCGGTCTTCCTCGCTCAGTTGAGCGAGTTCAGCTTTCAGTGCTTGCCGCTCCGCATCGGGCAAGGCCAGAAAGGCTTCCTTGCGGTCACCCTGTATATAATGGTTCAGCTCCTCACCGACCGAAGCAGTAGACTCCGATGTCGCCTGAGGCTGTGTATCCAGAATGCCTAGAAATGCGAGCGACTGCCCCTGCCGTTCAAGCAAGTGGGCTACAGCCATGGCAATACCCCCCCCATTGGACCATCCGAGCAGATGATACGGCCCGTCGGGCTGCCGCTCGCGTATAATGGCGGTGTAGCGTGCCGCGATCCGATCCATCGACAGGACATTCCAGGGTTCCGAGAAGATCCAGCTCAAAGCCAATCCATAGACAGGCCGGTCTTCACCCAACGCATAAGCGAGTGATTGATAGGCCGAAACGTGCGTTCCGGTCGGATCGAAACAGAAAAGCGGCTCGCCCTCCCGTCCGGCCTGAAGCACCACGAATGGAGAAGACGCCGCCTCGGCTTGGCCGGAGATCCGTTCCACCAAACCCGCCACCGTCGGGGCCTGAAAGAGGTCAAGCAGCGCGATCGGATTTCCGATTATCCTCTGGACGCGCGATACGAGCTGCACCGCCCTCAACGAATGACCTCCGAGATCGAAGAAGTTGTCGTGAATTCCTACTTGCGGCAGGCCAAGCACCTCCGCCCACTCGCGCGCCAACCTCGTTTCCATGTCCGTGCGGGGTGCAACGAACGTCTGTAGCGAACCCCGGAAGTCGGGTTCGGGTAATGATCGCCTGTCGACTTTACCGTTGGCATTGCGAGGCAACGACGCCAGTACGACGATAGTGGACGGCACCATATAATCGGGCACTCGCTCGCGCAGAAATTCGCGCAGTATTTCATGAGAGGCCCCTCCCGCCACATACGCGACGAGCCGTTTATCCCCTCCGGCATCTTCTTTGACCACGACGACAGCCTCATACACGTCCGGATGCTCGAGAAGTTGCGACTCGATTTCTCCCAGTTCGATTCTGAAACCCCGTACCTTTACTTGATGGTCCATGCGGCCAAGGAACTGAATGACGCCATCCGACAGATACTGGGCCATGTCACCGGTCCGATAGAGACGCGCGCCCGGCTCTTTCGCGAAGGGATGGGGCACGAATACTTCGGCCGTTTTGGCAGAATTAAACAGGTAACCCCGACCGACACCGGCCCCCGCCACGCATAATTCTCCAGCCACTCCGACCGGCAGCGACTTTAGAGACGGTGACAGTACGTAGAGCTCAATATTTGGCACCGGCCGGCCGATCGGCATAAAAGCGACTTGCCCCTCCGGGCTTTGATTGATCTGATACAACGCTACGTCGTCCGCGCATTCCGCCGGGCCATAGGCATTGACGAGCGGAATCGACGGATAGCGGCCGATCCAGCGTCGGCACAGCTGCGCAGGCAGCGCTTCTCCGGTCGGCAGGATCATCCGGAGCCGTTTGAGATCGGGTCCTAGCTTATCCGCATCATCTGTCATATCAAGCATGCCCTGCAGCAGGGCTGGTACCGTTTCGAGAACCGTGATGCCCGCCGCTTCTACGTGATACAGCAACCGCGCCGGGTCATGGGCGATTTCGTCGGGTACGATGCAGACTTGTCCACCGCACAAAAGCGGAGCGAGAAACTGCCAGACGGAAATGTCGAAGGACTGAGATGCGGTCTGAGCGATCACGTCGGCGGCGGTCAAATCAAGCGTCCGCAATTTTCCCCACAGATGATTGAGCATTTCTCGATGTTCGACGATCGCTCCCTTGGGCGCTCCGGTGGAGCCGGACGTATAGATCACGTAGGCGGCTTCCGCTGCGTGCCAGGGCCTGTCGGGATTACCGTCGTATTTCACCGACGACTGAACCTCTTCCATCGTCAGCAAGATCGGCATCGCGCTCTCGACGAGCCCTTCAAGCAACGGCTTCACGCGCTGCCGGTAGGTCTCCGTGGTCAGCAGCACTCGCGCGCGACTCTCGCCGAGCATATGGACCAGCCGATGATCCGGATGTTCCGCGTCGAGCGGCAGATAGATGCCCCCGGCCTTAAAAATTCCCAGTAGCATTGCGAGAAAGTCCGGGTCTCGGTCACCTAAAAGCGACACGACTGTTTCAGGCTTCACTCCCTTGAGCAGTAATGCGTGGGCGATCCGATTGGCCCGGCGATTCAATTCGTCATAGGTCATGCGCCGATTCGACCAGACGGCTGCTAGACAGTCCGGCGTCGCCGACGCCTGCGCTTCGAACAGTTGCGAAAAAGATCGGTCCGGCAATGATAGTCGTGGTCCCACGTTCCAGTCTGTCAGCAACCGTTGCTCTTCCTCGTCGGTTAACAGCCGCAATTCCTCGATCGTCGTATCGGGCTGCGCGGCCATGCCTTGAAGGATCAATTCATAGTGCCGGAGCATGCGCATGACACTGTCGGCGGAAAACAGATCGCTGTTGTATTCCATCGATGCCGTCAGCCCGCCTTCGGTTTCGCATAGAGATAACGTCAGATCGAACTTGGCCGTCAGCGGCTCCACATTCACCGTGGCAATCTGGAGTCCCGGAACGGCCAACTCGGAAGTGGGCGCATTTTGTAGTTCAAACATGACTTGAAATATCGGCGAGTAACTGACGTCACGCACAGGCTGCAATACCTCGACTAGTTTTTCGAACGGCACATCCTGATGTGTGTACCCGCCGAGACAGACTTGTCGAACCAGTCCGAGAAGCTCGCGGACCGTCTGTCTTCCTGACAGGTCGGCCCGCAATGCCAACGTGTTCACGAAGAAACCGATGAGTCCTTCGATCTCGCTGCGGGTTCGATTGGCGATCGGTGACCCAACGACGAGGTCAGTCCGGCCTGTGTACCTGAACAAGAGCGCATAGAATCCCGCCAGGAGGGTCATGAATAGCGTCACACCCTCACGTCGGCTGAGCTCGATCAGCGCTGAGGACAATTCAGGCGACAACGAGAGTGTCAGAGACGCGCCACGAGATGTCTGAACCGGAGGTCGCACATGATCAATCGGAAGATTCAGCGGCTCAAGAGCATCAGTCAGCCGCTGCTTCCAGTAATCGAGTTGGCGATCCAAGCGCGCGCCGGACAGCCATTGCCGCTGCCAGATCGAGAAATCGGCGTATTGAACCGGCAGTTCTGGCAGTGACGCCGGTCTGCCTTGAATCTGAGCGACGTACAGCTCGGTCATTTCCCGCACCAGAACATGCGAGGACCACGCGTCGGACACGATGTGGTGCATCGTGAGGAGAAGAACGTGTTCCTCCGCATCGAGTTTCAGTAGCGTGACCCGCAGCATAGGGCCATAAGCCAGCTCGAACGGGCGCTGGGCTTCGGCGGTTGCAAGTCGTAAGACGGCCGCCTCCCGCTCGGTTCCGATTACATGGTCGAGCGTGATAAGAGGCAGCGACATCGTCGACGTCGGCATCACGATTTGGACCGGTTGTCCATCCGACAGCGAGACGGTGGTCCGCAGTACTTCGTGACGACGGATCAGTTCGTTGACACTTCGTTCCAGGGCCGCAGCATCCAACGTCCCTGACAGTCGCAGCGCGATCGGTAAATTGTAGGACGCCCCATCCGGTTCCAGTTGCGTCAGCACCCAGAGACGCTGCTGGGCGAAGGACAGCGGAACCGGCCCGTTCCGCTCCACTATGGACACGGGTGGTACGTTCATGCCTCCGGCCTGAAGACGGGCCGACTCTACGGCTTCGGCCAGTTGGGACACCGTCGTCGCCTCGAAGAGTGTCCGCAGCGGCAGTTCCACATGAAAGACCGAGCGCGCACGGGCCATCACTTGCGTTGCCAGCAACGAATGTCCACCGAGATCGAAGAAGTTATCATGAATCCCGATCCGTTCCCGTTTCAGAATGGTCTCCCAGATGCCCGTCAGCATTTCCTCGGTCGGATTGCGCGGCGCCACATAACGGCGGCTCGACGCCAGATACGCTTCAGGATCCGGGAGAAGCGCCCGATCGACTTTTCCGTTTTGATTCAACGGCAGCGCCGGCAGACAGACCAGCGCGGTGGGGATCATGTAGTCCGGCAAACGCTCCTTCAAAAACTCACGCCATCCTGCCGGCTCATCGGTGGAATCGCGCGGCACGACATAAGCGGCAAGATACTTCTCGCCAGTTTGAGTCTCACGCGCTGTCACGACCGCTTGTTGAATCCCCGAGTGCTCGGTGAGACGCGCTTCGATTTCGCCCAATTCGATGCGGTAACCCCTGAGCTTGATTTGAAAATCGGTTCGTCCGAGAAACTCCACCGTCCCATCCGGTAGAACTCGCGCCAGATCACCGGTCTTGTAGAGACGGCTGCCCGGTTCGGACGCCAGAGGGTGAGGGACGAATCGTTGGGCCGTGAGATCGGGCCGTCCAAGATACCCACGTGCCAGCCCTGCCCCACCGAGGTAGAGTTCTCCCGGCACACCGATAGGCATCGGATCGAGTTGCTCGTCCAGAATATAGGCTTCCGCGTTGTCGATCGGACGACCGATCGGAACAGTGGCGGAAAATGTCGCCGTTTCATGATGGCGCTCGAACGGAAACGTCAGGCATCCGATCGTGGCCTCCGTCGGTCCGTAATGGTTCAACACTCGGCAACGGCCGGCAGTCGTCACGTGGTTCGCCAGCGCGTGAGACAAGACATCCCCGCCCAGCACAAGCAGTCTCCGAGGCAGCACCTCGGTACCTTCCGACGTGGCGAGCAGCGTCTGAAAATGGGCCGGCACGATCTTCAACACGTCGAGCGGATGCTTCGCGCAATACTCCCCAAACTTCCGTCCGTCGGTCGCCATGTCGTAGCCGATGACATGCAGGCAGCCGCCGGACGCGAGCGACGCAAAGATCACGGTATTGCCGAGATCCGCGCCGAGCGTCGAGACAGTTGCAAAGTGCAGATCCGCTTCCGCCCGTAATGCGCGGCAGATGAAATCCGTGTAGTTCAACACTCCGCGATGGGTGACGGCCACGCCTTTCGGGACGCCGGTCGATCCCGAGGTATAGATCACATAGGCCATTTGCATCGGGTGAACCGGCCGATCCGGATTGGATGAGGGCTCGTTCGCGAAGGTCCAACCATGGAAATCCAAGCAGCGCAGCAACGTTCCGGAACCAGGCAACCGCGATTGCCATTTCTCCTGCGTCAGGATCACTGCAATTCCCGCCTGCGACACCTCGAACGTGAGGCGCGCTGGAGAATTCTCCGGATCGAGCGGCACATAGGCAGCCCCCGCTTTGAGGACACCCAACAATCCCGCCACCATTTCGATCGAACGCTCGACACACAGTCCTACCAAAGCACCTCGTCCGACTCCCATTCGATTCAGACCGTGTGCAATCTGGTTCGCTCTGGCATTCAGTTCAGCGTAGGCCATGCTGTGATCGCCGCATACGATGGCAATGGCATCGGGCCGCGCCATCGCTTGGTTTTCAAAAAGACTGTGCAGGGATCGATCGGCAGAGACAGGACGCAGGGCACCCTGGCCTGCTTGCAGTACCCGGTGTCGTTGGGATCCACCCAGCAAAGGCAACAGCCCTACATTGGCTTCCGGCTGCGCTGCCGAACTGGTGAGTACCGCCGTCAAGGCCTCCCTGAGGATCGGAAGTACCTCCGCATGAACCAGTCCCGGATCCGCCTGCAACCGTAACTGGATCGATCGGTTCCGCATCACACAGGTCAAGGTCAGCTTGAGTGGCTCGAACCGGACTGCCTCCGGCTCAAATGAGAAAACGACATCTCCGGTATGCGCGAGCGGCTTTACCGTCGCGAATTCAAATCCCACCAACTCCGTCGTCGCAAGGCTGTCCGCTTCCGTTCCGCTGTTCCACACGAAGTACTCTTGCCACTCCCGTGCATGTTGCTGGTCCGACGCGACTACAGCCGCCATTTCCTGAAACGATGTATCCGGATCGATCCGGCATCGCAGCGGCACCCATTTGGCGAAGAGTCCCATCCCGGACTCCAGCTCATTGTATTTCCTGCCGTCGCCGAGCAGAGCCATGAGATACTCCCGGCGGCCCCCGACTCGGCTGAGGACGGTTTGCCACGCGGCCAAGATGAGTGCATCGACCGGCGTCTCGCGCTGCTCAGATAACACCAGCAACGATGAGACGATGTCCTGGTCCAGCTCCCACACGAGTGACTCATTTCGCCATCCGGCGATCACTTCTTCCGTTTGCTCGAACGGCAGGGTGATTGGAGCCACGGCCAGCATGTCTCGCCAAAACTGCCGACCTTTGGCCGCATCCTCGTCTTCGAGCAACTCATTCTGCCATTCTGCAAACTGCGCGTACTGAACCAGCTCCTGATCCGCTTCCTGCTGTGACAAAGCATCGTAGCGAGCGGCAATCTCTTCGCTCAGATTGCGCAGCGTGTGGGCATCGGCACACATGGCAGGCAGACTCATGAGAAACCAATACTCGCGGTCCGACAGCCGACACAGGCTGCAGCGAAACAGCGGACCTCGCTCCCAATCGATCGACTGACGGCGATGCGCTTCCAGCAACTCCTTCCGCGTCATCGCCTGCGTAGCCGCATCCTCCGCTTGAATCTCGATCAGTTCCAAGATGACCCGACTGTCCTCGACAATCACTTGCAGCGGGACTTTGACGCCCGGTTCCCTGCAGAACAGGGTTCTAAACGCTTCATGCTTGGCCACCGCAGCAGTCACAGCCTGTTCGAGACGGTCGACGTCCAGCAGACCTTGGATGACCAGCGTCCCCTGCGCACAGGCGGGCCCGAACTGCTGTTGAAGTGCCCACAGGCGCTTTTGTTGAGGAGAAAGACGAAATCCTTTGATGTTGATGCTTGATTGCATGATGCCTCTAGCAGAATGGTAAAAAAGTCCGTCGACACGGTCGTTGTGACCATCCCGCGGGCCGTTCCATTATCGAAGTGAACGTTGCAGCGTGCTAGGCGTTCACCGTCTGCACGTCCCGTTGATTGATCATCTCTCCCATCGCAACGACGATCTTGCGTGGACCCGTGAACGGCGAACGGGCATGGGCCACGAGCATGTTGTCGAGCATGAGCAGGTCTCCATTCCGCCAAGGGAACCGCACCGAGGTCCGCTCATAGAGCTCACCGATTTCCGCCGCCGTCTCGTCATCGATCGGAGAGCCGTCGCCGAAGTAGACGTTGCGCGGCACCCGATCAATGCCCAGCACCTCGACCAGTGAATTCCGGACCGCCGGCTCCAAATATGAGATGTGATGCAGTTGAATCTGATTAAAGAAAACGACGTCTCCCGTTCTGGGATGCTTCACGATCGCCGGACAGATCTGTCTGGTCCGCAGACCTCCGTCCGATGTCCAATCCCATTCGACGCCATGCTGTCGGCAGGTCTCTTCCACGACCGACTTGTCTTCGGTGTGAAAAAATTCCTGCCAACTCACGTCGAACCCCGGGGTGAAATTCCTCACGTACATCAATGCCCGTTTCGTAAATTTCTCGCGAAGCTCCGGCCGCAGACCTTCGTACATTTTCCGGCAGTCCACGATGGGGGTCTCCCCGCCTTCCTGCGACGCCTGCACGCAGAAAAAGGATTGTTTCAATGGCCAGCGATGCAGATGTGAGCTTTCATTGTGAAAGAGAATCGTCTTATCCGCGGGATAGGGTGTCGATCCATAGAGGTGGCGTCCGGCTTTCTCGCGCGGCAAATCGCCGTATTCGCCGAACAGCGTGGGACACAACGCCTGCGCGACCTGCTCAAAATCCTCGGGACTTGTGAGCGCGAACCCGCGGAACAAGATCGCTCCATGCGCGAGCAAATCCTGTTCGACCTTCGTCCGATGGTCTTGCGCCCAGGCGGCAAGATCCACGTCGTCGACCGCGGGTTGCAAGACCAGCGGCAACAGCTGATCCGATTCGAGATACCTCCGCTCGACCAGCGTCCTCTGAGCAACGTTCACCGCTTTTGGCTGAATGGTCTTGAATCGCTTGAACTTATTCTCCGCTCGTTGCTTGGATTCGATCATGGCGGACTCCTTTTCTGTATGCGACAGGATCTCGAGCGTGGACAGTGTTGCCTCCGGATGGGCAACGACACTTCCGAGCAGCGTCACGAACCGTTCCGATAGAGCGGCGATCGTGTCGGCGTCGAAGAGATCCGTGCTGTATTTCCACAGGCCGGTCATGCCCTCGTCGGAATCTTCCATAAACAGCCCAAGGTCGAACCGGGCGACCTCACTTTCGAATTCAAGCGCGCCGACTTCCAGTCCGGGCAATTGCATGGACGGCGGCGGGACGTTTTGCAGCACCAGGAGCGCTTGCACGAGCGGATTTCCTCCAAGATCCCGCTTGAGCTTCAGCGTTTCCACGATCTTTTCGAACGGCAAATCTTGATGTGCATAGGCCTCCAAAGCCGTACGCCGCACCTGCGCCAGCAGTTCCAGGAACGTGGGATTGCCGCTAAGATCGCTGCGAAGCGGGAGGAGATTCACGAAGAATCCCACCAGACCTTCAGTCTCTTCACGGTTGCGGTTCGCCACGTCGGTACCGAGCAGAATGTCTTCCTGCCCGGTCGTGCGGAAGAGCAGCGTGTTGAAGGCTGCCAGAAGTGTCATGAACAAGGTCACGCCTTGTTTACGGCTCAACATGCGCAGCCGCTCGGCTTGTTCCATGGGAACTATGAATGGATGTCGCGCGCCGCGGAAGCTCTGCACGGCCGGACGCGGCCGACCTGTCGGCAATTTCAACACCGGCGGGTTGACGCCCAACCGCTGTTTCCAGTAGGCCAGATGCGCTTCCAACACCGGTCCTCGCAGCCACTGCCGTTGCCAGTGGGCAAAGTCCGCATACTGCACCGGTAACGGAGGGAGTCCATCGGCGGTGTTCGCCGACTGCCCTACTCGAGCCTGATAGAAGACGGCAATTTCGCTGGCCAAGAGTGTCATCGACCAGGCATCCGCGGCGATATGATGGAGCGTGACGAGTAGAACATGTTCCTGCTCGGTCAGTCGGAGTACCCGCGCGCGAATGGGCTGGTCTTCGTCCAACCGGAACGGCCGCCGTACCTCCACTGAAGCAGCTCGGCGTACAGTTTCATTCCTCCGCTCTTCCGGCACCCCGCTCAGGTCGTCAATCTGTAAGGCGAATACTTCTCCTGAGCCGATAACTTGCACCGGTTCGCCGTCGCTTTCATGGAATGTCGTTCTCAGCGTTTCGTGTCTGGCGATCACCTGCTCGAAACTTCGCGACAAGGCATCGACATCGAGTGTCCCGGACAGCCGTAACGCAAACGGGAGATTGTACGACCAGCCTTCCGGTTCCATCTGCGACAGAAACCACAGCCGTTGCTGTGCAAACGACAGTGCGAGCGGTTCGTGCCGTTCGACAGGAGTCAGCGGTACCAACGATGTCCCTTCACGACTGGAACAGGCCTGCTCTATGACGGCGCTGAACGCCTCGACCGTCGGGGCTTCAAAGAGACTTCGAAGCGGCAGTTCGACCTGGAAGGAGGAGCGGATTCTTGAGACGACCTGTGTCGCCAGAAGCGAATGGCCGCCTAGCTCGAAGAAGTTGTCATGAATGCCAACGTGCTTCGTTCCGAGAATCTCTCCCCAGATTCCTGCCAAGATCTCTTGAACTGCAGTACGAGGCCCTCCGCCGCGTGGTGACAGGTCGCCCTCCTCCGGAATTGGAAGAGCCTTTCGATCAATCTTTCCGTTTGGCGTCAGCGGCAACACATCCAGGAACATCACGACTGTTGGCACCATATAGTCCGGTAGCGTCTCCGCGACGAATGCTCGAAGACTTGCCGCATCGCGCATCGTCCTCTCGCTCACGATATAGGCGACCAGTCGCTTATCTCCTGGTCGATCCTCCCGCGCGACCACAACCGCCTCCCGCACGGCTGGATGGTGGAGAATTCGCGCTTCAATCTCCCCCAGTTCGATACGATATCCCCGAATTTTGACCTGATGGTCTCGCCGTCCCAAAAACTCCAATATGCCATCGGAGCGGAACCGCACCAGATCTCCGCTGCGGTAAAGTCGCAGGCCCGGTTTGGTTGCGAACGGATCCGGCACGAAGGAGGCAGCAGTTCGAGCAGGATCATTTCGATAGCCCCGACCGACGCCCACCCCGCCGATGCACAGCTCGCCCGCCACACCAACGGGAGTCAATTCCAAATCGGGTCCAGACAGGTAGAGGCGAAGATTTGGAATCGGCCGCCCGATCGGGACATAGCCGCTCTCGGATCGGTCGGGGGCAATCATGGTATGCAGTGCACAGTCGTCCGCGCATTCCGCTGGCCCATAGGCGTTCACCAGCGGCACAGCCGGATAACATGCGAACCATTTCCGGCACAACTCTGGCGACAGCGCCTCGCCCGTCGGCAGCATCCAGCGCAACGGAAGCGCCAGAGGCTCCTCTTCGAGAAGTCCGTTCATCAGCGAGGGAACGATTTCCAGAACCGTGATGTTTCTGGCACGAATTTCATGCAACAACTCCCGGGGATCCTGCACGACCGAACTCGGAATGATCTCGACGCGTCCGCCGCATAGTAACGCCGTAAGGAATTGCCATACCGAGATGTCGAAACATTGCGATGCGGTTTGGGCCACGATATCGCAGCCGGTCAACTGCAAGGCAGGGATTTTGCTGAGCAAATGATTGACCATTGCCTGGTGCTCCACCATGGCGCCCTTCGGCACGCCGGTCGACCCTGAGGTATACATGACATAGGCGAGATTGGCCGGGGAGACATCCACGGCTGGATGGGAATCGTCCACCTCTTCCGTCAACAACCGTTCCAACGCGTATACCGGCGCACTCCCTGCACCGAGCGCCATCGCCTTTTCAATCCGATCAAGATATCCTTTCGTCGTTAGGATCATCGCTGCTCGGCTGTCCTCCAGCACCTGGGCAAGGCGCCGTTCCGGATGCCCGGGATCGAGGGGAAGATAGGCGGCCCCGGCTTTGAAAATACCCACGATCATCAGCAGCAGGTCCAAACCCCGTTCGTTCAAGATCGCCACCAGGCAGTCGGGACCGGCCCCTCGAGTGCGGAGCGCATGAGCGATCACGTTGGCGCGCCGGTTCAATTCGGCATAGGTCAGACTTCTCCCCTGACAAGCGGCAGCGACGGCATCGGGAGTCCTGACCACTTGCGCCTCGAACAATCTGTTGAACCGGTAGTCCGGGAGCGGAGACTCGTTTGTCATGCTCCAATTCTCGATCAGCTGTCGCCGCTCCTCGTCTGTGATCAGCGAGAGATCACCGAGCCGCGTCTCGGGGTTCGCGACCATGCATTCAAGGAGATGCTTGAGATGCTCCAGCATCCGTTGCACCGACTCGCGATCGAAGCAGCGTGTCTGAAATGACAGGCGGACGCCCAATTCTCGGCCGGGATAGCCCACAACTGTCATAGGATAATTCGTGTGAACCCTGTCGTGATCATAGGCGATGTCGATCGTTCCCCATTGCTCGCCAAGGCGAGGATCTTTCGGCGCGTTCTCGAACACTAGCAAGCTGTGAAACAGTGACTGACCCGCCGCCATGCCTCCCCATCGCTGAATGTCGATCAGAGGGGCATACTCGAACTGTCGAATCCGATAGTTTTGTGCGAGGAGTTCTTTGAGCCATTCGGCGACTGACATCTCAGACTGGATTCTTACTTTGAGAGGCAGGCTATTGATGAATAAGCCAACGATGGACTCAACTCCCTCCAAGTCCGTCGGTCGCCCGGCGACCGTGACGCCGAAGACCACGTCGTGCTGGCCATTGTAGTGGGCCAATAGCAGGGCCCAGGCGCCCTGAAGAATCGTATTCGGCGTTAGGTGATGTCGTGAGGCCATCGTCTGCAACTGTTCAGTTGCCTGGGCCGATAGTTCCATGTAGACGTCGTCGACCGCCGTGTCGTCTCCTTCGCCGGAGACAGTGGCTTGCTCAATGCCCAAGGCCGTGGGCCCGGAGCAATCTTTGAGCTCCTTCCGCCAAAATGTTTCCGCAGCGGCAAGATCCTGTTTCTTAAGCCAGGCAATGTAGTCTCGATAGGGCTTGACGGGCGGCAACTCCAGGTCACGGCCTTGAAGAGACGCCTGGTAATAGGCCCTGAAATCCATCATGAGGAGCGAGAAACACCAATCGTCGGTCAGGATATGATGGAAACTTCTGACGATGGCATACGATTCGTCCTCCAGACGGATGAGATGGATCCGCATGAGCGGCGGTCTGGCCAGCTCCAAGCCTTTCGTCAATTCGGCTTGCAGTAACTCCTGCAGCCGTTCGTCATGTTCCGATTCAGGGCACTCTCGCCAATCGAGCTCTTCGATGACCGACGACAGGTCGACCGTCGTGTGCACCGCCTGCAGTGGCTTGGGGAGATCCTTCCACATGAACGATGTCCGCAGGATCTGATACCGCTGAATCACTCGGTGCCAGGCGGCCACGAATTGGTCGCGATCCAACGGGCCGCGCCACATATATCGTTGCTGCATCAGGTAGATCCCCGAGCCGGGATTCAGCAGGGTGTGAAACAGCATTCCCTCCTGCATGGGCGAAAGCGGATAGAGATCTTCGATCTGTCCCCAGTCTTCCCGTAGAAGCGCCAGTTCGTCATGGGGCATGGCGACAAGCGGAAAAACTCCAGGTCCTTCTGAATTCATGGATTTCACGGGAGTGGTGTCAGCGGGTGCGGGCAGATCCGCGAATGCGGCCGAACCGTCCATCGGAGTTTGTGCCGTTGCAGGGCCTATCGCTACCGCTGCGGCTTCAGCGACGGTTTGACACTCGAAGAGCTGCTTGGGCGTGAGCTTCACTCCCTTTTGATTAGCCCTGGCGATCACTTGAAGGCTGCGGATAGAATCTCCTCCGAGTGAAAAAAAGTTGTCGTGTATACCGATACGCTCGATGCGCAGCACATCTGCCCAGATGGCGGCGAGAGTTGCTTCGACCTCATTGCGAGGTGCTACATAGCCCGCAGAGCCGGTCCTCGCGTTCTGGGGGTCTGGCAGCGCTGCGCGATCCACTTTCCCATTGGGAGTCAAAGGCCAGGATTCCATCACGACAATCGACGCGGGCACCATGTATTCCGGAAGCGCCCTGCTCAGTCTGTTGCGCAAGTCTCCGATGTCGACCGGAGCAGGCGCCGTAATATAGGCCACCAGCTGTTGTGAGCCGCCTTCCACGTCGCGCACGAGTGCTACTGCGTCACCAATGTCACTTTCGCTTCGCAGTCTGTTTTCGATTTCGCCCAATTCGATGCGGAATCCTCTGAGCTTCACCTGATGATCCATGCGACCGATGTATTCAATCGCCCCGTCCTCTCGCTCGCGTACACGATCGCCGGTCCGGTACAGTCGTTCGCCTGGTTGCCCTCCAAACAAGTTGGGGATGAATCGATCGGCAGTCAGTGCCGGGCGCCGCAGATAGCCACGCGCCAACCCAGCTCCTCCGATATACAGTTCTCCCGGCACACCGAGCGGGACGACATTCATATCGTGATCGAGGATATAGGCGTGTGCTCCTTCAAGCGGCCAGCCGATCGGCACCACCGACTCGTCGCCGGACCAGTCGTCCAACCGATTGGCGATCACGCCGACCGTGGTTTCCGTGGGGCCGTAATGGTTGACGATCGTACAAGTTGGTGCCAACGCCTTCACTTTGTTCACCAACTCGGGCCGCACCCGCTCGCCACCGAGAATCAAACAATGCTGGGGAAGGACGTGGGCCGGTTCGGCCGCTTCGAGCAGCCCGCCAAGATGACTCGGCGCGATCTTGAGAACGCCGATCCTATGGCCGTGCATGTACGACGCCATGGCGTCGGGATCGAATCCCCAATCCGTCGATAGCACATGAAGGGTGCGCCCCGAACAGAGGGCCCCGAAGATGGATGTGTGGCCCAAATCCGCACCCACTGTCGACACGGTTGCCAGACTTGCGTCGGAAGGCAGCGCGAGCCGTTCCAGCACGGCGCGCACATAGGCGACAAGCTGCCGGTGTTCCACCGACACTCCTTTAGGTTCGCCTGTAGATCCGGATGTATAGATGACATACGCCAGGTGGTACGGACGTACCGGCGCAGGGTGCGTCGCGATCGTTCCGGCCTGCGCGACAGGCCATTCTCGATCCACATGAATACACGTCGTGTCAATTCCTTGGAGCGACTCCGCCCCTGCGGAGTGCGTGAGCACGATGTTGGCGCCGCTGTCCCGCACCATGAAGGCGACCCGTGCTTGCGGGAGCTTGGGATCAATCGGCACAAATCCCGCACCTGCTTTGAGGATGGCGAAGAGCCCGATGATCATATCCAGCGACCGATCCATACAGATTCCGATGAGCGCTTCCGGCCCGACTCCCATCGTGCGCAGAATGGATGCCAATGAGTCCGCGCGCGTGTTGAGTTCACGATAGGTCAACGAGTCCCCCTCGTAGGCGACCGCGATCCTATCCGGATCTTTGTGCGCATAGTCGGCGAATACGTCGTGAATGCACGCCGCCGGAGCAGGCAGAGTGGATACGGATGATTGTGGGGACAGCCGCCGCTCGGCGTGCTTTGCCAGGGACAGTTCGAACAGCCGGCCGGTCGGCGAGGCCATCATGCAATCGATTAAGGTCGTGACATCGTTCAACAGCCGGCGGACACTGGCATGCGTAAACCGACGGCGAGCATAGGAGACGATGAGTCGCAACTCTTCACCCGGTTCAACCATGAGGGAGAGCGGATAATTGTTCCGGCCGGTCGTAAGCATGGGGCCCTGTTCCGTTCCGTCATGCCTCCCTGTCTTGAGGGAACTGATCGTCAATCCGGTCGCGGGCCCCTCGCCTCCCTGTTCCGGATAGCTCTCGAAGACGACCAGCGTGTCGAACAGCGGCCGGCCGGCTGCGATTTCGCTCCAACGCTGGACCTTGGTCAGCGGCGTCCACTCGTACTGGCGGATTGTACTGTTGTGGACTTGCAATGCGCTCAACCACTCCGCGATTGTCTGATCGCCGGCCACTGCGACTCTCACCGGGATCGTATTGATGAAGAGGCCGACCATGTTGTCCGATCCCGCAAGCTCGACGGGTCTTCCAGATACCGTCGCCCCAAACAGCACGTCCCGCTCGCCGCTGTACCGGTTCAGCAGCACCGCACACGCGCCTTGAATGAGGGTATTGATCGTCACTCGCTGCTTCTGCGCGAAGGCCTGCATCATCTTCCAACGCGACGGATCGATTCGTGTCTCTTGTTCCGCATAGAGCAAGCGCTCGTCTGTCTCGAGCTCGTCCGATCCGGGCAAAGCCAGTGTGGTCGGAGTGCGGAATCCGGCCAGGTGGGTGCGCCAAAAGACCTCCGCCGCCCGCTCGTCCTGACGATTTCTCCATGCAATATACTCACGATAGGGGCGCGACTCACAACGCCGAGGAGTGCCGCCTTTCCGGAGCAGACCGTAGATCGACAACACGTCCTGGAGCAGCAGCGACATACTCCATCCATCCAAAAGGATGTGATGATGGCTGTTGAACAAATACCACTCGCCCTGCGACGTCGCGACCAAATGCAATCGCATCAATGGCGGCACCAAAAAATCCATGCCGTCCTGCCGGTCCTTCATGAGAAGTGCTTCGACCGCTTTCTCCCGATCGGACACGGACAGCCCACGGAAATCGTGCCGATGAATGGGCATATCGACATCACGCCGCACAACCTGCAACGGCCGCTCGACCCCCTCCCAGATGAACGCCGTGCGAAGAATCGCATGCCGACGGACCGCTTCTTGCCAAGCTTGGACAAACAGGTCTTCCTGCAGATCACCCTGCAGGCGATACCCATATTGATACCAGTAGGGATCGGCTTCTCCTTCGGCGACCCGATGAAACAAGAGTCCCTCTTGGAGCGGGGACAGATAGTACATGGCTTCGATCTGACTCTTATCTCGCATGGCTCTCATCCATTCTTTCCAATATTGTGTCTAACACATCCTGCTCAATCTCGACGTCGGGGAAATCGGACGGCGTATAGCCACCCGCCTCGGAAGACGTGCAATGTGTGATCAGGGTATGCAAATGATCGACATAGGCATGTCCTAAACGCTCAATCGTCGTCCGTCGATAGCGGTTTCGACTGTAACTCCACGTGAGGCTCAGCCGATCCCGAAGCACCTCCGCATTCACGGTCAGCTCATACGGCATCCGATTGTCCGGCCCATGCTCTTTGCCGACCGATTCCTGTGCCAAGTCGAACATCGACCGTTCGGCCACTGCACGGTCCAATTGACCGAAATAGTTGAAGCAGACTTCGGCGCCTGGACGTCGCCGCAATGCAGTCTCAGCTTCGCTCTTGAGCAGATACCGCAAAACGCCATATCCGACGCCACGACCGGGAATCCTCCGCAGTTGCTCTTTAACCGATTTGACGTCGTCGCCGGTGTCCTGCCCTTCTACGCGCAGCAGCATCGGATGAATTGCCGTGAACCATCCGACGGTCCTCGACAGATCGAGGTCAGGGAACAGATCTTCGCGCCCGTGCCATTCCAGGTCGATCAAGGTCTCGGCACATCCTGTCCATTCGGTGATCGTTCGCGTCAGCGCCGTGAGCAACAGATCTTCGATCCTCGTGTGATACGCTCCGGCTACGTCGTACAGCAGAGCGCGGGTCTGTTCCGCTTCAAGCGTGACGGTCACAGCCCCAACCGAGTTTTCGGTTCGCATGCCGTCCGGTTCGTCCACGGGAAGCGGCTGAACCGAGTCGGAAAGGTCGTGTAACCAATAGGACGCCTCAGTCGACAAGGCCTCCGATTGCGCGTGTTCGGTCAGCCTCACGGCCCATTGCTGGAACGAGGTCGTCTTGGCTGCCAACTGCGAAGTCTGACTGTGGAGCCGTTGCAGATAGACCTGCTGCAGATCCTCGAGCAGGACGCGCCAAGAAACACCGTCCATCACCAGATGGTGCACGACGACGAGGAGCCGGCCGGTTGCCTTCGGCCCCCGATCGAACCAGACGATCCGTAAAAGCGGGCCGTCTGTCAGGTGCAACCGAGTCTGCCACTGTTCGGCAAGCTCCTCGAATTGCTCGATGAAGTCATTCGTCGACCAGGCCGACAGATCAGCGCGATGAACGTCCACATTCGCTTCCGGCTCCACCCACTGCCGCCAGCCATGCTCGGTTCGATCGAATCGAGCGCGTAACATGTCATGATGGCGCACCAGATCCTGCATCGCGTTGACCAACGCCTGATGATTCAGCGGCTGTTTGATCTCTAACAGGATCGATTGATTCCAGTGGTGAGGTTCAATCAAATTCTGCTCAAAAAACCAATGCTGAACCGGCGTCAGCGGAACATCGCCAGTTACCGGTCCCTGTTCGGGGGGAAGCATAATCAGACTGGATTCCGTCTGCGCGGCTTCCTGTGTCGCAACCTCTGCGAGTTCAGCCGGAGTCTGGTATTGGAACAATTGGCGGGGAGTCAGAATCAATCCAGCTTGTTTGGCACGCGCGATGATCTGCAACGACAAAATCGAATCCCCGCCGAGTTCGAAGAAGTTGTCGAGCCGGCCCACGCGCGGCTGGCCGAGCACCTCGGCCCAGATCGTCGCCAGGATCCGTTCAAAGTCCGTGACCGGCTCTTCGTATGCCTGACTCCGCCGCGCGTGCAGGTCGGGGACCGGCAACGCCTTGCGATCGACCTTGCCGTTGGGCGTCAGCGGCAGGGCGTCGAGCACTAGCACGACGCCGGGGACGAACGCCTCCGGGAGTCGCGCGCTGACCCAGTGCCGGAGCGTCTCCTCCGAGAGCTCGTGCCCCGCCCGAGGCACCACATAACCGGCCAGCCGTTTGTGTCCCGATGCAGTGTCCTGTGCCACAACGACGGCTTCGTGCACGGCCGGATGATGGAGCAAGCAGCTTTCGATCTCGCCCAGCTCAATGCGCACGCCTCGAATCTTCACCTGATGATCCAGCCGTCCCAAATACTCGATGGCCCCATCCGGCCGGTACCGCGCGAGATCCCCCGTCCGGTACACCCGCCCCCCCGGCTCTGCACTGAACGCATCCGGCACGAACCGCTCCGCCGTCAGCGCCGGGCGCCGGTGATAACCCCGTGCCACGTTCACCCCGCCGATGTGGAGTTCCCCTGGGACCCCGATCGGAACCGGCTCGCCTCGTTGATCCACAAGATAGATCTGGGTGTTGGCGATGGGGCGCCCGATCGGAATGGGATCGGCGGGCGCGGATGGATTACACGACCACACCGTCACATCGATCGCCGCTTCCGTCGGCCCATAGAGATTATGCAGTTCCACCCCCGGCAAGCGCGCCCAACATTGCCGCTGAACCGCGGCACTCAGTGCTTCTCCGCTGCAGACGATGCGCTTCAATGTGCCGGCACAGACCTCCACTCCGGGCGTCTCCAGAAACGCCTGCAGCATCGGCGGGACGAAGTGCAGCGTCGTAATCCTCTGCCCAACGATCCGCTCTTTGAGCCGCACTCCGTCTTTGTGTTCGTCTGGTAGCGCCAGTACTAACTCCGCACCGGTCATCAAGGGCCAGAACAACTCCCACACCGACACGTCGAAACTGAACGGCGTCTTCTGCAACACGCGGTCGGCCGGCGTCAGGCTGAAATAGTCCTGCATCCACTGCAGCCGATTGAGTAATCCGCCATGGGTGTTGCCTGCTCCTTTGGGGCGCCCGGTGGAGCCGGATGTATAGATCGTGTACGCCAGCTGGTCCAACCGCACTGGGGTCGGCGAAAGATCCGCTGGTTCAAATTCCTCGAGCATCGCGGCGGACAGGTCGAGACAGACTCCGGCAAACGGCGGCAGTGTCCCCCGCAGAGCGGGTTGTGTCAGCAGCACGGAGGGGGCTGCGTCAGCCAGCATGTAAGCGATGCGCTCGGCCGGATAACTCGGATCGATCGGCACGTACGCGCCGCCGACTTGCAGAATGCCCAGCAGGCCGATGACCATGTCCAGCGACCGCTCGGCGCAGAGGCCCACCAACACATCGGGCCCGACGCCCTGTCGTCGCAACTCGGCTGCCAGCACTGCGCTCCGGCGCCACAGCGCGCCATAGCTCAGCACCTGCTCGTCGAACCGGACGGCTGCTGCGGCCGGTGTGCGCTGCGCCTGCGCATAGATCAATTCCGGCACGGTCGCCGCTGTCGGATACGCTCGGCGTGTCGCGTTCCACTGCTCCACCACCTGCCGCCGCTCTTCCGCCCCCAGCACCTCGATCCCCGACAGGGCCGCCTCCGGCTGCGCGACAACTTGGTCGAGCACGTGTCTGTAATGAGTGTCCAGTCGTCTGATAGTTTCGCGATCGAAAAGGTCCGAGTTGTACTCGAAGAACCCATGAAGTCCCGCAGATTCCAATGTCATTTCCAGCGACAGATCAAACTTGGCGCTTCCGGGATCCACGTCATAGCTCGAAATCTCAACTCCTGGTACGCTGATGTCTTCTCCCGGCAGTGTCTGCAGTGCGAACATGACTTGGAACAACGGAGAGCGGCTGAGATCGCGGGCGGGCTGTAGCGCATCGACGAGATACTCGAACGGAAGATCCTGATGCGCTTGCGCCCCCAATACCACATCCCGCACGCGATCCAACAGATCGGTAAATCTCACCACCTTGGATACATCCGTCCGCAACACCAGTGTGTTGACGAACAGTCCGATCAGCGACTCGGTTTCCAGTCTGGTGCGTCCGGCGATCGGAGTTCCGATACAGAGATCTGACTGGCCGGTATGGCGGAACAACAACACTTGAAACGCCGCGAGGAGCGTCATGAACACCGTCACTCCGTGACGGCGGCTCATGGTCTTCAACTGTTCGAGTAAGTCGGCAGGCAGCTCGAATTCAAATCGGGCACCCCGATGGCGTTCCACCGAAGGCCGCGGATGATCGGTCGGAAGCGAGAGCACAGTTGGCGCACCGGCAAGGACTTCTTTCCAATAGGTGAGCTGCCGCTCCAACACGTCTCCCTGCAATGTCTTCCGCTGCCATTGAGCATAATCGGCGTATTGAATTGGCAACGGCTGTAGCGGCGATGGCTCACCTGAAACGAGCGACGCGTAGAGAGAGAGCACTTCCTGAAGAAAAATGTTCATCGACCAGCCATCCGCAATCACATGATGAAGCGTGAGCAGGAGAACGTGCTCCTCGGTCCGCACGTGAAGAAGCCTGGCGTGCCACAAGGGGCCGCGGCTGAGATCGAAGACGATATGCGCATGTGTCTCGGCCAAGCGCTGGACGTTCTCTTCACGCTTATCGTCGGGGAGCTCCAACAGATCGACAATCGGCAGATCGATTTCGAGGTGTGCCGCCACCTCCTGCACTGGATCCTGCTCTCGGATGGCAAAGGTTGTACGAAGCGATTCATGGCGCCGGGTCACTTCGGCAAAACATTGTTGAAGTACAGGAGCATCCACGGGCCCTTTGATACGGATGCCGAATGGGAGATTGTACGACCATCCTTCCGGTTCCAGTTGCGCAAGGAACCAGAGACGTTGCTGCGCGAAAGATGTGGGCAGCGGACCCGTGCGTGCGACCGGCACCAACGGGGGCGCCTGGCCGGCTGCACCCTCTTTTCGAGCACGATCAACGGCTGCGGCCAAGGCCGCGACGCTCGTGGATTCAAACACGGTCCGCAGCGACAGCTCGATATGGAACGCGCTGCGAAGCCGCGACATGATCTGAGTCGCCAACAGCGAATGGCCGCCCAACTCGAAGAAATCGTCGTGCACGCCGACCCGCTCGACACCCAACACATCGGACCAGATGCCTGACAGAATTTCTTCCGTCGCCGTGCGTGGTGCCGTATAGGGGCGAGCGAACTGATCGCCCAGATCCAGCGCCGCCAATGTGAGGCGATCGATCTTGCCGTTCGGTGTACGCGGCAACGCCGGTAACGGTACGAACGCCGTCGGCACCATGTACTCCGGCAGCTGCGACGCTAAGAGATCGCGCAACGCCGGTACACTCAGGTCTTTTTCCTCATGTCCGACGAGATACGCCGCCAATCGTTTCTCGCCCCGCGCGTCGGTATGTAGCAGCACAGCTGCTTCGCGTACGAGCGGACTCGATAACAGATGCGTTTCGATCTCGCCCAACTCGATCCGAAACCCGCGGAGCTTGATCTGCTGATCGACTCGCCCGATGAATTCGATGGCTCCGTCCCGGCGATAGCGGGCCAGATCGCCGGTCCGATACATCCGTGCGCCGGACTCCGATCCGAATCGGTCCGGCAGAAAGACTTCGGCCGTTCGAGCGGGATCTTGTAAATACCCGCGGCCGACCCCGACACCAATTACATATAATTCTCCAGGGACTCCGGGCGGCACCGGCTCCAGCCAGGCATTGAGAATGTGCAAGCGGGTGTGTTCGATCGGGCGGCCGATCGGCATATGCGTGATGTCGGCTGCCGGCGGTTCAAAGATGGGATGAACGGCGACATCGTCGGCGCATTCAGCAGGTCCATAGGCGTTTAATAATGGTATTGCCGGATACCGGGCCAGCCATTGGCAGCACAGGGGCGGCGGCAAAGCTTCGCCGGTCGGCAGGACCCACCGCAGATTGTGCAGCCGAGGCGCGGCATCGGACCCCGCTTCCGATGCCGCTTCCAACAGGCCCTGAAGAAGCGCCGGTACGGTTTCGAGGATCGTCATGTCCGTTCGTTCGAGATGGGTGAGCAAGTGAAAAGGGTCGCGTGACGTCTCATCTGGAACGATACTGGTCCGGGCGCCACACGTCAGTGCCGTCAGGAACTGCCAGACTGAAATGTCAAAACATTGCGACGCAGTCTGCGCAATGATGTCGGACGGTCCCAACGCCAACCCCGATACTTTGCTCCGAATATTGTTGAGCATCCCCCGCCTCGTCACCATCGCTCCCTTCGGCACTCCGGTTGAACCGGAGGTATAGATGACATAGGCGAGATGGTCGGATTGTCCTCGAGATCCCGGATTATCTTCACGACCGGCTCCATCGAGCATCCCTTCAATCGCCATGAGCCGGGGACGTGACGTGTCATCGATCGGTGCAATCGCTTCCTGCAGTCGCGCGAGATAATTGCGCGACGCGAGTACGATCGGCGAACGACTCAGTTTCAGAATTTGCGTGAGACGCGACACAGGGTGATGCGGATCAAGCGGCAAATAGGCTCCGCCTGTCTTGAACACACCGACCATCATCGTCAAGAGATTGAGACCACGATCGTCCAACAGCGCCACGATCGTATCGGGTCCCACACCCGCCTCGGCCAACACATGCGCGACGCGGTTGGCCCACCGATTCAGCTCACGATAAGTGGCCTTCTCGTCGAGGCACTGAGCCGCGACGGAGTCCGGACGATGCTCGACCTGCTTCTCGAACAGCTGAGGCAAGCTATCGGACTCATTCTCACCGGAGATATTGAAGACAGGATTCCATTCAGTCAGCAGTTCGTTTCGCTCGTCCTGCTTCAGCGGCAACAGTTCTGCAAGCCGCGCAGTCGGCCGTTCAGCCATCGCTTCGAGCAGCGTCTTGAGATGCCGGATCATGCGGCCTGTCGTCTCGGCATCGAACAGCCGCTTATCGTAGGAAATCTTGAGCCCCAATTCTCGTCCCGGCCATCCCATGACGGTCAACGGATAGTTCGTGTGGACCCGGTATTGCTCCTCCTCCGCTTTGAAAATGATTCGTCCCTCGCAGAGTTCCGGATCGACCGGCGCGTTTTCGAACACGAACAGACTGTGGAATAACGCCTCCCCTCTCGGCACTTCACTCCATCGCTGCATCTGCACGAGCGGCGCATAGTCGTACTGCCGCACCCGGACGTTCTCGGCCAGCAGATCTTTGAGCCAGTCCATCAGAGAACGGTCCGGTTGCATGGAAATTCGAAGTGGAAGGGTATTGATGAATAGGCCCAGGATAGACTCGACTCCAGGCAATTCGGTGGGCCGGCCGGCCACGGTCACACCGAACAGGACCTCACGTTCGCTGCTGTAGTAGTTGAGCAACAGTGCCCACGCTCCCTGGAAGAATGTGTTCACCGTCAGGCGATGGCGCTGGGCCAGATTCAGCAACGTCGCTGACGTGTCGGCGCTCAAGTGCAGGCAGTGATCCGCCGCATCCTCGTTCTGATCTGCAAGACCTTCGGGCAACCGATCGTACGGCAGCGGCGTCGGCGTCGGAAAATTTTGAAGATATCCGCGCCAGAAGGATTCCGCGGCGTTGATGTCTTGTTTTTGCAGCCACGCGATGTAATCGCGATAGGGTCGCGGTTTCTCGCGCGTGAGTTGCTCACCGCGCACCAGCGATCCGTAGTGGGCGAGGAAATCCATCAAGAGGAGCGAAATGCACCATTCATCGAGTAGGATGTGATGGAAACTGTGGACGAACTGATAGCAGTCGTCGGCCAGTCGGATCAGCCACAGCCGCATGAGCGGCGCCTTGGCGAAATCGAATCCCTCCCGGAGTTCGGCTGCCAGCTCGGTGTCCAGCCTCGCGATCTGCTCGCGGCGAGTCTGCCCTCTCCAATCCAGCGACACGATCGGGGCATCCACCCGCTTGTGCACCGCTTGCAGCGGACGCTTCTGGCTCTTCCACACGAACGACGTGCGAAGCACCGGATGTCGGTCGAACACCAATTCCCACGCGCGTACGAAGGCGTCGTAGTTCAGGTCGCCCTCGAGCAGATACCGGTTCTGCATCAAATAAATCCCGGTGCCGGGATTCATGAGCGTATGAAACAGCATCCCTTCCTGCATCGGCGACAGGGGATAGATCGAGTCGATATGTTCCGGTAATGCGGACTTCGCCACTACGTCACCTATTTCAATTCTTCCAGCAGGTTGCTCATGTCCTCGTCGGACAGCTCGATGCCCACGAGCCCGTTGCCCCCCGTCCGTTCGGCCTGCGTATCTTCTTCAGCCGGCACCTCAGCCGGCACCGCCACTCCAGCGGCGGCGGCCACGGTCGGATGCTCGAACAGTTGTTTGGGGGTGAGTTTCATGCCGCGCTGATGGGCGCGTGCCAAGACTTGCAGCGTATTGATCGAATCGCCGCCGAGCTCGAAGAAGTTGTCGAGCCGGCCCACGCGCGGCTGGCCAAGCACTTCTGCCCAGATTGTCGCCAGGATTCGTTCAAATTCCGTGACCGGCTCTTCGTACGCCTGACTCCGCAACGCTTGCAGATCGGGTATCGGCAACGCCTTGCGGTCGACTTTGCCGTTGGGTGTCAGCGGCAGGGCTTCGAGCGTCAGCACGACGCTCGGGACGAACGCCTCCGGGAGCCGCGCCCCGACCCATTCCCGTAGGGCCTCACCCGATAGCTCGTGACTAGTCCGAGGCACCACGTAGCCGACCAGCCGTTTGTGTCCGGCCGTGCTCTCCTGTGCCACAACGACGGCCTCGTGCACAGCCGGATGGTGGAGCAGGCAGCTCTCGATCTCGCCCAGTTCAATGCGGACTCCTCGGATTTTCACCTGATGATCCAGCCGGCCCAAATACTCGATGGGGCCATCCGGGCGATACCGAGCGAGATCTCCCGTCCGGTACACCCGCCTACCCGGCTCCGCACTGAACGCATCCGGCACGAATCGCTCCGCCGTCAACGCCGGTCGCCGGTGATAGCCCCGCGCTACGTTCACGCCGCCGATATGCACTTCACCCGGTACGCCGATGGGAACCGGCTCGCCTCGTCGATCCAGAACATAAATTTGGGTGTTGGCGATCGGTCGCCCAATCGGGATGGGATCGGCCGGCGCGATCGGATCACACGACCACACCGTCACATCGATCGCCGATTCCGTCGGCCCATAGAGATTGTGGAGCTCGACGCCCGGCAACCGTTTCCAACACTGCCGCTGAACCGTGTCACTCAGCGCTTCCCCGCTGCAGATGATACGCCGCAACGTGCCGGCACAGACCTCCACTCCGGGCGTCTCCAGAAACGCCTGCAGCATCGGCGGGACGAAGTGCATCGTCGTGATCTGCTGATTGACGATCCGCTCTTTGAGCCGCAATCCGTCCTTGTGTTCATCCGGCAGGGCCAGCACTAACTCCGCGCCGGTCATCAAGGGCCAGAACAACTCCCACACCGACACATCGAAACTAAACGGGGTCTTCTGCAACACACGGTCTGCCGGCGTGAGGCTGAAATACTCCTGCATCCACTGCAGCCGATTGAGTAATCCACCATGCGTGTTGCACGCCCCCTTGGGGCGCCCGGTGGAACCGGACGTATAGATCGTGTAGGCCAGATGGTTCAACTGTACCGGTGACGGCGGAAGATCCGCCGGTTCAAATTCATCGAGCGTCGCGGCGGACAATTCCAGACATACTCCGGCGAACGGCGGCAGTCGCACCCGCAGAGCCGGTTGGGTCAGCAGCACCGACGGCGCCGCGTCAGCCAACATATAGGCGATGTGATCGGCCGGATAACTCGGATCGATCGGCACGTAGGCTCCGCCGGCCTGCATAATGGCCAACAGACCGATGACCATTTCCAGAGACCGCTCGGCGCAGATGCCCACCAGCACATCGGGCCCGACGCCCTGTCGTCGCAACTCGGCTGCCAGCACTGCGCTCCGGCGCCACAGTCCGTCATAACTCAGCGCCTGCTCGTCCAGCCGTACCGCTGTCGTTGCCGGTGCACGCTGTGCCTGCTCGTAGATCAATTCCGGCACGGTCGCGTCTGTCGGATACGCGCGTCGTGTGGTGTTCCACTCCTCTACCACCTGCCGCCGTTCTCCCGTCCCCAATATCTCGATCGCCGAGAGACGCAAGTCCGGCCGCGCGACCAACTGGTTCAGCACCACGTCCAGATGTGCTGCGATACGTTGCACGCGTTCAGAAGAAAAGCGCTTCTGCTGATAGGAGAGAAGGAACGAGAGCGATTCGCCCGGCACGACGTTGACGGTCAACGGATAATTGGTCTGGCCTTCCAAATAGACATCATGCGCGCTCAAACCGGCACCACCGTCATCCAGAGTACGGTCGGTCGGATGGTTGTCAAAGACCAGAAGGCTATCGAATAGTTGAGTGCCGCGCGGCATCTGACTCCAGCTCTGAATCTCCGCGAGCGAGGTGTGCTCGTATTGACGCAGCTCGGCGTTCTGCTGCAGCATTCCTCGCAACCAATCCCGCAGAAGGGCGTCCGGTGACACGGTGACTCGGAGCGGCAAGGTATTAATGAAGAGCCCGAGCATCGTCTCGATACCCGGGACATCCGCGGAGCGCCCCGATACCGTCGTGCCGAACAACACGTCTTCTTCGCTACAATAACGGCTCAGTAACAACGCCCAAGCTCCCTGCAGCAGAGTATTGACCGTGATGCGCTCTTTAGAGGCGAAGTCATGGATGGCAGAAGTCCTGGCGGCTGAGATCGTCAGTCGATGCATGCCGTAGCCGGCATCCGTCTGCGCGGCGTCCGGTGAGCGATCCGTTGGAAGGGGCGTGGCTGAGGTGATGCCTGACAGAGTCTTACGCCAATACTGTTCCGCCGCTGTCTGGTCCTGCGAGACAATCCACTCGACATAATCTCGATACGGTTGCGACTGTGGCTCGCCCGGCTCTGGCCCACCTTTGATGAAGGCATAGCAGGCGAATAGATCGCCCAGAATAATGGGAAGGCACCACCCATCCAGGACGATGTGATGATGCGTCCAGATCAGATAGCGTGCGTCATCTCCCACACGGATCAAGGCGAGGCGCATCAGCGGTGGCTTGGTCAGGTCGAAGTCCGTCAGTCGATCGTTCCGGAGGAATTCTTGTCGTCGTCGTCTCTGCTCTGATTCGGCTGCGTCGCGCCAATCGAGTTCGATAATGGGCGGCGCCTCGGCCGGCAACACGACCTGCACGGGCTTGTCGAGTTCCTGCCACACGAACGCGGTACGGAGCGGGGTGGACCGCGTGATCACCATCCGCCAGGCATCGAGGAATGCGGCATGATCCAGGTCGCCGCGAAGAAGGCAACTCAGCTGCTCGATGTAGACGCCGGATTGCGGTTCGTACAGACTGTGAAACAGCAATCCTTGTTGCAACGGAGTCAGCGGATAGACCTCTTCGGTTGTGGGATATACTCGCCGTGCTGCTTCGAGAAGGGCCGGATCGGTCGGTCTCTGAATTTGGACCTTGATCACCGGTTTCGAATCGACTCCCTCAATCCGTCCACCTGCAGCCTCCGCCAGTTCGGCGATCGTCTGATGCTGGAACAGATGTCGCGGTGTGAGCGGCAGGCCTTGTGCCTTGGCACGCGAAATCACCTGTAAACTCAGGATGGAATCCCCTCCCAGCTCGAAGAAATTGTCGTGCACGCCGACTCGCTCCACCCCCAGCACTTCGGCCCAGACCGCCGCTAACTGCGCTTCCGTCGGCGTGCGGGGTGCTGTCCATTCTCTGGCGGCCACCTGTTCCGGTTGAGGCAAAGCCTCCCGGTCGATTTTGCCGTTGACGCTACGAGGAAGTATCTCAAGTCTGACGATCGCAGAGGGGACCATCGGCTCAGGCAATTGCTCCCGCAGCAATCGGATAAGAACATCCGAATCGCATGACGCCCCGTCGCGTGGTACCACATAGGCGACCAATCGTTTCTGCCCCGGATGGTCCTGGCGTACCACGGCAGCCGCTTCGCGGACATCTGGGAAAGCCTGCAGACGCAATTCAATTTCACCCAACTCAATGCGCACGCCACGGACTTTGACTTGATGGTCGCGACGTCCAAGAAATTCCATCGTGCCGTCCGAACGATGACGAACCCGGTCGCCGGTTCGATACAGACGAGAGCCCGGTTCACCTGAAAAGGGATCCGGCACAAACACCTCGCCGGTTCTGGCCGGATCATACAGATAGCCGCGCCCCACCCCCGCTCCCGCCACGCACAGTTCGCCCACGGCTCCGATCGGGACCGGTTCCAACCAGTCGTCCACCACATACAGACGGAGATTGACGATGGGTTTGCCGATCGGAGAATGGGCATGGGTGTCGTCGGGGGGCGCCGTAATCGTCGCCATCGCCACATCGTCGGCGCATTCGGCCGGCCCGTAGGCGTTGATCAACGGCACGTGCCGGTATCGCTCAAACCATCGGCGAACGAGGGCGGGCGGCAGCGTTTCGCCGGTGGGCAATAACGATCGCAACCGAGCCAACCTCGGCGCCTCCTTTCCGATCGATGCCGCACTGTCGAGCATGCCTTGCAGCAACGCCGGCACTGTTTCGAGGACGGTCACTTCTTGCGCGTCGGCATAGCGGAGCAATTGCTCTGGATCGCGAGCCACCTCATCAGGCACCACGAGGATGCTGGCGCCGCACAGAAGTGCGGCCGTCAGTTGCCAGACTGAAATATCGAATCCCTGAGAGGCGGTCTGCGCGACAACATCGTTCGGACCCAACCGGAGCATGGAAATCTTGCTCCGAAGATGATTGATCAGACCGCCCTCCGTCACCATTGCTCCCTTCGGAATACCGGTCGATCCGCTCGTGTAGATGACATAAGCCAGTTTCGAGGACGGCCAAGCCATTCCATCATCGGCCGGAGCCGGATTCTCGGAGAGACAGGCCTCGACTGTGAGTATTCCCGGCCGCCCAGCTTCAGGCAATCGGCCGATCGCGTCATTTGCCCTGGAGGCCCAGTCTTCCGTAGTCACAACCATCGATGCCCGGCTCGTTTCGAGGATGGACGTCCACCGTGACGGCGGGTGTCCGGGGTCGAGCGGCAAGTAGACTCCGCCGCGTTTCCATAGAGCGATCATGAGGGCCACATAGTTGAGGCTTCGGTCGCCGAGCACCGCAACGATGGACTCACAACCGACCCCGACGCTCGAAAGCGCGCGAGCAATGCGATCAGCACGGTCGTTCAAGTCACGGTAACTGAGAGTTTCCCCGCCGCAGGAGAGCGCCACAGCTTGTGGAGACCTCGCCACCTGCTCTTCGAAGAGGCGAGCAACTTGCCCTTCTGCGGCTCCGGCAGCGGCCGTGTCGTTCCAGTCGATCAGAATCTTCCGTCGCTCCTTCTCCATCAGCATCGGGAGTTCGTGAAGACGATCCTGTGGATTGTCGGCAATACCTTCCAGGAGTCGCTTCAGATGGCTTGCCATCCTGGCTACGGTCACCTGATCAAAAAGATCCTGGTTGTACTCGAACGCGCAGTCCAATCCGGTCTCGTCTTCCGTCATGTCGAGCGACAGATCGAACTTGGCGCCACCCGCATCCAACTCCATCGCACTCACTTCCAACTGCGTGATCGCCAGGCTTCGGGCCAGCGAGGTCTGCAGCGCGAACATCACTTGGAACAGCGGTGTATGACTGAGCGCTCGGACCGGCTGCAGCGCGTCCACCAATTGCTCGAACGGCAAATCCTGGTGAGCCTGCGCGCCCAGCACCGTTTCCTGTACGCGAACCAGAAAATCGGTGAATGTCGGGTTGCCCGAAAGGTTCGCACGCAGCACGAGCGTATTGGCGAAGAAGCCGATCAACGACTCCGTTTCCCGCTTCGGCCGGTTTGCGACCGGGGTGCCGAGGCAAAACTCATCGAGTCCGCTGTACCGCATCAGCAACACTTGAAAGGCGGCCTGGAGCGTCATGAACAGCGTCACACCCTGAGTGCGGCTCAATGCGTGCAGCCGGTCGATCATGTCGCGCGACACCGAAAACGGAAGACGCGCGCCCCGGTCACTCTGGATGGCCTGGCGCGGACGGTCCGTCGGCAGGTCGAGTATCGGCAGTTTCCCTTTCAATTTCTCTTTCCAATAGGCCAGCCGTTCCTCGATCACCGATCCCTGCAACCATCCACGCTGCCAGACTGCATAATCCGCGTACTGGATCGGTAACGGAGGAAGCGGTGACGATAAGCCTGCATCGAACGCCTCGTAAAGCGCTCCGAATTCACGCGCGAGTATCTGCGACGACCACCCGTCGCAGACGATATGATGCAGCGTGAGAACCAAGATGTGCTCTTGCGGTTTCAGTTTGAGCAGACGCACCCGCATCACAGGTCCGCGGCGAAGATCGAACGGCCGTTGTGCCTCAGCCTGCGCCGCGGCGGCGGCCGAAACCTCACGCTGGGACGGCGACTTGAGGCTAAAATCCACTACCGGTAAATCGATTGGACGATCCTCGGCGATGACTTGAACCAACTGTCCGTCTACTTCATCGAAGGTCGTGCGGAGAATCTCGTGCCGCCGAACGATTTCGTTGAGGCTCGATACCGTCGCTTCCCGGTTGAGAGCACCCCGTAGTCGCACTGCCAGTGCCGTGTTATACGAGGCACTGTCCGGCTCCAGCTGTGAAAGAAACCATAATCGCTTCTGCGCGAAGCTCGCGGGAAAGACATCCACGTTCGTTGAACTCGCAGCCGACGCCGGTGCGCCGATGATGCATGGATTGGTATGCGTCGGATTCATCGTCAGTCCTTGTTCGACTCGGCCATTGCCACCAGAATTTTCCTTGTTCCCTTGAACGGCGTGCGTCCATGCGCCACCAGCATATTGTCCAGCATCAACACATCACCTTCGTGCCAAGGAAACTGGACCGCATGACTGCGGTAGACATCACGGATTTCATCCAATACCGTCGTTTCGATCGGCGTCCCGTCTCCATAGAAGGCTTGCCGCGGGAGATCCTCTTCGTTGACAAAGGACAGCAGCGCTTCTCTCACGGCCGGTTCCAGATTCGACACATGGAACAAATGCGCCTGATTGAACCAGACCGTTTGCAGAGTCCGGGGGTGTACGGCGACGGCTTGGCAGACCTGGCGTGTGCGTAATTCTCCGTCGGCCTTCCATTCATACCCGATACCGGCCGACCGGCAATATTGTTCAACGACCCTGCGATCCATCGTGTTGAACACCTTGTTCCACGGTACGTCCAATCCGTTCCCGTAGTTGCGCACGTACATCACACCCTTCTGAATAAACCGTTCCCTGATGCGAGCCGGAATGTGTTGATACACCTTGCGGCTGTCCGCGATCGGGGTGTAGCCTCCTTCCGAGGACGACTGGGAGCAATAGAAACAGATTTTCATCGGCCATTCGGTGGTATAGGCTTGTTCGTTGTGCAACGGAATGTGTTGATGCGGCGGGTATTCCGTAGACGTATACACCTGGTTATGCACCTGGGAGCGAGGAGTCGATCCGAACTCATAGGACGCCAAGTCGGGCGAGATCATCCTGACGAACCTGTCGAAGTCCGTCACTGATTCGATCGGAAACCCCCTGAACAATACTCCACCGACGGTGCAAAGATACGTGCTTATCATTCGGCCGACGACGTCCCGGTATTCAGCCAACGACCGCGTCTCCACAGGACTGATCAGGACAGGAAGCAACGTGTCCTGTGACAAGTAACTCACACGGCAAAACACCTGACTGTTTGCTTCTTCGCAGGTTTCTACGGACATGGGTGCGGCATTGTTATGATCGGTGTGCATGATGGACCTCCCGTTCTCCGCAGCTCGTGTCTGATCCGGTCACCGGGATCGCTGCCGAATCCCACCGCCATTGGAAACAACGGATCTTTGCAGCACGACCTTCCGTCACCAGTGCTCCGGCATACTCGGACCACAAGGGAAGGGTCAGCATGGCCCAATGAGGATCTCTGATATCACCGTCTGCCGGAGTCGCGACCTCAGACCCCGACCGACCGGCCACATCGATTTGATTCAAGGGCAGAGTCAAACCGGCTCCGACAGCCTTGACGTAGGCTTCTTTCAGCGTCCACCAAGAATAAAACGTATCGACCTGCGCAGACTCCACCAAGGATGACAATATTGCCTGCTCCCGTTTCGAGCAGGTGTACGCAGCCACGTCGTGCCACGACAATTCACGATCGCGCCATTCAACATCGACCCCGACTTCTCGATCGCGCGCGAAGGCACAGAGAACGAGAGCCCGCGTATGTGACAGATTGAAATGCATCGTCTCATTCTCCGACCGTAAACATGGCTTCCCGTGGCGCCCGATCATGAAGTGGATTGATGCCGGCGAACGGCCGAGATACCGCCCGAGCAAAATCCTCAGCAGGCCGTGCGCGTGAACGTACCGTCGACGATCTTCCTCAAACGCAAAGCGCGATGCGCGAGTCTGTTCTTCTTTGCTGAGCAACCCGTACAGAGCGGATTCCGGCCATCGTTCCCGCAAGTCGGCGCACCAGACATGTACGTCCCCGTCCTTGAGAGACGCCGGCGTCGGCCTCGTCGAACCACCGGACCGCTCTGCAGATGTGGCGTTCATCGTACGCTCCCGTGGGTTGCCAACTCGGAGAACAACGTTTCGAGCATGGTTTCTTGCGCGTTCCTCAGGAAAAAGTGGTCTCCTTGAAACAGCCAAAACTGAAATCGCTGCTTGGTATGCCGTCCCCAAGCCCGCGACATTTGACTGTCCACAAGGTGATCGCTCATCCCTCCGAATGCCGTGATGGGACAGGTCAACGGCGGTTCCTCCCCGTAGAGGTATCGGTCACGGAGCGAGAAGTCCGCACGAAGCGCGGGAAGCATCAATTGCATCAATTCCAGATGGTTGAGCACTTCAGGCGGGGTGCCGTTGAATCCATGCAATCGTTCAAGGAATTCGTCGTCGGGCAGGTCAAAGATCCGTTCTGAACCAGGAAGATGAGGAGCCGGACAACCGGACGCGAAAAGATGACGTGGTTGGACTCCCGCACTCCGGCGTAACTCGCGAGCCAGTTCGAAACTTACCAACGCACCGATGCTATGACCAAAAAAAGCGAAGGGCCGCTCCAGGTAGGGCTCCAATTCCTCGCGCAACGTGTTTACCAGCTGTCTGATGTCACCGACAGGCGACTCGGTGATTCTGGCTTCTCGCCCAGGAAGCTGAACGGCACAGACTTCGATATCCGGTAAGAATTCACTGCCGGCCCAACTCCGGAACATAGAAGCTCCTGCTCCTGCATATGGGAAGCAGATCAAGCGCAGCCCGGACTCGACCGATCGATGAGTCACGATCCATCGAGACGAGCGTGAGACCGTCAGCATGAGGGCGTCGCCTTTTGTGCGCTTGCTTGCTCGTCCATCCATTTTCTCAAACTCAACGGACGCATGTCGGTCCATACTTCCGCGATATGGGCCAGACATTCGGCCTTGAGCCCCGTTTTGCCCTCGTCCCTCCAGCCCAGAGGATTCTCGCGATAGGACGGCCAGATCGAGTATTGCTCTTCATGATTCACGACGACCTTATACACAGTGGTATCTTCGCGTTCCTCGCTGTTCATCGTTTCTCCTCCTGGTGTAATTGATGTTCACCGGATATCCGTTTCTGTCCGGCAACCATCTGTGTGGTTTGTGAGTGGGGAACCAGGATCAGCGTATGGACCGGAATTCCGGCCAAGAATGGGAGCGGCGTCCCATTGTTCCAGTGATGGTGCTGATCTTGATAGTGCGGCGAAAATGGATGCCCGGACTGCCCGCCGGGCATATGGAGAATGCCTTCGTCCTGATGGGCGGGGGACACCACGAGTCTCTGGCTGGCCCCGAGGCCATCCTGCATCACCCGAACACATTGCCCGCATCCCGATGCAGGTTCATCCGGCATATTGAGGATGTAATTCAGTCCCGGCACGACTCCGGCAAGAGGATGCTCGATCCTGACGCGATTCAGATGTCCCCACGTCAGCTCATCCACTCGAACAGAAGGATGTTCCGCTTCCAACTCCCGGACGCTTTGCACCACCGCGTTCACAAGAAACTCCGACCAACTGGCAAAGTGGTTGGGATCCGGGTTCAGTTCAGCAATTTTTGTCGTCAGGAGATGCCGCAAGGGGGTATCCAGATCGCCGTCGTAGCTGAACTCCGCATCCCGATCCCGACAAGAGGACAAATAAGGAGCAAACACAGAGCGTGCGAGCATCTGTCGAAATCGGTGAATGAGCGCGAAACCACGGCTGTCGGCATCGGCCTTCCCATTCCACGCCTCGAAAGCATGGCGAGCCTTCGCCAGATACGGTCGACGTTGGATCACGTCATCGGTCAACGACTCTTGAGCAAGCAGCCGGTAGAACTCATAGAATTGGCTCGTCGAATCCAATTGCAGGTCTAACAGATCCCGCTCCTGGATTTGCGTCATGGTCTCCAATCGCTGCGCGATTCTGAACGCACGATACCCATTGGCAAAGGAGTGGCCGACCACGTAGGGATAAGAACCATCCAGCATGCGTTGATTGGCGCTGACGACAAATCCGGACTGGGGGTCGAACACTTTCGGGATGGCATCCGGAGACACGTATCCCGTCCACCCAATGCGCCCATCCGCCCAAGAGGCACTGACCGAGCCGTCAAATCCCCGGCGCATGGGAATCTTTCCCGTGTAGGTCCAGGCGATATGGCCGTCGCTGTCAGCGAGAATCACGTTATTTGCTGGACCTCCGGCGCGGTTCATCACCGTGATAGCCTCCCTGACCGACCGAACCCGATCCATTGCGAGCTGTCCAAGATCAACGGCCTCCGGATCAAGCGCAGTCCAACGGACGGCCACTGGGTTCTCCAGCAACGAGTGCTGTGAAACCGGTCCCCAGATGGTCTCTTTGAATTCCGCCGCAAAATCAGGAGCATCTTTCACCTTGATGATTTCACGCCTGCTCGCAAATCGTTTCCAGCCTCCCGGAGTCCTGTACTCGTTAGAATCGGCAGGATTGAGCTCCAGTCGTACGAGATCCAGGAAATCTCCCTCGACATTCGTCACGCCCCAAGCCACATGGCCGTTGGTGCCGGCGACGACGACCGGAATGCCGGGAACGACGACCCCGGTGAGTTCGATCTGTTCATATCGAAGCTGGACTCGGTACCAGATATTGGGAACAGCCATGTCCAAGTGCATGTCGTTTGCGAGAACGGCGCGTCCATCGACCGTTTTGGCTCCATGAACCGCCCACCCGTTCGAACCCAATCCGCTCCTCCCGAAACGAACCCTGGTCGTCCTGCGGTCTTGTATCTGATCGATCGGTCTCCGTAAGGCCGTCAGCGCCTGCACGGGAATCGGTGAATGAACGGAAAGATGGGACTTCTTGTTCAACAATGCTTCCGTATACGAATCCGTCTCGGGAACGAGAAATGAAACGACTTCGGAAGGCAACGTCTGCTCCATCACCGTCCGCATTCGCTCCTCTTCTTCGACACCGCTCAACATCTGGAAGATTCCCAACAAGATCAGAAGACTATCTTCCACTTTCCAACGCTCAGGTTCATATCCAAGGAGCAAGAACTCGAACGGCGATGTTTTCATCTGCGTCAGATAGTCGTTCACGCCCTCTGTAAAGGCCTCGAGGACTTCCCCTTGATCTTGAGGCAGTCGAGCGGCAATCGCTCGAGCTGTCTCACTAAATCCAAAAGTTCGTTGCTTCACATCCGTTTCGCGCATCGTCTCACCAAGCACCTCGGCCAGCCGTCCGGCGCTGGCGCGACGCAGAAGATCCATTTGAAAAAGCCGGTCGCGCGCGGTGACATAGCCGAGTGCACGGGTCGCATCTGCTCGTGAATCTGCCGCAATGGTCGGGATACCGTAGGCATCCGACGTGACCGTCACCGGCCTCTGCAGCCCGGTGACGGTCACTTTTCCTTCCAACACCGGCAACGAGGCTCGAATTATGACCACGACGTAGCCTAGACCGGCAGCAAGAATGAGGCAGACGATGATCACTGAGCAAAGAGCGCGTTTCATAAACGTGAATCTTGCTCCGCTGCCCGAGCGGCATCGCAGAAGATGGACGCAATCGTGTCCACTTCCTCGGCTGTGACGATAAGCGGCGAGAGAAATCGCACGACGCTGCCGTTACGTCCGCCCAATTCGAGGATCAGGCCGCGACTGAGGGCCTGCGATTGAATCTTTCGCGCCAGCTCCGGAGCTGCGGGAAAGGTTCCTCGGGCGTCGGGCTGACCGTCGGTATCGATGATTTCGACCCCGATCATCAAACCCCGTCCACGTATGTCACCGAAACTACGCAGCGATGTCTGCGCGGTGCGCAAATGTGATAAGAGGCGCTCTCCCATGACCTGAGCGTGCTGATCGAGACGATGGGTCCTGACGAATTCAATGGTCGCCGCTCCCGCGGCCATGGCCATCTGGTTTCCACGGAAGGTCCCGGCATGGGCTCCCGGTTGCCATCGATCCAGTTCAGCCTGATACACCACTACGCTTAACGGCAGTCCGCCTCCAATTGCCTTGGACAACACGACCGCATCGGGTATGATCCCGGCGCGTTCGAACGCAAACAACGAACCGGTTCGTCCCAACCCCGTTTGGATCTCATCGACAATGAGGGGAATGTTACGCTCTTTGGTAATCCGACGAATGTCCCGGAGCCAGGCATCCGGTGAAGGAATCACGCCTCCCTCACCCTGAACCACTTCCAAGATCACACCGGCCGGCGAGACGACACCGCTGTTCGGATCATCGAGTAACCGCTCGATATAGGTGCTGGATAGCCGATGCCCTTTCTCGCCGCCCACGCCGAAGGGACAACGATAATCGTAGGGATACGGAAGGAACTGGACATCCGGCATCAGGCCGCTGACGGCGGCTTTCGGTCCCAGATGACCGGTCAACGCTAAACCGCCGTGCGTCATTCCGTGATAGGCACCGTGAAACGAAAGAATTGTTCGCCGTCCGGTCGCCGTCTTGACGAGTTTGACGGCGGCCTCCACCGCGTCTGCACCGGAAGGTCCGCAAAACTGGATCCGCGCATCTTCCGCAAACGTTTTCGGCAGGGCACCGAAGAGCGCATCGACAAAGCGGTCTTTGACGGGCGTCGTGAGATCCAGCGTTTGAAAGGGAACGCCTTCCTGCAGCAAGTGCTGGATGGCCTCCAATACCACCGCGTGGTTGTGCCCCAACGTCAACGCACCCGCACCGGCCAGGCAATCGATATAGGTGCGGCCGTCGGTATCCTGTACATAGATGCCCTTGGCTTTGCTGAGCGCCAAGGGGAGCCTCCTTGGATAACTGCGGGCGTTTGACTCCCGCTCCGCCTGACGCTCCAGGTAGGGATTATTTTCTCTTTCCTCCACCGCCGCGTACGTTTTCGCCGGAAACATCTTTCTCATGTCATTTATATCAACCGTCATGATGCGCTCCCTCCTTCACAAGTACGGCAATTCCACGGCCATTGAGCCGATTGCCGCAGGCTGACCGCAACACCGTTTACCGAAATGCGCCCACCCCTTCCGTCACAGTTGTGATCTTCCCCAAATCCATCCGCAGACATCGATCCGCGATCGAAAAGTATTGGTCATCATGGGTAATGACGAGTGCCGTTTTTCCGCGAGCCTTCAATTCGGGCAGAAGCTCTTCATAGAACACCCTGCGAAAGACCGGATCCTGATCCGCCGCCCACTCATCGAACACATAGAACGGACGGTCTTCGAGATAGGCGGTCAACAATGCCAGACGCTTGCGTTGCCCCTGTGAAAGAGCCTGTGTGGAAAACTCCCCATCTCTGATCCTGACTTTCTCGCGAAGCTGCAACCGGTCCACGTACTCGCTCGCTCGCGCATCGAGGCCGTCCTGTTGTAATCCGAACAGCACGTCAAAAAGGTGGTAATCAGAGAAGACGGCGGAGAAAAGCTGTCGATAGCTCTCGCGATTGATTTCGTCGATCGGGACATCATCCAGGCGAATCGTCCCCGATTCCGGTGCATAGAGGCCCAATAGGAGCAGAGCCAGGGTTGTTTTTCCGCTGCCGTTGCCGCCGACGAGGAACACCAGCTCACCCGGGCTGAAGCTGAGGTCGATCGGACCGAGATGAAAACTGCCCTCTTCCTGTTCTCGATAGTACCGGTGCGTCACACCGACTACTTCGAGCCGTTTCCACGTGACGTTGAGGATGGGCCTGCGTGGAACTTTTGCCCCCTTGTGGTCACGTCTCTCAATCTGGTCCTGCAGGGAAGCCGTTTTCAGCGACAGTCCCAAGGCCTCCACTTTCTCCAGCGCGACATCCGCGCGGCCGACCGCCGGAAGGGTTTCAACGATTTGTGCGAACGGCCCCATCATATAGAGAAGCACGAGTGTCGAGCCCGCAATAGCCTGAGGAGTCAGCGCCAGCCATTCAGGAACAATAAACAGCGCAAGCCCGATCACCACGTAGAACAAGAACATGCCCCAGTTTGTGGCGATGGCATACACCGTCATTCCCTTGACGAAGTCCCGTTTATACGCCGTGACCGTCGGACGGAGAGCGGTGGCGAGAAATGCCTGGCGGCGTTCCCGATGAAGCTTGAGCTCCTTGATGCCTTCCAAGATCGATTGAAAATGGCGGAACAGTGCATCGTTGGTTTCTCGAGCTTGTTTGAACGACAGGAGGGCTCGCTGTTCCTGCGCTTGAAACGAAAGTGCCCCGAAAACCATGAAGCTAAGGACGATGGCCAGCATCGACCAGGAGAGCCACCCGAGATATGCTAGACATCCGACGACTGTCGCGCCGTTCACGCAGATCAACGGAATTTGGACATAGGCCTGAGCAATGACATCGGTGTCTTCATTCAGCGCCGCCAGCAATCGATGGCGACCAAGTTCCTGCACGTGTCGGAGAGGAGCCCGAAGGATCTGCTCACTGAGGTGGAGACGCAGCCGCGCGATGATATCCTGGCCTAATCTTGTCAGCACCACCTCTGAAAACGCCTTCGTGACCACCACGAGGACGACTCCTCCCAGAAAACTCAAGCCCAGGGCTACGGTGCGCTGACTTTCCTCCAGACCCGAATTAATCAAAGCGATGATTCCCGCGCTTGCCAGCCCGCTGATCAGTCCGGCGAACATGGAGAGCATGACCAGTCGCCAGGAGTTACGGTACAAAAAGCGGATCAAACTCATTGTCGCGCATTCCTCATGGTTACGGTCTACCCGAGTCGTCCGAGCGTATGGAACTCATCTGAGAGCGAGTTTTTCGAGGAAGCGGAACAATGTCCGGCACCGTCGTGATGCCGACCTCTTTTTGACGACGAATCTGTTCGGACAGTCCCGCGACCGTAGGACCTTCAAAAAACTTTTTGAGAGAGACCTCCATGCCGACAACTTCCTGCAGGCGGTTCAAGATCTGTAGCGCGGCCAGTGATTCTCCGCCCAACATGAAAAAGTCGTCATGCAAACCGACGTGATCAACACCGAGAATTTGCTTCCAGACAAGCGTGATCTTTTCCTCAATCGTCGCATCTCCCATCAAGTCGGCTTTGCCGCGGATCGACTCTTTGTCCGCATCTTTTCCACTGACGGTCATACCAACGACCTGCGACAGTCTGGTTTTGGCGCTCTGCTCCACTATGGAGGAGCAGTCACGAACGGACACGATGGCTTGTGAAGACGTCCATCCATGCAAGATCCGGCCGAATGCATCCTGCGCCTGCGACGCCGACATGCCGTCGAATTCCGACGCATCGATCCGTAAGGCTTTCAGCCGGGCTTCGGCTTGTACCGCCATTCCCACCTGATTCCACCGATCGAAATTGATGGAGATGACACGCGATCCGCGCTTCGAGAACGCGTGAGCCATCGCGTCCAATGTGGCATTGGCGGCACAATAGCCGCTTTGCCCTACTCCACCGGTCAGCGCGTTCAGGGAGGAACAAAAGCAGATAAAGTCCAGCGCTACATTGCGAAGGACATGATCCAGAACGAAGGCTCCGACTACCTTGGGAGCAAACTCTGTCTCCACAGCTTCCGTGGTTTTGAGGTCGATCAGTCCTCCGCCCGCTATACCAGCTGCATGGATCACTCCGTGCAAAGAGCCGAACCGTTCAAAAGCCTGCGCCAGCGCAACACGCATCTGATCCGCGCTTGCCACATCCGCCTGTATGGTGACAATTTCTCCGCCCAGCTCTTCGAGTGTCTTCAACCGCAGCGTTTGTTCTTCCGTCGGCTTGGACCGACCGATCAGGACAAGGCATGCCTTGACGGTTCGGACGAGATACTCGGCGAGCTGAAGACCCACTCCTCCAAGCCCTCCGGTAATGAGATAGACACCTTGAGTTCGAAGCAAAGACGGCTGCCCCTTCGGATGTTCCAGTTTCACCGGCTGGAATGTTTGAACCCACCGATGCGTTCCCCGATACGCAATGACAGGTTCATCCTTTCGAACGGTGTTTTCAGCTAAGAGTCTGTCGATCACGCTCGGCGACAACAGATTCTCTTCGTTCTTCGGCGCTTCGAGATCGACTACACGACAGGTGAGGTTGGTGTATTCCTGTGGAATGACCCGACAGACTCCGGCGCCCGACGCCGGTTCCGGACGCAGCGCTTCTTCACCGGTCACATCATGGAGTCCTGATGTCAGAACACATATGTCTGTCGGGTCCATTGAAATTCTGCTTCCCAAAGCCTGCGAGAGGAACAGAAGACTGTGAAAGCCTCGGTCTTGCGCGTGACGAAACGTTTCGAGCGACATCGAACCGTGAATGGATTGCAGGTTCCAGCAATGCATCACTCGATTCGGCCAGAGGTCCTGCTCCCGCAAATCCTGAATCAGTTTGTGATAATCTTCACGAACCGCCGGGCGGATCGAATACATTGCTTTTTTCAGCCGTTCGTATCGTTCACCGGCTGACACCGTCACGACTGGCCTTCCTTCAGATTCCAATTGCCGGACAATACCGGCCCCCTCATCTAGTTCACCGACAAAGACCAGCCACGTGTCCCCCTTGGCAGCGTCGGTCCGTAGAATCGTCGTCGATCGTCTCCACGACGGTTCATAGAACCAATCGCTGATATTCGGCTTCTTGGTCAGCTCTGTGCTCTGATCCGGCTCACCTGCCTGTTTGATGCGTTCGACCCAGAACCGTCGACGTTCAAATGGATAGGTTGGGAGGGGAAGTCGTCGGAGACGTTCGCCTCGATACAATGCCGACCAGTCAATTGCCATGCCGATCGTCCAGAGATTCCCGACTGCTTCCAGAAAGTTCGAGTGTTCGGATGTAGCCGATGATCCGTTTCCTGGTTTGCCCAAAGAGGTTAGAGTCATCACCGGACGTCCATCAATCTGTCGCTGAGCCAAAGCACGCAAGGTCTGTCCCGGGCCCACTTCGAGAAGAATCCGCTCGGGCTTCCGACACACGGTCTTGATGCCGTCGGCGAAGCGGACGGTCCGACGCAAGTGATTAGTCCAGTACGACGGATCCTGGGCTTGGTCGGCGGTAATCCACTCGCCGGTCAGATTGGAAACCCAGGGAATAGTCGGCGCGTGACGCGCGATGCCGGTAACCTGTGCATTGAAGGATTCCAGGATGGGGTCCATCATGTATGAATGGAACGCATGGGAAACTTGGAGTCGTACGCTCTGTATGCCTTTCTTCGCCAATGTTTCTTGCAGATTCGTGATCGTGGGCTGAGCCCCCGACAGAACACACTGATTTGATGCGTTGACTGCCGCCAGATCCACACCGGCGTGAAGGAGGGATGTTGCATCGGCTTCCGACATCGACACCACCAGCATCGAACCGGACGCCGTACTTTGCATGAGTCGACCACGAACCGCGACGAGTCGCAACGCATCCTCAAGTGAGAAGACCCCGGACAGACAGGCAGCGACGTATTCGCCGACGCTATGTCCGATCATGCAGGAAGGATGCACATTGAGACTCATCCAGAGCTTGGCAAGGGCATACTCCATGACAAACAAGGCCGGTTGCGTAAAAGCGGTACGGCTGAGGCTCTCAGGATTCGCCGTGGACTCATCAAACAGAATGGACTTGATATCCAACCCAATGTGGGGAGCGAGAGCGTCCGAGCATCGGTCCACCTGTTCACGAAAAACCGGTTCTTGCGCGTAGAGGTCGCGGCCCATCGTCCGATACTGCGCACCCTGCCCCGGGAACAGAAATACGACCGGCCTCGGTTCGCTGGCACGACTGCTCGTTTTCACGAAATCCGGCCGACTCAAGGCGCGCGCCGCAGCTTCGACAGTGTCGGCCACGACCCATCGCCGATGGAGAAATGCCTTTCGGCCGGTCTGCAAGGTGTAGGCGACATCCGCCAGATCTATCGCGGTGCGTTGCTGAAGATGTGCCGCCAGTCTGACCGACATCTCATTCAATGCCGATTCAGATTTAGCGGACAGCACGATAAGTCGACGACGGTGATCGACCCGGTGATTCTCGTGCTCGGAGACAGGCGCTTCTTCCATGACCACATGGGCATTGGTGCCGCCGAGACCGAACGAGCTGACACCGGCCCGACGAGGAAAGTCGTGCGAACCCCAGTCGGTCAGTTTTGTATTGACGTAAAACGGCGTCTCGGCAAAATCGATTTCCGGATTCGGGGATGAGAAATGCAGGCTGGGAGGAATCTGTTTATGAGACAGAGCAAGGGCGGTTTTGATCAGCCCTGCGATTCCTGCCGCTGCATCGAGATGCCCGATGTTGGTCTTCACCGACCCGATGGCACAAAAACTGTTTCTGTCGGTTCCGGTACGAAATGCCTGTGTGAGAGCCGCCACTTCTATCGGATCGCCCATGGGTGTCCCCGTTCCGTGAGCCTCGACATATCGTATGGACTCAGGCTCGATCCTGGACGCCACATGCGCCGCCCGGATCACCTTGGCCTGTCCTTCAACTCGCGGCGCGGTGTACCCGACCTTCTGCGCTCCGTCGTTATTGATCGCGGTGCCCTTGATGAGCGCCCAAATATGGTCGCCGTCGGCCTCCGCATCCTCGAATCGCTTCAATAACACGATACCGATACCGCTTCCGCCGACCGTGCCGCGAGCATCCGCATCAAACGCCCGGCAGTGACCATCCGGTGAGGCAATCCCGCTCTTCTGATAGAGATAGCCGACCTTTTGTGGCACGTTGATGGACACTCCTCCGGCCAGCGCCATATCGCATTCGCCTGCGAGCAGGCCTTGACAGGCCAAGTGAACGGCGACCAAAGATGTGGAACAGGCGGTTTGCACCGCGATGCTCGGCCCCTCGAGGTTCAACTTGTAGGACACGCGGGTGGGGAGCGAATCTTTCTCCACGCCGAGAACACCCGCCATATCGGAAGCCGACTGCAACAGCACGCCCTGAGGGAAAAGATTGAACAGATAGCCGCTTGTGCTCGATCCCGCATAGACGCCGATCGATCCATCGAACCGCTCCGGGTCGTATCCCGCATGCTCGAATGTCTCCCATGCACATTCGAGAAACAGCCGATGTTGCGGATCCATGAGCTCGGCTTCCTTGGGTGTCACGCCGAAGAAATCGGCATCGAACAGATCGATCCCGTCGATGATGCCTCGCATGCGAACATAGTTCGAATCCTGACGCAGACGTTTTTGGACACCGGCTGCTCGGAGATCTTCTTCGCCGAGAACGGTAATGGATTCCACACCGTTGCGCAGGTTTGTCCAGAATGCCGTGCTGTCCTGGCTGCCGGGGAAGCGACAGGCCAGTCCGATGACGGCAATGTCCAATCCGTCGTGCTCGTTCGTCTGATCGTTCGTGTTTCGATCCATCTTAGATTCCGCGCGTGATCGTCCGTCGTTGTTCTCGCTGCCGTTTCAATCTTTGTGCACCCGCTACTCGCCGTTCCTTTGCCTGTTCAGTCGATTCAGCCTGGTCGAACGATCCACGATTTTCGACCAAGGCATCATCGCCGGTGAGATATGCGGCAAGAGTTTGGACTGTGGGATACTTGAACAAATCCACCATCATCACCGGCCGCTTACTCAGTGAGCGAACTCGAGTCAGCACCTTGCCGAGGAGCAGGGAATGCCCTCCGAGATCAAAAAAATTGTCTTGCCGACCGACTGTATGGAGGCCGAGAACTTCTTTCCAAACTTCTGCAATGGCTCGCTCGGTATCGGTCTGGAGAGGTGCCGAAACCGATTCTCTCTCCTGGATCTGTCCGGTAAGACCCTTGAGAGCCTGACGATCCACCTTCCCACGCGAGGTCAGTGGAAAGGCATCAAGAAAGACCCAGGCGGACGGAATCATGTATCCGGGCAGGTGATCTCCCAGGAAATGACGAAGATCCTGCGCAGTCACGGCCATCTCCGCCCGAGGCACGATATAACCGACCAATCGTGACTCTTCCGTTGTGCCAACCGGTGAGCCAGGTTGCTTGCTCAATTCCTGAAAGACGCGGGTATCTTTCACGGCTGGATGTTGCTTCATCCAAAACTCAATCTCAGCTGGCTCCACCCGAAATCCCCGAACCTTGACCTGGTCGTCATATCGACCGAGAAACTCCACGTTGCCATCCGCCAGTCGTCGAACCCTGTCGCCCGTCTTATACAATCGATGGCCCGGTTCTTGACTGAAACAGTGCGGGACAAACTTTTCGGCCGTCCGAGCCGGCTGACGATGATATCCCCTGGCTAAACCCATCCCACCGATGTAGAGCTCTCCTGTGACCCCGATCGGAACCGGCTGTAAGGCAGCATCGAGAACGTACAACTCGACGTTCGCAATGGGTCGGCCGATCGGCACGGTAGACATCGAGTGCCAATTCGTCTGTGGTTCGGGAACAAAATAACTCGCCGTAATCGTGGCTTCGGTCGGTCCATACGAGTTGCACCAGGCGATGCGATCACCTGCGAGTCGTTGCCAGCGAGCCAGACTATCCGGCAGGGCTTTCTCACTTCCCACGATGACCAAGCGGATCGAATTCGGAGGAGCCGTTCCGCTCTGCTCATCCGTGTCAATCCACTCAGTCCAGTAAGGCGTCGGCAGGTTTAAGACGGTGAGACTGTGGTCCTCGATAAACTGTCGCAAATCAGAAAACGCCGGAACCGGCTCATTGGGCCGCAACACGACCGTCGCGCCTGCCGCCCAGGTCGGGAAGCATTCCTCAGCCGCAACATCGAAACTGATCGAGGCGAATTGCAGCACACGATCACTCGGTTGAAGGCCGTAGTGCTTCGCCATGGCTATACTGTGATTGACCAATGCACCGTGTGTGATCTCGATCCCCTTTGGTTCACCGGTGGTCCCAGAGGTGTACAAAACATACGCCAGGCTCTGGGGAACGGTGTTCGAGGGAAAATCGGTGTCGGGTAAGGACACCAGGGACGGCCAAATCGCATCCAACGCGATGACCGGGACCTTCCGACCTTGAAAGTTTTCGGCAAATTGCGTTTGGGTGAGCAGCAATCGCGCGCCGCTGTCGCGGATCATCAAAGCCGATCGCTCCTGAGGATACAGCGGATCAATCGGCACGTAGGCCGCTCCGGCTTTCAAGACTCCCAGCAGAGCCGTCACCATCTCCAGGGAACGTTCCATACAAAGCGCCACGCGGTTTTCCATCGTGATGCCCTGCGATCTGAGATACCGGGCAAGTTGATTGGCTCGCTCATTGAGAAATCGGTAACTGTACGAAACGCCGTTCCACATCATCGCAACCGCATCCGGTGCGAGCTTCGCTTGTTGCTCGAACAGCTGATGGAGACAGCTTTCGCGCGGATAGTTGGACGCCGTATCGTTCCACTCCAGGAGCAATTGCCTTTTTTCATCCTTGGAAAGCATGGAGAACTCGCTTACGCAAGCTCCCGGATTCATGATGATCTGACTCAGCAATTCCTGAAAATGTCCGGCCATACGCGCGATGGTTTCACCCGCGAACAGATCCGTGCTGTACTCAAACGTCGCCTCCAAAGCCCGATCTTTCATCGCGACCAGTTCAAGGGTAAGGTCGAAAACCGAAGTTTGCGTGTTCGTCTTCATCCGGCGGACATCCAGACCGTCCAGCTGGCAAAGATCGGACTGATCGTCCTCCAACGTCATCATGACCTGATACAGCGGCGTATGGCTGAGGCTGCGCGGCACATGCAGCGCATCGACCAATCGCTCGAAAGGAAGATCTTGATGCGCCTGCGCTCCGAGCACGGTCTTCCGTACTTGAGCCAGCAACTCAAGAAAAGACGGATTACCCGACAGATCAGCGCGCAGTGCGACAGTGTTGACGAAGCAGCCGATCATTGAGTTGCATCCCGGCTGAGATCGGTTGGCGACAGGCGTGCCGACGCAAAACTCTGATTGTCCGCTATAACGGGCCAAGAGCACGTTGAGCGCAGCGAGGAGAGTCATGAACAGTGTCGCTTGTTGCCCTCGACCTATTGCGTGAAGTCGTCTCCCGACCTCCGCGTCTACCGTCCAGACATATCGCTCGCCCCTTTGCCCTTGCACAGCAGGACGAGGACAATCGAACGGCAATGTGAGCACAGGCGGCACAGATTCCATGTGCCGGCGCCAGTACATTTCCTGCCGCTTCCATTCCTCACCGCCCACACAGTCACGTTGATGCAGGACCGCATCCAGATATTGACTCGACAGAGCGGGCAAAAGAGGATCGAGCCCTTTTCTGAACGACTCGTACAGGCGCCCCAGCTCATGGCCGAAAATGCGCATCGACCAGCCGTCGGAGACGATGTGATGAATCGTGAGCAAGAGGACATGTTCTGTTTGACTCAATCGAAGAAGCCGCGCTCGAATCAAAGGTCCCGTCGCCAAATTAAACGATTGATGAGCCTCATTGGACAGCAGCAGTTTGACCTGTTCTTCCTGAGCTGGCCCGAACAGGTCCGTGAGATCCTCGACCGAGAAAGGAAGCTCAAGGTGTGGGTCGATGATCTGACCAGGGCGACCATGATCGATGACAAATCTCGCGCGGAGGGTGTCGTGGCGTCGGACGATTTCAGCGAGAGCACGATGAAGCGCCGTAAAATCGAGCGCTCCTCTGACCATCAGCGCAACCGGAATATTGTTGAATGAACTGCCAGGCGAAAGTTGATCGAAAAACCAGAATCGTTCCTGTGAAAAAGACAAGGGTGCGACGCCGTTTCTGTTCTCCGGCTCCGGTCGTCTTGGCAAGAGTGTCGTCGTTGATCGACATCCTGATTTGATCTGCGCCGCCAGACCCGCTGCCGTCGGAGCATCGAATAGAGACTCAAGAGGGAGATCGACCGCATAGATTTCCTGCAGCTTGGCCAACAGTTGTGTTCCCCGCAGCGAATCTCCGCCAAGCTCAAAGAAATTGTCGTGAGGCCCCACGTGAGGACGGCCAAGCACCTGAGCCCAGACTTCAGCCACTCGTGCAACCGTCTCATCATCGACATCAGCAGCAGCAACATCGGCCTCTCTTTCCACCTGCCCATCATGCAACGTGGTGTGAACGGCCTCCAGTTCATGGGCTAAAAACTTCGCGCGGCAGAGGTGCCGCTGAACTTTCCCGCTTGAGGTCTTGGGTAGCGTGCCGGGCTTGATCAGGACGACGGCATACACCTGAACTTCATGATGTTCCGTGACCGCTCGGCCGACTCCCGCAGCGACAGAATCGAGAGCGATCGACGAATGACCGCCCACTTCCTGTACCACCACCAATCGTTCCTCACCATCGACCGGGATGGAGAACACCGCGCCGCAACCTGACCTGAGTGAAGAATGACTGTCCTGTACCGTCGCCTCGATATCGTGCGGATAATGGTTCCGGCCACGAATGATGATCAAATCCTTCAATCGGCCGACAATGAACAGCTCGTCATCGTGAATCACTCCGAGGTCGCCTGTTCGAAGAAATGGACCTTCTCCGGTATCCGTGAGCGTGGCGGCGAATGTCTGTGCCGTGGGTTCCTCGCGATTCCAGTATCCCCGCGCCACACTGGCGCCCTTGACCCAAATCTCTCCGACTTGACCCTGAAGACAGCGCAAGCAGGTATCCGGATTGACGATGATCATTTGCTGATCAACGGCAGTGCGCCCACACCCGACCAGTCGAGTCGCGGAGCTGTCGACCCGGGAGGCCGCGATCACTTCGCCCTTCTCCAGCGCAGCCTTTTCAGCAAGCTTGAGAATGGGCGCCGCCCCATGCTCACCACCTGACACAAACAATGTTGCCTCAGCCAACCCGTAACAGGGATAAAAGGCTTCACGCCTGAACCCGCAGGAACCGAACATGTCCGCGAAGCGATCCAACGTTCCCGCGTGAATGGGTTCAGCTCCGTTGAACGCTACCGACCAGGAGCTGAGATCCAATTGTTCTCGTTCTTCCAGGGAAATCTGACGGACACAGAGGTCATAGGCGAAATTGGGCGCACCGCTTGTTGTGGCGTGATACCGGGAAATAGCGGAGAGCCATCGAAACGGCTTCTGCATGAAATGCACTGGTGACATCAACACGCAGGGTCTGCCGAGATACAGCGGCTGCAAGACGTTCCCGATCAGTCCCATATCGTGATAGAGCGGCAACCACCCAAGAACCGTTGTTTCCGCTGTATGGCCGAACGCTTCTTGGATCATCCGTTGGTTGTGCAACAGGTTTCCATGACTGACCATGACTCCTTTCGGAGATCCGGTCGAACCAGAGGTGTATTGGAGAAAGGCAAGCGTTTGGGCGCTCACTGCAGGCGTCTGCCAGCTATCCTCAATACCCAGGGGAGGTGCATCGGTTTCAATCCATTGCACTTTCCTGAATGTGTCCATTCCGGGGTCTTGGCGAGAAAGCCGGTCGACGCTGGCGTGAACTTTCGCGGTCGTCAAGGCAAACTCCGCTCCTGAATCCGCGAGCACGGCTTTCAATCTTCCCAATGTTCGCTTTCGCTGCGGAGGATAGGCTGGGACGGCAATGACTTCCGCGTACAAACAACCGAAGAATGCCGAAATATAGTCAAGACCTGGCGGATAGAGGAGAATGGCACGTTTCCCCTGCGCCCCTAGCGACTGAAGCCACGCGGCGATGGCCCGAGCCCGGCGATCCAATTCGCCGTACGAGATTTCCGAAGTCTCAGACTCGCCGTCAGTCAAGAACACATACGCGGACCCGCGAGCAGTACCGTCCGCTCTTTGACGAGCGAGATCGACGAGGGTCCTCATATTTTTGAGCTGATCGAATGCCAATCCAAACTCCACCCTATGCGGGATACACCCGTAGCGTGTGGGGCGAACACCCGCATATGCTGAATCGTGGGAACCTCTCGTGGGTTTCTTTTCTTGTCTCAGTCGGTGGGCTCGAAGGCCATCTGCATCGAGGAGAATAGGACTAGCGTGGTAGCGGAACCGCGTCCCCTCTCTGATGACTGAGTCGTCGTGTACTACTTAGACGGAACACGAAATTATTTCCCTCACCTCAGCAAAAGCATTTTTCCTGAGAGAGTCACTCCGCTCGCCTGCAAATAGGAACAGTCGTATATTATCCGCTGTTCTTTGCATGAGAGCGGGGTGAGCCTACGAATGAGGCTCACCCTGGAGTTTGAGAAAGGAAGGTGGAGGAAGGTTCAAATCCTCGGCACGATGCCATTCGCAAGTAGAGTCTGGTTCCCCGTGATGGCTCCATCACGATCAGGGCGTGCTATTCCCTTAGTTGAACTCGAGCTTCACCGAGCCGATCACCGTAAACGGCGCGCCGGTATAGATGATCTCCCTGAAGTTTTGCGTGCCGGTGAAATACCGCTGATCCAACACGTTGGTGAAGTTCAAGGCGGCGATTAGATTCGTCCGGGTAAACACTTCCGGCCTGCGGTAGTACACGGCGGCGTCCATCCGAACGTACCCTGGAAGCTCAAACGGTGCCTGACAATTAGCCGGATCCGTACACTGGAATATTCCGTTTCGCTTGCCCTGCGCATACATGCCAAGTCCGGCACCAAGGCCTTTCAGCGGACCTTCCTGTAAAAAATAGGTAGTCCAGAGACTGCCCTGGTGTAAAGCAGAGTTGGGAACTCGGCTTCCTTCGAGGAACAACAAATCCTTGGTGACTCGGGTATCGATATACGCATAAGTGGCAATGATATCCCAGCCCGGCAAGATTCTTCCGGCTATGTCAAACTCGATGCCTTGGCTGCGCTGTTCACCGGTTGCCACGGAAAAAGCAAATCCATTCAATGGATCGGCGGTCAAGACATTTTTTTTCTTTATATTAAAGGCCGCAATTTTCGCTCGCAGCCGGTTCTCGAAGAATTGGAACTTGACGCCGCCCTCATAGGCTTTCCCTCGCTCAGGATTGAACAGATTACCATTGAAACTCCTAGGCACGTCTGTCGGTGGGGCGAATGATTCTGTATAGTTGGCAAACAGCGCGATAGGCTTCCATGGTTGATACGTCAATCCAATCGACGGGCTGAACGCGAGGTCGGTTTTGCTATCTTCCGTCTGATTTGAATCAAAATCGTTGGGACGATTGACGAGTTTTTGCTTAAAGTAATCAAATCGGCCGCCGCCATGCAGATGCAGATTTTCCAGAAGACTCACGTGATCGCCAAAATAGACACCCAAAATATCGTTGACGTTCTTGGTATTGCTAAATTTCGTCAGAGGCGTATTCAGAAACAACCGGTCAGCGGGATTGAAGATATTGATAAAGCTGAAAGGGATGACACCTGGGTCTGAGGTATCCCCGCCGAAATCCCCAGATACCGAAGCGGAAGAGACTTCACGTCCCAGTTCGACTCCGACAATCGTCTTGTGTTTGAGCGGGCCGGTCTCAAACTTTCCGTGCAGTTCATTCTGCAAGTAGTGGCTTTGAACGGTTGTTGGAATTTCGTACCTTGCCAAATTCAATATTCCATCGGTTTCATCTCCTACCAGAAAATTGGATTCTAGACTGGAGTACCGACTGCGCGTGACAGCCGCTCTGAACGCAGTGCGCCACCTGAACATGTCATTGAAATCATGCAGCAAGGTCAGCGTAGCTTTTCCACTATTGCTCTCGCTTTTTCTTGTCGGGTCGCCCAAGAAACGACTGACCGGTATCGGCGCGACCCCACCGCCGATGGCTACCAAGCCGCGATCAATGGGTGTCCTATCGTAGAGATATTCTGCTTCGAATCGAAACGTCGTCCGCGGTCCCAGTTCCCATCCAAAGGTCGGTGCGAGAAAAATCCGTTGTGAGCGCACGCCGTCCCGATAACTGCCGGCAGATTCGTATAGGCCATTGAACCGATACGTGAGGGTTTTGCTCTCGTTCAAAGGCCCACCGATGTCGATGGTGGGGCGATACAGATCGTAATTGCCGAGAATCATTTCTGCAGAGTAGTACGGATTCTTTAACGGCGCTTTCGTGATTTGATTGATCACGCCACCGGCATCGGATCGGCCAAACAAATAAGACGGTGGCCCCTTGATTACTTCGATGCTTTCTATATTGATAATATCGCGCTGGGCTCGGGAGCTAAACGTACTGTCGTCACGGAACCCATTTTTAAAAACATTCAGATCTGAGACAAATCCGCGAATCATGACACTACCACCCTGGCCACCCTGCGTGCTGAACTGAGATACCCCGCTAACGTTCCGCAGGGCGTCACTGAACCGGATCACCTTTTGATCTTCGAGCACTTGTTTGGTCACTACTTCCACCGAACGAGGCGTATCATGAACCGGAACAGGAATCCTTGTCGCACTGGATACCTCTTCGACGGTATACGCCTGGTTCTCTCGTCGCCTCGTCTCTTTCACCACAATTTCCGGCACCTTCACAGGCTTGGAATCAGCGATGGCCGGAGGTGCCTCGCTTCTCGGTTCCGCCAGTACCGGCTGGATTTCTGCGGGTGACGTTGGGACGCCACCCTGTACGAGCGTCACGGCATTCGTAGCCGTCAGGCGGTAGGTGAGGCCAGACCCTGCTAGCAGCGATTGGAGGGCCTCTTCAGGCTGGTGCCTTCCCGTCATACCGGACGACGTCTTGCCGGCGATCAACTCGGACGGCACACTGACCTGCCAGCCCGTAGCCTCAGCGAAGGCATTCAACGCACTACCAAGCGGTTGCGTAAGGATATTGAACTCGATGGGAGCGCTTGACGCCACTGGGGAAACAGTGTCTTGCGCGAAGGCCTGACCAGCTGCCGTCGCGACCAGCATGAAGAGAAACAAACCCCAGTCGAGATACCGTGGCCAAGGATGTGGCCGCCCTGCCGTACGTTCCATGTATCGTGAATTCTCTCTGTGATCGTTCATGTTTAATCATTTCCATCCATTAGTTCATACTCTACTCTTAGGGCCTCATGGCCTTATCCTTCCCCATGTAGACGGAACAATACGAACTCTTCCTCAGCTGCTCAGGAGCCAGACGGCAATTTTGAGGATTGAAGATTAAAAAAGAATGACAAGCCGATCAGCCAAGCCGATCGTAGAGACAGGGACTGTCTTCAAGAGGACCGCGAGCGCACCAACAGGATCGTCTACGTTATATGTTCCAGTTATCTTAATTTGGCCAACCTGCTGATTCAGCAGTACGATGCTGCCAGGATGATACCGTTGCAATTCCCCGATCACCTGTTTAAATGGAACTCCCTCGACGACCAGCCGACCGCGCATCCATGAGGAGGCAGTCACGACATCGGTGGCCTGCGGTCGGCCGAGATGATGTGGCTCCGCCTGGATCTGCGATCCCGCAGTCACAGCGACTGGAGCGTCTGTCTCGCCTTTCGATTCAACTTCGACAGTACCTTCGAGCACGGTGATACGATCTCCCTCTGGGTCGGTTCGTACGACAAATGTCGTTCCAACCGCTCGAACCGTGGTGTCAGTACTCTCAACGATAAACGGCCGTTCCGCGTCATGCCGGACGTTGAGTAACACTTCACCCTTGAGCACACGGATTCGGCGAGTCGTTCCGTCAAATGAGAGCGCGAGGGCTGTCTGGGTATTGAGCGTGGCAATCGACTGATCGGGCAACTCGACAATGCGCCGCTCCCCTACCCCCGTCTGATGGTCAGCCTGCCAGCGGATGGAAATATCAAAATGATCGGCGAGGAGCACCACGAAGATAAGGCACGCAACTGCTAGGACGGGCCATCGCAGAGAAAACGTCGGCTTTGATTCAAGCCAGGACGGACTTGCCCCCGCCACGGCACAAGCAGCCGCAGTCAGCTCCGGACTATCCCATACTCTGGAAACCGTGCGATAGATGAGGATATGTTGAGGACTCTGCGCCTGCCAGGCCTCAAATGCTCGCTGCTCTTCTTGCGTAACGCGGCTGTTCTGTAAACGAATGACCCAAGCGACAGCTTCTTTCCTGAGTCGAAAGTTTTCCTCGGATTGCGCCATGTCGTCTGAATCGTCCAGGCACTGCATGAATCAGTCCGGTCGGCCATGGTTCACCAAAACCGGGGCTAGTATACAGTGTGACGATTGAACGAACCAAGATCCTCACTCCTGGTGATCGATGGCCTCGAGTGCCTCACAGCTTTGATCCAGCGCTCGCATCAGTAACTTCTCTACCCCGCTCTCCGAAATACCCATCCGTACGGCAATTTCCTGATAAGAGTACCCATACACGCGGCACAGCACAAAGGCTTCACGGCTGCGGGGAGGAAGCTGTTCGATCGCCTGGAGGCACAAACGAAGCCGCTGCTTACCGAGCAACTCCCGTTCCGGCGACGGCGCCTGACTGGGGACCGCCGTTGCGGCATCCATGCCATCGAAGGCTTGGACGCTATTTCTTTCTCTCCGCAGATGGTCAATCGCCAAATTCGCTGCAATGCGATGGAGCAACGCACGCGGCTGCTCAACCACCTGCGTATCGCCGAGACGAAGCAACCGCACATAGGTATCCTGTACAAGGTCGGCAGCCGTTTCGTGCGACTTCACCATACCGACCAGCCGACGCGTCAATTCCTCACGGTACTGTTGAAACAGCGAGGCGATCTGCGCATACGTGAGACGCAGTGCAGACCCAACATTGGAAATGTCTCGGGAAGCCATGAGTTGTGCTTCAGCGAGATGTGTGCTGTGTGTCGTCATTGCCTATCTCCCTTAGCTCCAGCGTTTTCAATAAAAAAAGCCCAGAATGTCCTTCGACACCCTGGGCTCCGGTCTTCAATGACCTCTGGCCTCGTTTAATGGTGATTGTTCTTTAGACGCGTTTTGCACCTGGCCTGAAACGTCTTGATTGAACCGTCTCCTCTAGAAGCATTGCGGCATTTGGATCAATTATTTTAGATTCATCAACACCTATTTCTAGTTGATATGACTTCTCAATATCATCTACATCGCCCCGCTGTCAACCTCTATTTTCTTGTGGCTGCGGCATTAACTCAGAATTGCAAACTACTGCAGAGGTTTAGGGTATTCGATAATATGAATGTTACGTTCCTATACGCTTTTACGAAATGGCCAATCCTCTTTCTGCATTGGCACTTGACCATATCCACATGACAACAATCGCTGATAAGAGAATACCGAGCGCCGTCGCCAAACTAATAAATATGGCCACATCATCTCTCGATTGAAGATAACGTCTGCTCATCTTCACTCCTCCATCAAACGTTCAGTCTCAGTTGCACCGGCTTTGTTGAGTCCTATACCGCAACCGTTCGGCTAGTGACACACTGCACTGTGAGTCGGCTGTGCTGCCCCTAACGACTGTTCCGTAGCTGGCTGCGCGACGATCACGGCCAAGCGCCGAACAGACTCAGAAAAAACAAGAAATTCATCTCGAGTCAGATGGAGCGTGACCGCACCGCATGTCAGGTGCAGTTTTCCGCATCCGCATAATACCAGCTTCATTGGGTTCTCCTTACCAAATACCTGCTTCATGTGAGTGATCCTTTCCATCGATCAAACTTTTCGTTACCCACGGAGCTGATAGCTCCCTCGTTTGGCCATTGGGACGGCCCGACTCTGTAACACGAAGACATCCTCGCGATACCATCCGCAATTGATACATCTCCAGCGCCGTGCTCGATAATAGTCGGGGGCGCATTCACCAATAACATACCCGCCACATCGTCCACAGTTCGATGTCATCATTCCTCCATCCTTGCTGTTCGCCTCGATAACCTTCGATCAAACGTAAGCGACCAGGATATCTGTTAATGGACCCAGGATCTCATCGAAGGCCCGAACTGGCCCTCACCGATACGCTCGATCATGGTTTCCAAGTTAGCCTCGCATCGGCCGCAACAAGAGTCATCCAGCCCCATCGCTTGTTTCATCGCGTCCGGACAAACTCCGTGACGTGATGCCAGAGTGAAAAACTCGGATTCCTTGATTCCCTTACAGATACAAATGAACATGCGCATCTCCTTGGCTAATCAGTGATACCAAGCGCACGGCCTCATAGCCGTGTCCCAATAAAAAAGCCCAAAGTATCTATTGATACCTTGGGCTCCGGTCTTTACGACCTCTGGCCTCACAACTGTTCGTGCGTGACAGGTGTTTCACTTCCTGTCTTATTCATCTATTTGATATAGCTTCTCAATATCATTTAAATGAGAGGCTGTCAAGGATTCTTCACTTTAATTTCACCAAACTGGTTTCCGATGTGTCTTCGAGGGAACCCGCGGGACAAAGATCAACAAGTCGACAGTGAAGCTGGCTTCATTCTGTAAATAAGGATTGATTAAACAGTCAGCCTTCGGTTCATTCGCCGATGGGCCTGTCGCTTGAGCCACCACATGCGAAGGGCTGTGACATAGAGGATGAGCGGAACGAATCCACAGACAAACACAATCCAGCGGCCGATCAACCCAAACGCTTCCCCATTATGCAGTGGAAAGAGCCAAGCCAGAAAGGTCTCCCCAGAGCTGAACCGATTCCAGTCCACAACACGAAGTACACTTCCGCTATACTGATCTAGCCAGACCTCACTTTGCCCACCTGATTTCCTCACCTCGCCTAACTGACGAAATGTCAACTGATAAATATCAGTGTCGTCGTGAGGCAGGCCAATGTACCGTAACTCTCCAGCGGGAAAGATTTGACGCCCCCGAGTGACAGCCTGTTCGACGGACAAGGCAGCCGTACCTGGAATAGGTATCGAATGCACCTCAGAGAACTCTTGGACCGGGGAAAAGAACTGGACAATCGGAATAAGGTATTCGCCGAATTGAAGATACACTCCTGTAAACGCCAGCGTCGCGAGTGCGATGGCGCTGTAAAGACCACTCACCTTGTGCCACTGATAGTGGTGACGGATAACTGTGCCACCTGATTTGAATGTGAAGGCCTCACGAATCCGACTAGGGCTTGGCCACCAGAGATACACACCCGTTCCGATCGATATGAGCAGAGCGATGGCCACCAAACCGACAATCGTCTCCCCAAGATGATCCAGAAGCAGTGACTGATGCAACTCATAGACGAACGAGACAAAGTACCCACCCCATTCTCGAGCTTGACTCAGCACTGTCCCGCTGTACGGATCGATGGTGACCTGATACTGCATGACCTGATCGAGTTTGGTTTTTGGTAGCTTGAACCAGGCGTGAAAAACGTCGCGCTCCTGCGATGGCAACTCAAGGCTGTCCAGCCAACCGCCGGGAGGGGCCGCGGCCTGCGCTGTCTCGACCACTTCGTTTAACGACTTGTAGGGACCTGAGCCGCTCGTCGTCAACTGTGCTGGATTGATCCATTCGTCGATAGCCTTATAAAACACTAAGAAACTACCCGTGAGGCTTATCAAGACGAACAGCGCCCCTCCGAATAGTCCAAGGTACAGATGTGTGCGTAACCAGAACCGCCTGGGGGAATACCGAGGAACGGCTTGAGCCAGAAGCGACACCCTGCCCTCGTCCAACAGAACCATGACCCTTGGTGAGCTGGGTGCAGAGGGCATGGCATTGTCGCGTTTCATCATAAACATGAGACGCATCGATCTAGTACAAACACACCGCGCACAGGCCTACTGAGCACACAGAGGGCCGTTGCATACGTTGGAATTGCAAAAGGTGGAGTGGAACCACTTACTGACGATCACCAGGACTTATGTCGACGGGCGGCATCCCTTGGATGGCTGAGTGATGAATAGAAACGAAGCGCCCGCACCTAGTACACTTGATCACGAGGTCGTCTCCCTGCCAGCGCGCCACGAGCTTGCCGCACCGGCACCGGACATCGACACTCGACCTTGCAGAGCCCCCCCGCATCACAACTTCCTCATTCCTGCTGACGAACTGATGGTCCAATAATGAGCTTGTAGCCTTGGAGACACTGCACCCAGCTAAAATTTCATGCCTTGATCATCGATATCAACCTGTCACCTGCACGTCGAGGCTACATCGCGCTCTCTATTTGAAGGTCAATTTCTTCAGCTCAGACGCCGCTAGTTCCACTTCTCCGAAATCAGATTGCCCTTTAAAGCTTCCGGCAATGGCCAACACAAAGTCGCCCGTCTTGCCATCCGCCAGTGTGATAGAGACATTAGGAAGCGAGCCGTTCCCTGATGGCTTGAGATCGATAAGCTTGATACTGTCGAACTTAATTTTAACCGTGGCCGTCCCCCGTTTGACCGGCACTTCTTTGAGTTCATGTGGCACGAAGGCCGTCTCACTGATTTTTTCCTCCCAGTAGAAGATAACGTTTTTTAGATCCGTCTCGATGCCTTTGGCATCTATCGCAGAGGCATGAAACACCTTGTCTGCTCGACCGTCTGGTTTGCTCTGGCCCCAGACCGAGCTACTCGGCATCCAGAGTGCTCCGATAACGAGCACGACTTGAGTCACATGCATTGTCGTTCGAGTGATCGTCCAGCGATTCATCATCGATCTCCTTCTTCCTTCTTCAATTCGAATTTACCCGTCTAAACGATAGCTGATAGGAATGAGTATGGTGATCTGTCGTTGACCAAGAGGGTGTTTGAGTCTCAAGGGCGAAGCCTTTTTCATCACCGCCATGGCCTCCTCATCCAACACTGCCCGGCCGGACGTTTCGGCGATCTGCACCCCCATTACCTCGCCATCATCGCGAATGATGGCCGACACCACGACCTTGCCCTCCCAATGATTCATCCTGGCCAGAGCCGGATACCGTTTCAGCTCTTCGATCCTTCCCCAGAGCGCATCCCTGAGCCAACCGAAGTCTGCCCGCGTTTCCCGATGCTGTACCTGCCGATACTCCACCTGACGATACTCGGTGCGTGAGGCGACCGATTCAACTGGTTCGCGGGCCTCAGTGACGGGCTGCTCCGACGTTTCGACCGGCGTTTCCACGACAGCTGGCGCGATCACCGGTTCACTCTCGGTCGCGGCCACAGCGGTATACTCCACAACCGGCTCAGCATTCGTGACGACATCCTTTACTACTTGGCTCGTTTCCACTGGAGCCGTCACGTCCTGATGCACACGCGGCGGCGGTTCTGCAACTCGTGGCTTGGTCTGCCGAACGGGAGTACTCGGTTTGACAGGGGGGGATGGCGGTTGCACGATCGGTTCAGCCGACTGCGCTTCAGGTTGTACCGGTGATTCCACCATGGCAATGTCCCATTGAAAGAGTGCGGGCGCAGGCGGTTGCTCGATCGCCCCCATCACAAATAGCGCCGCGGTGATCCCGAGACCATGCACGATCACAGACGTCAACCACCCTCTTGCTTGATCGGCTCCCCCTATACTGCCGTGATCAGAGATCGAGGTGGTCATGATCGGAGCACCTCCAGGCTCACCTGCCGAAATCCCATCCCTCTCACCTCATCGACGACGCCCACGAATCGTTCCAAAACAGTCACTCGATCAGCCCGAAGCACGACGGCAGACTCGCGCGGGTGCCCGCTCAAAACAGTCGATAGCCCATTGTCTGGAATAGGTTGATCATTCACAAACAGCCGGCCATCGGCCGTCAAGGTGATCATCAGCGGAACATCCTTGTGATCGCTCACCTCCTTGGCCTTCGCCAATTCGACCGGCACCTGTCCGGTTGAAATGAAGGTCGCCGTGGTCAGCACAATAACCAGAAGGACCAGCATCACATCCACGAGAGGAATGACATTGATTTGGTTCAGCTCACGCTCCATGCTGCACCTTGTACAGCGTGATTAGCTCTGAGACACGACGCCGGAGGATGTTATTCAACACGACGCAGGGAATCGCCACCAACAGCCCGATGGCCGTCGCCTTGAGCGCCAGGCTCAGCCCAACCATAATCGCACCGACCGCCATCGTTCCCGATGTCCCCATCGTATGAAACGTCAACATGATCCCCAACACGGTGCCGAGGAGCCCAATGTACGGCGCATTGGCAGCGACCGTGCCGATGACGACCAGCCGTTTCGTCAATGCCATTTCCAATAACTGAATGTTGTCGAACTGTTTCGGTGACACGCGCCGATAATACAGCCACCGCTCTACTGCCACGGCGAATGCCCACAGGCTCAACACGACTAGCAGTCCAATAATGCCGTAATCCACCAAGTTCTTGAGTGCATCCATCTTGTCATTCCCTATGTATGAATCAACGAATACTCAGCCGGTGAGCCCCTGTTCAAGGTGCACCTATCAACTTTGCACACACGTCCCCATCCTGTATCGGTAAGTGGCCAACCAATACAGTTATGAGTGAGACGAATCCGTCTCATTAATCCCTCACCCTCTCTCTGGACAATTTTGCGATCCTATGAAGGTCAGTGCTGCTGGTAACTGTGAGTAAGCTGAAGGAGTTACGACAATTCAAGATGATAGCGGTCAAGTGTCGTGGCCTTTTGACGCTCAAGATTGGAGAGGGACTTATTGTAATCCACAATCGCCCGCAGCTCATTCCCCTGCGCCGTGGCCAAGTCTCGCTGAAAATCAAGAACAAAGCGGGTCGTACTCAGCCCGACACGTAACCGTTCCTGCTCGGTTTGCAGTTGTTTCTCAGCTAACATGCGTGCCGAGCGGGTGGTTCCGATACGCTTGAAGTCGGTCTCCACCCGCCTCACCGCCTCACGCACCACGAGAATGATTTGATGACGGACACGCTCCAGGGAGGCTTCGGCATTCTTAGCCTCTAATTTGCGTTTGTTGTAGGCACTGATAGCGGAACGGTTGCCAAGCGGATAGCTGAACATCAACCCCGCCCCGTAGTTATAGAAATCGCCGCTGAAGTTTCTGGTAAACGAGTTACCAAAATCAGTTCCTAATCCGGAAAGTCCGACGGTTCCCTGCACAGAGAGTGTGGGCAGCAACTGGTTGCGGGCGAATTTCCTATTCAACTCGCTGGACTCGATATTTTTTTTGGCTTGCGCAATTTCCGGCCGTTGTTCGATGGCAGTCTCAATGGCCTCTTCAAGACTGAGCGTTTCCATAAAGGTGATAGGCGCGTCAAGTGTTATGAGGCGGACCGTTTGCCGCAGCTGAGCTTCACCCGGATTGAGCAGGGTTCGCAGTTGATCCTCCTCATCCCGAATGGCTTTTTCAGCCACCAAGACCTGTTCTACTCGGGATGCGACGGCGGCCTCGGCCTGAAGCACATCGACCACCGACATCACCCCAGCCTTGGCCTTGATCCTGTTCGTCGCCAGCAATTCCTCGGCAGCCTTCAACGCGGCTTGGGCGACCTTCACATTTTCTCGGGCATATACCAGTTCCCAATAATTTTGTTCCACGGACGCGATGACGGTCAGGACCTGATCTTGAAAGATGTGCTGCTCGACAATCGCATTGTTTTGGGCGACCTTGATAAAGGTCTGGTTGACCCCGATCCCGGCATTCTTCAATACCGGCTGGGTTAGGCTGAACGAGAGGCCGCCGGTCCAGGCTGGATTAAACAAGAACCCCTCAGCAAGATCCTGATTCACACTGTTCCGTGCCGGATTATAGATCACTCCGACATTGCCGCCCGTCACGAGGTTGGTCGACGCATCGACGGTTACGGAATGGTTGCGCTGGTCGAACCTCTGGATCTGATTCAGGAGATTTCCTGTTGCACCGAACACGGGTCGCTCAAGAGGATCAACCGTCCGCAGATACCGCCCGTTCACACTCAACGTTGGATCAAACCTTGCTTGTTCGATCACGATATCGGCCAACCGGCTTTCTTTCGTGTGGCGGCTGATGCTGATATCGAGATTGTGCTGCAGGGCACGCACGGTTGCCTCTGCCAGTGAGATATGTTCTGAGCGTTCCGAAGGCATCGGTTGTGTGACCTCCAGACTCCAACTCGAGGTTGGAACCAACCAGGCCCACAGACTGGCGATTATAATGAATGCAAGCCGATGGCGAACGGTCACTCCACGAACCATTACATTCCCTTCATAGATCAAGTCCCAGTCACCAGCCGACCGACCCTGCCAAACACAAAAGGACGCACTCGCCACCTCTGGACTCATCATTCATTCCTACCTAATAAGACGAAATAGCTTAGTCTTGTCCGCACATCCACTGGTAGTGTTGTTCTTGCTGCGCGTCGCGAATCGAGGAATGGAAGGACAAATTCGTAACGAGTTATGGACATTACTATGTGTGCCCATGCCGGGAAGCCTATACTCCTGCGCGTGGGACATCAGAAATCTTGCCGCGGCTCGATAAGATCACGTAACCGGCCGGCACCAGTACGAGCGTCACGAGAGTTGAGATCAACAGCCCCCCGATGATCACCACGCCGATCTGCCGACGACCGACCGCTCCTGCGCCGGTGGCTAACGCCAACGGCAAAGCCCCGAGAATCGTCGCACAGGTTGTCATCAAAATCGGACGAAGGCGCAACATCGCGGCTTCGATGGCAGCATCAGATACGCTCATGCCACGTTCCTGAAGCTGATTGGCAAGTTCCACGATCAGGATCGCATTCTTCGTGACTAGTCCGATCAGAATGACCAGTCCGATTTGGCTATAGATAGTCAAGGTCCCGTCAATCGCCGTCAGGGAAAACATCGCTCCCGACAAAGCCGGTGGCACCGCCAAGAGAATCGTCCAGGGATGCCGGAAACTTTCAAACTGCGCGGCGAGCACCAGAAAGATGACCGCCAGTGCCAATACGAACGTCATATGCAGATTCCGATTGCTCTCTGCGAAGGTCTTGGACTCTCCGGCATAGGCGGTCCTCATACCGGGCTTGATGATCTCCTTCGATGTTTCATCCAGATAGTTCAAAGCCTGTCCCAGCGTGAACCCCTCGGCCAACCCCGCGCTGATCGTAACGGCACGCATGCGATCGACATGGTTCAACGTTTCCGGCGCCGGCACTTCCTTGATCGTCACGATATTGTTTAGCTGAACCAATGCCCCATCATTCCCCCGCACATAGAGCTGACTGATGTCGGATGGTTTCTCGCGATGTCGGTCGTCGACTTTCACGATCACCTTATACTGTCGACCGTTCTGCATGAATGTATTCACCGGTCTTCCGCTGAGCAAAGTCTCCAGCGTCCGGCCGATGGAGGCGATGGACACACCGAGATCGGCGCTCTTGTCGCGATGCGTTTCCACCGTCAGGTGCGGCGTACTCAACGCCACATCCATCCCAGGCGCCACAAATCCTGGGTGGCTCGCCAATCGTGCCACCAGTTCGTCGGCAACCTGCTGTAGTTCCTGATAGTCCAATCCCCCAAGGACGAACTGCACGGGGGATTTCTCCAACCAATCTCCGATAGAGGAGGGATTGAGCAGATAGGCCCTCACCCCGGTCAACCTACCGAGTTTGTGATTCAGATCTGCGACGATTTCCTGCTGACTCCTCGTGCGCTCGTCCCAATCCTTCAACGTCACCCAACTCTCGGCACGGTTGACCCTCGTCGGACGGTCGCCGAGAGCCACCATCATATACGTATGGGCAATCTCAGGAACCCCCTGGAGCAACGTTTCCAACTCTTTGGCATAGGTGTCAGTGTAGCGAAGCGTGGCGCCTTGGGGCGCCGTGAGAAAGCCGGAAAACCACCCCACGTCTTCAAGTGGCGCTAATTCGGAAGGGAGTCGGGTGAAGATAAAAAGACTCGCCACACTGGATCCGACAGCGACGATGACAACCACCGTTCTCGCGTTGATAGCCCATTCAAGACCACGGCGGTAGCATTGGGTCACGGCATCCGCAAGCCCCGCAGCGAATCGAAATCGAGTGAACCGTCCACCGTCCTGGCGAAGCAGCCGCCCACACATCATCGGCGTGAGGGTCAATGCCACGAAACCGGACAAGAGCACCGCTGATGCAATGGCTATGGCCAATTCCGCAAAGAGTCTACCGATGAGGTCGGTTAAAAAGGCGATAGGGATGAAGACGGTGACCAGCGAAATCGTTGTCGCGATGACGGCAAAGGCGATTTCGTTGGTCCCCTCGATAGCAGCCCGCAGAGGCGGCATGCCGGCGACGATCCGGCGATGAATATTTTCGAGGACGATGATGGCATCATCCACCACGAGGCCGACGGCGAGCACAAGACCCAGCAGGGTCAGGATGTTCAGCGAACACCCGGTCACCGCCATAACGGTGCACGTCCCGATAATCGAGGTTGGGATTGCGACTACCGGTATCAAGGTTGCCCGCAGGCTTCCTAGAAAACAAAAAATGACCAGCACGACCAGGAACAGCGATAGGCCCAAGGCCACATACACTTCCTCCAACGACCGTTCGATCGGCGTCGAACTGTCCCACGCCAGCGTCAGGTCCATCCCCTTCGGTAACCCCGTCGCAATGGAGGGAAGTTGCTCTCTGACGGCACGCACGACGGCCAAGGTGTCCGCCTTCGATTGACGAGACACGGAAATTCCCAGCGATGACTTGCCGTTGAACCGAACTAACTTGCGGGTATCCTCAGCACCCAGTTCCACACGCGCAACATCTTCCAGACGGACGGGGTATCCGTCACGATAGGCCACAATCAGCGACTCGAACTGCTTCGGGTTGTGCAGAGTTCCTTTGAGAGAGACGCTGAATTCCATCTGATGGCTTTCGATCCGGCCGGCTGGGATCGACGCATTCTGATTACGAATCGCGTCTTCCACGTTCTCAATAGTCAGGCGGCGAGCCGCCAGTCGATCGGGGTCCAGCCAAATCCGCATGGCATAGCGTCGTTCCCCGTCGAGATAGGTCGACGACACGCCGGGGATCATGGCCAATCGTGTTTTGATAAATCGATCGGCGATGTCGGATAACTCTAGTTCCGAATGGTGACCGCTGGACACAGCCAGCCATAAGACTTCCGTATTCTCCGCCGCGGCCTTTTCGACATGAGGCTCAAGAATGCCCAACGGCAAGATCGGGCGAACTTGAGACACCCGATCACGGACATCATTGGTGGCCCCGTCCAGATCTCGCCCTAGTTCAAATTCCATCGTAATCGAGGAGACTTCTTCGCGGCTGGCGGAACTGATCGTCCGAAGCCCTGGAATACCGCTGAGCACGTCCTCAAGCGGTGTCGTGACGTCCGACTCCATAACGGAGACGCTAGCCCCCGGATACACCGTTCTGACCGAGACGATTGGCGGCTTGATGTCCGGATACTCACGAACGGGCAATCGCAGGAAATTCAAGATCCCGAACAACACCAGCAACAGCGTCATCACGATCGCGAACACCGGTCGCTGGATACAGGTCTCGGAAAGACGCATGTCTACTCGTGACGATATAAGAACGACACACTCACGCCGGGCGAAATCGGCCGGCTGCTACTCAGGTGATTTAATTGAGACAAGATCGCCGTCATGGAGCTTGTGGAGACCAGTTCGAACCACGACATCCCCCTCTTTCAACCCAGCTCGCACGTGGACCATCCCATGTTCACGCTCGCCCAGCGCCACTTCTTTCAGTCTGGCCGTCTGTCTCTCGACTTGGAACACCATGGTCTTCTCCTGCCGAAGAAATCCCGCCTCTTCCGGGATAAGCAGCGCGCGGGCGTCTTCTCCTAGGGTCAACCGAACAGTGACAAAGAGGCCCGGTCGGAGGGTACCCTCTGGATTGGGAATCACCGCTCGCACTGCTACGGTTCGATTCACGGCATCGACTCTCGGATCAATGGCCGTTACCCGTCCCTTGAATCTCGTATCTGGGAACGCATCCGTCATGACGATCAATGTCTGATCGACATGCAGGCGGCTCAACCAAACTTCTGCCACCTTGAAATCCACATGTAGGGTGCGCAAGTCTTCCAAATTGACGATGTCCTGCCCCGGCTGAAGGTAATCACCGACCGAGACGCGCCGGAGCCCCAGCGTTCCGCTGAACGGGGCACGGATCACGGTCTTCTTCAGACGAGCCTCATAGAGGCGACTGTTCGCAGACGCTGCGTGCCAGGCCATCCTGGCTTCATCCATTTGTTGAGCCGGCACGATTGCGGACTGCTCGTCCGTAATCCGCTTCAGCCGCTCATAGGTCACCACCGCCATCTTCTCCTCTGCCGCCGCTTGCGTGACCTGCGACTGGAGTTCTTCCTGGTCGAGTTCCACCAACGGAGCAGCCCGTTCGACCACCTGACCATCTTGAAAATGAATCCGGCGAATGACCCCCGCAATCTCAGGTCTCAATGTGACGGAAGCAACGGCTTCCAGCGTGCCGACGGCCTGGATGGACTCCGTGATGGACCCGACGGTGACGGGGGCTACATCGACCAAAATAAGTTTGTCGGACGCAGCTGTCGTCGATGACTCGCTGGGTGATCGGCTTCCCAATCTGATTGTGATGAGGACAATCACGGCAACGATGCCAATCACAATGATCAAACTTCTGACATTCATATTCACGACTCGTTGTCGCCCCAGCCTTCACCCCATCAGAGCAGAGTCGGGACATTACACCCCGTCGTATAGAAGACGAGCAATCAGATAGAAACCTCACCTACCGCACAATTAATCACGAAGAAATAGAATAGATTCCAGTAGTCCAAGCCTTCGGAACCGAAGTTGTGCTTGTTTGAACAGCGTACCCAGTCAGAAGAAGGGGGTACTAGAATGCACGGCTAGCGATGGATTCTGCTGGGGACTTGACTTGCGGACTAGTTTACCGACCGCAACAAAACCTAAAGCGGGAACTGAAGAGTAGTTATCAGGTGTGGTTTACCAAACAATATCAGTATGGCTGATAAAGGACACTATGAAGCAATGTATGCTCCTTAAGCAATCTGGCCGATACCATCAAGTTCGATGCTATGCGTGAGAAAATGGCTTTGCGACAATGGAATTGATGACTGCCACGAGGGATTTTCTGTCGTCCTAACACTTTCTAAATCTGTGTCACCGCGTCATTCCCCTCTCCCCCTAGAAGTGAATAATTCGACTTGAGCAATCGAGCGACAGCACATCCTAGCCTCTTCCGCATGATAAATATTTTTTAGGCGTCCGCTGTGTCAGAAGCAGACCGCCACTTATGGCATGAACCTGAAATCTTCCAAATGTGTCCACAGGCCTCATCTGCTCAAAATAATTATTGTCGGGAAGTAGGCCAGGACGGTCGCTGTCGCCTCCCAGCGGCCAGCCCTGATCTGCAAAACTGTAGAGACGGTCGTCACCGAGAATGAGATTGTCTAGTAGACTGATGCCCAGTAGATCGCCAACTTCCCGTAGTCGCGTGGTAAGCGTCTGATCTTCCTGGCTCGGTGTAGGATCTCCTGACGGATCATTTTGTGCACAGCAATGATTGCACAGGCGTTAAGGAGGATTGCAGGCTTAAACACTTCATGGGGATGCACAAGGCTGAGAGTGAGTGTCCCGATCGAGACGATATTCACGCCAATACACATGTTCTTAGCATTGAGACAACAGACGAGGAATTGCTCGCGATCGAGATCAGCAAAGCATGGGCTAAGTGCTGCGGCCACGGCAACGGAGGTGACAGGACGAGGACGGCCAAAGCAGCACGGGCGGATGGGCACTCAGCGGCAGCCGTGACAGATCGGTCGTGGCGCGGATGCTGCGGCAGGCCACCGGCCGGACATGGCCGAACAATTTCGATCGACCGATGATGACAAATAAACACGCTTGCTTCAGCGCGATGGGACATAGACGGAGTGACGGAATCGGCAGAGCGAAGAGGCTAAGAAAGAGAAGAATCGCTGTTTGTAGAGGCTTTTGCTATAGCGGCGCCGTGGCGTTCGGTGCTTGCGCGGGGGAGGGATACACGGGGTGACGTCCTGCTTCTTCAAGGCGGCGATGAGCCAATCCGCGTCATAGCCGCGGTCGGCGCTCAAGTGTTTGGCTTGGGATGGCCCGGCAGGAGACAGCGGGCTCCCGTGTAATCGCACATTTGCCCTTCTGACAACAACAGACGCACCGCCTTGCCAGCGCCATCGCAAACGGCACGCAGTTTCGAGTTCAGGCCGCCTTTCGTGCGGCCAATACAGGGGGAAGGACCCATTTTTGAGCAGGCTGGCAGCAGTTCTATGAGCCTTCAGATGCGTGGCGTCGATCATCAGACAGTCGGCTGGACCTTGCACCCGCGACAGTTCACAGATGATCGTGTCGAATATTCCCGCTCGGCTCCAGCCTATGAAGCGGTTGCGCAGCGTGTTGTAGGGCCCGTAGGCCTTCGGCGCATCCTCCTATTGAAGGCCGTACCGAATGACATAGATGATCCCGCTGATCACACGCGTATCATCAACTCTTGAAATACCGTGGGATACGGGGAAATAAGGTTGGACTCTCTTCAACTGCGCTCGGCTCAACAGAAACATGTCACTCACGGCACCCTCCTGCCACACGTGCACCACAGATCGATGCCGTCAGGCAATCGAACATTTAATGAGTCCTGAGCCTAGTCCAACAGGCCAATGAAGAAGTGCCCACGCTTCAAGTCTATGCTTCCGCCAGTTGGCCTTATAGTCGTTTCTTCTCTCCAAGCCACCCATCTCTACATCAGACGACACCAAACAGATGTTTGTGTCTAGGGTATTCACTAGTAGGAGAATGTGCCGTTTATTGCTACTAGATTTACGTTTATTTCACAAGATTTTTTTAAGTTATTTGGGGACTGGTTGCCACCAACGACGGCAGATGACAACAAGAGACCTGCAAATGGAAGTAGCCACCGACGTGAGCCTATGGAGATATCAAACCGGCGCACGCTCACCCTATTGCCTGCGTGTGACGTCGTTTTGGTGGGTGCAATTTCTGAGTCTCCCATGTGGCATACTCCTCCTGTATTCTTTGGCAGCCTGCACCCACCCCTTATTTCCTCCTGATGTGACGAAGGCGCTCGACCCCTCGCTTCAGATGGACATTTTTAATCCTGAAGCTGAAACCTATCTCACGAATCACCTGATTCAAGTCGGCGGCCGGATTAGTGACGTTGAGAAAACGGTCGACGGTTCGATGATTACCGTTGAGGCGCTCCCCCTGAATAAATCCAGGACCATGGTGATCGAATCCGCACCATCCACCGGCTCGTTTGTCCTTCAATATTCCCAACACCTCGACCCTTCTGCGCTCGAGCGAGGGAACAAACTGATTGTGGTAGGAGTTCTCACTGATTCCTCCACCGTCACCCCGCCAAGTGCCCGAAAGCCTTTGCCCTTGGTGATGGCTCGTTGTCTGCATGTCTGGAAGACCGGCCGCTACGAGGTTCGTGATTTCCCTCACTTACCAACCGGCTACTACACCTTACGACACCAGACCTATTGCTTGAATAGCTCGCTCGATCCCGCCTCCGCTTTTGATAAAGCTTCTGTCCAATCAACCGGCGCAGTGTCTCATGGCATCGCGACCGGCGATGTGACTAGTGACGCGGCGGTGCTGTGGTTTCGGACAGACGGGCCGGCCCAGGTTGAGGTTCACTTCGCGGCCGTAGACGACTGGGAACGCGCTTCTCGACTGAAAACCGACCGCTTCTCCACGAACGCCGCGCAGGACTTCACTATGCAAGTTCAACTGGCCGGGTTGCGCCCCGCTACCCACTATCGTTACGTGGTTCAAACCATTCCGCCTCAACCGTCGACTGACTCGACCAGAAGGTTCACGCAAGGCGAATTTATGACCGCACCAGCTGTAAGTCAGTCTATGCCGATTACCTTTGCATGGAGTGCGGATTTGGGAGGACAACAACGTTGTCGGGATGACGGTGCAGGTTACCCCATTTTCGAGAGACTTCAGAGCCAACATCTGGACTTTATGATTCTACTGGGGGATTTGATTTACGGCGATGACCGCTGTCCGTCTCCGCCGAATGCCACTGGGAATGAGTTCACCGCGTCTACGCTGAGTCAGTATCGAACAAAACATCGCTATCAGCACGGTTCGTCTGCTCTCCAACAATTTCTGGCATCCGTGCCCATCTGGGCCATGTGGGATGATCATGATGTAACTAATAACTTCTCCGGCCCTTACGAGCCTCGCATGCCACTGGGGCGGCAGGCCCTGTTCGAATACTGGCCGATTCGCCATGCCTCAGATGATCCGACGCGGCTCTATCGACATGTCCGCTACGGCACCGATCTTGAAATCTTCCTCTTAGATACGCGTCAGTACAGAAGCCGTAACTCGGATCTCGATGGGGCGAACAAAACAATGTTGGGGACAACCCAACTCGCATGGCTCATTAATGGTCTTGCTCAGTCTACCGCCACGTGGAAAGTCATTGCCACGAGCGTGCCCTTATCCACACCGAAGCCCGGGAGCGTGATGAGTCCAGGGAATGATAGCTGGACGCGGGGGGCAGATGGAACAGGTTTTCAACACGAGTTACGCCTGATCGTACAGACCATTCTTTCACATCCCATTCGGAATGTCGTTTGGCTCGCTGCCGACGTTCACTATATGCAGGCCAATGCCTATGACGTAAACCGCGATGGCGTGAATGATTTTCATGAGTTCATCGCAGGGCCGCTCTCAGGCGCGTCTAAGACTCCCCTTCTTCCCGATTCCACATTCCATCCCACGACGTTATTTAACGAGAGCGGCTCCCTGAACTTTGGTGAAATATCAATACACGGCACAGTTCTCGAAGTCACAATAATCGATGAAAGCGGCAGAACACGGTTCTCGCATCAACTGATGGCTCAATAAGTCTCGCTCACGGCCCCTCATCTGACAATGCTATAGCTGAGCGCTTCAGTTCTCATATCGACAAAGTGTTCTCCCCAACCAATCTTTTAACTTAATCAGTAGGAAGCATTTATGGACTTCTTCCGCATGACATTGCGATGGTTGCAGAACATAACTTTAACCATAGGGAAAAGAGCTCAACACCGGAGCATCGAGTTCTTCGAACCTCAGCGTTGTCAGCTAACAGTCCATACTCTTCCAAGCAGAACGACTGCAATGGACATGTCTATACATCTTGAAACGTAAGCACAGCCATTTCTTACTAAGAATGACAACTTCCTACTTGAGAACTATCACGTAGAATACTTCGCTTATGATTAGGTTACAGTGATTCTAAACAGAGGCCAGCTGGTATCTTTCCCTCGTTACATACATGCCATCGCGAACTCGGCAGATCCTCTTCATCATAGATATACGAATCACCGAAAGAAACAGCACCTCACGAAGATCGAGTTCCATCCACCGAGCGCTTTCAAATGTCATACCCCCTGTGGTGATGCAGGCCTAGGTCAGCCCTGAGGAGTTTGATGGTGAGGACACGGTTCTTACTCTGGCTTGCAATATTTTTTCTTGCAGGAATTAGTTCCACACATGCAGTCGACTATGGCAAAGAAATTCAGAAAGACCGAGGAGAACAAACCAAACCGTCGCAAGATTCTTGGTTCAAACATCTGTATGGCACCAATTGGATCGCCAATGAGCAATATACAGTCGTGGCAGAACAGCGCGGTAAAGCCAAACCTGATACGGCGGATACGATTCTCATCAACAATCGGCGAGAATTTGAATGGACTCGCTATTTAAAAGCTGCGCTGCACCTGCCAGACTGGGTGGATCTGGGAGTGGAAAATAGGACTCGGTTTGAGTCGTACAGTCATCCCTGGCGAACTAACCAAGTAATTGGGAATGGACGGACAGATGCACAAGTTCCTTTACGGTCACGGCTTCGTTTTGGACTAGGCGGCAATGGCCCATTGCGATTCCTGTTCGAGGGACAGGATGCACGGTCTTTCCTCAATGACGACCCAGGCGATTTTCGAGACACCACCACAGTCGATGAATTCGATATCTTGCAGTTATTCGGGACCTTGACGTTGAAGAACCTGGCGGGAAGCGGGTTGAGAACCGATTTACATTTTGGACGTTGGACAAGTGATTTCGGCCGTCGTCGTCTTATTGCGCGGAGTAATTTTCGAAATGCCTCAACCGCGTTCGACGGAGTTCATTGGCAAGTCGCTCGGGACAAGACGTGGCGACTCAGGGCATTTGTGGTGGAACCGGTTGTCAGAGACGAAGAAAATCTGGATCGGCAATATCACACTTCGGTTTTTTGGGGAACGTATTTTGAAAGCCGGCATTTCTCCCAGTTCCAGATCGATGTGTATTATATGGGGATCAATGATCAGCGTATCGCTACAGTGATCAATCACCGTGCGTATTCCACATTTGGTGGTCGTCTCTTTAAAGACCCCAACCCGGGTGGCTTCGACTACGAAATCGAGACAGCATGGCAGTTCGGTACAAGAGGCGAAACCAACCACTTCGGGCATCTTCAGCATCTGGATTTCGGATTTACGTTCAATCTTCCCTGGACCCCTCGATTGGTGTTTCACTACGATTATGCCAGTGGAGATCATCAGCCCGGTGATAACCATGATGGAGGATTCGATACCTTATTTGGGGCTCGACGGTTTGAGTATGAGCCGACCAGTATCTGGGGTCCCTTTTCCAGAACAAACCTGAATTCCCCGGGTTGGCGAATCATCGTCACGCCTGCATCAGGGTGGACCTTACAAGTGAAGCACCGCATCTGGCACCTAGCGCAGAACAAGGATTTCTTCGGCAGTTCCGGTCTACGGGACTCCACAGGGCAAGCAGGCACCTCACTGGGACAGGACGTGGATCTCCAAGTACAATGGATCATCAACTCCAACTTAGAATTCGATGCTGGCTACGTGCATTGGTTCAAGGGATCCTATTTTGACCGGCTGCCTTCCTCTGCCGGTTTGCCAGCGGGAGGAAACAAGGACAGTGATTACTTTTATGCCTCCATGCGAGTCAGGCTCTAGCGTGGATTTCCTCGCTCAAAGCCCCGAGTCGTTCACACGACCATAACATCCCCCACCGTTTGGCCATTGGTTTACCGAGACCTCTTTACTACCCGAGTGTCTTCATATGGACGCGTCGCCCGGTCGGTGAATTCTCAGAAGCAGTTTCATGTGGTGGAGTTAGCGTCTCAGGTGCCGTTGCCGTGATTGGTTTACACCGAGCCAAATAAATCTCGTTATGCGCTTTCCCGCCGGTTACTGTCCTCACCTATACCTGGCTAGGCTTGACGGTAATACAGTCATAGCGGGTGGAGAGCGTCGATATCCTTAACGGTCTTTTGGAGAATGACATGAAAGCAATCATCACCGATCCGCTGAGCCGTGGAGTACTCTATCCCAAGTGTGCTAATGGCAATCCACATGGTTCCCGCTACCAAGACTCTGTGGCAACAGAAACATTTTGATTATCCAATCACGTTAACTCGACAAGGTCTGCCCTGAATCACCTGACCATCTTGGTCTTCAATCTCGAGTTCCCCATCCCGCGAAATGTAGGTGAGGTTGCTCGGGATCCCCTTCATCCCTTTCGACGCCCTGACGAGTTTCACCAACACTTGTGGCGAACGCCGGACCATGGCCTGGAGCTTTTGCCGCACATAGGTCGCCCGAGCTTGTGACGTGCTGAGCCGTCCGCCGGTACTCGCGAACTTGGCGGAACCCATACGAACACTCTTGCTGCGACGTGGGCGTGGGAGGGTCTCCGTTGAGACATTGAAGAGCCGACTCCCCCACTCATCCAACTTCTGGTCAATCTGCCTGCCTGTCGAACTCATTGGATGTGCCAGCGCTCCACAGTCCCGCGCAAGACATCGGACACCTTCTTCGTATGGGCTTGGATCACGCGGGAGAGTTCGGTGATGACCTCGACCAGAAAGGCGACTCGGTCCTGAGGGGCGGTATTCAGGACCTTGGCAATCTGGTTCAGGTTCCGGCCCAAGGCCAGCAGTTGCTGATTCGACCGGGCCAAGGTCTCCAATTCCGGCTGTCCAACCTGTGGCTGCCCGGTCCACTTCGTGCGCACCATCGCCACCAGCCATTTCGTCGGCACGTAGCCTTCGTGACCAGCCATCTTCTTCAGGGCAGCGAGCTCTGAGATCGTCAGGTTTAGTTCGATGCGGGCGGTGGCTCTTTCTCGCTTCTGGGTGACTGGCAGCCGAGGCGCAGGAGCCTGGGTCGCCTTTCGATCCATGGCCTGCCGAAGGGCGCTCCGGAGGGCGTGACTCGGCGTGACCCCGTGGGCCTGACACCAGGCCTGCCAGGGTGCTTTCAGTTCCCCCAGATCTACCGTGATCGTGGTCGTTCGTTTCACACGCTGCCCCATCAGGTCACCTGCGCAAGCCCAAATTGAGACATCCACCCTCCCTCACCGACCTGTGTCCGGTTCTGCTCACTGGATGGTCAACAGGCATAGGCAGCAAGAATAATATAAACGCATAATGTAAGACAACTACGGGCAACAGCCATATCCTGCAACCTCTTAAAATCGGTCCTACATTGTGCCCATGCCGATACAGATCTACCCTCCGGATCCACCGTTCACGCTGCATACAGGCCGCAGAAATGGGCCATGAATCGGCCGGTCGGTGAAGCCTCCGGCCGCTCGGTATCCCTGAACCGCCGGTCGGCTGGTCCGGTTTCCAGCAATACAGGGTCCCCATTTCTTGGGGAAGATCTTCTTGTTATTTTGGGACAGAGGGCACACCTTGTGCGTGTCCTTCTCGTGTTGAGTAGCCCCCCCGATGCGCCTGCCCTTGACAGCCAGTCTTCGATACCTTCTGGCACTCGGCTTAATGAGTGGGATCGTTGCTTGTGGGAGCTTCGCCAACTGCTTCAATAGTGGGTTCGCTTCCGCCGCCCACGGCGAGCTCGGCGGAAGGTCGCTGGACGGGTACGACTTCTACAGGTCGCACCACCGTTTGACTGATTCTCGAGGACGGCTCGTATTGGGTGTTCTATACGGCAAGGGACAATCCCGCCGTCCTGGGTGGATTGCTTCAGGGAATAGGCACGTCGCACTCCGGCTCCTTCGGTTCCTCGAATACGAGAGATTTCAATGTGGAAGGCGCTGGCATTCGTGCGGCGACGATGACTGGCAGCTATGTGCCCAACAAGTGCTTTTAGGGCACGATCGCCTACGTCAATGGAGACACAGAGCACTTTACGAGTACCTACGATGGGGACTCTGAGTCGGCCCCGGACAGGAATCTGCTGGCCGGAACCTATGCTGGGCTCCCTACCGACAACCACACGGTCACGGTGACTGTGGATGCAGCCGGGACGCTTTCGGGTCATGTATCAGATGGATGCGCCGTTGCGGGAACCTTGTCTCCTCGGAGTAAGGGAAATGTCTTTCATACCTCGGGGACAATCGGAGGGGACGCCTGTCGCCAGGGAACCGAGACGCTCACAGGGGTGACCTTCTACGATGCCGCGACCAACCGGTCGTACAGTGCATCGCTCAACAGCGCCAGGACCACCAGCTTTCTCTTTCTCGGGACGAAGCGGTAAGCCTCACCGGTTCACTGTTCGCTCTGGATTGTTTTATTTGACGGGAGATTTGACGGGGGCATGATGTGATCACATCATGCCCCTGAAATGGCTCGACCAGATCACGGGGACAGGATCTCTCGAACCGCGGTAGAGGCAAAGAATCCCTGATCCTTCAGATTGGCAAACCAGCTCTCGGCGAGCTCCTTCAACTCCTGTTTGAGCGAGGCCACGACGTGCGTACGTCTGCCCGTCTCATCATACCGATAGCCCTCCTGAACGATCCACAGGTAGTCATTCCGGAACGACACCGGTTCGGCTGCTTCGCCATCGGATACATTGTGAAACAGAAACACGATGTCGGAATCTCGCATGAGGTCACCGTTCTGTTGGCCGTAGTGGCATAAGGACACCAGCCGGTCTCCGTCTCCACTCGATCCAATCTCCTCGACCGAGAGTGGCATGTACTCGGGCACGGTGATACGAACGGCATGAGCGCCGCCAAGCAACTGAACGAGATGTTTCGCAAATTCCTGATAACTGTTCATTGTCTTGTTTCCTTTCTTCAGATGCAGGAAGCCCCCCGCGCGAGGGCCGGAGGCTTCCTGTGATGGTCAGCGATCCGACCGCTCCGCGATCCAGCGTGTCGCCTGTTGGGCGACGACGATCAGCGCGTCAAGGTCTGCAACTCCGAAGGATTCGGAATTCTTCCAGACTCCATCCCGGTCCTTGTACGAGCGGGCGAGGGTGACGTTGTAGAACAAACCGTTCATGCCCTCTTTCTTCCAGATGCTCGCCTTGATGCGGCTGCATCGAACCGTGGTGACCGGCTGGGGTTTCTTGTCTTGAGGTGCCATAGTGTTGTCTCCTTGAGTTAGAGTTGATGTGTTGGCCTCTCACGAGGCAGTGGAGGCCACACAGCGACGACAAAGGAGACAGAGAGGCCGTCGGCACCTGGCGTGCCGGCGGGCGCGAAGCCGAGGAATGCCCGCGCAAAGGGGCCGCCTCAGAGGTGGCGCGCGGGCATGATCGACGCAGCCCGTCGGTGGAAAGCCAGGGCGACGGCCGGATGCGCACAGGCACCGGACCTAAAACCACAAGCTGGCCCCGCTCAGGGTAGCAAGTCTTTGCAGAGCAGATTCACTGACGAGGCGAGAAGGGCCGTTTCAGAGAGACCGAGACTACGCCAATTCACGAAGGTGGAAGAAGATCAACGAGTCTGCTCCGAGACAGTCTTGAGCGTGACGCGGTAGTCGGCCGGCAGGCGACGATGCACCTGGCTTGATGGTTGCTGAACGCAGTAGAAGACCGAACGGCCCGTGCGAGGCCATTGGCGAACATCCTGTGAATGGCGGCGAGAGACGGTGAGATAGGCTGTCCATATAGCAGCTGGGGTGAGATCATCAACACCCGACAGCCCAATCCAGAGTCGATGATGACTGCCAATGCGTCGCCGAGGAGTGTTTGACAATTATACCTGTTCAGGTATAATTTCTTTATGGCGCGTCGGGAACGGCCACTCGAATGGATTGGCAGTAGCTATAAAGATTTGATGGCGTTGCCGGTTGCGGTTCGGCGATTCTTCGGGTACGCGTTGTCGTTGGCTCAAGCAGGCGATCAACATGATGACGCGAAGGTGCTCAAGGGATTCGGCAGCGCGGGTGTGCTTGAGGTGGTCGAAGACGACAGGAGCGGCACCTATCGAGCGGTGTATACCGTGAAGTTCGAGGAGGCGGTCTTCGTCCTGCATTGTTTCCAAAAAAAGAGTAAGCATGGCATCGCCACGCCGAAAGAGGATCTCGCCATCATCCGCGCCAGGCTGAAAGTGGCTGAGGCGCTGGCCAAGGAGCGACGACATGAAAAAACGAGTCATTGAAGGGATTGAGGTCTCTCGCGGGTCTGGCAATGTCTTCGCAGACTTGGATCTGCCAGATGCTGAGACACTCCAGATCAAGACCGGGCTGGTGATCGAGATCCGGCGAGCGATTCGCCAACAAGGACTGACCCAGCAAGCCGCCGCTACGCGGATGGGACTCACACAGCCGAAGGTTTCCAGCATGATGCGTGGGGACTTCTCCAATGTCTCCGAACGCAAACTGATGGAGTGCCTGAATCGGCTTGGCTACGATATTGAAATTAAAGTTCGGCCAGCCTCTGCCCGCATCGGACATCTGATGCTGGCGCTACCGTAAGCACGGAGCGTTCTCTTGCGAAGGTGCTCCCTCTCCTAAGGAGATGAACCGGACGTTCCCTATCATTCCTCAGAACACGCCCCTCCTCTCGTTTCCTGACGGATACTGAGAATTCAGCACATCACAACCCCAGGGGTCAGGGCGTCCTGCTAATAGTATCCAGGCTGGCTCCGGCTATAAGGATCACGTTGTGAAGCCGGCGGAGGTTCGTCGTAACGAGGCTGTTGACCAGGCTGCGACGATCCCATATTCACGTTGTCATAACCAGGCGCAGGCCGTTGCCGCCCCGAAAAGGAGTCATCGGCACAACCAGCGATCATGGCACCCGCCAGAACAGCAAGGGGCAGCGCGCATAGCATACGAATCATACGAAACCTCCTTCGTCATTCGGAATGATTTCAATGCATTTTTCATCCAACCAGTCTGGGGTGTACCTATTTCTTGCCACGCATCGTCTTTTCAATTTTGCCATGTATCCCATCCGGTGCGCAAAGGTCGATGTGCGAACTCATTTACCGAAAAGATAAAAGGGACGTGAACTGGCCATTCACCACTTCTCACCAGGATGTCGCCGTGAGCATACAGCACAGCCAACTTTCTGACGTGGCACGCTCTGTTCCTCGCCCCAGTGATGCTGCCCTTCACTCTGCTCTTCGATCACCCTCGAAAAGCTGAGCCGACCATGAGCGGACTCGGACACCGGAATCGCACAACAACCTCTTCTCAACATCGTGTTGCGCCCCTCACCCACATCGGGGCGCAACAGAATCTCCGAGTCTGTGGTCACGCCCGACTGCACCCGTGACACGTTCCTCGGTGGCGCGGTTGCCACGGGCGTGACCACACCCCTCAATGGCGACGACTGTTCTCTTGGCACGGTCGAGTCGCATTGCGCGACACGACGGTGCCGGACTCCAGACAGCACGGCGTCTCGGGACGCGGTGCCTCAGAAGTTTGACTGCAAGAATCTCCTCTCGGAGAGGCCTTCAGGGGCAATTCCTAAAGTCGGAGTGGTCAAGCATGCAGAGCAGACCTCTTTGATGGAGATCCCGTGCCATTGGAACTTGAAGAGGAAGGGGACGGGTTGTGGGTCTATACTTTTTTAGGCCTGAGAACTCGCAAAATCCAGGTGCCACCAGTGGCACCTACTCCTGTAACTCATTGATTTGTCATGACATGAAATGTCACTCTTTGCACTGCGTTTTAAGCTTATCTATTTGATCTTGTTCCCTTTCTTCTTGTCCTGAAAAGGCTGGTGTCGACAGTTCGATTCTGTCCCTCGGCACCACATTTCGCCTATCCCATCAGAATTCTGCTGATATCGAAAGATCATCATCAGTATGATGGCGAGACTTGTGGGAAGCCTGTGGCACCTTCACCACTTCGCATAATCTGAAGTGTTTGAAAGACCTCAAGCGCGCTCTGAGGAAACTGTTTAGAGGATTATTTTTTCATCGCCCGAATGTAAGCCAGGACCGCTCGACTCTCATCTTCGGACAAGCGCCCCTTTCATGACGGCATATTGGGCTTGCCTTCATGGATTGTCAGGAGCAACAACGCATCAGACCTGTTTTGAGTGGCGAGTCTCTTCAGATTGGCCGGGTTAGGCCCTAGCAACAGGTATCCGTCTCCTTCGGCGTTGCCATCGCGAGCTGACTGCTCACGATGATGGCTCCTGCTGCAGCAACCATTTCAATGGGCTTCCTCCACATATCAAGACCAACCTTTTCCGGATCAGTTATCCATCATGTCGATGGGATCTCGCCTGGGCGGTGCGTGAACCGTGGTCCGCCGTTTTTATGATGCCGGTCACCAACGGTATGGGATAGTTCAACCGGCCGATCCCGTCGGTGGACCTCCCGCCTGCCTTGGATCCTGTGCGCGACCTTCCAGCCATTGATAGAGGACGGGCAGCATGATCAGGGTCAGTAGTGTCGAACTAACCAATCCACCGATGACGACAATGGCCAGCGGGCGCTGAACCTCCGACCCAATCCCTTGAGCAAACGCGAGCGGAACAAGCCCTAACAGCGCAACCAAGGCCGTCATTAGGACTGGACGCAATCTGAGCAACGCCCCTGAGGTAACCGCCTCATCTAAGCTGTGTCCGTCTTCCCGCAGCTTATTCATATACGAGACCAGCACGATGCCATTCAGCACGGCCACACCGAACAGGTTGATGAATCCGATAGAGGCCGGCACACTGAGATACTCTTTCGTCAGCCACAACGCCACCACTCCCCCGATCAACGCAAACGGCAGGTTCAAGATGATCAGCGTCGCTTGCCGGAGAGAGTTGAAGGTGGAATACAAGAGGAAGAAAATCAGTCCGATGGTAATCGGCACGATGACTTGTAGCTTCGCCATCGCCCGCTCCATATTTTCAAATGATCCGCCCCACGTCACTCGATACCCGGTCGGCAGCGCCACACGCTCATCAATCTTCTGTTGCGCCTCAGCCACAAGGCTCCCGATATCCCGTCCAAGGGTGTTGAATCCGATCGAGACATACCGTTGCAACTGATCACGGCTGATACGTCCCGGGCCCTCTTCCAACTGGACGGTACCGAGATCCGCCAAAGGAATCAGGGCGCCGGCCTGATCGCTGACTCTAATATTACTGATCGTTTCAACGCTATCTCTGTACGGTTTCGGAAACCGCACGACGAGATCAAACCGTTGTTGGCCTTCATAGACGCGTGTTGCAACTTCCCCCCCGATGGCCGTCGAGATGATTTCCCGAACATCGGCAACATTGATTCCATGGCGGGCGATCTTGCTGCGGTCGATATCGATCGTGAGATAGGGTTGTCCGAATAGTTGTTCTACCTTGATATCCCGAACACCACGGACTGCTTCGAGCACCTCGGCAATCTCTTGAGCTTTGTTCCGAAGGGTCTCCAGATCGTCGCCGAACAGTTTCACCGTGGCTTCCGTACGTACACCGGAAATCAATTCGTCGACCCGTTGCTGAATGGGTTGGCTGATAAGAAATGTCGCGCCGGAGACCGACGTCAACCGTTCACGGAACTTCTGCATGAGCTCCGGCATCGTCCTCGCCGTCGTCCATTGATCCAACGGCTTGAGTCGAACAACGGGATCGCTTTCATTTGGTTCTTGCGGATCATTGCCCAACTCCGTTCGGCCGATCTTGGAGACGACCATCTCCACTTCCGGGAACTCCATGATTGCCTGCTGCATCCGCTTCTCAATCTCGATGGAGGCGGGCAGCGACACACTGGGAAGCCGAATCGTCTGTGGCGCCACCGACCCCTCGTTCAGAATTGGAATGAATTCAGTCCCTAAAAACGGCATTAACGACAAGGCCCCAATGAGCGACCCGATGGCTATTGTCAAAACCGTTATTCGATGTCCGAGAGCCCAATAGAGAGCAGGCGCATAGATCGCCTTCGCCATTCTCACGATCCACGGATCCTCTTCACTGCCTTGCCGCAGGGCGAGCGAACAGAGAACCGGCGACAGCGTGAGCGAGAGGAGCAGTGACCCCAGCAGCGCGATCATGATCGTATAGGCCAACGGCTTGAACATCTTGCCTTCCATGCCTTGGAGCGACAAGAGCGGAAAGAACACCAGTATAATTATAAGAATTCCGAACACAACCGGTTGCCCGACTTCTTTCACGGCATTGGTGACGAGCTGCAACCGCGGCATCGTGGCGGCGGAATGGTGCGAAAGATGGCGATAGACATTTTCGACGACGACGACCGAACCATCCACAATCATTCCAATCGCGATCGCAAGTCCTCCCAGTGACATCAGGTTGGCGGTCAGCCCGATCTGTCCCATGACGATAAATGTGGCCAGCGGTGCCAAGACGAGCGTCCCCACAACGATGAGCGCACTGCGGATATTGCCAAGAAAGAGGAATAAGACGACAACGACCAGCACAACCCCTTCCGCCAATGATTTATAGACGGTGTTCAAGGCTTCAGTAATCAGTTCAATACGATCATAGAACGGAACAATCCGCAATCCATCCGGCAACAGACCTTTGGCATGAATCTCTTCCACGCGCGCCTTCAAGCCTTGGACGACATCCCGTGCATTTCCTCCTCGCAACATCAGCACGATGCCACTCACCACCTCACGATCCCCATTCAACACCGTCGCACCGTGTCGCACCGCATGGTTAATCACCACTTGCGCCACATCGGAAACGTAGACCGGCGTCCCTCCGGTTTCCCGCACCACGATACGCTCGATGTCCTCAAGTGAATGAATCAGCCCAGTTCCTCGCACGATATATTTTTCCGCATGTTTCTCGAGAATATTACCGCCGGCGTTCGCGTTGTTCTTCGACACGGCATCAAAGACGTCTCTAAGTGTCAAGCTGTATTTACGCAAAAGACCTGGCTCAACCAACACTTGATACTGTTTGACGTACCCGCCCATGGAATTGACGTCGATCACCTCCGGCGTGCTTTTCAGAATGGGACGAATGACCCAGTCTTGGATCGTGCGCTGCGCGATTAAGTTCTGATGTTCCGCTTCAGCATCGGTTGCGACACCCTGAGTCGTTTGCAAGTAATACTGAAACACCTCGCCCAGGCCGGTGCTGTTCGGCACGAGCATGGGTTCAGCACCGAGGGGAAGTTGTTCCTCCACTTCAAGCAATCGCTCCAATACCAATTGCCGTGCCAAGTTGATATCCATGGAATCGTTGAACACGATCGTAATGAGTGACAGCCCGACTTTCGTGAGGGAACGCATTTCCGTCAGAGCGGGAACACCCGTGAGCTGGAGTTCAATGGGATAGGTCACCAACCGTTCCACCTCGGCCGGAGAGAGGCCGGGGGCCTTGGTCACCACCTGGACCAATACACTGGTCACGTCCGGAAAGGCATCAATCGGAATCGTCCGGAAGACATAAATCCCTCCGGCCCCCATCATGAGAGCGCAGATGATGACTAACATCCGCTGCCGTAAAGAGATGTCAAGGAGACGGGAGACCATCAGACGGGTTTCTTCAACAACTCGGACTTCAAGACAAAGGCGCCGTGCGTCACCACCGGCTCGCCTTCGTTCAGTCCGCTTAGGATGGACGTCAGCGTGCCGTTCGAGTCACCGATGTGCACTTCACGCATTTCATACTCATTCGCGCCGTGTTGCACAAACACAAAGGTTCGCCCCTGATCTCGTTGCAATGCCGCCTCCGGCACCGCCAAGCGATCCGGTTGTGACTCGGAAAAGAGGCGAATGGTGGAAAACATCTCCGGCTTCAGTCGCCCATCCTGATTCGGTAGTTCGATCCGTAGCTGCATGGTCCGTGTGATCGGATCCAACACATCACCGACATACGTGATCGTCCCCTTGAACACTTCTTTCGGATAGGCGTTGATCCGTACGTCTACCTGAGTACCGCCGGATGCATGAACGGAGTGGACGAATGGAATGTCCTTTTCCGGTATGTTCGCGAGCACCCACACCTCCGAAAGGTCGGCGATCACGAACAAATTCTCGGTGGTCTCCACGACTTCTCCGCGAGTCAGTTTCCTTCCTATGATCCGTCCTCCGAAGGGCGCCACGATCGGCACCACCGACCGTATCTGCCGGCTCCGTTCGAGGCGACGAAATTCTTCGTCATTCATACCGAGCAGTTTCAGCCGATCATGCGATTCATTGCCCTCGGCTTGAGCGCTCAATAATTCCGCCTGACGCCGCTGCAACTCAGCCTCGCCGATTACCTGCTCTTGCAGGAGAAATTGCGCACGATTGAAGGCTTGCTCTGCAACATGGAGCTTGGCCTTGGCCTTGAGATACGCAGACTGCGCCAGTCCCAACTCGCTGCTGTACAAAATGGCCAACGGTGCGTTCGCCTTCACCTCTTGACCGAGATCCGCGTATACTTCGACGACTCGCCCGCGAACCAACGTCGTGATCTCTGCCATGTTCCGCTGATTTGGTTGCACGATCGCGGGAAAGTCTCGGTGCGTGCGGAAATCACTTCGAGCGACCGGCTGAACCATCAGCCCAACCCGTGACGATTCTTCCGCTGACAACGTGATGCGTCCGGGTGTGGAAACTGCGGCAGGCGTCTTACTGGCCACCACATCGCTGGGTGTCCCATCGCAGCCTGCATCCAGCAGCATGATGCTGAACAGGAGACCATACATTCCCCGCCTCATGGGAAATGACGAATGTCGGAAGGAATATAACCGATCGATCACAACATTCCCCCTACGACTTGCTCTAGCCTGGCCAACGAAACGGAAAGATCATGCCGAGCCAGAGCATAGTCCAGCAAGATCTGTCGCTGCACACGCTGGGCATCCAATACTTCCAACAGACTCGAGGCCCCCTGCTGAAAACTAAATTGCGCAAGCCTCAACGCTTCCTGCGCTTGCCTCAGTAACCCCTTGTCAAACACATCAATCAACTCGGCGGTTGTACGAACATCTTGATAATGCTGATAGACAGCACGCCCCAGTTCATTGCGCGTCCGAAGCAGCTCGGCCTCGTCTCGTCGTTTCGCCCCTAACGACGAGGCAATCTCTCCCTGACGCCGATACCAGAGCGGCATCGGAATCGAGAGTCCTCCTTGAAACGCTTCCCGCCCTATCTCTCGCCAGTAGCTGCCATTGACCGTGACCGTCGGCACACGAGCCTGTCGTTCGAATTCAATCTTCCAGTCCGATTGTTCCACGGACTTCAGCAACCGCTGGATGGTTGGGTGCTGATCCATCATCCGAGCCATCAGCCCTTCAATCTGCAAGTCTCTGGGAAGCATCCTGAATTCACCCTGAACCATGTAAGACGGCCCAAGCGCACCGCCGGTCAACGTATCGACGGCGACACGATTAATTCGAACGAGATTTTCCGCACGGGCGAGTTGCTGCCCTGCCTTCAGGACTTCCACTTCTGCCTTGATGGATTCAAATTGAGGAGCTTCACCAGATTTGACTCGTGCCTTCACGATCCGGGTCACACCTTCGACGGTATCGAGATTTTGCCTCGCCAGATCAGCATGCTGTTGAGCCAGGAGCAAATCGTAGAATGCCACCTTCACCTGTGAAGTCAGGTTCAAGCGGGTCTCCAGCATGCCAACGTTGGCCGTCGCCAATCCAAGATCGGCCACTCGTTGCCGTGCCGAACGGAGGGCAGGCCATTCGACCGGCTGCCCGACCGTCACGCTATATTCAGTGAGCGACTGAATATTCTCCGGGGGGCCCACGGTCGTGTCTCTAAGCCTCCCACGACCGCTATTGCTGGACACGGTCGGATTGGGATAGGCGCCGGCAGCTGTCTGCTGGCCTTTTTGCTGCTCAATCGTGCCTTCCGCGAACGAAATCACCGGATTCTTTGCCAAGGCCAGATCGACGATCATATCAAGACCATAGACCTGGTTCCCGGATTCAGCAGACACCAAAGTCGCGGTCAATCCAACATTCATCGCACAAAGAATCACTAGGGCAAACCCTCTTGCCATTCTCATTCCTTGTCTCAGCATCCCCCGCCCCTTCTCAAGCATCCTATGCTGAATGTATCTGACTTTCAAATGTCTACGCCGACGGTGGCGACTTCTCTCGGTGTACACCGGAGTCAGTCGGCAATCCACTGAAGTAGAAAGCGGAGATCGCCACGGTTGCCGCCACGTTCAATGACTCGACTCCCTTGGACAATGGAATAAAAAACCTGACCTGGGACGCCTTCATGATGTCCAATGACAGCCCCGCACCTTCATTACCGACAGCAATCATGAGGCGCCTGGGTATGGTCCGAATATCTCTAATGGGGACTCTATCAGAAGCCGACACGACCGCCGAGTAGATTTCACATCCAGACAACGCCACCGGTTGGAAATCTGGTGTCCGAAAGACAGGTATATTCAGGAGCGTACCAGCCGTAGTTCGGACAACCTTGGGGCTGAAATGATCGGCGGAGTCGCTGGTCAACCAGACGCCGGACAAATTCAGCGCGGCTGCGGTCCGAATGATCGCTCCGACGTTCGCCGGATCGCGTAACCGATCTCCATAAATCCCCAAGACTCTCGATCGTCTAAGTATATGTTCTTCATCCCACTGCGGTTGTTGAACGACGGCCAAAATCCCTTGAGGAGTCTCCACGTCGGTTACTTGCTTGAAAACAAGATCCGAGCAAAGTAACTGCCGAATCTGAAGTCTGGATCGTATGGCACGAGCAGCCTCAGTTTCAACGCGTAGATAGCCAGGCGAGACGAGAAGGCTCCGTATCGCCTGCGGATGTTGTGAGATAAGATCCAGACAGTGAGGAACCCCTTCGACAACAAAGGCTCTCTCACTTGATCTCGCTGTCTTCTGGCGAAGCAGTTGTCGAATAAGAGAGCTCTGCGCACGAGTCAGGGTCTGGAGATGCAACCCTGTCCCCACCTACTCTCCCAACGGCTTTCCTGGAGAAAATGGAAGAACGACAGAACCGGCGCTCACCGGCGCCTTCGTTCGGAGGCTGCTTCCGCCGCGCGAATACGCTGAGCGCGAGCCTTCGCTCGCTTTAAGGCCGTCAGTTTGCCCCGAGTCCTGGTTTGCTCAAACTGGAGTTGTTCCAGCTGAGATTTCAAGTGGGCCTTTTCTTGTTTGTGCAGACTGGCACATTCTGCCTTAGACAGCTGGGTCCAATCTCCACTGTTTCTGGCCCGCTTGATTCGATCGTCTAACGATTCTCGAAGCTGCTTAGCCCTCATCGTCATCAGCGATTTCAGCGCCTCCTGACGACGTTGCACTTCTTCTTCTTCAGCCATAATGCCACGAATATCCGTTCCTAACATAGGTATCTACCTCCTTACACACATCCTTCTCAACGAACGTTCGCATTATAACCGAACTGACACGCAATCTGGAATGCCCCATAACACATTGATTTAAAATGTATACTAATCAAATAGCCACCCTGTTTCTTGAAGCAATTTTGCTCGTCGTGTATCATCTACCCATGTTGATCGGAGCATGCATTCAAGGGTGGAGACTTGTACGAAAGCAATCGATTGAGTCGTTATCAAGTGCCGCTGGTCTTCCCCACGACTTGCTCAAACAGATCGAGGCGAACCAAACAGACCCTACGACCGGTACCATAGAGGCACTCGCTCGTGCGTTCCGAGTCCCGCCCTCATGGTTGTTTGATCACCCTGGATCCTTTGAATACCTGTTTAGAGATAGCTCAGATGAAGGTGAAGAACCGGATACAGTTCAGCTTGACCCAGTAACCGATCGAATCTTGGCTGGCTCTCGTGCGGATCGATCACTATTCGTTCTCTTGACGACTCTCATGCAAGCCGGCGACCCGAAACTCTTGAGAGCCGCCGAAATGAGCCTGCGGAGTTTGGTCAAACAATCCCGTCACGCAACTGTCCCTTGGCAACAGCGCCCATCGGGCCACTTCGAACCACCGAGCGACTAAGCTGATTGGTCGGAGAGATCAAGCCATCCCCACTCTACTCAGACCCCAAGGCTTCAGTGACTCTCAGACCTGTGAGAGAAATCCAATAGTCGAACCAGCCTCCATATCCATATTCGTGAAACAAACTGTTCCTACGCAGTCCCTATTGATACACTCCAGCCATGACAGTATTGCTAAACTTAGACATGATCCGGCATTGAGGATTTGATGCGTGGACTTTTCATACTGATTCTGCTGCTCTTGATGGTCGGTTGCAGTAGCAATCACCTCTCTTCCTCTCTCGTTTCCCTGTCCGCCCCCTCACCCGCCATGAGAAAGCTGGTGATTGATCGAGTTGGTCCGGTTGTCCAAGATCTCATCCACTCCACATCTCGTGAAGCTCACAATACCATTACCGCCTCCCATCAAACGGTGGACGCACGATCAGCCAAGTACAAACAGCAGGCGGTCATGGACACGTTGAAAAACCCCTGGGAAGGGATGAGGAATCTGGAACGCCATGGACTTTTTGCCGCAGAACTCGCCGCAGCCAGTCCGCTTCAGCTTCCAGCCCTCCTCGATAAACTCGCGACCGGCATGAATCAGCCCTCTGTATCTGTGACACCGCTACCCATTCCAACCGGCTCACATCACCGTGACACAATGGAATTCATCCTGGAAACCTTTCACCAAGCCGCACGCCATCGAGAATTTGCACTGGCAGATCTCTCCGAGCAGGAACGTGCTTTCCTCTTTGAGCACGGACGAGCACTGGCAGAATCCTATACGCCGCAAATCTCTGTACTCTCTGACGTCACCATGCCTCAAGTCCTCGCAAACGCTAGATTTGCAAAGCTCTTGACAGAGCGAGTGAAGTCCGAGCACCTCCTTGCTGCAGGCCAAGTCCTAGCACAGTTGACCAATACACAATGGCTCGAAGAGCTGACCGCAGCATTCCCGGAGCCCGTCTCTCCAGCACAGATTCCCCTTGGCATCACCGGCGAAGTCAGATTGATTGAGCATGCGGCCGAAGGGCTCATCGTCATTGGAGGCCCAGGTCCAAACAGCTATAAATTGGAGGGACCCGTTGCCCTCATTCTTGATCTTGGTGGGGACGATTCGTATCGCGGCGTCATCGGCGCATCGTACAACGTCCACTATGGAAATGCCGTGGTCATCGATCTTGCCGGCAATGATCGGTACACCGGATCTCCGTTGGGAATAGCCACTGGCCGACTCGGCGTTGGGCTTCTATTCGACCGATCCGGGAACGACAGCTATGAACTTTCTCCAGGATCCGGTGGAGCGGGCTTTGGGGGGCTGGGCATCCTGGTCGATATCCAAGGAAATGACCAGTACCACGGCAACCGATTGACGCAGGGCGCGGCGATCGGAGGGTTGGGGCTCTTGATCGATACGGCGGGCAACGATCGCTATAGCAGCCATGGGTTTGCTCTCGGGTTTGGAGGACCTCTTGGGATCGGTGCTCTCGTTGATACCGAGGGGGATGATCAGTATCAATGCGGTGAGTCCATTCCCAGCGCTTACAACACCCATGAAGCTCCAGAAGCGAAACCAGGCGATCCGGATTTTCAATACGACTGCTTCGGCCTTGGTACAGGTGCCGGCTCACGCATCCTGACCGCACACCCTCAATGGGCCGCCCAAAGCTTGGCCGGTGGCATGGGTCTGTTCGTGGATCTACACGGGCGTGACCGATATCACAGCGCAAACTTCTCGCAGGGAATGGGGTATTTTTTTGGGGCAGGAATCGTACTCGACCTCAATGGCGAGGACGAATATCAGGGCGCCCGCTACAGCCATGGTGCCTCTGCCCATCATGGCGTGGCACTGTTCATCGATCAGCACGGGGATGATCGATATGGCTCCTCAGGGCCCTATTACAATGCGGGAGTGGCCTGGGACCATGGTGTCAGCTTGACCATCGATGCGGGAACCAGTCATGACGTCTATACCTTCGATCGTACAACCGGTCTTGGGAAAGCCGATCACAGCGGCTGGGCAGTATTTGTGGACGAAGGAGGCAATGATCGCTATACCATCCAGTCCGGTTTCGGCGAAGTCACGGAACGAAGTCTTGCTGGATTCATCGACCTCAGCGGCAAAGACCAGTACACTCCTTTGTCATCATCCTCATCGACCACCCCCGTAAACGGTACGTCTCGCTCCTCCGGGCCAGGCAGCTTCTTTGAAGACCGATAGGTCAAGACATCTTCAATCAACAGCCGATCCTGATACAAATACAAGGGGAGGGGGTTGTTTTTTCTCCTTCAGACGTGGAAAATACCGGGACTCTATCACTATTGGCCTAACCATCCACATTACTGTAGAGAGGCATAACCGTGAGTCTGCGTAATCTTGTACAGCTCGTGTTGGTCGTAAGTCTCAGTGGTATCGGGAGCCAGGGCTTCGCGTACGATGCCAGTCCGAATATCGGCACCGCAGAAGGCTCCTGTGCGGACGTGATTTTTTCCGCCTTTACACCCGCCCCATACTCCTATGAGAAGGGCAACGAGGCGGCACCGAAGTCAGACTTCTCTTTCCTAGCATCCAAGGCAACCCGTATCGACAGCCTGAAGGTTACCGTCAAGGATGAGAAGGTCCCGGTTACAATCACTCCGCAAGGGAATGGATACCTGGTCAAAGGCAAACTGCCTGCCAGCGCAACGGGATCCTATGTCCGGATCGATATTTATGCTGAAGGGCTTACCCTCTGTCAGCGCGCGGACGGGTGGCTCTTAAAGGTTGGAAAGTAATCTGACTTCACTGGGGGAAAGGGTGGGCAGGCGGTTGTCCTGCCCACATCACTCAGGGTCTCCCGAGTCAAACACAACCTTACAGTTCCTCCTCTTCGACGGACTCAATCGCCTCCCGCAACTTCTCCACAAAGGCCTCCGGCTGACTGAGGGCGCTCTCCGTCAATTGAAACTCACTGACAAGCACACCATCTTTATCGACCAGTACGAGACGGTACCCCTGTTTCATAGAACATCTGCCTTCCGCATGAGTCAGATCAACACGACTTCCGGCAGAGAGCCGCTGGTTCGAGGCTGGATCAAAATGGAACACGAATGCCGAGGTGAACTTCGTTTGGGACGAGGTGCGGTCCCAATAGGCTTCTCAACCCCGTAGTAGCCGAGCTGGACAGTGATGAGGCCGACGGGACGGTGTGGAGCACGCGATCACGCTCCGTGACATAGCCACCGCCAAACCCTGCCGCGACATAGGGAACCAGCGTCAGGCCACTCACCGAAATCTGTGTCGAGAGGGATGGGGTCGTCCGCAAGGCCATGCCGCTCTCCCCTACCGGCGAAACGGATGGTGCCTGGCTCAATTCGACTTCTCCTGCCTTTGCAAGAGCAGAGGGTCCCGCTAGACCAGAGTAGGCTGGTCCTATCGGGAGAGATCCGTCTTTCGTGGTGTCTGCATAGGAGAGTGTCCCCCACAGACTCAACACGATCATGATGCCCACTCCGGAAGACCCTCTACTCACACGAGCCAACAACATATACCTCACCATACAATCTGCCAGACCTCGATTCAAGAGGTCTGCAAGTCACACTGCAACACTATAGATTGAGGTACTATGCATACCTTGGTGAATACGCTATGCCGAAACACGCATGAGCGTATTCTCATCCGTGTGGTGGAAGAGATCCGGACGAGCCGGCATACGGAGTTGTGTATCCTCCTTATAGTGAAATCGATTCCGATCAAGAATCGTCACCGTCAGTTCATAGCGTACCGTCTTGAACTCCCTATTGAGAAACCGATTCGAACAGATCCCATAGGTCTCCGATCCGCCTTCCGCCACAAGTGTAAAGGATGTGGCTGTCGGCTCCACCGTGCCGCCAGCCATGACGGACACACCACGTGGCACAATGAAACAGCGCAGCACCTGCCGTTCACCAGGATCCCACAACCAGTACCCGACCTCCTCATGAAACGGATCAGCCTCTCCGAGGCGATGCACAATCCTCGCGTAGCGTAAACCGTACAACACCTGTTCATGATTGCGCACCGCACCAATCGAGACGAATGTGACCCTCTCGCGAAACTTATTCTGCTCCGTCCCGCGATCATCTGATGGCGCTTCATCAGCACCCTTGTCTCCCTCCCAGACACCCGCTAAGACCGCCAATGGCCCAAGTTGTTTGACCGCATCCGCTTCCATGCTCTCCTCCTGTCGAATGGCAGACATGAACGATATATTCCGTAGAGACCCGGACTTTAAATGAGTAGCCGACGTTTGAGGCTCATTGTAAGAGGTTCACAACAACTGGTGCAAATCAGAAACAGGAAATGAGGTCCGCCCTTGGGGTCAACTTTGTGAAATGATCGTTCAGAGACCGGATCCATACATCTTCTATTTTCTTGGCGGAAACAAGCGTCCACGATATCGTACCTACACCACACTCGCAGAACCAATACAGGTCCCTCTCTATGCATTTCTATGACATGGTGGTCGTCGGGAGTGGACCAGCCGGTCAGAAAGCAGCGGTCCAATCGGCGAAACTGTCCAAGCGCGTGGCCATCATTGAGAAGGCCCGGCAACTTGGCGGCGCCTCGCTCAATACCGGCACGTTGCCCAGCAAAACTTTCAAAGATACCGTTGAGTACATACATGGCTTACATCGGCGAGGGCTGGCCCAGTTGGGCGCAGCACTCACCAGACAACTGACCCTCCCCGACTTGATGACCCGCAAGGATCAGGTCATCGCGACCGAAGTCGGTGTGATCACTCATCAATTACAACGCAACCATATCAACATCATTCCAGGTACAGCTGCTTTTCTCGACCCACATACCCTGAACGTGACGCGATCGGATGGGTCTATTGAGCAGGTCCAGGCCACTACCATTGTACTGGCCACAGGCTCACGACCACGCCGTCCTTTGGAAGTTCCGTTTGACGATCTGATCATTTGCGACTCTGATTCCTTCCTCCGCACGACCATGAACCCGACCAGCATTATCGTGATCGGAGGGGGCGTCATCGGAGCCGAATACGCCTCAATGTTGGCTGCGTTCGGAATCAACGTCACCATGATCGATCGGCGGACGCAGATGTTGCGGTTCTTGGACCTGGAAATCGCGCAGGCTCTTGAGGATCAGATGCAGTACAACGGGGTCACGATGCGACTCGGGCAGGAATATCTGAATATATCCGTCAACCACAGCGGTCGCCCGACAGTTCACCTTCAAAGTGGAGAGACCGTCACCGCTGATATGTTGCTCTATACGATGGGACGAATCGGCAACATCGAAGCGCTGAATCTTGGAACAATCGGCCTCACTACAGACCAGCAAGGACTATTGTCCGTCAATGCCCACTACCAAACAGCCATCCCCCACATCTATGCCGTGGGTGATGTGATTGGGTTTCCCGCGCTTGCCGCCACCGCAATGGAACAGGGACGACGCGCAACCTGCCATGCGTTTCAGCTCCCTGACACACACAAAACCAAAGTGATTCCGTATGGGATCTACAGCATTCCTGAGGTCTCGATGGTGGGCTTGAATGAGGAGGAGCTCGCCACCGCCAATGTTCCATACGCTACCGGCAGAGCCTTTTTCCGAGAAATGGCGCGCGGCCATATCAGCGGCGATCTCCACGGTCTCTTAAAGGTGATCTTTCACCGCAAAACGCACGCGTTGCTGGGCGTTCACATCATCGGAGCCGGAGCGACGGAGTTAATTCACATCGGTCAATCGGTCCTCACCTACGAAGGAACGGTCGAGTACTTCATCCATAACGTCTTCAATTACCCCACCATGGCCGAGTGCTATCGTACCGCAGCCCTGGACGGGCTCAACCGGCTGCACCATCCCCTCTCTCAGTAAACTCGTAGCAGGCCACCAGACAGAACCTCCTTTCACTCCGAGTGACCACACGCTGGGAGAAGGGTGGCTCAATCGGCCTGCAGAAGATTTGCTAAAACCGCTAAAAGGACTATACTCGACTTATATCTGCCGGTCGTCATGAGCTACGTGGGGCCGTAGTCATGAAGAAGATCTCAACGATCAGTTCGTTATCTTCCTGTAGTTTCCTCGTCCGTATTACCCACCAGCGATTTCCATCTGGAGATCGGCCACCACAGGAGGTAGAGCCATGCCCATTCCACGCACTTTGAAGTCGCGCCTTGATCGCGAACATATCCACTACGACATCTTGGCCCACTCCCAAACAGATCGTGCTCGCGCGGTCGCTGAGACACTCCATCTTCCTGAACAATCCATGGCCAAGGTGGTCATCGTGAAAGTACAGGAGCGATTCGTCACCATGGTCTTGCCGGCCACGACAAAGATCGATTTCCAACGCCTGCGAGGGATTTTCGGAACCCACCGCGTCCGCCTTGCAACCGAGGAGGAACTGGCACAGCTCTTCCCTGACTGCGAAGTCGGGGCAATGCCGCCGCTCGGCACCCTCTACGGCCTTCCTGTCTATGTCGACCGGTCGCTCATCAGGGACGAGGAGATCCTTTTCGAGGCAGGGACTCATTCAGAAGCGATTCGGATGCGCTATTGGGATTTTGCGGCACTCGTGTTTCCAACAATCGCCGAGTTCAACCAGCCGCCGACAGCAACCTGTTGAAATTCAGGATCCCGTCGAGTCACAGCTCAAATATCCGGTTTTCTTCTCCTAAAACTGCTAGGATAGGGTTCGGCCTGTCAGAACATGCCACCCTCTTGCGAAAGGACATCTATGCAAACCAGTTCAAAGTTTATAGCCGTCTGCATCGTCGCCTCACTTATTGGTCTACCGACCCTCTCATTCGCCAAGGCGCGAGGGGGAGGTGGAGGCTTTTCGAGCGGGGCACGTGGCGGAAACTCATCAATGGGTTTTGGTAGCCGTGGATCACGGACCTATCAGGAGAACGGCGCCAAGCCCATCGAGCAATCCACCGCCCCCAGACCTTCGACGACACCACCACCGCATCAAGCGGCGAATAACCCAATGACTCAGCCTACCCCGGCCACATCCCCTTCCTGGTTTCAGCGCAATCCCTTGCTTGCCGGGATCGCCGGTGGGCTGGCCGGAACATGGCTCGGCCATATGCTCTTCGGTGCAACAGAAAGCAGCGCCAAAACAACGGACACAGAGTCGGGATCCGGCTCAGCACCAACATCGACATCAGGCAACTCCTTTGGGTTCATCCTCCTCCTGATGGCTCTCGGAGCGGGCGCATTTTATTTCTTCAGAAGATCCAAGCAGACACCAGAGCCTGTCTTTACAGGACTCTCACGTAGCACGGCAACTCGCGGGAGCCTTCTCGACGTCTCGGCTAATAGCACGACGGATGTGCAAGACATGAAGGCTTACAGTGTGACCGCAGAAGATAAATCCACCTTTCAGCAATTGCTCAACGACATCCAAACAGCCTGGAGCGCGCAAGATGTGCCCGCCCTACGATCGCATCTGACACCCGAAATGCTGAGCTATTTCAGCACGGCGTTGGCCGAGGACCACAGCCGAGGAGTCCGGAATCATGTGGAAGATGTGGTATTGCTCAAGGGCGATGTGCGAGAGGCCTGGTCGGAGGACACGACCGACTATGCGACAGTGGACCTCCGCTGGAATGCCCGTGACTATACCGTCTCTACGACGATCCCACGTGGAGAGCCTGGCTATCTGGTTGAGGGAAGCGAAGACACTGTCACTGAATCCATCGAAGTCTGGACCTTCATGCGTGTGCGTGATGGTCAGTGGCTCTTATCAGCCATCCAGCAACACTGATCAACTCAAGACGGCGGCTGACTCGATGAGTCAGCCGCCGATCCACTTCCAGAGACAAGGTGTCAGGACATAGGCTGCAGCAGAAACCAACACACCGACCACCACGCCTAGCAGCCCCGCTACATAGAGTCCCGCAAACGGCGCAGCCAACACGACTAGGAGCATGAACAGCGCTATGGATGGATGGGCTTCATAAAACGCCCGACGGGATTCGGCTGAAAACAGATTGGGACCTCCAGCGTTTGAACGGTCAACCATGCACTCCTCACCCACTGTTTACTGATGGAATTTATGTATTTGGGAGGCTTCGCGGATCAAGCGTCTGTCCTGTCATTGAGCCTTCGACGCTTGCGAGGTAGGCTTGCGCCACACGCGCAGCGGGCATGCCCTGCGATGGATCCATTTTTCGCGAAACAAGCGTTTCCGTCACCCAAGGTGGACTCACGACATTGACTCGCATCCCACGCGATAATTCCAGCGCGGCCGCCCGGACAAAACCTTCCAGGCCAGCATTCACCATGCTGATGGAAGCACTCCCCTTGATCGGCTCCTGACTCAACACACCGCTCGTGAGCGTAAATGATCCGCGGTCGGCGATGAACTGCTGGCCAATCCGCACGAGATTGGCTTGCCCCATCAGCTTGTTTGAGAAACTAAACAGATAGTCCGCATCGATCAGCTCATCGAGACTTCCGAACTTCGCCTGCCCTGCCGCGCTGACCACGGCATCAATTTTTCCCACCGACTGAAACATCGCGCGGATCGAATCGGGCGAGGCTAGATCCACATGCACAGTTCCTGATTTCCGTCCAACGACGACCACCTCATGCCGAACCGACAACGCGACCACCACGGCTGATCCAATCGTGCCGACTCCTCCGACCACAATCACTCGCATAGTTTGTTCTCCTCCACCCAGCTCTGAACTATTCGCATTCATCCCAGGGAGACCTGCTCCCCGGTTGCAAAGAAATGCGTGGTCCCGCAACCTTGCTCCAAATCCATATATGAATCTATCGTGAAGACATTGCAACAGGAAGAGAGTCTCGCCCGTTTCAGGCGTTCCAGTCGCCTCTACCCTATCACTCCATCCCCGAGAATCTGCGCATAGTTAATGATCGAATGATCAAAGAGCCGATTGTCGTCAGTATTCTTCGAATCTGAAATGCACCGCTCTTCACCATGATGTTCAAAGGAGAACGGAGGCACGGTCGGTACAATTGACGTCACAGGATCACGGCCATTGACATAGCGAATGTGGGGGGTTGAGGCGGCGAGGCCGTTCTTGTCGAGATTTCTTCCCACACGCGGCTCCCCAAAGGTCACAATACGGTTAAATTGGTGGGTCATCCCAGCAATAAGAGCCATGGCCGCCCCCAGGCTATGCCCAGTGACATAGAATTCCGCACAATCTGCGATTGGCGATGACTTCAGATCGGCTTCAATCTTAGGCCACAACTCCGTCGTCGCGGCAAGAAAGCCTCCGTGAACCTCGGCGCCATTGTACGGGATTTTGAGGAAAGTCAGATCATCAAGAATGTCCGTCGCCAAAAACGTGTTCAGTTGCTCTGGCAATTCGAAGCCGACAACTTCTGCAACCTTCTGTAAAAATTCCGGAGTTCGAATGGCGAGCTGTTCCGTCCCTTCTGTGCCACGAAATGACAAGACCGCAACCCTGTCCCAATGCACCAATATCGCCTGTCGGCCTCTGATGATGCCGAAAGAATTTGGCCTACTTGCGTAGGACTTAACTCCCACCCCTAATTTTGCGAACAGTACCTGATTACAATCATCATCGACATATGCGGCATGCGCCATGTTCGCAAAGACATAATCGGAATGGTTTCGCCACACCGCTTGAAACTTGTCAGCATCACCAATACCAGAAAACGGCGCGTAGTGTTTTGGATTGAATAAGGCGTCGAAGGTTCGGCCTCGTTTTTCAATCTGCCTCATGTTCGGTTCCTTTTGTTAAAGATGAGGTGCGTGATCGAAACCCTATCGCAGAACCCTGAAAAATGGTACGCCCACCCTCTCCTGTAAGGAAACACCGCTCAGCTTCACCATCCACCACCCTAATCATGCCTGTTCCCCCAACGACAATGCGTTGCTGAATGATTCCTCCCAACAATAACCGAGCTGGAATCCACCTCATCGCGCCTGCGCCACAATCCTCCTCAAACAGAAACGGGCAGAGGACTGCTCCCCTGCCCGTTCATCCCAACTCACCATGACCGGCGTTGTGGACGCTTACTTCGCCTCGTTCAAATGTGTCAGAGCTGCTTCGGCATGTTGCGTGGCGACGTCGGCGTGGCCCGCCTTTCCGTGCTCGATGGCTTCAGTCAGGTGCTTGATCCCTTCGCCCAAATGGGGATTTTTCCCTCCCCGCTCGGCATGATTCCGTGATTTTTCCGCATGGGCCACTACGGCATCAGCGTGACCCTGTTTGCCATGCTCCACCGCCTCCTTCGCATGCGCAATGGAATCTAACACGTTCCCGGCTGGGGATGGCTGCGCGTTGAGCACTGGAACACTCACCAACATCCCTAGCGCACCCACAATAAGAACACCACGAGAGATTTTGCTGATCACCATCGTTTCCCTCCTATAAGTTAGGCCTGCGTGACCGGAAATGACTGTACGAAGTCACTCACCTTACCATAGCATTTTGGCAAACTGTCAAGAATGGAAAGAACTGTGAGCCCTATGAGGAGAAGACGAGGCTGAACCCATTCCCTCTACCATGACACAACATTGCTTACATGCTTTCCACAAAGTCCTTGCGGAAGTATCAGTCCAGATCACAAAAGTAATCTCATTCTGGATATCGAGACAGCTGCCCTGATAAAAGATAGCAGTGATCGGGCTGTTGCTGGACCGTCCTGAAAGGAACGTCGCACAATGATGTCAATCCTCAGCACAATCAGAATCCGCCGCGCATGTTTGGTAATGGCGTTACTGCTGACGATCGTGGTCGTGGTGCCAGCAGTGCACGCTGCAGATGGAAACCAGACGAAGTTCAAGCGCATCCCGACACAGTACATCGCCGCATTGGGCGATGCTGGTGCGACTTCGGGGAGTAACGCACAGTTGTGGGGTCTGTGGCCACTGGACCCAGGGCCTCGAGGCGTAAAGCTAAGCCGCTATCACTCATTGAAAGAGGCTGGCGGCCTTGCCCCGGCGCGTTGGAAGTTTGACGAGAGAGACTGGTGGCTGGAGGAGCACGGCTTGATTATGGAGCAACCAACCGTTCCTCTCCCTTCCGGCAAATACCTGGTCACGGGAGCTCGCAAGGTGACGACCGTGCTGACGATTCATCCAACCGATGGTCATGGCGACCGACGCTGGGAGCTCGATCACGGCGCGACACTTTACGATGTGACGCACCTGGCCTGCCGTTCCGCGCGCTATACGCCAGCGACAGGGGGTGGTTCGTGCTCACCGGCTAGCGCAAAGCAGTCGGCCTTCCCCGTTGCATCAGGCGGAGCAATGCCTCCGGTTGAAGGCTGCATGAAGCAAGACTACGCAGTGCTCATCGTGATCGGTGTGGGTGTGGAAAACTGAACCGCTGTGGCGCCCCGACAACTTGCGTGACGACCTCGACACAAAACTCACGATGCATCTCCTCACTCTCAGCGATGAATTACGAATGGCACGGGAATGGTATGTAAACCCACGTCGCTGCAAGACGACTCTCCATAAAGACTCCTGACACCTTTCCGTGCATGGATTGGCAACAAAAAGTCTTGCATAAGCCCTCATTAAGAAGATTATAATTTGCGAGTCACTGGATCGCATGATCTACGCGGAGTCGTAGGCATGAACACCTTTCGGACTGTCCACAACACGCGTCTATCCGGTCGACTGTTCTATTCACCCACCCATGATCTTCCTCCGAAGTTCATCCAGCACAGGAGGTCTTGTCATGTCTATCCCTCAGACACTCAAAACTCGTCTCGATCGGGAACATGTACACTACGATGTCCTACCTCATTCACAGATGTTTCACGCAGCAGACGTGGCTCGTGCCCTCCAGGTACCACAGAAGAAGATGGCGAAAGTCGTGATCGTGAAAGCGAACAAACGCTTCATCATGGCGGTTCTTCCCGCAAGCTGGAACATCGACCTCCATCGACTACGCACAGTCTTTGGGACCCGTCGTATCCGGCTTGCCACCGAAGAGGAAATCTCAAGGCTCTTCCCAGACTGCGAAGTGGGTGCCATGTCGCCGCTTGGGACACTCTACGGACTACCGGTCTACGTCGATCGATCCCTTACGAGCGATGAGCAGATCTGTTTTGAAGGCGGCACGCACTCAGCGGCCATCCGCATGCGCTACTGGGATTTTGCCGCGCTCGTCTTTCCTGTCGTGGCTGAATTTCATCGCGTGCCGGCCCCAATCTGGTAATAGCTGGGAAAGACGAGCGTCAGTAAATCGCTGGCACAGCAAGAGACTGGGCACAGTCCAAGCGTGAGACTGATAGAAGACGCGAGGTATACGCAATATACGATCCGAGTATACCGAGTGTCGCCCTAATGGCTGGAAATCACTGTCATGACTCAAGCCGTGCATGCCACAAAGGTGATGGCAATGCTGACGATTCATCCCGCCGACGGCCATGGCGACCGACGCTGGGAGCTCGATCACGGCGCGATACTCTACGATGTGACGCGCTTGGCCTGCCGCTCCGCGCGTTATACACCCGCAATGGTAGGTGGTTCATGCTCGCCGACAAACGCAAAACAATCAGCCTTTCCCGTTGTGCCAGGCGGCACGATGCCTCCAGTCGAGGGCTGCACGAAGCAGGACTACTTGGTGTGGAAGACTGAACTGCAATGGTGCACCGACGGCTTGAGCGGCGTGTTCGATAAATAACTCTCGATACCTTTTATCCGTCCGAAGCTACACGTCACATCCTCCGGCACGGTTTGATCCGCCAGTGGATTCGCCACCGTCGGGGATTCGCTCGAAAGAAACAGTCAGCCAGATTCGCGATGCTCATGTCGGCAAAGTTCAGGGTCTCCACAACTAACACGCCGCTCACCTTGGTCCTTGCGAATCATCAGAGGTTTGCTTTCTGTCCCTCAGGGATTACACAATAGGTCATACTCATTGAGCTCCGCCATCCCGGCTACTATCAACAATGAACAGCGAGGTGTCATCGTGAATATTCGACATGCCCTAGCGATCGTTATGGTACTGAGTGCCTTCGGCAACATCGGCGAGGTCGGGGCCGGCTATGATTCACCCCCTTCCGGCTCCAGCAGCTCGGGTGGTTGCGGCGTCGTATCGTTTTCCACATTCATGCCGAAGCCATACTCCCAAGCAGACAACAATACAGAAGTCGCGCCGCAATCGGCATTTTCGTTTGTGGCATCCAAGGCGACGTTTCCCAAAACCATTACAGTGATGATCAAGGACGAAAGCGTCCCCGTCACCGTGACGCCTCACTTCGATGGGTTTTTAGTCAGCGGCAAGATCCCCGCCTCGGCCAGCGGCACCTTCATCAGAATTGCCATTACGGCGAAAGGCCCGAATCTCTGTGAACGCGGGGACGGATGGCTCTTGAAAGTAGGAAAATGATTAAGGGCAAGATAGAAATGGCTCTGGCTGGTTGGCCAGTGTAGGCCATTCCTAACGTAGCGCCTGGCAGATTGCTGACGACACGGCGGTGCGCCGTGTCGTCAGCATGTCATCTCCGTAATCCGAGAAGTTGAATCAGAGGAGTCGGAAGTTTTTTTATCATTGGTCGATTTTGACGTAACTACCCCGCCCACGCGCGATACCGCAGCGACGCTTGGTGGGTAGTGCTCACCGTCTCATTCAAAACAGACCGCGCTTCCCGTTGTGCCAGGGGGAACGATGCTTCCGGTCGAGCTTGTCAACGCGAGAGAAGATGCGTCGAAATCCCTTCAGCTTGCGGAACAGCCGTTCAATCTCATTGCGGCGCGTATACAGCGTGTGATCATAGTCCCATGGTATCCGACGATTGCCCTTGGGAGGCACCACCGGCACATACCCTAACTCCACAACAAGTTGCCGTGTCTCATCGCCTTCATACGCCCGATCCATTAATTAGGGGATGGGGCACGGCTGTTTCCCGAAGCGGTGGGGAAACTTGCGCCCTTCAGGGACATCGGGGGCCTGGCCTGGCGACAGCGTAAACGTCAGAACCGTTCGAGCAGTCGCGGCAACCAGATGAATTTTGGTGGTCCATCCGCCGCGGGATCGTCCGATGGCTTGCGGGCCGTTTTTTTTAACGCCCCGGTCCCATCGGGATGCACCTTAACGAGGGTGCTGTCTAAGGCCACGGTTTCGATCTTGATCCGGATGATCTGTGCCTGTTGCAACTGGGCAAAGACGCGATCCAATACCCCGCTCTTGGCCCACCGATTCATGCGCGTATAGATGGTGTGCCAGTTGCCAAATCGCCTGGGCAGCCCCCGCCATTGACAGCCCTGCTCAGCCACGTACAACATAGCGTTGAGCATCTGCAGATTGTCCAGAGTGACGTTGCCGCGTGGCGTCAGCAAGCATGGCTTGATGTGACGATACTGAGCCTCGGTCAGTTCCATGTACGCCGTATCGCATAACCGTGATCAATAGTGTTAACAGTCCCTAGGTTGTTTAGTCTCAGCATTTGATGGTGTACTCTTCAGCCATCAATGGAAGGATGCGTTATGGGACAAGTACTCCACGGGAGCGCCCGCACGACAGCGGCGGTGCGTCGAGCAATCCAACCTGATGACACGCTCTATCCATCTGCGGATTCAAGTAGCCAGTGCATAATTTCACCGACGGCGTGATGGAGTAACCTCTTGGCACACCAAGAGGGGCTCCATGAGGACATATCGTCGGATCACGTACGAAGATCGCTGTCAGCTCTATGCCTTGCACAAGGTGGGGAAGACCCAGGCCGAGATCAGCCAGGCCCTGGGGTTCAGTCAGGGGACGGTCAGTCGAGAACTGGCTCGGAATACCGGACAACGAGGCTACCGGTTTCAGCAAGCACAGTGTTTGGCCCAGGCTCGCCAGCAACAAGTCCGGCACCAACCTCGCAAACTGACCAGCGGTGTTCGCCATGCACTGATCCGCAAGCTCCGGGCAGAACGGTGGAGTCCCGAGCAGCTCAGCTTCTGGTTGTGGAAGGAACGTGGCCTCTCGCTCAGCCCTGAATGGATCTATCAGATGATTTGGGCGAACAAGCGCAGGGGTGGTGATCTCTGGCGCTTCTTGCGTCGACGGGGTAAGCGATACAACCAGCGCGGGGCGCAGCACGCCGGACGCGGGGTGATTCCGCATCGAGTTGACATCGCGGAGCGGCCTGCGATCGTGGTAGCCAAGTCACGACTGGGCGATTGGGAAGGGGACACCCTGGTGGGCACCCGCCATCACGGCAGGCTCCTGACGCATGTCGAACGCAAAAGCCTGTTCACGATTATTTCGAAACTGTCTCAGCCCACGGCGCAGGCAACACACTGTGCCACCGTGGCTCGTCTGAAACCGTTACGCCAGCATGTCCACACCATCACCTATGACACCGGCACACCGCGCAGTGCCTCCACGCCCAGGTTTTCTTTGCCACGCCCTATCATGCATGGGAACGCGGGGTGAATGAGAACACGAATGGACTGATCCGGGACTTCTTTCCTAAAGGCACGGATTTCTCTACAATCCATCACGCAACGGTGGCCAAGGTAGAGCGCCTACTCAATCGCAGGCCCCGTAAATCGCTTGGCTTTCAAACGCCCAACGAGGTCTTTCATGCGCTGGCGAAACGGCGCTGAGGTTATGCACTGGGAAGTTGAATCTGCGATCGATAAAATTCTCCTCAGAACGACTTATACTCCAACCATTTCCCGTTCAGCGTGATTTTGCAGCGAGTTTCTCCTTGGCTGCCGGTGACCTTTTCCATATCCATCGTGAAATCGATCGCACTCATGATGCCGTCGCCGAATGTTTCGTTTGCCATCTCACGCAATGAATCTCCATAGACACCGATGATTTCGAGCAACCGGTACTTAAACGGGTCCGTCATGTTCGGTAGATCTGCGCGTACCGGAAAGCGGCTCAAGGACTGGACAAGCTCATGGTCCAACCCCAGAAGCTTACCGACCTTCACCGCTTCGACCTGGGTGAACCGATGATTGCCATTCAACGCCGCCGCTACGAATGTGGGATTCTTGCCGATGGCTTTCGCGACATCGGCGATCTTGAGTTTCTTCTTGAGCCGAGCCGCCTTGATCTTGCTGCGTATCGAGTCTTTCTCCATGAGGACCTCCCTTGAATGAAACCTTCTCAACAATCACCACGAGCCCCCTGTGATAGCAAATACGCCCGTACCATTCACATGCAGAGTCAAGGCTAACCGAAGAAAGATGTTGCCTCAAAGCCGTTACAGCACCTGCACGATGAAGCATTTCAAATACCGCGCTTCAGGCATGCTGGCGAGGATGGGATGGTCGGCGCTGTGGCCTCGCTGTTCAATCAGGCGGATGACTCGCTTGGCGTCGCGGGCGGCGAGGCGAATGCTGTTCAAGTGACCGACTCTAAGGAATGGAACCATGTCAGCAAACCATAACTTTGCAGATAAGACCGGCGCACACGAGAACATAGCCCGACGATCCGTTCAGCCTTGTGCCCTTTGCTCTCCCCTCACCAAACCTACTCTCATGGGACCTGACACGCGTCAGGGAACGGAGTGCCGTTCGTTTCAAATCCTCTTGCACGGAGAATACTCGCCATGGCTGAGACCGGATATTTCAAGGAACATGCGGTCTCAATCAGCGCATGTCCCGCCATGTTAAACGTGGCATCTTTGGGGAGCAGAATGTGGTGTTGCAGAATGACGCGGTCGGCCCTGTCTGCGCCAAGCGCTGCCCGAATCAGCCACAGCACCGACGACCACATTTCACCATCGTCATGCACCTCCCCCACCATGTCTTCAGGATAATGTTTCGTCCCGTCCAAGCGCCGCAGACAGGTGGGCGTGCCGGTCCGATAGGTCGTCGAATCCCACTCCGCCAGACAGACCTTCTCAGGGACGCCATTCAGCGAGATCGTGTTGTACTGCTCTCCTAACGTCCCAGACCAATAGTCCCCAAAGCCTTCGCCCATAGCTCCAGATTCAGCCGTCGTCCCAAACCCATCAACTAGATAGTCTTGGATCGAATGACCGTACTCGTGCCAGATCATCTCAGCGTCTTCGGCGTCATCAACACCCCCGGTCCCGAACGTTATGTCCCTGGAGGAAGGTGAATAGAAGGAGTTGTCTTTGGGCGAGCGATCAATACTAAACGCTTGCTGCCGAGCATTGATCGACTTGGCGTCGGTAAACCCTAAAGCTTGAATGCGCTGTTGCGCAAAATCCAGAAAATAGTACCCCATCGTTTCGCTGAACCCATTGGAGCTCCTATCGAAGAGGAATTGATGGGTCGGGCTGTAGACGCGCTTCTTTGAGGCACTGCTGGAAGCATACGCTCCCTCAAGATAGCCGGTTCCTAACAATCGTTCCAAGACGACCGTTTTATAGGCCGACGATGGGACAGCCGAAGCAGCGTCCTTGTTGTCTCGCAATGACGGGTCTCCGGTGGCCACAATGGCATTCGTCACGAATACCTGTCCCAGCCCTCGGATCGGCGTGGCATAACGGTTCAGATCTTGCGCAGGCTTCAGTACGTGACCCGTCTTGCCGTCAATGAATACTTGCCAGGTGGGTCCCCATGTGTGATGGATCACTTCCCAGGCTAGCGTGGGTGTGCCATCCTCTGCATAGACAACCAGATTGGCAATCGGAGCTGGGACCTCTTCATCGAGAAGACCCTGGGTCTGATTCCTCTCAAGATGAATGCGCCCTGCCTCTACTGCTTGACCACTACTCACCAATGGGGTCGGATCAACAATACCGGTCAGGGGAACGTACGAATTGTTCACCGCTCGGATTCGACCTTGCCCGTCGAATAATACCTTGATCTGCCCGTCATAGACCGAAATGCCGTGATGCCGTTGCTCAAAGACAAATTGGGTCCCAATGAGGCTCTCAGTCTGTCTGGTCACAGACAGGTCGTTGAGCGTCGGATCAAGCTTGAAAAGTTGGGCATGTTCAGACAGGAATCGTCGCGCCGATGATTCGGATGGTCTCGCAGTTTCAGAAAGCACCCCATACACCGTGTGAGGCGAACCAGGCCCTGGTCTCCAGAATCCAGTGATTTTTCCCTTCGCCTTCCCTTCAAGCACTGCCCAGAGCGGAAGAAGGCTCGGATCCGCTTTTCCAGCCGGTTGTATCGGATGATGGACGTCGCCTTGTTTCCCCGGCGAAGCAAGATCGCCCGCCTCAGAAGCCTGAGTAGGCATCACCTCCCCGATCACCAGAAAGAACGCCAAGGAAAGATAAAGCAGGTTAGAGAGTCGTGAACGCGCAGCCTGTTTCATATGCCCAAACTCCTTATCTGAAGTTGGCCATAGTACGATATGCAAACATACCTACCATCGACCGCAGCGTAGCTAACGGCAAAGACTTACACCCTCCAATTACGGAATGCAACGCGTTGCGGAGACCCTGGAGATCTACAAGAAAAACATCCAAGGGAAAACCGTACAGCTACAGCACCTGCACGATGAAGCATTTCAAATACCTCGTTTCAGGCATGCTGGCGAGGATGGGATGATCGGCACTGTGGCCTCGTTGTTCGATCAGACGGATTTCGCGCTTGGCATCGCGTGTCGCAAGACGAATGCTTTTCCAGAGATCTTCCTCAGAGACTGGATGGGAACAGGAACTGGTAACGAGAAACCCTTCAGGCTTGAGCAATTTCAATCCCAGTAGATTGACATCCTTGTACCCCGTCAAGGCGCCGGCCAGAGCCTGTTGACTACGAGCAAACGCCGGGGGATCAAGCATCACCACATCGTAACGCCGCCCTGCTTTCACCAGCTTGCGCATCTCCTCGAACGCATCGGCGTGGCGATAGGCGCAGCGATCCTCCACCTTGTTCATTGCGGCATGTGTTCGGGCCATGGCCAGTGTATCTTGACTGACATCAAGGCCTTCCACTGACACGGCTCCGGCGAGCGCGGCATGAATGCCAAATGCGCCGGTATGACAGAAGACCTCCAATACCTCAGCTCCTGCTGCGAGCTTTGCCGCCGCCAACCGATTCTCCCGCTGATCGCAAAACCAGCCGGTCTTCTGCCCCTTCTCCACATCGGCGAGAAACTTCGCACCCCCCTCCTGAATCTCGACTTGCGTCGGGCCGCTACCCGAGAGAAACCTCCGTTCGAGCGGCAAGCCTTCCAGTTGGCGACTCTTGGCCTCGTTCCGCAGATAGACTCGTGTCAGACCCAATTCCTTCATCAGCACGTCCGCTATGAGTTCCTTACGGCTATCCATCCCAAACGAGAGACACTGCATCACCAGCAGCTGATCATACCGATCCACGATCAACCCCGGCAGTCTGTCGCCTTCCGCATAAATAAGCCGATAGGCATTGGACTGCGTGACGACTCGCTGCCGGAGATGGATGGCCTGCCGGATTCTCACCTGCCAGAACTTGTCATCGATCGGCTCGTCCTCAAACGTCAGAAGCCGAACACGGATTTTCGAAGCAGGATTATAGAGGCCACGTCCATAGAATTTCCCATCGGCGGTCAGCACATCCACGAGATCCCCGGCGGTTGCCTCACCGACGAGCGATCCGACATGCCCGGCATAGAGCCACAGATGCCGACTCTCTGAACCGCGTGCAGGCGTGAGACGAACGTGAGCGGTCGGCGTCATATCAGTTCTCATAACAATGGTTACCTCTAAGCTGGACATGGGTGGTCACAGGCTGACCACAATACATCGCTGGTCGTCTGGTAGTCCTTGACGAACCGACATCAGTATGTTTTCTTGGAACTAGCTCGTTTCACTCTTCACAGAAAGCGACTTCATGGATCACAAACCAACCATTGGATCAGCCGTCTTAGATCGCTTGCATCGTCTCGGTGTCCGCCACATCTTCGGCATTCCCGGCGACTATGTACTCTCGCTCTATCAACTGATCGAAGCCTCGCCCATCGCACACGTCGGCACCACGCGGGAAGACTGCGCCGGCTTTGCGGCGGACGCCTACGCCCGCATCAACGGGATCGGAGCCGTCTGTGTCACCTATTGCGTCGGCGGCCTCAATACCGTCAATGCCATTGCCTGCGCCTATGCGGAACGGTCGCCGGTGGTGCTCCTGACCGGCTCACCCGGTCTGTCCGAACGCACCCGTACACCCTACCTGCATCATATGGTCCGCGACTTCGGAACGCAACGAGAGGTCTTTGAACGGATGACTGTTGCCGCAATCACCCTGGATGATCCCTTGACCGCCGAGCGAGAAATGGACCGAGCCTTCGCCGCCCTCCTACGCTACCGCCGCCCCATCTATATCGAGATTCCCAGAGACATGGTCCACTGTCCGCTCACCGGCGGCATAAGACCGATGTGCATTGAGGATACACCAAGTGACCCCGCCGCGTTGGAAGAAGCGCTCAGCGAAGTCCGGATCATGCTGGCGTCGGCCAAGCGCCCAGCCATGCTCGTGGGGGCAGAGGTCGGTCGGTTCGGACTTCAGGATGACCTCATTCGGCTCGTCGAGCAACTGAACATTCCTATAGCCTCAACGCTGCTCGGAAAATCAATCATTCGCGAAGACCATCCGCTCTATGTCGGCGTGTATGGCGGGCTCATTGCTCGGGAAGACGTCCAGCAGTTCATTAACGATTCTGACTGTCTGCTGATCCTGGGATCCATCCTCTCCGATGTAGAAGATCTGGATGCGACATCGCCATTGTTATCCGAAGGCCGGACCATCCATGCCACTGCCGATCGAGTCGCTATCAAACATCACCGGTATGACTCCATCAAGTTTCAGGATTTCGTTCAAGGGCTGGTGCGATCGCCACTCCCCTCCTTTTCACACTCCCAACGAACACTGCCGGCCAGAACTGTTTCTGCACCGGCGGCTCCGGACCTGGACGCCCCGGTCACGTTGGAAGGGCTCTTCCGGCATCTGGATACGGTGCTCACCGAGAAGACCGTCGTGATCGCGGACGTGGGGGAATCGCTCTTTGCTGCGGCTGACCTGCATGTTCGCCATCGGTTCGAGTTTCTATCACCAGCCTACTATACGTCGATGGGGTTCGCCGTCCCGGCGGCATTGGGCGCCTCGTTCGCCGACCCCAGTCTGCGTCCGATCGTATTAGTGGGAGATGGTGCCTTTCAGATGACCGGAACGGAACTGGCCAGCTGTGTCCGGTATGGGCAAACCCCTATTGTGATCCTTTTGAATAACCGTGGCTATTCGACGGAACGGGAAATTTTGGAAGGTCCCTTTAACGATGTGCATGAATGGCACTACGACAAAATCTGTGATCTGGTTGGAGGCGGGAAAGGTGTGCGCGTGAGTACCCAACGGGAATTCCAGCAATACCTCTCCGCTGCGTTTGCCGACCACGATCACCTGCATGTGCTTAACGTGCTGCTTAGCCCCAATGACCGCTCCCCCGGTATGGTCCGCCTGGCTAGGCGTCTAGGAAAGAAGCTGTCAACCGATAAGCCATAGGAGAAACCATCCAGTCTGTCTGCTTTCTCCTACACACCTCTACTCACTTGTTGAGAGAATCACCCCACAATTTCTCCAGAAAGTCCCCACAGGCTCATTCTTCCCCCAAAATCAGTAGTGGCACGTCCCCTGCACCTTTGCTCATTTGCTTTATGACGATGCGGCTAGGCAGAATGTACATGCCCTTGACTCACCGTCTTTACGCTGGATCAGCTTTCAGTAATAATCAGCACGTAGACGAGAGGATACCTTGTCGGATTTCTATCAAAATGGCGTCGTCACCGTCCTGCACCGGCTCGGCCAACCCAACACCGAGCAACTTGAGCAGGAACTGGAGCGGTATGCAAAAACGACCCCAATCGCGCTGGTTCTCCCATCGCTCTATGCCGAACTTGAACGACCGGCCCTCAAACGCATCGTCGACATCTTGAGCGACGTTCGCTATATCAATGAAATTGTCATCTCGTTGGATCAGGCTTCCGCTTTGGAATTCAGGCTGGCCAAACAATTCTTTTCCCAACTTCCCCAACGAGTTCGCGTCATCTGGAACGACGGCGCTCGCATCCAAGCTATCCTGAATGTACTGGTCTCGCATGAGATCGATATCGGTCACCAGGGCAAGGGGCGCGGGTGTTGGACGGCCTACGGCTATGTCCTGGCCCGAGGCCAAAGCCAGGTCATCGCGCTCCACGACTGCGACATCGTGAGTTACGATCGCCAGTATCTGGCTCGCCTCTGCTATCCCATCGCCAATCCGAATCTTGCCTATGAATTTTGTAAAGGCTACTACAGCCGTGTGACGGACCGCATGCATGGGCGTGTGACGCGTCTCTTCATGACGCCGCTCATCCGCAGTCTGCAAATGCTGGTCGGACCGCATTCCCTCCTCTCGTTTCTGGACAGTTTCCGATACCCGCTGGCCGGTGAGTTTGCGATGGTGCGGGATCTGGCCTGGATCAATCGTATTCCTGGCGATTGGGGGCTTGAGGTCGGCATGTTGGCCGAGGTGTACCGGAATTGCGCGCTTCGTCGGATCTGCCAAGCCGATATCGCCGATGCCTATGAGCACAAACATCAGACGCTGTCGACGCACAACCCTGACGCCGGTTTGTTAAAAATGTGTGTGGATATCACCAAGTCGCTGTTCCGCAATCTGGCAAGCGAAGGGTTAGTCCTCTCAGAAAGCACGCTCAAGACCTTGCGCGCGACGTACCTGCAGGCCGCGCAGGAAGCCATCAGTCGCTATGAAAATGACGCGGCGATCAACAGCCTGCGCTTTGACCGCCACGAAGAACGACGCGCGGTCGAGGTGTTTCTGCGCGGAATGACGCTTGCAACCGATAGCTTTCTTGGAGACCCCCTCGGGGTCCCCATGATCTCGAACTGGAGCCGCGTGACCCACGCCGTCCCCGATATTTTCCATCGGCTCATGGATGCCGTCGAGCAAGACCATGCCTGGGATCCCGCAGCGGAAACACGACAACCGGTTTCATGATGAATAACGGCCTGATTCCACTCACTGCTGAAACGGAAGATCTGCTGGAGGCGGTCCACCATGCCGACATTCTGGTCGGCATTCCCAGCTTCAACAATGCGAAAACGATCGGCCATGTCGTTCGTGCCGTCGGCGCTGGTCTGGCCAAATATTTCCATGGGTCTCGCGCCGTCCTGGTCAACTCAGACGGAGGCTCCACCGATGAAACACCGGCCATTGTGGCCCATACCATGGTTGATCTCGAACCGCTCTTCATCAGCGATCGGCAAAGCACCCTGCACCGGATTGTGACCCCGTATCATGGAATACCCGGCAAGGGTAGCGCGTTCCGCACCATTTTTGAGATCGCCCGACGACTCAAGGTGAAAGCCTGCGCCGTGGTCGATTCGGATGTACGGAGCATCACGCCAGAATGGATGGAGCTACTCCTTCGTCCCATCATCAAGGAAGGATACGATTACGTGGCGCCCTATTATCGGCGTCACAAATACGACGGGACCATCACGAACAGCATCGCCTATCCGTTGACTCGCGCCCTCTACGGCCAAGAAGTTCGTCAGCCGATCGGAGGAGATTTTGGATTCACCGGAGAACTTGCTCAACACTATCTCGAAAAGCACGTGTGGGAGTCCGATGTCGCGCGGTTTGGCATCGACATTTGGATGACAACGGAAGCGATCACGAACGGCGCCAAGGTCTGCCAGAGTTTTCTCGGCGCCAAGATTCACGATCCGAAGGACCCGGCCGCCGACCTCTCCTCCATGTTGCGACAGGTGGTGGGAGCCTTGTTCGCCCTGATGGAAGCACATGCCCCCGCCTGGCTGTCTGTGACCGAATCACGAAAGGTACCGCTCTTCGGCTTCCAATATGAGGTGGGCGTCGAACCGGTGAACGTCAACGTCGAACGGATGGTAGATTTATTTCATCTCGGCCTGACCGATCTGCATGACATTTGGGTGCGAATACTCTCTGAGGAGGTACTTGAACAGCTCTCCCGTCTTCGAGAGGTTCCCGCGCGAGACTTCCGTATCCCCGATTCCTTGTGGGCGCGGATCATTTATGACGCCGCCCTGGCACACCATCGCAATGTGCTGCCGCAAGAGCATCTCCTCAAGGCCTTGACCCCGCTCTATTTAGGGAAGACCGCCTCATTCGTACTGGATAGTCAGGGACTAACGACAGCGGAAGCCGAACACCTGATCGAAACACTCTGCCGAACGTTTGAAAAAGAGAAAGAGTATCTTGTGACTCGTTGGCCTCAGTCCCATGATGCGCGGGATGTCGTCAGCACCACCCCCGCGAGGTCTGAAAGGAGCCAGCCATGACATCAACCTGGGAACAGACGTTACTCGGACCCGTGACCGCGCTCGGTGAACCCGTCCTCGCCATCCTGCCTAAAGTCCTCGCCATGATGATCCTCCTGCTGGTCGGTCTGGTCGTGGCTTGGGGAGCCGGGCATTTTACGGAACGCCTGCTTCGGATGATCGGCTTGGACCGATTGTGTGATCGGATTGGGATCGCCGCCGCCCTCCTCAGGGGAGGCATCAAGACTGACCCTTCTTATATCATCGGCCGAGTCACCTACTGGCTCATCGTCATGTTCTCCACCACCGCCTCGCTGGGTGCGCTCAACGTGGCCCCAATCAATGAAGCCGCCCATTCGCTGTTGTCCTATATTCCCCACATGGTCACAGCCGCCGTCATCGGCATCATCGGCTATCTCGTCTCGAATTTCGTTTCCCAAGCCGTCCTGATCGCCGCCGTCAATGCGGGACTACCTCCGGCTCGCTGGATTGCCGCCGGTACACGTTGGGGCATTCAGCTTCTGACAGTCGCCATGGCGCTCGAACAGCTTGGAATCGCCCAGCATATCGTGGTGGTTGGATTCGGAATTACCTGGGGAGGTCTGGTCCTGGCCGCAGCGCTGGCCCTAGGGTTGGGTGGAAAGGATCTTGCAAAGGATTTCTTGGAGCGACGGCTGATCGGCCAATCTCGTTCACAGGTCAACGAGGACTTACGACACCTATAACAACCATGCCACGCTACCTCTTACTGACAGATTTGGACGGCTGTCTTTTGGACAGTGAAACCTATTCCTTCGACGAAGCGCGACCGGCATTGAACGCCCTTCGTGCCGAGCACATTCCCATCATCCTCGTCTCCGGAAAGACTCGTGCTGAAATCGAGCCATTGCGGGAACGCCTTGACCATCAGCATCCGTTCATCGTCGAGAACGGCGCAGCGGTGTATGTCCCGCTTGAAACCTTTGGCTTCCAGCCTGAGCGGTCACGCCGTCGGGCCTCCTATCATGTCATTGAGCTCGGCACCCCCTATGCGCTCCTCCGCGATGTACTCCGGCAAATCGAGGAGGCCGTAGGGACCCCACTACGAGGATTCGGCGACCTTTCGATCGACGAGATTATGGCGACGACAGGGCTGACGCGAGAGGATGCGCTGCGGGCCAAACTTCGTGAGTTTGATGAACCCTTCCTCGTCAACGGTCCGCCCAAGTTAATTGAGGAAATTTGTCGGCAAATCGTCACACGAGGTCTGAACTGGACCAGGGGGGGACGATTCTTTCACCTGACCGGTAATAACGATAAAGGACGAGCAGCAGAAATCCTGCTCCGCTGCTATAGACGACAGGGGCAGGGACAGGACCCACCCGAAGAGATCGAGACGATCGGCATCGGCGATAGCTTGAACGACCTTCCACTCCTCCTGACGGTTGATCATCCAGTGTTGGTGCAACGGCCTGATGGCTCGTATGATCCAGACATCAATCTGCCAAACCTCATCCGAGCCTCAGGCATTGGTCCTGCTGGCTGGAACCAGATTGTCCTCGAACTCCTTCGTCAGACCACTCGCGAAGCATCCCGTGAACGGACTGTCAATATCAGAGTGACCTAACCCGCATAATGCGAGCTACCGTTCACAGGACGACAACGTTCCTCCCCTGCTAATCTTCAGCCGGATTAATGATGTGCAGCCCGGCGGACTTCGACGCCGCCAACAATTGCGTATCCGTGCTGACGACCGTCAACCGTAACGGCTTCAGCTCCAACGCCAAGGCCAGATGCATCACTTGCGCCGAGCGAAGAAAGGGATACTCCAAGACCAACTCCTTCGTGGTTAAGTAGGTCTCCATCTGAGGCGCGATGAACTGATACAGCCCTTGCTTGGATTCAATTTCAAACTTGTACAGCACAGAGTAACAATCATCCCGTGTGATCTGCCCTTCGTGAGCACGGGCGCAGAGGATGGAATAGAAATCCGTCACGGTCCATGTCGGGACGATGGCGACTCTGCCACGCTTCACCATCAACTTATTGACGATGCGGGTCCCCCGCTCCATGCTGTAGCGTTTCACCAGCGCGGTCGAGTCGTAGTAGTAGTACGGCATTCGGTTACCCCCTCCCTTTTAGAATGATGTCGGCAAGCGGCCCTTGAAGCTTGGACAGTCGATCTTGGAGTTCGTCGAGCGGAGCTTCCTCATATCCTTCTTTTCGCAAGGTATCGGCAAGATTCCCCTTGTTGAAGGACACCGTGTCCTCCTTCAGCCGCTCATTCAATCGCCGTTTGGCCAGGCGGCTTGATACTTTTTGCCCGGACTTGGTCAACCCACGCCCTCTGCTACGCGGAGCCCGACTGACGGATAGTTCGTCTGTTTTCTTCACGATTCACGCCTCCTCATCATGAGTATTGGTTTACCGCTTCCCTGCAGACGCTTCCCGTGGACAACCGGCGGGCATCGCCGCCGTAGCCGGCAATGTGCCCTCACCGAAAATATGTGCTGCGATCGCCTGTGCCACATCCGATGAAAACTCTTGCTGGATCACTCGAAGAACCTTCGCCGTCGCTTCGCGCTCGGTCAGATGTCCTTCCTTTCCTCCTCGTGCGACGGCCCCGACAACCCGCTGCGTGGCACGCTCTACAATCTCCAAATCGCTGCACCATCGGACATACTTGAAGTTCGGATCCTGCACCTCTATCGGCATAAAACGAGTCATGCCTCGAACCAGTAACTCTGAGGACTCCGCATCGCCCGCCTCTGAATCAACCGTGACATGAAACCCTTCACGAACCAGCCCTTGGGCAAGTGCCCGTTGTATCGGTTCCGCCTGGTCTCCTGCTATCTGTAGTGCCACCCCCAAATTCGACGAGAGGAACTGCGCAAGCTCGCCGGAGAGCGCTCCGACTCGATACGCAGAAGGAATACCCTGTCCGCTGGAGCGGATTACCCGCAAATCGGTATTGTAGGCTTCCCGCAGCACCAGATTCCGACCGGCCCGCCTGAGCGCGCGGACCTTCGCCAGTTTATCAGTCGTCTGCCGAGTCTCCAGCACATCTGCGTCGACCTCGCGATCTAATCTCAGCACTTTGTCCGTCACCGAGGCCTCGGCCTGGGAGCGGTTCACGACAGCCAATGCGTAATGCACTCCCGTCTGTGCATCGTGCCACGCATCGGCGATACTCACATTTTCAAGCACCTTGTCGGTCGAGACCTTTGTCACATGGTCGATCGTCAGCCGTCGCTCAGCACTCGCAACCTCAGCATGTTCAGTAACGAGGTAGGCCTCCCAGTCCTTAGCCTGGGCTGCCACTTCCGCCTTAAAGATACGCGCGACAGCGGCATAGGCTTGATTCTCAGCCGTGCTTCGATTCTCCCCTTGACCAACCCCGGTCAAATACTGAGACGTTGGGTAGCTCGATGCCCGGCCATCGACCCATTCAGGCTTGTCCTTTCCACCCAACCAGGCACACCCACTCGTTCCGATCACGCAGAAGAGACAAACAACCCCTACAGTCCGCTGCCTCAACGCATATCCGCAACTGCGCCTCACTGCATCACCCGCTGGAGAATGAAGAGCGTCTGACCAGCAGACAGCGAAACAGATCGTCCGTCCTTCATCATCGACATCTCTTGCCCTGATGGACGAATGGAGACCTGATACTGACCTTCCGGCACCCAGGCCCGCGCAATGTGGACCTCGTCCGGTAAGGTCTGCCAACTTCGCTTGTCGGCTTCTTCGGAGGCCACCGCGATTCCCTTGGCAAATAACTCCACCAGCAAGCCGACCCAGGGCGCGGCATCCTTGCCGACAGCACGCCGCGCTCCAAAACTTACGCCCTCGGCCATCGCAAATTTCGTGGCGGCTCGCGCAACGGCTTTCGTGGCCATCGCCGGCATCCGTTCCGAGAGCCCCTTCTCCGCAAGAGCCGTCACGTTCTGCGCCCGTTCCGATCGAACCGAGAACGAACGACCCGCCGAATCAGTCAACGTCAGATCTTCGAACGCGACACGCGTCTTTTGCGGCACCAACCGCGGAAGCGCCACACGAACCACCCGCCCATTCAGCCCGTACAACAGACTGTCCGCTACTCGATCCCTCTGATACGGCCCTCGAAAAACTCCTCTATTTAGCAAAACTAACTGTGCCGCATCAAGACTGATCGGTATATCTAATAACATGTCTTCCTTTCGTGGAGCGCGGCCATTATAGCTGATCATGACCACGTGGGCGAGGGCTTTTCCCGATGAGGACGATATAGGCAACCACGTCACATTCGGAAAGGCTTGCCGATAGCTCTCAAACTCTGTGTTCAGGCCGAGCGCTTCGGCAGTTCGTAAGAGATCGGCCTGTAAGGAGGGAGGAAACGACATCCTCGACCATCCTTTCATGGCCTGATAGGCCTCATACGCGTTTCGATAGGCGATAAACGCGTTATTCAGGTCTCCTGCAGCTTCATACAAGATGCCGCTCAGATACCTTGCAAACCCGTCATTTCTGTATTTGTCCAGATCCTTGACTCTGTCGCCCAACACGTTCAGCCGATGATCGATCCGTCTGACCTCGACCAGAGCCTCCTGAATTTGGCCTTGCACCGCATAGTTCAGCGCCTTGACCACGTTGATCATCACGTGCTCATAGGCATCCCCTTCGTAGGGCAACATATTGTCATTGGTCAAAAAAGCAGCGGTCTCCGTGCGGATGCTTCTCGTGTAGAGCCGCTCGACATCTTCTTCGGCTTGCTCCAACGCAGCACTGCTTTGCTGATATTGCCCCGCCACCTGCAGGACCAACCCACGGTCCATCCCATAGAGCAATCGCCCCTTTGCCCCATAGTCCTCCTTCATCTGCTCTACGATCGTCGCAGCTTGTTGTGGATTACCGGCGAGCAGGCTCTGTTCGATCAGCAGATAGCGATTGACGGAAGGACCGCATCCCGTCGAGAGGAATACGAGACAACCGGCCAGGATTACCGAGATAGGAACGATACCGCTCCACCGCACAGATCCCCCGTGGGCAAAGCGTGAGAGGAATGGTTTCAACGAATTCCGCGAGGCTTAAAAGACCGTCCGTTTCTTTTCAACCACCTTCTTGATCTTCTTTTGTCCGTACCACACCTTCGCATTGCTTTCCAGGTCGATCATCTGAAGGTCCACCTGGTAAAACACGGCCTTCGCCCCGTCTGCTTCGTCAAGAATGGTGGCAATCGTCCCCTTCATCATGAAATCGGCCCCGGTTTCTTTTCCAGGAGCCTTCTGCGTCTCTTCACGCGCATAGATCGCCTGTTCTTTTCGTTCGGTCCGTACCTCATCGCGCTCGCCCTTGCCGGCGACAAAGGTGACTTTTTGAGAATTGGTGAGTTCTCGCTCAAGATCCGTGATAAAGGTCTGCACACTGATATGCTCATGGCTGCTGTTCAAGACCGTACCCACGACGACGACGGGCTGACGCTGATTGGATTTCTCAAAATTCCCAAGCCAAGGATATTCGAGCGCATCTTTCACCATCGCCTCGGCGACCATTCGAGAGTCCGTATCGTTCCATCTCCCGCTCAGATCAGTGACGACCCCGGCGTCGACACGAGTCACTTTGGTCTCATGACCGCATCCTGACAGTATCAGAGTACCACCCAGCATAACGAGAACAGCCGCGCGAGACCTCCGCATCACGAGTCTCCTCCTTAGTAAGAACAGCATTCGTATCCGCGACGTTAGCGAACGCCTCGCTTATCCTCTTCCTGCTCCAACCGCTCGAACAAACGATCGGCGTTTTTCCGAACGAAATCCCGAACCTGAGAGTTGAGCTCCCTCGCTTGTTCCAAATTATTCTTCATATCTTCCAAACTTAGCTTGGTCAGCACATAGTACGTGTTGGTCTTCGGATCCACATACTGATCGATCTTTCGAACACCGCTGAGCGTCGCGGTGGTGATCGTTTTTTGGGCTCGCTCGACATTCTGCTCTTCCGTATTCCGCGTAAAATCTCCCGCCGTGGTTGATGCGGCATAGTCCCGCATCAGATAGCCTGTATAGGTTTCAAATGTCTTGGCGATCTCGGCCCGTCCACGATTCTCCGCCGTCTCCCAGGCAAGCGGAGCATTCCGCACTCCGGATACCGCCCCCACCCCATAGAAGGCCTTGCTGTCTTTCTCATTGAAGACACCCGACCCCTTCTGGACCCATTTGGGCGGTCCCCCACAAGCGGCAAGTCCCATGATGAAAAGGACAGCAAGACCGAGGCCGGCCAGTCTTGAGTACGTCGCTTGTGACCTGATCATACAACCCTCCTTAAAGAAAATAGGTAGATACGCCGTACGTAGAACATCCCGAGAAAAAATGATGGAATCATGCTAACATGCGTTGTTTTGTCAGTCAACGCAAGGCACACTTCGTTCAAACTTCTTAACGGTACCAAGGAGGCGCTGTGGCAGACATTCAGATCGACGATGGCATCATCAGAATTCTCACGCTTGACATCCAGGACCCCAAAGCGGCTGCTGTGCTCGCCGCATATCCTCAAGCTCGTTGGGCAGAGATCACCCGCCGAGCGATCAAGATCGGCCTGGGATACCTCAAGGGTGGAGAGCAGGAGTAGTCAACTGGCTGCGGCCTCCTCTCCTGACCAGGAGGCAGATATAGACCGGTACTGTCTGCGACAATTGAGGTGCAACTCACCCTAACATGACTTCATACCGACTGCATCACACTGACGGCATGTTTCTACATGCAGGAGCTCAGCTGACCAAGAAGAATCATTTCACAGCTGGCCCCCTGGAGGCCTTGCCTTCGATCAGCACCATATCGCCATCACCATCGATGCGAAGACTCGATGGGTGCTGTACCCCGCCCGACACCACCTCGACCTGTCGCACAAGATAGTTCCCCAGTTCGGAGGCCGTCAGCCAACCGTTTTCATCCAGATCCGCCGCACCAGACAGTCCTCCGAGGAAAGCCTCGACAAAACGACTGCCCTGGTCTGAACGACCGACAGTCTCTCCCCGACTTGCGGCCGTCACGACTTGCACTGCCCGCCGGTCTGTATCCGACTCCGGCGCCGTCCGCCCTTCCAATGAAAGCCCAGGAGATTCGGTCGTCTCCCATCCAAACACCGGCGCATCCAGAATGAGGAGGGTATGTTTCGACGCCGACCGCCGTGCAAATTCCTTCAACTGTTCGACCGTGATGGCTTTTGCTGTGCTATTGACCGGCGCATCAAATGGAACCAGATATCCTCGATCTTGTCCGCCGGAATCTTGCATCACCCCGGCGTGCCCCACGTACACAAACACAAGGCGGTCCATACGCCCAACTTTCCTCGGCAGCATGTCGTTCAGCAGCTGCTGCAGACGTCTGGAACTGGCATCCTTGTCGTAAAGTTCGATCACTTCATCAAATCCGAGATGCCGAAAGGCCTCCGCCATCTTTTTCGCGTCGTTGATGGCTCCCGGAATCGACGGCGCCAAGACATACTGTTCAATGCCGATCACAATCGCCCAAGACTTGTAATAGAGCCCCTCAGGCCTTCCCAATTGCGCGTTTGCATCAGGCAAAACATGCAGCGACAGCAAGGCCATCAGAGCAGCTGCCAGCGTAACGGGTTTCCCAAGCATCAACCGAGCAGATATCATCCTCAGCCTCTGTAGCGCGTTCCTCGTCGGGGTTGTGAGCCTATCTCTAGCTATGGCCGGTGTCAAGAAACTGAATTGAAGCGCTCGCCCATCGCGAGAGGATCGCTCACACCCTGCATGCTTGCAGGTCTCCATGACTTTCTCCATAATGCCCCCCGCTGCCCTGGACTGCCTTGAAGAAGGAGACAAGCCTGCCATGAGTGAACAGATCGAGACCCTCTTAAAGGAAAGTCGGACCTATCGGCCGACTGCGAAGACGATCGCCGCAGCCTACATCAAAGAGTACGAAACCGAGTACAAGAAATCCATCGCGGATCCGGAGACGTTCTGGAGTAATGCAGCCAAGGAACTCGAGTGGTTTGCGCCTTGGAGCAAGGTCTTGGAGTGGGAATATCCATGGGCGAAATGGTTCGTCGATGCGCGATGCAATATTGCCTACAACTGCCTGGACCGTCACGTCAACACCTGGCGGAAGAATAAAGTCGCACTGATCTGGGTCGGTGAAAACGACCAGGAACGCATCTTCACGTACGGCGAACTCTACCGACAGGTCAATCGCTGCGCCAACGCCCTGAAGAAGCTCGGAGTTCGGAAAGGTGACCGCGTCACCATTTATCTTCCGAAAATTCCAGAACAAATCATTGCCATGCTGGCTTGCGCGAGGATCGGTGCGATCCACAGCGTGGTCTACTCAGGATTCAGCGCACCGGCCCTCGCGAGTCGCGTGAACGATGCTGAGACAAAGGTCGTGATCACCGCCGATGTCGGCTTTGATCGTGGCAAAGTCATCAACCTAAAGCCCGTGGTGGATGAGGCACTCAGGAGCTGTCCCACCGTCGGCCATGTGGTGGTCGTCCGGCGTCAAGTGCCTGGGACAGCGCTTTCAGCTCCAAAGGAAATTGACTGGAACGAATGGGTCAAGCAGGAAAGTGCGGTGTGTGAAGCGGAACAACTCGATGCAGAATCCCCACTCTATATCCTCTACACGTCCGGAACAACCGGCAAACCCAAGGGCGTCGTCCATGTCCATGGCGGCTACATGGTCGGTACCTATCTGACGACGAAATATGTGTTCGACTTGAAAGATGAGGACGTCTATTTCTGTGTGGCCGATCCTGGTTGGGTCACAGGCCACAGCTACATCGTCTATGGACCGCTTCTGAATGGCGCGACAATCCTCACAGCAGAAGGAAAACCTGACTATCCGACTCCAGGGCGCTGGTGGGATCTGATCGAACGATACGGCGTCTCCATTTTCTATACCACTCCGACTGCTATTCGCCTGCTGATGCGCTACGGCGAAGACTGGCCAAAGAAGTCTGACCTTTCAACACTCAGAATCCTTGGCAGCGTCGGTGAGCCCATCAACCCAGAAGCATGGGAATGGTACCACCGCGTGACGGGCGGGGACAAACCAATCATGGACACTTGGTGGCAAACCGAAACGGGGGCGATTCTGATTACTCCGCTTCCCACCGTCCCTCTCAAGCCAGGCTCGGCCACACGCCCATTTCTTGGTATTGAAGCCGATGTCGTGGATCGCGCAGGCAACAGCCTCCCAGCCAACTCTGGTGGGTTTGCTGTCATCAAGAAACCGTGGCCATCCATGATGCGCACGATCTACAAGGATCCCGATCGGTATAAGACCTACTGGAATACGATCCCCAATTGCTATACGGCCGGCGACGTCTGCCATAAAGATGTAGATGGCTACATGTGGTTCATGGGGCGGGCTGATGATGTGATCAAGGTCGCCGGCAACCGGCTCGGCACGGCTGAAGTGGAAAGCGCTTTGGTCAGTCACCCCGCCGTTGCGGAAGCTGCCGTCATCGGAAAGCCTCATAAGACCGTCGGTGAATCCATCAAGGCCTTTATTATCTTGAAACAGGGAGAGCAGGAAAGTCCCACCTTGATCAAGTCGATCAAAGATCAGGTCCTGAAAGAATTAGGGAAGATCGGCGTGCCGTCTGAAATTGATATCGTCTCATCACTTCCGAAAACGCGATCTGGGAAAATTATGCGTCGGGTGCTCAAAGCAAAAGAGCTCGGACAGGATCCGGGAGACATTTCAACAATTGAGGAATAACGATCGTGGGACGAGGTGGACGAAAACCCGGCGAGCCGATCTATCAGCGACGGCACATGATCGCGCTCGCCCTGGCCGTGGGTCTGCCGATTGTGCTGTTGCAACTGTATAAGATTTATGTTGGCCCCGTGAGTTTCGATGCCCAAATGGGGTTTGGGATTCTTATCTCCATCCTAGCCGGTCTCATTCTCTACTACACCTACCGATCGTCCGCTCAGAACCAGCCATAGACACAGCAAGCCTCTTCCGACAGCACAGATTCAACGGTCTTTGCTGAATGAAGAGAGAACGCCCTACACGACTTCCTGCTGCAGTCTGTCGTGACGTAATCCAGTCCGCTCTCCTATTCTCTGGAACGATTACTCCCTAACTGATACCCACACAATCACGCTTGGCCAAAACATTGACGGATAAATTCATCCAACCGTCAACCTTTTGTAACTATATGACGTATATTTAGCTAGGTATTTAGTAAATCATTGAAAACCGCACTACATCACCATGGCGCAGCTCTTGCCTGCATCTATCAACAGTTACGAACCTAACCACCCAAGGAGGAATCGATGGAATGTCCGAAATGTCAGGGGATGATGATGCTGGAGCGGTTCTCGGATTTCTTTATCGTGTTCTACGCATGGAAATGCATCAATTGCGGGGCGATGATCGACCGCACCATTGCCACCAACCGTCAAAAGAGTTTAGCAGCACAAGAGCCTCAGGCTGTTACGGCAGGCTGAGCAGCGGCAATGTGGATTTGGAATCTTGTTGGGAGTCTGTTAGCGACATCTTGCTTCTCAATCTTTGTATAAAGACTCCCGACCCCTTTTTTAAAGACCATAACATATCGACCCCCAACGGGGAAGTCAAGATACCAAAACCTGACCGCTCTTGCTTTATAAAAGAGAATTCCTCTGAAGTCACCTTATGTCAGAATTGCTTTCAGTGACTGTTGCTTCAGTTTTAAGGCTGGCCTTTCCACGAGGAACCATGACAGCGTTGCAGAGAAGAAGGTCAACACAACAGCCAGTAGCACGCTTGGAACGCCGAGCACAAGAAGAAGGTTAATGATCGGCATATGCCAAACGTAGGCTCCATAGCTGAGATCGAAATTCACACGAACAAAAGGTGCGACGAATGCAAACCAGAGCACCATACCAATGTAGCAAGAGAAATAGATCAGCCCCAATCGATTGCCGGAAGAGCCAAACAAAACACCCTGTCCGAAAAAGATCATGGCAACCACGGGAACTATTACCCATGGCATATAAGGCAACCAGCGCTGTAGGTGCGCAAAATGCTGTACGGCAAAAATGCCCGTGGCGAACATCCAGCCCCATGCTATCGGCGTCAATGCAAGAACATCATAAAACGTTTTATCTCTATAGATCGTCGCAGAAAAAACCAACGGTCCGATTGAGTAAATCGTAAATGAGAGGACAAAAATAACAACGATGGTGAAACGGAACCGTTGCTCCAGCCAGACAATGATAGGAACGGAGAGGTAGAACACAATCTCTGTCGTGATGGTCCAAAGCGAGCCATTGATAACTCCAACCCCCACATCACGAAAAAGCCCAGGGCTGTAGGCTTGTCCTAGTGTGATTTGCGCAAGAAACCAGATGGCATACGTGGTGATGTTATCGAGTAGATCAGTCCAGCCATGCGCAATCAGGACGACGACCCCTCCTCCAATCGTCACAAACATGAGGCCGGGAAAAAGTCGAAGAAAACGATTCTCCAAGTAACGACGACCGGGCGCGTTCAGATAGGACGCATAGATCAGAAAGCCACTGACGAAGAAAAACGCCGGCACACCAGGAAAATGCCTTATGACTTTGGGAAGTGCGAGCTCCATATGATCTGCCGCATGCGCAAGTACGACCTGTATTGCGAAGATCAATCGTAGCCATTCCAGGTTATTATTTTTGGGAAACATTAGAGACAATATGACACCTCCGATTGTACGCGTAAGTTGGCCACGATGGAGATCCCCAACAATGTTTCAGCAGACTGCATAGCCCCATTACTGCAGCTTGCCCACATCTGCCCAAATCGGAGGATATATACGATTGCCTGCTCTATACTCATTGGAGCAAGGCAAGTTTTGCCCTCATACCACTCTCAGATCATCGTCTTATACAGTCTGTAAGGAAAAGAATGGGCGTCAGAGTACTATTCCTCATCCTAACGTGAACGTTTTGATCATCTCCGTGTTTCCCTGGTTTATCACGGTCCGACTTTCCTGCTTGTTACCTCCTGCAAGGAAACAGTTCTGCCCTTAGCTTTTTCATTCCATTGCGGTGCAAAGATCAACCGCACTATTACCAGCACCCACCGAAAGAAAGCGCACCACGATCTACCCCACCCTCCTATCCCTGACACGATTCGTCCTCAACTGAATGCCCCCACGATCGCCTTTGGCCAAAACCTTAACGCATTCACTCTTCCCCACCGTCAATAGGTTGTAACGTTATAACGTATATTGAGCTAGCTATTTACCAATTTTCCAAAAAACCGCACCACATCACTATGATGCTGCTCTGGCTTATGTCCGGCAGTAGTTGTGCGCCTAACCACCTTAGGAGGGATCGATGGAATGTCCGAAATGTCATGGGATGATGATGCTGGAGCGGTTCTCGGATTTCTTTATCGTGTTCTACGCATGGAAATGTATCAATTGCGGGGCGATGATCGACCGCACCATTGTCACCAATCGCCGAAAGAGTTTGGCGACAAGAGAGCCTCAGGCCGTTGCGGCAGGTTAAGTAGAGATAATGTGGGATTGGAATCCTGGTCGGGAGTCCATTATCGACATCTTACTTCTCAAGCGCTTCATAAAGACTCCCGACCCTATACTTTCAGTATATTTAGAAGCCCATAGCTTACCAGAGCTGCTACCGCTTGAAGGCCAACAGAAGCGCACCGCTGGCCACCAGACCGATACCCAACCATTCTCTTGTGGACAGACGTTCACCGAGAAAGAAGACGGCAAACAGCGCGACAAGGACCAGACTAAACTTGTCTACGGGAGCGACCTTGGCGACCTCACCCATCTGCAGCGCGCGGAAGTAACAAACCCAAGACGCACCAGTTGCCAGCGCTGATAAGCCAAGGAACAGGAGAGTTCGTGGCGGAAGATTGCGTGGATCACTCCATTTGCCCGTATAGTACACGAACGCCGCGAGGATGAAGACGATAATGACTGTACGAATAAGGGTGGCAAAGTCAGAATCAACCTCTTGAATGCCGATCTTTGCGAAGATCGCGGTGAGTGCCGCAAAGCAGGCTGAGAGCGCAGCCCAGAAGAACCATCCATTTGAGGTCATCATCACAGGCTATTGAAAGAGCTGACGTTCGGCATCCTCGGCAATGCACTGCGCTGTCCGCTGCATGCTGGCCAGATGAACGGAGTACTACTATGGCCACAATTAAGGATATGGGTATCGATTATCGTTGCGTTCTACTCCTCTCCCGCATAAACACACTCGCATGACCAACTGCGGGCTATTCTTGGTCGATCTGCAGATTCCGTCAAGGCTCACTGACCAAAACCTTTATAGGATCATATTTGGAGTTATCACAAAAGTATCCGACCCCCATAGCTTCTAGCTCGTGTTTCCCCAATTAATCACCGTCCGACCTTCCCGCCGATTGTCCCCTGCAACGAGATAGCTCTCTGCCCCCTATTTCCTACTACTGCTCTCGTGGCTATCGTCCTGCTTGAGCTCATTCCGCAATACCTCGACAAGCTCTTTGAATGGCAGTCTCTGCTTTCCACACACGACCCTATTCGCAAGAAATTGTACTGGGCGCTGCTCCTTTCTATACAGATGTGTGAAAGCATGATTGCAAACATCCAACGCCTTCACTAAGTCTGTTCGATCGATACGACTCGGCACCAAGTTGAACTTTACGGTGCGAGTGCGAGGAATCCTTGCGTTCTGATTCGGCTGAATCTGCAGTCGATGAGATCCTGGCGTGAGCGTTGACCGTCTATGTACCCGGTTTCCGATACTGGATAGTGTATACTTGACCTCCCACATATGGTTATGTGCCAGTGCATTTCGAACATCAAAAAGTTCGCGAACGTGGGAGTGGCGCCTATATCGGAGCGTCTCCTTCAGATACTTTGAGGAGTCTCCACTCACCCTTAAGCCACGATTCGACTGCCCCAAGAAGTAACGATCGCGTTGAAGCATCGATTCAAGCATTGCGGCGAGTAGCAAGATTGCAGCCGCCGAGTAGCCGTTTTCATGGAAGTTAGCGCTGAGCCGATCTCCTGGCTGAAATCCGCGTACTATCAGTTCAGTAACAAAATCGGCAATTGGCTGCTGCAAGTATGGCGCAACTACTGAAATCATCGAGTCGCTGCTAGTGCGTCGTACTCCCATAGGCTTTACCCCTCAGCTATGCAAGTACCGGCAGTTGAAAGTAGCCCACTACAAATCAGATCAGTCCACGCTTCTGCAGATAATCTTTATCAATAACTGGTGTGGGCTTGGGGCAGTTGGCCGCGCTCTTGAAGCATCTGTTCGACATACTTTCCGATGAGGTCAGATTCAAGATTGACAGTATCGTTGACCTACATAAGACCGAGCATCGTCAGTTGTGGATAGGTGCCCTCATGCAACATGCTGCTGGATATGCCTCTCAATTTCTGGCCCAATCGTACGTTGGGCCACTCGCAGATCAAACTCTCCTTGAAGTCCGATCCAGAGATCCGATGACGTTCCCAAATACCGACTGAGCCGAAACGCGGTATCAACAGTGATGGCACGATTTCCATTGACGATTGCGCCGATCCTGCCCGGCGACACATGAATCTCACGAGCAAGCCGATTGATGCTGATGTCCATCGGCTTCATAAACTCCTCGAACACAATTTCACCCGGATGTATCGGCTCCAGCAAACGTATGCGCGCCATATTGCACCTCAATGGTAGTTCACAATCTCCACATCACGGGTATTGCACTGAACCCATACGAAACAAACCCTCCACTGATCGTTAATTCGAATGCTGTACTGTTCCTTTCCATTTTCACCGCCATTTGAAGCGATTAGATCAATCCCCGCTTCTGCAAATACTCTGTATCGATGCTGATGGTCGATTTGGAAAGGTGGCTGCGTTCTTGGAGTAGCCGCTCGACATACTTCCCGATAAGATCGGATTCCAGGTTCACGGTGTCATTCACCTGTTTGAGGCCCAGGATTGTTACCTTGGCTGTGTGCGGAATGATGGCGACGCTGAACCCTTGCTCGCTCACGGCATTGATCGTGAGGCTGATGCCATCGACGGTAACCGAACCCTTTGCGACACAATAGCGCAAAATCTCCGGAGGTGCTCCGATGGTAAACACGATGGTATTGGCATCTTGCTGCCGGCTGCGGATTACACCCACTCCATCCACATGTCCCGCGACAAGATGGCCTCCGATTCGCTCATTCAACTTCATGGCCCGCTCAAGATTGACCGGCATGCCCACGGCAAAACTACCGAGGGTCGTGACTGAAAGCGTTTCAGGAGAGACTTCTACGGAAAAGTCGCGTTCGCTTCGCGAGACGACCGTCAGGCAAATCCCATTCACGCTCACACTGTCGCCGATTTTCAGATCACTCATCACCGTCGAAGCCAAAATCGTCAGCTTGGCTCCGGCCAGCGACTTATTCATGACCGTAATCCCGCCCATTTCTTCGACAATACCGGTAAACATCAGTCTTTCCTCATGATGATCTGTTTCACCACATAGACGAACAGCACAAGCAGCACTACTACGCCCAGACCGGCTAACCCACCGATCACGAGATTCTCCGTCGCGATTTCTTTCATGGTTTTTCCATTATAGCCCAGCCACTCTCACGATGGTACGGCCTCCATCCGAGTGATCGTCACCCAAAATGCGACGGCTGCGACCAATTGGATCCCGGCGATGATGGCGAAGGCCATGGGATAACTGAGATTCGCAATCAGCAGACCTGCCAGCAACGGGCCGCAAGCATGGCCGATGTCCATGATGGTCCCTTGCATGCCCATGCCGGCGCCGAGCCGCTTGAATTCCGAACTGTCTGCGACAAGAGCTGATGAAGACGAAGAAACCACTGCTTCGCCGAAACCAAAGCCGGCAGACAATAAGAGAAGAACCGGAAACAGTGTTACATGTGGAATACAGATAAATGTTCCCGCACAAATACAGAGCCCAAGAATAATGAGCGGCTGACGGCCGACCCGGTCAGACACTCGCCCCATAATCGGTTTTGAGAAAAATGACGTGCCGGCTTGCACAGTAAACAAGAGACCAACTTCTCCCGGGTTCAAACCGGCCGCGACGCCATAGAGCGGAAGAAACGCCATCAAGGCGCCGTTCGCGATCATCTTGGCGGCATCGGTCACACTGGTGATCAATACCTTGCGATTTTTCGCGACTGCGGCAAACCCCTTCCACATTTCGGACAGCACCACCGCCAGACCCTGTTCCTTCCGTTGCGGCACCGCAACGTCAAGATGCAAGCTATAGAACAACAGCATGCCGATACAGCCGAAGATGCCGGAGATGATGAACGCTGCTGAAAACCCGGCCGCATGGATCAGATATCCTCCGAGAAAGGGACCTAAGAGCGAACCGGACTGCGTGCAGGCCGTATAGGTTCCAAGCGCGGCCCCACGCCGTTCACGATAAAGCTCCGCCACCGTCGCCAGGGCGCTTGGCGCAAAGATGGCCGTCGCAAGGCCGTGCAGAAACCGAAGCGCCGTCAATGCATCCAGATCCGTAATGAAGGGGTAGAGAAACGGCGGCAACCCAAAGGCTACCACACCAATCTTGAGCAACAGACGTCGCCCATAGATATCAGACAGGGCGCCGGACGGCAGCTTCAGCAGCACACCCGTGAGGGTGGATACGGACACGATCAGACCGATCCGCTCAGGACCCGCGCCGAGCGATTCGGCAAACAAGGAAAGTGCCGGCATTCGCACCATGTTGTAGCTGATGAAAGAAAAGATGCCGACCGTGCAGATCAGCATGAAACTACGTGAGGTCGTCATGGAATGGTATTGGCAGGCGAGATCGCCTCTGTGGAGCCGAGTGAAGGACCAAGCACGGCTCTCAAATACAACAGATGCTGCTCAGGCAACGGCGGGGGCTGTTCCGCCTCTCGCAACACGCGGGAAGGTTGCTGTCGCATAACCAAGCCTAATCGATGAACAGTCTCAACTCCCTTCTGAAGTTTGCTCGTCACCATGCCGCGAATCAACGGATGCAGAAAAGACACCAGTCCTGAGAAGAAGCGATTGTCTAATTTGGTATAGGCCACAATGGTACTGTCCATGTCTTCGTTCCCCTGCTGATCTCGCACGACCGCCATCCGAAGAAACACGACGGCCTTCCCTGTAATATGCGGCAGCAACCGACTGTCATGGGAGCCGTCCAATAAGTAAATCCGAGACTCCTCATCCGCATAGACCAGCTGCACGAATCCCCTCGTCCCCTCACCGTCGTCGCCCCAAAACCGCCTTTCCCCCCAGGCTTGGGAATGATAGGGAGCGAGGCCAAGGCGACGAATCAACGTGGCGGCAAACGGTGGCTCGCCAAGCAGGTATCGATAGAGTGGCTCTGACATGGCCACTCGGATGGGACCGACCCGGGTGACTGTCGTATGCGACTTGATGATTGTCTGAAGCTTACATGTCCAGTTCGAAGGAATTCGCTCGACCGGGAACGTCAGGTCTCCATGAATGGGTGAGAGGCTGCAGTTCTCTGCCTGCGCGGTACCGGCCAAGAGCACGAGGGTGATGCCTAACAGCATCGCCCATCGGTATGAACCCTGTTTCGCGGTGAAACCCCTTGCCACGTTCATGGATTCAGTGTTGGGACGGAAATGGAAAGGTGAATGGGGAAAAGCCGCTGTGGATCCTGCCTGAGTCTGGCTTGGCGCAGCAAGGTTTCCAACGATGGCGTGACGGCCCCTGTAAAAGATACTTGCCCGTTCGTGATCACGGTCAGCGGCTTGGCCGGATCAATGAGAGACTCATTCAAAAACAGACTGTACCGTCGAACATGGTGGGTCTGTACCTCGATTCGATTCCCATCTTGGATGGAAGCATCCAGCTTCGCATAAACCCGACGCTTGATGCGCTCGTCTTGCTTGTCTACCAAATCATCTGAAAATGTCGCAATGGGATCAGTTGAATCCAGCCGCACCCAGTTGAACGGTTGGAAATGACTCCCGTCTCGTACAACAGTGAGCCTTGTCGGCAAGGGTTCACGGTGTTGACCATTGAACCAGGCCACAAGATCCGGCACCTCTTCTTTGGGGAAATAATGTCCCCCCGCCATCGGATGTTCACGCTCATGTTCGCGATACACGTATGGGTATCCAAGCTTATCCAACTCCCGGACGATGGAACGACTCAGATCAACCGGCATCACCTGATCTTTCACTCCGTGAATCATATAGATGGGTGTCTGGCGAAGATTCTCCAAAAACGGCATGAGCACATTGTCCAGTCCGCTCGCCATCGGTGCGATCCCCGCAAATAGTGGAGCATGATGCATGCCGATGAGCCAGGCTCCGATCCCACCGTTCGACATACCGGTCAGAAAAATCCGGTTGGGGTCGACATGATAGCGTGTGCGAAGATCCCGAATCGTTGCTAGGACTAATTCTTCCGCACGTCTCGTAAACCAGGCACCGGACGGATAGGTCGGACAGGCCAAGAGATAGTCCTCACCCAATCGATTTCGCCACCGTTCCAAATACTCTTCACCGGTAAACCCGAATCCATGCAGACACACGACGAGGGTATAGGGCTTTGACGCGTGATACGTCGATGGAATGTGCAGCGCTAATGGATAGGTCTGCCCACGAATCACAATCTGTTCATGTGGAAGATCCCCGACCGGCTGGTTCAGGTAGGTTCGACCGGCCCTTATCAACTCAGAGACGATGTCGATGGACGCGTTCTCGTCAGAGAGGATATCGAGCAGCAACCGTTCCGCTGTATCACCATCAGTAGCGTCGAGATACTGCAAGACACGGGACGCGAGGTCTGGAACGGCCGGTCTCGTCTCCTCAGCATCCGTGGGAGCAGTCGCACCAACCAAAAATACCAACAGGACAAGGCTTCGGACGAAGACAATCACAGATCCCCTTCTACCATCAAATCATTCCCCACGAGGCGTGTCGCCACATGGCACAGCTTGATCGCTCTCTTCAACCTTGTTGGACTCACTCCCCCGATTACTCCTTTAGCATCCTGTCCACCGAGTAGCAACGGTGCTATGTAGAGGCGTACATGATCAACCAACTTGGCTCCCAGCATCGCGGCATTCACCTCACCTCCTCCTTCCACGAGGAGAGACGTGATCCCACGCCGACCGAGCTCCTTAAGTAACACAGGCAATGAGACATGCCCGTGAATCGCCGGCACTGTCAGCACCTCGACGCCTTTCTTTTGCAGAGCCGACCGTCGAGCCGCTGGGGCGGCGGCAGTCGTCGCAATCATGGTTCTAGCCTTGTCCTGTAAGGCCAGGACCTGTGCCTTCAAGGGAGTTCGCAGTTTACTATCGACGACAATGCGAAAAGGTTGTCGTGATGTCAGTTTTTCTAACCCTGCTCCGGTCCTCGCCGTCAACGCAGGATCATCCATCAAGACTGTTCCTACCCCAACGAGTACCGCATCCATGCTCCCGCGGAGCAGGTGGACCTCCTTCCTGGACAACTCTCCCGTTATCCACCGAGATTCACCGGTGGCTGTCGCCAGCTGTCCATCGAGCGTCATACCGGCTTTGAGCGTCACATGAGGACGGCCGGTCTTCATCCAATGGCAATAGGCCTTGTTCAGCTCTTCAGCCTGGGAGCGTGCCACGCCAACCGTGACCGAAATTCCGGCCCTTCGAAGGGCAGCAATTCCCTTCCCCCGTACTGATGGATTGGGGTCCTGCATCGCCATTACGACACGGCTCGCGCCGGAGCGCAGGATGTCAGGCACGCAAGGTGGCGTTCGCTTCTTGAGGTGGCAGCAGGGCTCGAGTGTCACGTAGAGTGTGGCGCCTCGTGCCTGCGATCCGGCTCGTTGCAACGCGAGTACTTCTGCGTGAGGAGTTCCGGGTCGGAGATGAAAACCCCGGCCGACGATCCGGCCCTGTTTGACGACGACGGCACCGACCATCGGATTTGGGCTCGTCGTTCCCTGGCCCTTCGCCGCCAGGCGAAGGGCCAGGGTCATATAGTGGAGATCTCGTGGACGGTCGGTCACCGTTTCTTGCGGCTACCTGCAGAGGTTTTGGGTGCCGGCTTGCCCCGCTTTGATGACGACGTTGAGACTCTGGTGGACTTCACCGCCTTGCTACGCGCGACCGTCGCTTTCTTGGACGTGGTCGGCTTGGCGGATGCTTCGGCGATCGCTGCCTGCGCTGCCGCCAACCGGGCAATCGCCACACGAAATGGGGAACAGCTGACATAGTCCAATCCCAATTGATGGCAGAACTCGACGGAACTGGGATCACCGCCATGTTCACCGCAAATCCCCAACTTAATATTCTCTCGCGTCTTCCGTCCGCCCGCAATCGCTTGCTTCATCAGTGACCCGACCCCTTCACGATCAAGCACGGCGAACGGATCCGTGTCCATGATCTTTTCGGTCTTATAAAAATCGATGAACTTGGCGGCATCATCGCGCGAGAAACCGAACGTCGTCTGCGTCAAGTCGTTCGTCCCAAACGAGAAGAACTCGGCTTCCTGTGCGATCCGGTCGGCTGTCACCGCCGCACGAGGCAATTCGATCATGGTCCCGACCAGATAGTTCAATTTCACCCCGTAGCGTTTCATCGTCTCCTGGGCGACTTCTTTCACAAGATCCTTCTGCGACTTCATTTCGGAGATCATGCCGACGAGCGGGATCATGATTTCCGGTACGATCTTCTTCCCTTCCCTCGCCAATTCACAGGCAGCCTCCATGATCGCCCGAGCCTGCATGCGCGTGATTTCCGGCATTGTGATTCCGAGCCGACAGCCTCGAAGGCCAAGCATCGGATTAAACTCATGGAGCTCTTCGACGCGGGCCAGTAAGCGTCGTTTCTCCTCGAGTTTCGCCCCGTCCTTCGCCGTCAATTCCAACTGCGCGATCTCCACCATCAGTTCTTCTCGCTTCGGCAAGAATTCATGGAGCGGTGGATCGAGCAGCCTGATCGTAACCGGGAATCCTTCCATTTCACGATAGAGACCGATAAAATCCTGCTTCTGCAGCGGCAGCAGCTGATCGAGGAATTTCTCACGCTCTTCCTTCGTCCGTGCCAAGATCATCTTCTGCATGATCGAGATCCGATCTTCGGCGAAGAACATGTGTTCGGTCCGACACAATCCAATCCCCTCAGCCCCGAACCCCCGCGCAATCTTCGCCTGATCCGGCACATCGGCGTTGGCCCGGACGCGCAACCGACGTTCGGCATCGGCCCAGGAAAGCAACGTGGCGAACAGCTGATACTTTTCGGACTTCTTGGCGTCCAGCTTTCCTTGCACCACTTGAATGATTTCCGACTCCACCACCGGCACATCGCCGTCGTACACATTCCCGGTTGAGCCATTGACGGAAATGTAATCACCCTCATGAAACACTTTCGAACCGATCCGCACCGACTGAATATCAATCACCTGAACCGCTTCGCACCCGGCCACACAGACCTTGCCCATCTGCCGCGCCACTACAGCGGCGTGCGAAGTCATCCCGCCACGCGCCGTCAAGAACCCGGTGGCCGCGTTCATACCGTGAATATCGTCCGGGCTGGTTTCGTCTCGAACCAAGACCACACGCTGACCGGCCGCTTTCATTTCAACCGCACGATCCGGTGTCATCGCAATCTTCCCTGCTGCGGCGCCGGGACCAGCCGGCAATCCTTTACCCAATGGAGTCGAACTGGACTCAACCTTTGAGTCAAAAATCGGGTAGAGATATTGGGCCAATTGATCAGGACCCACACGCTGCACGGCTTCTCGTTTCGTGATCAATCCTTCTCTCACCATCTCGACCGCGATCCGAACAGCTGAGATGCCGGTCCGCTTCCCGACGCGCGTTTGGAGCATGTAGAGTTTGCCTTCCTGGATGGTAAATTCCAGGTCGAGCATATCTCGGTAATGTTTCTCCAGTTTCTTATAGGTGTGTTCGAGCTCCTTGTAGGCAGCCGGGACATTGGTGGCCAACGCGGTAACCGGCAGCGGCGTTCGGATACCGGCAACGACATCTTCGCCCTGGGCATTCATCAGACATTCCCCGAAGAACGTGTGTTCACCGGTATTCGGATCGCGAGTAAAGGCCACACCGGTTCCACTCGTGTCGCCCATGTTGCCGAATACCATCGCCACGACATTGACCGCCGTCCCCCAATGGTCGGGAATCCCGTTCAACCGCCGATAGGTAATCGCCCGTGCGCCGTTCCACGATGAGAACACCGCGTTGATCGCCATTTTCAATTGCTCGTTTGGATCGTCCGGGAACTCCTTCCCGGTTTCCTCCTTGACCAATGACTTGAATCGTCCGACGAGGTCCCGCAACGCCCTCGCGTCCAATTGCGTCTCGTGCGTGACTCCCATTTCCTCTTTCTTATGGTTGAGAATCGCTTCGAAGTGTTCTCGAGGGACTCCCATGACGATGCTGCCGAACATCGTGACGAAGCGACGATAACTGTCCTGGGCGAACCGCTCGTTTTTCGTCTTCGCCGCCAGCCCTTCGACCGTCTTTAAGGTGAGCCCCACGTTGAGCACCGTGTCCATCATGCCCGGCATTGACGCACGCGCACCGGATCGGACCGACACCAGCAACGGCTTCTCGGGATCGCCGAACTTCATGCCCATGGACCGCTCGACACGCTTCAGCGCGACCAACGCCGCATCCCACATCCCCGTCGGATATTTCTTTCCCTGCTTGTAGTATTCGATACAAGCTTCCGTCGTAATCGTAAAGCCCGGTGGGACCGAGATCCGGAGGTTCGTCATCTCGGCCAACCCTGCACCTTTTCCACCGAGCAACTCCTTCATGTTGGAGGTGCCCTCGGCTTTCCCGTCTCCGAAATAGTAGACGTACTTTTTTGCCACGTGATTTCTCCTTCTGACAGGATGGCTGAACAAGTCCGCCAGCAGCGTTCCCATATCTCTCAGCAGTCTTGCTGGACAGCCTGTTTGAGCATCCTGAAGTTATCTGGCGTTAACAACAACCTCGGCCATTGTCTCAAGGCGCACCAGGTTCACCACAGTCTTCTACTCCGTGCGGATCAACGAGCGGGTGACGCGCGATGACCGTCAGTTGATTCCAGACGTATGCGATACCGATTCACCAAGAACCACTTTGCCCGGATGCCTCCTATGATAATGACGGCGACAAACAACAACAGCAACAACAATCGATAGTCGGCCTGTACCGCGTGATCGACATAGTACTGGCCGTCAGGCCCTTTTTTGAGTTTCGTATCGGGTTGGAGGGAGTGAGGTGTGCCGCTCGGATCAGACAGATTCAGCCATTCCGAACAGAGTCTGACCGGTTCGTTCGCCCCAGGCAATGACTGCCATGACAACCGAAGACATACATCGTGTTTGGCGTCGAACAGATCGGGGGTTTTAACCAGGTCATCCAAGTTGATGCCGCTCATTCTGAACCCGACGAAAAGAACAGCATTACAGCCGACGATCAGGGCTAGCGAGACCACTACAGAAAATCGTCGGATCTTGACCGCCCGACGGCCTTCACCCGTCATCGGCTGATCCATCACAACTCCGGTGGGCTGCGACCCTCAGTAAAGACCGCCCGTGTTTCGTCCGATTCGACCTACCTACCGCCCTTGTACCATAATTTGGGAAAAGTCTGCGAATGACCCGAATAGGTCATCGACTTCTTTGAGTAGCGACAACCGATTGCTGCGAATTGCTTGATCATCGGTATTGACCATCACCCCGGCAAAAAAATCGTCGACGAGCGGCTTGAGGCGGACCAGCGCATCGAGCGCCTGATCGTACGCACCGGCTTGAATGGAAGCCTCGATCTGTCGGTGCTCGCCCATCGCTGCCTGATGGAGTGCAGACTCAGCCGGATGTTGAAACCGTGCGGCATCCACCGGCTCTCTCGTCCACTGCTCTTTCTCGACGAGCCGATGCGCCCGCTTGAAACCGACGATCAAGGGATCGAAGTCTGGTTTCGTCGTAACGGCTTCGAGGGCCCTCATCTTCTGGACAAGATCGACGAGATCGATCATCGGGCCGTGGGCCGGTTTCAACACCGACTCAATCACATCGTCGCGTAACCCATGCACGAGTCGAACATAGTGTCGAACCCGTTCGAAAAGGAAGTCCGTGATGCGCCGCTGCCCCACCTGCTGCGAATCCGTCCCCCCTTTGAAGCCGTCACCCGCAACCAGGTTTGTCGCCCGATCAATGAGCTCGGCAAGATTCAGCCGCAGCGTTTGCTCCAGGATGATGCGCACAATCGCCGTGGCATGCCGTCGAAGCGCAAACGGATCTTCCGACCCTGTCGGAACCAGCCCCACATGAAAGAATGCCGCGATAGAATCCAGTCGATCTGCGAGCGAGAGCACCTGCCCTGCTTCGGTTTCCGGCAATCCCCCTTCAATGGCCTTCGGGAGATACTGCTCCCGAATCGCCTGCGCGACTGCCGTTGATTCACCGTCATGTCGGGCATATTCGCCTCCCATGATGCCCTGAAGCTCTGGAAACTCCCCCACAATGCCGGTCAGGAGATCCGCTTTGGATAGTGAGGCCGCGCGCTCCGCAATCTGTCGTAACTCAGCTTGACTGGACTGGACCTGTTCGGCAATAAATCCAGCCAGTTTTCTGACTCGTTCCTGTTTCTGAGCCATCGTGCCGAGTTTCTGGTGGAATGTGACCCCGCCCAACTTTTTCGTCCGCTCAGCGAGGCGGACCTTCCGATCTTCGTCAAAAAAGAACTTGGCATCCGCCAATCGCGCAGCCAGCACCCGCTCGTTGCCTTCACGGATCAGGGACATTTCCTTGGCGCGATTATTCGCTACGGTGACGAAACGGGGTGCCAGCTTGCCGGTCTGCTTGTGCCGCAGGGAGAAAAATCCCTGATGCTCTTTCATGGAGGTAATGAGGATCTCCTCCGGCACATCCAAGTAGGCCTCCTTGAACGACCCCATGATTGCGGTCGGTTGCTCGGTCGAATACACCGCTTGGTCGAGCAAGGCTTCGTCTTGATTCAGCTGCAATCCGGCCTCGTGACAAATGGAAGCGATCTGCTCTTCGATCAATCGGCGTCGGCGCTGGATCTCGACAATGACCCCCTGACGCTCCAAGGTACTGAGATAGGAAGCGGCATCGCGAACCGGCACCCATTTGCCTCCACCCAAAACCCGATGCCCCTTTGTCTGATTCGATGCGGTAATCCCGGCTGCCTTGATCGGCAACACCGCCCCCCCGTAGACTGCCACCACCCACCGTACCGGACGGGCAAACCGCACACCAGTCTCATTCCACTTCATCGCTTTGGGAAACGAGAGGGCTGCCACGAGCTGCGGAAGCAGATCGACCAGCACCGCAGCCGTTGGACGGCCTGCGTCATGTTTCACCGCAAACAGGTATTCGCCCTTGGGGGTTTGTCGAACGTGTAAATCGTGAACCGCGACACCCTGACCAGCAGCAAATCCAATAGCGGCCTTGGTCGGTTGGCCGGTTTGATCGAAGGCAACGGCTTTCGATGGTCCCATCGCTTCTTTCGTCATGGACGCCTGCCTCGCGGCCAAGCCATTCACCACAATCGTCAGACGACGTGGCGTGCCCATGGTATGGACCGACTGAAGTGTCAGTCGTTGATCGGAAAACAGCCGTTCAGCGGATTCCTTGAGTGATACGAGCGCGGGAGCGATGAAGTGATACGGCAGTTCTTCTACCCCAATTTCCACCAGTAGCTCAGCGGAAGAAGGCGCGGGAGTCCTCTTCCCTTTCTTCGCTCCTGTGTCTCGCGCTCCTGCGGTTTGTCGTGTCGCCATAACGAACTTAGATTCGTCCTATTCCAGGCTTCGAGCGAGACCTGCCGGACTTGACTGTTTTTTCGTCACGGTTCAACAGCGGATGCCCCATCGCAGCGCGTTCCTCGATATAGCGTTCAGCGCACTGCCTAGCCAGCGCCCGTACTCTGGCGATGTAGCCGGTTCGTTCTGCCACACTGATGGCACCACGCGCGTCCAAGAGATTGAAGGCATGGGACGACTTGATGCAGTAGTCGTAGGCGGGCAATGTCAACCGTTGCTCGGTCTGCGCCAACAATCGCTTGCACTCCGCTTCATACGATTGAAACAGTTGCATCAGCATCGGCACGTTGCCTTGTTCAAAGTTGTATCGCGATCCCTGCACTTCGGTTTCATGATGAATATCGCCATACCTGATCGAGTCCGTCCAAGCCAGATCAAACACATTATTCACTTGCTGCAAGTACATGGCGATCCGCTCGGTCCCATACGTAATTTCTCCCGTGATGGGGCTTAGCTCGATCCCTCCGATTTCCTGAAAGTAGGTGAATTGGGTGATTTCCATCCCGTCCAAACGCACTTCCCACCCTAAGCCCCACGCTCCTAAGGTCGGCGATTCCCAATCATCCTGCATGAAGCGGATGTCGTGTTGCTTCGGATTAATTCCCAGCTGGGCCAAACTCTCCAGATACAGCTCTTGGATATTATCGGGAGCCGGTTTCAGGACGACCTGATACTGATAATAGTGCTGCATGCGATTGGGATTTTCCCCATAGCGACCGTCCGTCGGACGACGACAGGGCTGCGCATAGGCAGCACGCCACGGCTCCGGACCCAATGAGCGAAGAAAGGTGGCAGGATGAAACGTCCCGGCCCCCATCTCCATATCGTACGGTTGGTGAATGACACAACCTTGATCGGCCCAGAAACGATGGAGGGTCAGGATCAGTTCTTGGAACGTCACTAAATCTACAGCCTGGCCAGGGAGATGATCAGACACTTGCCTGTGAGACAGGACGTCAAGCTAGCAAGAACGCTTTTCCCCTGTCAAGGAACAAGCCGTTTCTGATCGACAGTCGGACGCCTGAAGCAATCGTTCGCCCATCAGCAAAAAAGACCCCGCACCGTTCCCTTGAGAAGTTTGAGATTGACGGGAGTAAGAGGTTTCTCTTATTGTAAAAATTGTTGACCAACTTACTCCTAATTTTAGACCGCATATGAAGCTCTCCAAGAAAAGCGAATATGGTCTTCGAGCCTTGATCGAGCTCGCGTTAACTCATGAGAAAACCACGCTCCAACGCCAGGAAATTGCAGCTCGTCAACACATTCCCATCGAATTCTTGGAACAGATTCTTCTCATGCTCAAACGCGCCGGACTGATTTCAAGTCGCCGAGGGATGAAGGGCGGGTATACGCTCATCAAGCAACCCAAAGACATCACACTGGGTCAAGTCATCCGAATCCTCGATGGCCCACTCGCGCCGATCAGTTGTGTCAGTAAAACGGCATACCAGACATGCAATGAGTGTCCCTACGCGAACGCACCTCGCTGTCCTGTGCAGGAAGCCATGGGCACCGTTCGTGATGCCATTGCCGGAATACTCGATCACTATTCGCTGGCCGACTTTGCCGCAGGAGACCGGAGAGGATAACCATTTATGGATACGGTCGTCCTGGTTCTGATTACGTTTGTCGCCGCCACAGTCAATGGCGCACTCGGGTATGGCTTCTCCTCCATTACGGTTCCTGTTGCTCTGGTGTTTTACACCAATCGAATCCTCAACCCCGCTCTTGTTTTGGTTGAGCTGGTCATCAATGCCTATGTGCTGTTCGTGAACCGGAAGAGTATTCCCAACGTCTTCTGGCGCGTCGCTCCGATTCTGGGCGGTCTCGCAGTGGGAGTCGGTGTCGGCAGCTACCTCCTCTTTTTGGTACAACCGGCTTGGATCAAGTTCGTCACCTATTTTTTCCTGTTGCCTTTGATTCTGCTTCAGGCTGCGGGTATTCGGAAACCCATCCGTGCAGAAAAAGCCATCGCCGTCCCATTTGGACTTGGACTAGGCACCCTGTATTCCGTCACGACCATTTCAGGCCCACCGTTGGCACTCCTCTTCAACAATCAAGGCTATCCCAAACAAGACTTCCGTGCCGCCCTGGGAATCATCCGTTTAGCGGAATCGTCACTGACCGCGATCGCCTACGGATTTATCGGCTTCTACAGCGCAGGCAGCATGGAAATTATTCCATATATTATTCCGAGCATCATCATCGGAATCCCGCTTGGAAGCTATATCATCCGCCTGATGGATCCGGAAACTTTTCGACGTATTTGCATGGCGTTCGACGGCCTGGTGGTGGGATTCGGTCTCTCCCGCGTCTTGGGAGAACTCAATCTCGCCTCACCGGTGACCACATATGGTATCTTGTCCATCGTAATCCTGATCAATGGGTACCTCCTCTTTCGCTTCTTTCGGGATCGCGATGATCCTACTTCCCCTCCGTCATAGTTATGGCGGACGATCACCGCTCGCAGTTTCATTTCAAGAGACAGCCCTATGTCACTTCATTGACCTCCCCTAAGCGATTTGCTACCCTCATAGAATTTTTTGCGGTTTACAAAGTTTGACGTCTATCTCTATCTGAAAGGATTCCGCTATGGCCGGTTCAGTGGCTTCGCCAGAACTCCTCACTACGTTACAAAACAAAGCAACCCAACTCAGGATCGATAGTGTGCGAGCCACGAGCGAAGCAGGAAGCGGGCATCCTTCGAGTTGTGCCTCAGCAGCGGATATCGTCGCCGCCTTATTTTTTTCCGTCATGCGATATGATCCTCACAATCCGAAGGCACCCAACAGTGACCGATTCATCCTATCCAAAGGCCATGCCGCTCCACTGCTCTACGCGGCATGGGCGGAAGCCGGGCTCTTTCCCACCAGCGATCTTTTAAAATTACGCACCTTAACGTCTGACCTCGAAGGACATCCGACTCCCCGATTGCCGTTCGTCGATATGGCCACTGGTTCGCTGGGGCAAGGACTCTCCGTCGGAGTCGGCATTGCGGTGAACGCGAAATTTGTCGATGCACTCGACCACCGCATCTATGTCCTCATGGGAGATGGAGAATCTGTTGAGGGATCGGTTTGGGAAGCCGCAGAAATCAGTCGCCAATACAACCTGGATAATTTATGCGCCATCATCGATATCAATCGATTGGGGCAAAGCGACCCCACGATGCTGCAGCATGACATGGAGGGCTATCGTTCTCGCTGGGCCGGATTTGGCTGGCATGCCATCGTTGTCGACGGCCACGATCTTACGGCCATTCTCAAGGCCTTCACCGAGGCCGCTCAGACGAAAGGCCAGCCGACAGTATTGTTAGCCAAAACATATAAAGGCAAGGGCATTTCCTTCATCGAGAATAAAGCAGACTGGCACGGGAAACCGTTGAAGAAAGGTGAGGAGACTCAGAAAGCGATCGACGAGCTCACGAAGCAATTGCGCCCAAACGGCGCTGCCCTCCAGATCTCCAAGCCTCCCACTCACATGGTCGCCTCGGCGGCAATCGGCACGATGCCGGCGCCTCCGTACAAAATCGGCGACTCCATCGCAACACGCGAAGCCTTCGGCGTCGCACTGGAAGCCTTAGGGTCTATCAATTCCTCGGTCGTCGCACTCGACGCAGACGTCAAAAACTCGACCTATACAGATAAATTCGGCAAGAAATTCCCTGGGCGGTTCTTCGAGAATTTCATCGCGGAACAAAACATGGTCGGTGCCGCCGCGGGTCTGGCAGCCTGCGGCAAGATTCCCTTTGCGGCGACCTTTGCCTGTTTCTTGAGTCGCGCCTATGATTTCATCCGCATGGCAGCCGTCAGTGGCTCCAATATTAAGCTCGTCGGCACGCACGTCGGCGTCAGCATCGGCGAAGACGGCCCATCTCAGATGGGATTGGAAGACATCGCGATGATGGCGGCGCAACCGAACGTGACGGTCCTCTACCCTTCCGACGGCAACTCGGCCTATCGGTTGATTGAAGCTGCTGCGCACCATAATGGCATGGTCTATGTCCGTGCCGGACGCCCGAAGAACCCAGTCATTTATGGACCAGAAGAGCAATTTCAGATCGGTGGCAGCAAGGTCCTCCGACAGAGCGCCTCGGATGTCCTAACCATCGTGGCTGCCGGTGTGACGCTGTTTGAAGCCTTGAAGGCCTATGACCAATTGAAGGCAGCTGGTATTGTCGTTCGCGTGATTGATCTCTATAGCATCGCTCCGATCGACCGAACAACCTTGCTGGAGTGCGGACGAGCGACCCAGCGCCGGATTCTCACGGTAGAGGATCACTATTCCCATGGAGGCTTGGGCGATGCCGTTCTCGATGCCGTGAGCACCGAAGGGATGTCCGTGCATAAACTGGCCGTTCGCGACATCCCACACAGTGGAAAACCCGATGAGCTCATTGACCACTACGGAATCGGCGTACGGTCCATCGTGGAAGCGGCGAAAGCCATCGTCAAATGATACGCTGTGGCTTCAGAGCATGCGCCAGATTCTCCTCATCTCATCGAGGTGATAACATCATGGTTTCTTAGATTGTTCGGAAGTCCGTGAGGCGTACGACACGCTGTTCCTTGCGATTGGGTGATACCCAATTATTCGACCACAGAGCCGCCCTCAGCGTAAGTCGTTTTCACAATTTTCAGAAAAAACTGTGGTATAGTTTATGCCGAACGAATCAATACCTTGATTACATCGATTGAGGTCGACACAGAAGACAGGCAGGTCATCTTATAACTCAAGAGGAGGTACGAATGTCGAGAAGGATTATCAGTGTCTCAGTGTTCGCAATTGGGTGCGCCCTGATTCTATCAGGAGGCCTAGCCGCCGCCGAAGATCTCGCACCGTTGGCCCCGGTTCCAGCGGACTATACGGGCAAACACATGCCGGCCGGTGGCTGGACAGATCCGAAAGCCATCGAAGAGGGTGGAAAGATTTATCGAGGCGAGTTTAATACCGACATCAACTGCGCCAGCTGCCACGGCAAGGACGGCAAACCGGTCAAGAAGGGCGCACGGGACCTCCGAGACCCGAAGAATACGACGCGGTACTCGGACAGCTATTGGTTCTGGCGTGTCTCGGAAGGGGTACCGAAGACAAAAATGAAGGCTTGGAAGGGGCTGTTGTCGGAACAGCAAATTTGGCAAGTCATCGCCTATCAACACATGTACTCGCATGACGGAAAGCCATCCGAGCATTCGGATTATAAGCCGTAATTAGCCAGGTACTGATTCAGCAAAAAGGGGGAGAATGCGGAATACCGCTTCTCCCCCTTCCGTATTTGTAGGGCAAGCTCTCCACCGACCAGTCAAACCGAATTGGGAGCAACAAACACCAGCACTTTTAACCGCTGGGTCGTGTGATTCTTCACGCCATGCTCTTCTCCCGCAGGAGCAAGCGTACCTTGCCCAGACTCGAGCACACGGCGCTCTGAGCCAACGTGAAATGTTCCCTGCCCTTCCAGAACAATATAGATCTTGTCCTGATGGCCATGGACATGGCCCTTTTGTTCCTGGCCAGGCTCGAAGCAATAGATATCGCAGAACAACCGTTCTGTTTGGAATAGGTTGTTCTTCTTCATTTTATCGCTGGCAAACTGTTGACAGTCTGCTAGGGTGATGACCTTCATCATGCGGACTCCATTGACGTCACGTGGACCGATGAAATCGAACGTTACGGCATACGGGATAATAGTTTCTGATAGGACTGTTTGAGCTCGTGCAACGCGCTGTTCATCCCGTCCTGCACATCCTGCCATTTTTTATCGGTGGTCTGTTTCAGCGCATCGAGCTGTTCTCTTACACGGTCTTTCTTTTTCTCTAACTCGCTGAGCGACTTCTGCAACTCCGCTCGGGTGGATGCCGATGTGTCTGCCACTTTTCCACGCAATGCGGCGATCTGCTGCTGGAGTGCCGCAAGTTCCTCTTGCGCTTTCCGCTCAATTGCCTCCTTTTGCTGCGCGGTATACTCCTTCGTTGCTTCGAGTGTTTCACGGGCTTCTTTGACAATCTTGCCCGTCCCGGCCGTCGACTCAGCGCCAGCGTTCTGACACACGATCAAACCGGCTATCGGAACCCAGAATACTCCGCTCAGCCATCGACATCGCATTGTCTCTCCCTCCCAGGAATGAGTCAGTATAGTCAGGCCCCGGAGTAAAGTCACGCGCGCTAAACTTTCGGAAAAAGCAACCGACAAAGCACTGTCCTAAACAGCAGGGTCATCACCTGGGAGCCTTTCCATGCCCTCTGAAACACAGCCAGCTGGAACTCCACTCGAACAGCTTGAGCAGACTCTCATACAGAAAATCAAGACAGGGGATATTGAGCTCCCACTCTTGCCGCAAGCCGCCAGCAGAGTGATGGCACTCGCGTCAGATCCAAATGCCGATGCGGCGAAACTCTCAGCATTGATCCATCAAGACCAAGCCCTCGCCGCTCATGTTTTGAAGATTGCCAATTCGCCAGCCTACATGCCCAGAAGTCCGGTCGTCTCGCTCCAGCACGCTGTCGCCATGTTGGGGATCACCCTGCTATCAGAAATCGCCTTTACCGCCTCTTTGAAGGTCGGGGCCTTCCAGGTGCCGGGATATGAAGATGAAGTCAAACAGCTCTGGCGGCATTCACTGGCCACCGGAGCCTTTGCAAAAGAAGTCGCCCGGACGAAACGTATGAATGTTGAAAGCGCCTATCTCTGCGGCCTATTGCATGAAATCGGGAAACCCGTTGTCCTGCGAATCACCACGACGATTGATCGAGAACAAAGCAACAAATGGGTCAAAGCACTGGCCCCGATACTGGATAACAAGTCTCATATTAAAACATTGATCGAGGGCTACCATACTGGTGTAGGTGTTCTGATCGCCGAAAAATGGAGTCTACCCAAACAAGTAGCCGAGGCGATCCAATATTATGGGGATTACGAGCATGCCGCTGCCTTTCGCCAGGAATGCATGCTGACCTTTGTTGCGGATCGATTGGCGAGCCACCTCCTCACGCCCGAAGAAATGCCCGAAGACAGTCTCCGCGATCATCCGGCATTCGCGGAGTTGAACCTGTATCCTCAAGACGTCGATAAACTGCTGACAACCAAAGAACAGGTCTTAACCATTGTGAATGCGATAAACATATGAGCACACCAAGCACCTACGACATCATTGTGATCGGCGCCGGCCCCGCCGGTCAAAAAGCCGCGGTTCAAGGCGCCAAGGCCGGCAAACGAGTCGCTCTCATTGAACGGGAACGAGGAATCGGCGGCAGCTGCGTCTATCGTGGGACTATTCCCAGCAAAACGTTGAGAGAAAGCGCACTCCACCTCGATCGGCTCAAGCGAGCGGGGGAAGCCTTGCAGTTCAACTTGAAGCCGGACACACAAATCGCGACCCTCTTAAGCCGGCTTGAGCAAGTCGTACAGGCGCACGATGCATTCATGAGCAAGCAGCTTCGCCGAAACGGCATCTCCCTGCTTCACGGGAAAGCGCGGTTCGTCAACACTCACACGGTTGAGATGCAAACAGTCGATGGAGCGTCTCAACAATTCACAGCGGGTACGATCGTCGTCGCAACGGGATCGCGCCCAAGAAATCCAAAAGACATTCCGGTCGACCATGAACATATTCTGGACAGCGACTCGCTTCTGTCGATGCTGTATCTCCCTCAATCATTGACCGTCGTCGGAGGAGGGGTCATCGGCTGTGAGTATGCCTCAATCTTTGCGTTATTAGGAGTGGAAGTCACACTGGTCGACCGCGCACCCTACCCGCTCCAATTCATGGATAAGGAACTGGTTGACCAGTTTGTCAAAGGGTTGGAAAGCCACGGCAGTCATTATTTCGGTGAAAGCCAAATCTCTGAGGTGCGATGGAACGGAGTGACCCATGTCGTCACCACCCTCAAGAATGGGACGATCATCAAGAGCGAAAAAATGTTGGTCGCCCTTGGGCGGCAAGCAAACATCGAGGATCTGGATCTAGAAGCAGCCGGCATTGCCCTCTCGGACAAGGGACTCATCCCGGTCAATCAATATTGTCAGACCACGATGGGACACATCTACGCCATCGGCGACATGGTCAGTGGACCGGCGCTCGCGTCAAAGGCGATGGAGCAAGGGCGACGCGCCGTCCGGCATGCCCTCAATCTCCCAATCGGCGATGCCGCCTCCACCATCCCACTGGGGATCTACACGATTCCCGAAATGGCCAGCATTGGACTAGATGAAATGGGTGCAAGAGAACGGTATAAGGATCCGCTTATTGGACGGGCAAAGTTCGAGGAAATTGCCCGCGCACAGATCTCGGGTGGCGGGCAAGGTCTGCTCAAGATGATCGCCGATCCATCCGGCGAGCGACTACTCGGCGTCCAAGTGGTCGGCGATTCTGCAACGGAGTTGGTCCACATCGGACAACTCGCACTGCAAAGCGGCACAACGATCGAATCGTTCATCGACAACGTCTTCAACTTCCCCACCTATGCCGAGGCCTACCGCATTGCCGCGCTGGATATCCTGGGCCAAGTGGCAAAACGCCAAGCAGCCAAAGCCGCGTAGTGCCGGTTTGAAACCAACAAAGCCAACGATCGAATAAACTTAGCAACTAAGAGCCAGTATAACCATGACACGCGCTGATGACGCACCATGGAGAAAGTTTCACGGAGTACTACGCCTCCTGCTCCTCCGGTGCTCACACTTTCTCGAATCTCAATCTTGCGGGGACACCATTCTCATCGTCGAACGCCGACGGTAGAACGGCTACCGACAACCTGCTTCACCGTCATAGCTATCCACACTCCATATTCGTTGACAAGACGGTCCCCAACGAGCCTTGACGTCAAGGTACCGATCTCAACTGCCGATATCGTTGTGAAGGGTCTTCTTTACAGGGACATCTATTGAGAACATCACGCTTAGGGTCTATCCTCTGGTTTTTCTCGCAAATAGGCCGCATGGTATTCGCCGCTGCTCTAGTTCTGGCATCTGAACGGCCCTCATATGGAACCTCCGTAAGCGACCAGCCTACTGATGCCTCAGCCGACTCATCTCTGGATCTGCCACTTGAACTTCCGACACCTGCGAGCCTCGAACCCAACCAATCCGCCACGAACGCTTCCGTGAGCGAAAGGACCTTGTTCGACGAGATCCCATCGGTCTACGGAGCAGCCAAATACGACCAGAAAGTCCATGAAGCTCCTGCGGCTATCACGATCATTACCGGGGAACAAATCAGAAAGTACGGGTATCGAAACTTTGCGCAGATTCTCGATAGTGTGCCGGGCTTGTTTACAAGCAGCGATCGCAATTATGGCTACCTGGGCATCCGAGGGTTCAACCGTCCCGGCGACTACACCTCACGCGTCCTGCTGCTGATCGACAACCATCGGCTGAACGATGCCGTTTATGATCAAGGTGGAGCTGGCACGGAAATGCCGATCGATGTCGACTTGATTGACCGTGTCGAGATCATCAAAGGCCCAGGCTCCTCCCTGTATGGCACCAACGCACTCTTCGGTGTTGTGAATGTGATTACCAAACGAGGGCGTGACCTCAAGGGTACGGAGATATCCGGGGAAGCGTCAAGCTTCAATACCTATCGCGGTCGTCTCAGCTACGGCAATAAATTCTCGAACGGTCTAGAAGTCCTACTTTCCGGCTCGTACTCCGACAGCGAAGGCCATCGAGAGTTGTTCTACCCGGCGTTTTCGTCGATCAACAACGGTATCGCCAGACATGCCGACCGAGACAATCTGTATTACTACACCGGCAAACTCTCCTATGGCGATTTCACGTTCACGGGCGGACACCAGTGGCGAAAAAAGAACGTCCCGACCGCAGCGTTTGGCACGGTCTTCAACGATAACCAGCAGCTGACGGTCGATGAACGGACCTATCTAGACCTCGTGTATCAACATGAATTCATCAATCAGCTCAATGTGAAGGCACGGCTCTATTTTGATCGGTATTACTATTACGCGAATCTGCCCTATGACTACGGCGGGATTGGAACTCCTCCCTTTACCCTCAATAAAGATGTAACCGAGGCAGACTGGTGGGGGGCTGAACTTACCGCCACCAAACGATTATTCGACCGTCACAGACTCACCCTCGGAACAGAATATCGTGACCAATTTCGCCTCGACCAGAGTAACCGGGACATTAATCCTCCGACCACGTACCTCGATGATAAGCGGCGTTCCAGCTTCGTCGCGGCCTATCTGCAAGACGACTGGGCCATCACGGACCATCTGGTGCTTGTCGCGGGAGTCCGACATGACCAATATAGTACCTTCGGAGGGACGACGAATCCTCGGGTGGGACTGATTTCAACTTGGAACAAGACCACGGTAAAACTGTTGTACGGGCAGGCATTTCGGGCGCCGAATCCTTACGAACAGTTCTACGTGACGGGGAACACCTTCAAGGCCAACGCGAACATCAAACCTGAGAAGATCAAGACCTACGAACTCGTCGTCGAGCAGTACATCGGCCATCACCTCCGCGCCCTCGGCAGTCTCTATCAATACAATATTTCTGGCTTGATCAGTCAGACGATCGATCCCGTAGATAGCAAGCTCTTCTATGACAACGTGGAGGACATCACCGCGCGTGGTGCGGAGTTCATGGTTGAAGGAAAATGGCCGTCCGGTCTTGAGGGCCGAATCAGCTATGCCATTCAAACCACGCGGAATGATCAGATGGACCAGATGCTCACCAACTCCCCTCAGCACTTGGTCAAGACCAATCTGATTGTTCCGGTCATTGGCGACAAACTCTTCGCCGGATTCGAAGGCCGCTACACGAGTTCGCGCCTCACGCTCGCAGGGAACAACGCCAGCCCGTTCTACATCCTCAACCTATCGCTCTTCAGCCAACAACTCATCAAGGGATGGGAGCTCTCCGCCCATATCAACAACTTGATGAACCAAAAGTATGGCTACCCCGGTTCCGGAGAACATCGGCAAGACATCATTGATCAAGACGGCCGAACCTTTTGGGTCAAGCTGAAGTATCGCTTTTAAGAACTGATGATGACGCACGGCCTCACAGACCTTCCAACCCTCCTGGCACGAGTGATCTCGCTCGTGCTTTTGATCCTCGCATTGCTTGTATGCCTCGCAAGCGCTGAATCCAATCGCATCGTCGTGTTGAGCGGCCAAGACCTGAAACCATATCAAGAGGTGCTGGCTGGACTTCAACAGTCCCTGGCGAAGCAGGGCATCACCGTCACCGTTGAGATTCATGCGCTGCAAGGCAACCAGGCAAAAGCTCAGAGCGTCCTCGTGGATGTGAAACGCAACGGTGCCAAATTGGTCATAACCTTGGGAAACCAAGCGACTCAGGCAGTCGTGCGAGAGATTAATAACCTGCCGATCCTGGCCACGATGATCGTATCCGCGGATGACATCCGGTCTGCTCCAAATGCCACCGCTGTCCTGCTCGATTTCCCCATTGAGGCACAACTCCAGTGGCTGAAACGAATCATTCCCAATGCCGGTACAGTGGGAGTTCTCTTCAATCCCAAAGAAAACCAACTCAAAGTGGATATGGCATCAACGGCTGCGAAGAAAATGGAGCTGAGGCTCGCCCCCAGATCCGTTGAGACGCCCCGCGCGCTTCCCGATGCGTTGGATGAGGTCACTCGAACAGCCGATGTGCTATGGGGCATTCCGGATTCGGTGGTGATGACACCTCACACAGCAGAACCCATTCTGCTCAGCACTTTGAAAAGCAAAGTGCCTTTTGTCGGGCTTTCTACGTCATGGGTGAAGGCCGGGGCTCTCTATGCGCTCGACCGCGATTATCTGGACATTGGCGTTCAAACAGGGGAACTGGCCGGCAAACTTCTCAGCGGAACCACTGGGAGCTCGCTGCCCCCCATGTACCCGCGTAAAGTAACCTATGTGTTGAATCTTAAGACAGCCAATGTGATCAAGCTGGAACTCCCACCGGATCTGATCAAGGGCGCATTGCAAGTCTTTCAATGAGGGACTGTTTATGAGCATACGTCTCGGGCTTCGGGGTATCGTGAATTTACTCACCATCGGTCTTGTGGTGATGACCATCGGCATTGCCTCGTCCGTCATCCAACGAGAGACTACCGTGCGCCATCAAGATCTGATCGATCGAGGGATCAACATGGCCACTCTGATGGCCCAGAGCAGTGAATACGCGGTCTACACCGAGAACCAAGGCGCACTCAGGCGAACGATGACCGGGCTCACGGCGATGCCAGAGGTGGCGTATGTCGCCATTTCGGACAAAACGAATCAGACCCTCTTGGAACAATCCTTTGCCCCATCGGTATCCATCCCGACATCACAGCTACACCGTACGTCGGCGCCGACCGAGACGCTGCACACCGACCTCATCACCGTTGACGGAGTCGATTTCGTCAGTATTATGGCGCCGATCCTCAGTCGAACCACGTCGACCACGGACCAGCTCTTTCTCGAATCAGCCAATGCCGTTTCCTCGTCATCCGTCATTGGATACATCCACATTGTCTTGAGCCAGCAGCCGCTTCAAGAATACCTCTTCCAATTCGTGGTTGGGACCGGAGTAACCGTCGCGATGGTGCTGCTGGTCGGTCTGGTGCTCGCCTGGGTGCTGACACAAGCAATTACACGGCCATTGCTGGCCTTAACAGAAGCAACCGGACACATTTCAGAAGGCCGGTTTGCCGTCGATATTCTCCCAGGTGGAGCCCACGAAGTGGATCAACTGGCCTCTTCCTTCCTCCGAATGACGACTCAACTCCGAGCCTACCAGCAGCAAGTCCTCGACTACCAACTGGGCTTGGAAACCAAAGTGGCTGAACGAACCCAGCAGCTCGAAACGACGACCGAAGAGGCTCGCCGATTAGCCGAAGAGGCGCAAGCCGCCAACAAAGCCAAATCCCAGTTCCTCGCCAATATGAGTCATGAAATCCGCACGCCGATGAACGGGGTACTCGGTATGACGGAACTCCTCCTCACGACCCAACTGAGCGAACGGCAACGGCATATGGTGGACACAGTTCATCGATCGGGCACGGCCCTCCTGGACATCATCAACGACATTCTGGACTTTTCCAAGATCGAGGCAGGTAAGCTCGAGATCGAACAGGTTCCATTCAGCCTCCGGCAGACCATCGAGGAGGCCATAGAGCTCTTTTCCGAACCGGCTGGTAAAAAAGGATTGGAGTTGACCTATTTCGTTCCAGAAATAATACCCGATGCCGTGATCGGCGATCCGGTCCGACTCAGACAGGTGCTGTTGAATCTCTTAGGAAATGCCATGAAGTTCACTGAACAAGGAGAGATCTCGCTGTGGGTACACAGTCTCCCCACAGAAGCTGGACAGATGATACTGAAATGCGAGGTACAAGACACCGGCATCGGGATCTCTGATGAAGCCCAAAAACGAATGTTTTCAGCATTTTCCCAAGCCGACGGTTCAACCACCCGGAGGTTTGGCGGTACTGGGCTCGGTTTGGCCATCGTCCGTCAGTTGGTACAGCTGATGGGCGGCGAGGTCGGGGTCAAGAGCATGTCCGGCCGAGGGTCCACTTTTTGGTTCACGATGCAACTGAGATATGACACCACATTCCAGTTACTGAAGGCCACACTGACTCGATCACTTGCCGGCACAAGGGTGCTCATCGTCGACGACAACGCAACCAATCGGTTTATTTTGGAATCCCAGTTGAAGATCTGGGAGGCCGAACCTGTCAGCGCCACCAGCGCAACCGCTGCTTTAGAACAACTGAATCAGGCCACGACAGAAGGCACGCCCATTGATATGGCTATCCTTGACATTCACATGCCTGACATCGACGGGATTATGCTGTCACGGATGATCAAGGCCAATCCTCTTCTCAAGCATATTCCTCTGTTGGCGCTCAGTTCGGTCGACCAACAGTCACCAATCGGAGAGACCCGTGAGTCCAACTTTTTCGCATGGCTTCGTAAACCAGCTCGACCATCTCTTCTTCGAGAGTGTTTACTACGACAACGATATGCCTTACCGGATACGAGACCAGTCACACAACAGCGGGAGACGCAACTAGCTGTCATTGGAGGTCATATCCTTCTCGCTGAAGACAATCCGGTCAATCGCGAAGTAGCCTTGGGAATGTTGGAACTCTTCGGTTGCCGCGTCGACATGGCCGAGAATGGTCGCCAAGCCGTTGAGGCTGTCTCTCATCATCACTATGATCTCGTACTGATAGATTGCCAGATGCCTGAGATGGATGGGTTCGCCGCCACCGCTGCCATTCGACGGCATGAACAATCAACCGATGCCGGCCGTCATGTTCCCATCATCGCTCTCACCGCGAATGCCATGGAAGGTGATCGGGATCAGTGTCTAGCGGCCGGGATGGATGACTATCTCTCCAAGCCGTTTTCACAAGAGCGCTTGCAGGCCACCATTCGACGATGGGTGAACACAACTCCAACCAAGACCCTGCCCACCCCTCAGACATTCAATGAGCAGATCGCCTCGACAACTCCCTTAGGAATTCCCGTCATCGACGACGCCGTTTGGGAAAATCTTCTGGCCATGGAACGAGCAGGCCGGTCAGACGCTCTGCACAAGATTCTCTCACTCTACCTCTCTGATTCCAGGCGACTCATTGGAGTCATTCGTGATGCAATTCTGGCAGGAAATGGAGCCATGCTCATAGATGGTGCACATCAATTGAAATCCACAAGCGCCCAAGTTGGAGCGCTAGCCGCCAGTTTTCAAGCGGGAGAAATCGAGCGCCTCGCGCGACAACAGCAGCTGGATGCCGCCGCCAATCTGCTGGATCCGCTCAAAGAAAGCGTGGAGTTGGCCTGCAAGATTTTCAGGACTAAAATCCAGGCGCGAGCGGCATGACGTCTTCGCAGAGGTAGAGTTATGCAGCCTCGCTGTCGTCTTTCGTCTTTTGGTAGGGCTCTTTCTCCAATTCCGTCGTCACCGCACGGAGCCGAGCCCATTCCTCTGCCCCGAGGTTCACAAACTCACAGCCAAAGTTGCCATCTCGATACCATCGGACGATCGCGTGAGAGATCACGATAGGGGATTCACGATCAGAAACGTGAACCCGAATCTGAAGCACCGTCCCAGGATTCACCTCGATCAAGCTTCGGACGCAACACCCTCGAAGCGACAGATCACTCAACGTCCCATCGCCGGAAATGCTGTTCGCTGAGCTGAACGAGCTCCGAAATCCAACAGGAAATCGGCTATCTCTTCGTTGTTCCATCTGCATCCCTCTCTTCGAAGATATACCCCTAGGCCGCCTGCCTTCCTTGTCTCTCTGCATCAGCCCGAGTAAGCCGTTGCACAAATTTTTCTGCCGGCATTGGGTGCCCGAAGTAATGTCCTTGCGCCTGATCACATCCCTGTCCACGAAACATCTTCAACTGCTCTTCGTTTTCAACCCCTTCAACCAACACCGTGAGATTCATGCTGTGCGCAAGAGAGATAATCGCGCGCGAGATCGAAACATTGGCGGCATTGTGCGGCACATCGCACACGAAGGATTGATCAATTTTCAGCATGTTCAAGGGGAACCGTTGTAAATGGCTCAAGGAAGAATAGCCGGTTCCAAAATCATCGATCGAGAGTCGAACACCCATCGCCCTCAACTGTTGCAACATTTCAATGGACGTTTCCACATGCCGCATGGCGATTGACTCGGTCAACTCCAACTCAAGAAATTCCGGACTAAGCTTGGTCTCTTCCAATGCTCGTGACACGGCGCTCACCAACGAAGCCCCATGAAAGAAAGAATTGGAGACATTGACCGACATTCGAATGGGAACATAACCGGCATCTTGCCAAGCCTTGCCCTGTCGGCATGCCATACCCAACACGGCTTCATCCAGCTTTCGAATCATGCCTGTCTCGTTCGCAACAGGAAGAAACACGGCAGGCATCAGCAAACCACGTCGAGGATGATGCCATCGCACTAAGGCTTCGGCGCCCACAATGTTCTTGCTTCGGATATCGACTTGCGGCTGGTAATAGACGATAAGTTCGTCATGTTCCAGCGCCTTTCGCAGATCATTTTCCATCTCGAGTCGTTCCGCAGCCATTGAGTTCATGGTCGCCGAGTAAAACTGTGCGTTGTTCCGACCTCGTTCCTTAGCCTGATACATCGCGACATCCGAACTTTTCAGGAGTTGATCCACGGAGTCTCCATCGGTTGGAAAGATCGCAATCCCCACACTGGTGGTCACTGAGACCTCATGTCCATCGATCAAGAACGATCGTGCTAGCGATTCCAAAATACGCCTGGCAACCAGCCCGGCATCCTGAACCTGCCGGATGTTCGTCAACAAGACCGTAAATTCATCTCCTCCCAGACGGGCCAATTCGTGGGTTTCCCCCTTCTCGACCGATCGGCCGACGGAATCACTGTGTCTGACCGATTCCGCCAAACGATCCGCAACCTGCTTCAACAACAGATCCCCGATGTTATGACCTAACGTGTCATTGATGACCTTGAATCGGTCCAGATCAAGAAACAAGATCGCGAGCGTCGATTGATAGCGACGCGCATGGGCAATCGCCTGCGTGACACGATCTTTAAATAACACACGATTCGGTAACCCGGTGAGACTGTCGTAATAGGCCAGCCGGTGAATTTCTCGCTCCGAGCGCTTTCGTTCACTGATGTCCTTCGCTGTCCCCACGATCGTCATGATTTTCAACTGATCATCGAAGACCGCCTCGGCCTGCAGGTTCACCGTAAACTCACCCCCGTGTTGAAACACGATCCGGTGATCGATATCGCAAGGTTTCCGTTCCGCAAGAATCGATTGCAAGGCGTGGTCGACAAGGTCACGATCATCCGCATGCACCATATCGAGAAATGCCTCTTTCGTCCCTCGAAAATCTTGTGATCGAATTCCCATCAGCCGACAGAGTTCAGAGGACACCAGAAATCGCCCGGTAGCGGGATGCCATTCCCAATTCCCGATTTTGGCGATCCGCTGAGCCAAGCCCAGCCGCGCCTCGCTCCGAAGGAGTGCGTTGAGCGTGAGACTCCCCCGCAGCATGTACCGGACTCGATGGCCCAGGATCGTTGCATTCGTCGGTTTAGCAATAAAATCAGTGGCGCCGTACGCATAGGCGCGACCGATCGAGTCTTCATCATCCAGCGCCGTCATCACCAGGATCGGCACACGTTTCCCTTCCACTGACTCACGCAATTTCATACAGGCGGCAAATCCATCCATCACAGGCATGACGACATCCATGATGATCAGGTCGGGGCGCCGCGCTGCAAACTGCTCCAAGGCATGCACTCCATTGGATGCTTCGCACACTTCAAACCCGGCCTGTTCCAAGGCTTCACGCACGAACAATCTGATCAGCTCATCATCATCCACGACGAGGATGACGGCCGCACTTGCCTCACCTACTCCTGCCATGTCACCCTCGCTCCTACCCTCTGGACGACTCATGCCGATGGCTTCTCCAATAGTCCCATGCGCCTGCAGTCCGGCCATTCGGCTCTCTGCCCTGATACCTGACGATACCAGCAATTTGTGATGCGTAAAGAATTTGGAGAAAATTCGCTTCGCGATGCTGCGCAAGTTGGCCGGAGATTCCCTCTGCCCAGGAAGAGAGCTGACTTTTGTATCACGCGACGTTCAATGCAACATCACGCCATATAGTGATGGCATTTCTCGCGCTGAAAGACGCTATAGAGATTCAGACGAAAGCACGAAGGAGGGTTTGAAACACGGTTCGGTATGCATGAACTGATTGCATGTCTTTTTTCGTAAGACAAGAAGGTTACCCTTTTATGTTCCCGATTGGATGCAGTTCCGCCACTTTTTTGGTAATACCTGCCCGATCGACCGTCTCGACGACGTCCGAAATATCCTTGTATGCGACCCCTGCCTCTTCCGCCAAACCCGACAGTGAGACGGCTTTGACAAGGATGCCGCGCCGTTTCATCTCCTGCTGAAGCTGTTCGCCCCGAATCGATTTCTTGGCCTGTGCCCGCGACATCGTCCGCCCAGCCCCATGCATCGTCGAACCGAATGTCTCATTGACGGCCCGGTCTGTACCAACCAGAAGATAGGAACCAGTCTCCATCGATCCTCCGCAGATTACAGGCTGACCGGTTTTCTGAAAATCCCAAGGCAAGTCCGGACTCCCCGGGCCGAACGCCCTGGTTGATCCCTTGCGGTGGACCAACAGTTCTCCTTCGGGGTAGCGTTCGACCTTGGCGATATTGTGGGCGACATCATAGACCACCTCCATGCCCAACTCCTCAGCCGACGGCCCAAACACCGTCGCGAATGCTTCACGGATCTGATGGGTGATGACTTGTCGGTTGGCGAAGGCCGTGTTGGCTGCGCAGTTCATGGCGGAGAAGTAGTCCTGCCCTTCTGGTGAACGAAACGGAGCACAGGCGAGTTGCTGATCCTTCACGGAGATCCCATACCGCCGCATCGCCTTCTCGAATACTTTGAGATAGTCGCCGGCAACCTGGTGGCCGAATCCACGGGACCCGCAATGGACCATCACCACAATCTGATCCTGGCCGGTAATGCCTAGCGCCGTAGCCGTCTCAGGATCGAACACACGGTCGCTTGAGACAACCTGCACTTCCAAATAATGATTCCCGGAGCCCAGTGTCCCCAGCTGATTGATCCCTCGCCCCACCGCATGATCACTGACGGTGGACGGATCGGCGCCTGCGATACAGCCGCCTTCCTCAATGTGCGCAAGATCCCGATGCCAACCATACCCTTCCTCAATGCACCATCGAGCACCTCGTGTCATCACCCCTGCGAACGAATCTCGATTCAATCGGATGAATCCTGCAGCCCCGACGCCTGCCGGTACGCGCCGGAACAATTCGGTCATAAGACGATCCAGTTTCGGATGCACATCGTCCCGTGTCAAATCCGTGCGGATCAGGCGCATCCCGCAATTGACGTCATACCCGACACCTCCGGGAGAAATAATTCCCGACTCGGTATCAAACGCGGCAACACCCCCAATGGGAAACCCATAGCCCCAATGCCCATCCGGCATGCACAGCGCATAGCGCGCAATACCAGGGAGGCAAGCCACATTCGTCACTTGATCGAAGACGCCACGGTCCATTGTCTTTAAAATACTTGGCGTGGCATAGATCCGCGCCGGTACCAGCATGCCCGCTTTCTCAGTGACGGGAATCTCCCACACTTCATCGGTTACCCGATTGACCCGCATATCGGTATTCAATTTCATACGTCGACCACCACCTGAGCATACCAGTGCATTCCCTGCTGTTTCACTTCGTACAGATGCTTCGTCACACCTTTGACATCATGATGGAGTGTCTGTGTCGCCTGATCCACGGGAGCACCCCGCAGCACCGCCGCGAGCATCCAGGTGGCGCCGTCATGAATCACAGAGAGGTCCGCGTCATGGAACACCACTCCCGCAGCATCTTTCCAATACACCAGATCCGACAGCCATTCAAAGAGCAGCTCGTCCAGCTCTCCAGACGCATGTTCAATCGTACGCTCCCATGTCACCGCCACCGTCGAAGTCTCGGCCAACGTTTCCAGTAGCGCTTCAGTCGCTGCGCGAAACAACTCCGCGACGGAGTCGCCCTCCGCTTTGAAGGCAAGATCCGCCACCGCAATATCGTCGAGAAACCGAAACGAATGCGCCATATCGCTTTGAGCCTACCGACAGTATGAAGCAACCGGTTTGATCATTCAAAATCGCCGCCGAGCTTACCCTTCCACCATCTCGCACAGCCCGCGTGAGCCGGCAGAAGCCAGCTACGCGGCCTTCCGCAAGCAGCGGCAACGAGCACAAAACCTGAGCCGTACGACTCCCGATAGCGTGAAGGGTTGAGCGAGGCGAGGGTCGCGCTGGAAGCGTTTTCCAACAGCAGGCTAGTCGAGCATAAATTGCTTGGGGAATTTCGTCAGATTGCGGCAGCCGTCCTTCGTCACCAACACCATGTCTTCGATGCGAACCGCGCCTAATCCAGGATAGTACAGTCCTGGTTCAACCGTGACCACATGCCCTTCCTGAAGGAGTGAACCCGTTCGGCTGATGCGAGGCGCTTCATGAATATCCAGCCCCACCCCATGCCCGGTCCCATGAAAATACCCTTGCATGCGTCCGTTCACCAAACCTGTTTTGTAGCCGGCCTTTTCAAACCGTGTACAGATGCCTTGATGGATTTTCATCCCGTCAGCGCCATCCTTGATTTTCGTGATGGCTTCTTCCTGCGCGTCTTTCACCGTGCTATACAGCCGCTTGAGCTCAGGACTCGTCGTCCCTCGTATCACCGTACGCGACATGTCCGCAAAATAGCGACTCGTGGCGGAGCGAGGGAATACATCAAAAATAATACTGCGATGAGCAGGCAACGGCCCGCTCCCTTCGTTGTGGGGATCACAGGCCTGCTCCCCACCCGCCACAATCGTATGCTGGGCGATACAGTCCCGTTCCATCAGCTTCACATTGATGAACTTCTTGATCCGCTCAGAGGTCACCGTCTGACCATCCAGCCACAGCTGCGCCCCCTTGATCTCGGTCCGGCGTAACATCGCATGGGCGGCAGTGACGGCTTCCTCCGTGGCCCGCTGCGCTTCTTCGATCGCACACACCTCTTCCGGCGTCTTCACAACACGCTGTTCATAGAACGGATCCGCTTTCGGTTTGAGGCTATAGCCTCGCTCCTGCAATCGGGCGGCATGAATAACCGGAAAACTCGCCGGCACCGAGAGACGTCTGATTTTGAACTCTTTCAAGACCACATGGACGATATCGACGGCTGTCGGGGATTTGATGCCCTGTTTCTTCGCCTTCTGCTCGACTTCAGAATACGACAGCACTCGATCCACTGATGCCTCAGACCTGGCACGATCCATTTCCAGATCACTCATGACCATCACCCGTTCACCTCGGATTTCGAGATAGATGAAGGGATCAGGAGCCATGAATCGCGTGGCATAATACAAATTTGAATCCTGTTCACTGGCGGCAATGAACAGCGTGGCAATTTCTGGTTGAGACATGGTACTGCGTTTCATGGATCAACTATCTACAGATAGACACCCAGCAAGGCGGGAGAAATGCGCTCAACGACGTGAGAACGAAACCGGTAAGCATTTTCAGCATCTTGAGTCGGATGCTAGCATGAGAACAGAGGTCGGTCAAGAATTCGGTCGGCCGAAAGCTGCGACCGGCTATGGCCTGGCGGGAGCCGGTGACGGCGTCGGTTCTTTGGGCCGTACGCCGGATTCTTCATCCGGCGTCACCAAATCCATCGGCAGCGTCAAGGTATTCGTGAGCACATCGACCGCAAGCTGCGCCAATCCTGAGAGACCGGACGCAAAGGACTTCACCGGCAGGTAGGTAACTTCAGGATCTTCGAGCCCTCCTTTCATTGTAAACATTGCCGTGGCTAATCCTTTGCGATCTCCCGCGATGATTCGTCCGAAGAGTGGAATCGTCTTGAGAAATTGAGAATAGGATCCAAACGGGCTCACTGCTACCGCGAGATCCAGTTGATCCGTCGGCAAATCATAATTCCCCGCCGCAGTGATCTTGAGGATGGGGCTGTCGATGATCAAATTTTCCGTCTGAAACAGCCCGTTTTGGACGGCAATCGTTGAGGAAATTCTGTTGTAGGGGAGCCCTTCTTTTTCCAACTCGACCTTCCCTTGCAAGACGGCGGGAAGATTCAGCAGACTGATGATTTTCCAGATTGCGCGCTCATTCGTTTTCAGAATTCGTCCGTTTTCCAACAAGACGTCAACCTTGCCGTTTAATGAGGGGTAGACCCCATGGGGATTTCGTCCATGGCCACGAATGGCACCACTGATCCGAAGCTCTCCCGACACCCCATGCGCTTGCGCTTTCGCCAGCTTCAAGACATCATCAAATTCCACACCCATAGCCCGAAACGAGAGATCAAGGTCAGCCGGCGCGTTTGGTGGAAGTTGTACGACCAACCGTCCCGCCACATGCCCATGACCGGATTCCCCGGACAAGCGATCTACGTCAAGCACCCCGTCCTGAATAGTGATGCGCGCGGACAGCGAGCTGAACTTCAGATGTTGGTAATGTCCACGCGCCACTGCCGCGGTCATCGTCACTTGACTGGTTGCTGCCAGCGTCTCCAGGAACTCTCGGACAGGCGAGCGCCCACCCTTAGGGATCAGCAAACTCAGGTCAAGCTGATTCGACTCAATCTTTCCGATGATGGATGGCTTCGCCGGCCAATTTCGAACCGTGGCCTCCAGCGCGACATCGCTACCCTGGACTTTGAACGACAGTCGTTTGAGCTCAGCCTCGTTGCGGAGAAATCTGACACGGGCATAAAGATCCTGAATCTGCCCATCGACTCCCTTGGCCTGCAGCGCCCCATCCGTCAATCCCATCCATCCGGTTATTCGCCACGCATGCCAGTCCGGCTCTCGACCTTTGATATCCAACGAGAGTTCGAGATTTCCCACCTCAAGTCCGCTCTTAGAGATCCATCGCGGAAGACTGGCGACCGGAACGATCCCGGTCGCAACCGCCATATCAACCAGAAAACCATTCCCAAACTGCATCGTGCCCTTCGCGGGAATCGTCAGAGATGGCAGGACCAACGCGACTCGATCCAACTTGACACTCGTAGTTTGGGGCAACACCCCCTCAAACTCGATCGCCGCGCGCGAGCCAATGGGTTTATCGATCACCCCAAGCACGATCTTCGCCTCATCCAATACGATGGCTCCTCGGACATGAGGTCTCGTCGTCACGCCCGAGAGCGTCGCCGTCGAGCTCAGAGTCCCCTCCAGCACACCCCGATCAATTGCCGACGATCGGAAAAGCCGGACCATCTGAGCTGCATCGCCACGTGTACGAATGGACACGTCTTGAAACTGACTGGTCGGTCCGCCGGTAATCGTCCCGTGGACCTGCACGGTCATCCCCCCAATATTCCCTGTCACCTGATCCAGTTGAGTCGCGCCGTCAGCCAATACAAACCGCCCCTGCACCCCTGTCATCCGCTCCGGCAAGGCCGGATGATTGAGGCTGATGTGACGAGCGGTAATCTCCCCTCCGGCAAACGTGATGCCTCCAGGTTGATTCAATGGACCACGGAGGCGAAAGGTCGCAGCCGCCGTTCCCTCTGCATCCCGAACCGCGGCAAACACCTGTGCCATTCGCTCTGTTTTCACCGTCCTCGAGAGAAACTCCACCAAAGACGTAGCCCCCATCTCACTCGTCATCTCCAGATCCAACCACGGGCCTGCCTCAAGAAACGACACCTCCGCTTTCCCATCGGTCAGCTGCATCGTTCCATAGTTCCCCGAAATCTTGGAGATACGCACCCGCCCGGTTTCGACCAGAATCACCGCCGCCAAGTCTGTTGCTGCAACGTGATCATGACCGATGAGCGCATGACCTTCTTGCACATGGAATTCCCCGGTCGCCGACAACTGAGGGCCCGCTGCGGTTGAGCCGGTCAGGGTGGCCTTCACAACCTGTACCTTGCCGTCGATCCGACGTTCTTCCAGCACCGCCGGTAACTGTGGATGGATCCACTCCGGGGAAATGGTTTTCAGCAATTGCGGCAGTGTCACAAGAGAACTGGCGAAGGTCACAGAGAAGGTGGGTTGCGGAGTCAGGACGCCGGCAAGACTGCCATGGCCCGTCAGGGTGATATCGTTTAAGTGTGCGTTCATATCGGACAACACCATGTCATAGCCGGCTACGCCCGGCATGACACGCACGGCACTCCTGAGATTCAACGCGCCTTGGAGATGAGCGGAAACCGGCCTTGGACCGAGAAAATCGGCAGCGTCGCGCACCTTGATATCGACGGCATCAATATGACCGTCAAACTGCAATCCAGGAACCGGTTCCCCCACATCATCACCCGACAAGGCGACCGGCCGTTCCGCCTGCTTGATCCCCCCATCCAAGGACACCTTGGAGACTCCATGCTGGCCCTGATGGGACATCGCCACATGCACGTCGGCAACACCCTGCTCTGGACGAATTGTGATGTCGAACTCAACATGCTCTAAGGTGATGGACCGAACGCCATCCGGTCGGGCCGCATCCATCACCGTGATCGTTCCATTGACTAATCTCGCCTGTCTGACCATGAAGGTCCTGGCCATCAAACCCATTGTCTGTTGGTCGATCTCCGCTTGCTCGCTCACCCCATCCAAGATATTCCATCGACCACGTTCATTCCGACGAAGGGTCAGCCTGGGCTCCTCAATCAACAGTCGTTTTCCGACAATTTGCTTCTTCAGGAGCGGAAGGAGCCGAAGGACCAGATCGACGCGCTTCGCCGTGAGCACCACTTGCGCCGATTGCGGGTCATGGATGACGACTTCTGACAGTTCCACGCGAATGCGAGGGAACACCACAAACTTGACTCGGTGGACATCAATTTTCCGACCAAGACTCTCTTCCAATTGTTCCAGGACAAAGTCCTTGAGATAGTCTTGACCGGTCAACTCTCGAGAAAACGCGAGGAACGTTCCGGCGAGCACGATGAGAGCAAAGATGCTCAGGAAGGCAATCCGAAAACGGAACACACCACCCCCTTAGAGACGCTGGACAGGGTTTCGCAGGCATCTTACCGAATCACCTATATGAAATCCATCGACGCAACATTTCACAAAGAGACGCTATGCTAATAAATCCATAATGAAACTGACTCCATCACCCTTCCGTCACACCTCATCCCTGACACATACAAACCTACATCATCACGACTTAAAGACCGCATTGCGCTGATCAACCAGGTACTCATGATGTCTCTGTCGAATCTTAAGAGTTGACAGCCACCTGGCATTGGAACTACATCTCTACCTATGGCAGTTCATCGACTTGCAGGCCAGCCAGCACCTCCCTCAGCCCTGGTGGATATCAGTAAACTCCTCGCTGCCTACTGGGCTGAAGAACCCGATCCCTCGGTCCGCGAGCAGCGCGTGTCATTCGGGACATCGGGACATCGCGGTTCTTCTTTCAAGCAAAGCTTCAATGAGCGCCATATTGTGGCGATCGCTCAGGCTGTGTGCGAATACCGCGCGACGCAGCGCACGACTGGCCCCCTTTACTTGGGCAAAGACACCCACGCACTCTCTGATCCGGCCTTCGTGACCGTCCTTGAAGTCCTCGCGGCCAACGACGTGGAAGTGATGATCGACCAGGACAAGGGCTTCACCCCGACGCCGGTCATCTCGCATGCCATCCTGAACTACAATCGGGACCGAACCTCCGGTCTCGCGGATGGAATCGTCATCACACCATCCCATAATCCTCCGGAAGACGGCGGAATCAAGTACAACCCTCCGAATGGCGGTCCGGCCGATACGCAAGTTACCAAGTGGATCGAGAACAGAGCCAATACCCTTTTGACGAAAAACCTACTGGAATGTAAACGGCTGCCGATTGAACAGGCGGGACAAGCAGCCACCACACATCGCCACAACTATATCGGAGCCTATGTCGGCGACCTGAAGAATATCATCGACATCGCTGCCATCAAATCCGCCGGACTCAAGCTTGGGATCGACCCACTCGGTGGATCAGGCGTGGCGTATTGGCACCCGATTATCGAGCACTATGGACTTGATGTGGAGATTGTGAACCCTTCGGTTGATCCAACCTTTCGCTTCATGCCACTGGATTGGGACGGCAAGATTCGGATGGACTGTTCCTCGCCCTATGCCATGGCTAATCTCATCGCATTGAAAGATCGCTTCGATGTGGCATTCGGCAACGATGCCGACAATGATCGACACGGTATCGTCACCCGCTCAGGCTTGATGAATCCAAACCATTACCTGGCTGTCTCGATTGCCTATCTCTTTGCCAATCGCCCCAACTGGACATCTGACGCCGGAATCGGCAAGACCTTGGTGAGCAGCAGTCTCATCGACCGAGCGGCGGCCAAACTGAAACGGACACTCGTTGAAGTCCCGGTGGGCTTCAAGTGGTTTGTGACTGGTCTATTGGATGGTTCTCTCGGATTTGGAGGCGAGGAAAGCGCCGGAGCATCGTTCCTTCGCCGCAACGGCACCGTCTGGTCGACGGACAAAGACGGAATCATCATGGATCTGCTCGCAGCAGAGATGATGGCCAAAACCGGAAAAGACCCAGCCCAGCTCTACAGAGAACTCACAAACGAGTTAGGCGAGCCAGTCTACGAACGGATCGACGCCCCCGCCACACCGGAACAGAAGTCCATTCTATCCAAACTTTCTCCCGATCAAGTGAAGGCAACGGAACTGGCCGGAGACAAGATCTTGGCGATGCTCACCAAGGCCCCAGGCAATCACGCAGCGATTGGTGGATTGAAGGTCGTCACCGAAAACGGCTGGTTCGCCGCGAGACCATCTGGAACCGAAGATGTGTACAAACTCTACGCCGAGAGCTTCAAAGGAAAAGAGCATCTAAAGCAGATTCAGGATGAGGCTCAAGCCCTCGTCGCTCATGCACTCACCTCTCAGAAATGAACGCGCAGACTCCGCGCTGGCCCCTCCCTCAGCGCGACTATTGGTCCACACCGTTCGCCGAATCGTTACTGCAACACCTTGATATCAGCCCAGGCTTGCGGATCCTCGATGTGGCCTCTGGCCATGGCATCCCCGCCTTCTATCTCGCCGAGCAGGTTGGTCCTACAGGACAAGTGTTAGCGGTGGATGTAAGCGCGCGACAGATCGCTCGCGCGAGAGCCATTCAAGGCCCTCACCTACCCTGTCTGCGGTTTGAGTGCATGGACATGCGCTTCCTGCCGCCTGATCTGCCGACCTTCGATCGTATCACCGGAAACCTTTCTGTGATGTTCTTTCGACCCGATCGATTCCAGGCCGTTCAAGGCTTGGTGAAGCACCTCGTACCGGAAGGCCAGCTGGTCCTAACCTTTCCATCCCACGGCACTTTTGATTCACTGTGGCAGCACGTGGATCAGATGATGATCCAACGAGGGCATATTCATGAGCGAGAACGATTCCAGACCTATCTGAACGAACGACCATCGGCGAAAGAAGCAAAGAGTTGGCTTGAACGGTTAGACCTTGAACGAACTGACGTCACCGAATATCCATTGGAAGTCGCAACAGGTCCAGGAAGGGAATTCCTGTATCATCCTCTTCTCCGAGGTGGGTTTCTCGATGACGTGTACGAGTGCTTTGAGGATCAGGACCAGGCTGAAGAGTTTATGACCGCGATATCGGATGACATACAACGCTTCACCCCGCTCATCGCACAACGATGCGTCTTGTCCGGATGGAGAAAGAGTTGAGACTCACTCAGGAAGGACTTGCTGCTCCGCGTGATAGGAACTTCTGACCAGCGGTCCTGATTCCACGTGACTGAAGCCCATCGCAAGGCCTTCCTCTTTGAGCAGTGCAAATTCGGAAGGATCATAGAACCTTGCCACAGGCAGATGCTCTCTGGTCGGTTGAAGATACTGCCCAATGGTGATGATGTCGCAATCGACGGTTCGAAGGTCGCGCATGACCTCGCGCGCCTCATCGAGTGTCTCTCCCATACCCAGGATCAAACCTGACTTCGTTTTCATTCCATGCTGCTTCGCCCTCGCAAGTAAGTCGATAGACCGTTGATATTTGCCCTGTGGGCGGATCGATTGGAAGAGACGTCGAACTGTCTCGATGTTGTGATTGAGAATCTCCGGCTTCTGTTCACAAACCATGGCTAAGGCTTCCTCCTTCCCTTCAAAGTCCGGAATCAACACTTCGATCGTACAGGTGGGGTTCAGCCGCCTCGTCCGTCGAATCGTCTCGGCAAAGACTGAGGCCCCGCCATCACCCAGTTCGTCACGATTGACCGAGGTGATGACAGCATGACGAAGGTCGAGTGCTTTGACCGCTTCTGCGACACGGTCTGGTTCCTTCTCATCTACTGCATGCGGCCTCCCTGTCTCAACAGAGCAGTAATGACAGCGTCTCGTACAGATGTCACCGAGGATCAGGAACGTCGCCGTGCGAGCGTTCCAACATTCCCATCGATTGGGACAACGGGCTTCTTCACAAATCGTGTGAAGCCCAAGTCGCTCCATCGTCTGCTTAATATCGAGATAATCGGGACTGGTCTTCGTATTGACTTTAAACCAGGAAGGGAGGCGAGGTCTGTCACCAGCCGATGGCTGAAGGCTGCTGACTGCCGGCTGCCGGCTGACAGCCAAAGAGGACCGGAGCTGCTCAAGAGGAACAAAGCTCATCGCTCGCTACTCATTGGGAGAAGCTGGCCTAAACCAGTTCTTGATTCGAGCAAAGAACCCGGACTGTTCCGACTCACCCTGCTGTGGATCGGGATATTCCACCCACAGTTCTTGAGATCCCAAGTACACCCCATGGCGAAAACTCAGTTGAGTCTTGAGTTGCCTGTAGCCTTGGGCATGTAACGTCTGGATCAACAGGGTCAGTGCTTCATCTTGAGTAGGCTGGACATCGCTCGTCATGCGAACAGCTTCATACCGTAAGACGGCTCGGTAGCCATCTCCTTCCCCGTGAAACTCGACCGGTCTGCTAAATCCCCGTTCCCGATTATCCAGCCCGGCGAGTTGATGTTTGTCAAAACCAACCTGCCCCATGGCTCATGCTAAGGCTCGGTAGACAGCCACCAGATCGCTGATTGCAATGGTCTTGCTCTTGAGGACGGTCCGTTCGGCCTGAATGGCCTCCAGGGTCTTAGGATCGGCCACACCTAGCTTCAAACAAGCCGCGCCTAAATGCAAGATTCGGTCGCACTCCTCGGTGAGTTTCCGCTTCACGACCGGATTGACCGACAGGATCTCCATGAGCTGTCGGCGTGTGGTATCGAGATGGGCTTGGAGTTCTGAATCGGGATAGCTTTGCCGAGCCGCTTCATCGAAGCAGCGATCGAGATACTGAGCCAGAAACACATAGAGACGAACGAGTGCCGCAGCGATATCAGTTTGATCGTTGGCCGAGACAGCCATAGGTGACTCCTTTCCTTGGGCTAATGAAGACATCCCGCAAGCGGCGCGTCAGGGTTCAAGTAATACCGTCACATCATTCCCTTCGACCTTCACCTGATAGGCTTCCACCTTGGCGGATGGATTGTTCACACAGGCACCCGTGGTGACATTGAATCGCCAACCGTGCCAGGGGCAGGTCACAACCTGACCGTCCAGTTCCCCTTCTCCCAACGGACCTTCTCGATGACAACAGGTATTATTGATCGCGTGAATCGTTCCATCCACATTAAAGACGGCCAGTGTCTTCCCGCGTGCTTCTGCGACAATCCCGTGTCCAGGCTTGATCTCTGCCAGCCCAGCGACCCGTACGAACTCTGCCATAGCTCTTTCCTCCAGCGTCAGGGCGATCAATTCGTGCTAAACGGCTGTTTGATTTTCTTGAGCAAACTGTCGATCGTGGAACCGCTCTTTCCAGCTCCCTTGAGCTCATCCATGAGTTTCTTCGCAATATCTCGAAACGCAACGGCTTGCGGAGAGTCCGGATCGGCGACAACGATCGGATGACCGGTATCTCCACCATCGCGGATAGCCGGATCAATGGGAATCCGTCCAAGGAATAGGACACCGACTTTGGCCGCAGCCCGTTCCCCACCTCCGTGCGAAAAGATCTCCGTCCGTTCGCCGCAGTGACCGCACACAAAGTAACTCATGTTCTCGATGATGCCCAGGAGTGGAACATTCACCTTCTGGAACATCGCCATCCCCTTACGGACATCATAGAGCGCGACTTCTTGAGGCGTCGTCACGGTGACTGCCCCGGCCAATGGAACCATCTGAGACAAAGAGAGCTGCACGTCACCGGTTCCTGGGGGTAAGTCGATAAGCAAGTAATCCAATTCACCCCAGAGCACATCGCGGAAGAATGCCTGCAGGTATTGATGCACCATTGGTCCGCGCCACACCAACGGGGCTTCCTCAGGCACTAGAAATGCCATGGAAATCAACTTCACCCCGTGGTTCTCGACGGGAATGATCTTACCGTCTTTTTGCTCTGGTCCGGCCGTGCTCCCCATCATCATCGGGATATTGGGACCATACAGATCAGCATCCAATAGACCAACCTTTGCACCGGCGACCGCCAAGGCGCAGGCAAGATTCGCGGCAACGGTAGATTTGCCGACACCGCCCTTCCCACTGCTGACCGCGATAACATGTTTGACACCAGGGATCAGATTATCTTTTTCCTGAGGCTGTTGTGCCCCATGACCGTGTTCGTCAGCCATAGTAGTTCTCCCATTCGATTGTGTTCAACGGCATCACATCTAAGACGACACCGGCGAGCCGTTAGGATGACCGATACTCATAATCATAGCGAGGCTATGCATGAAATGATATGGGCCGGTCGGGCTATCAGTATTGTACCGACCGGGGAACCTGCCGTGAGAGTCAAAAGACCGAGGGGTCAAGGCGGCGGAGATTGGTGGCCAAACCGGCCAGCGACAGCGCGTAGATGGTCCACTTAGAGGGGTCGAAATTGTACCACTGTGGTCCGTTCCGATAATCCCGGGCGTAAGTGTGGTGGTAGTTGTGATAGCCCTCGCCGAAACTGAGGAAGGAGACCAACCAGCTGTCTCGGCTGCTGTCCTGTGTCCCGTGGGATTGGCTGCCGACCATGTGGCAGAGGGAGTTGATGGTGAAAGTCGAATTGAGGACCATAAACATCCGGAACAGCCCGCCCATGAGAAGGCCACTGATGCCACCCAGGAGGGTGCCGTGCCACCAAAACCCGACACAGAACGGGAGGACAAGACCGGAGACGACAATCAGCCAGTAATGCTGATGTTGCCAGAGAATCACCGGATCGCGGCGAAGCCGAACTTCATATTTACCGAGGCGATGCGGCGTATGATAGAAGAGCCAGCCGCAGTGGCTGTGCCAGAATCCTCTGGTGGCATTATAGGGGTCTTCGTCCGTGTCCGTGCGGGCGTGATGGCGGATATGATCCGCGCCCCAGACCAGCGCCGAGTTTTGTAACGCCCATCCGCCGGCGATCAAGGCCAGGCGCTTCACCCAATTGGGACAGTCAAAACTTTGGTGCGCCACCAGCCGATGATAGCCGACCGTGATCCCCATCCCCGTCACGATGTACATGACGAAAAAGTGCATCCAGTCAAACAGCGTATAACCGATATAGTACCCATAGAACGGAACGCCGACAATTGTGGTCGCGGCGAGAGCACAGAAGAGAACACAGGTACCGTAGGAAAATCCGGATGTCAGGGGCTGGGCGATCTGACCCGTCTTGACCATGCGTCCTCTCGCTGATAACACAAGCTGAGGTCCACCATGGCAAACCGGCTCCGGTGAACGTGTTGCAGGAATTGCACTCTAGCGAAACCGGTTCCCGTTTTCAACCGGTAGGTGCGCATGATCGACTCCCGGATGCTTGGCTCGGCGGTGGCTGGGAGTATACTGACCATGGAAGCCAGGATGACCTTCCGGAAAGAGATGTGACGATGAATCCGTCGGTGCTCGAAACAGCGGTGTTCCAAATCGGACAGCGTCTGGCCCAATTGTCGGCCGGCCGCACCCCGACCGTGTTTGACAGTCACTGGTGGTCACAAAGCGTGATCAACTTGGCGATGAAAGATCCTGCGTTCAAAGTTCAGCTGTTCCGATTTATCGATGTGCTGCCTGCCGTGGCCTCGGATCAGGCGGTGGTACGCTTGGCGGAAGAATACTTTGGAGCGCTCCATGGTCAGATATTTGGGCTGCAATGGGGGTTCAAGGCGTTGGCGGCGACCACTGTTGGAGCCGCCATCACAGGGAAATCCATTCGCCATCAAGTCGAGCAGATGGCGCGAACCTTCATCGCCGGAGGCTCGGTGGAAGAAGCGCTCCCCGTCCTGGCGAATCTCTGGAAAAACGGTCGTGCATGGTCGGTGGATCTGCTCGGTGAGGCCACGATCAGCGACGTCGAAGCAGATCGGTATCGGGATCGATGCCTCGACGCCTTGACGCAGCTCGGGCAGAGCGTTCGCACATGGCCGTCGTCGACCATGTTGGAGCGGGATCATCTTGGCTCGCTGCCACGAGCACAACTCTCTCTGAAGATCTCCGCGTTGACATCACGGTTGGACCCAATCGATCCCCTCGGTACCTATCGGGCCGTGGCAGACCGATTACATCCGATCGTGGAACGGGCGGCTGCCCTCGAATGTGGATTGATCTTCGACATGGAACAGGCAGAGACGAAAACCTTGCTGATCCAGATATTCCGAAAGCTCTTCACCGAACCGGCGTTTCGGACATTTCCTCACGCCGGCATGGCGCTGCAAGCCTATCATCGGGAAACCGATCAGGACATTCGATCCCTCATCACCTGGACGGAACGACGGAATTGTCCGATCACAATTCGACTGGTGAAGGGGGCCTATTGGGATTCGGACACGGTGCGCTATCGCCAAGCTGGGTGGCCGGTCCCGCTGTTCGAGCACAAGGCAGAAACCGACGCGAACTATGAAGCGCTCGTGCCTTTGCTCCTGGATCACCGTCAGGTCATCCGTCCGGCGTTCGGCACACATAATCTGCGGACGTTGGCTGTCATCGAAGCGGTGTCGGACGCACGTCGATGCAGTCCGGAGACGGTCGAGTATCAGATGATTTACGGGATGGCTGAACCGTTTCAGCATGCGATGGTGACGCATGGCCGACGGGTGCGACTCTATGCACCGGTCGGCCGGCTGTTGCCGGGGATGGCCTATTTGGTCCGGCGCCTGTTGGAAAATACGTCGAACGAATCGTTTCTGCGGAAAGAATATGTAGAGTCGCAGTCGTTGGCAACCCTCCTCGCTCCGCCGGTTGTCCCCGTTTCCACCTTGCCGCCATCCGGAGAGCTCGATTCGTTTTTCAATGAGCCACACAGCGACTTTTCCCGACAGGAAGTCCGTACGGCGATGCAGACTGCGATCGACCGGGTGCGAACCAATCTGGGGCGAACCTGGCCTATCAGAGTTCGCCGGAAGCGGCTGACCGGTTCCCTGATCATGTCGCGCAATCCCACGCGGCCGAACGAACTCATCGCAACTGTTCAGTCGGCTTCGCCGGCCGACGTGGCTGCCGCGATTGGTCCTGCGGCGGCGGCTGGCGCGGCTTGGGCGCGACGGCCCGCAGCGGAACGAATTGCGGTAATGCGACGCACCGCTGCGCTTATGCGCGAGCGTCGATATGACCTGGCTGCTTGGGAAATCTTCGAAGTCGGAAAGCCCTGGCGAGAAGCCGACGCCGACATGGCGGAGGCCATCGACTTCTTGGAGTTCTACGCGCAGCAAATGGCGCGTCTCGGTGAGCCACTGCGACTCGGGCATTATCCGGGAGAATTGAATCAGCGGTGGTATCGTCCCCGTGGCGTAGCCGCGGTGATCGCACCCTGGAACTTTCCGTTGGCGATTCCAGCCGGTATGATCAGTGCGGCCCTGGTGACCGGCAACGCGGTCCTGTTCAAACCCTCCGAGCGCGCCTCCCTGTTGGGAACTCTGTTGACGGACCTGTTCCATGAAGCTGGCGTGCCGGACGATGTCCTGTATGGCCTCCCCGGAGGCCCTGAGATCGGACGGGCCTTGTCCGAACGGCCGGAGATCGCCACCATCGCCTTTACAGGATCGAAAGATGTGGGACTGAATTTATGGGCTGATGCCGCGATGGTCCAGCCGGATCAAACCATGGTGCGTCGGGTGATCGCGGAGATGGGCGGGAAAAACGCCATCATCGTCGACGACACGGCAGACCTCGACGAAGCCATCGCCGGCGTGGTTGCCTCCTTCACGAGCTACACAGGCCAGAAGTGTTCCGCTTGTTCCCGCGCCATCGTGTTGGACGGCATCTACGACCAGTTCCTTGCGCGACTACGTGATGCCGTGATGAGTCTCACGCTGGGCGACCCGTGCGATCCCGGCACGCAAGTCGGTCCCGTGATCGATGACCGGGCAAAGCGGCGTATCGAGAAATTCATCACCATCGGCATGGCGACTCACCGGGTGATCGTTCGCCGCACTACGGAGGGATCAGGGTTGTTCGTGGGCCCGACCGTCTTTGCCGACGTCAGGCCGAACGATCGGTTGGCGCAGGAGGAAATCTTCGGTCCAGTGCTGGTGGTCATGAACGCGACGACCATGGTGGAGGCGCTGGAGATGGCCAATGGGACACGATACGCCCTGACCGGCGGGATCTACTCACGCAGCCCCGCCAATCTCGCGATGGCCCGTGAACAGTATGATGTAGGGAACCTCTATGTGAACCGTCCGATTACCGGGGCGCTCGTCTCTCGGCAACCCTTCGGCGGGCACCGTTTCTCAGGCGTAGGAGCGAAGGCCGGCGGGGAAGACTACCTGGCCCAATTCATGATCACCCGCATCACGAGTGAAAATACTCTCCGTCGAGGATTCGAGTCGCCTCAGTGAGCCTTGGCAGATTTTATCTCGTACTCTTCCAGCTCTTCCGTGATCTCCGTCACAACACCACGGTCTTCTTTTATGGCGGACAATTCTTGACGCTCCGTATATTTCACGAGGCCGACCCCTTTGGCAAACCACGCCGTCATCACATCGATACCTGAGACGGTGTATTTACTGCCGGACAGGTGAATATGCATGTTCATGCGCGCTTCAACTTTAACCGCATCCTGGAACGTTCCGGCCAGCACCGTGATGGTTTCTCGACCGATCACCTTGCTCCACCCCTGCGCATCCACCGTTTCGTCCGTTCCGTCGCGATCCATGTCGCTCCCAAAATCGAGCCCCTTTCGATCGAATTGTTGAAACGACGACGGGACTTTGAGGGGAAACCGGAAAATCTGATAAGGCGTGATCTGTTTTTCCAGCGGCGTGCCAGGCTCAGATCCATAATAGACGATGCCGACCATATCCCGACGATAAAAACTATCCGACTCTCCATGATTGCCGGGATTCGTGTCGTGAAACACGGTCACGGCCACCCCATTGAGGGTCTTGGTTCCCGAAACCGTCGAGACATTCTCAAAAAACTTCAGTTCAATAGTTTGAAGCGGCCCCTCGTTGATCTGACCACGATAGGTCCACCGACTGCCCAGCGTATCAGGGAAATACTCCTCAGACTTGGTAATCGTGAAGGACTCGTCCGCCCCACACAGCCCAGACCAGAACGAGAGGCTCAGCAGTAAACAAATCCCCACACTCAAGACCGATCGCATAGTCACTCCAGGTTTAACCATTTCACTTCACTGCAGACGCGTGATTTTTCACGGTACCATAGGCATCACAACAGCGGCAAGCCGATCAGGGGCAATGGAACGGACAATGCGACAGCTCGCCACATAACCTTCCACCCTACTTGAACAGATCTGTGACAGATGAAAAGCAGCAGAAACCCGGTGGGTCATTATGGCGTTCGTGGAGTCGACGATCAATCCAGTAACCAAACAAACGTTTCGAGAACAAACACCAGATGCAGTGGGCATCGGAGAGGAGCAGGTTCTTCCCCAGACTCGAAGACCGGCTACGCACTGGCGGCAAGGAAACCATGGCTCTCGGTAACCATTCTCCTACTTTCACCGGACTCAGGATGTTTATTGTCCTTTCACCGCTGACTCAATATCTGTCCGTGAGAAATCATGGCCTTTGAATAACAGGGCCGCATCCATGACCTTTGCCAATGCGTAGGAGAAGCAGTCCCCGAAGTTCAAATTCGCCGCATGCCGACCTTTACCGAATTTTCTAAACGCTCCCCGCGCAATGCTCGCCTGCTCGACATCCACCGGCACGATCTCTATTCCCGCTTTCAGGATAAACAAATCGAAATCCCTCAATCCGTCATATCCCATTCTGCCTTCCATCACCATGGAAGCTTCGACGAAACTGACGGCCGACACCAGACACCGTTTGGCTTCTTCAATAGCCTCATTGAACGTCCGCCGCTCCGCCTCATCACGCAAAATCGCCACCACTGCGGACGTATCAATCACAATCACGCGGGCATCCCGTTCTCATCGTAACCGATAATTTCGTCGTCGGTACGCCTATCGCGCAAAGGCAGAGAGGCGCAATGCCGCGCGATCTCATCCAGCTCATCAGCCAGCCGCTTCCGCCTGCGCCGTCGTTTCAGATGTTCAAGACGTTCCTTCAACGCCGTCGTCACGGCCTCGGTCTTTGTTTCTCCGGTCAGCGCCACGATGGCCTGCGCCAGCCGTTCTGTTTCCGAATTTCTAATATTCAGAGCCATACGCTCACCACTACTACACAGTTGACCATACAGCTACACTATAAATCGAAATTAATTGATTTACAATGGATTACCAGCCGCAGACACCGACTGTAAGGCTCGCTTGATAAAGGGGCAACGTATTGAAAAGACGCTGGCGCTGGCCGCATCTATCAGGATGCTCTGGCGAACGATGATAGACCAAAACCAATCTGAGATTCAGGAAGGACACCCACTGTCATGCACAGTTCGAAATCTGACCTCACAGGAATATTTAGAAAGGTATCCGACCCCTTACGAACAGCAAAGGATGTAGACCCGGAAGCTCATGGAACACGCCTATGGCATGACGTTATCCGGCACTTACTGTACCAAAGAAACCCGTTCGTGGTGAGTTAGTCGAACCACGAACGGGACCTCACACCCTTCGACGAGCTCAGGGCGGACGAAACGCCCGGAGAAAAGGAAATAGGGTCAAAGGGTAAAGGTTATTTCGGAATGTCCTGGGCGCAACGGAACCCAACCCTGCCGCTCCGAGTGGAGGGAGTGACCCAGATCCGGAATGCGGACCGCACGTCGATCGGTCCACGGCTCCAGGACCCACCGCGAATCATCCTATACTCACCGCTCGAAGGCCCCTTGGGATTTCGCTCAGGGCTCTTGCCATAATAGGTCTTGTCATACCAATCCGACGTCCACTCGCTTACGTTCCCGCCCATATCATGCAGGCCCCAGGGATTGGCCTCATAGCTCCCAACAGGCGCTGTTCGTACTGCACCGTCGTTATAGTCCTTCATGATCGTATTGAAAAGATGCTTCCCAGATTCATCGGCGATATTCTCAACGCGGCGCAACCCGGGATTCCTGTCCCCCCACCAGTATTTCGTCGTGCTCCCAGCTCGCAAGGCATATTCGAACTCCGCCTCCGTGGGAAGCCGCTTCCCCGCCCACTGACAATAGGCCTGCGCATCGTCCCAGGAGACACACACCACAGGATGCTTCGCGCGGTTAGAGTCAAAGACCGTCGCACCAGCCTCAGGCTTCAGCCAACTCGCCCCTTTCACTTCCTTCCAGCGCTTTCCCTCAACAAAGCACCATGCACTGCCTTCCCGCTCAGCCGTCGTTCGATATCCGGTTTGCTGAACAAACTCATGGAAAAGCTGGTTGGTCACCTCGTACTTGTCCAGATAGAACGCATCGATGTGGGCTTTGTGCTGCGGGAATTCTGGTTTAATCCGGACCTCGGACCTCTGTTGATCCAGTCCCATCTCCTTAACACCGTCCTGGATTGCCCGATCCACCTCGTCTTTCGTGCTGCCCATCAAAAAACTTCCCGCAGGAATCAGCACCATCGACGCGCCGTCTTTGCCGATGATTTGTTTTGGCTGAGCCTCAGCAGAAACGGGGGCACCGATCTTGTGGGCCAAATCATCGATAAATTGGTCGAAACCGGCGTGATCCTGCTCCGGCTGCCAATCCATCAGATGCGCGGCCTGCAAATGCTCGAACTCCAGCGGGATCTTCACCTCTTCCAGCGGCATCACGGGGAACAACACACCTCGTCGCATCCCCTTCCGCGCTTCATTCTTCACCCATTGCGATTTCACCGAGGTCTGAGTCCAGACGACCACCACCGCTTTCGAACCGTCCAAGGCCTCTTCAATCACCTCGTCGTATGAGCGCCCGATTGGAATCCGCCGATCCCACCAGATGGACCAGCCCTTTCGCTCCAAGGCATGAGCCAGGGACTTTGCGCAGCTCCTGTCTTCGCTGGCGTAACTGATGAAGATGTCACTCATAGCTGAATCCAAAACGCTGCCGTTTCATGCTGCCTAGGAATAAGAAGGGCCCAAGTGTAGCGCCTGTACGTATGCCTGTCTAGCAGGTTTTGAAGACCGAGACGGCGCTTCAATAAACTCCAGCTGGGACGTCACCATTTGGATGGGGGCATCTAATCTTTCTCTTTGCAATTTGCTCCTCTCGCTTGCCTTCGCACAGCACTCCTCGCATAATTTGTGTCCATGCAATCCTCAATTGGTCCGAGACCAGCCGTGCTGATCACCGGCGCATCCGGCGGAATTGGTCGTGCGATCAGCTTGGCCTTTGGAGCGATTGGATGGTACGTGGGGGTCCATTATGCTCAGAACGAATCGGCAGCAACGGCAACGTTAGAACAGGTGATCAACGCCGGAGGAACCGGCGATCTCTACCAGGCGGATGTTCGCGAAGCAACACCAGTTCGACGCATGGTCGATCGATTTTCCAGCTGCACATCCGGTCCATTGGTGATGATCTGCAATGCGGGGATCGGACAGAGTGACTTACTGGTCCGCCATTCAGATGAAATCTGGGACAACGTCATCGCCACCAATCTGACTGGAACCTTTCACTGCCTACGCGCGATGACACCTCACTTGCTTACTCGCGGCGGAGGCTCCATCATCGTGATCGGGTCCCACACCGGATTCCACGGGGCGAAGGGACAGAGCGCGTATGCCACCTCGAAAGCGGGACTGATTGGGCTGGTCAAGACGGCTGCCCTTGAATGGGGACCACAGAACATCCGAGTGAATCTCCTCCTGCCTGGGTGGCAGAAGACTGACTTGACCGAAGGCATCTTCCCGGAAGGAAGCGAATGGCCGGACCATGCCCTACGTCGATCCCCAGCTATCGAGGAAGTGACTGGAACCATAGTCCGACTGGCTCAGCTTAAAGATGTGTCAGGACAAGTCTGGAATTGCGACAGCCGACATCTGTAGCAGGATGCTGAGAAGGTCCGCCGGCGGCGTTCTCGCATTGCTCAGAGGCTCAACGTACCGAAGTGTACGCCTCGCCTCTTTGCTCGCTGCGACCTTGCTGGACAGCCTTTTTGAGCATCCTGATAAACAGAAGCATCTGGGTGATAACCGATGAACCAAGGAATCTTTATCACCGGCACGGACACGGGCGTCGGCAAGACATTGGTCGCGGCTGCACTCGCGCTTCATCTGAAAAAGCGTGGTCTCTCAGTCGGCGTGATGAAACCGATCGAGACCGGCGTGTCATCAGCCAAAGAGAGCCGGTCAGATGCAGCACGGCTGCGGGCGATTATCGAAAGCGAAGAATCTCTCGGAGCGATTCGCCCCTATGCCTTTAAAATTCCGAGCGCTCCCCTCACCGCCGCACAGGCTGAAGGCCAGACCATCAATCTGGAGACAATCAGCAAGGTCTATCGACTCTTGTCCAAGCGGTACGACCATCTTGTCGTGGAAGGAGTCGGGGGCGTACTGGTGCCGGTTGCACCGAAAATCATGGTAACGGATCTCATTAAACAGTTGCGCCTTCCCGTTGTGGTCGTTGGACGGTCTGGACTGGGAGGCATCAACCACGCGCTCCTGACGATTGAGGCGCTTCAGCGAAAGAAGATCTCCGTCATCGCCCTCGTCTTGAATCAAATACAGTCAGTCCGGTCGAGTATTTCTCGCATCCAAGAGCGTTCCACGCTCGACATCCTCCGTAAACAAGCCGATGTGCCCGTGCTCGGTCCGCTTCCATATGCACCCGGTTTGCCAAGCCGGTTTCGCCCCACGGTCGCGCGGCTGTCCCGCTCTGCCGCAATCACGAAACTGGCGGCGTTGGTCTTGTGAGCCGCGCGACGAAGTCGCTGACTGTGTGTCGAATATCCGGAACTTTGAGGATTGCAGAAATCACCGCGACCCCGTTCGCTCCTGCGCCGATCACATCCTTCACCTGATCGAGCGTGATCCCACCAATGGCAAAGATCGGAAGCGGCGTCAGCAGCCGGATCGTTTTTAGTCCAGCTATGCCGACGACCGGATCATGATCCAGTTTCGAGGCAGGCGTAAAAATCGGACCAAAGCCAAGATAGTCCGGCCCGCCCGTAGTCGCCGCACGCACCTGCTCGGCATTGTGAGTGGAGATGCCGATCAACTTGTTTGGTCCCATCACCTTGCGTGCGAGATGAAGCGGCAGATCGCTTTGCCCCAGATGGACGCCGTCCGCTTCGACTGCGAGCGCCAGGTCGCACCGATCGTTGACGATGAACAGCGCCCCCAACTCATGTGCGGCTTGGCTTAACGGCAACGCTTCCGCAAAGGCAGCCTTCATCGAGGCCGTCTTGTTTCGATACTGAAACAACCTGGCTCCAGCAGCGGCAGAGCTCTTCAATACATCGAGAAGAGGCCGCTCCAGACTGACCGACGGATCGAGAATGACGTAGAGACCGGAGAGTGAGAGTGGTGACGTTGGCATTATCGTCCGGCCTGCGCTTGCGCCTTTTGTTTCACGATCCGAAAATGGGTTTCCAGTTCTTGACGCATCACCATTGCAATCACCCGATCCGGAACCATCGTCTCAGGTTCTACAACGAGCTCGAAATCGGCCCGCGTCTGCTTCCCCTCTTCGACCGACTTGAGTTTCCAGACCCGGTGATACCGCTTAAAGTCTCCACCTGTGAGAGCAGTGACGAGACCGCCGTTCGGCAAAATCGTGGACTCTGTCACCAACTTCCGTTCGCCGGGCATCAACGGATGTTCGATGCGAAGATCGACCGTCGCCACGCCATCCCGCACGAGCACTGTCACCACTTTCATTCGCACTTCAAACAAATCCGGCCAATGCTGGTAATCGGTCAAGAGAGACTGGATCACGGCCGGCGTTGCCGGGAACAGGACCTGCGCCGTTGCACGGACACCTCCCTGTGGCTCAACTGCCACTTCTAGCCGATCCGCTTCAGCTTCTTCGAAAACCGCTGCCCCCGTGACATCAACGGACAGAAGCAGCTCGAACACGATCAGCGCGAAAAGAGCCATGGCTGTCCCTGTATGCTTACCCCACAATTGCATCCAGCAGCCGCTGATGAATCTTGCGAACCCGTTCAAGCTGGCCTTTCGCAGGGAACCGCTCATAAAAGCCGTCGGCCCGGAACTCCTTGGTGAGCGTCGCCCACGGCTTCACGAGCTCAGCGAACGGGTGATGTGAGCGCTGCTCCTCCCAGGCGCTGATGAGTTGACGATCCACAACCAGATCGTCCAACACTCGGATCAACGCCTTGAGAGAAACATCGCGCGTGAACATATAGCGATCATTCTGTCCCCAGATCTCACCCATCACATCCTTGACGCCTTTGAGATAGTCCCGCACCAATGCATAGCAACGATCGGCCTTCATGTCCAGGTGCGATTCGATCCATCGTTTGTGGACCGTCACAAGTTTTAATAGCTCGTTGAACACCTCGGACTGCAAAATCCATTTCTCCTGTTTGCTCCGTCCTCCAAGACGATTGATCTTGTACTGAAGCGGCGAGTCAGACTCGCTGTAGAGCAGGTTGACGACTTTGGCCGTGAACTTCTTTTCAGGACTTTCCCAGGACACCTTCTCATAGAGATCGACCAAATGAGACCGATTGATGCGCGTGTGGGTCGAGTTGATGATGACGAACATCTCCGTCGCAAAGTCGGCGCTCCGCCCATCGAACAGAAGGCAAGGAACTTCCACTTGCAGGCTCTGGTCCGGATGTTTCTCATGGAAGAAGTGTAGCCCGGCAAGACGATGCTGTCCGTCGATGACCAGATACTTTCCCTTGGGTTCGCTGAGATGTCCGATCGATTCCGAGCCCTCTGTTTTTTGGAAGCGGAGCGTTTCATCGGTAAAAAGCAATACCGTACCGGGAATCATCGGTTGCGCCACGACGGTTTCATAGAAATTGACGATCTGTTTGATCTTCTGTCGGTTTAAGACCCGCTGGAAACCCTTTTCGCTTCGCTCGATCCCCGTAATGAATTGCGCGACCTCATCGTGTTCGGCGATTTTCGTCTGCGCAATCTCCTCGCCTTCAAAATAGTACCGGCTCGTGAAGCGAACCTTTTCCAACAGATCGCCGGCCTTGTAGGCAATGAAATAAAACGTTCCTTCTTTTTGTGTAATCCTCGTCGCAAGCATGATGCCTCCATTGGTTAGAATAGAAGCGTACGGAGCGATTCTACGCGCAGCCCCACATGGCCGCAAGACAAAGGACTGTGCTAGCATCGTGGGCCATGCGAGTAAGACACGGCTCATTCTTGTTATGTTCTGTTTTTCTGCTGATGCTGCCGGCTGCTTCTGACGCTCCTGCTCAAGAAGTAGAGGACACCGGAGCAACGACCGAGTTGTCGTGCAGCTTTGCCATGGAACAAGGAGAGACAGGAACCCCCTGCCGTGTTCCTTTTCCCCAAGGCTGCGTGGTTGCCTCGATCCCAGGTACCAAACAACCCTGGACCACGGTCTCAAAAGGCGGGCGTGTGCAATGTCGTTTTGATGAGAAGGAAACAGATTGGAAAACCAAGATTACCGGTTCCTGCACTCCCTGTCGATCAATCCGCTGCTCAGCCCACTTCAGTGTGCGATTTGACTGTTCCGCTCGACCGTAAGTGATGAGTCTCTCATGTCTCTCGCAGAGGTCATTAAACAAGAAGCACGTGCCTTGGGATTCGATGCGGTTGGGATCGCGCCTGTAGCTGAAGATTACGAGTTACCCGTTTCTCACGATGGACAGCCCCTCGATCAACATCAGACTCGTACTCCGTTCATCCAGCGCCTCTTCGACCGCCTGACCGAATGGCTTCACCGAAACCATCACGGGACCATGGACTGGTTGGCACGGACACCGGAGAAGCGTGCCGATCCCCGCCGGGTCCTTCCTGGTTGCCGATCGGTCATCTCCGTCGGCATGACATACCTCACCGAACACCGTGCGAACGAACAGCCCGGCTATGGCCGCATCGCGCGGTATGCCTGGGGGCAGGACTACCACAAGGTTGTCAGCAAGAAACTCAAACAGCTGGAGCAACGAATTTCCACTCTGGTGCCCGAGGCGGGCCTGCGGTCGTACGTGGATACCGGGCCGATTATGGAAAAGGCCTGGGCGGAACGGGCCGGTCTGGGATGGATCGGGAAACATTCGAATCTCGTATCAGCGGACCATGGCTCGTGGCTCCTGTTGGGAGAAATTCTGACCACGTTGGCACTCACGCCGGACGAACCTGCCACGGATCTGTGCGGGAGCTGCACCCTCTGTATCCAAGCCTGCCCGACTGGTGCCATCACCGAACCATACATCGTCGATGCCACTCGCTGTATTTCCTATCTCACGATCGAGCTGCGCGGCGAGCAAGATAGGATTTCCCCGGATCTCCAGCATGGTATGGGAAACAAAATTTTTGGGTGTGACGACTGCCTTGATGTCTGTCCGTTTAATTTGCGCGCTGAACCGACCCACGAGGCCACGTTCCAACCTTCTCCGGTCAGCCTCGCGCCGAGTCTAGATGGACTGTCTCAACTCGATGAACAGAGCTTCGTCACCTTGTTTCGACAGAGTCCGATTCGTAGGGCCAAGATCCATGGGTTGCAACGAAATATCGCCATCGTACAGAAAAATAAGACCCGTTGATAAACTCAGATTGCTATATGCAGGTTCAATTACCACTCAAACTTTCACAAAATCTTGGTCCAGTCGGCCAGTCTAATCGATGCTCCAGAAAAAAGTTAGGACATGAATCGAATTAGATACAGGGTGTATCTCTTTAGATTCCCCCCCCCTTTTCTCTCTTCAACGATCAACATCGATACGTCCAAGCGGCAGCTCAGTAAATGATTTGAAAGATCGTTGTTTTTCCATGTGATGGATAGAACGAATGTCACAGAGCCATGCTGTCCCACTAATTATTTTACGTGGTTTAAAGAAGGATGTCGCTTGGAAGGTCAGGCTCTCGACAAGTCAGGTGCGCCATAATCAATGAGCAGAGAGACTTCATGGGAAGCCAGAAGGCACTATATGTGTTGTACTTTTCCCTCAGAATTTGATAGATAGTTGATCCGGCGACTGCTCGACGAGGGGGTGGGAGGGGACTCAATTGACCGTGCTCGCTCGCTGCATCGCTTTCTGTGCCATAAAACCAAACTAAAGGGAGGCTATTATGCAGAGGTTTCGTTTGCTCGCATCCACTCTAGGACTTGCCGTCCTACTGGGAGCCAGCGGGTGTATCACGATGCCAGGGTCCGCAGGGGCCAAGGTCCATGAGGTCACATTCACCGCGATGGAAACGGAAATCGTCGTTGACGGCAACGGGACGAAATACAAGGCTTGGACGTTCAACGGCCAGATGCCCGGCCCGGTCGTGCGAGTCACCGAAGGCGACACGGTGAACTTCACCCTGATCGGCGACAAGAATAACTCCTTCCCGCACTCGATGGACTTTCATGCGGCGGAACTCGATTTCTTAAAGAACTACCACAAGACCGTCTCGGCGGGCGAAACACACAAGTACTCCTTCGTGGCGAAGAAGCCCGGTGTGTTTTTCTATCACTGCGGCGCCAGCCCCATGATCCAACACGTGGCCCGTGGCATGTTCGGTGCCATCATCGTAGATCCGAAGGATGCCAGTGCGTGGCCAAAAGCCGATCGTGAATTCGTCCTGGTCCAATCCGAGTTCTGGAAGAACCCGGACAACGTGCAGGCGATGTTTGATCGGAAGTGGGACAATACGATTTTCAATGGCGGGATCTTCAAATACCACCCATTCTTCCCGGGTGGAGAGCCACTGGAAGTCAAGGTTGGTGAACGGGTACGCATCTATTTCGTGAATGCCGGCCCGAACGAGTTTTCTGCGCTCCATCCGATCGCCGAAATCTGGGACAATGTCTATGAGAGCGGCAACCCGGCGAACAAGTTCACGGGGGTCCAGACCTATGTGGTCGGTCCAGGCAGCGCTGCCACGTTTGACATGATCGCGGATAACCCAGGAGCCTATCCGGTGGTGACCCACTCATTGACGGGCGCGCTGCGCGGCGCGATCGCAGTGGTGATCGCCAACCAGAATCCCAAGGACTACAAGGGTCAGTTGATGCCCAACACTCCCTGGAACCCGTAATGAATGAGCGGGATACGGAGATTTCACAGTCAATTCATTCTTATACAAAGGAGTAGATAATATGTCGTTGAGCAAGAAGATTATGGGTATGGTCGTTGCCGTCGCGGCTGCTTGGACGATGAGCAGCGCCACGTCCTTCGCCGCAGATGCGTCGCTCTATGAGCGGCTCGGCGGACAGGGCGCGATTCAAGCCGTCGTCACCAAGTTTATCGGCAACGTGGGCGGTGACAAGCGGATCAATGGTTATTTTGCAACTACCGACCTCAAGAAGCTGAATAAGCTCTTAGTCGAACAGGTCTGCATGGCGACCGGTGGCCCCTGCAGCTACTCCGGTCGGGATATGAAAACCACGCACAAGGGCATGAAGGTCACCGACGCGGCATTTGGCGCGCTCGTGGAGGACTTGGTCAGCGCATTGGATACCTTCAACGTGCCAGCCAAGGAAAAGGGCGAGCTTTTGGCCATCCTTGGACCGATGAAGAGTGACATTGTCGAAGCCAAGTAACGACTGACAGTGCTCACCATTAGCGCTGGTCTACGGTAATGTTTCCCGTCAGCCAGGACCTTCTGGTTCTGGCTGACGCGGTCTCTCAGGTTGGTAGATCCACACCTTTCCGATCTCCGCCCCAACAAATTTCTCCGAGATATGGGCACTGCCACTGAGGGTATGGTCGTGTTATGATGTACCGATTTTCGTGCGTCCCTTACCAGGCGGCGCGAGCAGTCATGTAGCTGTAACATTCAGTGGTATCACCAAGGAGGAACCATGAGAGGGAAGCGTTTGATTGTGACGTTGTGTAGTTTCATCGCCGTTGCCATGTGGAGTACGGCAGGATGGTCCGGCCCCGAGTCCGACCCTCTGAAGCCGCGCGTTCCGGATGCTGAACGTGGGGAAGCACGAAAACTGAAGAGCCCGATCACCGTGACTCCTGACGTTCTCGCCAAGGGCAAGGATCTCTATGAAGGCAAGGGCACCTGCGCAAATTGTCATGGTCAAAGCGGCGAAGGTGATGGCGCGGGGGGAATGTTGCTCACACCTGGCCCGAGAAACCTTACGAATTGCAAATTTCACAAAAAACGAAACGATGGGGAACTGTTCTGGGTCATAAAGAACGGAAGCCCTGGTACCGGCATGCCTGCCCTACTCAAGGGTAATGTCATCACCGAGGAAGAAGCCTGGACGATCATTGCCTATGAGCGGAGCTTCTGCAAGGACAAGGAATAACGGCTGTTTGGCATGGAGCTGTAGGTCGACCTGTTCGACCTACAGCTCGTGCTGTTTCCTCGCCTCGATGAACCCCTCCGTTATTTCCTCACATTGAAGCTGTTCTCCACACCAGACAGTCTCCCAGATAACAAACTCCTCGTTGCTGTCCGGCTAAATGCCCATCTCGCTTTCCCCTTTTTTTCTTCATCGAAAGAGGTGTACGCTATACACTAGGTTTTGATGGTTCCAGAGGAAGCGAGACCAAGGACCGCTCCGATGAACCTTCAGATAGTTCTTCTCATCTCGAAGGATCCCCAACTCAGGCAGCTCGTCGAAGCTGCCGTACCACAGCTCAGCATTCAATCAGTCACAACTGTCGCGGAGGGACTTGCACATTGGTCCGAGAGTTCTCCCCTGCTGGTGATCAGCGAAGGAACTTTCCTGACTCTTGCGCCGCTCTTCGAATATGCCGGTCAGCTCGCCTCGGCTCCCCCTGTACTGGTCATTGGAGACCGTCATTCCGTGAAAGACGCCGTCGACATTATGCGAGCTGGTGCAGCGGATTACCTGACAAAGCCCTTTTCCCAGACTGACCTACAGGCTACGATCAGACGTATCCTCAAACAATCTCCTCTCGTGACGTCCACTGCCCTGCGAGATCCATTTGCGTCCATTGTCAGCATCTCCCCTCAGATGAACTTGATGAAGCACCTGGCCAAAGAAGTCGCCGTAACCGATGCGACCGTCCTCATCACGGGAGAAAGCGGAACCGGAAAAGAATTGTTCGCAGAGGCCATCCACCACTCCAGCCTCAGGGCCCATGGCCCGCTGGTCGCTCTGAATTGCGCCGGGATCCCGGAGCATCTCTTAGAAGCGGAGCTGTTCGGCTATGAACCGGGCGCGTTTACCGACGCGAAGCGGGCCAAACCTGGACGATTTCAAATGGCGGAGGGCGGCACGCTCTTTCTCGACGAAATCGGAGAAATGAGCCCGATCGCTCAGGCCAAGCTACTCCGTGTCTTGGAGAATCGCACCGTTGATCCTCTCGGCGATACCCAGAGCCACAAAGTCAATATCCGAATTCTCGCCGCAACCAACGAAGACCTGCTCGCCCACATCAAAGCCGGCCGTTTCCGCCTTGACCTGTATTATCGATTGAACGTCTATCAGCTCCGCATTGCACCGCTCCGAGAGCGCCCTGAGGATATCGAGCCCATTCTCTTGATTTTCTTAGAGCGAGCCAGAAAGGAACGCGGTTCCCGTGTAAAAGCCATTGCTCCATCCGCACTCTCGGTCCTCAGAGGCCATACATGGCCCGGCAATGTCCGAGAACTACACAATGTTGTCGAGTGGCTCACGATTACCTGTAAAGAAGAGGTGATCCAACCACAGCACCTTCCAACATCCGTGAACAGTCATCAGACAGCCGGCGCCCATGGTCCTGAACTCAGGCCATCGCTGTTAGCCTTCGGACTATCATTTCAGGAGATGGAAAAGAAGTTGCTCGAAGAGGCACTCCAAAAGACATCGGGCAATGTCTCAGAAGCCAGTCGCCTCCTTAAAATAACCAGGAACACCCTGCGCTACCGGATGGCGAAACATCATCTGCAATAGCCATCGCCACAATAGCTTGATACTTCCTCGTCTAACAGACCCCCGCATTACACATGAGTCCATCCTTCAATGTTACCGTTACGGCAATGAAGAGTAGAACTGATCCGTACAGAGAGAAGGGGCATATTACCAACTCAGACCATGTTATCGCCTATCGCAGTTTCGCCACCGTCACCCCATCGCCGCCTTCGGCTCGATCACCCGGACGGAACTCTGCAACATAAGGTGAGACCTTTAAATATTCGCGCAAGGCGGATTTCAGTCGGCCGGTGCCATGGCCATGAATGACACGAAGAAACGGCGCGCCATCCAGCGTCGCCCGATCCAACGCCGCCACGACCTGATCCAGCGCCTCATCCGCCGCCTGACCTCGTACATCCACGACGGTCTGCTCATCCAACCCTAGTCCGGTATCTGTCGGACGCCGATGAAGGGAGGATGCTGCGGCAGTTGGTTGAGGCGGCCCCAAGTGAGGCTCACTGGCGATCCCAACGAGGTTCGAGACGGTGGCTAAGATCTCTCCTTCTCCGACTTTGACACGGACACGTTTCTTTCCTTGTGGGATCTCCAGCAAAGTTCCTGTCATGCCCAGACCTCCGATTTCCACGGTATCGCCGACGGCAAGCCGTTCGATCGGAATCGGCTCACTCGGCGGTGCAAGCTCCCGCCTGGTCTTCGTCTCTAATTCATGCAGTCGCTCTTTCGTCTCCTTCACCTTGATGAGCTTCTGTTCACGTTTCAGGGAGTCGACCGTCGCTTGAACTTCGGCTCGGGCTCGTTGAAACTGCTCGCCGAGTTTTTTCTTGAGCCCCCGTCGAGCTTCCTGCTCCGCAGCTTCTAGTTGGACTCTCAACGCCTGAGCCTCGCGAGCCGCTTGTTCAGCTTCTTGCCTGGCTCGCTGGGTCTGTTCCCGATCATCGGCAAGCTGGCGCTGTTTGCGTTGCAAATCCGCCATCAATTCATCGAGCCGTTGGTTCTGGCGATGCAAGCGTTTCCTCGCCTCATTCACCAGACGCTCATCCATGCCGAGGCGCCCGGCGATCTCAAGCGCCGACGAGCCACCTGGAATGCCCATGAACAATCGATAGGTCGGCGCCAACTGTTCAACATCAAATTCAACACTGGCGTTCCCAAAACCAGGAGTCGTTTGTGCAAGCTCTTTGAGCGCCCCATAATGCGTTGTCGCCACGACTTTCATATTGAGTTCCGCCAAACGACAGAGCAGCGCTTCCGCGAGTGCAGCCCCTTCTTGAGGATCTGTCGAGGTCACCGGCTCATCAAGCAGCACCAACGAACGTGGTGGAGCGGCAACTTCGGTCGTCGAACAGGCGGCACGTTCAGAGAGGAGCCGGATCATCTGCGTCATATGCGCCGAGAAGCTGGAGAGATCGCGACTCAGGTCTTGGGCATCACCAATATCGGCATAGAGATCGGTAAAAATGGCCATCTCCGACTCCGGCGCACAGGGAAGATGCAGCCCGGCGCGAACCATGAGGGCAAAGAGCCCGACGATCTTGAGCGTGACGGTCTTCCCACCCGTGTTCGGTCCAGAGATCACCAGTACACGAACCGTTTCGTCCATGTCGATATCGTTGGCGACGACCTGATCCTTTGCAAGCAGCAAGAGCGGATGCCGAGCCTGTTTGAGGATGACGCGACCGGACTCATTCAAGATTACAGGGTGACATTTCAGCCGACGACTCATCTCGGCCCTAGCCTTGATGACATCGCACTGCACTAACACCTCCAACCCCTGGTTGATCACCTCTCCCTTGGAGGCGACGACGGCACTCAACTCCCGCAAGATACGCTGTATCTCCCGTTCAATCTCCACATCCGCCACCTTGATGGAATTGTTCAATTCGACCAACTCCCGTGGCTCAAGAAAGACGGTCGCTCCGCTCGCAGACACATCGTGAACGATCCCGGGAATTCTCCCTCTCATGTCCGCCTTGACCGGCACAACATAGCGCCCTTCTCGCTGAGCAAAATACGACTCCTGCAGCACCTCTTCATATCGCCGCGAATGGAGAATCCGTTCGAGATGATCCCGCATGTCTTGCTTCAAGCTCTGAGCATGATGCGTCAGACGGCGCAACTCCGGCGAGGCCGTCTCTTTCATCCCCCCATCCGGATGGATAGCCGCCTCGATCGCCCACACCACTCCTTGCAGCGCCTTCGTGGCACGAAGCGGCTCCAAGACCTGCGCGAGCCGTTGAGTCTCGCCCTTGTGAAATTCTGCATAGCGTTCCAGCTCAGCCATCATGGCCAGCACGATGGCACAATCCCGCAGTTCGCCGGCCTCAAGCACACCACCCTTGGATGCCCGACTCAATGGCTCACGAATATCGGGAAAGCCTAACGACGGAATCGGATCACTTTCTTCGAGCCAAGCGACCATTTCACTTGTTTCTTGTTGACGGTGACGAGCATCCGTCAGCTCGCTTGCCAGCGACAGTGCTTGACATCGAGAACGTCCAATCGATGACTGCGCTTGGAGGGCGAGGAACTTGAGCATACGCGGCCACTCCAACGCGTGCATGGCTTGATCGAATAATGTTTGGCTCATCGGTCCGACGCCCCATCGTTCAACATAGCTTGAAACTCTAGCCTTCCAGCAGAACCGGAAGCAACTCCCGGAGCCTCGACAGACTCCGAATCCCGCATATTGGCACATCATTATTTTTACGCGACACACCCCATCCTTCTATCTTGACAACGAACGGAAAGCATCGATACTATTCAGCTTTGTGCTGTACCACCTGTCTGTTCTCAATCAACACATTTGCCTGTAGAGGAATACACCATGGCCATTCGTATCGGAATCAATGGGTTTGGACGTATCGGGCGCAACGTCATGCGCGCCTCAATGGGGGACAAGGACCTGCAGATCGTCGCGATCAACGATCTCACGGACGCGAAAACGCTCGCCTACCTTCTCAAGTACGACTCAGTCCACGGCACCTTACCGGCCAACGTTGAAGCCAAGGACGACCAGATCTTCGTCGACGGAAACCCGATCAAAGTGCTGGCGCTCAAAGATCCCAAAGAGCTGCCTTGGAAAGCCTTGGACATTGATGTGGTGATCGAATCGACCGGTCGATTTACCGACCGTGAAGCGGCGGGGAAACACCTGTCCGCCGGTGCCAAGCATGTGATTATTTCTGCCCCGGCCAAAGATCCGGACGTCACCATCGTCCTTGGCGTGAACGATGAAAAGTTCGATCCCAAATCACACCACATCGTCTCCAATGCCTCCTGCACGACCAACTGCCTTGCTCCGGTAGCCAAAGTGTTGTTGGAAAATTTCGGGATCAAGCACGGCATTATGACCACCATCCATTCCTATACCAACGACCAGCAACTCCTCGATCTGCCGCACAAGGATCTTCGTCGTGCCCGCGCCGCCGGCATGTCGATGATCCCGACGAGCACCGGCGCCGCTAAAGCGCTCCACCTCGTCATCCCGGAGCTCAAGGGCAAATTGGATGGGCTAGCCATTCGAGTCCCAACGCCGAATGTGTCGCTGGTCGACCTCACCGTGGAAACCGAAAAAGATTGTGACATTGCCTCCGTGAATGCCGCATTCAAAAAGGCCGCGGACGGCCGTCTCAAGGGTATTCTCAAGTATTCGGAAGACCCCATTGTCTCCATCGACCAAAAAGGAGACGCTCATTCGGCCACGGTCGATGCCCCATTGACCAATGTCGTCGACAAACGCATGGTCAAGGTCACGGCATGGTACGACAATGAATGGGGTTATTCTTGCCGCGTCCGCGACCTCGTCAAGGTCCTGGCTGGAAAATCGACGACAAAGTAACTGAGTGCGCCGGGGATGGTCGGGCAAGCTCCATCGCTCATCTCATCCCGAAGTATTGACTGCTGATTGAACCTACACCAAGGAGCTTTCCGTGAACTTGCACAAAAAAACGATTGAGGATGTGCAACTTCGTGGTAAACGGGTCATTATTCGGGCGGATTTCAATGTCCCCCTAGACGAGTCGTTGCAGATTACCGACGACACCCGTATTCGTTCGACCTTGCCCACCATCAATCGCGTCGTGGATGAAGGCGCCAAGGTCATTCTCTGTTCACATCTCGGTAGGCCAAAGGGAACGTTCGAACCCAAATACAGCCTTGCTCCTGTGGCCAAGCGTTTAGGGCGACTCCTTGGGAAAGAAGTCTTTTTTGCTTCGGATTGCATGGGACCAGCCGTCGAAAAACTGGTCGCCAAGATGAAGGACGGAGATGTGCTCTTGCTCGAAAACCTCCGGTTTCATACCGGCGAAGAAAAAAACGACGATGGCTTCGCGAAAGCTCTGGCCTCGCTGGGAGATGTGTTCATCAACGACGCCTTTGGAGCCGCGCACCGCGCCCACGCCTCGACAGTTGGCATTACCAAATACATAAAAGATGCCGCAGCAGGAGCCTTGCTCAAAAAAGAGATCGAGTACCTCGAGGGGGCCGTTGCCAATCCCGTACGACCGTTTGCCGCCGTCCTGGGCGGCGCCAAGGTGTCCGGGAAAATCGGGGTCATTGAAAATCTCGGCAAGAAAGTCGACAAGGTCATCATCGGTGGCGGCATGGCGTTCACCTTCTTGAAGGCAAAGGGCATGGAGATCGGCAACTCACTCTGCGAAATGGACATGCTGGATTTTGCCCGAGGCATCGAAGACCATGCTCTTTCGCGCGGGGTCAAGTTTTACCTCCCCGTCGACTGTGTGGTCGCAGCCAGCCGAGAGGTCGGTGCAGAAACCAAGATTGTCCCCGTGCAGGAGATTCCGAAAGGGTGGTACGCCCTCGACATTGGCCCGGCCTCCGTCAAGCTCTTCAATGAAGCGGTCCAAAACGCCAAGACAATCCTATGGAACGGACCGATGGGTGTCTTTGAAATCGACGCCTACGCAAGGGGGACCTTGGCCATGGCCCATGCCATTGCCGATGCATATGCCCTCACGATCGTCGGTGGCGGTGAAACAGCTCTCGCCGTTCATCGAGCCGGTGTATCAGAGAACATGTCATTTATTTCAACTGGTGGTGGCGCCGCCCTGGAACTACTCGAAGGTAAAACGCTGCCTGGCCTTGCAGCATTGCCTGATCGCCAGAACTGACGACGGTTTCTCAGTATCATCTCAATGCCACCAGGAAATCCTGTGCGTACACTGCTCATTGTCGGCAACTGGAAGATGAACAAGACCGCGTCTGAAGCGGCCACGTTTATCGGCGAACTGAGCCAGCATCTCCCGAAAGCTCCTCTCACAGGCGTGGAACTGGTTGTTGCTCCCCCATTTACAGCATTGGAGTCGGTCGGCAGGGTCCTAGGCTCAGAATCTCTGATCCAACTTGGCGCGCAAAACCTCTTCTGGGAGGAGCATGGTGCCTACACGGGAGAAGTATCTGCCTCGATGCTGAAGGACCTCGGATGCCGTTATGTGATTCTCGGCCATTCGGAACGACGTACGATTTTTGGCGAACAGAACGATGGGATTCGCAAGAAAATCTTAGCCGCACTCACGCAAGGGATACGCCCTATTCTCTGTATCGGTGAATCACTCGCCCAGCGCGAAAGCGGGGCAACCGATACCGTACTGACTCAACAGCTACAAGAAACCTTATCTGGCCTGTCCCCTGACTTCGTGGCGACTATCGCCATTGCCTATGAGCCGATATGGGCGATCGGTACGGGGAAAGCAGCGACAATCGACCAAGCTGTCGCGGCTCATCGCACCATTCGACAGTTTCTCACCTCCGCCTGGTCATCAACTGTCGCCGACACCACGAGGATTCTGTATGGAGGAAGTGTCACGCCGCAGAATATCGAATCCTTATTGGCCTCGGACCAGATCGATGGTGCACTCATCGGAGGCGCTTGTCTCCAAGTTGATTCTTTTGCTACAATCGCGAGGCTTACTAGCACTACACGATCCATCGGAGTCTGAACGTTCATGTTATACACGCTAATCGTGGTTGTCCACGTATTCATCTGTTTTCTGATGATTGGAGCGATTCTGCTCCAGTCTGGGAAAGGGGCGGAGATCGGAGCCGCCTTTGGCGGGTCCAGCCAAACGGTGTTCGGAAGCCGTGGCCCTGCTAACTTTCTCAGTAAGTTGACCGTGTTCGTTGCGGCCATTTTTATGGTGACGTCACTCAGCCTGGCCATCTTGGCCAAACAGCGAAATGTCTCCTCGACAATCATCGACCTCGACCACAAGAGCGAGACGACACCTGCTCCGGCTGCGCCACCTGCTCAACCGTCTGGAGAGTCTCACTCCTCCTCAGGGGAATCTCCCTCAGCTGGCCATTAATCGATTGCAAGAAACGACCTGTTCGTTGTTCACAGACATGTAGCTATTGAGAGGAGCCCCCTGGCTCCTCTCAATAACATGGCTAAGAAGTGTTGTGATAGCTAGATTCTGGTCAACCAGGATTGATGCTTGGAATCTTCCCCTCGTACGATTGAGAAGAAGGTGTCTTGGAGCGCGCGCGTAATCGGCCCGGGTGTACCGGTCCCGATACGGCGATTGTCGATCTCTCGGACCGGAGTCAGTTCAGCAGCCGTCCCTGTCACAAATACTTCATCGGCAATGTACATTTCATCACGCGTAAACCGTTCTTCGACGACCGTGATGTTCCGCTCTTGCGCCAATTGAATGACGGAATTTCTCGTAATCCCCTCCAGCACCGATGTCAACGGCGTCGTCTTGAGCACACCCCGGCGGATGATGAATACGTTCTCGCCTGTTCCCTCGGCGACATATCCCTCCGGATCGAGAAGAATCGCCTCGTCATATCCATCGGCCTTCGCTTGTCGTTTCGCCAGAATAGAGTTCACATAATACCCCGAGATCTTCCCTCTGGTCATGGATACATTGACATGGTGTCTCGTGAAGGAAGACACGCAAGCGCGCATCCCATTAGCAAGAGCCTCCTCTCCTAAATAGGCTCCCCACTTCCACGCGGCGATGGCCACTCGAATCGGGTTGTCCCCCGGATGCACCCCCATCGCCCCATACCCGATAAAGACCAACGGGCGGATGTAACAGGCATCCAGTCGATTCACACGAACCGTTTCAACGATAGCCTCGGTCATCTGCTTCTTATCGTACGGCATGACCATCATGCTGATGTGTGCCGAGTCGAATAATCGATCGACATGCTCCTGAAGCCGAAAGATAGCGGATCCTGACTTGCCTTTGTAACAGCGCACACCTTCGAAAGCTGCCAGACCGTAATGTAATGAATGGGTGAGGACATGGACATTGGCCTCCCCCCAGGGCACGAACTTCCCGTCCATCCAAATTTTTTCAACCGGCTCCAACATATGAGTGCGCGCTCCAGCGACGGATCACAAAGATACTGTCTTGATTTACGTGAGGGACTATAGCGTGCAGCTGACCTCGGGTCAAGCAAACGAACTCTCAGCCAGCTTCAAGAACAACTCGACCGATACGGCCATCATGGAACATGGGAACACATTTGCCCACGGCGTACGCGCTGTGGCTTCCTACGTCCATTTTGAGTGAGTAGGTTATTTAGGAAGAGGCACAATAGGCACGAAGGCGAGCGCTCAGAAACGTGGCAACTCGATCTTCTCCATTCGGGCTCATCGTCACGATTCTTGCCCCAAACAACAGCCCACGAACCCACCGAACAGCGACGCGTTGGATCTCCACCGGCGCATCCTGATCCGGTAGAGAGAGACGGACAACGAGTTCCATTCCTGGGACGACTTGATGGTCGCCGAGTACACGAAACCCGTTCCGGCAGAGGTTCATGACGGTTCCCTTTCCGAGGAAGTCACCACCCATATAATAGGCTTCACATCGAATGGGAATCCGGTGATAGGTCCGAATCACAAACTTACTGGTATGCGCCATGCTTTCATCACTCTCTTGTGGTGGAATGATCGGTCGCCACCACATCGACGGCGGTGATGTTTTATGGCGCAAGAATACGTGGCGACTTGGAGATGATCCTAGCCCACAAAAGAGGGGGACGCGAATGATCACCGATCAAGCGGGACACCCCCGATGGCTTGACACTTCTCACACGCACATGTTAAATGAACCGTTCCTCAAGACTGGAGAAGAGATATGTACGCGATTGTAGAAACAGGTGGTAAGCAATATCGGGTAGAAACAGGGGCGACGATTCAGGTTGAAAGCCTGCCTGGCGATGTCGGCGCGCAAGTGGAACTCGACCAGGTCCGTCTCGTGCACGGTGACGCCACGGTCCTCATCGGGCAACCACTCGTTGCCGGAGCCAAGGTCACCGCAGAAATTGTGCGTCATGGACGGACTCGATCGATTACCGTATTCAAGAAGAAACGCCGCAAAAACTACCGACGTACTCGTGGGCACCGGCAAGGATTCACCAAGCTCCTGATTACCGGTATTGCAACGGCATAAATTCGTGTAGGAAGGAAGGACCGACCATGGCAACAAACAAAGGCGGCGGATCATCACGCAACGGTCGTGACAGTAACCCCCAATACTTGGGAGTGAAGGCTTATGGCGGTCAGACAGTCACGGCTGGCAGCATTATCGTCCGCCAGCGCGGGACCAAGTTCTTTCCTGGCTTCAATGTGGATCTGGGAAGAGACCACACGTTGTTCGCCAAGACAACTGGTGTGGTCAAGTTTGAAGGTGGACGCGGTAGACGAAGAGTCAGTGTGTATCCAAGCTCCGCTCAGTCTTAGCCTTCCCTTTCTACTCCCTCCCTTACAAGCAGGGTAGACATCGATTCTCCCTGCTTCTTCGTCTCATGGTTAGGGGTACTTTTCTATCTCCTCACTTTCGACTGTAGGAAACTGGCACCCATGTTTGTCGACGAAGTACGTGTGACAGTACGGGCTGGTCGAGGCGGGAACGGCATCTGTAGCTTTCGCAGGGAGATGTTTGTCCCTCGCGGCGGACCGGATGGTGGTGATGGCGGTCATGGCGGTGACGTCATCATGACTGCATCGCATCGGCTGACGACCCTGCTCGACCTTCGATATCAAAACCACTACGAGGCACAAGACGGAAAACCCGGTGGTGGCTCCAACTGTACCGGACGTTCAGGGGATGACGTCACGATCGGGGTACCAGTCGGAACCATTGTCTACGATGACCAGTCAAAGGACATCCTCGCGGATTTTACCGAGGACGGCCAAACAGCCGTGATCGCCCAAGGAGGGCGTGGCGGAAAGGGCAACAGCAACTTCGCCACATCCGTCAATCGCGTGCCAACCAAGTGCACGCCGGGGAGTTCCGGTGAAGAGCGTGCCCTACGGCTCGAACTCAAGTTACTGGCTGATGTTGGTCTCGTTGGATTTCCCAATGCGGGAAAGTCGACCCTGATCTCTGCCATTTCTGCTGCTCGTCCGAAAATCGCCGATTATCCCTTCACCACGTTGATTCCTAATCTTGGCGTCGTCCGATGGGGATCCGACCGCAGTTTTGTGGTCGCCGATATCCCCGGTTTGATCGAAGGAGCACACGAAGGAAAAGGCTTGGGAGTGCAGTTTCTCCGCCATATCGAACGAACCGCGTTTTTGCTCCACTTGATCGACGTCTCGGAATGGGCGACCGACGACCCCCAAAATAGTTTTGAGACCCTCCGGCAAGAACTGGCCGCTTATGACCAAGGTCTGACCACCCGCCCCTTCGCCGTTGTTCCAACCAAGATTGATGTCGCTGGAGCCGGCGAACGGCTGGAACAGATTCAAGCCTATTGCCGGGACCGAGGCTATCCCTGCTTCCCGATCTCAGCCGCCACAAATACAAGGCTGGATCAGTTGATCCTCTACGTCGGAAAACAGGTCGATCTGTTACGGATGCTGCCATGCGAGACACAGTCCTAACGCAGGCCACGCGAATCGTCATCAAAATCGGCAGTAGCCTGATCGCTTCGCGTGCTGAAGGGCTACGCCCCGACAGAATTGATCGATTGGCCGACGAAATCGCCACCCTGAAGAAACAGGGACGAGAGATCCTGATCGTCTCCTCAGGTGCCATCGTCTCCGGCATCAAAAAACTGCAACTGAAAGAATATCCGAAAAACCTTCCTGTGAAGCAGGCTGCGGCAGCGGTGGGACAAAGTCGCCTGATGTGGGCCTACGAAAAGGCCTTCGAGCGTCTTTCGACTCAGGTGGCGCAGATTCTCCTCACCCACCAGGACCTTGAAGACCGCCGCCGTTTCCTCAACGCCCGTCATACCCTTTCGGCACTGATTGATTTTGGTATCGTTCCGATCATCAATGAAAATGATACCGTCGCAGTCGATGAGATCAGAGTGGGTGACAACGATACCCTGGCCAGTGAAGTGGCTCACCTGGCCGATGCAGACCTCCTGGTGATTTTATCGGACGTCGATGGGCTGTACACAGCAGATCCTCGCAAGAACCCTTCTGCGACCCTGATCCCGTTCATCCCGGCTATCACGGATGACATCGAGCGATTGGCCGGCATGTCCAGTACCTTTGAGGGCACAGGGGGCATGGCCACCAAACTCCGGGCGGCTAAGAAAGTCGGCCAGTACGGAATCTCTACCTTGATCCTCAATGGAGAACGAGCGGGGCTCCTCGCTACAGCGTTGACGACAGGAACCGGCGGAAGTCTGTTTCTGGCAAAAGAGCGCCGCCTGAACAGCCGAAAACATTGGATCGCGTTCACGCTTCGCCCGCGTGGCCAGCTTCATCTCGACCAAGGGGCCGTCGATGCCCTTGCGCAACGAGGGAAAAGCCTGCTCGCATCCGGTATTCGTAAGGTCATCGGGTCATTCGAAGTCGGTGATCCGGTGAGTTGCTTCGATCCGGATGGAAAGGAATTTGCCAAAGGTTTAGTAAACGTGTCGTCGGAACTTTTAGACCGGATGAAAGGCCTCAAGACGACCGTCATTCAGGAACAGTTCGGTTCTCAAGAGTATGAGGAAGTCATTCACCGCGACAATCTCGTGATTCTTTAGCGCTGAGGCCGCCGGTCCTGAGTTATGAACGTTTCAAATCCTCAGCATTCAGCCCTCAACGCTCAGTCCTCGAGTCCGCAACGCCTCGGCCTTCTCGGTGGCAGCTTCAACCCTATTCACAACGGCCACCTCACGATCGCCCATCAGGTGTATGAACGCCTGCAACTCACTCGAGTTCTCTTTATTCCAACCGGTGACCCACCTCACAAACAGAGCGGATCACTGGCCCCCGCACAGACTCGCCTCAAAATGGTCGAACTGGCCATCGCTGAAACCCCCGGTTTCGAAGTCTCGGCACTTGAGCTCCATCGGGTAGGGAAGTCGTACTCGATCGATACTGTTCGTGAAGTCCAATCCCAATATGGTCCATCATGGAACCTGTTCTTTATCATTGGCTTAGATGCCTTTCTCGAGTTCTCCACATGGAGAGCCCCTGAACAACTTCTACGGCTCTGCCATTTTGTGGTCGTCACCCGCCCGAGACAGTCATTCCAATCCCTCAGCAAAATGCCCCTACTATCCAACCTGGATGCACAAGCCCTTCGGCAACTGGATCTCGGTACCTTAGACCAGATGGAGCTCGCTGTCCCTGATTCATCTGGTCTCACCTGTTTAACGCTTCCCCCCTGTCTCATCTCTGCCTCGGAGATCAGGAGGAGGGTACAATGCGGCCTACCACTGGCAAATATGTTGCCCCCCCCGGTTGAATCTTATATACTTCAGCATAGCCTTTATCAGGAGGACCGTAATCGCACGCACATCTAAGGCCACAGCCCTCGCCGTCGCCAACGCGATGCTCGACAAGAAGGCCCTTGATGTTCAAGTCCTCCATGTCGCCCCGCTGACCTCAATCGCTGACTACCTGGTCCTGGGTTCGGCCGAATCCGATCGGCAGACGCGCGCAGTCGCTGATTCGATCGTCGACGCGCTGTCTCGAGTGAATCAACGGCCACTGAGTCTTGAAGGGACAACTTCAGGCCAGTGGGTCCTGATCGATTTTGGCGATGTGGTCGCCCATGTATTTCGACAGGATGCCCGATCGCATTACGCGCTCGAACGTCTGTGGAGTGACGCGCGGCAGATTCCTATTTCAGACAAGGCCTCGGCACCGACTCCAGAGGCAAAGGAGCGGCTGACCCGGAAGGCACGTTCGTAGAAGATGGTTTAAGCGATGTTTAAACTGCTGATCACCATTTTTCTCATCAGTGCTGGCGTGTTTGTGTACGGCTACTTCCGCGAGCTCAACCCAGGTACGGTCATCATTCATACCAGTCCCGGAGTGGCGTTCGATCTCAGCCCCGTCACATTGATACTCATCTCAATGGCCGGCGGAGCCGTCCTCGCGACATTCGTCGTCGGTTTGCAACAGACCGCCCACCTCATCCTCAATTGGCGCAGTCAACGTCTCGTACGCCGCAAAGAAAAGGTCGATACGCTTCACCGAGATGGAACCCATGCGTTCATGTCGAAACGCACGTCGGAAGCCATCACGCTATTGGAAAAAGCCCTTGCGATCGATCCGACCAGAGTCGATTCACTGCTCTGGCTGGGAAACATCTATCGTTCGGAACAGAACTTTTCAGAAGCCATCCGACTCCACCAACATGCGCAGCGGGTGGACGATCGGAACATCGAAGTATTACTGGAGTTAGGGAAGGATCTCGAAGGAGCCAAGCGGTATGAAGAAGCCCTGCAGGCTCTTCAGCAAATCCTCAAGATCGAACCTGATAACCTCACAGCCTTGATCCGAAAACGAGACCTCAACATCCGGCTAGAGCGATGGAATGAGGCGCTCGAAATCCAACACCGCCTGCTCAAAGCCAACCTCCCCGCCCAAGAAAAGCAGGCAGAGTCCGCGCTGCTTCTAGGGTGTATGTATGAAGTGGGTCGCCAACTGCTTGAACGCGGCCATCCCGACAAGGCCAGACGATACTTCCGTGGCGCCATTAAGAAAGACCGCGCCTTCCTCCCCGCCTATATCGGCATCGGGGAAATTCTGATTCATGAGGGAAAAACAAAAGACGCGGTTGAGATTCTCAAAAAGGTCTACACACGCACCAGAAGCATCATCATTCTCCATCGACTGGAGGAGCTATTCCTGGATCAAGGCGAACCCAGCGAAATCATCCGGGTCTATCAGGACGCGCTGCAGCAAGACCCACAGAATCCCGTGCTCCAGTTCTACCTGGGCAAACTCTATTACCGGCTCGAAATGGTAGATGAAGCGTTTGACCTTCTCTCAACGATCGAAGGTCCGCAGGATCATCTGCTGGACTACCACAAGATCATGGCTAATCTATACTTACGAAAACAGCAGTTCGAAGAGGCGATTACCTCGCTCAAGAAAGCCCTGAGCTTCAAGAAGCGCGTGGTGGTGCCGTATATCTGTACCCAATGCCAACAGGAATCCGTCGAATGGACAGGTCGGTGCCGCCACTGTTCAAAGTGGAATACACTCACGGCCCTCCCCTGGATCGAGACCAGTCAGGTTTCGACTAACCCGGAGAAAGAGCCCTCTCCCAGCCCATCCGTACCATACCGAGGCATTGCTTCTCCGTTTGAAACCGTGTAGCTTTCCCGCCGATACCTGCTGCATACTTGAGCGGGCGAGGCTGCAATTCGTTGCCCCCTTAATTGAACAGACTTCAATCTCAACAAATCATCTGTCCTATCATTTATTGAGGACCTTATGACCTACATGACGTTGGCGGACAAAGCGCTCCATGACGAAGCCCTGACCAGAGAAGAATGCCACTCCGTTTTGAATGCACCAAACGATGACCTGCTTGCCCTGTTGCACGCAGCGTTTCAAGTACGATCCAAATACTTTGGTCGAACTGTGCGTCTCCAAATGCTTCAAAACGCCAAGAGCGGGGCTTGCCAGGAGGACTGTCACTACTGTTCGCAATCATCGATCTCGACGGCCCCGATTGAGCGGTACAATCTGCTCCCCCAAAAACAGATGATGGAAGGCGCCCGACAAGCCGCTGCCTCAAAAGCCCAGCGGTACTGCATCGTCATCAGTGGACGGAGTCCTTTGGATCGGGAGATCGACGAAATTGCCGGAGCGGTGCGCTCCATCAAGCTGGAGGTTCCGATTCAAATTTGCTGTTCCCTCGGCTTGATGAGCGAATCCCAAGCGAAGCGGTTAAAAGCAGCAGGCGTCGACCGGGTGAATCACAACCTGAATACCAGCGAAGCCTTCCACGCGTCGATCTGCACCACCCACACATTTCAAGACCGGCTCGCCACGATCAAGAACGCACGCGCAGCGGGCTTAGAAATTTGCTCCGGGGGCATCGTCGGCATGGGTGAGTCAGACGAAGATCTGATTGAACTAGCCACGGCCCTGCAAGACGTCAAGCCGGATTCCATTCCTTTGAACATGCTCACCCCCGTCTCCGGCACCCCATTGGAACAGGCCGACAACCTCACACCTCAACGCTGTTTGAAAGTACTCTGCCTCTTCCGGTTCCTCCACCCACGGACGGAAATCCGCATCGCCGGGGGCCGGGAACATAATCTTCGATCTCTCCAGCCATTAGCACTCTATCCTGCTGACTCCGTCTTCGTGAACGGATACCTGACGACACCTGGCGCTCCGGCTCCTGAAGTCTGGGGCATGATCGAAGATCTTGGCTTCAAGATCGAAGTGGATTATCAGCAGCCCGTGGCAGGTTGATTGATAGAGTGAACGAACGAACAGCTTTACATCCTCGATGCATTGTTATCGCCGGACCAAACGGCTCGGGTAAGACCACGTTCGCTAGAGAATACCTACCTCGTGAAACTGATGTGGTTCACTTTGTCAATGCCGATCTCATCGCCGGTGGACTATCACCTCTTCGTCCGGAACTGGCAGCAAGGCATGCGGGTCGTCTAGTCGTTCAAGAACTGAGCCGTTTAGTCGGCGCGCGGAAGAGTTTTGCATTTGCAAAGTACTCTGAGTGGAAGAACCTACCTGCATCTGTTGCAGAGCTGGAAAGCGACAGGGTATACGATCAGAATTGTATTTCTTTCACTGTCATCATCCAAGCTCGCGCTACAACGCATCGCTACCAGAGTTGAACAAGGTGGACATAATGTGCCGCGTGTCGATGTCATACGGCGCTTCCATCGGAGTTGGCAGAATTTCCATACGCTCTATCGCCCATTAGCCGACACCTGGTCGGTCTATGAGAACTCAGGCGATACTCCAAGACTGCTGGAGGAAGGTCCATGAGGAAAGCAACAAGGAAGAAAGAGACGAAAGCCTTTTCTGAAGCTGTCGGACGCGCACTCCGCCGAGCTGCTAAGACAGCTCGCAAAACCGCCAAGATGTATGGAACGCCGGTCTACGTGTGGGAAAACGGGAAAGTGGTGGCGAAGAAGCCTTGAGCTTGCGACCTTTTACCCACCATTTTCCCAAGGAAATGTTCATTAAGCACTCAGAAGCACTTCCGTTCCGCCCCGAACTCAAAAACAACGCCCTACAGTTGTTCGAAGGTGATAGTCGATAAAGTTTTTTCGAATACTTCAAGTTCGGAGAAGAAACATTATGCGGTTTTTTGTTGTCTTGACGATCTCCTTAGTCCTTGGATGTGCTCCAGCCTCAGTTCTGATCAAAACTGGCACAGAGCACGTTCCATTCCTAATGCCCTCGACCGACTTATCAACGGACCAACTTCGGCAAGTTGCCAAGGCTAATGCGGAAGATCTCCGGTGGTTTCGTGAACATGAGTGGCCTCTTCATCGTAATCCGGCTCATCGCTCCGAAGCGCCTAAGCAGTGTGTGGCATTATCAGGTGGTGGCATTCGATCAGCTGCATTTAGCTTAGGAGTAATGAAGGGCCTTCAAAACACAGGACTATGGAGCAAGGTCGACGCTGTCTCTGCGGTTTCCGGAGGTTCATACGCCTTGAGCTGGTACCTAGCCCAACAATATAAGTCTCGTTTGGCAGGAACCAAGCAAAGCGACGCGGATATTTTGAGCGATAAACCGCTTGACCACTTGGCTGAGAGAGCGGAGTTTGTAAGAACGGTAGACACAGTCGGTCGGGGCTTTAAAACTACTTCTCCGGTGAAGTGGCCAACACTTGATGAGCGCTCAGGGTGTTCAGGGTTGGGTACACAAATCTTTTTGCACCTCCCTCCGGTTGGTCCGATGTGCACTGCAGCAGATTATCAGCATAGATCAGAAGATGGTGTTTTCTACGCTCGCAGAATAGCAGACACATTCCATCGGAACGATATAACAGACGAGAAAGAAGCATTAGCATTGTCTCCTATCCCCTTAGAGAAGCTACACACGGTGATCAGTGACCAATCCCCGTACTTCGTCATCAACGCTACGGTCCAGTACAGTCAGTATGAGGACCGCATTCCGTTGTCTGGACGAGTGTTTGAATTCACCCAATTGCGGATGGGATCTTCTGGAGTTGGTTTTCTGCCACTAACCGCCCTTGGCAAAGAAGTGCGGACTGACGAGCGATTCCCGCGTGACCTTGCTACCGTTGTATCGATCGCTGGCGCTGCTTTGGATGGCGAGAACGAACGTCTAGATTGGTGGCAACAAATATTTTTGAAATATTGGTCCAAGTCAAACCTAGGGTACCGCCTCCCTGCCCTTGATGAAGGTGATAGGGCTATTGGAAACGCTATTGTCCTCACCGATGGAGGTCACAGCGAAAACCTCGGAGTGTTTTCTTTGGTCCGCCGCTCTTGTGAAAACATTTTGGTCGTGGATGCTGGCGAAGATCCAGCCTACTCTTTTGAAGACTTTAGAAGATTAAGTCAGCATTTACACAAAGAGTATGGGGCGTCACTAAGAATCCCTGGATTTCCCAAGTTTGAATCCGACATTGTCATAAAACAAGCCGCTGATGACAATTGCGTGAGGAAGGGATCGGACAAAGGATCTAGCTATGACTGCAAGACTGCCGTCTATGAAGGCTCCCTCGATGGTTTTCCAATTCTGGCCGAGGACGGAACTGTCAAACTACAGAAAGTTGATATAACCTATATCAAGCTCAGTGCTAGCCGTGCTGTGTTGGCCGACCCAATCTTAGCCAACACGTGCTACGGACCCATTGTTCACGATTGGTATAAACAGGGAGACGACCCTAAGTTCCCACATTATCTGACCAAAGACCAGTCATGGACAAAACAGCAATTTTTGGCATATGTAAGCCTTGGCGAGCATCATGTAAGAAATTATCTCGACCCTACGTACAAGAATAAATGTGGAACGACCTCATGACAATGCACCTGTCGAAGGCATTACATGGGAAGGCAATTAGCCACTTTAATTACTGAGGTATTGGCTACTCGCTCGCAGTTATATCGATTCTGCTTTTCCCTGGTTTACCTATTCGTGGGTGGGTGCGCCTTACTACCCAAACCAGATACTTGCGAACGTAGTAGTTGCATGCTAGAGCCAACCGAACTTGTCAGTCCAGCCGAATTACCAGCACCAGGAAGTGTCACCGACAACATAAGCCATGCAATAGTTCAGGTCTGTGCTTGTAGGCCATGGAATAGGACCGGTATTAAAGTGGAGAAGGGACAGGAATATGCCTTCCAAATCGTGGAGCGCACAGAAGAATGGGTTGATGGTGATGTCAAATCAACGCCGGAAGATGGTTGGACAACTGGCCTCTCCAGATCTATCGGCCACGCGTTCAGCTTGTTAAAACGTTCTCCAAAGGCCAATTGGTATGCCTTGGTGGGCACCGTGGGAAAAGCTGATGAAGGTAGCTTTGCAGTCTTCAATGAAAGGCTCAACTCTTCCGAAAGCCTCCCTGAAACCAGCAGAGTCACATTATCGTCAGACTGGCTGTCAATTGTGATGGGAAAAACTGGGGAGATCTATTTATACGCAAATGATATGAACGGTCGCTATTTCAATAACAAAGGCATCCTTCAACTGAAAATTACTCGAACGAAATAAAGGCCAACCCCTCAAGCCAAACAATTAACTCCCTGATCAGTGATAGATTCCCATGCCTTCAAAGCGGAAGGCCTCACAATTGCTATTTAGGCGGACAAATGCGCGATACCTCACGAATGATTAATTTGGGAATTATCCTCTTCGCCCTTTCCATATCCTCATCTGCCTGCGCACAATTCGGAACGCTTAATGAAGCCAAAACAGATTCAGCTCACCCCGACAAGTCGTTACTTCCCACTCATGTATCCAAGCCACCCAAGCACTGCCTAGCTCTCTCCGGGGGAGGCATGCGAGCTGCCTCTTACGCTATTGGTGTCATGAAAGCACTGAGCGAGTTTGATCAGCTCGATTCACTCGACATAATTTCCGGTGTCTCAGGTGGCACGTACGCAATGATGTTGTACTACACCAGCCTTTATAGCCAAAATGGACAATCTAAATCGGAGACGGGAGTGTCGAGTAAGCCTCTCTTTACGGATGGAAACCTCAGAACCTTTGTAGAGGGGCACACTCAATTGCATTATAGGAAACATGATGCGCTCAATATAGCTTCTACTACAGCCGCGGGGATGGTCTTCAATGCATGGAACCTACCCTATTTTTTCCCCAATAATTATATCAGCAGGAGGGTTGGTGACCCGTTGCTGTTCGAACAGGATAGAATTCTTAGGTCTATTTACCGCAATAGGCTGAGTGAGTTTTATGCAAATTATGGCGACGTTTCTCGCATAATCCCCTCCCTCAGCGAACTCAACACCTTTGTCACAAGACACCACCTACCTTGGCCAATCCTTAATACAACCGCGTACGATAGTGAGGACGCCAAGATATTCGAGAGAAAAAGGATGCTTGAAGTCACCCCTCTCATGCTGGGTTCTGATTCAGCGGGATATGCAGCTGTTACAACACAACTCGGTGCATTCAGAAATCAGGCACTGGACAAATCACTGATCGAATATGTAATGGCATCTGGAGCTGCGCTCGATGTACCGTTGAACAAGCCATTGCATTTCATGCGAGCATCCATCGATCTAGGCCTAGGGCTTGAAATCTATGCCCCTACTAACAGCGGCGGGGAGTCAAAGTTATTGTACCTTGCCGATGGGGCGTTCTCTGAAAATCTTGGTGCTTACGCGTTGGCCAAGCGCAAATGTGAGGTGATCACCATTGTAGATGCAGAACACGACCCTTGGTTTCACTTTGAAGGGTACTACGCATTAAAAAAGCATATGAGTGAAGGCCTGGGAATGCGTCTGACTGTTCGTGATATTGATGACCACCTTAAAAAGGTCGTCTTGAATCCAGTTGTCTGTCCGGATGGCTCTATTGAGTGCGACCCACCAATATCAACCTGGCAACATCCATTAATGGAAGGATCGATTCTCCTCCCCCGTAAGGCGACAGATACAGCTGCAAACGATGCTGCGAAGCTTGAGGTGCGATATTTAAAATTATCTGTTGACCGAACCAAACAAACAACTGCTCCTGCTTCCGTTCCTGATGAGCAATGCGCTGTTGGGGGAGCTGAGAAGACTCCTGAATTGTACTTTAGTAAACACCTAGTCGATCAGATTTACCCGGTAGCCCGTGATCCTCAATTTCCCCAAATAGATACTTTGAATCAGTGGCTACTTGAAGATCGGGTTGAAGCCCTCATTGACCTTGGATATGCGCACATGAAAGCGATGATTTGCCGAAATCAAATGTCGTTAGTGAAATGAAAGGATGAAATGATAGAGAGAGTCTTTCCTAGCAACCTCAATCACAAGCTGGTCAGTGACGGCTGATGCTGGTGGTATTGAGACTTGTCACGCGAGCCGAGGGAAGCCTGATCAGGTATTCCGTTGCTGCATCCGCTTGATCGAACAGTAGAGCGCATAGCCTTGGGCCATCATCCCGGCCACAAGTAAGCCCAGGGCAGTCTGAAGCCACGGTGAGTCTGGATGGTCAAGACCGTACATGCCGATGACGAAGCCGAGGGCAATGGCAATGATGCCGACGGATCGCGCAATCATGCCACTCAGATGCCAATTTCTTACTGCAGGAGTTTTGGGAGGAATCACGCCCTCAGTCTACCTCTGAGGGGAAAGAGAGATCAATTGCAGCTGTCGTTCTGGGAACATGTGTCCACTTAGGCTGGAACGACACTGTACTCAATGTGGCTGATGAAGGGAAAACTGGTTGTGCAACGAAAGTTCATAAGAATCCCGCAGGGCTGGACAACGTGATGACACCGGGCTACGATGGCCAATGTCTTCTTTATGAGGCCTCGTGATGAGCGAACTGATCTTTATTGTCGAAGAAGCCCCCGAGGGGGGCTTTATTGCCCGCGCACTCGGTCAATCAATCTTTACTGAAGCCGATACCCTAGCTGAACTACCCGAAAAGGTTAGGGAGGCAGTTCGTTGCCATTTTGATGCAGGAAAAGGTCCAAAAGTGGTTCGTCTCCACCATGTCCGCGAAGAAGTCATCGCGGTATGAGGCTTCCCCGCGATCTGTCTGGAAACGATCTTGCCTAAGCACTTCGCCAGCTTGATTACTCCATTACTCGTCAGACCGGGAGCCATTTCCGCCTCACCACTCTTCAGCATGGCGAGCACCACGTAACAATCCCACAACATTCACCCCTTCGTATCGGAACGCTTTCGGCGATTCTTAGTGATGTCGCAACCCATTTCGAAATCAGTCGCGATCAGCTCGTTGCTCGGCTCTTTAGGTGAGGGAAATAGCTTCGAGGAATGGAACAATGGATTTGATAGTCAACGAGCTTCGACGATCCTAAACCGCACTTCGTCCACATAGGAATAGGCCGATGTTTGCTCTCCGGCAAAGAGGCCGCACCGATAGAGGCCTGGAGACCAGCCCATTTGGGGAGGAGTGAGGAGAAAATAACCGGATCGGTCGTTTGTGGTGGTCATGACGCGATCCTGGACCATTGTCGGTGAGTCTTCCATCATGTCACGAGTTTCGACTGAACAGCGCGCGGTCAATGGCACTGCATCGAATGAATCCGACACCAGTCTAAACACCAAATAAATTTCCGGTTGAGTGGTCGAGAATATGTCTCCAGGATTCAGGGGGATGAACTCGTGAGCGCCGGTTGGAAAGTCATCCCGCACCACCTTAGTCGCCGGAATCACAAATCGAAACCAGCTAAAATCTGCGTCGCGACCGGCAATCGCCGCCCCGCTTTCCAACGTCTTCTGTGCCTTTATTCTTTCAGTTGCCCTGGCATAGAGGGCTTCTTCCGATAGTACAGGCTGGTCACGCACCTCGCGTTCTCTATTCGCTTCTTCTTCCTTCAGTTTCACTGATTCAGGTACATGAGGCTTCACTTTGTCGAGCCACCGAGTGATTTTGTCCTTCGCGAGCACGCGAGTGCCGGCCGGAAATGGAACATCTTTATTCGCCTGCTCAAACTCAACGGCTGCGTCATACAACAGTTGAAAGTGGATGAAGGCTTCGTCCCACCGTTCTAATTTCACATAACACTGTCCCATCCGGAACGTCGTATCTGCAAAATCTTCCTCGTTTGGATTGAGGTTCGAGATATTGCCGAACACCGCGAGTGCCTCCTCGCACCGGTCCAATTGCATGAGCGTCAGTCCCAATTGATGGGTGGCGATGGGATCACTGGGGTTGAGCACCAGCAACCGACGATACATCGGTTCGGCTTCCCGGTATCGCCCTGCCTCAAACAACTTCCAGGCATCCGACCGCATGGCAGCCCATTCCTTCAGCTGTGTGGCAGAGGCTGTGGGCGTCAGCTCCGGGGTGAAGCGTCGCCCTCGCTCCATTGACTCATGGAGCTGGGCAAGCTGGTTCTTGGCCGGCAGCTCAAGGGGAGAACCAGGCGGAACGTGTTCCAATACATACCGAAGATCAGCATCCGCGCCTGAATAATCCAACACGTCAAAGCGGGCACGCGCCAAGGCCAGTCGCCAGCCCAGGAATTCAGGCTTCAGTTCCACCGCCCGCTGATAGGACTCGAGCGAATCCTCCAAACGATCGATCTTTCGAAGCTCCTGTGCCAACCGCCAATGGGCCAGTGGATTCTGGACATCAACCCGTACAATGGCACGAAGCTCTGCAATCGCCTCAGCTTCCTGTCCCCACCGAACCAGCACCGCCCATTTCGCCCAACGGACATCCAGCGCAGCTGGCTCTGCAACAAGAACTCGATCATAGGCCTGGACAGCTTCCTTCGGATCACGCAACGTGGACAGAATGTCACCGTGTAACTTCTGGAGAGCAAGCTCTTGTGGATAATCATGTATCCCCTGCCTGAGTAAGTCGAGCGAAGCAGTCACCGCGCCGCTCTCCCAGTCTGTCTTGGCATGCTCGGCGACTTGTTCTGCCGACAATCTTGATCCGTCATCGGCGACAACGCAGGGACCAGCCATCAGGACCACCGAGATCGATATCCACACGAGAACAGCCTCTGTACGTACTCGTGGCCGATCAGCAGCACCTTGCCTCACGGATGACATCATCGTCTTCCTATTATTGAAGTTCTGAGCACGTGGAATCCACTATATCAAGAAGTCGAAAGAATGTATCAGGGAGGCTTCTGCAGGACCGTCTCTCACGAATTGCCGGGCGGCTTCGTTCACTGTCTTGACCTATCCTCATGACCTCGCTACTCTGGTCAGCTCAATCTCTGAAATTACCCTTGCGAGAGACAACGTATGATTCTAGTGACAGGCGGTGCCGGCTATATAGGTTCTCACACCTGTGTCGAGCTGCTTTTGGCGGGACACGACTTGACCGTCTTCGATAATTTTTGCAACAGCCATCCGGAATCGCTTGAACGTGTCCGACAGATTACAGGGAAGCGGTTTCGCTTCATCCGTGGCGATATCCGCGACCGAGAATCGCTGGTGACAGCGCTGCGCGAAAGTGGCGCCCAATCAGTCATTCATTTTGCCGGTCTCAAGGCAGTCGGTGAGTCAGTCCAACAGCCGCTGACCTACTACAGCCATAATGTGACCGGTTCATTATGCCTGCTGGAAGCGATGGAAATCTGTGGAGTCAAGACACTGGTGTTCAGCTCCTCCGCCACGGTGTACGGTGATCCACAGCGGCTACCGTTGACGGAGGACCATCCGCTTTCTGCGACCAATCCCTACGGGCAAACGAAACTGATCGTGGAGCACATACTACGGGATCTCCCGGGAAGCCACACCTCGTGGCGCATCGGGATTCTCCGCTACTTCAATCCGGTCGGCGCGCACGAGAGTGGGTTGATCGGAGAAGATCCGCAGGGCACGCCGAATAACCTGATGCCGTTTGTGGCACAGGTAGCGGTTGGTCGACGCTCGCATCTGAACGTGTTCGGTGATGATTATCCCACGGCGGACGGTACCGGCGTACGCGACTATATTCACGTCGTAGACCTCGCCATCGGACACCTCAAGGCACTGGAAACGCTCGAACGAGTACCGCATCAGACGGAATGCCTCACGGTCAACCTTGGAACGGGAACCGGGTACAGCGTACTGGACATTGTACGAGCATTCAAACAAGCCAGCGGCAAACCCGTGCCGTACAAGATCGCACCTCGTCGACCAGGCGACATCGCAGCTTGTTACGCAGATCCCAGCAAAGCGGCTGCCCTTCTCGGCTGGCAAGCGAACCGAACCCTTGCCGACATGTGCGCCGATACGTGGAAGTGGCAGAGCCTCAATCCTCACGGATACAATTCTCCACACCCCGCAACCTAAGCTGTGTCATGGCGACCCACCTCAGGATCGTCGTGCCGCACAGCGCGGCCGTGCTACACTGTCCCTTAGATGTTCAACGTCATTCTCTATCAACCTGAGATTCCCCCGAACACCGGCAATATCATCCGCCTCTGTGCCAACAGCGGCGTGCGTCTGCACCTGGTGAAACCCTTGGGATTTTCCCTCGAAGATAAGCAGTTGCGACGGGCCGGGTTGGACTATCACGAGTTTGCCACGCTCAGCGTCTATGAGAATTGGGCCGAGTGTGCCGAACAGTTCAAAACTCGTCGTGTGTTTGCGGTCTCGACGCGGAATATCCAGCGCTACGATCGCATCACCTACGCACCAGACGATGCGTTTCTGTTTGGTCCAGAAACCCGTGGACTCCCCGCCGATTTGATAGACACGTTTGCAGCGGAACGACGTATTCGTCTCCCCATGCGCCCTGAGAGTCGCAGTCTCAATCTCTCGAACGCCGTGGCGGTCGTTGTCTATGAGGCATGGCGGCAGATTGGCTTTGAGAATGGGTCCTGATCTTCATACGTGAGCACCGGACGGCTTCATGGCCTCAGCATTCTCTCATGCGTTCGTGGCACTCACACTCGGCAAGACAGTATCACATCGCGCGATGAGGTGGCCCGTGCTCCTGACCGGTGCGGCCTGCTCCATTATGCCGGATCTCGATGTGGTCGGATTTGCCTTTGGCATTCAATACGGCGATCTCTGGGGCCACCGCGGCATGACCCATTCCCTCTTCTTCGCCGGCCTGCTCAGTACCACGCTCGTCGCACTCGGCTATCGTCAGGAATCATCGTCGACGAAAGTTGGGATAGGGCTATATCTGTTCTTGTGTACTGCCTCACACGGTGTGCTTGATGCGCTGACGGACGGCGGACTCGGTGTGGCGTTCTTTTCTCCATTTGATCCAACCCGATATTTCTTTCCGTTTCGACCAGTCGCTGTCTCTCCGATCGGCATCAGCGACTTCTTCACCGGACAGACCTTTCAAATCCTGGCAAGTGAAGTGACATGGATCTGGCTCCCAGCCGTCGGAGTACTCCTGATAAGCCGCGCGCGTCAACACCTCTGGCCGGCAAGCCCAAGAACAGAGGCGCCCACACGAAACCAATAGCCAAAGCCGCCATGGTCCTCATGAATGCGTGCGATCGTGAATCCAGGATTAGGTGGCAGGAACCTTGAAAACCTGCAGCTGCTTCGGATGGAGATAGACGACATTACCCGGCTGGAGTTTCAGCTCTCGATAACGTTCTCTCGTCAGCTCCACAGCAATCAGCTCCGACGACTCTTTCGACTCGAGTTCCAAATGTACGCGCGCTCCTGCAGTATTGACGAAGCGCACGGTCGCCTCAAGCTGTGTCGGGCTCGTCCGACTGACGCTGAGCTCCAAGTCATGAGGCCGCACAAACGTCACTTCTCGTTCCTCGGGAAAATGTTCCCACTCAGGTGTAATTGTCCGATCTTCTCCGTCCATGCCCCGTCCTTGTGACATGCGTCCGTGGAACACATTCACATCGCCGAGGAATTGGTACACAAACGGCGTCGCCGGATTTTCGTACACTTCATCCGGCGTGCCGATCTGCTCGACGTTCCCCTGATGCATCACCACCACGCGGTCGGCGACTTCCAACGCCTCCTCCTGGTCATGCGTGACGAGAATGCCGGTGATATGCAGCTCGTCATGAAGCCGACGCAACCAGCGCCGGAGCTCCTTCCGAACCTTGGCATCAAGCGCTCCGAATGGTTCATCCAATAGCAAGAGTTTTGGTTCCACGGCCAGCGCCCGGGCCAAGGCGACACGCTGTCGTTGCCCTCCCGACAGCTGACTCGGATATCGGTCGGCCATGGCCTGTAGCTGGACAAGAGTGAGCAACTCCTCGACTTTCTCCTGTATGCGTGCAGCCGATGGTCGTTGCGCTCGCGGTTTCACCGTGAGTCCGAACGCCACATTGTCCGCCACGGTCATGTGCCGGAACAGCGCATAGTGTTGAAAGACAAACCCGACCTGGCGCTCCGTGATCCGATGATCCGTCACTTCTGTGCCATGCAGGAAAATGCGCCCTTGATCAGGCCTTTCCAGTCCGGCAAGAATTCTTAACAAAGTCGTTTTGCCGCACCCGGATGGGCCGAGCAGCGCGATCAATTCTCCCGACCGCACATGCAGATTGACGTCGTTCAGCACCGTAAAGGCTCCGAACTTCTTCGTGACATGGTCGACTTGAATACTCATGATGAACTCCTTGCGGGTAGAGAGCCTTTCACCTGTCAGGACTGCCCGCTCTTCCGTTGATGATGAGAGGCGGCTTTTTGTTCAATCAGTGTTTTTGCGATCAAGGTAACAAGCGCCAACAAGGTCAAGAGGGAAGCGACCGAGAACGCCGCCACCGCGTTGTACTCGTTGTACAGAATTTCGATATGCAGCGGCATCGTATTCGTCAATCCACGAATATGACCGGAGACGACCGAGACCGCACCGAACTCTCCCATCGCGCGCGCATTGCACAGAATGACTCCATAGAGGAGGCTCCACTTGATATTCGGGAGTGTGACGCGCGCAAACATTTGCCACCCGGAGGCCCCTAGGGTGAGGGCCGCTTCCTCCTCCTCTCGCCCTTGCGCTTGCATGAGAGGGATAAGCTCGCGGGCGACAAATGGCACAGTCACAAAGATCGTGGCCAGCACGATCCCAGGCAACGCAAAAATGACCTTGATGTCGTGCTCCGCCAGCCATGGGCCCAGCCACCCTTGCGCGCCGAAGAGCAACACGTAAATGAGGCCGGAGATGACCGGTGAGACGGCCAGAGGCATATCGATCAAACTGATCAGAACCTGCTTCCCGACGAAATCGAATTTGGCGATGGCCCAAGCCGCGGCGACTCCGAACAATGCGTTCAGCGGGACGGCGATGGCCGCCACCAGAAGCGTCAACCGGATGGCAGCCAACGCATCTTCATTGGCGAATGAGTCGAAATACGCGCCCACTCCATGCTTCAACGCTTCAGCAAAAATAGCTCCCAATGGAATAAGGAGAAAGAGCGTGAGATGCAAAGCTGCCGCGCCGATCAACAGTCGGCGGACCAACGAACTCTCCGTCGTGATCGCATCTTTCCATTGCAGGTCTTTGTCGGCGGTGGTGCTCAGCACGCTCATGATTTTCCTCTTCCTATTGATTCATGTGGCGAGCACTGCTCCACCATTGAAGCAGATTGATCGCCAAGGCCAGGACGAATGAGACCACCAGCATGACCACACCCAGCGCAGTGGCCCCCGTATAGTCATACTGTTCCAACTTCGTCATGATGAGGAGCGGGGTGATCTCCGACTTGAGCGGCATATTGCCGGCGATGAAAATGACCGAGCCATATTCCCCCACGGCACGGGCAAAGGCCATGGCGATTCCCGTCAGAAGAGCCGGCCACAATTCCGGCACAATCACCGCCAGAAAGGTTTGCCATCGGTTGGCTCCCAATGTCGTGGCCGCCTCTTCAACTTCTTTATCCAAGTCCTGCAGGACAGGCTGCACGGTGCGGACCACGAACGGCAACCCAATGAACGTCAAGGCGACCAGCACACCCAGCGGAGTGAACGCCACCTTGATGCCGAAAAGGTCGAGGTAGCGGCCAAGCCACCCATTCGACGCATAAATGGCGGCCAGCGTAATACCGGCGACCGCCGTCGGGAGGGCAAACGGCAGATCCACAAGAGCATCGATGAAGGCCCGCCCGGGAAAGCGGTATCGGACCAACACCCAAGCAATGATCGAACCGAACAGGCCGTTAATGAGCGCTCCGATCAGCGAAGCCCCGAACGTCAATTGATAGGACGCGATCGCACGACTGGTCGTGATCATCTCCCAAAATTGCCCCCACGATAAGGCGCTCGTCTTGATAAAGAGTCCGCTGAGGGGGATCAACACGATCAGGCTGAGATAAAAAACGGTAAACCCAAGAGTCAGACCGAATCCCGGAAGGATGCTAGGCTGTTTCAAGATCAGACGCATGAGATTCGTATCCCTGTTCAGTCATTCAAAGCTTTCGGGCCCGCCCAACTCCTCTCCTGTTGACTCACTCATTCAGCGCAAGATCGATGTGGTCGGGAACGGAATCGACCGTTTCTGACGGACTTGCCGCAGCTCGACGACCTATTGGTGACGCCCCCTCCAACCATCCCTCCGCCTGCACTCCATAACGCAGCGCGGCTTTCGCTAATAGACGTGTCGAATCCAGCAGTGGCATGGCCGACTGATGATCGGAAAGAAGCAGCGGCAGTTCGGTGCATCCAAGGATCACTGCCTCTGCGCCATTACGCGCCATCTCCGCAATCACCTTCTGTATGAACAACTTTGATTTGGTTGCAAACAGTCCAGAGACCAATTCGCTTCGAATAATATGCTGAATTCGAGATCGATCATTCTTGTCGGGAGCCACAACGTCGATATGTGCCTGGTGCAGCTTCTCAAGATAGACCGACCCCTCCATGACCGTTTGCGTCCCGAGAATTCCCACTCGATGCCACCGGCGAGCGACCACCTCACTCACCACGGGCCTGGCAATGTGGAGCCACGATACCGGCGATTCCACAAGGCTGAAGGCTTTGTGCAACGTATTATTGGGGCAAATAATCATGCCGGCACCGACGCGCGCCAGTTTGGCTGCGGACTGGGTCATCAGTGCGGCCACACCTGCCCAATCATCCTGATCGATCGCATCAAGATACCGGTGTAGCGAGAATGAATGGAGCGTCACTTCAGGATGAGCATATCGGCGTCCCACCACACTTTCCGCTTCCTGACACAAAATCCGGTAACAGAGCGCCGCGCCCTCCGCCGTCGCTGCCACAATACCGATATGCGGGATACGTTCCACAGGATTATCCATGCGCCGACAACCTTCCGTACTACTGCGAATCAGAGCAAGCCGAGCTCAGCTGGGAACCGATATTCAGATTATTGGCTCCGCTTTTGTGAACCTCATATTCGGCGGACGATCTATTTCGGTTTGTAGATTTCATCAAACACGCCGCCGTCCGCAAAATGGGTCTGTTGCGCCTTTTGCCATCCTCCCAAGACCTCGTCGATCGTGAACAAGTTCACCTTTGCAAATTGACCGGCATACTTTGCCGCCACGGCTTCGGTACGCGGCCGGTAGAAATGCTTGGCCGCAATCTCCTGCCCCTCATCCGAATAGAGATATTGGAGGTAGGCCTGCGCCACCGCCTCGGTGCCTCTTCTTTTCACCACCTTGTCTACTAGAGACACGGTGGGCTCAGCCAGAATGCTGATCGACGGAGTCACGATTTCAAACTTGCCCGCGCCCAATTCCCTGAGCGCGAGGTACGCTTCATTCTCCCACCCCACCAGCACATCCCCAATCCCTCGCTCCACAAAGGTAGTGGTGGCACCCCGCGCACCGGAGTCGAGCACCGGCACATTACCGTAGAACTTCCCAATAAACTCTTTGGCCTTCGTCTCGTCATTGCCATACCTTTTCAGCGCATAGCCCCAAGCCGACAAATACGCCCACCGCGCGGCCCCTGATGTTTTGGGATTCGCCGGAATGAGCGCGACTCCCGGCTTCACAAGGTCGTCCCAATCCCGAATGCCCTTTGGATTTCCCTTGCGCACCAGAAAGACAATCGTCGACGTATAGGGCGCACTGTTGTGCGGCAACCGCTTCTGCCAATCGCTCGGTAAGAGTTTGGCCTTGGCAATCGCATCCACGTCATAGGCCAATGCCAGGGTCACAACATCGGCGTCGAGACCGTCGATCACCGCCCGCGCTTGCTTGCTGGAGCCGCCATGGGATTGCTTGACCACGACCGCTTGCCCTTTTTCCTTTTGCCAGTGCTTGGCAAATGCCGCATTGAAGTCCTGATACAGTTCCCGCGTCGGATCATAGGAGGCATTCAGCAGCGTGACCTCCTCAGCCTGTCCGATCAGCGGAGTTGCTGCAATAAGCAGCGCACCTAACGCAATAGATATCTTCCACGGCCTCTTCATGGTCGATGCCCTTCCTTCATAGTGTGACGTGATGGTCATGCTGCTCCTAGAACGCCAGCTGCATCCGACTGAGGAACACGCGCTCATCAGGACGGTCTAGCACGTTGGTTCCCGCTGCATTGATGGGGGCGACACCGTTTCCCGCCCCGCCACTAAACTTTGTCTCTGAATAATTCACGGCGAATCTGACATTTGGGTTCAAGTACCAGTTCAACCCCACCGTCCACGAGCGTGCCGATTTCGCACTTTCAGAAAGATTGGCATACCCCCCCGTGAAGGATGTTCCGGCATGATTTTTAAACGTATCGGAATCGAGATGAATTTCACTGTATCGACCCACAAGCTCCCAGGCACCCCATCCGTGGCCAAAATCAAAATTGTGTCTGGGTTTAACGCCTTGAAAAGAGTTGTCTTCACCGGTGAGAACATAGCCCACTGTCACATGCCATGCTTGATGATGGAGTCTTCGACCACTGTTGGGGGTGAAGATGGTGTTGGTTCCCGTCCCACCGACCGCTGGTGAGCCACCGGTCGTCAAGCTGACGTCCTGAATGACGCGCGCATATTCGCTGATGATTCCCAGCGGGCCGACAAAATAATACGCTTGCGGGGACACCCGAATTCGTGCACCGTCGGACACCGCGCCCCCGTTATATCGAAAGAAAGTGTTTTGGCCGTCAGTCAGATAACTGGCCAGCCCATTTCTCGTCGGGTCCGCTGGGGAGGTGTCCGTAAAGTTCAAATTTCGTTCACCGTTCACACTCGTGTAGGTGGCAGCCACGCCGAGGCCAAGGCCGCGCAAGATGGACTCACTCTGATTGACAAATGGTGTGACGAAAACCCTCCCGGTAAACTCTTTCCTTCCGCTGAACTGAGGTCCTGTATTGATGTTCCCGCCGTCGGACACACCGTTCATCAGCCCGAACGCGTAATTTACGGTGTTCTTCAGCACATCACCGTGGACGGCAATCCCCAAATCACGATTCGGCAGCAGCGTGTTGGAGACGTAACTCCGTTCGATCAGCTTGAGGTCGCTGGCGCTTTGTAACCGTTCTAAGGCGACGAAACTTTTGAATTTCCCCACCCGGATCTTGAACGCCGGATCAAGGCGGGCATCAAGGTATCCATCGAACAGGGACACGGTGCCGTTGGCAAAATCCGGCATGATGCGGATGTCGTATTTCCCCCAAAAGGTTGCTTCGAATGTCGGACGCAGACGGCGCAGGAGCCAGGAATTATTGGACGAATGAAATCCATCGGCATTGAGATCGCCGGCCCGTTGGTCGGTCCGATTCCGGGTATCATTCACGCCATCGAAAAAGAGCCGGTGATCGACTTGAATAAGGCCCCGAAACCGAAAGCTAAAGTTGCCGTCGGCAGACTCCACAGAAAGGCCTGAACTTCCGGTCTTCACGACCGGAGCTGATTTTTTGGCAGCCTCCGCCGCGTCCTGTTCCAGCTCACGTTTTCGCTTAAGAATACGCACTTCCTGATCCAACTCCTCAAACCGCTGTTCAAGCGACTTCTGTTGAGGGCCTGCCTCTTGCGCCTGAGCTGGTTCCCACGGTCCGATGCTCATGCTCGCCAATGCGATGACTCCACCGAACAACCACGAACTCCTCATTGAAAGATCTCCCTATCATGAGAAGAACCTCCGGTGGTCCGGTCAATTCACTGGTCTAACGACTGACTGCTGCGACATCGGTATCCCGTTGTCAGGTCACCGCTTTGCCGCACCCTCTTTCTCTATGAGCACATCACGACCGCAAACTGAACACCTGGTCAAACCGGGTCTTTTCTCTCCGTTCAATCTGGACCACCTTGGAATCATGAATGAGGATCTCAACTGATCCGTAACGAAGCCCCTTCAAAGCATCCAAAATGGCCTGTTCGACCGTACGATGAGGAAACGAGTGAGTTGCTGCTTGCTCTGCTTGCGACACGACCTTCAACCTTTCATCGCCCAGATGACCCCGATATGTTTATAATCTATATTTCCGATCGAGATTAAATATAAATTGTGTCGATATTAATAATGTAACTTGTTCAATATTGTCAACAAATATATTTTTTAAAAATTTAAATAATTTTCATCACCGATTCATCAGTCAAACACCTAATCTTCCTCAAAAATAGATATGCAATGTTAGATTGACAATTGTAAATTTAACTTGCTATACAGCTGCATCATGAAGAACAAAAACTCCACAGCCGATGGTCCGGTTCAATTCACAAACCGTCTCAAGTCATACCGAACAGAAAAGGGCATCTCGCAAAGTGACCTTGCAAACCAGGCCGGCATTACTCGGCAAGCCGTCTCCTCTATCGAAGCCAATCTCTATTTGCCGACGACAGCTGTTGCCCTCCGTTTTGCTTCAGTCCTGAACTGCCGCGTGGAAGATTTGTTCAGCATCGCTCCGTCTGAAGAAATTATTGAAGGCACCTTGGTGGGTCATCTCCCCCTGACAGAACCAAGGGACAAGCCGATTCGAGTCAAAGTGTCAACCGTTGGGAAACGAACGGTTGTGCGGCCGGTCAGTGATCTTGGAGAACAACTTTCCTTTGCCGTCTCAGCCGACGGGTATATCACCGAGACAGATGGAACGCTGTCCGGCGACACCGTCCGCGTGAAACTCTCACGCGATCGAGGCGCGATCGAACAAGAAATCTCTGTAGCCGGTTGTGATCCGGCGATTTTTCTAGCCGGTGAACATTTACGACGACAAAAAGATCAGACGACGGTCGTCGGTTGGCCGATGGGAAGCATGGCAGCACTGCAGGCTTTACAGCGCGGTGAGGTTCACGTCGCCGGATTGCATCTATTTGATCCGACCACCGGCGAATCAAATATGCCGTTCCTCCGGCGACATCTCAAAGGATCGGGCTATGACGTCGTCACCTTCGCGATCTGGGAAGAAGGATTTCTCGTTCGTCGAGGCAATCCAAAGTCCATTCGCACAGTAGCTGACCTTACGGAGCCAACCGTCACTCTGATCAATCGAGAAGAGGGCTCTGGAGCAAGACTCTTGCTCGATCAGCGGTTGCGATCATCCGGAATAGAGCCGACACATATTCAAGGATATGACCGCATCGTGTCCTCTCATTTTGAAGTCGCTCGAGCCATCAGGGAGCATCAGGCCGACGTTGGAATTGGAATTCGCTCAGCAGCGCAATTCTTTGGACTCGATTTTATCCCATTGCAAACAGCGCGTTACGATCTTGTCGTAGCCAAGCCCTCCGTCAAGTCCCATCCGACGTTAGCCCACTTGTTTGAAACCATTGTGAGTGGATCATTTCGAATCGAGATTGAAGCGTTGGGGGGATACGACACCAGCGAAACTGGAAAAGTTCATGCACTGAGTGTCGTCTGACGACCTTCTCGCCGAACTGACAACAAACGTTCACAACAACTGCTGAACTAACAGGAGAATCCATGATGAAGAATTCGTTGTGGTGGACCGTACTGAGCGTGCTGCTACTCCTTTCGGGAGCAGACAGGGCGAGCGCCGTCGAATATGGTGAACTGGTTCAAAAGGATGGGAAATGGGAGTTTAAGAATACGGAAGATCCGGTGTTCAAGTACATGCGGGACACAGGCTGGATGAGCAATGAGCGTTATATTCAAGTGTCCGAGCAAACTGGTAAAAACTGGATTGAGCCGGCCGATGCGATCCTGAATCGCCGGCGAGACATCGAATGGAATCGTTACCTCAAAGAGGGACTGCACCTGCCGGACTGGATCGATCTGGGACTCGAAAACCGGACCCGATTTGAGTCCTATGATCATCCTTGGCGGACGGCCCAAAAAATTGGAAATGGAGCGACGGACTTCCAAATTCCCATGCGCTCCCGCCTCCGGGTGGGCCTAGGCGGCGATGGGCCCTTGCGCTTTCTGTTCGAGGGACAGGACTCGCGATCGTTTGACAATGGAAAGCCCGGCGATTTCCGAGATACCACCATGATCAATACGTTCGATGTGCTCCAATTATTCGGCGCCTTTAAAGTGGAGAATTTCTTGAACAGCGGCTTGCGGACCGATGTCCTCTTCGGACGCTTTACCCTGGATGTCGGAAACCGACGCATGGTTGCACGCAACGACTTCCGCAACACGACCAATGCCTTCGATGGATTTCTGTGGCAACTCAGTCAGCCGAACGCCTGGCGGCTCAAGGCCTTCGCCACGGAGACGGTCCAACGAGACGATGCAAGCCTCGACACCGACAACAAGAAATCCCTATTTTGGGGGACCTATTTGGAGCACCAGCAGTTCCGCTGGTTGAACTTCGATGCCTACTACCTCGGCCTGAACGATCGACGTGTGGCGACGGTGGCCAACCATCGCACCTACAATACATTTGGTGGCCGCCTCTTTAAAGAACCGAAACCGGGTGAACTTGACTATGAAATTGAGACCACCTGGCAGATCGGCCACAAAGGCGAGACGAAGCATTTCGCCCATTTTCAGCACCTCGATATTGGCTATATGTTCAATGCGCGGTGGACGCCTCGGCTCCTCTTTCACTTCGATTACGTGAGCGGTGATCATAAGCCCAAAGACAGTCAGGACGAGGGCTTCGATACGTTATTTGGCGCGCGTAATTTTGAATACAATATCACCAGCATGTGGGGGCCGTTTTACCGAACCAACCTCATCTCGCCGGGCTGGCGGCTGATCCTGACACCCACCCCCAACTGGACGTTAGAAGTGAAACATCGTGTCTGGTACCTCGCGCAGAACAAGGATGTCTTCGGCAGTTCCGGCTTGCGGGATCCTACGGGCAAATCCGGCGGCTCGCTCGGGCATGATATGCAACTGCGGGCACGGTGGGCCGTCAGCAAGAACCTGGACTTCGATGTCGGCTATATCCATTGGTTCAAGGGCTCCTATTTTGACAGTGCTGCGATCATTGCCCAAATGCCGGCCGGAGGAAATAAAGATAGTGATTACTTTTACGCCCAGATGCGCGTGCGGATCTAGAAAGGATTGGTCATGAAACGCAAGCTTCTTTCATGGTGTGTCGTGGTCATCACGGCTCTGGCGGTGACACCGGCGCTTGCCGAGTCGGTCTTGGTCGCCGTGGCTGCCAACTTTGTGCCGCCGTTCCGCGAAATTGCGATGGACTTTGAAAAGGCGACCGGTCATGCCGTCCAAGTCGCCGCCGGATCTTCCGGCAATTTCTATTCGCAAATCAAGAATGGCGCGCCCTTCGATGTGTTCTTTTCCGCTGACGCTGAGCGCCCGAAGCTCTTGGAAGACGAAGGGCTCGGAGTCAAAGATACCCGCTTCACCTATGCGATCGGCCGTCTTGTCCTGTGGAGCCCGAATGCCGACCTGATCAAGGGAGAAGAGACGCTACGATCCAAACAATACAAGCGGCTCGCCATGGCCAGTCCCAAGACTGCGCCGTACGGGGTTGCGGCGATGCAAGCGCTGCAAAAGCTGGCACTGTGGGACAGTGTCCAGCCTCAGATTGTGATGGGGGAGAGTCTCGGTCAGACGATGGGGTTCATCCAATCCGGCAATGCACAGTTAGGGTTTGTCGCGTTATCACAGGTGTTGGATCCGAAGATCAACGGGAAGGGAAGTCGCTGGGATGTGCCGAACAATCTGCACGAACCGATTAAACAGGACGTGATCTTGCTGACGACGGGCAAGGAAAACTCAGGGGCAAAGGCACTCATGGAGTTCATGGGTGGGCTCCAAGCCAAGACCATTATCGAGCGCTATGGCTATGAGCTGAAGTAGCACATGGAAACCCTGATTGATTTAGATCTAAGCGCGCTGTGGGTCAGCGTCCGCCTCGCCACAATAACGGTGCTCGTGTTGCTCATCGTGGGTACACCGCTCGCCTGGTGGCTGGCCCACACCACATCTCGGTTACGGCCGATCGTGGAAGCGGCGGTGGCGCTCCCGATCGTCCTTCCTCCTACCGTCCTGGGATTCTACATTCTTGTCGCCCTGGGTCCTCATGGACCGCTCGGCCAACTGGCAAACCTCTCGCTTGCCTTCACCTTCACCGGGTTGGTCATTGCGTCAGTCTTCTATTCAATGCCATTCGTGATCCAGCCGCTGCAAAGTGCCTTTGAAGCGGTGGGCAAGGCTCCGCTGGAAGCAGCCTGGTCACTCCGCGCATCACCGTGGGATGCATTTCTGACGGTCATCTCCCCTATCGCCTTGCGCGGCTATATCAGCGCCATCGTGCTCGGCTTTGCTCATACGATGGGAGAATTTGGGGTCGTCCTCATGGTGGGAGGATCAATCCCTGGGCAAACGCGCGTGCTTTCCACGACGATCTTTGAGCATGTCGAAGTGATGGAATACGCGCAAGCCCATGCTATTTCGGCCGTCATGTTAGCCTTCTCGTTTCTCGTGTTGTTGGTTGTGTACATAACAAACCGCCGATTTCCCATTCATGTGTCATGAGTCGCTTACTGGCACGTTTTGATCTACGATTTTCGTCCTTTCACCTGGATGTTGAATTGGATGTACCCATGTCCGGCATTACGGCCATCTTCGGACCGTCTGGGTCGGGAAAGACCACGCTGCTGAGATGCCTCGCCGGACTCGAACGGGCTCCCCATGGCTTCATGCAGTTCGGCGAGGAGGTCTGGCAGGACGAAGCACGTCGCCGATGGCTGCCTCTGTATGAACGCCCGATCGGATACGTCTTCCAAGAGCCTCGTTTATTTCCCCACTACAATGTGCACTCCAATCTCCTGTATGGCTATCACCGCATTCCTCCCGAAGCACGCCGGATTACTCCCGAACAGGTCATCAGCATCCTGGGAATCGGGCATCTGCTTGAGCGCCGCACTCACAAACTCTCCGGCGGCGAGCAGCAGCGTGTGGCGATCGGTCGAGCGCTGCTGACGAGTCCCAAACTCCTCTTATTGGACGAACCGCTTGCTTCTCTCGATATTCAACGCAAACAAGAATTGCTCCCGTTCATCCGTCGACTGCATCAGGAACTACACATCCCGGTGCTGTATGTCAGCCATGCGATGGCTGAAATTCTTCAACTCGCAGATCGCGTCGTGCTGCTGAAGGAAGGCTACGTCGTGGGGGTCGGCACGCTGAACGAAGTCCTGACATCTCTGCAGTTTCGAGGTAGCTTCGCCCCTCATCGAGTCGGAGCGATCTTCGATGCTCGCGTGACACGCCATGATTCTCAATACGGTCTGACTCAGCTGGAATTCAAGGGCCAGCCTCTCTTCATTCCGCTACAACCAGCCGACATCGGGGAGTCCATGCGCGTGCACATCCTGTCTACCGATGTCACCCTCGTCGTCGGACGGATGGGCTCTCTCACCAGCGTGCTGAATATTCTTGACGCGACGATCGTGGAGATACGGGAGATCGATCACACGTCGGTGGACATCCTGTTGGACATCGGAACACCCCTGGTCGCCAGCATCACGAAGAAATCGCTGATGTCGTTAGGATTGAAACCAGGTCAGCACGTGTTCGCCCATATCAAAGCCGTGGCGTTGAATGAAGAATTGGTGGAGTAGTGGCATGAACCATCGTGTGGAGGGAGGGTCGGCGATGAGCGACGAGCATCTCGATGCCTGCGGTGTCCTTCATCGCTCCGGCAACAACGTCCGCATCCCTGATCCCATCGGGGCCGTGCTTGAAGGGCTCGTTCACTGTCAACAGATCGGACCGGTTCGCACCACGGTCCATATCCGCGTAGGACGACGGCTCGACCTCCGCGTGCAGCTCCCTCTTGACGACAAACGCCGCTTCGTCATGGGACAGTCGATCATTGCCGTCATTCCCGCCGAGGCCGTCCGCTTAGAAGCCGGCTTATTCCGTCGGAGCAGACAACGGTGGAACCGTTGGTACGGTCGAATCGTGATGGCCACATCGCATCATGAAGAACTCGTGCTCACCGCCAAAATTCATGGCGAAAGCTGGTCTCTGTCCAGCACACTCCCGATCCTGGGTTCAGTTCATCCAGCTCGATCATGGGATCCCGTGAATATCGTTGTCGATCCTCAAGCCATTGAGCTCATCCCGGATCGGAAGGAATCTCCGCGAACACTGACAGCCATGTCCCACGTGCGGTTCGTCTTTCGTGAGAACGCCAGGCTGAGCACCATCACACATTCAAACCACCACACAAAGGAGTCATTATGACCCTGTCCATGCGACTCATGCTCGTGGGGCTTGTGAGCTTCTTAGGATATACCAGCGCGCTCACCACGTCCGCGCTGCACGCCCAAGAAATCGAAGGCTTGGAAGCGGCACAGAACAACCAACCGGCGCCGACGAATATGTCACCGGAAGAATCCCGAAGGCATTTCCTCAATTGCCCTGGCGGACCTTCTGCGCAGTTTCGGTTGAGTGGGAAGGTGAACAATCAAAAAACGTACACCTTCGATACGCTTCGAGGCCAACCGACTCAGACTACCGTCTGGGCATTTTATCGCTCAGGTGCCAGCCCGACCGGATTCGAGACAGGTCAGTGGACGGGCATTTTGCTCTACGACTTGCTTCAGCAGGCTCAAATCATGTTGAATACCGGGGTCAAAAACGATCTCACCCGCAAGGTGATCCTCGTGACCGGAAGCGATTGTTACCAGCAAGCCTTTTCCATGGGAGAACTCGTACCGGCCATCGGCGGTCAACACCAAGTCATTGTGGCCTATGCGAAGGACGGTGTGCTCTTATCATCCGACGGGTTCGCGCGGATCATCAATCCCGGTGACAAGTCTGGAGCACGCCATGTCTCAAACATCATTCGCATCCAAGTGATTGACCCGCCGCTGCCGCAGCAGTCTTCGAATTCCAATTAAGAAGATTGCCCATCCTCGTATGAGCTTGAAACGCGTCAACCAGTGGATCAGGTCTCGGCTCTCCATTGGTCTCATTGTCCCGTTATACCTGTCGCCGGCACCTCTGGTGCCGGCGCAGGAGGCGACTCCGAACGTGTCCCAACCCGAGGTGGAGCGGACAACGAGTGCGCACTGTCCATTGGCGGTCGGCGAGACATTTGAGAATATCCAAATTGAAACGGCCGATCTTCGTCTGCATGAGCAGCTATTCGAATCGGTGTTCCATGCTGCTCTCGTGCAGTCGCTGGACCATCCTCAAATAGATCGCATTCGAGCTTATTGCTACCGCCACGTACTTGTCGTCATCCGCCAGGACCTCCGTACGCCGCGTCCAACCGGTTGGGTTCAGTTGAACTTTGTAGTGAAGGATGTTGCGGCGTTGCACCAGGAGCTGGAGGTGACGGCACGCACCGCGTTCGCGAATCTTGACCGTGAACAACGTGAACAGATTGTTCGATTCCGAATGAAACCAGGCGTGATGAGAAACCATCGGAAAGTTGATCGTTTGGAAGTCTATGGGCCAGAGGGATTTTTGGTGGGATTTGACCAGTCACAATAAAATGACCGCGTCTAGATCTAAAAGGTCGGCAACCGAGAGGCCCTCCGATTGCAAGGCCTTTTGCGTCTGAAGAAGTACGGTTGTTTCAGTACCTTTGGATTCAGAGGAGAGCCGCTGCAACCGGTCGTGACTCTCTCGTTATGATGAATCACCAGGGCCGTACAGAACTTCGGTATAGTTAATCTCGTGGATAGAAGCGAGCACATCAATTACAGCGGCGTTTAGGATGTGAGAGCAACGATGGCGAAAAGGACGATGGGCGATGTCCTGACAGCTCAGGAAGCGGCACGCTATGTTCGGCTGACCTTGCCGACATTCTACCGATATATTTGGGAAGGGAAAATTGAGGCTCCGAAGATTGGACGACGATATCGCTTCACAAAAACGTTGCTCGACCGGTGGTTGGGTAAAAAATCGTCAGGCGCCGATGATATCAGTGGTCGAAATAAGCTCATCGGCCTGGTGACGGCGATCAAACGAGATGCGATCCTGGCACAAGTCGATGTCGACATCGGTTCACACAAGATTACCGCCGTGATCACTCGCGATGCGCTGGACGAACTCGGGCTCCGTATCGGGGATACCGCGATGGCCCTAGTCAAAGCAACCGAAGTTATGATCGTGAAGGACTAAATGCTCATTTGAACGACAACTCGACACCTCCAGAGAAATACACGAGCGTGTATCCATGAACCAGACTCGATCACTCTCCTCGACGATCCTGCACAACTAACACAGCCGCTGGTCGAGAGACAAATCCGAGGAAGATTTTCGCCGCAACCTGGTTGCGGTTCATGCGTGCATGGCAGCGGCCTGCCAACGGGTCTGGCGCAATCCATCCGATGTACGCTTGCTGCCCGTCAGCAAGACCGTGGACGAGGGGCACATCCGTCTGCCCTGTGCTGCAGGCTGCCGCCTACTCGGCGAAAATTAGGAGATGCGGTTTCTACGAACTAGCGGAAAATTCTCATTCGGGTATCACCTACTTCTCATCCTCCAGTGATACCGTGAAGTCATTCGCCAAGGCATTTCACAAATTCCTACAAGGAGGATGATCATGAAGCTCAGCGCACGTAATCAATTTCAGGGGACAGTCACAAAAGTTACGGAAGGCGCGGCAATGGCCGAAGTAACGGTCAAGGTCGGCTCGCTCGAATTTGTCGCCGCCATCACCGAAGGCTCGGTGAAGAGCATGGGTTTAAAGGTAAATGATTCGGTGACGGTCGCCATTAAGGCGACTGAAGTGATGGTTGGTAAATAAAACAGGGGCTTCTCGCTTCACAACAAAGATTTGCCCAAGACCGGATCAATCTGCACGTCGCGGTGGCATCAACTGACGGCCGCCAGCGGCGGCGGATTTCTGCACTTCTCACACGATCGACGAAGAGTCAGCAATATTCGTTGATGGTATTATCATATCGCGAGGGTTCCTCTCCCCAGTTTCTGTGGATAAGTCTGTGGTTAAGTATCCCCACTACTGCCAAACCCACGCTATGCGCTCATATCGAGCTTCTTGCCTAGTTTTTGATCATCCCTCACGATCACCCATGCCCCTCTATCTAGCCAATACTCACTTTGAGCAACAATTTCCGCATGTTTTCTTACCTCTAGCAGAAAATGAATCGCACTTCGTAATCCACTTGACGAGGACACGGCGGTATGTTACCAATGGATACACTATGAAACCACACGATGTCAGACGCCTTCGAGAGGAATTAGGCCTCACACAGCAGCAGCTAGCTGATGCCTTGCACACCACTCGCGTGTCCGTTGCACGGTATGAAGCCGGCATGCGGAAGATTCCTGGCATTGTCTCCGTCGTGCTCAATCAATTGCGACAGAAGACTGAGGTTCCCATGGCCGGCCTGGTGGCCGCTGGAACGCCAATTGAACCAATCGCGCAAGCGGAACTGGTTGACGTCCCACCGAGCATGTTCCGGGACGGAAAAACCTTCGCGTTGAAGGTTAAGGGCGAGTCGATGAAGGACGAAGGTATTCTCTCCGGCGACTTGGTCATCGTCCGTAAACAAGAGACGGCGAAAAACGGACAAACGGTCGTGGCCCTGGTCAATCGTGAAGCGACGATCAAGATCTATTATAAGAAGGAACACCATATCGAGCTGCGTCCGGCTAACGACACCATGCAGCCGATCATGGTTCGGCCATCCGACGAGTTTCAGATCGAAGGGCTTGTCATCGGTGTCATTCGGCATTGCGCTCTTTAGAAGAGGAGTGGGATCATGCCAGCACTAACCTCCGTCACGAACGATCAGCTCATCAAGTTAGAACAAACGGTGGCCGCCTTGGATGATCGACTCAAACATCTCCAAGCGGGATTACGGACAGCCAAGCTCACTGCACCAGCGAAACGGTTATGGATCCTGACCGGTTCCCGACACACACGCGCTTTTATGTCCTCCGTGTGCAATCAATGTATTCGCCCCAACACAAAGGTCACGACTCATGATGGCCCAAACACATAACGCACAGTCGAAAACTACAGCAGGCCCCTGTTCAGATTGTGGGACGATCGTCGAACAACGTATGGAATCGATCGACGGCTTTACCCACTCCACGGTCCAACTCTGTTTCGCCTGTTGGAACGCCCACAGACAACGGCAAGTCTTCGCCGGCGGATGCTGCGGCTGACGGAAGAGCAAGAAGTGTCTGCCCTCCCCTTCCAATCTGCCTGCCAGTGCGTTACAGTGGCGCAGGCGATGGGCAGAACTGCCACTCTACTGCCAGAGCCAAAAAATCCCGTTTCTGAAAGACATGCCCCCGTAGCTCAGTTGGATAGAGCAGCGGTTTCCTAAGCCGTTCCGGTACCTCCATACATCTCCTTGTTAGAACAGTAAAACATCGCTCCAGGAGCGGCGTTGTGCTGTTTTGTGGACTCAGTTTTGTTCAGTGCAGTTCAGGGGAATTTGGGCCAATTTTGCTGTAAAGAGAACACGCCGGGAACACGTAGGGTTAGTACTTATAAAAGTTTGGTGCTCTCGCCAGGAACCATTCTTATGTCTTTTCGTGAACGATAACACTCAGTCGATAGCGTTTGTTCCCCACGCTCTATATCGTGAGCGCCTGGGCGCCCTCTACATGTGCGGGGTACCGGAAACTTCTTACTGCGCGCACAACACAGGCGTTGGCATGGACGTCGATCAAATAGGCTGTTTCATCTGCACGATCCGCTCACAGCGTGGCCGCGCCGATGTATAGCCCGCCGAGTAGGACTGGCGTAAGGTGGATGCCGCATCCACTCGATGCATCGGTAGGGAAGCGAGAGGACTTTCTCACACTAGTCTTTCGCCGTTTTATGTATAAGCTCACTTTCCGATCGTTCTTCCACAATTTGCAGTGTGGTGTGCCCGATTCTCCATCGGGCTTGGAGCAGCGATTGGAGATGGCCCAGCACAGCATCTCGGTCCTCTCCGGGATAGACCACTACATGTGCACTAAGGGCGTCCAAGCCTGAGGTAATCGTCCAGATGTGAAGATCATGAACCCCTTTCACGCCAGGAATGCCGGCCATAGCTTGTCCAACCTCTTTGGCGTTCAAATGAGTCGGCACTCCTTCCATGAGCACATGCACGGCTTGAGTGAGCAGTGTCAAGGTGCGCCAAACGATAAAGACGCTGATACTGGCACTCAAAAGCGGATCAACGAGCAACCAGCCAGTTAGCCAGATTGTGACCCCGCCTAGAATGACTCCAACCGAACTAATCGCATCGCTGAGCACTTCGAGATAAGCACTGCGAACATTTAGACTTGATGCGGATTCGTGAGAGAGCAGTTTCATGCTTGCAACATTTACAGCGAGGCCGACAAGTCCAATTAACAACATCGGAATGCCAAATACATGGGCCGGCTCGAATACACGTCGGTATGCCTCGTAGAGAATCCAGACCGACAGCAACAACAGCACCACGGCATTAGTAACAGCGGCGAGTATCTCAGCACGGTGATACCCATAGCTTTTCTCCGGCGTGGATGGCCTTTCCGCCATCCACATGGCAAAAGCACTGAGTCCAAGCGCTGCCACATCCGTCAGCATATGGCCTGCATCAGCCAACAACGCTAGACTTCCCGTGAACAGACCGCCGATCACCTCAATGACCATAAACGTTCCAGTCATCATTAGGACGATCAGCAGATTTTTTTGCTGTCGGGATCTGCGTTCTGAATGGCTATGCATGAGAGCCTCTTCCGTTTGAGCCGCTGGCTTTATCCATTCGCGCACGTAATAGGCTCTGCATCGTCAGAGTGCACCATGAGTGGCGATGATGCTGCCGAAGTACAATAAACCTTTTCACAATCATGGTATTGTCTCCAGAGCAGATCGTCGGTCACTGGCTAGAGAGTCCGTTTCCTGTAGTTGGAACCATTCGGTGTTCCATCCACCGATAGAGCACTGGCAATACCACGAGTGTCAAAGCCGTTGACGAAAACAATCCCCCGATCACGACCGTAGCGAGCGGTCGCTGGATCTCGGAACCGGGGCCAGTGGCTACTAACAACGGAATGAGCGCCATCATCGCGACAATCGCGGTCATCAATACCGGGCGTAAGCGCAAGACCATGCCGGTCAGCACCGCCTCGTCCAACGGCATACCTTGCTCCCGCAGCTGATTGATGTAGGCGATTTTTACGACCCCATTGAGGACGGCGACGCCAAACAATGCAATGAAGCCAACGGAGGCGGGAACCGATAGATAGAGCCCACCCAGCAAGAGCGCCAACAGCCCGCCGACCATGGCAAACGGAATCGCAAGTAGAATCAGCCCCGCTTGTCTCATGTTTCCGAAGGTGAAAAACAGCAACAGGAAGATCAACACGATGACCAAAGGCACGACCACGGCCAGACGGACCATCGCCTGTTGTTGGTTTTCGAATTGGCCGCCCCACGTGACATAATAGCCAGGCGGAAGCTTCACCAGCTGGTCTACCGCGGCTTGCGCCTGTTCGACGGCGCCGACCAGGTCTCGTTCAACGACATTCGCTTCGATCACAATACGGCGAGTCGCATGCTCACGGCTGATTTGCGCTGGCCCGTCTACAATTCGAATGTCGGCCAGCTCACGAAGCGGAATTCGTGAGCCATCCGGCGCCGTCACCCATAAGGCCGCGATCGATTCGACATCGGCGCGCCGATCATCAGGGAATCGCACGACGATCGGAAACCGCCACTGTCCTTCGAAGACCTCGCCGGCGGCTAGTCCACCGCCGACGGCTTCAATCACTTCCGTAATCTCAGCCACGTTGATCCCATGACGCGCAATCCTGGCCCGGTCGATGTCAATCTTCAGATAGTAGAGGCCCGAGATCTGTTCGACCCGCAGATCGGACATACCGCGCACATTACGGAGCACCCGGGCCATCTCATCTGCCTTCACCCGCAAGGTCTCAAGATCCTCGCCGAACAGTTTGACAGCGACCTGGGACCGAACTCCCGAAACCAATTCATCGACACGCATCGCGATCGGTTGAGACAGCCCAAATGCGATGCCGGGAACTTTTTCCAGCCGGCGCCGGACTTGGTCCTCAATGCCTTCTTTGGACTTGGCTTGCCATTCGGATTTGGGCTTGAGCAAGACATACATATCGCTGAGCTCCATCCCCATCGGATCGGTACCGAGTTCATTCGCTCCCGTACGGGAAACAACTGAGTGCACATCCGAGATCTCCAGCAACATCCGTTCGACCTCCCCGGAGATTTTCAGCGATTCGGTCAAACTGATGCTGGGAAGCCGCATCATATTCACCACAATCGTGCCTTCATCCATGATTGGGACGAATTCCCGGCCGATAAACGGAATCAGTGCCGCTCCTCCGACAAGCACCGCGGCCGCCAAGAGGACGACCAGAGGCGTGCCTCGGATGGCCCGCTCCAACAACCGACGATAGCCCAGCCGCCAACGCTCCAATAAAGGCCCGCTCTCCTCCGTAGCTCGAGGTTTCATGAGCACCGCCGCCAGCACGGGAATGACTGTCATCGAGAGCACCAATGAACTAAGGAGCGCGATGACCACCGTCAGGGCCAGCGGAACAAACATCTTGCCTTCCATCCCTTGGAGCGTCAGGAGGGGGACAAAGGTCAATGCAATGATCAACTCCCCGAATAAACTTGGCTTCCGCACTTCCAGGACGGCGCGTAAAACAACCGGTAACCTTTCCGTGATCGAGAGGGCGCGGCCCTTGGTCTGCTCAGTTAGATGGCGCTCGACATTCTCCACTTGAACGATGGCCGCATCCACGATCATGCCCAGAGAGATGGCCAGCCCCCCCAATGACATTAAGTTCGCGGATAGGCCAACCTGTTGCATGATCAAGAATGTGGCAAGGACGGCCAGTGGTAATGTCAGGGCCACAACAAGTGCGCCACGCAGATTGCGAAGAAACACATACAGCACGAGGATGACGACCGCGACGCCCTCCAATAAAGCGCGCTCGACCGTATCGAGGGCCCGTGTCACCAATTCGATACGGTCCAGGAAGGGCACCATCTTCACACCGCTCGGCAAGACCCGATTGATCAGTTCGACCTTGTCTTTTACCGTGGAAACAATCTCCCGACTATTGCCGCCCCGCAGCATCACGGCAATCCCTTCGAGCACCTCGCCTTTTCCGTCACGCGTCGTCCCTCCCAAACGGATGGCTGTTCCTTGGCGAACCTGTGCAACATCTCGCAGATAAACCGGTGTGCCCTCATGTGCCGCCACCACGATCTGCTCCAGATCCACCGTAGAACGGGCCAGCCCCACGCCGTGGACGACCAATTTGTCACCGCCCTGTTCGATGTAGCTGCCTCCGGCATTTTGGTTGTTGCCTGCGACGGCCACATGGATCTTGCGCAACGTGAGGTCAAAGCTCGCTAATCGATTGGGATCGACGAGGACTTCGTACTGCTTGGCCAAGCCGCCCAACGTATCGACATCCGCGAGACCCGGGACTGCGCGCAGCATCGGACGGATCACCCAATCCTGAAGGGTCCGCAGTTCCATAAGTGTCTGAGTCGGTCCCTCGACGAGATACATGTAAACTTCGCTTAATCCGGTACTTACGGGTCCCAGCACCGGCTCGGCGCTTGCTGGAAGCCCGGATCGCGCTCGGAGTATCCGTTCCAAAACGAGTTGTCGGGCAAAATAGAGATCAATCCGATCCTCAAAGACCACCGTGATCACGGAGAGTCCGAATCGCGAAATGGATCGCATTTCCGTTTTGCCCGGCAAGTTGGTCAATTCGATTTCAAGGGGGAAGGTTACGAGGCGTTCTATTTCCGACGGAGCCAACGACGGGGCGCGGGTGATCACTTGAACTTGAACGGGGGTCACGTCGGGAAACGCATCGATCGGCAAATGGCGAAAGGCCGCCACGCCGCTCACGATGAGTCCGAGCGCGCCGAGCAGCACGATGAGCCGCTGTTCTAAGACGGCACGGATCAGCCGTTCGATCATAGCGGGCCTCCTGCCGGCATCTCCTCCCGGAGCAACTCGGACTTTAGGGCATAACTACCTTGTGTCACCACTTCGTCTCCGGCAGTCAGCCCGGTGACGACCTGCACATATTCAGGTGAGGTCTGACCAAGGGTCACCTCGTGGGGTTCAAATCGATGCGGTCCCCGAACAGCGAAGGCCACCGTCCGACTACCGACTTGTTGGATCGCCGCACGTGAAACGCTCAAGAGCGATTGTTCATCCGTGAGCAAGGTGATCTCGGCGAACATCTCCGGGCGCAATTGACCATGAGGGTTAGACACGTCCGCGCGCGCCATGACCGTCCTTGTGGCCGGATCGATCACCGCACCGACGTAGGTAATGGACCCTCGAAAGGTTGTGTCTGGATAAGCTGATACCCGCACGTCGATGGTAAGCCCATTCTTTAATCGACCGGCCTGGTGCTCCGGAAAATCGGCGCGCACCCACACGGTCGAGAGATCCGCCACTGTGAACAGCATCTTATTGGGATCGACGACTTCGCCAATTGTTGCATTTCGTTCAATGACATCACCGCCAAACGGCGCTCGGAGAAAAACTTGGGCGACTTCTGCATGAGGCAAGGTTTTGGCTGCCAGACGCTGAATTTCCCGCTCTGTCATGCCAAGCAAATGCAATTTTTCTTCGGCTTCATGCACATCGGCTCTGGCGTTCTCATAATCGGCCTCTCGCCGTTGATGCTCACCGGCGCCAATTGCGCCGCGGTCCAGCAGCGCTTGAGCACGTTCGAGAGCTTTTTCGGTCACACTCAAGACATTTCGCGCTTTGCGATATTCCAGTTGGGCTTCGCCAAAGGCAGGGCTATCGAGCAGGAGAAGCCGGTCACCTTCCTTAACTCGGTCTCCCAGGTTGGCATACACAGCCACGATACGGCCCGGTACTCTCGCGCTGAGGTGCGCGAGTCGATTCTCATTCGCCAAAATCTTCCCCGCCTGGGCTTTGAGGGTCGTCCGGATCGGGCGGAGAGCGACTCGTTCGGTTTGAAGATGGGTAAGGGTCGGACTTCCTTCCGGCAATTGGAGGATACCAGATTCAGAAGGAGGGGTGGCTGCTGTCGGGGCAGGCGGCTTCGGAGCATCCTCTTGCTTTGACTGACACGATGGGAGGACCGTGGCGATTAAGAGTAACGGAATAATTCGGAGAGAAACCAATGAAACGCGCATGAAAGTATTCATGGCAATTCTCCCACCGCTCGCTCCAGCCGGGCCAACGCGATGGAGTGATCGGCTTGCGCTTGGGCATATTCCAGCAGAGTCTGGCGAGAGACACGCTGCGCGTCGATGACTTCCAGCAGGCTGGTCGCTCCATGGCGAAAACTGAACTGGGCGATGTCGAGGGCCTCTTTGGCTTGATGCAGAAGGCCTTGTTCAAAAACCTTCATCTGCGCTTGAGCGGTCTGCATTTCCTGAAAATATTGAATAATGGTCTGCTCCAGTTCTTGCTGTATTCTATCCCGCTCCGCCTGTGCTTCTCGATGAGCACCCATCGCCGTCCCGATTTCTCCTTGTCGGCGATACCAAACCGGCAGCGCTACGCTGAATCCTGCCGTGACAGATTCATCGCCGGCTTCCCGATGATACTGACCGATTACGGAGACATTGGGAATCCGCGATGCGCGTTCGTGCTCGATCGTGTATTCGGCTTGCTCGACCGCTTTCTGCTGTCGGCGAAGCGCGGGTTGACGCTCGAATGCCTGATTCACCAATGCGTGGAGTTCCAGACCGGTTCTCACCGCTTCAAATTCGCCTTGGACGGCAAAAGATTCTCCCATGGCCTTGCCTGTCACCGCGTTGAGTTGCGCACGAGCGACGAGAAGGGCATTGTCGGCTCTTGCCAGATCCTTTTGGGACTTCTGGAGTTCAACGGTCGCTTTGATCCACTCGAATTTCGGTGCCTCCTTGGTACTCACGCGCGCGTTCACCAACTTCACGAGGTCTTCGACCGTCTTCAGATTTTCTCTCGCAAGCCGGGCATCCTGTTGCGCAAAGAGCAATCGGAAGAACGCGCCTTTGACGTCGGCCATGACCGACATTTTCATTTGATCGAATCCGGCAAGAGCGCCCCCTACGCCTGCCTCAGCTGCGCGTTGTCTGGCCGCTCGCTTGCCCAGCCACTCCAACGGTTGCTCCACCGTAATAGTCCGTTCGGCGATAGAGATACCTGTCCGCGGATCACGAATCGACCCTCGGCCCACGGAGCCGGTAATGATGGGATTGAGGTAGGCGTCGGCGGTAACCCGTTGACTCTGGGTCTGCTCCAAAACTGCCTCAGCGCCTTTCATCTTTGGATTGTGTTGAAGCGCGAGTTGTAAGAGTTGACCCAGTGTGTATCCGCTGGGCCTCAGATCTTCGGCATGGCACATTAGATAAGATCCGAATATCATCGTGCATACGAACGCGGCGATGATTCCGCAAACGCGTGCAGATTTCATGCTGTCCCCTCCGTCGACGCTTGGACGACTCGCCTCCATAAGGAGACGGTCATGCAGCGCCGATTCAAAAAATCGAACCGTCAGCAGTTGTAAAAAACAAGATCAGACGGAAGGAGGCGCACGGGATGTAAGATTGGTCGTGAGAAAAAGATTTGTTGGAGAAGGACTTGGACACGGCTGTGATGTGACAGAAGGCCTCGGAGGTTGATTCGCATAGAAAGAATGTGCAGCCAGATCTAACGCGGTACCTTTACCAACTTGCGGCTTGGCGGAAAATGCGAGAACGAAATCGATTTCAAGGTGCTCCGCTCCATGGAGGGGTTGGGCAATTAGGTGAAGCGGACAACGAGACTCGGTAGCTGCAATCGGGGCATGGTCGTAGTTGGAAAATTCACAGCTCAGGTCTGGTGAAAAAACCGTATGTATTGTGCCACCGTGAACGTGACCCGGATCGCCATGTCGATGGTCGGCCTCCGGATGGATATGCACCAATGGTGCGGCGAGCATCCATAAGGCCGCCCAGGTAAGGATTACGACTCGAGACCACCCCGTCTTCTTTTCTGTCAGTCGCATGGCGACAGCCTAGCACAGTCCTATCATTGCATCAATGAAAGCTATCCTCAGGTGATGTAACCCTCTCTGTGTAAAGACAAAGATATCACCAGGGCGCTGACGAGCCAAGGCTTGCTCCCATGCGGAGGCCAGCAAGCTGGATTGAACGCTGGGAACACTTCACGAGTTAATTGCGTGCTTTTAGGGGCGCCACAGGAGGAGGACTCACCGTGTCGCGATCTTTCGGCAGACAGCTCGGGCAATCCGAGTCAGTCACAGCCACGCTTAATAACGCGGTGCGAAGAGATCCCTCTTGTGCTATAGGCAGGCAGCAGTATCCAGCCTGCTAGAACCACATACGCAAACCGGCTACGAATCGTATCTGGCTCGGATTTCCACCTTCTTGGCGCACGAGCGTGGCGGTTTCGCCGAAACTTCTATCGAGGGAGAAGCCTACATAGGGCGAAAATTCCCGTCGCATTTCATAACGCAGGCGCATCCCAAATTCCAGATTATTCAGCCCTGACCCGGTGGTGAACTGCTCGACCCGTTGAACCGCTACATTGGTTTCAAAGCGACCTTGAAGGATCAGCCGTTGCGTTAAAAGAAGATCCTTGGTCAGCGAAAGACGCCCGGACACCTTTCCGTTCTGATCAATGAACAGGGCGGCTTCCAACTCGTAATTGTAAGGCACAAGCCCCTGTATCCCGATCACACCAAGCCCGCGTGTGACGTTGCTACCACGGAACGTTTGCGTCTCGACGCGTGGGCCTATCTGAACATCGTAATATTTCCGGATGAACCGTCCGTACAGTAGCTGAAAGTCCACGTCATGATCCGCTTTGAAGGCCGTGTCCTGTTGGCCTTCGCTCTTGAACCAGAGCCGGTTGTAATCGCCGCCGTACCACCCTTCAATGTCCCAGCGGTAGTCGCTCGTACGGCCAGCGCCGCCCGTTCTTGGGCGATATTCGAGCACATCTATTAGTGTAAACAGGCGATTCTCGCGATCATTGACCGGACTTGGCCAGCCCTCTCCTGGTGAAAGGTTCGGAAGTGTGTGCTTGTCAGGAGAAGATGACAGAGCGAATGAGGGCGTCTCTGCATCGATGTCGTGCCGATGCAACTCGGACACATTAAATTCAATGGAGGAGTGATGAAACCTTTCCATGTGAGACCAAGCAGGCTGGCTTTCTGCTGATACCATAGGTGTATATATGGCCATACCGATGAGTCCAATTAGGACGGCTTGCTGCTGAACAGCTCGAACAGACATGTCTTTCCTATGGGCCGTAGTCAGATACCTCGACAACCCGGAACATGCCTGCTTCCATGTGAAGCAACAAATGGCAGTGAAAGGCCCATCGCCCTGGAGCATCTGCTGTGATAGTGACCGAGACGCGCTCGGCAGGCTTCACAATGACGGTGTGCTTACGAGGCAGATATTCGCCTGCGCCGTTTTCAAGGTGCATCCACATCCCATGTAAATGGAGTGGATGCTCCATCATAGTATCGTTCACGAAAGTGAAGCGGACCCGTTCGCCATGGCGGAAGGCAATCGGTTGTTTTTCTTCCGAATATTTTTTGCCGTCGAAGGACCACATGAACCGTTCCATGTGTCCTGTGAGATGTAATTCGATTTCGCGCTCAGGCCCTCGTTGGTCGGGATAAGGAGCAATACTTTTCAAGTCGCTGTATCGCAAGACTCTTCTAGGACTGTCTTCCAGCCCTCTTCCTGGTTCTCCAAACCGATTTTGTGAATATTCAGCCACCATTTGATTCCCGGTACCGTGATCGTCTGGGCCATGTCTAAGTGGCTGGGATCCGGGAATCGTAGAGGCATTTTGACCATCATGAGATCTACCCGGGCTATCATGCGTTTCCGTGTCATGTTGCCCATGCTTCATGCTGGGCATGTCACTAGAAGAATTCTTGTGCGGCATGTCCATGCCCTTCATCTCCATGCCTTCCATGCTCATCCCCATGTCTTCCATGGTCCGCAGCGGACGGGGGCGGCGTTCAGGAATCTCCCCTTCCATGCCAGGCCGAGAAGCAATGGTTCCACGAGCGAATCCGCTACGATCCATAGTCTCGGCAAAAATGGTGTATGCCCGGTCTTCGGTCGGTTCGATCATGACATCGTAGGTTTCGGCGGGGCCAAAGCGAAATTCCTCGATAGCGACAGGCTGGACGTTCTGGCCGTCAGCCTGCACCACGGTCATCGTCAACCCGGGAATCCGGACATCATAAAACGTCATCGAAGCCGCATTGATAAAGCGAAGACGTATGCGTTGGTTTGGATGAAACAATGCCGTCCAATTCGCTGAAGACGACAAGCCGTTCATCAGATAGGTCAAGGTATTCCCGGTCACATCCGCGAAATCGGTTGGGTCCATCCGCATCTGGTGCCACATCAGATAGTCCTGCAGCGCCGCCCAGAAGCCCATCCGTCGGATATCACTTAAGAACTCACGAGCTGCTCGCTTCTGAAAATTGTAGTACCCTCCTTGCTTCTTTAAGTTTGAGAGCAGCGTCTCAGGTGATTCGAAACTCCAATCGGATAGCATCACCACATACTCGCGGTCATACTTAAACGGTTCCGGCTCGGCTGGATCGAGAATCAGCGGCGCATACATCCCTTGCAATTCCTGGCCACCGGAGTGGCTGTGATACCAATAGGTACCGCTTTGCCTGATGGGAAACCGATAGGTGAAGGTCGCCCCAGGCTTGATTCCTCCGAAGCTCACTCCAGGTACGCCATCCATAATGGGAGGCAGGAGAATGCCATGCCAATGAATCGATGTAATTTCAGCCAACCGGTTTGTGACTCGCAGCGCCACCTCTTGGCCTTCCTTCAAACGGATGAGCGGCCCCGGGATCGTCCCGTTGATTGTCATGGCGGTCCCCGTGTGCCCATCCAGAGCGAAGGTTTGTTCGCTGATCACCAGGTCGATCAGCTCGCCGCTTAATGTTGCGGGTTGTGTACTAACGGAAGTCATGGGGAGTAACCCGTGCTTCGCGCATGCGGGGATGAGCGGCTGGATCGTACTGAGCAGTGAGAGCGCTCCAATCCGTTTCAATAGCACACGCCGGGAAATCAGGTCAGTTTTGTCCTGTGCCATCTTCCTCGATTACATGACGATCGCCTTGTTGGTTCCATCCAAACCTAACTCAAAATCGGTCAGGATTTATCGCTATCTGGCGCTCCCCGTATGATCAATACAGCGGCAACTATAACGTAGGCGACGACTGGAATAGCCCACAGGATCTTCGTGCTGTCAAACTCGGGGTTGTCGGACCCCGTGGCCCCAAACCCTAGGAGCAGCCATATCGGCTCATGAATCAAAAGAAAGAAGGCCAGCATTGCAAAACCGAGCCAATTGGTCCAACGCATGCCCATCATGAGATGTTCTCCTTTTCATGTGATAGCAGCCCCTATTCGAGTCCGTGGACCCGGGTGGTGTGGCGTCGGGGCAGTGGTGTAATGACACCTTCAAAGCAGGCGGCTCGATAACACCATGCCGCCTCCGATCACAACGGAGTGACCGAGAATGAACTGAGGTTTTTAATTAAATGCGAAGGACCGATGGAGAGGCTATGGAAATGGGGATGAACTCCTGAACAGAGCTCCGCGACAGCAATTTCAGCCTAGGGGAAGCGGTAGATGCTGCGACATGGCTGAACAGTAGCGGCGTGTGATCTAGATCAATGGTTGCTGCATGCTTGAGTTGCCGCTCGGGCGACGATAAGGCTGAAGGCGGGCACATAACGGTCCCGTCCATAGGACAGGCCACATGATTCGACTGTTCAGCCATCTGTGCCGCGTCGTCAGCCAACGACAGGTCCGGCACAGTACACATGGTCCCGACGATCTGACAGAGGGCGAAGAACAGGACGAGACTGAATGAGCGCACCTTTCGTTTGAAAGTAGTCCAGCCCTTCATAGGTAAAGCTTGCCTCAATCCCACCAGACACGTCAAGCTCAAGTTAGTCTTATCTCTCTGTCATAAAAGCTTCTCTGCACGGGACTTGCGAATATCAACGAATAGGAATCTTAAATATAGAGAAAATCCCCACGCGGGCCTGATCCGAAAACTGCGGGTATACTGCGATCAGTTAAGAAAGGGATTGTCATGGCTATGCGAAAGAAGGAACAACCCGGCTCGTCTTCTGATGCCGACTCCGTCATTCATCGTCTTACAGAGAATCGACCTCTTTTCGAGTCTTTCTTGCGCCGTCGGGTGGAGGATGACTTCATCGTCCAGGACCTCCTCCAGCAGAGCTTGGTCAAAGCTATTCAGCAACAGCATTCGCTGAATAACGAAGAGAGCGTAGTCCCATGGTTTTATCGCATACTTCGCAATACCGTGATCGATTACTATCGTTCAAAAGCGTCCGAGAAAGCCCGGCGCAGCGATCTTGTAGAACAAGCCAAGGTCTTAGGCGACGATCATGTACCGTCGTTGGATGAAATCAGAGCGTCGGTGTGCCGCTGTCTGGATGATGCGATATTAGTCCTTCGTCCAGCCTATTCGGACTTGATCCGGCGGATTGATTTAGCCGGAGAAGCCGTCTCCGTCGTCGCGAAAGACTTGCAGATCACGCCCAATAATGCAACGGTTCGTCTTCATCGCGCCAGGCAGGCCTTACGACAAAGCTTGGAGCGATCATGCGGCGTGTGCAGCACGCATGGTTGTCTGAACTGTACTTGCAAAGAAGCCTAAAACCTCGCGGGATTTCATCCATTTGCCAATTGTTTCCGCTTGAACTGTAATATCCTTTCTCTCCTTCCGTCTATAGAGGTGTACGAGGCGAATGAATCGACTCATAACCCATAGACGATAAGGAGGTAGTCATGCAGATATTGACAGTACAGATTGACGGTATGTCGTGTGGACATTGCGTCGAAGAACTTACCCAGAGCTTGAAGAACTTAGATAGTGTGCAGGTGCACTCGGTGCAGGTTGGAAGCGCCACGGTCTCATTCGACCCTCGTAAGATCTCGCGAGAAGACATCGTTAAGGCCACAGAGGCGCTCGGGTATAAGGTTCATCAGGAACATTCACTGGAGTCTGAATCGAAGGATGCGTCAATAATTCATGACCACTCTACTTCGCATCAGCATCCGGCTGGTCATCAGGCAGCGTCACTGACCTCACTCGCTTTTTCTGCAACAGCCCATTGTCTGACCGGGTGCGCAATTGGAGAAGTTCTGGGCATGGTCGTCGGGACATATCTGGGTCTGGCCAATACAACGACTGTTGCCATGTCAGTGGCACTGGCTTTCGTGTTTGGGTACCTGCTGACCATCAAACCGCTGTTAAAGCATGGCGTGGCATTACGCCCGGCGCTTGGTCTCGCGTTCGCGTCCGACACGTTATCCATTGCGACTATGGAAGTCATCGATAACGCCGTGATGTTGATTATTCCAGGAGCCATGGATGCGGGCCTGGGGACGCTCTTGTTTTGGGGCAGCTTGGCTTTTTCATTGGTGCTGGCATTTTTGGCAGCTGTGCCGGTGAATCGATGGTTACTGAGCAAAGGTCGCGGGCATGCTCTGGTTCACGAATACCATCATGCCCAGTCGTGCTGAGGAGACAACGAGATCAATATCGTAACTCAAAGGCGGATTGTGCGGATTATATTGGAGGGAGGAAGAATTGGCGACGTTTCAGCATTCGGATTTGCCTTTCATTTCGATGTCTCTTGAGAAAAAGGGCGCCGTGACATGCCAAGCCCACGCCATAAGGCATAGATGGCGGGAATGACCAATAAGGTCAGGATAGTTGAGGAGATCATGCCCCCGATCATTGGCGCGGCAATCCGCTTCATCACGTCGGCACCGGCTCCTGTGGTCCACATGATCGGAAGTAATCCACACATGATCGCCGCCACCGTCATCATTTTGGGTCGTACGCGTTGAACCGCTCCTTCCATGATCGCTTCGTGGAGGTCGTGCACCGTGGCCATGCGACCTTCCCGCACGCGTCGCTCATACGCTTCGTCGAGATAGACGAGCATCACCACACCCGTCTCCGCAGCCACGCCGGCTAGCGCGATAATGCCTACCCAGACCGCCACGCTGAGGTTGTAGCCCAGGTAATGGAGATACCAGATGGCTCCGATCACGGCGAAGGGGACGGAAAGAAGGACAATTAGGGATTTGGTCAGCGAGCGGAAATTGAAATACAGGAGCACCAGAATCACGGCCACTGTCACAGGGATCACCAGCTTCAACCGCTCTTCAGCCCGCATCAGATGTTCGTATTGCCCAGTCCAGATCAGCCAGTACCCATAGGGAAGTGTGACCAGTTCACGAACTGCCCGTTGAGCGTCTTCGACATAGCCGCGCAAGTCTCGTCCGCTGACCGACACCGAGACCAGACCAGCCAGCGACCCCGCCTCATCCGCAATCGAAGGAGGCCCCTGCGTGATCACCATCTCCGCGATTTGTCCAAGGGGGATCTGCGCGCCGGTCGGCGTGGGAATCAGCACGCGTTTGAGCCGGTCCGGCTCGTCGCGTAACTCGCGCTTGTAGCGAACATTGACAGGATACCGTTCCCGCCCCTCAACCGTGGTGGTCACCGTTTCCCCTCCGATAGCCGAGGTGATCACCATTTGCACGTCGCCCACCGTCAGGCCATAGCGGGCCGCTTCACGCCGATTCACGATCAGATCCAAGTAGTACCCCTCATTCAGCCGTTCGGCGAAGGCGCTCTTGGTGCCGGGCACGGTCGCTAAGGTCCGCTCAATCTCTAGGCCGATTCGCTCGATTGTCTTCAAATCCGGCCCCAGCACTTTGATGCCGACCGGACTTCGGACACCCGTCGTGATCATTTCCGTGCGAGTCTGGATCGGCATCCACCAGATGTTTGGAAATCCGGGAATGCGCAGTTTGGCATCCATTTCATCCAGCAACCGGTCCCAGGTCATGCCTGGCCGCCATTGCGATTCCGGTTTGAGAGTCACGGTGATTTCCGCCATGCCGACGAAGGCTGGATCAGTGGCCGTCGGAGCCTTCCCCATTTTGCCGAATACCCGTTCCACTTCAGGGAAGGTCGTGAGCAACTGATCCTGAATCTGCAAGACCTTCGTCGCTTCTGGAATTGAAAGGCCCGGGACGGTGGTCGGCATGTAGAGGATGGTCCCTTCGTTCAGCGGTGGCATGAATTCCGCGCCGAGTCGCATGAATGCCGGCACTGTGAGTCCGAACGTCACCACTGCTATTCCGAGTGTGAGCCACCGAATGCGCAATGCGCCAGAAATGATTGGCCGATACAGGGCAATGAGCCATCGGTTCAGAGGATTCTTGGCTTCAGAGTGAACCTTCCCACGAATCAACAACACCATCAGCACGGGCGCCAACGTCACCGAGAGCGCGGTCGCAAAGAGCATCGAAAAGGTCTTGGTATAGGCCAAGGGCGTGAATAATCGTCCTTCCTGCGCTTCCAATGCGAAGATCGGCAGGAATGACACGGCAATCACCAGCAGCGAAAAGAACAGGGGCCGCCCCACTTCTTTCGCGGCAGCGATGATGATTTCCGTTCGGTCACTTTCACACCCACCCGCCCCAGGCGCGCCGGGACGCGCCTCTTTCCCAGGCGGAGATTGCTCCAACCGTTTATGGGCATTCTCCACCATCACAATCGCGGCATCGACCATGGCTCCGATGGCAATGGCGATCCCGCCCAGCGACATGATGTTGGACGTAATCTTCAAGTAAGCCATCGGGATAAACGCTAGCAATACTGCAACAGGTAAGATAAGGATGGCGACCAAAGCGCTTCGGACATGAAACAGAAAGATCAGCGCGACCAGACTGACGATGACGCTCTCCTCTACGAGTTTCTCACGGAGTACAGCAATCGCGCGATAAATGAGATCGGACCGATCGTAGGTGGGAACAATGCGTACGCCTTCTGGCAAAGCGGGGGTAATGTCTTTCAGCCTGGATTTGATCAGCTCGATCACGGCGAGCGCATTCTCTCCTGCCCGCATGATCACGATGCCGCCGACCGTCTGGCCCTTGCCGTCCAATTCGGCGATACCCCGCCGCTGATCCGGTCCAAGTTGGACATGCCCGATGTCTCGCACCAGAATCGGTGTGCCTCGTCCATCCGTGCCGACCGGAATCAGTTCAATCTCATCAATCGACCGAAGGTAACCACGTCCCCGAATGACGTACTCGGTACCGGCCATCTCCAACACCCGGCCGCTCACCTCCGCATTGCTGTTGCGGACGGCTTCGATGACCTTCTGAATCGGCAGCCGATGGGCCGCCAAGGTGTTCGGGTCCACCTCGATTTGATATTGTTTGACGAATCCACCGATCGCCGACACTTCTGCCACGCCAGGCACACTCTCCAGTTGGTAACGCAGGTACCAGTCCTGAAGGCTCCGTAGCTGCGCCAGATCGTGCGTTCCTGACTCGTCCACCAATGCATACTGATAGACCCACCCCACACCGGTCGCATCCGGCCCCAATGTCGGCGTCACGCCTGCAGGCAACTTGCCGGTGAGCTTCTGGAGATATTCGAGGACACGACTTCGTGCCCAGTAGAGATCGGTTCGATCTTCAAAAATCACATAGACATAGGAGACACCGTATTCCGAAACGCCTCGGACTCGTTTGACTTTAGGTCCAGCGAGCAGAGAAGTCACGACCGGGTAGGTGATTTGATCCTCAATCAGCGTGGGACTGCGCCCCTGCCACTCGGTGTAGACGATCACCTGAACATCCGAGAGATCGGGAATGGCATCCAGCGGGACTTGAAACAAGGCCCATAGGCCCCACCCTGCCAGAAGCAGCACACAGAGAATAACGAGGACCGGATTACGTGCACTCCCTTCGATGAGTCGAGCGATCATTGTTGTCACCCTCCAGCCCCCGGCACTGAGACGCCTGCCTTTCTCAACTACATGCCACTTCCTGCGACCAGGAATTGAAACTTTTCAACTATTGGTGGTTGGCCTGGTATGGTCACGTTGGCGGTCACGACCCACGTACCGCCCATGCCGAACATCACTTTGCCTTCATAGAGTCCATCCTTGGTATGGCGCGCCGTCACCTTGGAATCGGTCATGCCTGGCATCGGCATGGTATAGACGAACAGGACTTGCGCAATGGTCACGGGCTTGCCGCTCGGATTCGTCACCTTAAGTTTGAGGAGCACTTCACCCGCCTTGGGTGTTTGGGGCAAGGTCGTGAAGATCAGGGTGTATCCCGCTACCGTACGGGTTTCGGAGATGGCTTTAGCTGAACCCGAATCCATACCCGGCATGCCGCTCATGTCCTTCATGCCTGGCATTTCTTCCATGCCTTTCATACCCTTCATGCCTTTCATCCCTTCCATCCCTTGCATGCCCTCCATTTCCCTGCCGGACATGCCTCCCATGCCCTTCATGCCTGACATTCCCTCCATTCCTTGCATTCCAGACATACCTTCCATCTTGGCTTCATAGGCGCCGCGCATTTGCCAGTCGCCCATGCCGATCCGACCCATCATGCCCTGCATGCTCGAAGCCGATGCCAATTTACTTTCCGCGTCCAACAAGAAATTGGCCGAGGTAACGATCCGATCCCCCTCTTTGAGTCCTTCCATCACTTCCACTGCATCCTGACCCCTGCGACCCAGCTTGACTGACACCGGTTCATACCGGCCCTGTCCCAGATCCATAAACACCAGTTGACGAAGCCCAGTATTCAGCACGGCTTCCTTTGGTACGACTAAAGTCCTGACCGCATTCGCCTGCAAAGTCACGTTCCCATACATGCCCGGCTTGAATTTCAGTTCGGGGTTCGGCAATTCGAGACGTACCCTTACAGTGCGGGCTTCGGTGTTCAGTGTTGGATAGACATACGTCACCTTGCCGCTGAACGTTTCTCCCGGATAGGCGGCAAAGGTCACCGTTGTCGGCTGACCGACTTTAGCGGCAACCACTTCTGATTCGTAAATATCGGCAGAGATCCAGACTGTGGAAAGGTTCGCGATTTCGTACAGTGTCGTGCCCGGCTCCACATACTTCCCAGGCAGGGCCTCACGTTTCATCACGATGCCGGAGGAGGGAGCGTAGACCGTGAGCACCGGGTCGGCTTGGCCTCGACGCTCAAGACCCGCAATCTGTGAATCGGTCACATCCCAGAGCCGCAAACGTTCCCGCGCACTGGCCACGAGCGCTTCAGCGCTGGCTTTCGCTTCGTCGAGCGGGCTTTCGGCCAGTTGCGAGCGTGTTCTCAGGGCGAGGAGATACTCGTCTTGCGTCGCCAAGAGATCCGGCGAATAGACAGTAAAGAGCGGCTCACCTTTGCGTACCGGTCGACCGATAGAATCGACGAAGACCTTTCGCACCCACCCGGAGATCTTCAGCGTGACTTGCGTGAAACCCCGTTCGTCATAACCGACCGTGCCGACCGTACGGATCTCTCCCTCCAAGGTTGCATGGACTACCGAGGCACTGCGGACGCCGATCAACTGTCTCGCCACGGCTGGAACAACCACAGCCCCGGATGGAGCGTCGGACATGCCTGGCATTGGTTCCTTGTCTCTCATGGATTTTGCGCCCTCCATTGGCATCCCTTTCATCTCTTTCATAGCGTCCATCCCTTGGCCCTTCATCTCCCCACTGCTCTTCATCCCCGACATGCCGCCCATCATCCAATGGACGGCGAGGGCACCGGCGATGACTCCGGCCAATAGACTGACGCCGGCAACACGGGCAACAAAACTTTTACTGCGTATGTCCTGACTCATAGTCACTCCTCCGTTCTTGGCTGGTTCCACTCAGATCGCTTCCGATCACTTGTTCGAGTTCCGCGAGACGATGCTCCCGCTCGACCAGCGCTCGGTAGTACTCATGCTGAAATCCTCGCCAGGCTCGTTGCGTATCAATAAGATCTAAGAATCCGCCCTTTCCCGTTCGATACCCCACTCGCGACGCTTCCAGGTTCTGCACGGCCTGGGGCAGAATCGTGGTGTGATACAACATGGCCACCTGTTCGGTCGCCCGGACCTTGGCCAAGAGGTCTTTAACCTGAAAGCGAGTCAGGTTTTCCAGCTTGTGCTGTTGTGCCTGCGCAGCTGCGACCGATGCCGCGGCTTCTTGCACACCTGCGTCATACTTCGGTTTGGTCCAGAAGCTGAACGGGATGGTCATCGCTACGTAAGCACCGAATCCGTCATTGGCCTGAAAGTTTTGGAAACGCTGAAACGCCACGTTGAAGTCCGGATAGTACTGACGCTGGGCGAGCGCACGAGACTGCTCACTGTGTCGGACCGTCAGTTCTGCGGCTTTCAACTCCGGTCTGGTGTTCAGTGCAAGGCGGTGCAGATCGTCGATGGTGGTGTTAAGAGGTATCAAAGGCGGCTCTTGCGGAACCCCTAAAGGCGAAAGGGGATCCCGGTCTAGGAACGTATTCAGCAGTGCTGCAGCGGTCTCACGGCGTTGTTCCAGAACGGGAAGTTGCTGGTGCAATACAGACAGCTCGACCTGAGCTTTGAGCACATCGGCCTGCGATCCCTTTCCCGTCCGGAACTTCGCGTTCGTAATCTCGACGAACTGCCTGAGCAATTCGACCTGCTCATGATGAATCTGGATCGCTTTGTGGGCAAGAAACAGGTCGTAGTAAGCCTGCTTGAGACGGGTGATCAACTCCCTTTCCTTCCCATGCAGCACCTGTTCCGTCATCTCGGCCGACCGACTCGCGATTTCGCTTTTGAGGGCCAGCTTGCCCGGGAATGGGAGATTCTGCGAAAGACCGAAGATGCTGTTCTGCGTCTGCGTGACATTGAAGGTCTGCGGGAAATTCCACAAGTGGACGGACAGAATAGGGTCATCCAGCGACCGAGCCTGGGCAATCCGATTCGTGGCAGCCTCCCATTCCTTGCGCGCCGCCACAAGTTCCGGATTTCTGGCCAAGGCTTCCCGGACCATGTCCTGTAACACCAAGGAGAGTGGAGCAGTCTGATCGACAGCATGAGCAACATGGCATGCACCTGTCCAAGAACTCAGACTCACGACCGTTATGCCGACCAACAGAAAACGAATTGAACGATTCATGTGAAGGTCCTCCCCCAAGAGCTTTCCTGCCCACGTCTGTAACGGATCTCAGGAGTTTCGTCCCGCTACAGAAAAAACGACGGGATGAGTTCAGGCTCAGAGCGGGGCAGATAACGCTATGATGAAACGGTATAAGGAAGAACCGGAGAGATCAGATACGAAGCACTGTGCTCGCGAGAGACTGATGTGGTGGAGAACTTGATTCGAGAGCCCCATATGAACTGGAAATCTGTACAATCCGAGGGCTCACTGTGGGAAGCGTAGGCAACGTATGGTCTGCCGACCAATGATGGTCCACAAGCAACGCTGACGACTGAGCATGGGATTCGACTCCCAAGATCTTGAAGGCGTCGCATAATTGCCGACTAGGTTGTTCGACAGGAGTTGAACAGCCGTTGGCCATTGACGCATCCGAGGTTCCCGACAATGGCAGGAGACAGGCGTACGCATTGAAACTGAACGCCCCTAGGAACACCACGATGGTGGCGGCAAGAAACGACCGGGTGTAATGGGAACCTAATCGCATGGCACCAGTTTATCCTTCCATTAATTAACCGTCAATGGCATTTCTCATACTGAGACTGAAGCCCTCGATCAGGGGATACGAACAAATTCACCACCCCGGTCATTAGTGAGTCTTTCGCACTACAAATTCGGTCTATGAGGAACCGACACTTCTTTGGGTTTCCATCTTCGTTGGTTCCAGGATTCTCGGAGACGCTCTTCCCAGACATACAACGTGGGGAGGACGAGGAGCGTAAGCGCCGTCGAGGTCACAAGTCCGCCGATGACCACGGTCGCGAGCGGCCGTTGTACCTCCGCACCAGCGGACGTTGAGAGCGCCATAGGCACGAATCCCAAGCTGGCCACAAGAGCGGTCATCAAAACCGGCCGCATGCGAATCAACGCGCCTTCGCAGGCCGCGTCTTCCGCCGAACGCCCTTGCTTGCGCAAATCCAAAATGTAGGACATCAACACGACACCGTTGAGAACCGCCACGCCGAAGAGCGCAATGAACCCGACTCCTGCGGAGATCGAAAAGGGCATCCCGCGAAGCGCCAAGGCCAGAATCCCTCCGGTTGCCGCCAGCGGCACGTTGAGGTAGATGAGCAGCGCGGGCCTGACGCTATTGAAGGTTGTGTACAAAAGCACAAAGATCAGAAACAGAGCGATCGGCACGACGATAGCCAGTCGAGCGGACCCCCGCTGCAGATTTTCAAACTCACCACCCCATTTAATCCAGTACCCAGGCGGCAGGGTCACGTGGCTTTCTACCGCCTTCTGCGCTGCGCCCACAAATCCGGCAAGGTCTCGACCACGCACATTGGTTTCCACCGCCAGGCGCCGTTGAATGTTTTCCCGGCTAATTTGCGCCAGTCCGGTTTCGGTACGAATATCCGCCAGTTGCCTTAGCGGAATGAGGCGACCCTGGGAATCACTGATGCGAATATCCAAAATGCGCTCGAAATTCTTTCGGTCCTCGGGACTAAAGCGCACTTGCATAAAGAACCGGCGATTGCCCTGGACGACCTGACCGACAATCCGTCCTCCCAAGGCGGTAACGGTATCCAAAACCTGCTCCGCATTAATGCCATAGCGAGCGATCTTTTCCCGGTCAATGGCCACCACATGGTACGGCATGCCGGCCACCTGCTCAGCCTTAGTGTCTGCCGCTCCGGGAACCGCTGAGACCACCCGGACTACCTGATCACCAAGGCGGCGGAGGGTCTCCATATCTTCACCAAAAATGGTAATAGCGATGTCGGAGCGCACCCCCGCAATCAATTCCTGAACCCGCAGCTCAATCGGCTGGGAGTAACTGAACATGTTGCCGGGAACGGCCTCAGTCAGCGCCCGGTTAATCGCTTCAATCAAATCGTCCTTCGTCCTGGCCGTCGTCCATTTCGAATCAGGTTTCAAAATGAGATAGATATCGCTGAGCTCCACGCCCATCGGATCGGTCGCGATTTCGGCACGTCCAGTTCGCGATACCACCGTGACCACTTCGGGAAACTGCTTGAGAACCTGTTCAATGCGAGTGGTGGTACGAACTGACTCCTCCAGGGAGACGCTCGGCAACCGCCACGCTTGCAGGGCGATGGCGCCTTCATCGAGCGTCGGAATAAACTCTGCGCCAAGCAATGCCGCGACACCGAGGCTTGATGCAAACAGCGCGGCGGCGACGCTCCCAGCAATGGCCGGATGCTGCATCGTCTTTGACAGAAGCCGACGATACCCGCGTTTGGCTTGGCGAATGGTCCAGGTCTCTTCTTCCTTCACACCGTGGCGAAGGAAGAGACTGGCCAGCACTGGCGTTACGGTCAAGGTCAACACGAGAGACCCGACGAGCGCAAAAATAACTGTCATGGCCATCGGCCGAAACATTTTTCCTTCAATGCCCTGCAGAGTCAGGATCGGCAGATAGACGATGATAATGATGCCGACCGCAAACACGATCGGACGGAGCACTTCTCGTCCGGCCTCGATAACCACCGTGCGCATCTGGTCTTCCATCATGCGCTTGTCACCTCCGGCGGCGTGCCGCCGTTCGGTCAGACGCCGAATAGTATTTTCAATCATGACGACGGATGCATCGACGATCAGTCCGAAGTCGATCGCGCCGAGGCTCATCAAGTTACCGGAGATGCCGGCAGCCAGCATTCCAGTGAACGCCACCAGCATGGACAGTGGAATGGCGGCAGCGACGATCAGGCCGGCACGGAGATTCCCTAGAAGAAGAAACAACACGGTGACCACCAACAGTGCGCCTTCGGTTAAATTGGTGCCGACGGTGTTGATGGTTTTTCTGACTAAATCGGTACGATCGTAATAGGGTTCGATGGTCACGCCGGGAGGCATGGTCTTCTCGATTTCCTGCAGCTTCGTTTTCACCCGATCCACGACGACCCGTCCATTCTCGCCGATGAGCATCATGACGATGCCGGTGACCGCCTCCCCTCGGCCGTCGCGCGTGACCGCGCCTTGCCGGACCATTGGAGCGAACCGCGCCTTACCCAGATTGCAGATATAAATTGGCGTTCCGTCGTGTCCTGTCGCCACGATGATGTTGTCGATGTCCTTCAGTGTCCGCACAAGGCCTTCGCCCCGAATCAAATACTGCTCCTGTGCGTGTTCGATATAGCCGCCGCCCGAGTTACCATTGTTTTGTTCGAGTGCCCGGAAGACTTGCTCGATGGGAATTTTGTAGGAGATCAGTTTGGCGGCATCTAGTTGCACTTCATAGGTCTTCAACTCTCCGCCGTAGGTGTTGACTTCCACCACCCCAGGAACGGAACGGAGTTTAAATGCAATATCCCAATCCAGGATCGTTCGCAGATCCATGAGCGAGTAGCCGTCTCCCTTGACCTCGAATTGATAAATCTCACCCAATCCCGTGGAAATCGGTCCCAGCTCTGGGTTGCCGAAACGTGGGCCGATCGCCTCGCGGGCGCGAGGCAGACGTTCCATCACCAAGCGCCGAGAGAAATAGATATCCATTCCCTCGTCGAAATAGATGGTTACCGCCGAAAGTCCGAACCGGGAAACAGATCGGATCAGGGTGATACCCGGTAAGCCGGACATCGCGGTTTCGACGGGGAAGGTGATGAATTGCTCAACCTCGACCGGAGAGAGGCCCCGCGCATTCGTGAGGATCTGGACTTGATTGGGGGTCACGTCCGGGACGGCATCGATGGGCAACTGCCGCATGGAATAGACGCCACTGGCCATGATGAGACCGGCAAACACCACGATCAGAAACCGGTTTGCCAGCGACAATTCGAGGGCCCGACTCAGCATCGTAGTCGCTAGCCTCCCCCTATCTGTTCTTTCAGTAGGATGGATTTGAGATAGAAAGAGCCGGTCGTCACGACCGCCTCACCATCATGCAAGCCCTCTCGAATCTCGCCGTACAGCGGCGATCGTCGTTCCACGGTCACCTGCCTCACCTCATACGTGCCTGGCTTCTTTTCCACAAACACCACGGTCTTATCGTTCACCTGTTGCAGAGCGGCCAACGGCGCGACCAGCGCGGCAGGACCGCGCCCCGGCAAGATGACCGCTGCCCTGGCAAACATGCCGGGTCGGAGGCGACGCTGCGGATTGGGGATTTCGACCCGCGCATCGATCGTGCGAGTTTCGGGATTCAGGACCTCACTGAGATAGACGATGGTTCCCTTGAAGATCTCACCGGGGAAGGCGTCCACCGTAATCTCCACCTCGGCTCCCTTCCGTACGGCGAGGACATTCTGTTCGTAGACATCAAGAATGATCCATACTGTAGACAAGTCAGCAACCGTAAAAGCCTTATCCTTCGGAGTGATTAATTCTCCGAGCGTGATCGTCCGTTCGATGACGGTCCCGTTTAAAGAAGAGACCAATGGAAAATAGGAAAGAGGTTGGCCTTTAGTGCTCCAATCGATACGCTTGATGTCTTCCTCAGACAGGCCAATGAGGCGTAACGCTTCGTGAGCGGCGCGGAAAGCGGCAAGGCTCTTTTCATGGCGACCCTTGGCGTCCAAGAATTCCTTTTCTGACGTAATTTGTTCTTTATACAGCCCCTCTTCCCGAACATAATTCCGCTTATCCACCTCATGGTTCGTCTTTGCCTGAAGGAAATCGGATTTCTTTTGGCCCAATTCGATGCTATCCATGAGGGCCAGGACCTGTCCTGCCTTGACGTGTTGACCCAGCACCGCTTTCACATCGATGACCCGGCCCTCGATGCGGGGGCTCAGATGCGCCAAACGGTATTCGTTGGGCTTGATCGTAGCCGTGGCCGTGATTTCATCACGAAAAGGGCGGCGTTCGATGACGGATGTCTGAAACGCTTGCCCTGTGAGCGCCTCAGGTGGAACGGTCAGTTGATGTGGTGCACCGCTCTCATCACCAGCCTGTCCTTTTTCTTGCTCGGCCGTTGCCTTTGCCGCCGGCTGTTCCACTCGCGCCTCATTACAGCCCACGGTAAGAAAGACGAGTAGGCTGCCGATCGCTTCAATACGCGTTCGTGACAGAAAGCGAGGCCAGCTCATCGCAGTTCCCCTGTCCAGCGTTCCAACCGCGCCACCTCGACGGAGAAACTCGCCTGTGCCTGCGCATACTCCAGCAACATTTGTCGATGTACTCGTTGAGCATCAATGAACTCCAGAAGGCTTGCCGCGCCCTGCTGAAAACTTATCCTCGCGATCCGCAACGTTTCTTCTGCCTGCTTTAATAACCCTTTCTCATACACTCCGATCCGGTCCTGGGCCGCGTGGGCTTCCTCCACAGATTCGGTAATTGCTGCCACTAGTTCGTTTTGTAACCTCGCATGTTCTGCTTCAGCACGTTGCTTTGCCGACAAGGCCCCGGTGATTTCTCCCTGCCGCCGATACCACAGCGGTATGGGGACACTCAATCGAGCCAGGTAGGCCGTCTCGGCCGCTTCCTGTTGAAAGATGCCGGAGACGGTGACAAAGGGAATCAGGGATTGACGTTCCTGCACCACGCTGTGCTCCGCTCGTTCAATCTCTTTTCTGACACGACGGACAGTTGGGTGCTGTGTGCTAGCGCTTGCAAGCAGGCCATCAGGGTTAAGTGCTAAGGGGGGTGAGACAAAGTTGCCTTGAACATCGAAATTCTTACCAAGCAGGCCGCCGGTCAGCGCATTCAGTCGAGACCGCCCGACTACCAGGGCGTGTCGTGCATGATTCAGATCATTACTTACCTTTTGAACTTCCACGTTTGCTTTCAGGGCTTCAAATGGCCTTGCCTGCCCAGCATCCACCCTGGCTTTGACGCCGCGCTGGAACTCCTGCACGCTGGCGAGAGCTTCCATTATTAGTTCTTCATTGCGCTGGGCGAGAAGGAGTTGGTAAAAGGCGATCTTTACCTCAGCAAGCAGATTCAAACGACTTGCATCAACAGCCGCTTGGGACCCGGCGACCGCGGCCTCTGCCGCCCGCTGACGGGCTTGGCGCATAGCCGGCCACTCCACCGGTTGGCTCACTGCCACTCCACGCTCAAAAAAATTACTATCGCGGACGCCCTCTCGCGTTCTGCCCGGTCCCAATGTTCCAGTAATAGATGGATTGGGATAGGCCGATGCAGTCGCTTGAGCGCCTCTTCCTTGATCGATGAGAGTGGCCGCTTCCTGCAAACCGGGATTGTGTTTCAGCGCCATATCGGTCATTTCATCTAATCGATAGGACCGACTCTCTTGTACTTGCGCCAGGACCACTGTGCCGGTGAGGAGTGCCGGCAAGAGGACTCCGGCCAAAAGCAGAGTTTGCGGCGGAAGATGTACCATGACAACTCCTCCTTACTTGTAAGAGGGACAGTTATTTGCGCATCACCCAGCCGATAAGCGGCGGTACCCAACAGAGATTCGCAACAATTGTCTCGACGGCCGTTAGGGTCTGTGTCGTAGGACTGAACCCCAGCAGCCTGGCGGTTAGCAGGCCAATAGGGACCACGAGAATGATGGCTGCACTGCTCAGCATGACGGGATGTCTCACGTATTCACTCAGCGCCCTTCCCCAGGTCCCGGCTTTCTTTCGAAGGAAGATGAATCCGGCGACATTCGCCCCAAACTGGTCGCTCAATGCGTAAAAGAACGGGATGTAAAACCCTTCCACCCCATAGACATCAATTCCGACCATTCGGCTTCCCCAATCGATGACCCACGGGAATGCCATCCCAGACAACTTTCCCCATCCATACGCCTCGGCCATTGACCCGACTGAACCGCGAATGCGTTGCCGGATGGCATAGATGCCTTCCAGCAGGCTTTCTCCTTCTCCGGAAAGCGTACGAACGAGCCATTGACCGAGTGCGCTTTGCTGGAATCCAAAATGATCGAGTACTGCGCCGGTAATGAGTCCGCCGGCAAACCCAGCTCCGGTATATCGGAGCAGCTCACCGAATTCTTCCTGCTCATTACAGGAGTGACACTGCGATTCGTGATCCACTATCCTTACTCCGAATTATTTCAAACACGGATTAACAGAATACGTGCTTATTGCAAGAAGCTTCTGCACTATCTGTCCGCTCCCTTTATTAACAGTAAAGTGGCAACGATGACGTAGGCTACAACCCACTTGATGTTCTCGGTGTCCGACGACACGAACTGCGATATCGGCACATAACTAACGAGGAGGATTACGAACATCGCGACCCCCACCCAATTCCACCAGCGCATATCCATCATGAGATTGCTCCCTTCATCCTCGCCCTCTTTGAGCGTCTCTTCGCCTCATCGTAAAATCAGGAATCAGGATCGGTCGCGGTCCGCCGGATTTCCTCGTATCAACAATACGGCGGCAACAATGACGTAGCCTATAACCGGAATAGCCCACAGAATCTTCGTGCTATCAAATTCCGGGGCGTCGAACCCCAGGAACAGCCATATCGGCTCAGCGAGAGGGATAAAGATCACCAACATCACAAATCCCAGCCAATTAATCCCTCGCATCCCCATCATGAGATTTGCTCCTTTCGTTGCTCTGTATCTTGTATTGAGTCATCGTTCAGGCGCGGCAGCGTGCCTGCTGCCGATAAGTCATGATCGAATAGTGCAGCGAACTTCATTGTCCGCATGGCAGACAATGCACCCTTGCGCACTATAGGAACGACTCTTGAGCTGCGTTAGATGTTGAGAGGAGGATGGAAAAGGGACACAACGAAGGTTGGCACGTATAGCGTGGGACTTGAGCTTATATCATCTGTGTGAGGAGACAGGATCTCAGGAACGGCAAGGGAGACCGACTGAAATATAAAATGACAAGGACATCCATGATCCACCAGGTTCTCCTCAGTAGCCGGAGAACCACCCGATATCTCAGCTTGTGCTGAGTGTATCGCCACTTGCCATTCGCCAAGGCACGTGATGCCCGTTAGTTGAACTCCAAGGAGAAGAACCAGCCCGATGAGCAGCAGATTTGTGTGTCTCGGCTTCAACATGGGTTTCGCTAATATAACATAGCTACGGCTTTCAGATCGATTTTTATCAGTCGCTCTTTGCGGCCAATTAATGGCTGATATAAGCTCCACGGAGCCGCCATCTCTAGTTCCATTATCCTGCCTTATATAGTGGCAATACATAAACCTTCAAGTAGCGGTATGTGCAAACATAGGATCCAAATATCCTAATGCCGCCTCCGATGGAAACGTATCGTCCTACGTGAGCCCTTGACAAATCCCATTAAGTCCATTATTCTGGACATATGGATATTAAACAAGCTGTCATAGCCTTCGATGCCCTTTCACAAGAAACCCGCTTGCGAGTGTTCCGTTTGTTAGTGGAATACGGACAGGACGGAACACCAGCCGGAACACTGAGCGAGACGCTCGGCATTCCCCATAACACCTTGTCCTTCCACCTGTCGCACATGAGCCATGCCGGGCTTGTCCTGTCGCGCCGCGAAGGTCGCTCCATTATTTACCGGGCGAATTTTGAATTCTTCACCGACCTCATCCGCTATATGGTGAAGGATTGTTGCCGCATGGAGTTCGCCAGCATCCGGGAGGATAAGAAGCGGGGCTGTTCCGTGATTGAAATGCCAAGTTGTTGTCCACCCAAAGGAAAGGAGAAAACATCATGAAACGCCTACACGTTCATATCGGTGTGGAAAATATCGAGCAAGCTATCCCTTTCTATAGTGCCCTCTTTGGTGCACAGCCAGTCAAGGTTAAAGTTGACTATGCGAAGTGGCTGCTTGATGACCCCAGGGTGAATTTTGCGGTTTCGACCCGCCCCAGCAAGAAGGGCATTGACCACCTCGGCATTCAGGTTGACGACAATAGCGAGCTGGATGAACTCCGCGGACGGATAAAAAACGCCGTCCTGCCCGCCTTTGATGAAGGGGAAACCGTCTGCTGCTATGCCAAGTCCGATAAAACATGGGTGCAAGACCCGGCGGGTGTGGCTTGGGAAACCTACCGGACAATGGAAGATGCCGAGATTTACGGGAAGAATCCGGTGATGAGCGAAAATGCCTGCTGCACACCGGAAACAAAGGGAACGCCGAATTGCTGCGAGCCTTCGGAAGCAACTGCCGGATGTTGTGGTTGAGAGGGAGATTTATTCGATGGACGCCGCTCTTGCATCAGTTCTTCCAAAACGCCTGAACCTGTTTGAACGTTACCTGACGGTCTGGGTAGGACTGTGTATGGTGGCGGGAATTATTATCGGTCAATCAGCTCCGGCTGCCGTGCAACTCCTGCGTAGCATGGAGTTTGGTGAGGGGAGCCACGTCAATTTTCCTATCGCCGTGCTGATCTGGTTGATGATTATCCCGATGATGATGAAGGTCGATTTTGCCGCCGTGCGTAATGTCGGTAAGCGGCCTCGCGGGTTGCTGGTGACGCTGTTCGTGAACTGGATAGTCAAACCCTTCTCGATGGCCTTCCTTGCGTGGCTGTTTTTCCGCTTCGTGTTTTCCGCATGGATGACACCATCAGACGCCGACCAATATATTGCCGGGGCGATTATCCTAGCCGCCGCTCCCTGTACGGCGATGGTGTTTGTGTGGAGCTATCTCACCGATGGCGACCCGGCCTATACGCTGGTTCAAGTGTCAGTGAATGACCTCATCATGCTGGTGCTGTTTGCGCCGCTGGTGGCATTTCTGGTGAGTGGCGCGTCATCGCTGCATGTGCCTTATGAAGTGCTGCTCTATTCGGTGCTGGCCTTTATCGTGATTCCCTTAACGATTGGCGTGTTACTGCGGCAGTGGTTTATCCGTAACCACAGCAAGGAATGGTTTGAAAATACCCTGCTCCCCCGCTTTGCCCCGGTCACCATTCTTGCGCTGCTGGCGACACTGGTACTCATCTTTGCGTTTCAGGCCGACAATATCAGCGGCAAAGGCTGGCATGTGGCTTTGATTGCCGTTCCCCTGCTCCTACAGGTGTATTTCAATGCCTCGCTGACCTATGGCCTGATGAAATGGTTGAAGGTGCCTTACGCCGTCGCCGCACCCGGTGCCTTGATTGGAGCCAGCAATTTCTTTGAACTCGCGGTCGCAACTGCGATCGCGCTTTATGGTGCGGAATCCGGTGCCGCCCTCGTCACCGTGGTCGGGGTGTTGGTTGAGGTGCCGGTGATGCTATCCGTGTGCGCGGCCTGCAACCGGACACGAGACTGGTTTCCAGCAGAGGCGGCACGATGAAAAATAGGGTTCTCTTTCTCTGTACGGGTAATTCGTGCCGCAGCCAAATGGCAGAGGGCTGGCTGCGTCATTTAGCGGGAGACCGCTTTGAGGTGGTGAGTGCCGGAACGCATCCCGTCGGCCTTAATCCCTTCGCCGTGACCGTCATGGGTGAGGCGGGCGTAGATATTTCTCACCATGTATCGGAACGGGTTGACCCTTATTTGAATCAACCGTTCGACTATGTGATTACCGTCTGTGACCATGCACAGGAAAGCTGCCGGGTTTTTCCCGGCGCAGCTACCAAGCTGCATTGGAGTTTTGCAGACCCAGCGCACGCGACGGGAACCTACGAACAGCGGTTAATCGTCTTTCGCAAAAGCCGCGATGAGATTGCCGACCGGGTTCGCCGCTTTCTTGCCGAAGGTTTGTAGTCAAGCTTGGCAGACCGCCCGTAGTCCACATCTAGCTAGTCCTCTCCCCTGTTTCATAAGGGGTAGTTTCTTTCCCTGACATATTCAGCATAGTGTGCTACCGTCGGGAAAGATGGGGATGGGGTTCCCCCAATAACCGCCATTTTGGCTGATGACTCCTACTAATGCGGCTCGAACGAGCATTAAGGAGTTGCTATGGGAAGTCATCAGGCAATTGCGTTTCTGCTGGTATTTATTGGCGGTGGCATCGGTTCTATGCTGCGGCACGCCGCCAATCTGATTGGCGCGTCAGTGTTTGGCCTCAATATTCCTGCCGGAACATTATTCGTCAATATTAGCGGGTCGCTCGCAATGGGATTGCTTGCGGGTTGGTTTGCTTTCCGTGGACACAGTGACCAGTTGACGCGCCTCTTTTTGACGACGGGAATTCTCGGCGGATTCACCACGTTCTCAGCTTTTTCACTCGAAGCAGCGTTGCTGTTGGAGCGCGGGCAAACTGGGGGAGCAACGCTGTACGTCATCGGCTCGGTTGTCATCGCAATATCTGGAATTTTTGCTGGCATCACCATTATTCGCGCCTTCGGAAGTTAAACCATGAACAACGCGCAGTACGATGAAAGCTTGCGCCGCGTTGTCTGGCTTGTGGCGGTGTTCAATCTTACCTACTTCGGCGTGGAGTTTTCGGTTGCGCTTACCATTGGTTCAGTATCCCTTTTTGCTGATAGCATCGACTTCCTTGAAGATGCAGCGGTCAATTTTTTAATTTTTATGGGACTCAGATGGAGTGCTGCGCAGCGGTCACGGCTCGGCATGGCACTCGCGTTTATCTTGCTCATCCCGGGTATTGCTACACTCTGGACAGCCTTTATGAAATTCAACATGCCACTACCACCCGCGCCACTGCCGCTGTCGCTTGTTGGCATGGGAGCACTGGGCGTAAATCTGACCTGTGCTTTTATGCTTGCCCGCTATCGCTTGAGCGGCGGAAGTCTGACAAGCGCCGCATTCCTGTCTGCCCGCAATGATGCGTTGGCCAATGTTGCTATTATTGGTGCGGGATTGATAACGGCCTACAATCTCTCTGCTTGGCCTGACCTGATTGTCGGCTTAGGAATTGCCGCCCTGAATGCCGATGCAGCACGCGAAGTTTGGTTAGCCGCTCGCGCAGAACACGGCGCGGCCAACTCCCCTGTTTCATAAGTGGTGACCTGCCAGACGGGTGACACCGTACGCCGCGCACCGTGTTCAATTCGGACGCACCGGTTCGCAGCCGTGACCGTGCGGATCGTAGGACGTTGACTTCACACCGTTTCATAAGTGGTTTTTGGGGAAAGTTTATGTCTAGAGTGACTGAAATAGGGAGGGAGGCAGGAGCGCATGGTTACATTTTTAATCTATATCGCGGCGGCTATTGCTGAAATTGCCGGATGTTTTGTTTTTTGGTTTTGGTACCGGGAAGGTAAACCCATCCTCTGGCTGTTGCCCGGCATGCTTTCCCTCGCGTTGTTCGCATGGTTATTATCACTGAGTCCAGTAGAATATGCAGGGCGCGCCTACGCCGTCTATGGAGGTATCTACATCGCAACCACGCTCGGTTGGCTTTGGGCAGTGGAAGGCATCCGCCCCGACCGCTGGGATATTATAGGAGCAACGGTTTCTCTCATCGGCGCAGCCATCATTTTGTGGACTCCCCGTTCATAATTTCCCCGGACGTCGGACGCCTCCTAACCGTGTTTCCTGTGACGCTTCATTCTTGCATCTGCACCGGGGGACATTTTACCGAGCCATACGAACAGAACACGCAGCAGTCCCCGTCTTTTCGCCGCAGCACCGCTCTACATTGCGGACATTCGTAAACATGCAAACAGGCATCGGTCGGCATTGTTTCTTCCACAGCGTTCTGGCATTGCGGGCACGTCAGAACCGATTGAAGCAGTACGTCTGCCATATAACTCCTTTCATGGCGCAACCCACGGCACAGCCAGCAGGGTGAGTGCCAGCACTGTAACCGCCCAAAACATGCCGCGCTGGCGTTTCACTGTGTGCGGATCGGCGCATGCTGCGCCGGGGACACAACTTTGTGGATTTAGATAGACCTTCCGAAAGGATAGTCCTAGGAACAGCAACGTTAAACCAATGAAGACCGGGCGCAACGGTTCTAGCGCGGTCAAGGCGCTAATCCATGCCCCACTGATGCCAAGTGTCAGGAGGACAAGCGGCGCGACACAGCACACCGACGCACCCACCGCAGTCAGCACGCCCCCAATGAGTGTTCCCCTTCCATTTCCTAAATCCATAGCTTTATCTCCAGAGCCGCTATCTTGATTCATCCTAAACCCTGTACTAAGGTACGGAATCAAGGGGTATTTCAATGGCTCAGGAATTGACAATAGGAAAGGTGGCGAAGCTGGCGGAGGTCAACGTCGAGACGATTCGCTATTATCAGCGGCGGAGGCTCCTAGCGGAGCCAAAGAAGCCTTACATGGGATATCGCCACTATCCAGCGGATATTGTAAAGCACATCCGGTTCATCAAGCGCGCTCAGGCTCTTGGGTTTACCCTGAATGAGGTAACCATTCTCATGGGAATAGAAGCGGCCCGCGCCTGTGGCAAAACCCGCGCTCTTGCGCTGGACAAGATAAATGCAATTGACCAGAAGCTGACCGGACTCACGATCATGCGGAGAGCGCTAACCGCTCTCGTTCGACAATGCGAAACCGGAAACTCTTCAAAAAGATGCCCCATTATTCAAGTTCTTGAGCAAAGCGAATCTTATCGTGGAAAATAGGAAGTTCTTCTGACCGCGTCTGGCGCTGTCTAGAGACGGACAGTGGGCACGTTCACAAGCAGGTAGCTATTTCAGCACCCAGTACATAACCGGTCTCATGTGTAGTTTAACTTAAGCAGGCTAGAGGGAATTGTTTGCACCGCTGCAATTATTAACTGGGCCCTGCGGATATAGCTAGACGGTGGGCATTTTGCTGGTCGTAGAATCGGATAGTAGACTCTCGGCCATAGACACCCGTTCAATGTAGCCATCGGTCACCCGCCGCGAACACCAGTCGCTACCACTCGCCTATACCCACCTCAAATAGCATGAGAGTGAGACCATCACCCTCAGTCGTTGTCCCCACGTTTTGGGGATAACCTTGTGCACAAGTCGCATTGAGCGGCTCCAGTGACGGCGCATCATGCCCCTTGGAGCATGTTGCCGGTTTTTTAGGCATCCGATGTGTCAGAAGCAGACCGCTACTTGTGGTAGGGAGCTAGAATTTCCGATGTGTCGACATGCGTCATCCGCTCAGAAGGATATCAACGCGAGTGCGAGAGGACGTTCGCTGTCGACTCACAGCGGCCAGCCCTGATCTGCAAAACTATAGAGACGATCGTCACCGAGAATGAGATGGTCGAGTAACCTGATGCCCAGCAGGTCTCCAGCTTCCCGCAGTCGTGTGGTGAGCGTCCGATCCTCAGGGCTTGGCGTTGGATCTCCGGACGGATGATTGTGGACGGCGATAATCGCACAGGCGTTGAGGAGGATTGCCGGTTTGAAGACTTCACGAGGGTGAACAATGCTAAGCGTGAGCGATCCGATCGAGACGATGTTCACGCCGATACTGACATTTTTAGCATCGAGACAACAGACGAGGAACTGCTCGCGATCGAGACCGGCAAAGCATGGGCGCAGCGCCGCGCCCGCCGCAGCGGAATCACGAAGAAGACCGCAGGGAGCGGTGTGACCACCCTCAGGTACGAGCGTGACACGATAACGCGGAATGAACTGTGGAACGGGAAGTCGGTTGACGGATTGTTTGGCCATGGTGGCACCTCCTGCATGTTGAACGAACTGGCGCTTTCGCAGAGGCCGAAGCGCCAGGGCAGGACAACGGAGGTGACAGGGCGCGGACTGCCGGAGCAGCACGGGCGATTGAGAACTCAGCAGCGGCCGTGACAGATCTTTGGCTGGCGCGGACGCTGCGTGAGACGATCCATGCGCGGCAGGCCACCGCCCTCACATGGCAGAACAAGTCCGATCACCGACTACGACCGATGAACGCGACTGTTTCGGGACATGGACGGAGTACCGCAATTGGTAGTGCGAAGCGGATCGGAAAGAGCAGATACGCTAATGGGAACCGAGGATGATCGTGTGGTCGGGGAATAGTGCGGAGATTGATTACCAATTAGGAGAAACGCTGAGCGGCTCACGGCCCGTCACGAGCCAATGCGAGTCGCATCGTCCCTTCAGACAGCAATGGTGCTGCCCCTGGCCCGAAGACCAGAGGCAGCCGTGAGACGGCTACACCGCGTGCTCACGAATCCACTGCTCCGCCTGGGCGACTACGGTCGCGACAGCTGAGAGGTCGTTCCTGCCGAACGAAGCGGAGCTCTTCGGATGCCCCTCGGCATCCATGAAGGTGCGGGACAGCGTGATCGCGTGAAACGCGCCGCGCTTGCCCTCATTCCTCCAGATCGACGCACGCACGGTTGCGCACTGAAACAAGTGGACGGGGCGTGATACTTGAGTGGCCATGTTGAAACCTCCTGTGTAAGTGTGAATGTGGCTCTCTCACAAGCGGGGGAGAGCCCAGACACACGGCAGGAGGGATGGAGTGGGGCCGTCGAGCGTCTGGCTCGGCGGTTGGCAACGGGCATGCCCGCAGGTTGAAGCGGGCGAGACCGGTGCAGCCGAGGCAGGGCAAGCGAAGACCGGCCCGACGGACCAAGCCACGAGCAAGCACGCCCGGATGGAGTCAAGGAGCACTCATGCTGACGAGTGGTGGGAAAAGGCAAGCACGCGCATTCGCATTGGAACAGAGGCGGACACGGGGGGAGCATGATCTTAATCTTTAGCACCAATCGCACGAGGGTTCCAGTTACCTAACGCGGTGTAAGTAACAACCAGGTCGAGGGCTGGGGCAGGAACTTTGCGCTCTTGACGACAGCAGGCTATATATCAGCCGCCGAGACGCATTCTCCGCGAGAGACCTCACAGATGAAGCACCACAATCGAATGAAACCAATGCCACGCCCGCAGTACTATGCGCAGCAAGAATTTCTCCAGCACCTCGCGCGTCTCACGGAGTGTGAATGCGGTCACCATATGGGCCGTGGGAAAAAACCAATAGCAGCCAAGTGTGCTCATTCAGGAAAGACGCAACAGTGGTTTTTGGCAACGCGACACAAGCCCCGCGTGCCGCGCGTCTTCACCCGACTGGATGCGGCAGTCCGGCTGGCACAACGCCTCTTCAAACCTTCCACCATGACCGTCATCTGTCGAACTTGACGGCCGTCATGTTCACATGCTCTCTTTCGACCTCCGCGAGAGTGCGTGTCGCTCGCACCTCAATGGCCCGACAGCGCTTCGTCGGAAGCCTGTTTCATCACGTCTCGATGCGTGATCATTGTGTATTCTTCCATTGGTTGCAGGCCGGCTGAGCCTTTCATAGGATCAAGACCGCACATTGCGCGAGATCGAACGCGAATGCCGACCAGCCAAGACGTGCGAGTCACGCCACCCGCTTCTTGGAGTGCCGCGGCTCCACAGAAATCTGACCCGCTGCCCCAAAGACAGCCAGCAACTTCGCAATCGACTTCAGGGAGATGCCGACATCCTCAGGGTCGAGTAACCGCTGCACTTGAGAGGGTCCCGTTCGCAGGAGTTTTTGGAGCCCGTTCACACCAAGACCGTTGGCCTTCATCATCGCCCGAAGTTCCATGACGAATTGCCGTTTCATTGCCCCGGCAATGACATCGGCTTTGAAGGAGTCCCCTTGTTCCGCAAGCCAGCTATCAAAGGAACTCCCCACCGCCTTCAATGGCTTTCTGGCTTTCATTGTCTCTACCTCCTGTCAAAATAGTCCTTCAACCGTCGTCGAGCCAGCGCAAGGTCGTCTTCAATGACACGCTGATCTTTCAGCGCGGCATGCAGCAGGACGACAATCCGTCCACCGTCAAATCCATAGAACACGCGATAACGGACTTTTCCGATCCGCTCGCGCAATTCATAGAGTCCGCCGCCCAGCGGACAGGCAAAGGGCATGGACAGCGCCGGCCCATTCGTCTGCAGCACTTGAATCGCCTTCCCAAGCTGGAACCGCTCAAGCTTCTCCAAGGACTGCAACCATTCTCTCACCGGTTCGGCTCCCTGAGCCGTCCGATAAAAAATGACCTTGTATGTTGGTTCAGATGATCGCCTCTCCATTCTGTCCATTGGAGACGCATACTACCAATTTTAGTAGTGCTGGCGCAAGACCAGATATAGGTACTCAGCGGTGACATTCGATGTGAGCGCTGGGATGAGGTCTTCTTGAGCCTGTGGAACCGTGATAAGCAGCCGTTCGCTGCATCGTTTCAGCCTCAGCGAGAATGGCGAGCGTCCTGTTCGATGGCGGAGAACGATGTCTGCCACAACGGCACACGCTTGCCCCTCTGTCGTCGCGGACACAATTCAATCATGTAATCGCCGCAGCTACGTAGTGACCACAGGCTTGACCCAAAAAGTGAACCTCACTACATGTCACCCCCGGTTTGGCGGTTAGTGCGAGCACAGAAGGCGATGCATGCTCGCCACAGAGGTCACTTCACAGAAAGGAAGGGAAGATGGAAGACGTAATGACGGAAGCGGGTGTGACACAGCAGGTTACTTTGGGGATAGGGACCTTTCGAGGGGTCAACCGAGGGAATGGGCGTCTGATCACGGCCGCTTCTTGGCTCCTCGGGGTGGTCATCCTGTTGGAATCGGACCCGGCCTGGGCCCAGATCACTAAAGTCAACACGGTGATGCAGAACGTGCAAACCGTGCTCACGAGTGTCGCGGTGACGCTCTTTACCGTCGCCATCATGTGGGCCGGGTTCAAGATGGCCTTCAGCCATGCCCAATGGTCCGACGTAAGTAACGTTGTGATCGGCGGTATTCTGGTGGGCGGCGCTGCGGGAATCGCGGCCTGGTTGATCAACTAACATGGACGGCTTTCGCGATCCCATCTTCACGGGTTGCACGAGACCCGCAATGTTGGGCGGCGTGCCGATCGTGCCGTTGATTCTGTTCGGCGGCCTCACCCTCCTGTTGGCGATCTGGCTCTATTATCTCGTGAGCGGGTACGTCTCTCTGGGGATTGTGCTGACTGCAATCCCCATTCTGCTCTGGATGCGCCAAACGACGAAGACGGACGATCAGCGCTTGCACCAAGTGATGATGCGGACGCGGATGCGACTTCGGCACGGACCCAGCCGGGCGACGTGGGGCGCCATCTCCTATAGTCCCCTGTCATTGAAGACTAGACGATCACAGTGGAAGAGTTGAGGGTCAACAGACCTATGCTGATGAGAACCAGAGCCGCCCTCACGAAAGCCGCATCGGCGCAGGTTCCAGCGAGTGACTATATCCCGCTGGGCACAGCGATCACGCCCACCGTCATCACTTTGACCGGTGGCGAGTACCTCGCCTGTTGGAAACTGGAGGGGATTACGTTCGAAACAGCCGACCGTTCCGAAGTCCTGATGCGCAAAGAAGCGCTGCACCAATTTCTCCGATCCTTGGGCGGCGGGTCCTTCGCCGTCTGGTCCCATAAAATTCGACGCGTGGTGCACGAGCGCTTGCACGGCGTCTCGGCCAATTCCTTCTGCCAAACCTTGAGCAATCGCTACTATCAGTCATTTACTCAGCATCGACAAATGGCAACGGAGTTGTATCTGTCTCTGCTGTACCGACCGTTTCCTTCCAAGGTCGCGAGCTTCTTCACTCGCATGGGCTATCGCACCTTGGCCCAACGACGAGAGCACGAGACTGGACAGCTGACCATCCTCGAAGACATGGGCAAGCAACTTGAAGCGAGTCTGAGCCGGTATGGGCCGACACGCCTCGGCAGCTATACGAAACAGGAGATCGTGTACTCGGACCAAATGGCCTTTCTCGCCTACCTCATTAATGGCGTCTGGGAGGAAATCCCGCTGCGGCGAGCACCGCTCGCGTCATACCTCCCCTCTTCGCGCCTGCACTTCGGCGACCGGACGGGCATGATGGAAATCTGGCACCCACGCGAGCGGAAATTCGCGGGGTTTCTCGACATGCAGGAATACCCACCGTTCTCCGAACCGGGCATGAACAATGGCTTGCTCTACAGCGATGCCGAGTACATCGAGACCCAGAGCTTTTCGTGCCTCAACAAACGCGCTGCTCTCAAATCGCTTGCCACCCAGAAAGGACATTTGATCGCGTCAGAAGATGCGGCAACTCGCGAGATCGAACAGATGGACCAAGCCGCGGATGATTTGCAAAGTGGGCTCATCGACCTAGGTCAGTATCACTACAGTCTGGCCATCTTCGGCAACACGATGGATTCGGTAAGCACCGCGCTGGCCGACACCCGGGCCGTCTTTCAAGACGGACCGGGATTCAAGATGGCGCGCGTCGATGTAATCCCCGAATGTGCCTGGTTCGCGCAGATACCGGGTAACTGGAGTTTGCGGCCGCGCGAAGCCGTCATCACGAGCCGGAACTTTGTCTGCCTCAGTCCTTTTCACAACTTCGCCCGTGGCAAACGATTGGGCAATCCCTGGGGCGAAGCCCTGGCCCTGTTCAAGACTCCGAGCGGGCAGCCCTACTATTTCAATTTCCACGTGTCACCGGAGGACCGGGATTCACGCGACGAGAAATATCCCGGCAACACCTTTATCTGCGGGAGCACAGGTGTGGGCAAGACCGCGCTTGAGTTGTCTCTGTTGGCCTTTGCGACGAAGTACCAGGGACTCCGCTGCGTGGTCTTCGACAAAGATCGAGGCGCAGAGATCGGAATCCGGGCGATGGGTGGGAAGTATCAGTCGCTGAAACGCGGAATGCCGACCGGCTTCAACCCCTTACAACTCGAACCAAGCCCGCAGAATTGGCAATTTTGCGAACAGCTCGTGGCACAACTCGTCAAGCAACCTGGTGACGAGATTCCCCTACTCTCTTCGAAGGAACAGACCGAGATCAGCCATGCCGTGCGGACGGTGATGAGTGAGGCGGTCTCCCCGGACCTGCGCTGCCTCTCCCTCCTCCGCCAGAACCTCCCCGCCACCGGCGACCACAGTGTGCGGGCACGGTTGAAGCGATGGACACGCGGGCAGACGCTAGGTTGGGCCTTCGACAACCCAAAAGATTCCTACGATATCAGCGAGGCACGATTATTTGGCTACGACTATACGGACTTTCTGGACGATCCCGACGTCAGAACCCCGATCATGGCCTATCTGCTCCATCTCACTGAACGGCTGATCACAGGTGAGCCCTTCATCTATGTCATGGAGGAATTCTGGAAGCCGCTGCAAGATCCCCTGTTCGCGGACTTTGCCTTCAACAAACAAAAGACCATCCGTAAGCAATCCGGCCTCGGGGTCTTTGTCACGCAATCACCATCGGACGTGCTGCGACATCCGATCGGGAAAACGATGGTCGAACAAAGCGTGACGCAGATCTTCTTGCCCAATCCTCGTGCCGACCGTGAGGATTATGTCCAGGGGTTCAAAGTGACCGAGGCGGAATTTCACATCATCAAGAACCTCGGCGAAGCGAGCCGTCTCTTTTTGGTGAAGCAGGGCCACGGCTCGGCGATCGTGCAATTCGACCTGGGCGGCATGCCGGATATCTTAAACGTGCTCTCCGGCACAACGGACAACGTGGCGTTGCTGGACCAGATCCGAGCCGAAGTGGGCAACGATCCCACAGACTGGCTACCCCTGTTTCATGAGCGCGGCGCGGCGCGGAAACGTCTTCGGCAGGAGAATGGAAGAGGAGTGGCGTAGAGACACCCCATGGGCATGGCGACCTACATCGAACAGTCGGTGAACAATGCGTTGGACCACTATGTCGTGACCAGCAGCGATGCCGTCATTGCTGTCCTCACACCGGTCGCAGTGACAGCAGTGACGCTCTATGTCATGTGGACCGGGTTCCAGGTGGCGCGCGGCGATGTGCAGGAACCGGTTACCGCCCTCGTGTGGCGGTGGTTTCGCGTGGCGCTCATCACCGGGCTGACGTTGAACGGCCCCCAGTATCGGAGCCTCGTGAAGGAAGGATTGGACGGGATTCAAGAGGCCTTTGCCTCGGCCTTCGGCGGAGTTCTCTCGATGGGAGGAACTATCGACCAGATGGCGGACCCCTTCACCACGCTGATGGAAACGCTGTTCAGCGAAGCGAGTTCGGGACTGGTACCGCAATTCTCACTCTTCATCGCGGGAGCGATCTGCGCCTCGGCTTCGATCGTGACGGCCTTCGTCGCCATGGGACTCTTTCTCGTCGCGAAAGTAAGCCTCGCTCTGCTGCTGTCGGTGGGGCCGGCCTTCATCTTCTGCGCGATGTTTCCCGTGACCCAGCGCTATGCGGAGAACTGGCTGTCCAGCGCACTCGTTGCCGTCTTCACCAATGTTCTCATCATGGCGGTCATCACGTTTCTCGCGAGCCTCCTGCGTAATGCCTGTCTACATGTTCTGCAGGCTTATTCGACTTCTTCCATCCTGGCAGATGTGGTCGGCCTGCTGTTTCTCTCCGTCACTGCCGCCTATGTCTTGCTCCATGTTGCGTCGCTGGGGGCAAGTTTGGCCGGAGGCCTCTCGTTGGGGAACCCAGGCGGGGATGCGACCCGGAGTGGCATGCTGCTCGTGCATAGCGTCACGTCCGGTCTGAGCCGGTTGGTACCATTGGCGCTGGCCTCTACCGGCGGATCCTTGAGTGGGCCACGAAGCGAGGTAGCCCGCACCCTGCTGAGCGCGCTGCCTACCGCGAAGCCCCAACCAGGCAGTGACCTCTATCAGCGCGCCTCGTTAGAGCGCTTACGCAATAGCGTCTCGCGAAAGGAATAAGCGATGTCGCAACTAAAACGCGCCATCATCGTGCTGGCAGTTGTCGTGATGATCGTCATGTCGCCCCCGAGCAAAGCTCACACCACGGGGATCCCCGTCATTGATACGGCCAACCTGGTGCAATCGGTGTTGCAAGCCCTGGCCTGGATTCAACAGTTTCAACAGATGCAGCAACAGATCCTCCAAGCAGAGCAACAAATCAATGCGATCGTGGGCTCACGTAACATGGGCAGTCTGTTGAACAACCTCACTTTGGCTGGGGTCGTCCCCTCCGACGTCAATGCCGTGTACCACGCCATTCGGTCCGGCGGAGTGCAAGGCTTAACGGCGGCGGCCCAGATCATCCGTCACAATCGCATGATCTACAACTGCGAAGGCAAAACCGGCGATGCCCTGCGGATCTGTCAAAACATGCTTAACCAGACGCCGCAAAGCCAAGCCTACTACGCGAACACCTATCAGATGCTGCTTGGACGGATGCAGCAGATCCGGGCGTTGACGGCCCGCATCAATCAGACCGAGGACGAAAAAGCGATTCTGGAACTCAACGGCCGGATTGCCGCGGAGCAAGCCCAGGTCAGCAACGATACGAATCGGATTCTGACGATGAAATCGATGATCGAGGCCGAGGAAAAAGCCGCGCAACAGGAACAGCAGGAACGTGTCTTGAAGATGTTAGCCCCCGGCACGTCCCGGACCTTCGACCACATGGCTCCCTGGAGACCGTAGTCCTGCTCACAAGGCACAGGATAATACCATGGAAAAGATGACGGAGAAGCAGACAGATCCCTCACTCGTGAGCGCGGCGGATGAACGGCAATTCTACGATCAGGGCCGCGACTGGGATACCGACTGGCGGCTGAGATTGGAGGCGTCGGAACGCAAGGCCTGGTGGGCCGCATGCATCGCCTCCGCCCTGGCGGTGATCTTAGGGATAGGCATCGCCTGTCTCGCTCCGTTCAAGACCACCGTGCCCTATGTCTTCGCGATCGATCGCGCCACCGGCAACGTGGAACTGGTGAGCGCAGCCGATGATCGGACCGTGCTGGGCTATCAGGAATTGCTCGATAAACATTGGACGCAAAAATACGTGATCGCGCGGGAGTCCTATTCGTACCGGCTGCTCCAAGCCGACTACGACCAGGTCTTGGCGATGAGCACGGATGAGATCGGTCGCGACTACGCGAACCTTTTCGACGGCGTGCACGCCCGCGATAAGCTGTTGGGCAGCGGCATCGAATGGCGCGTGAACGTCTTGAGCGTCACGGTTCACAGCGACCCGATCGGACCGAAGGCGACGGTGCGGTTCGAGAAGCAGGTGAAGCGGACCGACGCTCACAGCGTCGAGCCGCCGCAGTATTTCATCGCGACGGTCTCGTACGAGTACCGCCATACGATGAAAGGACAGGAAAAGGATCTGATCCAAAACCCGCTCGGCTATAAAGTGACGGGCTATCGGGTGGACGCGGAAATCGGGACGATGACGCCGCCGACATCGGTCCTTTCAATGGCCGAGAAGAAATAGAAAGGGGGCATGATCATGCATGCCATAAAGAAACACACAGCGTCAATCACGGCTTGGCTCACCGTCGTCCTCCTCTGTTCAGGAACCCCATCGGGGGCGGCCGAGGTCCCTGAGCCTGGCGACGGAGACCAACGTGTCCGTTACGTGACCTATCAGCGGGATGAAGTAACCCGCGTCATGGTGCGCCGAGGCGTCGTCACGCGCATTGTGCTGGGAGACGATGAACGCATTGTCATCGCCGGCAGCGGCTTTCTCGCGGACTGTGCGAAGCCGGAAGCGGAATGGTGCATCAGGGCCGATGTCGGCAGCAATCAGGTCTGGGTCAAGCCCAAAGACCATGCCACCCATAATAATCTGGAAATCCGCACGGACAAGCGGGACTACAGTCTGGAGTTCACCGTCGTGGAAGACGCGCTTGGAAGGAAGCGGAAGGCTGCCCCGGGACTGCATGGGAAAGATGAGCCGATGTACCGAGTGATCTTCAGACATCCGCTGATGCCATCAAATCCTGCCACCCTGATGGCAATGCAAGTCTCGGCCCATCGCGCAAAACAAGCTCGCGACAAGGCAGAGCTCCTCGCCGAGCGGCTGGACTCGTTTATACCCGAACCGCGCAATTGGTCCTATTCAATGGAGGTGCTTCCGGGAGGGGACGATATCGCCCCGGCCCTGGTGTTCGATGACGGCCGTTTCACCTATTTTCTCTTCCCGCCCAATCGCGAAATCCCAGCTATTTTCTACTTCTCGCCGTTGGGTGAAGAAACCCGCATCAATTTCCACATGGAGAAGGACCTGGCCGTCGTGCAGCGGATGGGCCGGCGGTTTGTGTTGCGCTTGGGCGATGCCGTGGTCGGCATCTGGAATGACGCTTACGACAAGACCGGGGTGCCTTCCGTCGAAGGGACCACCGTCTCGGGCATCACAAGAACACTGCGCTGAGAGCACGAAGATGGAACAACCACAAGAGTCGAGAGAGCGAGTTGAACAAAAGTCTCCCATCAATGATGGGATTGTGTCTGTCAACCATCTGGCCGGAGGCAGGAACGAGACAACGGCACGCGTAGCCTTTCTTGTTGTGATGGCCATCGTGGTCGTGGTGGGCCTCGTCTTCGCGGCCAATACTTGGAGTGCGAAACGGAAGGCGGAAGCCACACAGGAAGAACGTGCATCAAAGGTGGAGAACAAACCGGCCCAGGTCGGACTGAAGCGGGTCTTCGAGACCGATCCCTTACCAGCTCAACCTACCACCGCACTCGTTCAATCGACGAGCCCGTCGCCTGTCGCGTCCGCTAACCATGTGATGCGGTCGCCTCTCGACAAGGGAATGAGTGACGGCAGCCGACCAACGGCACTTGGTCCTGACCAGGCGCAAGGCAACCCATCACTCAGCAGACGCGCTGCCAGCCGGTTCGGTGGGGAGGTCATTGTGACGAACTCCCCTGCCTCCGACAGTTTCCGGACTCAACAAGCCGGGACCGGACCAGACGCGGCCATCTCGTTGGTGCGCGAGCTCCTCAACGGCGCGAGACAGTCCGACGCGATAGGGTCCGGCAGCATGCTGGGGGGACCAGCGATGCCTATTAGCACAGTAGACGCTGCGAGTTCGACACCCCAGTCAATCGGGTACATGGGCGGCCCCAGCGGACCTTCGATTGGAGTGACGAGCGTCGGTCTCGCGGCGCCACCCGGTCCACCGGCTAGCGGAGCGGGTCCCATCGGCGGGCTCCTGACGCCGTCGGACACGCCCAAAGTCCAAGCCGGTCTTTTGGGGGATCGAAATCTCATATTGCCAAAAGGCCGTACGATCGACTGCGCCTTAACCGTACGGGTGATCAATGAAGTCGCCGGCATGGCGACCTGTGTCTTGAACAGCGATGTGTACAGCGACAACGGCCGCGTTGTGCTCCTCGAACGAGGATCGGAAGCGGTTGGCGAATATGCGGCGACGATGGCGCAAGGGCAGCGCCGCCTCTTTCTCCTCTGGACCAGAGTGAAGACTCCGATGGGAGTTGTGATCAATCTCAATTCCCCGGCGGCCGATGCGCTCGGTACCTCCGGGCTGGTCGGCTACGTGGATAACCATTGGTGGGACCGACTGGGCGCGGCCTTTCTCCTCTCCCTCGTGCAGGACGGCATCGGTTTGGCCACCGCAATGCAGGCCGGCGGCGGGGGCGCGCAGAGTCTGGGGATCTATCAACATTCCGCCACGACAGGCAACCGCATGGCGGAACTTATCCTCCAATCCACCATCAACATCAAACCCACGCTCTATAAAAACCAGGGGGACCGCGGGACCATTTTCGTGGCGCGGGATCTGGATTTCAGCACCGTCTATGAACTGCGTCCCCACTGATCTGCTTGCGCACGACACGATGGTGCGCGAGTTGTTACGACCGTTGCTGCGGTACCTCGCGCTGCCCGGCGCGACCGAGGTCGTCGTCAATCGTCCACAGGAAGTCTATATCGAGGTCGGCGCAGTCTGGCAGCATCACCGCGCACCGGAATTGACTCTGGATCGACTCACCGCGCTCGCCACGGCCATCGCAACGGCGACCGAGCAAGAGATCGGACCGCATCACCCGATTCTCTCAGCCATGTTGCCGGATGGGGAACGGGTGCAAATCGTGCTGCCGCCCGCAGTGGAACTTGGAACCGTCTCGATCTCGATCCGTCGGCCCAGCGCCTGGATAAAGACTTTGGAGGAATATGAAACAGAGGGAGCTTTCAGCCGCTACATCTGGGCCAAGCCGGCAACCCTGGACTGTCGCGCCGCCGAGCTCGACCCAGTTGAACGTCAGTTGCTGGGCTATCTCGCCACTCGTCGACTGGGTTCGTTCATTCGGGCGGCGGTGATGGCGAAAAAGAATATTGCTGTCGTGGGCGATACAGGCTCCGGAAAAACCACGCTGATGAAATCGATCTGTCAGGCTGTGCCGGCGCAGGAACGGCTCATCACGATCGAAGATGTGCGTGAATTGTTGCTCCCGCAGCATGGCAACCGGGTGCATCTCTTGTACGCCAAAGGAGGACAAGGAACAGCATCGGTGTCGCCGTCTCAGTTGATTGCCTCCACGCTCCGCATGAAGCCGGACCGGGTGCTCCTCGCCGAGTTGCGCGGCGGAGAAGCGTTCGACTTCCTCAAACTCCTCACCACCGGCCACAGCGGCTCGATTACGTCCTTCCATGCGGAGTCCTGTGCTCTGGCAGCCGAACGCTACGTCTTCATGTGCAAAGAGCATGAGCAGGCGGCGACCTACGATGTGCCGACTCTGAAGCGCCTGGTGGCCTTGACCATTGATGTGATCCTTCACGTGGTCGCGCAGAATCAGTACGACGAGGAAGGGCGGCCCATCAGAAAGGACCGCTATGTCGCGGAAGTCCACTATGACCCGATCGCGAAACTCGTGGCGCGATTCGGAGGAGCCACCCTGCTGAGAGCGTAGAGGAACCGATGTCACGCAAGAGCATGCGGATCGCGATGGCCTTGTTGCTCTATCTCCCGCTTGGGCTGTGCGGAGCGGATGCCCTTGCCGGCGCCGTCTTCACGCTCGCCAACAAACGGATGCCCGACGACCTCTCTCTGACCAGATGGCCCGACTCCTGGCACGCCTACCGGAAGGACCCGATTCAGAGGAAGCGGCTGCAATTCTCGGCCGCAGTCGGCGGATTCGTTGGATTCGGTCTCCCGGCGCTTCTCGTGTTGTCCCTGACCAATCGAAAGAAACCGCTCCATGGCGAGGCCCGATTTGCTTCTCACAATGAAATTCAACAGGCCGGGCTCTATGGAGAGCGTGGCGTGATCGTGGGAAAGGTGGGACGGCGGTACTTGGTCTATGGGGGCCAGGAATTCGTGTTGCTGGCGGCACCGACCAGATCGGGCAAAGGCGTGAGCATCGTGCTTCCGAACCTGCTCCACTACGACGACTCGGTCGTGGTCTTGGATATCAAAATGGAAAACTTTGCGTACACCTCAAAGTTCCGGCTGGCGCACGGCCATCACGTGTACCTGTTCAATCCCTTTGGCGCGGACGGCAAAACCCATCGCTGGAACCCATTGGATGCCGTCGATCGCGATCCGAATCGGCGAGTGGGCGAGATTCAAGCCATCGGGCAGGTGCTCTATCCGACGGAGCAAATCAAGGATGCCTTCTGGAACGAGTCCGCCCGTAACCTCTTTCTTGGACTGACCCTCTCGATCATGGAGACTCCGTCACTACCCTGCAGCCTCGGGGAAGTCCTCCGCCAGGCCTCCGGTAAAGGGCAGCCCATCAAGGATTATCTGCAAGACCTCATCAGCACTAGGGCCAAGAGTGAGGCCCCGCTGAGCGACGACTGTACGGCGGCCCTACACCGGTTCTGCGCGACGAGTGAAAATACCATGGCGGGAATTCTGGCGACCCTCACGGCTCCACTCACCATCTTCAGTAATCCCATTGTCGATGCGGCGACGAGTGAGACGGACTTCGACCTGAAACAGGTTCGCGCGCAGCGGATGTCAATCTATGTCGGCATTCCGGCCAATCGGCTCAGCGATGCCGCACTGCTGGTCAACCTGTTCTTCTCCCAACTGATTCAGTACAACACCGTCGACTTACCAGCCACAAACCCTAACTTGAAGCACCAGTGCCTCGTGATCCTTGATGAGTTCCCCGCCCTCGGGCGGGTCAACATTCTTGCCAAGGCCGTCGGCTTCATGGCCGGCTACAATCTGCGTCTGCTCCCGATCATTCAGAGCCTCTCACAGCTCGAATCGGTCTATGGGGAAAGGGATGCGCGGACCTTCGTCACGAACCATGCCTGCCAGATCCTGTTCGCGCCTCGCGAACAACGAGACGCGCAGCACTATTCCCAGATGCTCGGCACCTATACGGCCGAGGCGATCTCGACCGGCACGAGCCGACCACTCGCCTGGGGCCACGGCAAACATGGGTCATCAAGTTCCACCCGCTCGGAACAGGCGCGGCCTCTGCTGCTCCCACAGGAAGTGAAGGAACTCGGGGACCATCGGGCGATTCTCAGCCTCATGCATACGAAGCCGATCCTCTGCGACAAGGCACGGTTCTATGCCGATCCAGTCTTCATCGATCGGTTGAAGCACATCAGTCCGTCCCTCGCTTCGGTCGGGAAAAGGCTGCCGACTCAAGCTGAACTGGAAGAGGCGGCGTTCGTGCGCCGGGAGCTGTCGGTGGAGATTCCAAGGCTAGACCTGGAACTCCATCGCGCCAAAGTCGAACGACGGGTACGTCCAGTACAACCGGATGAGCAGATTGATGTGTCGAAGCTGGCAATGGATCTGACCACCCTGCCTCCGGTAGTCCCGCGCGATCCACCGACACTCGAAGAAGTGAACAATTTGGTTGATGCCTTTGTAGCCCAGCTGCAATGGAGCGACAAGGCCGAGACGGGAGTGGGTGGTGTGGAACGAGAAGCCGGTGAAGTGAGTATTGAAACAAAAGTGCGACAGGGAGCAGGTAGCCGGCCATCCGAAAGGATGAGTCGTGCGAGCAAAGAGGAAAGAACCCAAAGAACAGAAAGGGCACAGGAGTACGTTGATCAATCCTTGGTGGATCGAGACAGAAAAGAGAGGGACGTATGATGATATGCATCAAAGGACAGGCATGGCAAAGTGTTGCAATTCTCATCGCCTGCACCGCCACGCTGGCTTGTGTGCAGAAGCCAGTGGTGCCATCCGGTGCGGCTCGCGTGCCCATCAACAGCGACGAGCTGATCCAGCAGTACCGGGAACGGGTGAAGAGCGACCAGCGTGAGAAACAGGAGCGGAGCCTCCTCACGAGGCAGGTGGACAGCCTCACACAACAAGTCCATGAGTTGAGTACCGCGCTGACGCTCCTGCAACTTCAACAGCAAGAACTCGCCAAGGGCAAAACCCGGTCTGGTCGCACGATCACGGCGGCGGCACTCACGTTCAATTCCCTTTCACCAGGATCAAAAGGTCCACTGACGATCACTCCCCTACCCCGTGAAAATGGTGCCTCTCTGGCTGCGTCCGATCAGGGGCTGTCGCGGACCGAGTCGGCGCAGAGCGAGGAAGAGCGATCGACATCTGTAGGGCCGGCCTGCAGCATCAGACCGTCAGCAACGCCATCCTCCTTCCCTCCACCTCCGCTTCTCGACGAGCAGACCGACTCGTGGCGTCCGCGCGTCATCGAGTTGAGTGAACGGGAACAGGTCGAATTGCATCGCCACAGTATCATCTTCCGTGTGTCGGAACGGACAGGACGGTCTGAGTTTCTTCCCAGCAAGCCTCTACAATCCCACCTGAAACAGATCATGAGGCATGGGCCGTGCTTACACGTGCGTGGCTATACGGACGGCGACAAGGATCGGTGGATCGAACGTGAGATCGCCAAGCAGCGGGCGTACAAGGCCCGGGCCTATCTCATCGCGCAGGGGTATGTCCCAAACCACATCCAGATCACCGTCGTCCCGATCGGGGAACATGTGGCCGACAATGCGACGAAGAAAGGTCGGGCGAAGAATCGACGGGTGGAGATTGAAGTCAAGGAGCACAATCCAGCCTCCGTCTGGCCGCAGTGGTACGGATAGGAGAGAGGAAGGGAAACGATGAACGAAATCGGTGTGAACGAAGCGCAAGAGACCAAGCGGCCCGACGAGCCGAGGCCTGCGGAAGGAACTCAGGACGAACATGCCGAACAACCGCGACTGAATCAGCGTCGTGACGCGGCCGAATCCTTGCGGAAGCGGTTCATCGAAGCCGGAGAGCAATTTTATTACCGCACGGCGCCCGGCGAGCCGACGAAGCTCGCGTTTACGGATCACGGAAGGCGCCTCGTCACGGAACATGACGACCCAACCGTCATTCAGGGGATGGTGCTCCGGGCCAAAACCAAGGGCTGGACCACCGTGCGGGTGAATGGCACCACCGAATTTAAAACGGAAGCGTGGGTGCAAGCGACGATTGCCGGACTCGATGTGGAGGGTTATACCCCGCGTGGGATCGACTTGGCGCGCGCGGAAGACCGGAGGGATCACCGCCCGGTTCGTGGCAAGACACAGCAGCCTGTCAATCGTCAGGCTTCACAAGATCGGACGTCCGATGATCATGTCAGAACTCCAGATCAGCCCTTAAGTTCCAGCCAACAGGTCGCGGTGGCCGCACTCGAAGCTATTCTGAAGACGCGGGGGGATTCCCCCACCATGATTGCTGCGGCCATCGAGGAGGCGAAGGCGCGCTTGCAGGGCGAACGAATTGTGGTGGGCACCGTTATCGACCATGGCATGGACCATTACGACCACGATGTCCAGAATGCCAAGAGTTTTTTTGTGAAGGTGGCGACAGACCATGGTGAGCGAGAGATCTGGGGCGTCGACCTGGGCCGCGCGTTCGAACAGAAGAAGGTGCAGCGGGGTGATGCGGTGGCGCTTGTGCAAGAGGCGCACGAGCGCGTGACCGTCACGGTCCCGCTGCGGGATGAGACTGGCGCATCAATCGGCGCGGCATCACAACCAGCGACTCGCAATCGCTGGGAGGTCCTCAAGCTGGACTCCCTCGGGGTCCATGAACAGCATCAACTGAAAGAGACGGTGCGTGTCGGTACACAGGAACCGGTCGTGCCTCGCTTCGATCACACAGCCGCACGGACGGATCGCACGCCGAATGTCACACGGAGCCCCACCTTGGAGCGGACACGAGATGGCCGGTGACTCCTGTCGTCGAGAACATGACCCCGGATCTACGGAGGTGAGTCCATGAATTGGTGGATGAGACGCGAATGGTTTGTGGTCCTTGTGGGAATGGGCCTCCTCGTCATGACCCATGATGCGCCGGCGCAAACGGTGCCCAAATCGTCCTTCTTGGAAGGCGACAGCAGGCTGGCCTGTGAATGTCTCCTGTGTTTATCGGCAGGCGCGCAGGCGCCGAAAGAATGCCAACCCGCATTGATGAAGTACTACTTGATCCAGGGAACAAGCCCGTTCCAGACCTTGGTGAAGCGGCGAAACTTTTTGCAGCTTTGCCCAAAGAAATAAGCCCACCGAAGCATGTCTAACTGGAGCGTTGGCATGGTCGCCGCGCCACAAGGCCGACCGACGGTTCCATGTGGGCACGGCGCCTCCGGACGCGGTGCCACGGAGTAGTCCTCGCAAAGCTCAAACTTCTCTCGCAAGATACCCGCTTTTGTACGCCAACGTAATAACAATCATTTCACTACTGATAATTAATAAATTATATATACTGCATTGTATTTACATACTTAAGCTCTTCCCTCTTGCGTACAACGCCTTCCTACCTCAAGGGAATGGTCTCAAAACCTGTCCTTCCTCATAACAACCGCGGCGCCACGCGCCTTCTACGTATCCTGTTCTGGGCAACGACACGGAGCAGAGGGCCCCCGGCGGCGCGAGGATTCGCGAGTCAACACCTATCGGAAGAAAGGAAGGATGCAGCATTATGCAGAAAGATCGGTTGGCGACACTCACGATGGACATTGTTGTAAACCATCCGACCAAACGCACGGCCCTCGACGCGGTCCGCTCGAGGCTCAGTCCCTGGGCACAGGCCGAATGGGACCGTGCACGCCAAGGTGTGTCCATCACCGAACGAGCGGCACGTCTGGGTCACTCGATCCGGGAACAGCGTCGCTGTGACGAGAGTCTGATTGAACACATCTTCGCCGCTCTCGATGGACGGACCTGCATCGTCCTCGACGCGACCTATTGCTTCATGACGCAGCGGATGCTGGACCGGAGGACGGGACGACGCATCCCTCCTGACGCGGTGCGGCGCTTTGCGTCGCAACCCATCGCGAGCCTGCTCCTCAGCGCCCGTGCATATCAGGATTTGAAACAGCGTGGAGTTAACACGATCGGCGATCTTCTACCCCATGCCTATGAATGGTTATCGCCGAAGCGCTTAGCGCCGGGCAAGCCGGTGATGAACGTGCGGCTTTCGGTCCGACGTTGTCTACGGATTCTCGGCGTGGAGATCGTCTTTCCCGAGATCAGACAGCGGGCGATCTATTGTCCGTGCTGTGCGCACACCGAGACGGATGTCATGAAGATCGTCGCCTTGGCCGGTGTGTGAGTCAGGTTTGGAAAGACACGCGAAAGTAGTGTCCTAGGCGGGCTACGCTTTTGGGAAGGTCATTCGGCCTACCGCTGCACCGGTTGCTGCCTCCGATGCAGGAAGTCGACGGCTCGTTGCGCGTGGGCTGCGGCGCGGAAGATCACGCGCTTGTCGTTCTTCAGGACGGTGAGCCAGTGCGCGATATATGACGCGTGATCCTCGCGAGGCGTCATGGACAGTTCGAGATCGGCACACAGGAAGGCCGCGCCCAGTTCGGCGACGAGTTCTTCCTCAGCATAGCCTTCGTCGCCCCATTTTTTGCGCCCGAATTCACGGGCCAGGCGCGAGGGGTGCATCGTCCAGTGCGTTGATTCATGAGCAAGGGTCGCGTAGTAACTGCCGGCGTCGGCGAATGCTCCAAACGGTGGCATCTGGATGTAATCGGGCTCCTGCGCGTAATAGGCCCGCGTCCCACCGTGCCGGATGTCGGCCTGAAGCGTGCCGAAAAAGGTTTCCGCGTGCTCGATGCGTTGTATGGGTGAAAAGCGCGGTTCCGGCTTGGCATAGTAATGGGCGGGCAGGCCCTCGATCTGCTCGACGTTAAAGACCGTGTAGCCTTTCATGAAGTGGATTTCGCGATCGATTTCCTCGCCGGTTTCATCATCGGTTTCCTTGCGCGTGATGGAATTCGCATACACGACGAGGGAGCCCTTCTCGCCCTTGCGGACATGCGCGTTCAGCTCTAAGGCTTGCTTGAATGTCATCCAGATGGAGGCCGCAAAGCCTCCGGCGATGGCTGCGCTCCAGAGCATCAGGATATTGATGCCGGAATAGGGCGCGCCGTTGTGACGCAGAGGACGGGTGATTTTTTCCGCCGCGTGTTCGGCGCTCCACGGTTTCGTCCAGGGCCGTACGCCTCGTTCAAGATCGGCCACGATCCGGTCTGTGACGCGGGTATAGAGGTCCTGCCGCGTGTTTCCTTCGTTGTGATGTTTGCCGGTGCTGGCGCTCATGATGTCCTCCTTTTCGATGTTGATGTTGGCTCTCTCACGAGGGGTGGAGAGCCAACTCAACCCGGCAGGAGAAAAGGAGGACGGCGCGTGCGGGGCGGCGGGCGTGCCGTCGGGGCGGGTTGCACAGGGTCAACCGTGACAGAGCCGCTTTTGGGTCTGGCGCGGCCTGTGCGGGACCGAAGGCTGATAAAGCCCGCCCGGCCCGCCGCGCATGAACACCTGACAGCCGGCCAGTTACGGGATATGATAAAAAATGACGAGTGCTAGGCGGCAGGGTTGTGGTCGCGTAGCACCGGGCAACCCGGTGATGAACGTCCGGCTTCGGGCCGACGTTGTCTACCGTTTTCGGCGTGGAGATTGTCTTTCCCGAGATCAGACATCGAAGACAGACACGATTTGGGACCCGCGTGCTTTGGCCAATATCAAAAGACGGCTTCGAAAATTAAGAACGCGATATGAAATAGTAGTGGTGAACCAGGGGTTCAAGGGCGTTAGTGATCCAGAAATGGCAACAGCCTTTGGCTCTGCGAATGCATCATAACGGAGATCACTGGTTCGCCTTTGCGCATAATTGCGAACAGCTGATGTATGTCAGATTGACGAGGATAGTCTTTAGCCCTTGTTCCCATTTCTTGTTGGCAGGATGTGTAATGCCCCGTTGAGCAATTCGGCATGTACCGTTGCCAGTGGTGCATAGGCCAAACATTCCTTGACAGGTCTTTGATAGGTGTGTAACCATTGGTTACCCATGCGCATCCAGACCAGAGAACTTCGTTACCTTACCCAACACAAACTTTCCAGCACACTTAAGACAACGCGCCGGGGGATCATTACCTCTGAGGATGGACGCCGCTGTAAGATTCCTGGCTTGATCGAAGTGGTCATGCAATCCTTGGCGACCGTCCATGTGGAGTTGTCGGGGGTGGTGGCCGCTGGTGCACCTATCGAACCATTCCCGCAAACCGAACGTGTTGAAGTTCCCAAGAGCATGATTGGTCGGGGCGATACCTTCGCCTTGCGCGTGAATGGAAACTCGATGCGGGACGAAGGCATTCTGCCGGGAGATGTCGTCGTGGTGCAAAAGCAGGCGACCGCCCGGAACGGGCAGACCGTGATTGCCCTGGTCAATGGCGAAGCGACCATCAAGACCTACCGGCGGAAAGCCGGAACCGTGGAACTCCATCCGGCCAATGAAACCATGCAGCCGATTGTCGTCCAGCCCACGGACGCCTTCCATATCGAGGGGATCGTCGTCGGTGTCATCCGGCACCTTCGGAAGTGAGACGAGAGTGAGTCAGTCTCATGGACCGCCAGATTGTCTGTTTTGCGATCCCGGCTGTTGAGGTCGCTCTTGCGCAACTCCATGAGCCCCGCCTCAGAAGCCGGCCCGTAGCCATTGCCCCATTAAACACGGCTCGTGCCCTTATTCGTGAAGTGTCGTCTGATGCCGCACGGGATGGCCTTGCTGTCGGTATGTCGGTGGACCATGCCCGGCGCATCTGTCCGTCGCTCCAGGTGCTGGCCCCGAACCCCACTCGGGTACGTACTGCGGACGAAAAGCTTCTGCGGGTCGTTGCTCGGTATGCCCCCGTATGGGAGTTGTCCCAGCCAGGTTCCTTTCTCATGGATGTGACCGGAACGGGACGCCTCTTTGGACCAGCCCAGGATGTCGCGGCCAAGGTGCAAGAGGAAGTGCTTGAACAGTATCGCTTAGATGGCGTGGCTGGAGTTGGAAGCAACAAGCTCGTTGCCCAAACAGCAGCGACACTGATCGAGCCCTCGGAACTCTACGATGTCAGACCGGGATCAGAAGATGTCTTCATGTCGCCGCTCCCGGTCGGCACGCTGCCAGGCCTCCAGCGGCCCTGCATGCGGAAAGTGCTCCACCTTCTGGATGATCTCAACCTCTGCACGTTAGGCGACGTGGCAGGAAGCCCGCTCGACGCCCTGGAAGTGGCATTCGGGGATTACGCAGGGTCACTTTCCCGCTGGGCGCAAGGTATCGACACTGTACCGGTACTGCCGCCGACGGTTCAGCCAACGTTGGAAGAAACGGTTCTTTTCGAGCCGGATGAAATCGATGATCCGGTATTGATCGGGCGAAGCCTCGATGCCTTGCAGCGGCTCTGCCGGAGCTTACGCACTGAGCGCCGGGTCTGTGGACGCCTGACACTCAGCATCCGGTACAGCGATCAAATCGGGGTGACCAAGCATGAGCGGGTTCAGCCGGAGACGTGCTGGGAGTGTGACCTCTCACCGATAGCCGTGTCTCTCTTCCATAAATGTATGCGGCGTCGCATCCGGCTCAGGGCGCTCACGATCAGCATGTCTGGCCTGACGGCCTACGCTGAGCAAAGACTACTTTTTGAGGAGCAGACACCGGATCATCGGCAACGCGAGCGAGCTCAAAAGCTCGCCGTTGCTCTCGACACCCTCAAGGCACGGTTCGGTGAACAGGCCATACGCTACGGACGATCTTAGATGCCCTTCGTTCATCTGCATACGCATTCATCCTATTCGCCCATGTCGGGCATTCCGACGTTGGAAACGCTCTGTCAGGCTGCGCGAAAACAAGGAGCAGAGTATCTCGGCCTGACGGATACGAACGGCCTCTATGGGGCCATTCATTTTCTTGGAGTCGCTCGGGAAGGGGGGCTGAAACCGATCCTGGGAGCCGAACTGGTCCATGGTCCGCACCGAGCGGTCCTGCTAGCGAAAACACCATCCGGCTATGGCAATCTCTGCCGGATTCTTTCCGCTCGGCATTGTGATGAGTCGTTCAATTTCATCAAGACCGTTGCGCAGCATCGCGCGGGGCTTGTCATCCTATCGGATGCACAACGCGCCCTGAGCGAGTGGCAGAAGGATTCGAAGGACGACCTCTATGTCGAACTCACAACGGGCCCAGCGCTGGCTGAAGCGGTCGCTTTTAGCCGTGCTCACAAACTTCCGCCGGTTGCAACCACGCGAGCGCATTTCCTGATGCCGTCTGACTATCAGGTGCATCGGCTCTTACGTGCCATCGCCGAGAACACCACGCTGTCCCGTTTGAAAGCGGAGCAGTGCTGTGCTTCCTCACAGTGGCTCATGCCGGAAACTCAGATAGCACGCGCGTTCCCTCACGTCCCGGAAGCCTTACTCAACACACAAAGGATCGCCCATTCCTGCCATACGGGTTGGGACTTCAAGCAGACGATCTTTCCTTCCTTCCGGCAACTGTCATCTAGCTCCGCCTTCGAGGCGTTGCGCGGCAAGACCTATGAAGGAGCCTGTTGGCGCTATGGCACGTTGTCTGCTCCTGTGACAGAGCGAATTGAAATGGAACTCACCGTTATTCGCGAGAAGGGGTACGCCGACTATTTTCTCGTCGTTGATGAAATCGTCCGGCAAGCGCCACGAACCTGTGGGCGTGGCTCAGCGGCGGCCTCGATTGTCTCGTACTGCCTCGGCATCACACATGTCGATCCGATCAAGCATCATCTGATGTTTGAACGGTTCCTCAATCCTGGCCGGCATGATCCCCCGGACATCGATATTGATTTTCCCTGGGATGAACGTCCGGCCATTCTCGAATGGGTCTTCAAGCATTACGGGCATCAGCAAGCCGCCATGGTGGCCAATCAGAACACGCTCGCCACGCGGGCGGCCCTCCGCGAGCTGGCGAAAGTGCACGGGCTTCCTGCTGGTGAGATTAAGAAGGCCTTGAACCTCCTTCATCGACGAGCGGATTTTGTTGAGGTCCACTCGGACATCAACGTCAAGAGTTGGGCGAGAGAAGTCTGTTCAGCCTTGCGGCTCAGGTCTCCGTGGCCGGACATCCTCTACTGGTCAGTGCAGCTTGAAGGGCATTTCCGCAACCTCGGGCTTCATCCGGGCGGCGTGGTGCTGGTGCCGGATGAAATCCGGCGCTACGTGCCGGTGGAAATCTCGGCCTCCGGTCTGCCGGTGATCCAGTGGGAGAAAGACCAGACTGAGGACGCAGGACTGGTGAAGATTGATTTATTAGGTAACCGGTCGCTGGCGGTCATTCGCGATGCGTTGGCCGCAATCACACGAAACACAGGACAGATCATCGACTACGCCACATGGGACCCGCTCAGCGATCCAAAAACCAACGAACTGATCCGGCTAGGAGAGACCATGGGCTGCTTCTATGTTGAATCTCCTGCAACACGGCTTCTCCTCAAAAAACTCTGGGCCGGGATGCCGACGGACAGGCGAGCGGCGGCTGATGTCTTTGAATATTTGGTGGTCGTCTCCTCACTCATTCGTCCGGCGGCGAATACCTTTACCGAGGAATTCGTGCGGCGGGCGCATGGCAAACGGTATACATCACCTCATCCGTTACTTGATGAAGCGCTGGCCGAAACGCATGGGATCATGGTCTATCAGGAGGACGTGATGAAGGTCTCTGTGGCGTTGGGAGGGTTTTCCGTCCAAGATGGCGATCAGCTCAGAAAGGTCTTGAGCAAGAAGCATAAGGCACGGCAACTTCGAGACTACTGCCGCCAGTTCTATGAGGGCGCGTTAGCCCGTGGCGTGGAACTCCCTGTCATCGATGCCATTTGGGCGATGATTATGAGCTTCGCCGGCTATAGCTTCTGCAAGCCGCATTCGGCGAGCTATGCGCAAGTCTCGTTCAAGTCCGCCTATCTTCGGGCACACTATCCAGCCGAATTTATTGCTGCCGTCGTGAGTAATCAGGGCGGATATTATTCCGCCTTTGCCTACCTGTCTGAAGGGAGACGAATGGGCTTAACGATTCTCCCGCCAGACATTAACGAAAGTTCCTGGGTCTACAGCGGATCAAGCAACACGGTTCGTGTCGGCTTCATGCAGATCAAAGGACTTCAGCAAGAAATGGTGAAGCAGCTCGTCGCCGAACGGGAAACCAATGGGCCGTATAAGTCGCTCTCGGATTTTCTGACACGAGTACGTCCAGACGTTGCACAGGCCAAGCTCCTTATCAAAGCAGGATGTTTGGATTCCATCGCCGGTGAACTTACGAGGCCAGCCTTGCTCTGGCGGCTCTTGGCGTCACAGGCCTCGACCCCGCCGAGCTATGTGCCTATTCCAGAAGCCTACTCGTTCCAGAAATCTCTCGCGCACGAGCTGACGCTCTTTGGATTTCCGCTACAATGTCATCCCCTCGACGTATTTCACGAGGCATACAAAGACACTCGCTACGTTTTGGCAAAGGACCTAGCCCTGTACATTGGCAAAGAAGTAACGCTCATCGGCTGGCTTCTCACTGAGAAGATCGTCTCCACCAAGAAAGGTGATCCAATGGAGTTCATGACCTTGGAGGATCAGACCGGAATGTACGATGCGACCGTCTTTCCTCAGACCTACCGGCAATACTGCCATCTCTTGGCTCCGAATCAGGGCTATATACTGACCGGTCTCGTGGAAGAGCAGTTCTCGGCGGTGACAGTCACCGTGCGAACGCTCAGGCTCCTGAACTCCGCTGAAATCCAGGCACCGAGCGAGGCTCTTGAGGAAATGAACGCCTAGCCTTACACTCTTTCGCTATGCCACTTTCACCTCTCATTCGATTTGGCACATCTACCTGGACTTATGAAGGCTGGCAGGGGCAGATTTACCTGAAGCAATACGCCAAGACGAAGTTTGCGAAGGAATGTCTAGGCGAGTACTGCCAATATCTGTATAACGGCGAGCCATGCTTTCGCACGGTCGGCAATGATGCGACCTTCTACCGGCCTCCAACCCCGAACCAGCTTGCAACCTACCTCAACCAAATACCCGAAGATTTTCACATGTGCTTTAAGGTTTGGGAGGAAATCACCATCCCAAGCTACGCGATGCAACCGCGTTACGGGCCCAAAGCCGGACAGGCCAATCCTAACTTCCTGGACGCGAAGCTTTTTAACGAATTGGTGCTTAAACCGTACCGTGAAGCCAAGTTCGAGCCGCACGCGGGGCCCTTTCTCTTCGAATTCCAGCGCCATGGTATGTCGAGCGAGGAGTTCTGTTCGCGGCTTGATAACTTTTTCAGCCAACTGCCGAAAGACTTCATGTACGCCGTCGAGATTCGGAACGCCGGACTGGTCGGCGCAGAGTATCGACAGGTATTGGAGCGGCATGGAGCGGCCCACGTCTACAATCACTGGTCCTACATGCCGCCATTGAATGAACAGCATCAACGCATGGAGCAATTCACTGCACCGTTCACCGTCTTGCGACTGCTCACACCATTGAAAATGTCGTATGAAGCTGCAAAGAAACGAGCAGAGCCCTACACGAAGATAGTGGAGGAGCTTCCAGAAATGAGGCGTGACACTATTGATCTAATTAAAAACGCGATGGAAGAAAAGCGACGAGCTTATGTGATCGTGAATAACCGGTCAGAAGGGAATGCGCCACTCACAATTCAGGCATTGATGCTCGCTCTACAGCTAAACAACAGCAATACGTTTTGATTTTTATCTAAAGTGATCAAGGCTGTGCGCTCTACAGGAAGCCTGGCGTTTCAAACAACCGCAGTCACGAGGAAGAATACGTCTGGCAAGACATTTTACAGACGTTTGAGAAAGAGCGACGGATTATACGGGACTGTGTGCAGTGGTACAACTACGAGTGGCCCAATCAGGCGCTCGGGTACCGAAGCCCGGTTCAATACCGCGCACAACAATCACCTCACGTGGCTTAATTCCAAACGAGCACTACAATGTTGCGCTATTAAGTGCAAATGTATATGCTCCTCGAAATTAACGCTTATAGGTCCAGCCATGTTTTGCGATGCACGTTTTGTACACTTTGATGCCAGTATTAGATTAGACCCAACGCGCCAAGGGCGAATAGACTCTGCTCTTTCTGCTTTTAGATCCTTTTGTGAGAATGATGACCAATTATCCGCCGCCATGAGTGAGCCACCATTTTTACAAGGGTCAGTTGCAACCAAAACCTGCATCAAACCTCTCAGCAGAGATGAATTTGATGTAGACGTTGTATACGGATTCTCGCTGTCTAAATTTAACCAACCAACTCCCAGCCCAAAAGACATTTATACTTGGTTCTTGTCTCGACTAAACACCAATGCGTTCTACAGAGAGCGGCTTGAACAGAAACCTCGATGCGCTCGGATAGATTACGCTGGAGATTTCCATGTAGACATAATCCCCTCCGCGACTGATCTGCAACCGCATAGTCCATATGCAGTACCAGCGCGAGATTTAGCGATGTGGAAACCAAATGACCCAAAAGGTCTTGCCGCTTGGGTTAAAGCGATTGATTTAAGAGCGGGGGGAAATGATTCCAGTGGAAATGGGCGGTTTGTCCGATGTGTAAGGATAATGAAACGTTGGCGCGATCATTTCTTTACCGATAGCGATGCTATATCCAGCTTATTGCTGCTAACATTCCTTGGAAAACATGATCCAACGATTACAACCTACCAACCCCCTCTGGACACACCTCTTTTCAAGAATTTTCAGAACGATGTCACCTATCTTTTCGATATGCTTCGAATAACTTATAGCTGCCTTATTAGCGCAACAGGCTCAGCTTTCATTAACCCAACAATCCCCACTGAAGACTTGGGAGGCGAATGGAAGACACATCATCTCAACGACTTTATGAATAGGCTCAAGACAACGATCCATCACTTGCACTCTGCCATTTCCGAGACACATTCTGAACAAGAATCTATTCGTCACTATAAAAATGCACTCGGACCAAGCTTCCCCGGATAATCATTCCAATTACAGGTTCCGCATATTATCTCTCGACGGTGGAGGCATTAGAGGAGCATTTACTGCTGCTTGCTTAGCCGAGTTCGAAAAACAAATAGGTAGCCCTCTTACGAATTATTTTGATCTCATTGCAGGCACATCGACAGGGGGGATTATTGCTTTAGGTCTTGCACTAGGTAAATCAGCTGAAGATATACGACTCTTCTATGAGAAGTACGGACATGAAATTTTTACAAGACAAAAGCCCATAGATGCCTCCATATGGGAAAGGCTTCTATTTAGTTTGCTCAAGCATAAGCTTCCAACGAGTTTTGATCTGGATTGTCTTTTACAATCGAAGTATTCAAGCGCGGGAATTAAGCGTGCCCTAACGGAGGTAATGAGTGATAAAACTCTCGCCGATATAGTTGCTTGTAGAATTGTGATTCCCTCGGTCGATCTCATTGCTGGAAAAGTGATCGCTTTCAAAACCCCACATCTCCCGAACCTAATTCGGGATCGATATTTGAAGGCCGTCGACGTTGCACTGGCGGCAACAGCTGCACCGACTTATTTTCCCCATGCCGAAATATCTCCAGGAAGTGCTTATGTCGATGGAGGACTTTGGGTCAATAATCCAAGTACGGTAGCGTATGCAGAGGCCATGAAAATTGGCATGGTATGTAAAAGGGAGGCTATTGATCCTATCTTCACACCTGCCGACATTTCGATATTATCCATAGGCACTGGGAAGCCACGATTATTCGTTGAGCCCGATAGTGACAAACCGGGCATAGCTTGGTGGGGCCCGCGTATCATGAATACGGTTGCTTTCGCTCAGTCTCAAGGAGAACATTTTAAAACAAAATATTTTCTGGAAGATCGATATATGCGAATTGACTTTGATCTTCCTCCTGAGTCATGGGATTTAGACTCCGTCAACTCACTCAAATCCCTTCTACATATTGGCAGGCAACAAGCAATCGAAAGCTTCGAGGGTGTGAGGCAGAAATTCTTTTCATCGAAGGTCCTACGATTTCATCCATTCCCCGCTTTTTCCGATCATTAATGAAGTTTTAGCGTTAGTGGGATAAATCTGTTTCAGAGCCCTTTCTTACACGTATGATGCCATTGTCATTAAGCAAATATGCAACCTCAACTCCCTCCAAAACTGAAAAGTCCATGGCTGAGTTGTATGCCGAGCCTCTATTGAACTTTTTATTAAGTGAATCATTCGGCGGAGGTAATAGCCTGCACGACCAGGCAGTAACTTTAGGGAGCTCTTTGGAACAATGTCCAAGTTCTACTAAGATCGCCCCATCAAGCAGAGACGGATTAGCCCTTGTGACTTGAAGGAATAGTTCTGGAAATGCAGCGTCGAATGGTATTCCAACTGGTGGTTCCGGGGTCCGCGACATCGAAGTGTAATACGCAGAACATTTGTTGGTTAGATAGAAAACCAATATCAAAGTTCCTGATGTTGGAAGGGCTGAAGCTAATTTTGTGATTATAAGCTCTATCTGGGCGTCAGCCATTTCTTTCACCTGAATTCCGTAGATTTGCTTGATGCTCCATTTATTACCCATCTATAAACTTATTGCAATTACTGCAATTGTTATCACGACAATCGCTTTGGTAATCCAATTTCACGTTAATAGCAATGCAACTGTCGCCACTATCGTGAGTACAGTGATCCAAGCAATAACAATAGGAGAAATTGTCTTCGTAGTAATTATGACAATCGTTTGGCGTAAGATCTGGAGCTCTATGCCAGTACTCGGACACTGGTACTTCCCTGATCTTAATGGAACCTGGTCAGGCGAGATAAGGTGGTGTTGGAACGGCAAAGCTGGCACGAAACCTGTTGTAGCAAGAATCAGACAGAATCTTCTAAGGATAAATGTATACTTGAGTAGCGATGAGTCTGAATCTGAAACATTGGCCGTACATGCAGGAAGGGATGTAGATTCTGGAATACAAAAACTTTTCTATATTTATAGAAATACGCCTAGGGACTCCCAACTTACTACAAATCCAAGACACGAAGGTGCCGCAATACTTCTTTTCAAAAGAATGGACAGGGGTCAATTGGCTGGAAACTATTTCACCAACCGTGACACAAAGGGCGAAATAATTTTATATCGGAATACTGATTACTATAATTAAGAAGGATACATTATATTGTAGCATAGGACGGACGGGTTGGTTCTGATTGTCGCTTTGATGTTCCCACCTCGCAGCGTGTTGCAGCAGATGGATAACCGGACCTTTCACTGTCCTCCGATTCTCAAGCCGTGGCCGTAGGGATTGGTGGGGCTATGGGAGCGATAGGGACTGCCTGCGCCGTGCGGGTTGTTGATGGAGTCGGGCAAAAACCGAGACCCGTACCGGCCGTAAGGGTTGTTGGTTGAATCAAGATCGTACGGGTTGGCGCTCAACTTGCCGCGGTAATTTCCTCGCTGGTCGTAGAGTCGTGGCGCGTCCGTCGCGAAAGGATTTGTCGCGGATTGATTGCTGAAGGGACTGCCGTACGGGCTATAGCGATTGTTGATTCCGTTCGGCGCAAAAGGACTCCCCGCCCCGTACGGATTGGCCGTCGAGTTCTGCTCGTAAGGATTCGCGCTCAGCTCTCCAAGTTCTTTAGCAGAGACAGAAAGAGGGACTAGAACGAACATGAGGAGAAGCAGTGGTATTTGGCCCTCCTGCGACGGATCTCTCCCCAACATAGGTTACTACCCCACAAGAGCCCTGTGCAAGCATTACGCGCAGGACTGGAACAGCTCGACCTTCCCTCTGTTGCGCCTATTCCTCTTCAAATCCCTGGCTCGAGAACTTCAACGTTCGGCTGTTTTCGGTCACGGTTCGAACGATGTTGTCCGGTGCTCCGTTTGGAATTTCGGCGTCGATCTCTAACGTCACCTTCACATCAGAACCCATCAACCCCACAAGGTGTGAGATTACTTCATCGGCGATTCGCCCAGCATCGCGACCTACGCGGGTTGGGTCAAGACTGACGCTTCCATGAAAACGTTTTGGCGCACGTGAACCTTTGGGCGTCGGAGCAGTGCCTTTGCCTGTTCCTGCCCCTCCCGTGTTCGGTCCGCCGGCGGCTTCTGCTTCTGACTGTCCTGTCGTGGAAGGAGCTGTCTTAGCCTCAGCTTCCTGCTGCTGCACCGCGACTTCAGGGCGAACCAGCAGCCCCGGATCGGTGCTCGTGATGAGAACAGGCTGCCCACAGCGCAGGCCACGATAGCGGCCAGCGGCTTCATCGAAACTGTCGGCGTAGGCAAACGACTCTTGATGCCATAAAAGAAGACCGAGCCCACTGCGAATCGATTCTAGCAACACGTCAGGGTTCTGCAATCTGGGCAGGTAGAGATAGCGGGCGAAATCCTCGACCAGCTGTCGGACAGGAACATGGTTCTTGCCGCGCCACAGAGGGATCCGATCCATTTCAAGACGCAGCACGGTCGGACCATAGATATTCAGAAGCCCATCTTTCCCCAATTTCTTGCAGGCTCGTACCGCGAGCGCATCCGAACCAGAGAGGCGAATCACCTGCCATTCTACAGGCGCTTGTGGGTTGGCCTGTCCTGGCACTAGCAGCCACTGATAGGTTTCTGGGATACGTGCGGAGACGACACCATCGGCTGCGGCTAATTGAGTTTCAGCCTGCTTGACCTGATGAGGGTCAAGATTGAGCGACACTTTTTCTGCGAGAATAGCGTCCCAGGCGAGATAGCGCCGCACGGCTTCATCCAAGTCTTGAAGCCGAACCTGATCAGCCGCAAGAAAAACGAGGGTATTGCGGAAGAGCCGTGGGGTATTCCCCCGCGAATCGAGGATGGCTTTGGCAGCCACCTCGGCTGGGTTTCCCGGCTGCTTGCTGTGCGGATGGTCGATGCTCAGGACCACGAGCCTGGCGTCGAGATCATCGGGCACATCCTGTCCGGACTCTGGCATCGGATGGACACGAACAAAGTCCCCGGTCTTACGGAGATCTTCACGAAGCCGTCGGTCCAGTTCCTGCGCCACTTTGTCAGAATTGCGCTTGAGCTGTTCGGCCCGATCCTCGGCTAGTTTCGTGACCGTCGGCTGCGTTGAGTACCAGTAGCGGGCTCCATCCTGGTATAGATAGGTCGCTGCGCTGCTCAACCGTCGCAACGCATCGCCAAAGATATTGGGCGACTCGCCCGGCATCACACAGCCCAGTTTCACGCGACGATCTTCAATGCCGCGATTCGCAGCCGTGGCAGTCGGGGCGGACCCCAGGTAAATCGTACGCGCCACACGGCGCCCGGCCGCATACTTCCCCAGGTTGGGCACGTCACTATCCAGGCGCAGCGGCAAGGCACTGGGGCCGTCCACATCTTTCTCGATCACCGGCACCCAGTTGTCGGACAGATAGCGCGTCAACTCGAACTGAACGCGCGGATCGTCGATCGGAATATTGGAAGGAAGAATGAGCGGATTCCGATCCACTTTTTCCCAGAGACTATGGATCACGGAAGCCATCAGACGCAGCACTCCACGCGTCCGCTGAAACTTCACCAGCGTGGACCAGTCCGTGTAGAGCCGGTCGAAGATCTCGGGATGGATGGGATACGCGGCCTTGAGCCGCTTTTCATAGTCAGACTCTCGGCATTCGGGCGGAAACTCCGCGGCCTGGGTGGAATACAAATCGAAGAAGGCCTTCGCGACCGTATCCCGCCCCACATACTGACTCTTTTCGACGAGCGGCTCGAACAGGCGTCGGCGAACAATTTCGAATCCCTCCTCCGCACTTGCCGGCCGCCAGGAAGACTCAACTCGTCCCACCACGTTTTGCAGCCGATTCAGCGCCTCACGCCCGCGCTGCCCACCCACCTCCACATCATCGGCTTGGGTATGTGGCGATGCGGTTGTATCCGATGCGGGCAAACTGATGACCAGCAAACAGTTCTTCGCCAGCTTCGCGGATTCGGTAAGAACCTGGGCAAACGTGAACTGCGTCTCGAAGCCGCCTGCCGGAAGATCACTTTGATCGTGAAGCTGCCGTGCATAGGCCACCCATTCGTCAATCAGAATGAGACAGGGGCCGTATTCGTTAAATAGTTCTCGCAGCACATCACCAGGGCTGGTGGCCCGTTCATCGTCGGCCTGCACCCGCTTGAACGTCCTCTTGGCCTCTTTCACTCCGCCTGCTGCAAACCCCAGTTGCCACGCCAATTCTCCCCACAACGTGCGAACCACTGTACCATCGGATTTCACGACCGGATTGCCCGGCGAGATGCGATTCCCGACCAATACCACACGCTTCACAGCAGGCATCTTCGAGGCACCGGCCTCCTTAATGACTGCATCCACTCCCAGCAATTCGCTGGGCGGAGTCCCGGAGACCAGATGGTAGAGCGCCAGCATCGAGTGCGTTTTCCCGCCACCAAAGTTGGTCTGGAGTTGCACCACCGGGTCGCCACCTGTGCCGGCCAGCCGCTGCACCGCGCCGACCAGCAATTTCTTCAAACTGTGGGTCAGATAAGTCCGGCGAAAAAACTCCACCGGCTTCCGGTATTCATCCGATCCCTCGCCGATATGCACCTGCCAGAGGTCGGCAGCGAACTCCGCCTGTTGGTAGCGGCCGCTAGCGACATCTTTGTGGGGGTTGACCACTTCACGCCAGGGCGTCAGCCCACCTGTGGCCTGGCTTTCAATGGCAGTCCCAACACTCTTACGTTTTTCCGTCCGCACTTGCTCGTCGAAACGGACGCGCAACAGCTCCATCTTCATCTTTTCGACATCATCCGCTTGAGACGAAGAAACAGCAGTCATCAACCGAGCCACAGAATCGAGTGCGCGATAGGTATCGTCGCCAGAGAACGGATTCTGATGCGCCCACTTGTTGCGAACATCACGGAGTTCGCTCACCAGCGATCGCTCCGCCTGGCCCAGAGTTTTGCGGAACACGAGCTGCCATTGGTTCCACATGACAGCCAGAAGTGCGGCGACGTCCCATCGGGGTTTGTCTTCTGTGCCAAACAGATTGGACTGAGTCTCGCGAACCGAAGCCTTCACCTGCTCAAACCACAGTTGGGCATGCTGAGCCTTCATTTCACGCTCAACGAAGGGCTGGAGCCCATCCTTCAGAAACTCCAACGCCTTCCCAACACGCTCGTGGTTGGTGATCGCCATGACTTGCTCGCTTACCCTAGATGCTTAATTTCGATGTCGCCCCAATGCTGCCGAAGATATTCGGCAACAAGACGGCGATGGCAATGATGTGGCTTCTCTTCGCTGCAGAGAAGACAACCGTCTGCCAGAGTTTCCTTAGAGATCTTTTCCTCAATGCGTCGTTGCTTCATAAGAGCGAGAAATCGCTGTTCATACGCTTCCCACGTCCCGCGACTCTTCTTGTAATCGTCCAGCATGTCTTGCGTAGGAGCAAGATCTTGGAGGTGGACATAATCCATTCCACAAATGTGCTTGAGGAAGTAAATAAGATCCTGTTTCTTGGCAAATCCCGCCAACTGCGACACATTGTTGAGCCGTACGTCCACGACTCGCTTCGCCCCGCTTATTCGCAACGCTTCGAAGAATGTCTCCGCGCTCTTCTTGGTGAAGCCCATCGTGAAGAGATTCATGTAGAAGCCTTCTCAGGTTCCTGTGCTAGAAACTTATCCACGTACGCAATTCGGGCCCCCTGTTTTTTGTAGGCCTCCTCAATCAAGTCGTCTTGCGTTCGGAATAGATCTCCTTCAGGCATATTCAAGAGACGCATGAGGCGGTGGATGACTTCTTCATGAGATTCGAGATGCCCATCGGCGTGGATATGCATTACAGGGAGTCCTGCCGCCTGTAACTCACGGCTGACCAGCACCGTTCGATGACACTCGAGTGGTTCTCGTTCAGCACACATCAAGGCAACCTTCCGCCTTCCGCTTTCGTCCTGTAGCCGCTCGATCCCTCGGTGAAACGCCGGTGTCTGGGCAAGTCGATGGTATTGCACCTGTCCATTCTCGTAACAGGCCTTGTCACTACTTCGAGCCCCCAACTCAGCACCTAGAAAGACATACATGATTCCCCATTTTTCCAGAGCCTTGATCAGCGGTTCTCGATTGAACTGTGGCTGCATCCGGCTATACGGCACAGAACGCACATCTGCCACGAGGGCAATCTCGTGCCGACGCAAGAGCGCAATGAATCTGTCGATATCATGCGTTGAGTGACCGATGGTGAATACTGGAGGGGTCATAACCTACCTCAGTCTTTCTGTATGACCGCAGCGATCAGTTTGTAGCAATTCCCCTCGAAGGGCTCACCGAGGCTGATGGTGAGATAACTCTCGCCTAAACTATAGCGTCCATCCTGATGAGCAAGGTACTCGCGTTCAATCTTGGGGTCGGTAACTCTTAATGAATAGCTGTTCCCTGCAAACGTAAACCGGCCCTGCACTCGACGCTTGGGATTACCGAAATTCTCTCCGGGTCTGAGTACACGTAACTCCACCATGTCAACGTGAATGAGCGTTAGAGAGCTTCGCACAGTCCCCGCCTGGTCCAGTGGGAAAAAGTCATTTACGCCGTGAAAGGTACGATGGCCATTAATCCACAGAGTCCCATCCGTAACAGCATACGCTTCCAAATCGTCCCACGATAGAGCCCCAACTTTCACCCAATAGAAGTCAGGATCAATAAGCCAGTTTTCTTGCTGATAGCCTTTCGGTCGAGGCTCCCTCAATGGGACATCAATCATATCCATGACCATAGGATCACTTCCATCCTCATATTGACGCTCGTACTCGGACACCTCCTCATGCTCCCGATCGCTGACAGGCCGGATCCAAACATTCGGTCTGCCTTGGCTCATTTCACACCCCGCAATGCAACGCCCCTGCAACTTCCGGGAGTTGGCGAGACAGACAATGCGCTTGCGAACAGTCATAATTGACTACTCTGCCTCTTCAAATAATCCTGACTGTTCCTTTTGCGGCTCGCCACCCTCTCGGGCAAGCCTGGTAATCTCCGGCCAGCTTTGGACCAAGGTATTGTAAGACAGCGCCTCGGCCGAGCGCTTCTTACGCTCACCCAGTGTGTAGAGGCGATAGCAGAGCTCGCGGGCAAATTCGGCTTTTGCCCCCAGCTTCGATACAATTTTTGCTGCTGCACTTTCACCGCCGGCTTCAAGCACTCGAATCAAGTGATGCACCATCTCCCAGCTGGTAAGACGCTTGTCCGTTGTGGGGTCCCAGTCGTCGGGCAACTCCTCAGGCTTAAGCAACCGCACCTTCCCGCTCTTTGACGCCAAGATACCTGCCTCCACAAGCCCGGAAACACTCGTGTTTTTTGCCTTGGAGAGAGTCTCAGCCACGCCATATTCCCCAGGGGCAAAGCCAGAGTGCTCAAACCACGCCAGCGCCCAGCGGCTGTCGGCATCAAAATCACCTTCTTGTTCGGCCAACGTTTCATCAAGGATTTGATTGATTAGTGCGAGTGCTTCACGCACAGAAAGTGGCTTGCCTTCCGCGTCTAGCACCTTTGCGTAGCGGGTATAGACTGCCATGCCCGGGCCGATGGCCGCCTGCGCGAGGTCCACCGGCGCGATGTTGCCGCGCTGCAGGTGGGCGAGTGCCACGGGGAGTTCGGCCTTGAGTGCCGTGACGAACTCGCGGCGCGTCGCGGAGGGTGCAGAGGCTTCGCACGGGCGGCAGACGAGGATGATGCTGGAGGCGAGGGCGTTGGTGCCCGTCTTAACTCCAGTTGGCCGCTCAGTCCGCATCGGCCAGGTGCCAGTGATGGCGAAGCCAGCACGGATCACCGCTTCCAGGAAAGTGTCCCAGCCTGTGCTGGCGGTGCCGTCGACGCCATCGCTCTCCGCCTGCTTGAAGGCGTAGTAGATGGTGACTGGGAAGGCCGGATGCGCCTGGTCGGCAAGGCGGTGCATCGCTCGTGTCATGCCATGGAGGAAGAACGCCTCCGCCTTCTCCTTATTACCATGACGGTAGGAACAAGCGACCAATTCCTCGGCCTTGGGCACAGCTAGTGTGGCGAAGAGGTCGGGAAAGACAGGCTTCAATGAGCGGCGCATCCAGCCATAGAAAAAATCCGACAAATCAGCATAGCCGACGTTGTCATAGTAGGGCGGGTCCGTGGATACGACCTTGGACTTCGAAATATTTTGGGTCTGGGCATCAGCTTGGGAGATCCACGCTGGGCGATGCGAGGCATCTGAGATCGTCTTGGCTACTGCGGCAGTGGTTGCACCAAAATCACCCGCCGCTCTTCCGAAGGGGCTAACCTCGGGGAAGTCCCAAGTCATAGGAACTGCTTGTCGGCTGAATAGATTGACGCTCTGCTCCCTACTGAGAGACCAAACTGCGTGGGCATTGATCGTGTTGGTTGTTCTACTGAGGGTAAGGCCCAGGTATACCGCCACCGCATCGGCATAGGCGGTAGCGCCGGTGCCACCAGCATCCAATGGATTGCCGTCGTCGAGCATGCCGGAAGCGAGGGCCTCGCGCTTCACCCCCCTTCGCGCTTCGTGCACGAGGTCCGCTAATGTCGTAAGCGCCACGAGTTGGCGGGGCGTAAAGTAATCACCAAACGTCCGAAGGCCGTATCGACGTCCCTGTGCATTGCTCGCCCAGGTGCCACGGCTTGGGGCATCCGGCTTCCACGTCGGCTCCGCCTGTCGTGCCACGGCCTCCATTTGGGGCGTTGGCGAGAGATAGACTCGCCCGCGCGATCCTTCCGCGACGATTGCCATCAGTCGCGCAGCCATGCGGCCTGCATTGGCCTCGTCGTCGATGTAGTCGTAGGGGATCGGCACATTTGAAAACAGGCAACGGAAACTGCCGCGCGACAGCTTGGTCCCGTTCTTCGCCCCTTCCACATCCTTCGGCTTCCCCACCTTCACCGTGAAGCGATAGCTGCCGTTTTCAATCACCGGCTCGACGTACGCCTCCTTGCCAACCCTCGTGGAAAGCATAAAGGTCGAGGCGAGCGGCACATCTACTTGCGCGAAGGCTGGGTTCGGGCTCTTTACCGTGCGCGCCCAGAGCCAGGCGATGACAGTGAGCTTTTGGCCGATGTAGGGCTTCAGGTCTGGCCGCTCCTTCGCCATCTCGGCAGTGACCTCGACCTTTGGGTAGAGGTGGCCGATGCGCTTCTCGGCCTCATCTCGCATCCATTTGCCGTAGTAGCGGACATCCTCGGCAAGTCCTGTGGCACCTGGCCAGGAGCCAGACCCACCGCCGATTTTCTTCCGCGACTCTGGATTCACCGGTGGCTTGCCAGCGAACTTCGGTGGAATTTCGATCATGGCCTTGTTGATAAGCACCGCGACCGGGTTGAGGTCACTGGCGTAGGCCTCTAGTCCAAGCCGTTGCGCCTCTAACGGCAGCGCGCCACCACCAGCGAAGGGATCGTGAAAGGCTGGCAGCTTGTTGCGATTGAACAATTCCTTGGCTCTTGGATGATCGGCATTTTCTGCACAGGTTCGCCGCCAGCTCTGCCAGATTTCATCTCGCGCTGCCTGGAGCACCTTTTCGTTCGTCGTGTTTTCCCACTGAACCAGGTCTTCGATGATCCGGAAGAGTCTCTGACGTTCTTTCTCCTGAGCCTTCTCCGTTGGGAATAAATCTGGGCAGCTCGACGGATCATCCACCATCTGCGCAAAGATCACCGCACGCGCCGCCGCCAACGGTCGCCGCGCCCACCACAGGTGCAACGTGCTAGGATGCCCGTGCCGGATAGACTTCTCCCGCGCCGATGCCTTATTGATCGCCTCAAGGGGCAATGCGACTTCGATGAGTTTCTTTCGCGTAACCGTCATCGGCTACCTTTGGTGTACTGATCGAGCAATTGCCAATTCTCAAGCCACTCAGAATACTCGTGCTGGCGCTTTCGAACACCCCGGTGCATGGTGTCCAATTTTTGCTCACTATTCAGGTCACGGACTTGATAGCAGGTCTGGTTGTGGTAGACCCATAGATACAGATGCCATTTCTTCGCCGTATTCCGTGGAATCCGTTTTAGAAGTTCGCGCTTCGGAATGATCACAAAATGTGGATGATGACTTACAGTCATGGTCACAAACACCCACAGGTCTGCCTGGCTCGTGCGAATTTTCTTTGGTTGAAGCGTAAACCAGCTGGTCGCAATGAGATGCCGAGCAAGCTCCTCCTGGATTCTAAAACAGCGCGAGAACTTTACCTGAAGCGAAACAGCCGTCCGCCGACGACCTTTGCGGGTGACGAGTAGGTCTATTCCGCTGTCTTTTGTCGGAACCCAGACATCGTACTTGTGCCCGAGCGTGCGGTTGATATGATCACCGACAAGAAACTCCCCTTCATGGACGGTGAACAGCGGCTTCATCTTGGAGGCTCCGCCCGTACCAGGAGCTCCTTGAAATCATAATTCACGCTCGTCACTCCAAAGTCCGGTTCTCGTTGAAACGGCCGGCGCAGGTAATGGACACGATGCGAGTCGTTATCAAGAAACTCCACGATCGCGAGAATGAAATCCTCCGGCTTGTTCAACGAGTACAGAATCTCATTCTTTGTGATGGTGATCGTCTCCGCGCCGGTGACCCTGCCCTTGACTTCAATGAAACGCAATTTCCCGGTGCCCGGGACACGGCTTTCAATGTCGTACCCCAGCTTGTCCTGTTCTCGATCCACCGGCTCAAAGCCGAGACTTCGTTCGATCTCCATAATCACCGCACGTGCCCGTGCTGCCGAGATTTGGGTATCGAGCGACTCCGCCGTCGCCGCTCTTGGTTGCCCCTTCATCGCCTGAAGCAGACCTATCGGAACGATCATCAAGCCGCCTATGATTACCGGGGGCAACGGAGAGAGTTGACGCTCTTGTTTCAATTCCTCCAGTCGCTTCTCAAGCCGAGCTTGTAACCCATCGGCACGTTTGCGGGCTTCGCCTGAATTGAGCCGAGCATTGGCTCTCCCTGCCTGTTCTTGAAGCTTCAACTGCTCTGCTCGATGATCCCAGTACGTGATTTCTTTTGTCAGTCGCTCTTTGACTGCAGCTTCGGTCTTCGTTATGAGATCGAGCTTCCGCGAGCAAACTTCCTGAAGATGTTCCGGTACCACGTTGGCCACTGCATAGCCCTGGGCCTTGTGCTCCAGTTCATGCGTGAGCCATGCACATTCCGGACGAGTAAGGATTGTGTCAATGCTGAGCTCATCAGGTTTAAGCGGGCGGTAATCGAGGTATGGGGCATAGTGTAGATGCCGCGTGGTGCCTGTCTCATCAAGCTCGACGTACAACATGCGTTTCGAGACCACGCGGCGCTCACCGGATCGCGTGACACTCGCATCTTGGATGGCATGTTCCAGGTAGAACAGCACCCGCGGATTGGTTCCTGTATCTCGTTCATCAACGAGAACGGTTCCCCGTTTAAGCAAGTCTCGATTCCGTTCCAGAGTGAGGTCAATTGTTGCATCCAGTAGCGGATGCCCTGGGCACACAAAGGCGGCCAATGGTTGGCCTTGCGGTGCGATCAGCGATTTCTCAAACACGATGCGTTCGTAGCGAGGAAGGATGGGCTCGCCGATTCCAATCAAACGATCACGGTTTCGCACCGGAGCAGAAACATGGGTAATTTCATATCGTCGAGGCTCTCGCTGCTTGGGTGATCCCCCGAGCCGCTGAAACGCTTCGAGAAAGAACGACTCGATGTAATGAGGTTGCAGACGCCGTGCCTCGGCTCGTTCCATTTCTTCCCGAATGCGACAGACTCGGCTGGCATCCATGGCATCGTGCGCCAAGGCTCGTTCTTCTAGCAAATCTTGTATTTTTGACCGATCAAAAGCATCAGCCACGACGCGGAACAGACGGGCTTGCACATCTGGCCGCTCGCCATATCGAATGGCTTCAATCAGGAGATCGCGGAGGGGCTTTCCATCAAACTGTAATTTGCCGAGTACGTCGAAGACTTGCCCTCCGAGCGCAGTTCTCGCTTCTTCGAGCTTCTCCAATAATCTGCGGTAGACATCACCCTCGCGGGTTTCTTCAGCGACGAGATTCCAGAGGTGGCAGACTTCGGTTTGACCGATGCGGTGGATCCGCCCGAAGCGTTGCTCGATCCGATTGGGATTCCACGGCAGGTCGTAATTGACCATGAGATGGGCACGTTGCAGATTGATTCCCTCTCCCGCTGCATCGGTGGCCAGCAGCACTTGGACTTCGGGATCATGTTTGAATGATTCTTGGGCCTTCATCCGCTCTTCGCGACCCATCCCGCCATGGATGATGACGAGTGCTTGTTTTCGTCCGAGCAGTGTCTCAATGCGATTTTGCAGGTAGTTGAGCGTGTCGCGGTGCTCAGTAAAGATGACCAACTTTTGACGAGCGGATGCAGCAGGCTGTGAGATCCCACCCTTCCCATAAGGCGGGGAGGCTTCTGCCACATGCTCGGTAAGGGCGTCAGGGGTAAAGATCTCTCCGAACAGGCTCGCGAGCTCACGCCACTTCGTGTCTGCGCCGCTCTTGCGGACAGACAGCGCGAGATCTTCCAAGTTCTTCAGTGTTGCGATCTCCGCTTTGAGCTCCGCGATGGTTCGAGCAGCGGTGGCCTGATCGAGAATCTGCTCCTCGGCCTCTTCCACCTCATTGTCCGGCGCATCTTCCAAATCTTGTACGTCCTCGTCGTCAAGCACCGGCCCAACAGGGGTAATCGATGGAGGGGCTTGTCCTCCGCGCTGCAGCAATTCTAGTTCTCGCAGGCGGCTCTCCAATCGTTCGCGGCGGCGCCTGAGTGATTGGTAGATGGCTTCGGGCGAGGACGCCAGCCGGCGTTGCAGAATGGTGAGCGCGAAGCCGACTGTCCCAGCCCTTTTGTCATTCTGCAGCGCCTCGGCCCGATTGAACTCGTCACGGACATAATCAGTGACCGCCTTGTAGAGCTGTGCTTCAGCCGGCGACAACTTATAGGGAACGGTGTAGGCAATCCGCTCCGGGAAGAGCGGTGTCGCATCGAATTTGAGCAGGCTTTCCTTCACCATGCGACGCATGAGGTCCGACACATCCACTTGGTGGACACCATCACGGAAACGCCCCTCAAAGCGGTCGCCATCCAGCAGGGCCATGAAGAGCTGAAAGTCTTCCTCTTTCCCATTGTGCGGAGTGGCCGTCATCAAGAGAAAATGCCGAGTCAGGGTGGAGAGAAGTTGGGCAAGCCGATAGCGCTTGGTGTATTTGATCTCGCCCCCGAAATACGTGGCAGATAACTTGTGGGCTTCGTCGCAGACGATCAGATCCCAGCGACAATCCGGCACCTGCAACTTGTTCTGTACATCCTCATTGCGTGAGAGCTTATCGAGACGGGCGATGACGAGATTGCTTTCAAGAAACCAATTCCCCGTCCGCGCTGCTTCGAGCTTATCATTTGTCAAAATCTCGAACGGAAGTTGAAAACGCCGGTACAGCTCATCCTGCCATTGCTCAGACAGACTTCCCGGACACACAACGAGACACCGCTGCAGATCACCCCGTGCGATCATCTCCTTCATCAAGAGTCCCGCCATGATGGTCTTGCCGGCACCTGGATCGTCGGCCAATAAGAACCGAAGTGGTTGCCGGGGAAGCATGGCGTCGTACACTGCCGTAATCTGATGCGGCAGCGGATCAACTACTGATGTATGAACGGCGAGGACCGGATCAAACAGATGAGCGAGTCGTATGCGATGGGCCTCGGAAACTAACCGAAAGAGGGCGCCATCGCCATCAAAGCTCCACGGACGTCCCGCTTCGACAACTTCTAGACGGCTCTCATCGTGACGGTAGAGAAGCTGATTCGCGACTCGACCAGCCGGATCCTTGTAGGTTAATTCAATGGCTTCCGAACCGAACCACTTTACGCTGACAACAGTGACGAGGGCATCAGGTAAGATTCCACGAACCGCAATATTGGGCTGGAGATGTTCGAGATTGGCCATCGCGCCTTTCAGAGAAGATAAACTGGTATAAATTTTCGCACGAAGCTTACAGCTTTTCCCTTGAGAAATCACTGGACTTCTTAAGGAGGAGCTCAACCGAAAACAGGCAAGAAGCGGGATTGATCATCCGGCTTCTACACAAATCCGTTACTCCCATTCTGCCTAGGACCAAAACATTCTTAGCTCACCTCGCCAATGTCGAGCGGCTTCCGACTATTTCGTTCAAAATCTACTCTTGTGGGTCCTGGCACTCATAACTTTCTCAGCCTGGTATATCGGCCGTTTCCAGATATCTTTCTGCTTACGGCACGACATTCAACCGCCCGGCACTCGCGATCACTCAGGGTAGGGATAGCGAAGGAATGAGCGTTGCGTTCCTCATGAAGACCTGTCGCGCTCTGGCGTACGAGTCTTCGGGATGTCTCGCGATCGCTCACTCAAGTAGCGGACAAGGTCTGCGGCCAGCTGCCGATCCTCCCCACGATCTGACCGGGCTAACGTCCGCATCACTTGCTCATAATTCCGCATAACCCCCTGAGCTGGTTTATGTCGGCGCGTCATGCGCTTCACCCGCTCCAGCGTCTTCCCTTTATTGGTCGCTTCATGCAGATGCCGGACGGTCCAGCGTTCCTGGGTTGTGCGGTGAATGCGGCTTGTCGTGGTGGCCTCGATGCCGTGCTCCCGTAGCGCCTCCGCAAACCCTTCCCGCCAACGTTGCAAATCAGCTTTTCTCGGATTCAAACGGATTCCATCGAAGCCCGCCGCTTTGACCGTCAGGTGGACATGCGGGTGTTGGGATGGGTTTGGATCTGGATCTGTCTCGAACGTGTGCAGCACCATCGCGTATTGAAACCCGGAGAACTCTCGCGCTGCGAAGTCACGGGCCGCCCGTTGGACCGACAGTGGATCGGTCCGTGTCGGCATCGAGAGGACGAGATGAAAGGCATCGCGCATGGTGGAGTCCGCCGCGATCGGCATCCCACCGTCGCGCCACTCGGCTTTGAGATCAGCTACTGCATCTTTCCCTTGGATCACCTGGCCGTCCTGATCCTCGATCTCGAGTTGGCCATCACGCGAAATGTAGGTGAGGTTATTCGAGATGCCCTTCATACCCTTCGGTGCCTTGACGAGTTTCACCACGACTTGTGGCGCACGGCGGACCATGGCCTGCAGTTTCTGCCGCACATAGGCCGCACGAGCCTGCGGCGTGCTGAGCCGTCCGCCGGTACTCACAGGCTTGGCTGAGCCAAGAGGACTGCCCTTACTACGACGCGATCGTGGGAGGGTCTCCGTTGAGACATTGAAGAGCCGACTCCCCCACTCATCGAGCTGCTCATCGATCTGGCTGGGTGGCGGGGTCATTGGAGGTGCCAGCGCTCTACGGTCCCCCGTAAGACATCGGACACCTTCTTCGTATGGGCCTGGATCACGCGGGAGAGTTCGGTGATGACTTCGACCCGAAAGGTGGATCGGTTCTGAGGAGCAGTATTCAGTACTTTTGCAATCTGGTTCAGGTTTCTGCCCAAGGCGAGGAGTTGCTGATTCGACCGGGCCAATGTCTCCAATTCATGCTGTCCGACCTGCGGCTGGCCGGTCAACTTCGTGCGCACCATCGCCACCACCCATTTCGTCGGCACGTAGCCTTCGTGACCGGCCATGCGCTTTAGGGCAGCGAGCTCCGAGGACGTCAGGTTCAGTTCGATACGAGCGGTCGCTCTTTCCCCCTTCGGGGTCACGCGCAGCCGAGGCGCAGGACCCCGCGTCGCTCTCCGATCCATGGCCTGCCGAAGGGCGTTCCGCAACGCATGGCTCGGCGTGAGGGCGTGGTCCTGACACCAGGCTTGCCACGGCGCTTTGAGTTCACCCAGATCCACCGTGATCGTGGTCGTCCGTTTGGCGGTCTGCCCCATCAGCTCACCTGCACCAGTCCTAGTCTAGACGCCCTACGCCAATCACCAACCTGTGCCTGATTCTGGTCATCGGAGGAGAGTCCGGCCGCGGCGATCGGAGGGTCAAAGAACATAGGCACAACAAAAAGAAATGTAAGACAACTACGGGCGGAAGCCATATCCTGCAACATCGTAAAATCGGTCTCTCTCTTTAAACACGCACAGTCGGATCAAGTCCACAGATCACCCCTCTTATGCTTTCCAAAGACGCCGGGAATCGGCCTGGATCGCTGGTCGATGGAGCCTCCGTCAAGCCAGGCATGGCCGGCATCGTCTCGCACGACGTTGACCATTTTCTCTCCCCCAAAAGGAGGGAGATTACCCTCCTGTTATACTGTGAGAGAGCTCGCACCCTGCATTTCGCTCTAGTGTTGTGCCAACAACCATGCGCAGCAAAGGGATGAACACAGTTAGATGGCTTCTGGCAATCTGCTTTTTGAGCTGGCTCGTTGCCTGCGGCAGCCTAGTAAGCTGCCTTAATAGCGGGTTCGTTTCAGTCGCCTGTGGAGGTGGAGGCGGGTATGGCGGAAATGACCATTCATCTATGCCGCAGCCAACGGCCCCATCAGCTGAAGGTCTCTGGACAGGCATTACTCCCACAGGTCGTACTGTCGGTGGACTTGTCCTCGATGATGCCTCGTATTGGGTCTTTTATACGGCAAGAGACAATCCCTCTGTCCTGGCTGGACTGGTTCAGGGGACTGGCACGTCGCACTCCGGCTCCTTCGGTTCCTCGAACACCCGGGATTTTAATTTGGAAGGCACTGGCATTCTCGCGGCGACGATGAGTGGTGGCTATGTGCCGAACAAGAGCTTTCACGGGACGATTGCGTACTTCAATGGCGACACAGAGAACTTTACGAGTACATACGATGCGAAGTCTGAGTCCACCCCAAACCTAAATCTGGTTTGACGGGACCTATGATGGGCTCCGTGCCGACAATCACACAGTCACGGCGACCGTGGATTCAGCTGGTACGCTTTCAGGTCATTCAACAGATGGATGCACCTTTGCAGGGACATTATTCCCTCGGGCCAAGGGGAATGTTTTCATCACTCTGTGAAATTCGGAGGAAGCGACTGTCGCCACGGAACCGAGACGCTCGCTGGGGTGGTCTTTTACGATGCCGCGACCAACCGGCTGTACAGTGCCGCCCTCAACAGTGCCAGGACTAACAGCTTTATCTTTCTCGCCACGAAGCGGTAAGCGTCACCGGTTCAAGTTCTGCCACTGTGTTTTCTTTGACGGGGGCATGATGTGATCACATCATGCCCCCTGAATGGATCGACCAGATTACGGAGACAGGATCTCTCGAACTGCGGTGGGTGCAAAGAATCCCTGCTCTCGGAGAACGGCTAACCAGGCCGGGCAAACTCTTCCAACTCCTGTTTCAGCGAGGGCACGACGTGCGTGCGCCTGCCCGCCTCGTCATACCGATAGACGTCTTGAACTATCCCCAGGTAGTCATTCGGATTTCACTCCTCCGCCCCTGGGTTGACAGATGCAACTGCTGTCGCGAGGGACTGTCCTGAAGAAAGTTGTTAAACCTTATCAGTCGAAGGTGATCACGATGCGCGATACCACACGTTCGCAGAGGCATCCCTGCACGATCAGGGCGTCAAGGTCGCAGAGAGGAGTATCCGCAAAGGGCTATTCCCTTTCCTTCGATGACCAGGACTGTGATGCCGCAACGCGTGGCACGATCCTCGCGGCGATCGACCCAAAGAGTCTCAGCGGGACAAGGACTCCTCACACTATTTTCTTTTCCTGGCAATTTAGTCTTCATTTCTCTGCACTAGATGAACAGCCGATAATCATACGTTTCAGGGCCGAAGTGGGAAAGCAATTGTCCGACGCGGGCGATAGCCGCGGAACTCTCGAGCGTTGCCGGCATCTGAGTGTACAAGTCACAAGTATTCCAGTCCATCTTTGAAAGCCCAAGTATTTCGGTCGCAATTCGTTCGATGGGTGAGTGGCCAGCAAACCGTATTATCTTTAATGGAGCAGGTATTCGAGATTTCCCTTGATAGTATGTCCTATTTGCAGAGAGACCTTTTATAGAACCATGTACCCAAAGAAGACACTCATGGTTGCCATAAATCATCACGGTGTTTCTCTTCACGGGGAACATGTTAGTGCACTTATTGAACTTATCGTAAGCCAGGAACCGCCATGCATCCTCATGTTCTATTGTTAACATTTCTAGCTCAGCAAGACCATTCAGTGATTGCGCCAATCCGTCTCTCTCGCTCTTTAGGAAAGGTGTTCTCTTATGAATAACAACTCTTCGAGGCAACTTCTGGTAAGTCTGGTAGAACAACTGTCTAGCCTGATATCCCACTCGAATGGCATCGTCCTTGGTGAGATAAGGATTCTCGTTTCGCCAAACAGGATTTTGAATTCGGCTAACCTGGTAACGTAAACCCTGGCCCGCAGCATCATAGATATGGCTACACCCTAGAACTACTCCGCCCTTTTCTTGCCTAGTGAATCCATAGCCAATGCCAATGAATATTGTATCCGGATCATCTGTGTCTAGAACGAAAGGGGTTCGTTGGGATTTTACATATACAGCTTGTGCCAACCACCAAAGCACCTCGCACTGAAGGCTTTTATTCAGAGTAGTTTCGCGCAAAAATTGGCTTCTGATTGCCTTTTGAGCGCAATGCGCCTTCACATAATCATGCAAATCAAGCCTAAGGGTTTCGTCCTCTACCACTTCATATGGCTGCCATGCTTTCGGTATGAACACGATTGTCACATCAACTGAAGCTGAACCTGCCAATGTGTCAATCGCCCGTGTAATCCAGGCGGTAATCTCTCGCTGAGCCGCAACACGATTCGAATGCGATTCAGGAGTTTCAGGGATAGCCCTCCATTCTCGATCATTCTGTCGCGGAACTCTTAACGGAATCCTAAAGACTTGCTGGAACCCTGGATAGCCAACGAGATACTCTTGTTTCGACTCAACATGTTCGTGGGCAGCAACAAGCTTGTCGAGGTAACCCTGCAGGGCTCTTTCATAGCCACGAGGACATACAACTCCAAGTCGAACTTCTCTACATATTCCTGACTGGGTTAGCTCAAGATCATAGGGACCATCATTAATTAACCCTCGCAAGGGATGGATATCCTTCGGTCGATGAGGTCCTCGCGCAGTTCCAAAGATTAATTGGGATTCTGGCAACACAATAGCATCAAACCGTTCTCCTGATTTCCTGCTTAGTGGTGCGCCCAGATTCTTAGCTCGAATCATGACTCGCGCTAGAGCAGGGGGGGTAGCAATTCGGAAAGCGAAAGCATCAGGGGCCCCTGGTGGATACTCAAATGTTTGAGCCTCTTTTTCTCCAAGCAATCGATCGCACCAACTGTCGAGCGCCTGATCGTATTGTTGGTTCCATTGTCTTCCTAGTAGCTGTCTTTTGATGTCTTTCGCAGCATCTTTGCTAGCCTCTGTCCCATTGTCGTTTACAATATGAAGAGTAGGAACAAGGTTTAGAAATTGGCTGTTTCCACAAAAGTTCAGACTTAAATTTATTGCCTTGAAGGCTCTGCAGCGTTGACCGAAATAGTTTGCTATCTGTGCTTGGTTGCGATCCCAAAGCGTAGCTTTCCCTTTTCGCTCAAGATTCAATCTGCCCGCTAATGAGCGCTGAAGTGCTTCGAGTAAAATTGACCTCGCAACAGAATCTTTCCAAACAAAATCGCTCCACCCTAGTGGAACTTTTTCCAGCTTAGAGCTCATATGGTTAGCGAATACCTTTGTAATCGTCTCTGCATCACCAAGCGCTAGTACTTTGCCTCTGATAAGGCCTGCTATGACTGGGGATTCCGCAATTACTTGTCTGAGTTCCTTCCATGTTGTTAGTCGCTTGGTTTCGAATTGGTAGAGTTCCCGCGGTAGCTCAACCGGGTATCCGTTACTCTTTATCCAATCCTCGTCAGCCCGATATCCGGAGAAGCTGAATGCTGATCGTTCAGGAATGCTAGTGCTAAGAGTTCTTTCAACCTCTACCGCCTCTGTTCCGCTGCGAAATATGAATCGTGCCAGCCTCACCATGAAGTCATCAAACCCATCTATCTCAACCAAATGTGCTTCGTAACCGTTCGTCTTTGCCAATTCGAACAATGCAATGACCCGCGAGCTGACTTTTTCGTTAGGAACCGTGCACCAATAAATTGCCCCGCCAGCTGCTCTCTCCTTTACTGAATCCTCAAAAGCCTGCATGATGCTCTGGTCGCGTCCCCCATAACCGACTACCACTACTGGCTGTTGCCTTACGCGCGTTACCAGTGCATCGCACAATTCCTGATTAAGTCTTTGGGTTTCAGCTGAGGTATTTCTAAGCAGGTCGTATCGATAATCCCCATGCAGAGCCACTAAGTAGCTGCAATGTTCTATTTCTTGAACGCCGCATAGGCGCTGTAAACTGTCTAGGCCAATCTCTTTAAGTGGGCGAGTAAGTTCAGGTTTCCTCGCCTGCCTTATCAAACCATCAAAGTTTGTTGTCCAGATCCATTGGAACACGTTCGCATTTTGAAGCATTGCCAGCAACAGGTAGCCTGACTGCGGAACAACTCCTGAAAGTCGTTTCCGAAAATAGGTGGTGCGATCTTCGCTCTTGGGGTAGCAGTGCTCGATGTAGTGAACATATTCTAATTCACTCTCAGCCGGCGGAAAGCTGCCTTGATGATCGAGCCAGCTCTGAATCTTTTCTTGGACACTAGGAAGAGTGATATCCAACGGCAAGCTAGGAGGCAAAGAGGGATTACCTGAAAGGTAGATTTCTCTTTTCCATTCCCAAATACATTGGCTGGCGGTTGGCACTCCTGAGCTGGCAGACGCACCTGCTCCCAGTAGAAGCATGTACCTCCCAGCTCCCGATATCCCAATGGACCTGATGAGCGCCTGCTGATCGAAAGATGAGGTATTAGCCATAAATGTAATTACCGTAATATCAGCAGTTCTAAACAAGACATATCTAGGACTAGGCCTGATTACAGAATGAAGATTTGCGCCAGGCTACGATAGGGTACTGTGGCTGTCAATATAAGGCCAGATAAGGTCTCGAGAGGCTAAAACGATGACAACAATGGTAACGATTACCTGAAATGCTTCCCTATGTGATTTTGTTAATCACCCTTCCGTTGATGATAGCCTGCCAATAAAGAGTCAGCCATTTTCAAATTAGCCCCAGTGTTTAGCCGTGAATCGGTTACTCAGGAGCGTGAAACGAGGTCCCTACGGGTTTAGGTCTTAGGGTCCTGTCGCTGAAGCACTGCCTCAAGATGGCGATCTTGTCCGAGTGACGGAGTTGGTCCACCTGCTGCAGAGCGAGGCTTCACGTTATGTCAGCATTGAACTGATGACGACGCGGCTCCGTGCCGACCATCACACAGTCACTGAGTATTTAGCCGGTAGATTTTCAGGTCACTCACCAGATGGATGCACCTTTGCTGGGACCTTTTCTCCTCGGGCAAAGGGAAATGTGTTCCTACCTCTGTGACATTCGGAGGGCACGTGTCGCGATGGAACCGAGACGGCCACTGGAGTGGCCTTTTATTATGCCGCGACACACCGGCTATACAGCGCGGCCCCTCACCCGTGCCAGGACCAAGAGCTTGATCTTTATCAGCAGGAAGCGGAAACCCTCATTGGCTGAACGTTCTGTCAGGGGTCTTCTTTTCCGACAGGAGCATGATCGCAGCACATCATGCCTCATCAAGGGATCGACGAGATTATGGGGACAGGATCTCTCGCACAGCGGTGGCTGCAAAGAATCCCTGATCTCTGAGAGTGGCAAACCAGGTCGTGGCAAATTCCTTCAAGTCCTGTTTCAGCCTAGGCAGGACGTGGGTGCGCCTGCCCGCCTCGTCGTATCGATAGACTTCCTGAAAGATTCCCAGGTAGTCGTTCCTATATGACACTGGTTCGGCTGCCGGACCGTCGGCTAAGTTATGAAACAGGAACACCATGTCTGGGTCGCGCATCAGATCGCCGTTCTGCTCCCCGTACTGGCACAGTGAGACTAACCGGTGTCCACCTTCACTGGATCCAATTTCCTCGACCGATAGCGGCATGGAGCCGGGTACGGTGATCCGCACCGCGCCTGCGCTGCTGAGCAATTGATTTAGATCCGTCGCAAATGCTTGATATAGTTTCATCATCGTGTTCCTTTCTTCAGGTGAAGGAAGCCCCCGGCGCAACTGCCAAAGGCTTCCCGTATCGTTCAGCGTCCCAAACGCTCGGTGACCCAGAGCTTCGCCTGTTGGGCGACAGCCACGAGCGCGTCCAGGTCCGCGAGCCCGAAGGACTCGGAATTCTTCCAGACTCCGTCCTGGCCCTTGTACGAGCGGGCCACGGTCACGTTGTAGAACGGGCCTTTCATGCCCTCATTCTTCCAGATGCTTGCCTTGATGCTGCTGCATCGAAGCGTGGTGACCGGCTTGGGTTTTTGTTCATGAGGTGCCATGTGTTGTCTCCTTTAGTTAGAGTTGATGTGTTGGCCTCTCACCAGGCGTGGAGGCCACACAGCGACGACAAAGGAGACAGAGAGGCCGCCGCCACCTGGCGGGCCGGCGGGCGCGATGCGGAGGAATGACCGCGCGAAGGAACCGCCTCAGAGGCGGCCAGCGGGCATGATCGACGCAGCCTGACGGTGGAAAGCCAGAGCGGCAGCCGGATGCGCACAGGCACCGGACCCGAAACCACAAGCCGGCCCCACGCTCACCACCAGCGCGGTATGGCAGAGCCGATTTAACGGACGAGGCGAGAAGGTCCTGTGCTCATCTGACAACGAGTATGTGCCTGCTTGTCTTAACGGAAGCTGGTCAGATGACCGGCTTCGAGACGGTCTTTAGCTTGTTGCAGTTGTCGACCAGCAGGCGACCGAGCACACGTGAGGGGCACAGCTGAACGCGGTGGAATGCTGAACGGCTCTCGCGAGGCTGCCGGGGGAAGCCCCACCACGTGATCAAAGAAGGGATCAGAAGCAGAGATGAACGGCGTAGGGACGAAGCGCCGCGACGAATTGTGTTAAGGACTGAAGTTCAAGCGTCTCGAGGTATTCAAGCGTGGTCTTGGGAGGATGTTTGAGTCTCGCCCGATGCGTTCTGGCAGCGGCACAGACTATGCTCGGTGCCAGATTGAAAAGATGTAGTAGAAACTCATCGGGATGTTGGGGCGTGATGCCGTATTTCTGAAGCTCCTTCTCGGGAAAGTCTGTGAGATTGTAGGTGACAATCACGTCAGCCCTCCCGCGAATAGCGGCCGCCAGGACATGCCGATCATTCGGGTCTGGCAGCGTGAGGGATGGAATCAGCTCCTCAAAATCCTCAACGAGGCAGTCGCGAGCATGCTCATTCATGAGGTCTCTCGTGCGCCGGAGCTGCGCAACTGTGAGATCTGATCGATGCTCAAGCACCGCCCGTATCCACTCGTCATGAATGTGTGAGGACCATTTGGCGCGAAACAGATCCGTTACAGCGAGTTCGAGGAGCAAATCACGGAGAGGAGCGGGATACAGGACGCACGAATCGTAGAGCGCGGTGAAGGTGGCCACATTCAATAGCCCATCTTCAGCGCTTGCGCGTCTTGGGTCAGTTGATCGAGAGTCGCACGGCGGTCCGCATCGATCTGATGTTTGTAGCGCATGAGGTCCGCGAAGAGAATGCGCCGGTGGGTGCCAACCTTGCGGTAGGGGATTTTCTGCTCGTCTAACAGATTCACGAGGAACGGACGAGACACATTCAACACGTCGGCGGCTTCTTGCGTCGTGAGTTCGGCATGGACCGGAATCAGTGTGACGGCATTGCCCGCCGACATTTCATCAAGGATGGTGAATAGGAGTTGCACAGCCGAAGGAGGCAAAAACAGACGTTCAGGGGTTTTCCGCTTCTGAATAATCTGGACATGGAAATCCATGGATGGGTCTTGATGCGATGCCAGGGCTTGTAGCGCTTTCTTCGCGAGCGCCGCGTCCTCAGCGGTCGGCACAATCGGTTCTCTGGTCAAAGTGGTCATGGATTCGCCTCCTCTCTTCTCTGAAAGCAGTATAACAGCCAATCGAAATAAGCGCAATAAACGAAACAAGCGAAATAATGCGGGTTTGCGCGGTATGAAGCTGAAGGAAGTGAGCTGTGCCCACAGAGAATAATGGAAGTAGACGTGATGGCCTTAGTCAAACCGCAGGACGCGGCGCTGACAGTGCCACGCCCCAGTGATGGTGCCGCTCACTCTCTCCTCGATCCTCCCCGAAAGAGCCGTCGCGATCATGAACGGACTCGGATACCGAACTTGCGTACCGACCTCTTCTCAATACCCTGCTGGGCCCCTCACCGACGCTGGGGGCGCAGCACATCTTCTGAATCTGTGGCCACGAACAGCTGCAAGCGTGACGCCTTCTGAGGTGGCGCGGGTGCCACGGGCGTGTCACACCCCCCAATGGGCGATGGCTATTGTCTCCGCACGGTCGAGTCGCTTCGTGCGACACGACGGTGCCTGATTCCACATGGCACGGCGTCTCTGGACGCGGTGCCTTAGAAGCGTAGCTGCCGAAACCACTTGCCCAGCGCGAGCTAGGGACGCCTTACCAGAAACTCGTCCCAAACCCACCTATTTTACGGACGCGGGCATACCCGCCCCAGCAGTCCTTTCCTCTGCTGGGCCTCCCCTACCTTTTCGGTATGGCCAAAACTTCTGAACTCTCACATAAGTGCCGGTCCCGAGAGCTGTGCCGAGGCGTCGGTTGGATCACTCGACTTCTTTGGTGGCACAAATGGAGAGGTCTGCCTGAAGAGCCATGAACAATCTTTTGACAATGGATGAAGCCGCGAAGTATTTAGGCATATCAAAATTGACCCTGTACGGATGGGTCTCCACGAGGAAACTGGGGTACATCAAAATCGGGCGGCTGGTGAAGTTCAAGCAGGCTCAGCTGGACGCATGGATCGAGCAGCACACGATCACACCACGGAGAGACACCCATGGGACTAACCAAGCGGCGCGATAGTTACTATGTGGAGTTCCGTGTTATTGAAAGTGAGGACGGCAAATCGTGGAGCCTGGCGAGCGGCGTACCCGGTGCAAAAAAGAAGCGGTGGAAAGTGGGGTGCCTGAACAAGACGATCGCGCGAGAGATGGAAGCTGCTATCAAGACTCGCCTGTTACTTGGCCACGAGAAGACGGAGCAGGCTAAACCTATCTTGTTCCGTGAATGGGCCAAGGCCTATCTCGAATTGGAATCAGTAAAGAGACTGCGCAGCTATCAAGACCGAGTAGAGATCGTGGAGAAACAACTTGTCCCGTTCTTTGGTGGAAAGATTCTAACCTCCATTGTTCCACAGGACGTGGAAACTTACCGAGGTCAGCGAAAGAAGAAGAATGGAAATCCGGCGAGCATTCAGACCGTGAACAATGACCATATTGTGCTCAAACATTGTCTGAACGTGGCTGTCCGACGGGGACTTTTACAGATCAACCCCGCTACAAGGGTTCCGCTTCCTGATCCACAGAACGCAAGAGATAGAGTGTTGACTGAAGAGGAATGGAGCAAACTGCATCAAGTGGCAAAACCGCACCTAAAGCCGGTCTTGCAACTCGCCTATCAGCTAGGCCAGAGGTTCGGTGAAATTGTAGGGCTTACTTGGGACCGTGTTGACCTCAAGAGAGGCTTTATCACTCTTCGCAGTCAAGACACGAAGACTAAGAAGCCGCGACAAGTTCCCATGACGCCGGATGTTCGAATGACACTTCAGCGACTGGCAAAGGTACGTTCTCTTTCGACACGTCATGTCTTCACGTTCAAAGGCAAACCTCTGCAGCGTATCAGCCGGTCATTCCGTACAGCATTGAAGAATGCCGGCATTACAGACTTCAGGTTCCACGATCTGAGACACTGTGCATCTACCAACCTCAGGCGGGCGGGAGTGGACACAGCAACGGCAATGAAGATTGTCGGCCACCAGTCAGAGAAAAGTTGGAAGCGTTACAATGCTATCGAGGAACGCGACTTGCTTGAAGCAGCTTTGAAGGTTCAGAAGTACCTCCAGAAGAACACGCCGGGAACACTTGACCCGAAGACCGAGAGTCTGTAGAAGTGTAAGTCATTGAAATTTGGCCTTGCCCCCGTAGCTCAGTTGGATAGAGCAGCGGTTTCCTAAACCGCGGGTCGTACGTTCAATTCGTATCGGGGGCACCAAATCTTTCTTTTTTTACTTTCATGCAGTGACGAAATAGTGAGCCATCCGACATCTTGTTGTGTGATGCGGGTTCAGCTCTCATAATAGGTGATGCAAGAGACAAGATCTGCTCTTTGATTTCCGTTCTGCTCCTAAACGGTGTAACGCAAGCGCATCTCGGCAAGTACATTTGAGAACAGATCATGGAGTTATGAGCAACGCCCTCTGGACGACTGCATGGGGTATCAGATCGGCACTGACTGTGTGCTACATTCTGTTCTCAATGAGCTGCTCGCACAAAGGAACCCCTATCGGAGCCCAACAAGTACAGTCTCCTCAGAAGGCTATGGCCGATGGGTCAACGCCCGGATCGAAGGCGTATCTCGCCCTGGTGCAACAGCGAATACGGGATGTCTGGAAGGCTCCGGCACTGGATTTTACTAACCGCAGCTATGCGACGGTCGTCCGGTTTCGGCTTCATAAGAATGGATCAGTCAGCCGTGTCACCATCGAGCAATCATCCGGCAATGAGTCCTATGACGCGGCGGGGAAGCAAGCGGTGCTCAGAGCCAGTCCATTTCCTGCCTTCCCCCCCGATCTCTCGCATGCGTATGTGGATGCCCATATCACATTGACAGCGCCTTCTGAGAAGGAATGACTACCCGTTCCATGAGTCTTTTCCACAGAAGCTGATGAGCCCTGAATGTCTCAAGCATGAAAGCATGTCCCTGGATGAACTGACATCTCAAAAAGACGAACTTGAATTCAAGGAACACATTGGCAGAATTATCGAGATGCGCCTACGGATGATCCGGAGGACGGCACATTAACTGGGATAGACAGTAGTCTTACTCTCCCTCTTCATCCAGTATAGGCAACGGGAAGGATACAAGATGGTTCATTCGCTTATCATTGTTCTCTTGCTCGGGGGAATCTGGACACAAGCGGCATCGGCTAACCCCGCACATGGCCGTTTACAGCTGATGACAGCGGGAGAGCGAAGCACTCTCTTTGCCAAGTTTCTTCAAGGCAGTGGAGAACGCTGTGACTCAGTGACACGAAACTTCTTCCAGGGGACAACGAAGTCGGGTGATGCAATTTGGAATGTGACATGTCGCAATGGCCAGATGTTTGCTGTCTTGATCTATAACGACACCAAAGGGTCCTCAAAGATTCTCAGCTGTGAATCGCTGAAAGCAATCAACGCAGGTGAATGCTTTAAGAAAGTTCTAAAAGAGTGACTTGATACAGTTTAGGACCACGCTTACCACCTTTGTTCTGATTATTACGAGCGAGGCATTTGCTGACTTCACAGGACCGATGATCTCAGTCCTCGACAGGTACACGATTGAATTCCTGCATAATAAAAAAAGTCGAACGTATCATCCCTCAAAGCAATAGAGTCAGACGCCTTTCTTGCTTGCTCACCTCCTGACAGTTACACTCGCCTCACCCCTGCATGATGGTCTCCCGAGAACCGAGCCTCCGCATCGGCCTTCATGCGCACCGCAGGTCTCATCCATTCCAGGCGGAAGGCTCTGGACTAATGAACGCGCTACTCGAACTCGTCACGAGAGAATCGCCAGAAGACCGGGGCGCCGAAGAACGGATCCCCAATGGCGGCAAAAAGCGTCATCGCCACCAACATCTACTGATACGAACGGGCTCTTCACTGAGATCATACCGTCCCCTCTCATTGGCTCTCTCCCGGAAGACATACATACTTTGGTGGGACTGACCTTAATCACAACAAGCAACGATAAATACTTTCATTTCCTATCCAAAGGTCCACTGCGCTGGAGATTCCGATCGTCACGTACTAGAGAAAGAGACCCGAAAGGCCTCGTGCGTTCATTCAGCGTCCACCGTCTCTCTGCATTTCTTCATTGTCACGGTTGGAAAATCTCCATCGGTCTTTCTATCATTCTTACTCGAAAGGAGCTCGCTCATGGCATCTCCTCATCTCGAGCCAACTATCTCACGCTGACGGTTCCCGATACAGTGGCCGCTATCGGCACTCGGATCACTCTCGAAACGGAGAAAGGGAAAGGTGATACGCGTCCGGTGATCGGCACAGTCGAAATGTTGGCCGATCAAACACCGGAACTGGGTTTTGGGCTAGGGAAGGTGAGCGGGTCGTGCGTGTGGTGATTCAACGCCCAAATGGGCAGACCGAAGTGATCGTGGACCCACCGATCAACCACAAGAGTCGCCTCCGGTAAGGACCGACGTGTGAACTTTTGTGTCGACATCAAATTTGACAGAATCAATAGCCATATGTGGCATTCACCCAATGGCACGGAGAGCGACCCTATGAGCCTCTCCCTGCTCGTAGTCCCTATCCCTCCGTCATCCCTACCACACAGGCAACAGAATCCGGCGCCATCGATTTGATTTCGAGATGGGCTTTGGAAAAACCCGCAGCCTTGAGCCTCTCCACCATGGTGTGACCGGCCTTCAGAATATCCTCGTCTGTGGGCCCCTGCACACAGGGTTGAAACGCGACCACGATCTTCCCTCCAGGATTCATCTGACGCTGCACCCTTCTCAACGCGTCGTCAGGATTGTCCCAATAGTGGACGGCATTGACCATGAGACACTTATCATACCGGTCGTAGCCGCCGGCGAGGTCGAATACTGAGGCCAGCCGTAATTCGACTCGATCCTGCGCAATCGCTGAGGCATTGCGTTTCTTCGCCTGCTGGACCATCACCTCCGAATGATCAATGCCCACGATGTGCCCGCTGGTCACTACCTTACTCATGAGTGCGATGGCGACACCCGGTCCAAAACCGATCTCCAACACACGATCCGTGGGCTGCGGCTCCAGCAACGACACCGCCCAGGCGTTTCGTTCTCGGTGCGATCGGCGATGTGCCATGATCCAACCGGCTACCCTCCCCCTCAAGCCTGTCGGCTTCTCAAACTGGGAACAGGCCCGGCGGGTGGCTTGCGCCTGATTGCCTTGCTCGACCTCCTCATCGACATTGCTGACATGAACGTGCTGCGCTTGCGTTTGCATCATGACCTCGTCAATTCAATCCGTACTCGTTCCGGCCACATCTCAACCCACGCTACACCAGTGCACCGCCCATATTCAAATGAGGACTTTGCGCCACAGAGAATAGATCGGCTTCCCCTCTCAATCCATTTCGGACTGCCATTGTGTTCGATCAGGATGGATGACACACATTTGCTTGTGGGTTGCTTCTTGCCTCAGTGGGAATCACGAACAAATTCGAGTAAGATGCTCAATCATCAGCTATCGGGAGGACCTATGCGGTACGTACTGCAGCTGCTCATCGGAATCCTCGTGTGGGGGAATATCGGTGTCGTCCATGCACTTGATTCTGGAAGCCGGGAATCGCTACGAGGGATGTTCGGACTAGGGCTGGTCATTGAGGAAGTGAGTCCCGATGCTTCAACTGATGGGCTCTCACAAGAGGCGATCCGTTCAACAGTCGAGCAAGCCCTTCGCTCAAAGGGCATCCGACTCCTCACTGAACGAACACGGTCGGGCTCATCACCGTATCTCTACATCAACATCAATACTCTCAAGGAAGAACTTGGGTTGTATGCCTATACGGTCACAGTGGATCTCAAGCAACTGGTCGGGTTGCTCTCAATGAAAAATAAGAAAACATGGGGCACCACATGGTCGGCAAGTGTGATTGGAATGGTGCGACAGGAGAATGTGAATCAAATCATCACAGATGCCGTTGAACCGTTGGTCAAAGACTTTGTCGACGACTTTCTTGCGGTGAATCCACGGTAGGAGATCGACGTTCGCCGATGCCGTAGACATATCGCGTAGCGCCCTCCCTCACCGTTTCTTTTTGCCTTGACCATGGCGGCTTGCGTGTCATGGGATGGCAAGGCATCCACTCCCCATATCACAGAACCCTTCGAGACCACGGTCGAAAACCCGTTGTTTTCTTGCTCGGTTTGTGCCCCTCAGTTAGACTTTTTTCACGACTATGGCACGAGCACGCGCAGGGGAACAGCAACGCCCGCGACCCAAGACCGACCTTCTCGAAGAGCTCTCCCTCGGCATCAATAAATTTCAGGAACTTCTGGCGGCCATCCATGACCTCAGCCAAGATGGTTTCCCCTACCGTGATGCCGCCAGGAGCAAGGCCGAACTGAAGTTTCGGGAGTGCTTGCGCCAAACATTCGGGGAACGGTCGCAGGAATACCAGACGTACCGGAATTTCAAGATTCGTACCGGAGACAAGGGGGAGATCGCCCAAAGCCTTGTCGTCATCAAGGGATTGATTCAGACTCTGCAGGACCAAAAACTTGAACTGCATGGGCTGAAACCGACGGCCACAAGCGACTCCGCATCTAAACCAACTCCTTGCCCCGCGACACACTTGGAACTCGTTTCACCTCCGTCACCAACTGCGGAGGCTACACGAACACAGCCGCCTGCGCCAGACGGTGGGGCTTCTAGTACTCCCAGTACTCAGACACCATCACCACAATCGACGATCAAGCCGACATCTCAACTTCTGACCCCAATACCAAACCCAACCCAAACTCCTCCAACGCCCGCTCCTATTTCTGCTCCCACTGGACACCCTCTACAGACGTTCACTCCCCTGACATCAGCATCACCGACTGCTCCTGAACCAGCAACGCCACCACCTCCGCTCACGTCCGTACCTGTTTCTCAACCTATTCCAATTCCAACCCCGCTCCCCACGACAATCGACCCCCCAACGCACCCGACAGCCGCCTCCATTCCCGAGCGGCTTCCCTCAAAGGCTTCACCTCCGCCCCTTCCTCTTACCCCTCCGTCGATTGATAGGCCGATCGACACAACACAGGCACCAACCACATCTGTAGCGGTTCCACCAGCATCCTCCTCCTTGTCTCCTCCACACATCGATGCTCCGGTTCCCGAGACAAGCCTAAAGGCAGCACCGCTCATAAGAGAGACTCCGCACACTCTCATATCGGACAATCCGTCAATGGCTCGAAGCATGTCACCCGCGTGCGAAACCGGACGTGATCAAGACCCACTCGTGCTCATTCGAAAAGTCTGTCAACGTTTCCACTCGGTCGCCCGCCAACTCCGCCTGAGAAAGGACTATCGGCCGACCATCGAAGTCGACGATGAGTATGACTTACAAGATCTGTTGTGCGCCTTATTAAAAGTGGAATTCGATGAGGTCGCGACTGATGAATGGACACCACCCTACACAGAAGGTGCCTCACGGACCACTCTGTTAGTGAATCGAGATCAGATCGCCATCGTCGCGAAGAAAACCGGACCAGGCCTGACGACGAAAGAACTGACGGACCAGGTCATGGCGGATGCTGCGCAGTATCGAAACCAAGGTCGCTGCTCCACCATTTTTTGCTTTGTGTACGATCCGGAAGGCCGTATCGGAAGCCCCAAACGGCTCGAAACCACCTTAACCAGCGTCAGCGAGCACTGCCGGATCGAGGTGCTTGTTGCGCCGAAGTGAGACCATGGCAAAACCAAACCTCAAATCCATCCCGTCTGCCGCCTCATCCGCAAAAACATCGCCCCGCAAGCCCGTATTGACAGGGCAAACCGCCTTTGCTATAAAGCAGCCCTCTTCCGGTTCAGTCCCGTATACAATCCATGGCCCTGAACCGGGGTCCCAGGGCGCATCAGATCGGGCCTACGTTCTGATTAATGTCACACCTGGGATGACATCTTCGGTCGTCCAAGCACTGGGGGAAATTAAAGAGATCAAAACGATTGATCCCTGTTGGGGAAATCCGGATATCATCGCGATCGCACATATCCAGGATCAAGACGCCCTGACTCAGCTTGTACTGAGTCGAATCCATAGCATCGAAGGAGTGACGCAGACTGATACTCACCTTGTCTACCGTCTGAAGGAGGCCAGAACAAAATGATCCGAATGGGTTCCCTCGCCATTGTCGCCCTCACTGCTGTTACGTTTGGGTGTGCCGGTGTTCAACACCCTGTGGAGCCTGATGTCGTGGAAGTCACTCTGCCGGCCTCGGCGGATCAGGTCAAAGCGGCTGTGACAAAAGTGCTTGCAGATGATGATTACTGCTGTGTGGACTGGAAAGATGGGTCTCAGCTTCAGACAGGCTATAGAGGCGAGCAGCCCAGCATCTGGGATTGGCTCGTGAGAGGACGGTTTGGCGTTGTCAGAAGCCAGGCTGAAGCATCAGTGACGGCGGAAACTGATCAGAGCTCTCGCCTCCGTCTACAAGTCTCGTCTGAAGGCAAGCAAACAATGTTCGATAGCTGGGGTCCGACAGCTCCCCAAGTCCCACAGAGCGCACAAAATAAGCTACGGTTAATCAAAAACGAGTTGAAAATCGTCCAGACCACTTATACGACTGAGACCTTTTACGGCGCAAAACAGTAGCGCTGCGTTTCCTGCATGAAGAACCGCCACGACCGTGAGTCCGTGGCGGTTCTTTTTTTTGCGCTCATGTGACGGCCTCATCAACCCGCAACTACTTCCGCTATCAGAACGTTCCGCTCGGTCAGACAGATTCTTTCTCTCCTCCCTCCACTTCTTCTCCAAGGTCCAGACCAAACCTTTCAGCCATCCGATAGAGCGTTCGCCGATCAATCCCAAGAATCTTGGCCGCTTTCACCTTATTGCCCTTGGTTTCCTTGAGCACGCGAATCAGATGCCGTTTCTCAACTTCCTCAAGCGTCAGATAGACATCATCGAGTGGATCGCCTGAAACAACACTCGCAGCCCCCTCAGCGGTCGCCCCCTGCCGAATCACTTCCGGCAAATCCTCGGGTGTCAACATGGGGCCGTGACTTAACGACACGGCGCGCTCAATCGCATTCTCCAACTCACGGACATTGCCCGGCCAGCGATACTGGGTCAAGAGCATCATGGTTTCCGGCAGGACGCCTCGTACCACATGCGCGGCCCCCGTCGCACATTTTTGCAGAAAGTGATGCACCAACATCGGAATGTCTTCCCGGCGTTCCACCAACGACGGCAAGGTGATCGGCACTACTTTCAGGCGATAGAAGAGATCGTCCCGAAACTTTCCTTCCTTCACCAACTGTTCCAAATCTCGATTCGTCGCGGCAATGATCCGGACATCGACTTTGGTGGATATCGTGCTCCCGACTCGCCGCACTTCTTGATCTTGCATCACCCGCAACAGCTTGACTTGCAACGCTTGTCCGAGCTCACCAATTTCATCGAGAAATAACGTACCTCCATTGGCCGATTCAAAGAGTCCGACCTTGGTGCCCACTGCCCCGGTAAACGCGCCCTTATCGTATCCGAACATTTCCGACTCCAGCAACGTATCCGGCAATGCGCCACAGTTGACCGGGATGAAGGGCTTATCCCGACGAGGACCATTCGTATGAATCGCCCGGGCTATCAGTTCTTTGCCTGTTCCGCTTCCTCCCTGCAACAACACGGTGCTCTTGCTCTCCGCCACACGAGCCACCAGCTTGTACACCTCTAACATCGCCGTGCTGCTTCCGACTAATGGGGACCACTCGCCCTTGCTCTTCAGCTCTTCTCGAAACCGTGCATTCTCTCGAAGCAACCGACAGTGATCCAGTCCCCGCTTGACGACCAGCTTGATATCTTCCCGCTTAAACGGTTTCGCGAGGTAATCGTAGGCCCCTTGCTTGATCGCCTCAATCGCGCCTTCCAACGAGCCAAATGCCGTCAGCACCACCACCGCCGTATTCGGATTGACTCGCTTGAACTCCCGTAATACAGTGAGTCCATCCACAGCCCCCATGCGAATATCGGTCAACACCAGATCGACCCGCCCCTCACGCCCCCTAGCGATCACCTCTTCTCCGCTTGCAAACGCCTCGACCTGATAACCTTCTTTCCTGAGCGCCTCCGCCAGCAGCTCACGAGCAACCGCATCGTCATCGGCCACCAGAATCGTCGCTGCATACATTATGTTTCTTCCTTTATAGGCACAGAGTTACGTCGCATCGCCGGTAATGTCATCGTCACGGTCGTGCCCTGCCCGATCACACTGCTGAGCACCAGGCTCCCGCCATGAGCCGCGACTGATTCTCGGCTTAAGAATAGTCCCAAGCCAGTCCCTTTGCCAACCGCCTTGGTGGTGAAAAACGGCTCGAATGCCTTTTCCAGATCGGCTGCCGGCATCCCACAGCCCGTATCCTGTATCACGATGGTCAGTACCGTCGGTGACATACCGTCTGCGACGAGTCGACCGCGCTCAAGTTCGTCGACTGACGCCTCGCGACATCCCGCGGTCACGGTGACTGTCCCATGTGCAGGAGTTGCAACGAGCGCATTTGCCAGCACATTCACGAGTACTTGATGGATCTTTTCCTTGTCCGCCCACACGAGCGGAAGGTCCTTGGAAATCTCGACCGTCAACATGAGATCTTTTTCATGAAACGCCGGTTCCATCAGCACCGCCGAAGGACTCACCACTTCACCCACTGAAAGCCACTCCGGTTTCGGCTGTCGAGGACGGGTCGAGGAGAGCAAGTCTTGGATGATGCGCACCACTCGCGCCAGTTGTTCGTCAATGACCGCCACCCGCTTCTTCATGTCTGGGGTCATACCAGGCTCTTCGGCCAAGGCTTGCACATGCCAAGCAATGGAGTGAAGCGGCGTACCGACTTCATGCGCGACGGAGGCCACCAGCTGCCCGACCGCCGCCAGGCGTTCCGATCGATTCAGTTGATCTTTCGCCTGCACCAGTTGTGTATTGGCCTTGAGAAGACTCTCCGTTTCATGAGCCAAGGCCGCTCGCGCAGTCTCCTCCCGTGCCTTTCGCTCTTCCCAACTCATACCGAGATACCCGACCAGCAATAAGACGCTGCCGACGACGCTCCGATTAATCAGCGCCGCTTGAAATCGCCCTGGCTTGGTGGGTTGAAGAAGGCCCGAATAGGTCGCGACCACACAGGCCAAGACGGTGATCAGCATGATCGTACGATTCCGAAAGATCGCAACCAGCAAGATCGGCACCACGTATCCGTAAGCCACGACGACGTTGGCCGGAGCAAACTGCTCGCTGATCAGGATGATCAGAAAACATGCCGCGGCGATGGCGAGTACGAGGCGGTCTCGATGCGTCATGACTGCCATTGATTTTCCCAGTCTCACTGCCTCTGCATCGAGATGCCTCACGACCGTGAGGTTTCCTTGACGGTACTACTTACACAAGAGGGCGGGTCGAACGCAACAGGGCCGCAAGCCGTTGAGGACGAGGGTCTTGAGTCAAATCCTCCACCGTCGCGCTCAACTTTCGACACCAGTTCGGATGCTGATCCACCGTCCCCGGAAGATTGGCCTGGGATCGGGTACCAATCATATCTTCGAGACTGGCCAAGACCAGCCAGGCGGGGCTTCGGGCCAAATACTGATGGATACATTCCACGAGTTCAGGCGTCATGACCGGCGTGTACACCGGATCATCGGAGACCCAGGAGGGCAACAGACCCTCCGACTTCAAGGCCGCGAGAATCCCACTCTTCTCTCGCTGCCGGTCCGCCCACATCGCTTGACGCGCATCATCCGAAAGAAACAACCCCAGTGCGGATCGAGTTTCGATATCTGCACCCTCCCAGTATCCCACCAACGTCGGCAGATCGTGTGTCGTGGCCACTGCGAGGGCTTGCGCCGGATACTGAGCCGGAGACTTCCATCCTCCCCAATGTTCTCGCTCGAAATAGAAGACTCGATAGGATAAGACCCCGGCCGGTCCGAGTCGCTCGCGCACCCAATCGGGAACAGTTCCCAAATCTTCGCCGATCACGAGTGCATGAGCTCGTACGCTCTCCAAAGCCAGAATAGCCAGTAGTTCGTCATCCCGATAATACACATAGGTCCCCATCGCAGGGGGAAGTCCACGGGGAATCCAAAACAGTCGAAAGAGCGCCATGACATGGTCGATCCGTATCGCACCTCCATAGCGAAGATTGTTACGAAGCAATGCACTAACATACCGGTACCCACTCGCACGCAGTCGCAAGGGGTCGAGCGGGGAAAATCCCCAATTCTGTCCTTCGGGCGCGAAGGCATCGGGCGGGGCTCCGCAGTCGGCCTTGAAAGCGAGCACCTCTCGATTCAACCACCCATCGGCGCCGTAGCGATCGCTACCCAAGGCAAAGTCATGATACAAGCCGATCGGCATCCCGGCGTCATGCGTACGCTTGACCAGCACGCGTAATTGCTCAGCCGCCACCCACTGCAGGTATTGAAAAAACCGCACCCGACACATGTGGGAACGGCGAAACGCTCTCACGTCTTCCGATGTCGGCGTGCGATAGGGTTCAGGCCAGTCCTCCCAGGTGACAGGGGGAGATTGCGCGGCTCGTTGCGCCTCTTCCAACGCGTGAAACAGCGCATAACGCAGGAGCGCCTCACCCTCTCGCTCCGTGAAGTCCCGAAAGCTTCTCCCTCGAGCGGTCGTCGCATGCAACTCCGGTTCAACCCCCTCAAAGTTGTCCCGTACGAACGCCCGATAACATAGCTCGAGGACCTCTCGTTTGACCGACTGCACCGCATCATAATCCACCAACTCGCTCTGCCGTGCCGCGTCGATCCGAGCACGAAACGAGGGATCGGCCAATCGGGCTTGCACCTCAGCGTCCGTTCGACATTCCGACACCTGCGAGATGTCGATATACAGGTCATTAAGGAAGAGCCGGCTGGTGGGTGAATAGGGACTGATGTGATAGGGTTTCGTGTTCTTCAGCGCATGGAGCGGATTGAGCCCGATCACTGCGGCACCCAACTGTTTGCCTGCCCAGTCGATGACGTCACGGAGATCCCGAAAATCCCCGATCCCCCAATTGTGATGGCTCCGCAACGAATAGAGTTGCAAAGCGACGCCCCACCATCGCACCCCTTGCTGCAACGGATCAGAAATATAACACCGTTCCGGTGCAACGATCAGACGGAACGAGGCCTCCGTGTTCGTGCGACCTCCTTTGACCTGGGCGGTCAGCGTGTAATACCCAAGCAACAGATCTTGCGGAAAGGCCACTGTGACACGAATAAACCGACGACCCTGAATCGTTCGAGTCTCTTCAACCGTAAGGCTCTGCTCCCCCATCTGCTCGGATTGCGTCTCTCCCTGCTCCGCGGTGACCGTCCATCTGACGAACAAACCCGGCTCGTCCGAACTTTCACATGGCACGTACAGCGACCAGGTCCCCACCGGACATCCCCGTCGCAACACATGGACTGGCTCACACCCTCGCAACCACCAGCGGTCATCCCATGCCTCAAGTTCCGCGACAAGCTCGTCACGAGTACTCACCTGCAGATTCATAGCGGCGAGAATAGCGCGCTTGGTTTCATCGGTCGTCACATGCTGGGTACCGGCAATGTCATAGTAGTCCGCCGCAATGCCGACTCGATCGGCCAACATCCGCAAGAGATCGCTTTCAGACTGATCGTACATACCTGGAGTGTGCGTGAAGGATCGAATCAAGTCAATGCCAGAGATCGTCTTTAGACCACTCGGATCACTCATCGTAACGTAACAGGATTAAAGAGCAATGGATCGTTGCTTCTTCATCAAGTTGCTTGCACGGCGAGTGACAGGCGAATCAGATCTGGTCTGATTACAGTCTAGGCAGGTTACGATTCCGCTCCGGATGTATGTTGACATGATGGAGTTGTACGCTATCGTGCCCCTCCTGCTCACGCCGCGCATGAAAACTTCCAACGATCAGATTTCCGCGTCGGACATGCCCTTGGCATGATCGCTGATACGAAAAGCTGGCGCTGGGCGCCGAATAGTTTGAGCGCCTCATCAGCGTTCGCCGGGACCCGCCGTACCCATAGCTGAGGCTCCCTCTACTGCGTCCTTATCATTGCTGACCATACAGCGAGTCCACGGATGGCGAAACCACCGAGACGCCCACCTGGCCACAGAACAGCTGCAGCCAAGTGGGTCGCCGTGGCACATTGGTGATTGCAGAAGAAGCGTTCATGATACAGCAGAGTAGGTCACACCCTGTTGAGACGACCGCAGAAGAACCTCTTCAATTTCCCGCGCATCCAGCACCTCTTTTTCCAGGAGTGCGTCTGCCAGTGCCGCCAAGGTCATCATCCGTTCAGTCAACAACTGCCTTGCCCGTGCATAGTTTTCTCTGATGAGACGCTTGATTTCTAGGTCGATCTCCGCTGCCATTTGTTCACTACAGTCACGATTCGTCGAAAACGAACGTCCCAGAAATGCTGATCCCTCTTTCTGCCCGAACGTGAGAGGCCCAAGCCTTTCACTCATACCCCATTCGCAAACCATTTGCCGCGCAAGGGCTGTGGCCCGTTCCAAATCGTTGCCGGCACCGGTCGTCACCTGTTTGAATACCAGCTCTTCGGCTACTCTGCCGCCGAGAAGAATGGCTAGCGTGTTGTATAAAAACTCTTTGGAGTAATTGTGGCGGTCATTGGTCGGCAACTGTAAGGTCACACCTAGAGCGCGACCTCTCGGAATAATCGACACTTTGTGAACCGGATCTGTGCCCGGCAGGAGTTTCGCCACTAAGGCATGGCCGGCCTCGTGATACGCGATGACCCGTTTTTCCTCATCCGTCAGCATCATGCTCTTGCGTTCCGTCCCCATCAAGATTTTATCTTTCGCCGTGTCAAAATCCACGGCCCAGACTTGGCTCTTATTCTGACGAGCGGCTCGGAGCGCCGCCTCATTGACTAAGTTTTCGAGGTCTGCGCCGGAGAAACCGGGAGTCCCTCGGGCGATCGTCTCCAGTTCCACGTCGGCGGCAACCGGCACATTTTTCGTGTGCACCTTGAGGATTTCTGAACGGCCTCGAAGGTCAGGATGATTCACCGTCACCTGCCTGTCGAATCGCCCTGGCCTGAGCAGAGCCGGGTCGAGCACATCAGGCCGATTAGTGGCCGCCACCAGAATGACACCCTCCGTCGTATCAAATCCGTCCATTTCGACCAACAACTGATTGAGGGTTTGCTCACGTTCATCATTTCCACCGCCGAGCCCCATCCCTCGAGACCGCCCGACAGCGTCGATCTCGTCGATAAAAACGATACAGGGGGCATGTTTTTTCGCGTCTTCGAACAACGTACGCACGCGAGAGGCCCCGACGCCGACGAACATCTCCACAAAATCAGATCCGCTGATGCTGAAGAACGGCACGCCCGCTTCGCCGGCAATCGCCTTCGCCAAGAGTGTCTTCCCGGTCCCTGGCGGGCCCACGACCAATACGCCCTTGGGAATGCGCCCACCGAGTTTCTGAAACTTTCGTGGGTCCTTCAGAAAATCGACCGTCTCCTGCACATCCGCTTTGACTTCGTCGATTCCTGCCACATCTGAAAACGTGACTTTTTTTTGTGCTTCCGTCAGCATGCGGGCCCTGCTCTTCACCAGAGACAATGCCGCGTTCCCGTTCTGCATCCGGCGCATGACGAATAACCATACCCCGAGAAAGAGCACGAACGGCCCCCAGGTCATGAGCATCGTCATATACCATGAACTTTCAGCTGATGGCTTCACCTCAATCTGAACATGCTGCTCGCGCAGGACCTGGACGAGATCAGGATAGTCCGCCATATACGTTCGAACCTGGGTGTGGTCCTTCAACACACCCCTGAGACGAGATCCCTGCATGGTGACCTTTTCGACAGCGCCCTGGTCGAGTTTTGCCATGAAATCACTGAACAGAATCTCTTCCTCTACGGCTACACGCGTAGGCATAGTCCAGAGGTTGAGAAGAACGAGCATGGACAGGCCTACGACCGTCCAAAACACAAGGTTTTGCGTCTTGCTTTTCACCGTAACCTCCCATCATGGATCCGCCGCGATAGAGGATCGATCAACGTGAAACATATCCACACCGCGTGACGCCGTGTGTGGTGTTCATGTCCATCTCACGATCACCGGCATCTGCCGCGATCCTCATGCCGCCCGAAACGGCGAGCCCGAACTACCGAGCCCGCCGTTTCTTACCAGCCTCTACTCAAATCGGCGGCTCCGTACGAATCTCCGGTCATGCCGTTGAGCATTGGCGTTCATGCTTTCCCCCCGA
>JAFEBI010000010.1:3891-135538 GCA_018242725.1 Nitrospira sp. | reverse complement strand
CCCACGGAAAACCCGGAAGCACCATAAAGTATAAGCAAGTTGGCGTTTCTAATAGTTTCTGGGTCCAACTATTCACCTCGAAAGTAGATCAAAGAGCCGTTCGCAATTGCGAAGAAGAGAAGGCTAAATACCTTGCCTTGTCGCGGGAAATTCCGAACATCGAGGGTGCACTCTGACTTCTAGAGAATATCTATTCTGACTCTCGAAAGTTTTACAAACGCGTATCACAAATAGAAGAAACGTTGTTCCTTGCGAAAGAAAAACAAGCGGCAATTGAGCGCTTCGAAACAAAACATGGAAAAGCATTCGCCAAAGCCGCCGCAGCTGATGGCCAAACTAGGATGAGAGCAACAAGCCTTAAACGACTTGTTAAGAAAACACCAGACTGCCCATATTGCGGAGCAGTTTTGGGGACTGACCCACATTTGGATCACATATATCCGCTAGCAAAGGGTGGATTAAGTATTGTTATCAATCTCGTCTGGTGTTGTTCTGCCTGCAATTCTCTAAAGGCCGACAACGGACTTGTGCAGTTTCTTATGGAACGCGGTTTACCAATTGAGCCAGTCTTGTCACGACTGCATTCTCTTGGGAAACATATATAATCAGATGCATAAATAAGTGCACAGGAAATTGAGCTCAACTGTCTTTGCTAGGAGTAACCCCCAGACGAGCCTGGTAGTCTCAACGAGGAGGGTCTTATGCAACTATTACTCCTCCTTTTGTTTTGTTCCCTAGTTTAGCTCTCGCGCAATCCGTTTCGAGCACCGACATCGGGAACACGACCTTCGATTATTCTGATGGCCGAAACGGGACACGACAATCGGTTGGCGACACTGACTTTTACAACTTCAGTGATAGCTCCAGCTCCACGCGGAGCCGGATCGTGAATACTGACATCTATTCTGGTTCCAAGCCAAGCCTGAGTGGTTCCACGAATCAGATTGGCAACACCACTTTTGGCACCTGGCAAGACGGTACTACGTCTACGCATCAGTCAATCGGCGGGACAACCTTCCACAATTTTAGTGATGGGAAAAGTTGCACGAGTCAAAAGGTCGGTTCCATCACCTTCACGAACTGTTATTAGGTGGTAATGAATCCTTGGTCGATATACTCAGGCAAGATGCCGAGAGCGATACTTCTTGAGAGGACCTAATGGAAGCCTCACCCACCTCGCCAAAGACCGCAACGCCCAGCTCCCTTTTTGGCAAGAAGGAAATGCGCTATCTGACAAGGCTCGCGCCAGCGCTCCAAAACCCTTCCCAAGCTTCAACCGTCGCTATGTGGCTGGAGAAGGCGAAAGAGGACGGACTGGACCCCCAACGTATCTACGAGGCGGCGGTAAAGGCCAGACCTCCGCACTGGATGAAAGCGCTAGACTACAGCGAAGTCGCGCCGAAGTAACCGATGCATTTCCATCCCTCTTCTTCAATGCCGAAACGACGGATGGGACTGGAATTTTCGTTTCGGCTCGTACGGTATTTGTGACGAGGACGGTCACACATGAACGATGACTCACTTTTTCATGGCTTCTACTGGTCCAGAAAGGAAGGTCCATCACTGGTATCGTCAGACGCGCAATATGCCACACTCTGGCTCTTTCCCACGGGACGATTTCGATATATCGGCTGTCGGCCTGGCTATTCGTGGTTTCGGCTGGAGGGACATGGCATGAGACGGACGGTCAATTGCATTGCCAGGGGAACAGCTGAGGGTGGTCAGATGGGTTCGCCGACAATCATACCAACAGAGACTATAGCCCTATGATTCGTAGTTTGTGACTTGTGTGGCGAGATTCGTGCAGCAATTCAGGAAGGCTCATGATACGACCGACAATGCCAGCGAGTTTAGCTGTCCAAATACTTTCCAATCGGTACACCCTCACCCCGTATGGGTTTCCGTACCATAGTGGGTTTGCAGCAGAAGGGGAAAAGAAGGTCGATAAGACTCGCCTTAGAGATTTCCTTCCGTGCTCTCCGATCACTGCAAGACATCAATTCTTGATGTCAACAGAGTTCAATGGTATAAAGCTAGTTCATTTACGAGACATCAAGTCAACTGATGACAACGATTTCGCAGAGCTTGGGGATTAGCATGGCGATGGCGATTATGGTCGCCCATTCCGCCTAACCCGGCCTGCACCCATCGTATCACCAACATGAGGCCCCTGGCGGACATCAATCCGTCAGGGGCTTTTTATTGCCTGAATAGGAAAAGAATGGGCCTGAGGGAAGGGGAACGATGACATGGTGAATTTACAGACGATCGAAGCTGCAGGGGCTCGTATTCGACACTCCATCTATGAATCGCCACTGATGCACTCCAAAACGCTATCTCGATTGACGGGAAATTCCATTTTTCTCAAGCTGGAAAATTTACAAATGACCGGCTCGTTCAAGGAGCGGGGGGCCCTGAATCGTATCTTAACCCTGACCGATGATGAACAACGTCGAGGAGTCGTTGCCGCCTCAGCCGGGAATCACGGGCAGGGCGTGGCCTACCATGGGACTCAGCGCCACATCCCGGTCCAAATCTGGATGCCGCGTTCTACGCCCCTCATCAAACTATCCGCAACCCGCAAGTACGGTGCCGAGGTAATCCTGCACGGCACCAGCTATGACGAGGCCTGCGAAGCGGCGGTGGACCACAGCATCACGAGCAAGGCGACATTCATTCATCCTTTCGATGATGATGCGGTCATAGCGGGACAAGGCACGATTGGCTTGGAACTGCTCGCGCAGAATCCAAAACTTGATGTCATTGTTGTGCCCGTCGGGGGCGGGGGCTTAATCGGGGGGGTGGCATGCGCAGTCAAGAGCCGCAACACACACGTGGAGGTCATAGGGGTGCAAACAGCACGCTTGCCGTCAATGAGAATGGCGCTTCAAGGCGAAGGATCGGTGGGACTTCCAACCCAATCAACCTTAGCCGATGGCATTGCCGTTCGCAGGGCGGGCATGCGCACCTTGCCACTCGTTCGACGCTATGTCGATGACATTGTGACAGTCGACGAAGACGACATTGCAGCGGCGATCTTGTTGTTACTGGAGAGTGAGAAAACCGTTGCGGAAGGAGCTGGGGCCATTGCATTAGCAGCGGTCCTCCAATCGAGCCTGGGCCATCGCGGAAAACACATCGCGGTGCTGGTCTCAGGTGGCAATGTCGATGTGAATCTGCTGGCACGAATCATTGAGCAGGGGTTGGTGCGCGATGGACGACGCTTGCGGGTGCGGTTACGGTTGCTAGACTACCCCGGTGCCTTAGAAGGCTTGGCCGCGATGATCGCGAAGGCGCATGCCAATATCGTGGAGACCTCCTACAACCGTGCGCACTATGGAGTGAAGCTCAACGAAGCGGCGATTGACATCACTATGGAAACGCGGGGACGCGCCCATGCGGACGAACTCGTAGCAAGCCTCAGGGAGGCTGGATACGAATTCAGTGTCGTGGAGTAAACGTCGACGACGGCCAAGACACAAGCCTCAGGGGTGATGCGTTACCTGGGACCGCTGCAGATTTACGGGTGATGCCATCACAGATGCGCTGCCTCCTGAAGCAACGCCGCCTCGCGATCGTGCATTTAGGTCCCCCGAACTGGGTGGAAAGTGGTTCTTTTAATTGCGCTCTAATCGGCACACCGCCCTCTCATGATGGGCTTGGGTACCATATTGGCTTGGCGTTCTCAGGATAAAAAGGTGCGGGAAAACGAGATGTGAAGCCACCACCGTGTCAGCAACTATAGAACGAGATCCAGTCGAATTCTTTCCTCTTCAGTTGCAAATGAGTCAGAGGTAGACGACCAATCGATAAAACCATGTCGGACAGGATACATACAGCGCCCAGGCCACCTGGTCGCGTCAACAAGCGGCGAACCATCAACTAAGCGTAGCAGGGGCAGCCTGTCGTCAAGAATTGTAATTCCGCAGAGCAAATACCTATTTTGTGAATTTTGAGAACCCTATTTTTTTCTCTCGTAATCCGTGAGACGTGGCTCGTTTCAGGGAAGGGCGTACGATTCGGGCCGGAGATGGGGTGGTTGTAGTCGGATTTCCATTACGTGGTTTGTTGGCCTCTGAGGCTACTATCAGCACAGGAATCGCGAACGCGTTGGCAGGGATTGGCAATGATACACGCTTTCTCCAGATCAGCGCCCCCATACAACCTGGTAATAGCGGAGGCCCTCTTCTCGATCATGCTGGCCAAATTGTAGGTGTGGTTGTCAGCAAACTCGATGCGGTGAGAGTAGCAAAGGCAACTGACGATATCCCTCAAAATATCAGCTTTGCAATCAATGGGACAGTAGCCAAAGCCTTTCTCGATGCGAATGGCGTGGAGTATAAACAGGAATGTTCACAAGAAAAATGGAGCCAGCGGAAATTGGCGCACTAGCCAAGCCATCAACTCTGCCTATTGAATGCTTTCGTTAGACCTTTTGCTTTTTTGAAAGAGTGGTGCCATTGACCCGTTCTCAGTGTTTTTAATAGCATGAAGATCCCATCTGCGATTGAGGTACCCGATGCCACTCCTACTTATCTTCCTCTTGCTGATTCCCAGTGTTGCCATTGCCCAATCCAGCACCAGCACCGATATCGGGAACACGACCTTCTATAATTCCAATGGGCGCAGCGGGACTCGACAATCTATTGGCGATACCGACTTCTACAACTTCAGCGATGGCTCCAGCACCACACGAAACCGGATCGGTAACACCGATTTCTATTCCGGTTCCAAACCCAGCTTGAGTGGCTCCACGAATCAAATTGGCAACACCACCTTCGGCACCTGGCAGGATGGCACCACGAGCACACATCAGTCGATCGGTGGAACAACCTTCCACAATTACAGCAATGGGAAAAGCTGCGCGAGCAATCGGGTGGGGTCGACGACGTTCACCAACTGCTATTGAGAAGGCTTGGAAGTGTCGGACTTCTGGAGTCCAGATAAAAAAGTCTATTGAGCGATGCAGTGCTCAAACATCGCGGGCAGTGCCTCCTTTGTAATAAATGGATACCGGGACGCCCAGGTCACTGCCTTACGGGATACCCTGCGGGAAGCGGCCAAACATGGATTTGATTGGCAGGAACTCTATACGAATGTCTACGAGCAGTGGCACACCCGGCGCTCCCATTTCCCTACCCCAGAGGCCATGGTGGCACTGATGGAACAGGTTGAAGAGCAGGTATCGGAACAGCACAGCCCCGCCAAGGTCGATGAACCAATGGGATGGAAGGTTGAGAAAATCCTCTCCGGTGGACAGACCGGTGCCGACCGAGCTGCCCTGGATTGGGCCATTGCGCATCAGATTCCCCATGGAGGTTGGTGCCCCAAGGGCCGTCGCGCAGAGGATGGAATGATCGCGGCGGAGTATTCGCTTCAAGAAACGCCACAACGCAATTACCGGCAGCGCACGAAGTGGAATGTGCGAGATAGCGATGCTACGCTAATTATCACACTCACGAAGAAACTCACGGGCGGCAGTCTGGTGACATCTCACCAGGCCATGAAACGTGGACGTCCGTGGTTGCATGTCTGTCCCAATGAGGACTGGGAGAACAAGCTGACCGAGTTTGTGAATCAGCACCAGATCCACATCTTGAATGTGGCCGGTCCTCGCTCTTCGTCAGCACCAGGCATTGAAGCGTTTGTACAGGCGGTGCTCACGTTTTCCTGTCAGCCCACATGTATGATTTCTGTCGCACGAGATGAGCAAGCCCTGGATGAGGCCACACGATTTATTCCTGACCAGAGGCTTTGATTACATCGTCCACAACGGCTTGACTCCCATGGCTGACATTGACGTATTGCACCGTGATCCGCTGATTCCAGGTCTGTCGCAGCCGCTTTAAGGTGAGGAGTCCATCTTGATACGCCTTTAAGCAGCGAGCGATGGCCGTCAGCCGTTTCGCACTGGCGTGTCCTTCTTCTCGACTGTGCACCTGCCCTACCTGCTCCATGATCACGGCGTGCGTCGCTGCCAACTGATGCGCCAGCATCTTTTCCAAACTGTTTCGGGCTTCGATCGTGTCGGATGCGTCCAAGCCCATCGCGGCAACATTGGGACCAGAGGACAGCAAGAGCTGACTCCGTTCAAACGAGGCTTCCACTGAAGCCAAGTCCGGCACAGTTAGCGTGTCAGGTAAGGGGTGCTCGCCTTCAGGAGGAATCACTTCTCCCTTGGCTTGAGCCAGTTCTTGACTCCACGCTGTGTCAGCGCCGATGGTAGAAGTCACCACAACACCGAACTGAGAAGTCCTCTAAACACCGAGTCACAATGTCCCTTCACCACTCATCACGACGGAGGATGGACAAATGCTGCGCAAGGAGGACTTCATGATGATTCAGGCATTGGCTCAACGTGGGCTCTATCTCTGTGACATTGCGACACAGGTGGGCGTGCATCCTTGCAACTGACCTATCCCCGTCTCCTGATTCTCGATGAGCTGGGATATCTGCCACTCTCGCGGGAGGAGCCCAGCCTGTTCTTCCAACTGCTGGTCCGCCGCTATGAACGGGGGAGTTTGATTGTGACCAGCAACAAGAGCTTCGCGGACTGTGACGAGGTCTTCAATGATCCAGTCTTGGCCACGGCGATCTTGGATCGGCTTCTGCATCATGCCACGATGCTGAACATTAAGGGAGAGAGTTTCCGGCTTCAGGAAAAGACGAAGGCTGGGCTCTTCGGCCGACGGGCAGCCTCCGAACCACTCAAGGTGACGCCTGATACGCCGATCTGACCCGCCGGAGTGGGCAATTTCATCGGTGAAACGTGAACATCTCAGATCGGTGATTGGAGGACAACCAACGTCGGCCTTGACACCGTATACGACCGTCGTGTCTTCGTACTCATCCTGCCCTCCGATTTCCTCATTCTCCCACTTATGGAGACGCCTGTGAAATCAATGGAAGGTCACTCTGAATAGTCCTGAGAAGCCGCAGGTCACCGCCACCACACCACGCTCGCTTGCGCCAATCACTCATTGTCGATTTAACGCAAACTTGACTATCGGGCACACCGATTCCGCTTTTCCTCTACTGACTACTGACCTTCAGGCTGCCCTATCACTTCGATGCCGGTCTAGCTTCTGACCTTCGCATCTCGTAGGGTATGAAGACACCTCCACCGGAAGATCACCCATGCACCCTAAGCTTCAACGAGCCTACAATGCAGAAATGACAACAGCAGCCAGACTGTATGATGCCGGTGAGCTCCAACTCGCATTTGCCCACCTTGAGCGAGCACACATCTTAGGACAATCGTTTTCGATTGCCCATGCGAGAACCCACTGGTGGATGTTAAAAGTTGGGTTGAGAAATCGAGATGTCGTAGAAATTATTGGCCAGATTCCACGGATCCTGGGAGCGTTGCTCTTCTCGAGAATTTGGGTCCCAATCGGCAATACCGGTGGTGCTCGAGTGCCTCCGTTTAGGTCAATGCCTATCCCGCAAGAACTTCAAGTATTACTTGATCGATACGGACGCAAAGCCAGGGAAAAATGACTTTGAGATACATCATGTAAAGATTTCACTTATTTGCCGGTCATGCCCAATCTATCCCACGTGCTACTCGTCCCTCAGTCCCTCCACGACCGGTTGCCGCGAGGCCCATCGGGCCGGAAAGTAGCCTGCCACCACTGTTGCCAATACCGCAAGTGTCACGGCCTGGAGAAGCGAGCCGATTGGAATAATCATTTGAATCGTCCATCCGAACGACTGTTTATTGATCACCTTAATCAGCAGCAGCGACAGTAGACCTCCGCCAATAAGTCCCAGCACAATCCCTATCGCACCCAGGTAGATGGCCTCCCAGAGTACCAGCTGTTGAATTTGCCCCGAGCTGCCGCCGATGGCCCGGAGGGTGGCGAACTCCCGACGTCGTTCAAGCACGGAGGTAATAAGCGTGTTGATGATCCCCAGCATGGCAATGACGACGGCGATGGCCTCTAGGACATAGGTCAGGAGAAAGGTCCGATCAAAAATCTCAAGGATTTCTTTTCGCAGCTCGGTATTACTGATGACTAATGGGGGAAGTCCTCCCTTGGTCGCGACACTTAATTGTTCAGTAATCCGAGCTCGCACACGATCCAGGCTGGCTCGCTCCCGAAGATATACCGGGAAGACGGTCACGAACTCGTCATGCCACAGGGACTGATAGAGTGCTCGATCCATGAGGAGCTTACCCCCGTCCGTTGAATAGTCATAAAACACTGCGACAATGGGAAACTGTCGCACCCCACTTGGCGTCATGATGTCAAGGGAGGACCCTTCACGCACACCCAAACGATCGGCTAACACTTCGGACACGAGGAGGCCACCGATCTCAGCCGCTCGATTGAGCTGTTCCGACGAATTACCGCTTCGGACCAGATACTGGCTCCACCGGGCATGTAAGCGCAAATCCCTTGAAACAACGGCCACGCGATGGCCGTTCACCGTCATCCGTACATCGCGGTAGGTATCCACCGCCGCGACCTCAGGAATCGAGGACAGCATGGTCGTCCAGGCCTGCGGCAGACTCCGCCCGACGGTCCCGATCTCCGTGCCGCGCAACCAAAGTGACGGCGCCACAACTACATCGGCCAGAACCGTATCGGCAACCCAGACTTCCACGGTATGCCGAAAGCTGCGAACCATGACCAACACCCCGATCATAATCGCCAACCCCACCATGAAGGCTGAAACCGTGACACCGTTTCGACCTGGATTTCTGGACGCGTGCTCCACCGCGATCGTTCTCATCACCCCAGACAATCCGGTTGTTGGGCCGATCGATCGGTGATGGCCGCTTCCTCTCGTGACACCGAGTGGAGCCAGACACGCCAACCCAGCTAAGAGACAGAGCGTGGCCATGTAGCCCAAGACCGGAATCCCCTGAATCGGCCCCGGCCAACTCAGGAGTCCTGCCAGGCCGAGCAGTGCACATCCCATGAGAGCGAGACGGCCCACTCGCAACTGCTGACTCGCTTCATAATCTCCCGGAGCAAGAGCGCGAACCGTCGCCGTCCGGCCGGCATCCACACTGGGGCCGATTGCTCCGATCATGGACACCGCACAGCCGATAAGCACGCCTTCCATCCCCATCGTGAACCATGGCCCCGCCCACAATGATTCTGCTCCACCAGCACTCACCGGAACGTAGAGATCCGAGATGGTTCGACTCAGGAGCGCGATCAACTGTTGCGCTAACAGCATGCCCGCGACACTTCCGACCACACCTCCCAAGATACCGAACAGTCCAGCCTCAATGAGGAACAACAGAGCCACTCGCCCTTGAGTCATCCCCACCGCTCGATAGATACCGATTTCTCGTCGTCTCTGCGCAACGGCGAACGCCATAGTGTTGTAAATCAAAAACATCCCCACCAACAGGCCGACCCAGCTGAGTACCGTAAGATTCAGACGGAACGCACTGATCATTTGTTCAACCTGACTCGTCCGGTTCATCGGCCGCTCGACCGTCACATGTGGAGGCAAAACCGTTCGTACCTTGCCTGCCACCTCATCGACAGATAAGTTTGGAGCGGTCACGAGATCAATCCGATCGACCAGACCAATCATGCCAAAAGTCACCTGAGCGGCGGCAATATCCATGACCGCCAGACGTTCCCAGGACGAACGTTGATCTGATTCGCCGTGAAGAATTCCCGTGACTCGGCAATGACAGCTGCCGGTCCCGATGAGAAGATGAACCTCGTCCCCTACCGACAGATTCCACTCGGTCGCCAGCTTTTCCCCGACAAACACCGAGTGTGGATGAATCATGTCGATCATCTGGCGTTCGCTGGTCGGCTGATCCACGCGAAATCCCCGAGTATTGAATTCAGCCAAGAGATCAAGACCAAGCACTTGAATCGCCTGTTCAGGTTGATCTCTTCTCATTTGAACGGCTGTTTGAAGGATCACGGGGGATACCGAGGTCACGCCGGGCACGGCACGCAGACGCGTGATGAGTTGCTCATCAAGACCCGCCTCGCCTCCTGCCACCTCTAAAGTGGTCGGACCGGCCACAGTCAGCACGGCTTGCTCAAATGAACTCAACACATCCACATTGGCCGTACGCACGGCCACAGAGGCTGAAACTCCAAGAGCCACACCGCCGATCGTCAATACGGTCCGCAATGGCCATTGTCGCAGATGGGAAAAAAGGATCAGAAGAACGACGTTAATAAATGACAGCATGGAGGTAGAAAAAGCGGAACTGCGGGGAACATGCACCGGAGACCAGTCAACCGAGGTTGACAGTCCCAACCTGTTTCTGCAAATTCTGTGAGTTTCGTTTACATGATAAGGACCGTTTGCTAGACTGACGCGTACTTATACAGAAGGAGCACCAATGGCAAGACACTCTACCAGGGCAAAAAAAGCGACCAAACATCTCGCGCGAACCACCCGCCACACGAAGTCCTCGGTGTCCATCACCCCCAGACAACGTGAAATTTTGCGACTCGTCGCGCTTGGCCATACCAACCGCGAAATCGCGGGATCGTTGGGAATCAGCGTCAGGACGGTTGAAGTCCACCGTTTCAACTTGATGCGTCGGCTGAATGTTCGCAACGTGGCCCAATTGCTACGCCAAGCCTTACAGCAAAATCTCTTGCCGCGCAACTTCGGCACCAAGTGAACCTAGAGTTCCTTGAGCCGTCCGCGGCAATCCTGAATCGATCGATATCCCTTTCGGGTTAATACCGCCCCAAGTTCTGTCTCTAAACGACGGAAGGCGTCCAGCCCCTCCTCCACCAATACTGTCCCGACCTGCACCGCCGATGCCCCGCAGAGAATATGTTCAAACGCATCACCGCCATCCATCACTCCACCCGTGCCAATAATGGGCATCTTTTCTCCAAAGAACTTATAAAAGGCACGGACGTTCGCTAAAGCCACGGGCTTGATCAGGCGTCCGCCTAATCCACCGAATCCACCTTTCGGCTTGATCACGACCGTTTCCCGCTCCGAATCAACCACGAGTCCGTTGCCGACTGAATTGATCAGGTTCAGAAAATCGACCCCACATCGCCCGAGCATGGTCCCCATCACATGATGATGCGCCGGATCAAAATAGGGCGGCAGCTTGACCCCCATGGGAACCGTGATCTTCGGACGAACCTTTTTGAGTACCCGCTCAGAGGCATCCGGGTCATACCCAATTTGAGGCTTCCCAGGGATGTTGGGACAGGATAAATTCACCTCAATCAGATCCGGCTGTGCGGCATTGATCATTTCAGCAATCGTCGGAAAGTCGTCCTCCGTCAGTCCGGCGACACTGGCAATGACGGGCTTGCCAAATCGTTTGAGCTGCGGAATCAATTCGGCATACGCCCGATAACCCAGATTCGGCAGTCCCATTGAGTTGATGGAGCCTCCAGGAAACCCAACATACCTCGGCTCTGGATTCCCCTGACGCGCCTCAATCGTCATCGACTTTGTGACGATCGCCCCTGCAGCAGACCCTCCTAGGGCCTCCAGTTCTTCTCGTGTGACACAGAGCGCACCGGCTGCGTTCATAAAACAGCTGGGGAACATCACTCCCGCGATCGTCGTAGAGAGGTTCATGATGGACAAACCGATTGAGCAGAAGGAGTAGTGCGTGAAACCAGTCTGCCGTCGCGCATCACCCATGTATAGTCAGCCGTCAACGCAGCCTGGGCGCTATGGGTCACCAACAACACCGTCTGTCCCCCAGACTGGGCGAGCCCCCGAATCAGCGCCATAATCTCCGCACCTTGATGAGAATCCACATTGCCGGTCGGCTCATCAGCCAGCAGAAGCCGTGGTTGGTGGACTAATGCCCGCGCAATCGCCACTCGCTGTTGTTCTCCACCTGAGAGCTCACCCGGACGATGACGCCGCCGATGACGCATACCAACCCGATGCAACAAATCGTCGACTCGTGCTTCAATATCACGTCCCTGTTCCCCCCGCAACATCAGCGGGAGTGCGATGTTCTCTTCAGCCGTCAATCCATGAACAAGATGAAAGGCCTGAAACACGATCCCGATTGTTTCACGCCGCATCGTCGTCCAGTCCTGACTATTCAGTGTGCGAGTGGACCGTCCATCAATCACAACTTCCCCCGAAGTCGGGTAATCGAGCCCAGCGACAAGATTGAGGAGCGTGCTCTTCCCGCATCCACTCGGACCGACGAAGGCACAGAATTCGCCCTGCCGAACTTCAAGATCGACATCGTGCAAGGCCGTCACCATGGCGTCACCACGGGAGTATGTCTTTGAAAGCTGTCTGATCGTGACCACCGACTCCTCACGCTCCTGAAGTCTCTGTCCTGAATTCTCTAAAACGCGTACTCCTATAGCACAACCCTTCGGAGCAGGACAACCTTGACAGAGGCTGCCGCTTCGCCATAATGGAACTAGCCCAAAGGTTCATTTCTATCTGCCATGGCCGCCTTTCCTCTGCTTACTACACTCCTACGTCGTGCCACACGGTTTTTCTTTCCAATTCAGTGTGTGGTATGTGGTGCACCCTTGGCGGATGACCTCATTCCTCATTTTTGTACCGGCTGCTGGAGCGCGCTTCGGCTGATGCCCCCAGCTCGCTGCGCGCGCTGTGATCGACCGTTTACTTCTTCAGTGGCGACCGTTTATAACTCTCGGCATCTGTGTTATTCCTGCGTTGAACGTCCACCTTCCTATACACGAGCCTGGACGCTGTACCCGTATACTCCTCCGCTCCAAGATGCGATCCGCCTATTGAAATACCAGAACAAGGTTTCCCTCGTGGCGCCGCTCTCCGATTTGATGCTCGCCACACTTCCACGGCTGGATACCATCGATCTGATCATACCGGTTCCGTTGCACCACGAACGGCTCTGCCAGCGAGAGTTCAACCAGGCACTGCTGCTGGCGGATCGGATCGGGCGACATCTGAACATTTCCATTGCCTACACCAATCTGGTCCGTACCACTTCCACCTCACCTCAGACCTCCCTCTCCCGCAAAAGCCGGCTCAAAAATCTTCGTCATGCATTTGCAGTACGGCGCCCTGCTCAGCTCAAGAACAAGCGTATCTTATTGATTGACGATGTCTTCACAACCGGCACGACTGTCAACGAATGCGCCAAGACTTTGCGCCGATCCGGCTCAGCCGATGTCTTCGTCCTCACCTTGGCACGAACCATCGATCAGCATCTGATTCCGGATCGCACGCACACTCCAGCTCCCTATCCATTTTTAAGTCATTGAAAGGCGACCTTCATGCCCATCTATGAGTACCTATGCCAAGACTGCGCGAAACGTAATGCGATCCTGTCATTGAACCCCCATCGACAGGATCCGGCTCAATGCCGCCACTGCGGAAGCTCGAGGATGAACCGTCTCCTCTCACGATTTTCCGCTCCCAAATCTGAGGAGGCCAGGCTCGAGTCACTTGCCGATCCCGCCACCCTTGACGGACTCGATGAGTCGGATCCCCGGAGCGTTGCTCGACTCATGAAGAAAATGGGACAGGAGTTGGGTGAAGACGTCAGTGACGTCGAAGCCATGCTGGACGAACCCGGTGGAGACGACTCAGGCATCGACCACGCCAATGGTCTCTGATAGGTTCCATCACATACACATATTTTCACTTGACTTTATGACACCGACCTCTAGAATACCTCCATAGTGGGGTGGTATGCGGCCTGTGAGCTCTAGGACGAGATGGGATGACGGGCACGGAAACCTGCCGCTTCCTCAAGATTCCACAGTGCACACTCATTCGGTATCTTCAACGCCGATACATCCCCGCGTTCAAACTCGGCAACGAGTGACGATTCGTCCGTTCGGATCTCGAACAGTGGATCCGAGACGATCAACCCAGATATTCGGTCAATTCCTCAACGAAGGCATATAGAGATGTTCGCCGGTGAATATCTTTGCAAAGTGGATGAAAAAGGGCGATTTATCGTCCCTTCTCCGATCCGCGAACAGATTGAAGCCGACGGCCAAGCCGTGATGTTCCTGAAAGGCCCGGAACAGTCACTGCTGATCTATTCGTTGAAGGAATGGGAGAAGGTTCTGGACCGAACGAAGTCGTCCTTGGATGAAGACCAAAGTCGGCTGTTCATGCACTTTGTCGTTTCGGAGGCCGGTTCGTCGGACATCGATAAGACCGGACGGATCCTGATCCCCGGCCGTTTACGCAAGCTGGTCCCGGTGGATGAGGAGCAGGAAATCATACTGGTTGGCCTCTATCACCGCATGGAACTGTGGAATCCAAGCGACTGGCGTCGTTATATTGCCCGTACCGAAGATCGGTATGAACAGAACATGGCTAAGATCGTCAATTTGCTCTAAGTCGGCCCCATGCCATTACGCCATCGACGAGGCATCGCGTTCTCTTCCGGCACCCCTCTCGCAAAAACAATCCAACTTCGGAAGGCGCTGCTTCGGCCACGATCTATCGCTTCAGCTTCCGTGAAGGCCTCCGCCAATTCCCCAAGGACTATTCCATCAAGCACCAACTTCAACGGTCATGCTCCTTCCCACCCAGGACTAGTCACGTCAGACAGCTTGGCCATTACACTGCCGGTACCTCCCAGCATCAACCATCAATATGCTACAGTGAATGGACGTCGGCTGCTCTCGTCGACCGGCCGCGCATACAAAGTGCAAGTCGGTCAGCAGGTGTGGGTGACCTTGGCTCAGTCACCTAATGCGCCATCCCTTCGCGACCGCCTCCGATCAGGCCCACTCGCCCTCTCAATCCGGTTCTTTTTTGCCACATCATTGAGGCGCGATCTCGACGGAGGACTGAAGATCGCTCAGGACGCAATCTGTGAAGGTCTCGACGTCAATGACAATCGAATCATCGAAACTCATCTCTACAAGCACGTCGATAAGACCAACCCCCGGATTGAACTGTCCCTTTCTTGCCTGTCACCCTCACAGCATGAGTCCTGACAACGAACGTTCTCGTTCCCTCAGCTACAGTTCCGTTCACCTTCTGCCGATACGGCAAGAAGCCATCCACCTCGGTTTTTTCAAGTCATTGTCTCTATGCCGACCATGCGCATTCCCATCAGTCAACTTCGGAGTGGAATGTACGTTGCAGCCCTCGACCTTCCATGGTTCCGCTCTCCCTTCCTTCGTCATTCCTTCAAGGTTGAACGCCGCGAACAAATCGAGAAGTTGCTCCGCGCCGGAGTAAAGACGGTCGATATCGATCTTGACCGAGGAATCAGCCCTCACCCGGATCAACAACCAGCTGACCGACAACCTTCCACACTCCACACACCGTCGATTCAGGATAAAAGACCGATCAAAACACTCGCCCAACTTAACGAAGAATATGCTCAAGCCACACTGGCAAAGCAGCAACTGACTCAGTCTGTCCAGTCTGTCTTCACCAGGATTGCCCAGACTGGAACAGTCAATCCTCAACAAGCTGCCGATGCCGTCCATGAGATCACAATTGTGACCAGAACGCTCACGCATTCATCCGTCTTCATGGCCTTGAGCCAGAATCGAGCCGGCGATCCAATGCTGAGCCAACATGCCCTCACAACCTGTACCTTGGCGCTGATCCTCGGACAGACCTTTCAGTTCAACCCATTGGAGTTGCAAGAACTGGCGACGGCCGCGCTCCTGCACGACATCGGACTGTTACAGATAGCCCCCTCACTCCTTCGGCATGCGCATGCCGACCAATGCCTTTCCCCGGCTCAACAGCGAGAGTTTGAAGCTCATCCACGTCTCGGCGTTCGAACATTGCAACAAGCAGGCGGCAGCGAGACGACCGTCCTCCATCTCATTGCCAACCATCATGCCTATCTCGATGACAGCGGGTATCCGAAGGAAGCACGAGGAGAATTTACCTCGGACCGAACCAGGATCCTCATGATCGTCGATCGGTATGATGAATTACTGAGCGGTTTTGGCGGAGTCACCCCACTGCCGTCACACCGGACGTTTCAGCGGCTCTACCAAGAAGCTCGACAGAATAAGCTCGACCAACAGCTTCTGTCGTCATTCATCGGATTAGTGGGCATTTATCCGGTGCATAGCCAGGTGCGGCTGAATACGAAGGAGCGAGGTGTGGTGACGACATTGAATCAAGAGACCCTGCACCAGCCGATCATCACCATCACTCACCAGCCAGAAGGCACGACTTACCCAGATCCGTTTACCATCAATCTGGCGGATCAATCCAATGATCCGCAGACCCGCGCCATTGAAGCGGTCATCACTACATGAAGCTGAAAAGCAGCGTGCGCGACCAACCAGTACACCTATTCGTAACGCAAGGCTTCGATCGGGTTGAGCCGCGCTGCTTTGTTGGCAGGATAGAGTCCAAAAAACAGACCGATCACGAGAGAAAAGCCGAATGCAGTCATGATCGTCTTTCCTGAGATAATGGTCGGCCAGCCAGCAATAATGGACGTCAGTTTCGCTGCGGTCACTCCGAAGAGCACGCCGATCCCTCCGCCAACCATACTGAGCGTCATGGCCTCAATCAGAAACTGCAACATGATGTGGAGCCGTTTGGCACCGACTGCCATACGGATCCCGATCTCTCTCGTGCGTTCGGTCACCGACACGAGCAAGATATTCATAATGCCGATTCCTCCGACAAGGAGCGAGACGGATGCAATGGCGAGCAACATGCCCGTCAATGTCTCACTAGTCCCCTCTTGAATCTTTGCCACATCAATCTGGGTACGAATATTAAAGTCATCTGGTCGGTTGCCTTGCAACCGATGGCGTGATCTCAACACCTCTCGTATTTGTTCAACCGCATCGAACACATCTTCCGTCCGATCTGTGGATGCAAACACCCCACCAACGGATCCAAGGAAGGATGTTCCCAACACCTTTCTTTCGGCAGTGCTGAAGGGAATCATCACCACATCATCTTGATCACTACCTGAAGGGCTCTGCCCTTTCGGGCTCAAGACTCCGATCACCCGGATCGGAACATTTTTCAGACGAATGACCGCTCCGACTGGTTCCTCTCCCGGCTCAAAAAGATTGTCCACCACCGTTTGGCCAATCAGCGCCACACCTGCGGCGGTATCCATATCCGTTTGTGTAAAGGGACCTCCGCTGCTGTAGGCCCAGTCCCTGATGCTCAGCACACTCGGCGATGCCCCTATGACCGTCGTACTCCAATTACGGCCTCCACTCATCACCTGCATCGAGCCTGATCGAGACCAGCCCGTTTCGGTCAAAAGAGGAATCTTCTTTTTCAAGTCAATCGCATCGGCCACAGTCAGCGTAATGACGACACCCTGCGACCCTCGGACACCACTGACTACCGTATAATTGGGCCAAATGAGGATACTATTCGCGCCCATGGAGGCGATTTGTTTCTGCACAGCCAGCTTTGCCCCCTCTCCAATGCTCACCATGGCAATCACCGCACCGACTCCAATGATGATTCCTAACATCGTCAATCCGGCACGCAGGCGATTTCGCTGCAAGATTCGTAGGGCAGTCACCACCGTCAACCACACAAACGTCGGCACCGGCCACCCCCTACGAATGAGCTCGATCGTGGACCGTACGATCACTCAAGACGTGCCCGTCCTTGATCACAATTTCTCGTGCAGCATGAGCAGCAATATCGATTTCATGAGTGACAAGAATGACGGTGATCCCATCATGATTCAGCCCTTCAAGGATCGCCATGATTTCATCACTTGACCGCGTGTCAAGATTTCCGGTTGGTTCGTCGGCAAGCAGCAAGGAGGGAGAGGTGACCAATGCCCGAGCAATCGCCACCCGTTGTTGTTGACCACCTGACAATTGTGTCGGAGTATGATGCTCACGGCCCTTCAGCCCGACCCGTTCGAGTGCGGCCGAGGCAAGGGCTCGTTGTTCTTTTAACGACAGCCCTCGATACATGAGCGGCAATTGAGTATTTTCCAGTGCACTGGTTCTTGGAATGAGGTTGAAACTTTGAAAGACAAAACCAAGCCGCTGATTCCTGATCTCCGCCAACTGATCCGGTAGCAACCGCTCCACCTCTACACCGCCCAGCTGATAGCGTCCCTTGCTCGGTTGATCGAGGCAGCCAAGGATATTCATTAATGTCGACTTTCCTGAACCGCTTGTCCCCATAATGGCGACAAACTCACCCTCATTGATCGTCACACTGAGGCCACGCAATGCTTGCACCTCAACATCGCCGACTCGGTATACCTTCCAGAGATCTTCGCAGACGATGAGTGGGGCCATATCCCGACACAACTCAATGACAATCTCGGTGGCATGGCGGAAGACGGAACGCCGCTCGGTGCGCCGACATCTCTTGCCTTCCACCTAGCAAACAGGATTCCTCGTTACCATCGTCTGACATCAAGAAAAAATCTTAACGATTGCGAGGGCGTTGTGGACTACCGAATCCTGGGGGGAGCTCGTTGCCTCTTCTCTCCCCCAACGATTGGTCAATCCCGATCACAATCACATCACCTTCCGCCAGACTCCCAGACATGATCTCCGTTGAAGAACCGTCCGAGATACCGGTCTGAACGGGCAGCGGAACAAGATCTCCGTTTTCTGCCTGCTTCCACACGGTTCTCATCACCATCGTTCTCCCGTCGAGCGAGACCGGACGAACATGGTCTCCTTTCGACGATCGTCCACCAACGTCTGGCGGACTTCCTTCACTTTTTGGAGGCACAAATCTGAGAGCAGCATTGGGAACCTTGATGACTTGGTCTTTCTGCGCGACTACAATCGAGACATTCGCGGTCATGCCCGGCTTGAGCTGCAAGTCGGCGTTATCCACACCGACCACGACATTGTACGTCACAACATTCTGTACACTGATCGGCGCGAGACGAACCTGCTTCACGATGCCCGTAAACGAGATCCCGGGGTAGGCATCGACGGTAAAAACCGCTTCTTTTCCTTCCGACATCCCCCCGATATCCGATTCGCTGACATTGGTGTCGACTTGCATCTTGGTCAAATCCAGCGCGATGAGAAAGAGGTTTGGCGTGGCGAAGCTGGACGCAACCGTCTGTCCGACCTCGATATTGCGGGCGACCACGATCCCTTCAACAGGTGAACGAATCACCGTATATTTCAGCTCGAGATCTGCGGCATTCACCGCCGCCTCTGCTTGCTTGACCTGTGCCTCAGTGACTCGGAGCTGCGCCTCGGCATTTTGGTAGTTCGTCGTGGCAACATCAGCATCATTTTGCGACACAAACTGCTCCGGCAACAGCACTTCCACACGGCTGAGCTCTCGCTTTCGTTGGGCTAATTCGGCTCTCGCCCGCGCGACGCTCGCCCGCGCCATGTCCAAGTTGCTCGCGGCCTGTTCCCGACGAGCCTTAAACGGCTCCGGGTCAATGACCGCCACAATATCCCCAACCTTGACGCGCGAATTGAAATCGGCGTGAAGGCTCTTGATCATGCCCGATACTTGCGTCCCCACTTGGACGGATACCACGGGATTGATCGTCCCGGTTGCGCTGACGACGGAAATAACCTGCCCACGCTCAACCGGTGCCGTTCGGTATCGAACAGGGGTCTTCCGCTCCCCGTTGAAAAACACATAGCCTCCGATACCGAGGCCGACTGCTAAGATGCTAAGCATCAATCCAATTCGTCGCATACATCACACGCGCTCGCACGAAGATATCTTTTTATCCTATCAGGAAGACCGCCAAGAATCACGTTTCCTCATTTCCCGAGACAGGCAATCTTTCCGGCACACTCATTCAACACGGTGAGCATGAGGGCAGTAAGAGGCCAAGAGAATGAGCGCACGACCAGAGGGAAATCCGAACACGGAAGACTCAAGAAGGAACGATCACACGCTACCTTGCCAAGAAATGCTCCAAGAATGTGGTCGAGACATGGCCCTTTTGAAAATCAGGGTCATCAAGAATCCGGCGATGAAGCGGTATCGTCGTCTTGATCCCCTCGATCACGAATTCACCCAGGGCTCGCCTCATCCGTGCCATCGACTCGTGTCGATCACGACCATGCGTAATCAGCTTCGCAATCATCGAATCGTAATGCGGCACAACGATCGAGCCCGACTCCATCGCAGAATCCACTCGTACACCGAATCCTCCCGGTGGACTGTATTTGGTAATGGTTCCGGGGGACGGGGTAAACTTCTCAGGATCCTCGGCGTTGATGCGGCACTCCAGACTGTGGCCGACCAACACCACATCCTGTTGGCGTAGCGAGAGAGGATGTCCCGCTGCAAGCCGAATCTGCTCCTTGATCAAATCGACACCCGTCACCATTTCAGTGATCGGATGCTCCACTTGAATACGGGTATTGACTTCCATGAAATAAAAGTTTCGTTCTTTATCAAGGAGAAACTCCACTGTCCCGACATTGCGATAGTGCGCGGCCTTGACGGCTTCCACGGCCACTCGTCCGATCTCTCGACGAAGCTTGTCGTCGACGACAGGAGATGGAGTTTCCTCGACCAGCTTCTGATGCCGCCGCTGAATAGAGCAATCACGCTCTCCAAGATGAATCACGCGGCCCTGCTGATCAGCCAAGACCTGCACTTCGATATGACGCGGCTCTAAGAAATAGCGCTCAAGGTACACTCCGTCGTTCCCAAATGTCGATTTGGCTTCAGCTTGGGCGGCTTGAAAGGCTCGCCCTAAGTCCTCGGCTCGATTGACGACGCGCATCCCACGGCCTCCTCCGCCGGCCGTTGCCTTGATGATAACCGGAAACCCGATCTTCTGTGCAGCCTGTAACGCGTCTTCCTCACTCCGCACTTCACCGGGGCTCCCTGGAGTGACGGGAAGACCTCGTTTGGCAACGATCTCTCGCGCTTTCGCTTTGTCCCCCATCATGGCGATATTTTCGGAGCTGGGTCCGATGAACTTGATCCCGATCGATTCACACACCTCAGCAAAATGGGCGTTCTCGGAAAGAAACCCGTACCCGGGATGAATCGCATCCACTCCGGTAATTTCCGCTGCACTCAAGACATTGGGAATGTTCCGATAACTGAGCGCAGAATCAGCCGGTCCGACACAGACTTTTTCATCAGCCGCCCGTACATGCATCGCAAGCGCATCAGCCTCGGAATGAATCGCGACGGTCTGAATGCCGAGCTCCTTGCAAGCGCGAATCACTCGCAGCGCAATTTCTCCACGATTGGCAATCAGAACTTTTTTAAACACGTCTTGGCTCCGACACAATGGAGAGAATCACCGTGAGAATAACCTACGGGGTGGCTTTAGGATCGATGAGGAACAAGGCTTGACCATATTCAACGGACTTTGTATTCTCCACTACGATCTTCACAATCCGGCCATCTATTTCAGATTCGATCTCATTCATAAGCTTCATCGCCTCAACGATGCAGAGAACTTGGCCCTTCTTGACAAAATCGCCTTCATCGACGTAAGAGTCCGCATCCGGAGAAGGAGAGCGATAAAACGTCCCGACAATCGGTGAGGTTACCGTCACAAACCCGGCAGTCCCTTCCATCACCGGCGTCGTAGAGGAGACAGCATGCGACGGTTGCTGAGCAACAGTCGGAGCCGACTCCTGATGAACCGCCACAGGAGTCTTTGCCATAGACTCGTGCCTCAGCCGTATCCGAACACCCTGGTGCTCAAGCTCCAGCTCGGTCAGGTTATTACGCCGAAGAAGATCGATAAGTTCCTGGAGATATCTGCTTGAACCAAGAGTAAGTATGGCATCACCAAGCGACGGGCCCGGCTTCTCCGGTAACACAATACGACGCGCTTTGGGCTTTGGCCGACGACCTCTCACCGAACACGCTCCACATAGGATCGCGTACGAGTATCGATTCGAATCACCGTGCCAACCTCCAGGTACAGCGGCACCTTGATTGTAGCTCCTGTTTCCACGATGACCGGTTTTGTTCCTCCGGATGCTGTGTCCCCCCGCACACCCGGCTCTCCATCGACGACCTTGAGTTCGATAAAGTTCGGCAGTTCCACTGCGATCGGACGATGCTCATAGATGAGGATCTTGACGACCATGTTTTCTTTCAACAGGTCGGCATTCTCCCCCAATTGACGTTTCTCAAACGTGAGCTGCTCATAGCTCTCCGTATCCATGAGCGTATAGGCCTCGCTGGCCGCATAGAGGAACTGCATATCACGCTCTTCAAGATCAGGCTCTTCAAATCGCTCCCCAGATCGAAATGTACGATCCAGCACATTCCCTGAAAGGTAGCTCTTCAACTTGGTACGGACAAATGCACCACCTTTGCCAGGCTTGACATGCTGAAATTCAACAATATAGAAAGGTTCCCCTTCAACCATCAAACGGACACCGCCACGAAAATCAACCGTGGAAATCACTCTAAACCCCCTTCGATGAGAAGAAACACTCCTCGCCTATAACCAGGCTCATATCAGGCCAGTCCGGCCTCTCTCTGCGGACGAGACCGCTGGTTTGGAACCTGTCGGCAAGGATTTAGTAACAAACTCACATAGTCCGCGCAGGGCCAACAAATAGCCGGAAGGACCAAACCCGGAAACCTGCGCGACGGCAACTCCAGACACATAGGACTGTTGCCGAAAATTTTCCCGCCGATAAATATTTGACAGATGCACCTCGACCGCCGGAAGATCGACCGCCGCCAATGCATCGCGTATCGCGATGCTGGTGTGCGTATAGGCTGCCGGATTGATGAGGATCCCCTGACAATCTCGGCGGGCTTCCTGAATCCAAGTCACCAACTCTCCCTCATGATTGGATTGCCGAATAACAAGCTCTGCTCCAAGTTCGTCTCCCAACTTGCGGAGGGACGAGTCAATCGTTTCAAGAGACGTTGTCCCATAAATCGCCTGTTCACGATTACCAAGCAGGTTCAAATTGGGACCATGCAAAACCAAGACACGGAGCATGGCGTGTATGCCCCCTTCCACACGAAATGAAGACCACCTACCTACTGAAGGCGGCATTCTAGCAGTCTGCTTTCAGGGGGTCAAACCGTTGATGTCACACAGAAGTCTTCTGGACAGGTTGCGGTAGACCAGAAACATCACGGCGACGCGCTTGAATCAAATGCAGCCACTGCTCAAGTCGTGCGACGACCGTCTTGCTCGTTTCCTGAGTGCCCAGTGACAGAGCGGCAGCTACAGGCTCAGCACATTCGGCGAAACCTTGTCGGATCGGAGCCAAATGATCATCACCATCATTCTCTATTACCTGAGCCGTCCCTCCCACAACCGAGGACATGGATACTCCACCAGGACAATCAGCCTGCGGCTTCTCAGAATCCACTGTTGGCTGGTTAGGAGCCGAAACATGTTCCTTCGTCACCGCGTGGTCAAGACTTGCCCGAAGAGCCAACGCTTCTTGATCCTGTGAGTTCACCGCCAAAATGGCGTTACAAGAACGGATGGCGGCATCCTTGGCTCCTTGAGTCGCATAGAGTTTGGCCAGTGTTCGATGTGCACGCAGATTATCGGGGCTTACTTTTATAGCCTCTTCAAGAATGACTTTGGCCTTAACCGGCTGGTTCACCTGCTCATACGCACGCCCTAACGCCACCATGGCCGTAATGAAACCAGGATAGGTCTTCAGGCCATCCTCCAGTACAACGACGGCTTCTTCCCATCGACCAGCCTTCCCATACTCTTCAGCCAGGGAGATAAAGACTTTTGATCCTGGCTCTTTGGCGAGCGCCAGGGCCAATCGATCGATCTCGGCAGAGTTGTCCGTCTTCTTGGAACCAGAAGCCATAAACAGGATCACTCCACGAGTCACGCACCGCGCGGTGCCATCAGACACAAATCACGCACCGCATTCAGAATCTCATCTGCCAACCGCCGCTTGGGCATCAGACTGAATACTCTCTGCTCTCCTGTAGCTGATAGAATGACCGCTGCATTGTCATCACTGCCAAACCCGCCGCCTGCTTGCGTCACGTCATTGGCGACAATCAGATCCAATCCCTTTCCTTTCAGCTTGTCCTTGGCATGAGCGAACACCTGTTCCGTTTCTGCTGCAAACCCGACGATAACCTGTGATGTACGCCTTGCGGAGAGCATCGCAAGAATGTCCGGAGTTGCTTCGAGTCCAAGTTCGATCGCAGATTTCCCCTGTTTTTTCAGTTTCTCTGAAGCTGTCACCCGTGGACGAAAATCGGCAACGGCGGCCGCCATGATCAGGACTGTGCAGGAAGAAAAGTGCCGAGACAAGGCATCAGCCATCTCACTCGCAGTATTCACGTGAACCGTGGTGACCCCCGAAGGAGGCGTCAATGCGGAAGGCCCCGTGACCAAGACCACCTCCCCTCCACGAGTACGTACCGCTTCGGCAATGGCATACCCCATTTTTCCTGACGAACGGTTGGAAAGAAACCGTACTGGATCGAGAGGCTCTTGCGTTGGCCCGGCGGATACCAATACTCTCTGGCCTCGCCAATCGCCATGAGGAAGGACCGCAGCATGAACCGTATCCAGAATAGTTGCCTCTGCAGGGAGCCGTCCCTGTGCGACTCGGCCTGATGCAAGTGGGCCTACCTCAGGGTCAAGCACGACCACGCCACGCGCTCGGAGCGCATCCACATGTTGAGCAACTGTGGGATGCGTCCACATCTCGCCGTCCATGGCAGGAGCAACAATGACAGGACATCGAACATTCAGTAACATCGTAGTTAAGACATCATCCGCAAGGCCAAGCGCGGCCTTCGCCAAAAAATTCGCTGTCGCTGGAGCCACAAGAACCACATCGGCACCCTCGGCCATGGTCAGATGCGGCATGGTTTCATGAGCCTCAAAGAGATCAGTGATGACACGATGACCTGAAAGCACTTCAAATGTCAGAGGCGTTATAAACTTTGTCGCCCCCCGTGTCATGACAACCGATACGGACGCTCCTTGAGCTCTCAGCGCACGAAGCACGCCGACGGCCTTATAAGCGGCAATACTCCCTGTCACCCCCAGCACGAGGTGTTTACCACTAAGAGTCGTGGTGGACCTCGCTTCGTCCATCAGCTACTCCTCGGTTTGGACGACCGTCGGCTGAACCGTATCATCTACATACACGCTGAGCTCTTTTTTGATCTCTCGGGCGTCTTCTCCGGTCATCATCGCAATACGCTCGGTCTCACCTTCTTTCCCACGCTTCGCTTCTTTCATCGCATCACGCGCTTCTTTACCGATCAGATACTTCACTTGCCCTTTCAAAACCTCATCAAGCGCGACGGTCGTTTCCTTCGTAAACCGAGAAGGTCCGCCATGCCTGGCGCCTTGGGTCAAATGTTTGGCTCTCTGCGAGGCGACAATCACCAATCGGTGCCTGGAGTCGAATTCATTGGACGTATACTGCGGCAACAAATTCAGCATATCGATCATAATATGACTCTCTCCCTATACGATAAATGTAAGTAAAGACTCTCAATCTTCCGGCACTGTGTTCGACTCATCGGTAAAGCTCTGCTCAAGCCACTGCAGGTCCATCCGCTGGGTCTTCAGTCGTTCAGCCTGAAAAATGCTCTGCAACTCGCGAAGAGACTGCTCAAGATCATCATTTCGAACGATATAGGAATATTCACGAACACACCAGACTTCCTCCTTCACCTTGCGGAGTCGGCGCAAGATTTCCTCCTGAGAGTCCGAAGCTCGACTCTGAAGTCTGGCACGGAGAATATCCATGGATGGTGGTAGGATAAAGATGGAAACCGTATCGACAAATCGCTTCTTGATCTGCAGTGCGCCCTGAACATCAATTTCAAGCAAGACGTCAACGCCCTGCTGAATCTTGTCCATCAGAGGGCCCCGAGGAGTTCCATACCAGTGGTTGTAGACATGGGCATATTCTAAAAATTCGTCACGCCTCACCATGTCGTGAAACAGTTGTTCCTCAATGAAAAAATACTCTCGTTCATGCGCTTCTCCTGAACGCGGTTTTCTCGTAGTCGCGGATACGGAATGCCACACCCCTGATACCGAAGCCACAATCTGTTTGCACAACGTCGTCTTTCCAGCCCCTGAAGGGGCTGAAACAATAAACAGGATTCCCTGACGTCCGGGAGCAGGTTGCCCCTCAGCTAGCCCCGAAGGCAGATGGCGTGTGGTCGCTGGACTACTCATTCAACGTTCTGTACCTGTTCACGCAAACGTTCCAATTCTGATTTCATTCGAACTACCTCTGCGGCAATCGCAGAATCATTCGCCTTCGAGCCAATGGTATTCACTTCCCGCCCCATCTCCTGCAGCAGAAAGTCCAACGTCTTCCCCACAGGCTCGCTCTGCTGAACAACCTGTTCAAACTGTATCATATGCGCATCCAGTCTGACCAATTCTTCCGTAATGTCACACCGATCGGCATAGATGGCCAGTTCCAGGTTGAGTCGCGGGAGATCCGGAATGGCATCTCCGAGCAGTTTTTCTACGCGCAGCTTCATCCGATCAAATGCGTCCTGTGTCACGAATGACGCACGGCTGGAAACCACTGTCCTACAGGTCCTTATGCAAGCCAGTCGGCAAAGAATGTCCTTCGCAAGCAGCCCCCCCTCTTTCTTGCGCATAGCGACCATGTCTCGCACCGCCTTTGCTCCCAACTGTTCGACAAGCTTGAAGAGCTTTGGATCATCCGCTGACTGCTCAGAAAGCACAATGACATCACGAAACCCAGCCATCATAGCAATGTCAATCGATCCTTTGAGCTTCAACGTGCGTTGGAGGGCTCGAAGGGCTTGATGGTAGTGCTTTGCTAAGTTCTCGTCAAGTTGAGGTACTCGCCCATTCCCCCGCGCTCCCTGGATTATGACCGTCAGATCAACGCGTCCACGGGCACAATGCTGCTGAACGGTCTTCTTCAGTATGTCCTCCAGCCCTCCCATTGATTTTGGCAGACGAATAGATGTTTCCAAAAACCGATGGTTGACTGATCGCACCTCGATCGTGACGGTCGCTTCTCCGGAGGTTCCCTGGCGTCGACCAAAACCGGTCATACTCGTGATCATTTCATCAGTTTCCCTTCCCACTCGCAAACATCAGAGAGAGAACAAGCACGACAACGGGGCTTCCGTGCCAGACACACATATCGTCCGTGAAGCAACAGGCGCTGTGAAACAGCTGTCCACTCAGCTTGTGGGTAGATAGCCTGAAGATCACGCTCGATCTGTTCAGGATTTTGCGAGCAGCTCAAGGCTAAGCGGTTCGCCATGCGCTTTACATGGGTATCCACAACGACTCCGGGTTTTCCAAATACTCCCCCCAGAATCACGTTCGCAGTCTTTCTCCCGACACCGGGGATTGACGTCAGCTCGTCCATCGTATTCGGCACGTCACCCCCAAATCGGTTCGACACAGCCTGCGCACAACCGACCAAGTTCTTTGCCTTGCTCTTGTAGAAACCCGTCGGTTTGATCAGCGCCTCCAGATCGGCCTTCTCCGATATCGCCATCGACTGTGGAGTTGGATATTGGTGAAATAATGCTGGTGTCACTTGATTCACCCGCTGGTCCGTGCATTGTGCGGACAGAATTGTGGCAACCAAAAGTTCCCAGGGAGACCGGTGCGTTAATTCTATTCGCACATCCGGCATAGCTTGACGTAGTTGTAATGCGATTTTTTTTGCACGACCAGACTGAGAGTCGGCCTTTCTGCGATTGGTCGGTATCATAGACGCCCGATTGTGCAGCGCTTACTCGTAAGTTGCAAGAGCAGCCGCACCATTCCCATGAGGCGTCTGGGCCATTTGATCATCGACAGGCAATAATGCTTTCACGTGCGACTCCAGTCGAGCAAGCAGAAGACCCAGTGTGGTCGGCTGGAGCGCAGAGATCCCGACGGCGTCGTACCGTCGGCAGAGCCGTTCAGCCTGCTGCGGGGAAACCTGGTCACATTTATTAAATACCAGCACTCTGGGAATCGTCGTCAGCTGGAGCTCGGTCAAGATGGTTTCCACAGCGGTGACCTGCACGTCAATATCGACGGCGCTGATATCGACAACGTGGAGCAGGAGATCCGCTTCGCGAAGCTCCTCAAGTGTCGTCCGAAACGCGCCGACCAACTCTTGCGGAAGATCGCGAATAAAGCCCACGGTGTCCGTAATAATAACTTCACGGTCTTCGGGAAATCGCAACCGCCGACTTGTGGTATCAAGCGTTTCAAACAGCCGGTCTTGAGCTGAAACATGACTCTTGGTCAAGACATTGAGGAGCGTAGACTTCCCGGCATTGGTATACCCCACCAGCGAAATCACTGGAAGCCCAAATCGCCCTCGTCGAGACCGTCGTCGGTCTTGATGCCGCGCAAACCGCGCCAATTCCCTCTCCAAATGCGTGATCCGCTCGCGAACTCGTCGTCGATCCGTCTCGAGTTTCGATTCGCCAGGCCCCCGCGTCCCAATGCCTCCACCCAAGCGCGACAACTGAGTGCCGCGCCCCGACAATCGCGGCAACAGGTAGCGGAGTTGTGCCAATTCGACCTGAATTTTCCCCTCACGGCTGTGTGCACGCCGAGCAAAAATATCCAGAATTAGTTGCGTACGATCAATGACCTTGATATCCGTCATTTCCGAAATGGCCCGTAGCTGGGCCGGCGAGAGCGTCTGGTCGAAGATGACCATGTCGGCCCCACGGTGAAGAGTCTGAATCAAGACGTCTTTCATTTTACCGCTCCCCAGCAGATAGCGCTGATGTCCATCCGATGTTCGTTGGGCCATGCGATCGATAACCGTCACATCAGACGAAACCGCCAATTCCGCCAATTCAGTTAAGCGTTCCTCCTGTTCCGCTCGGCTTTTCATGGACGCGCTCACAAGGATGGCTGACTCCTTTCCATGTGCAACCGAGTACTGCGCACACGCTCGCTGAAGTTCAGTTTCAAGACTCTGAATAAACTCGTCGAACGCAACCCTGATGCTATGAAAGGGAATCGACTGCCACACTTTGAACAACTGGCCTGCGGCGTTCGGAGGCAGCAAACTCGCCATATACACATGCCCCAGCTGACCATCAGCGGCGACACTGAGGACGCCGATAAGATCAAGTCGCAAGAACGCAAGGTCGGTGAGCACTTCCTGGTTTAGCGGTTGATCATGCAATTGCGTTCGAATAAATCGTAACCCACGAAGCGCCCGACTGCCGGCACGGAACAAGGTGAGCGTCGCAGAAGAGAGCGTCAACTCCGTTCCCACGATGACTTCCTGAACCTGTCCTCGCCTGGTCAGCAGCACACCGATTGGTCGGCGGAGTTCAAGCGTGAGTTGGCCCATCACTTTGGCCAGATCCGGCGACATGATCATGTCACTCGTCACGCGACGACGATACAGTCGTTCGAGCGCGACGAGCTGGCTCGCGCGAAGCCCCGCAATATGACCACGAATACTAGAGATGGTTCCTCTCCTTCTGCCTTGGAAAGCCCGTCGTGACGAAGCTGGTCTCCCTCAAAGTCATTGAACTCTCCATCGGGAAAATATCCAGATCTGAAGAACAGGGCTCCCCCCGCATCAACCGTTGACGCCCCGCCGATGCGATCATGGCTGCATTGTCCGTACAGAACTCCATTGGAGGAAGCGAAAGTTGAAACTGCCCATGCTCCGCGCGTTCGTTCAATAGCGCACGTAGTCGCGAGTTCGCTGACACGCCGCCGACCACCGCAAGCGCAGATAGTTTCGACTGTTTCAAAGCCGTCAAAGACTTCGCCACCAAAACCTGTACGATGGCCTCTTGATAACCAGCCGCAAGATCGGCGATCTGCTCAGGCCTGAGCGGAACGGCCCTTCCGCGTAACTTATAGAGTAACGAGGTCTTGAGACCACTGAAGCTAAATTCAAGACTACCCCGTACACCATGATACCGAGGAAATGGAATGGCCTGTCGATCTCCAGCCCGGGCAATTTGGTCAATGGCCGGGCCTCCCGGATAGCCGAGACCGAGCATTTGAGCTCCCTTATCAAAAGCCTCGCCGGCTGCATCGTCACGAGTGCGCCCAAGCAGAATACACTCGCCATTCGCCTCACGACGATAGAGATGCGTATGTCCTCCGGATACAACCAGAACAATGCAAGGAAGGGGAAAGATCGGGTCGGCTAACCAGGCAGAAGCAATATGGCCCTGCAAATGATTGACCCCGATAAGAGGAATGCCTAGTCCGTAACTCAAGGCTTTGGCATAGTTCACGCCGACAAGCAATGCCCCGGCTAATCCCGGTCCTTGAGTGACTGCCAGAGCCTGAAGATGACGTTTCTCAACCTGAGCTTGTTCCAGCGCGCGCACCACCACCAGATCAATCTTTCCAAGATGAGCCCGTGCTGCTAATTCAGGGACCACTCCACCGAATTTTTCATGGACGGAGTGCTGCGACGCCACAACATTGGAAAGCACCGCTCCATTGGAACCAAGGACCGCAGCGGCGGTTTCATCACACGAAGATTCGATACCGAGGATCGGCCCCGATTTCCAGACCATCTAGCTAGGATCTTCCTGTGCTCAAATCCCGACAACCATCATGTGCTGGCGAGGCCACCAAGCCGCCTTGAAACAAAACGGCCTCTGTAGCCAGATGCTACAGAGGCCATGTCCATCGTATTGAATTGCTGAACGACCACAGAAGGGTACTACACCCCGGCCATCGCCTCCTGCTCGATAAAGGCCGGAGCCCCATCTCGCAAGACCACCTTCACCTTTCGGCTTTCCTTAAAACGTCCCCTGATCAGTTCATCAGAAAGAGGATCACCGATGGCACGTTGGATGGCCCTCCGCATAGGTCGCGCCCCATAGAGCGGTTCGTATCCCTCTTTAATGAGCCACTGCTTGACTTCATCATCAACCTCGATCTCAATCCCTTTATCAACCAGTCTCAGATTCAACTCATGGAGAAGGATGTCCAAAATATTGTAGAGCTGTTCCTTCTCAAGCTGATGGAAAATAACGATTTCATCAATTCGGTTCAAAAACTCTGGGCTGAATGACTTGCGAAGCTCTCCGAGCACCTCTTCCTTTTTCCGACGTGCGGCTTCGCCTTCCGTACTCTGGAACCCTAGCGACACACCCTTCTGGATCATCTTTGTCCCGATATTGGACGTCATAATGACCACAGTATTCTTAAAATCAACTTTTCGGCCGAGGCTGTCCGTCAAAACCCCGTCATCTAAGACCTGGAGCAGCACATTAAACACGTCGGGATGCGCTTTCTCGATTTCATCAAACAGAACAACAGAGTAAGGCCGACGACGAACCTTTTCCGTCAGCTGGCCTCCCTCCTCATACCCTACGTAGCCAGGAGGAGCACCGAAAAGTCGAGAACTGGTGAATTTCTCCTGATATTCTGACATATCAACACGAATCAATGCATCTTCGCTGTTGAACAGAAATTCAGCCAGAGTTCTGGCAAGCTCTGTCTTGCCGACTCCTGTCGGCCCAAGGAAAATGAAGGAGCCAATTGGTTTCTTCGTTTCTTTCAAACCGGCTCGAGAACGGCGAATGGCTCGGGCAACGGCTGAGATCGCCTCATTTTGGCCAACCACCCTTTTATGGAGAAATTCTTCCATTCTCAGGAGCTTATTGGATTCTTCCTCTTCCAGCTTGAAGAGTGGAATACCCGTCATTTTTGAAACAACGTAGGCGACATCTTCCTTCCCAATCACGGGCTTGTTTTTTTCTTGGTTCTTTTTCCACTCTCGCTTAGATTCATCAAGGAGCTTGCGCAACCGCTCTTCTTCTTCACGGTGCCGAACCGCCTCCTCAAAATTCTGGGTGGAAATTGAGAGCTCTTTCTCGCGGGCAACTTTCTTCAGTTCTTGCTCCATGGCCTTCAATTCGGACGGAAGCGCATAGGTCTGCAGTTTCGCGCGTGATCCGGTTTCATCGATCAGGTCGATCGCCTTGTCAGGCAAGAACCGATCGGTGATGTACCGATCGGACAACTTGACGGCTTCCACGATCGCATCCTCCGTAATCTCCACTCCATGGTGTTCTTCATAGCGATCTCGAAGCCCTTGAATAATACGGACGGTTTCATCCATGTTCGGTGGCTGGACATAAATCGGTTGGAATCTCCGCTTCAACGCCCCATCTTTTTCGATATGCTTCCGGTACTCATCTAACGTTGTCGCTCCGATACACTGAATTTCTCCTCGAGAAAGCGCAGGTTTCAGCATATTCGATGCATCAATGGATCCCTCTGCCGCTCCAGCACCCACCAGTGTATGAAGTTCATCGATAAATATAATGATGTTGCCGGCCTGAACAATTTCCTTCATCACAACCTTGAGACGCTCTTCAAACTGCCCACGATATTTCGTCCCTGCGACAAGAGACCCTAGATCCAGCGCAATGACCCGGCGCGAGAGCAGATTGTCCGGCACCTCAGACTGGATGATTCTTTGGGCAAGCCCTTCGACTATGGCTGTTTTCCCGACACCCGACTCCCCAATGAGCACCGGATTGTTTTTGCTTCGCCGACTGAGGATCTGCAAGACCCGCTCGATTTCGTCCGCCCGACCAATCACGGGATCCAATTGACCTTCCTGCGCCAATTGGGTCAGATCTCGGCCGAACTCATCCAACGCCGGAGTATTGCTCTTCCGATCACGCTCACGAGGAGCAGATTTCCGCAAAAATGTCACGGTGAGCTGACGCGCGGTCAATAAGTTTGCCCCCAAGCTTCGAAGGATTTTTCCACCGATTCCTTCCTCTTCACGCAACAGCCCGAGGAGAAGATGCTCACTCCCAATGTGGTTGTGGCCCAGTAACCGAGCCTCCTCAACCCCATATTCAATGACCTTCTTGACCCGTGGGCTAAAGGGGATCTCCCCAAACGTCATCGTCGTCCCCCCACCGGGCAAGTTTCGTTCAATTTCCAGTCGGATCTGCTCAGTCGACAATCCCATCTTTTTCAGGATCATGAGGGCAATCCCGTCGGACTCACGAAGGATCGCCAAGACCAGATGTTCGGTACCCAGATAGTCGTTCTGGTGTCGCTCAGCCTCCTCACGCGCAAGGATGATGATCTTCCGACCCTTATCCGTAAATCGTTCGAACATCCTGCCTCCTTCTCGGTGAGTGGGACCCTGGCCGCATTCAAGCAAACCCTTGAAAAACCTTGTTCTGATTCTAACCACAGTATGTTTGAGAGTCAAGATTGAGTAGAGAACGAGACTGAGGAACAAGGTTCTGACTGATGAATTCCTCAGTCTCCGGTATCAGCACACTGCAAGAGAGCTCGATGAACCTACAGGCATAACTTCAAAATGAGTATCTCTTCCTGTCATTCTATGGTCTATTCGGTCGGTGCGAAATGTACGCTGGCAGATGAAGAAGCACTCCTCAATAGACAACAGGGAAAGCTCAGCAGCCTTTCCGTTGACACAAAATTACGCATCCCGATACAATCACCATCCCGAATCGCCCATCCGACATGCTTGGCATTCATGAAAAGTAAAAGTATTGGGATCTTGACGAAGCCAAAGTTCCCCGAAGTAAGAACCACGCTGCTCGGCGTGGTGGCCTGGCTCCGTGAGCATCACATTGAGGTCTTACTCGACACGACCTCCGCATTGTTGTTGAACGAACAAGGAGGAATCCCTAAAACTCAACTCGCTCAAAAGGCCGATGTTCTTCTGGTATTGGGAGGTGACGGAACCATCCTCAGCGCGGCGCGACTTTCAGCTGAACGAAGCATTCCGATTCTGGGAGTCAACATGGGAGGGCTTGGATTCCTGACGGAGGTCAGACTCGACAACCTCTATCCATCTCTTGAACGAGTCTTCGCCAACGATTTCGCCCTTGATGAACGGCTGATGCTTACCACGCATATCCACCGGCATGGAGAGACCGTCGCGCAAGGTGTCGTGCTCAACGATGTGGTGATCAGCAAAGGCACCTTGGCTCGCATGATTGAACTACACGTTGCAATTGGAGGCCAATTCGTAACGAATCTTCGTGGAGATGGCCTCATTATCGGAACACCCACAGGCTCTACCGCGTACTCGCTCTCCGCCGGAGGCCCAATCATGAATCCAGGCCTCCAAGCGCTCATCCTGACACCAATCTGTCCACACACCTTGACTCATCGACCCTTGATCGTGCCCAACAATGCCGCCATTGAAGTCACTCTGACAAGTAAAGATGATGGATCGATGGCGACGTTAGATGGGCAAGTCGGCGTGGCCATGACACAGGGCGATACGGCCGTCATCCAAGCTTCAGAGAGCCGGACTCGGCTCATCAGGTTTCCAGAAAGCCACTATTATGAAGTGTTACGGGAAAAGTTAAAGTGGGGGCATAGTTAAGGACGAGGTAGCGGACTACCAGACTTCAAGTTCTCGTCTATTCTACATACTTCAGCATGTCTTGATTCGTCGAAAACTTGAACTCACCGATGCAGTCGGTCTTCTCGGAGAATGAACGTTCGGCCGCGTCTAGAGCCCGCAACCCCTTCACATCAACCGGACGACTCTGTCGTTGCTTGAACCTCGTGTGCAAACGGTCCAGCACAGTGTTCACGCCTCCCCCGCCGGTCTTAGCGCCCAAATACCGCTCGACCACCTCTGCGCACCAATCTCCATCGCGTTTTGCAACACCAACGAGGCCTTCACTGGCTTTTCGAGCCCAACCCGCTAAAAACACCCCCTCCATCACCTTGCCCGTCGATTCATCATAAGCCTGAAACAGGGCATCATCAGGATCATTCCCCGTCTTGTTGGGATTGGTGGTAAACACTCCATTCCTATAGGGAAGACCGACTGTCTCATCGACCCTATCGCCGACAGCAAATACCACCGAATCGCAAGGAAACTCATAGTATGCTTTTAGACCGACCGCGACCGTATCCTCTCCCTTGGGATCGAGCCGATTGTCTTCCATTTCGAGTCCGCGAACGCGATTGTTAGAATCAACAAGAATCCGTTTCGGAGAAGCAAGAAAACGAAAGCCCATCTTTGTCTCAGACACCTTTGGTTCGCACTTGGTGAACTCGTCGGTCAATGCCTTCAGGACTTCATCAGGCTTTTGGCCGACCTTGGCAAGACGATCCTTGATGCGGGCAAACTCTGCGTTGATCCCCTCAAGGTCCATATTGGCACAGATGCTGCGAATCTCCTTGGGATTGTATTTTCGTTCGACCGGCCCACGTCTCACGATCGCCGTAACCCGTTCGACCTGTTTATAGCGGGTCAACCAGTGAGCGATATCCACCATCACATCACCAGCCCCGATCACCGCAACATGTTTTCCCATGTCAAACGGGCGATCTCCAAAACCAGGGAGTCGGTTGAAGTGATAGACGACGTCCTTTGCGTGAAACACGCCTTGTGCAGAATCCCCTTCCACACCAATGGCTTTGGTTCCCTGAGCACCGATCGTAAAGACAACCGCGCTCGCCCCTAGCCCACACACCTCTTCAACTGTGAGGTCCTTTCCATTCCCAATCGTGACATTCCCCAAATAGTGGACGTTCTTCTGTTGAAGGAGATCCCAGTACTGTTTTTTAAGACCACCGCGAAGTTTCAACTTGGATGGGAAGATCCCATATTCTGCTAACCCACCAAACTTTATGTCACGGTTAAGAATAATCACCTCATGCCCGACTTTTGAGAGAGCAGCCGCCACTGCCATACCAGCCGGCCCTGCTCCTGCCACAATCACGACATGTCTCTGCAATCCACTCATATTCAATCGTCCTTCAGGATGTACGTAGAAAAGCCTTGATTATCAACGATCGGCGGACTGTAGCATAGCGATTCCCGCACTGTCAAAATGGACAGAGCATTGGTCACTAAAAGAAAAGGCCGCCCATGGCCTCTACTTGCACAGTTCTCGCCTGTCGTCTACAATCCACACGTTTCCATGGAAGGCTAGGCAAATCACACGCAATATCTGTTTTGGTCTTGCTTCCTACATGTCCAAGATCTCTGATGCCTATCTTGTTCTGGGTAGGCAGGTCCATCATAACCAGTGAGACTCGGCAAGGTTCTTCATGTCCTCACATCAGGCGATTGTCCCATCAGACACTGGCCCCCAACCCACATCGGTTCACGTCCATCCGGTTTTCAGAGATGGTCAGCCTGTCTCTCTCAAACGATTGCGCCCAGACGAAGCGTACCTTGTACAGGATTTTGACCAAGCCGAAGCACTCATTGCTCAAGGAGTCAACAGCGCTCGCGTAGCAATTCGCGATAGAGCCTCAGCGAACGATCATGATTCAGGATACTCTCAAGTGGCTGGAGAACTACAGCTCGTGCCTGCCTCACCGTTCACATTTGGCGAATCCATCGTGGTGGTCCTTCCGACCTATAATGAACGTGCCAATCTTGAAGCAATGGTTACGGCAATCGGCCAATATCTCGTAACGGATATTGTGATTGTGGATGACAATTCACCGGATGGGACCGGTGAACTGGCTGATCAGCTAAGCACCCGCTACCCTCATGTCCATGTACTCCATCGGCCTAAAAAGGAGGGGCTCGGGCCTGCCTACCTCGCGGGCTTTCAGTGGGCCCTCCAGCGCCCCTATGATCGAATCATCGAGATGGATTGTGACTTCAGCCATGCCCCCTGGGATCTTCCCCGCTTGGTTCACCGCAGCCACACGGCCGACTTGGTCATTGGCAGTCGCTATGTTCCCGGCGGTGGGACGGAAAACTGGAACGCCCGCCGACGACTTGTGTCCCGATGCGGCAATAGCTACGTGAGCCTCTTTCTGGGTTCGATCATCAAGGACTGGACCGGAGGCTTTCGGTGTTATCGCCGTGGACTGCTAGAGAAAATGGCCTTATCGACCGTGCAAACCAAAGGATACATTTTTCAAGTTGAGTTAGCCTGGCGAGCCGTGCAGCTTGGAGCGACGGTGAACGAACTCCCTATTCGATTTAGCGACCGTGTCTTGGGTCAGAGCAAGCTTGGGTGGCCATCGATCATCGAGGGGCTAATGGAAGTGCCGAAGATGTATTTACGACGATCAACTGGTCGATAAGGCCTCTTTCCTCTCCGGACTTGTCCGCATGCTTGCTCGTCTCCTTCCACAAACTCCCGAGAAAAGATCAGCTAGGCTCCCGTGAACAGAACGCCTGGCTATTCATACAGAGTCCCCTGAGCAACGTGACCGGCTCAGAGGACTCGAGTTTGGTTAAATCAACAACGAGCTCATCTTTGGCGTTAGCAAAGATCCCATCAATCAGGCTGTTTCGTAGGGGGATAACCGCTTCAGCCGGCTGAAAGAGCAGGTCAAAACCCTTAGCTGCGGTCGGCCTCATAGGATAGCGGCGGTCATAGATCATGCCATAGGCTGGAATGCCGTAAATAATCCGCCAATTGCCCAGCAAAAAGTGCAACTCCGTGCCATGGATATACAATCCACCCGTCGTAATAATGCGCCGGGCAAATGTTTGTGGTTGGCTGAGATAAAACGTGACACGCTCGTGATAGGTGGCTTCTGCCAATGCTTCTGCCAGTTGAGCCGACAAGAGCGTCATCTCCTCATCCGTGAAAGCCTGAACCAATGGAGACTCCCCAAGAAACCACCGTTGCAGTGCGGTCCGGTGTTCCTGCACTTTCATTCCCGTCAAAATGGTACGTATAGTGCCAGGTTCTATGAGAAATGGATGGGTATGGTGAGTGGGTAGCCATTCAGCGAGCACATCGGCATCTTCTTCGAGCCGCACATAGTTCACAGGATCTTCGTACACGATCCGTGAGGGAATATGTGGCAACGCGCAACCGACCAACAATACGGGAGAAAGTGTCAAAAGCATGATGGCAATCCACATCATCGTGTTCAGCTTTCGATCTTGCCTCCTCCGATATTTCACTCCGTCTTTCACCCCTCGCTGATCGTGACGGTCATCTCGGCACGCTCCAATGGATTGTCCCTGCCATCACGTTTCATACCGACAATCTTGTCGACGACGTCCATACCGCTCACCACCTCTCCGAAGACGGTATATTGCCAATCGAGGAAGTTTGCGTCGGCGACACAGATAAAGAACTGCGACCCGGCGCTATCCGGATCATTGGATCGAGCCATTGAAACGATCCCTCGCTTATGGGGAGTGCTGTTGAACTCCGCCTTCACTTTGTACCCAGGCCCACCCATGCCATGTGAGGAACGATCTGGGCTCTTACTATTCGGGTCCCCTCCCTGAATCATGAATCCAGGGATCACTCGGTGGAACGTTGTCCCATCGTAAAATCCCTCTTTGGACAGCTTGATAAAGTTCGTAACATGACCGGACGCCACATCGGAAAAAAACTTGAGCACAATGTCGCCGATCGGTTGTCCCTTGCTCGTCACAGCAATCGTCGCTTGGACTTTGTCATTTTTCTCAGCCATTCGATGTATCCTTTCTCACATTATCGAAAGAGAAACGGCGGTGGCGCAACTCCGGCCTCCAGCCCCTCATTCACGGCAATCCATGAACTCCCGTCGTCGCTCCGAAACACTCCGGAACTTGTTCCTGCATAGAATCCGGTCTCTTTGGATCCGATCAACACTTGGATAGCCTGGTTCGTCAGTCCCATATTCACCGGAGTCCAATGCTTCCCCTGATCCACGGTCTTAAAAATTCCGTGTCCCGTCGCCACAACCAATGTCCGATCGCTCGACACAATACCCCGGATGGAATCATTGGGCAATGCCCGACTGATCGGTCGCCAGGTCAGTCCACCATCGGCACTGCGGAATACTCCGCCGTCAAACGTTCCGGCGACAATGTTCTGGTCGTAATCAATGACGAGGACGCGGATGAAGTTTTCAATCATCCCTTCATGGTCCTTCAAACCATGATGTAACCGCACCCACCCTGATGAACGAGGACTGTAGCGAAAGAGACCTTTCCCCGATGTTCCGGCGAATAACGTCCCATCAACCGAGCGAGCCAGCGCATGAACCAAAATATCGTCCAATCCGGTCGTGACGGGAATCCAATGATCGTCCGAGTGCCGCAGGCGATAGACACCATCCCCTGTTCCGGCAAAGAGTTCCTGATCAACTGCCAGGAGGGCCTTCACCTCCAGTTGTTTGAGCCCGGTACTGACCGGTTGCCACGAGCGGCCGTCGTCACGCGAGCGAAACACCCCCCCACGAAACGTACCGGCATAGACCGCACCATCCTTGGTGGAGGACAGGCTCAAAATAAACGGATCGGTCACTCCCCCTCCCACTCGAACCCACGTTGAACCGCGATCAACGCTACGAAAGATGCCATGTCCAAATGACCCGGCATAAATCGTCCCGTGGCCGTCTATGACAAGCGCTTGCACGCTCGCGACGGATTGTTCAAAGGGGTCAGGCGATGGTGAAGGATCTGCCACGAGCGTCGGCATCGGAGACGACACGAGATGCGCCTGAAAGCTCTCACCTTCTACCGAATACTGAAAACCGGCTCCCACGAACACCGTCACCGAGAGAAGAGCGATCCGACAAACCTTTACGAGCCGAGCCCTCATCGCATCCTCGTTCCCGCAGTATTGATCGGCAGATCCGGATCAAGCGGCAAATCGACGTCGCTGGGAGTCGTATTTCGTCCAAACACACGCGCGCCAAGAATCCCGACCTCGTACAGCGCCATCAGGGGAACGGCCATGAGCAGCATTGTAAATAGCGTCGCGTCGGGCGTGACGACCGCCGAGACGATGAGACAGAGCAAGATGGCATGTTTACGATATTGGGCGAACTTGCGCGCGGAAACGAATCCCGTCATCGCCGCAAGGGTCATGGCCAACGGCAATTCAAACGCGCACCCAAAGATCAGCAAGAACTTCACATTGAAATCAATGTAGGTCCCCACGCTGAGTTGTGGGGTAATATCGCGGTCCATCCCAAAACTCACAAACCATTCGATCACAAGCGGCAGAATCACCACATTACAAAACACGAGTCCTAATGCGAACAACCCACCGGCAATCATAAACAGCGGGATGGCCCAGCGTTGTTCGGTCGGCAACAACGCTGGCTCAATGAACTTCCAACATTGGTAGAAAATGACCGGCAGGCTCAGGATCACCGCCGCCAACAATGAAACCTTGATCGAAGCGAAGAGCGCCTCCGTCGGCCCATAAAATGCCAGCTGGTTCGGGAAGGGGCGATTCAGCCAGGCCACCAGCTCCGACGAAAACGTAAACGTGAGCACCAGTGCGCTCACCACCGTCGCTCCGATGATGAGCAATCGACGCTTGACAGCTTGAATGTGAAGGGCAAACGGATGAACGACGTGCTGCATAAAACCGGCCAAGGGTCCTAAGTCTGAATGGCAAGAGGCTGATTACCGTGCTGGCTCCAATTGTTGGTCCCGATACAGACGAATGAATTCTGCTAGCTTGTCTTTCTTGACCAATTTCTCTTTTTGAATCCGCTTTTTCTCGATTTCTTCGTTTGGCGTCAGCACATGACGTCTTTGCAACTCATTGAGTTCAAAGTCCAGACGTTGGTGGGACTCTTCCAACTCTCGAAATTCGGTGTTGGTGTGGCGAAGCTGTTCCATAATCGCATCTTCCGTCAACATACGACACCTCCCCTGGTTAGAGTGAATCTGACAACAGTGCATCACCTCCCAAGCGGCATGTTCGATCTCGCTGCCGCTCACCTGGCAGCACAAGTGGATTCATTTCCATTAAAAGCGCGTCTTCGGTGGGATGGGTGTAATACTGCGGACGCTTGCCGACCTGAATAAACCCCATCTGCGTGTACAACGACCGTGCTGCATCGTTCGATGCTCTGACTTCGAGGGTCGCGCGAGTGGCGGCCTGTTCAACCCCTAGACGGCAGGCCTCCATCACCAACGCCCGTCCCACTCCCTGCCTGCGCATCGTCCCTTGGACCGCCAAATTCATCAGCCGCAGCTCTTCAAAAACAATCCAGAAGCAATGATAGCCGAGAATCACCGCGTTCGCTTCTCCCTTCGACCAATCTTGGCGCGACGCGACAAGAAAATGCGCGAAGGGATTCCCCGTCAACTCAGCTTCCAGCATTTTGCGCGTCCAAGGCGCCGAGAAGCAAGCCTCTTCGAGCGAAACAATCTCCGGCAACATTTCCGCTGTCGCTGGAAGAATGTGCAGATCCAACATCGCTCTCTCACCGCACAGATGGTTCACACTCTCGACCGATTCCGGCCTCGCACCAATCGCTCTGCCGTCTTCCGTTCAACCCGGCTTTGACGCCTCGCGACCGGTGAAAGCCCTCCCGATCGTTCATATTGGATATCGGCCTCAGCCCGTTGGAGATAGAGTGGCGTCACGACCTCCCCCGCAACCTCCCCCAGTTGAAGCCGACTCATCCCAACACGAGCAACTGAGACGGCCGACGGCGTACAAAGGTGGTCGGGTCCGACCGTCACCATCCCCGCCTTTGCCAGGCGGTCGTGAGTCTCGGGTGCCATCGTCGCCCATCCCGCTCCAAATACCAATGTCGGCTCATGAAGACTCTGAACGAACGCCTGTTCCGTCCCAACCTGCTCACCAACCACACGCTCGACACGCCTATCCATGCCTCGGCGAAAGATCGCCCAATACACTTCTCCCCGACGGCTGGATAACAGGGGACAAATCGGTAATGTGCTGTCCACGTTCCAGGCCATGGCCTCCAGTGTCGGGACAAGAACTAGGGGAAGTCCGGTTGCGGCCCTAAGACCGAGTCCTGTCGCGAGACCGACTCGAATCCCTGTAAACGAACCAGGCCCAGCTGAACAGACCAGCCCGCTCAGTTCATGCAGTTTTACCTGCGATTGCGTCAGCAGGCGATCGATGGTCGGCAACAGCACTGTGCCATGGGCCCCATCGGCCTCCTGCCCATGCTGGGCAAGGATGTCGTTTTCATCGAGAATCGCCACACTCTGCCACATGGTGGCCGTTTCAATCGCAAGGATCTTCATCGTGGTTACAAGGTCTGTCCCAAGTCTTCCGCTGTAATCATCTGATTCTGGTGCAGTTCATGGAAGGTGACCTGCACGACTCCCTGCCCCCGTCCAGCCTCAAGAGAAATTTTGAATGGGCGCAGCAACCGAGTTTCTGCATCGACGATGGCCTGCGACGACACGGCACCTTTCTCATCAAGGCTCCTAAAATCATCGTAGTGAATCGTGGCCTCGATCTCCCCATCCCCCCCAAGCCGATCCTCCTGCACCACCAGTAACCGATGATCAAACCAGAGACGGCGGATGAGTGTCCGCGACGAATGGCCCACCCCACCACGTGGCATACCATAGACATCAAGACGATACCGACTCTGCTCCAGCACAAGCTTGGCGGTTTCGTCTCTGGCAAGCGCGTTCGTTCCCAACAGACCTCCGATGGCCCATGCACTCAGCTGAGAGAAGCGAGCAAGATTCCCCTGGTCTTTTAAGTCGGCTTGCGAACCGGTATACACTTTCCCCTCCATCGGGAGCCGGAGCCGATACCACTCATCAGCCTGCACGAATTCAAACAGCTCACCTCCGAACGGAGTGAAGCCTTTCAGCCTCATGGCATTCGGCCGTCGATAGTAGACCGTACCTTCGACTCGGGAGAGTATCGGAATCAGCCCCCCCCGTACCTTGGCGCTGAACAATCCTTTCATGGAATAGACCGCAGCGTCACGTTGACGCAACAAGATGGTTAAGTCCTCAACTGTGACTCGTTTGAGCGGCAACTCTTCCTTGGGACCAAACAGTGCGCAGCCTGCAGAGAAGACGAGCGGCCCAAGGAGAACGACAAAGAACAGCCGCGCGATGATCATCCGTAGGGAGCTCTCCATCTCAACCAATACGCTACACCAAGACTACCTCGAGCGCTTCTCGGACCTCTTGAATCCCGATCAACTCCATCCCCTCGATTGGATCCAACTTCGTCAAGTTTCGCTCAGGTAAGAGGCAGCGCTTGAATCCCATCTTTGCCGCCTCACGAATGCGTGCCTCAGCCTGACTGACCGCGCGGACCTCTCCGCCTAAGCCGATCTCGCCCAACATCAAAAACCCCGGCTCGACAGGGATATCCCGCAGGCTCGATGCGACCGCCGCCACAATCCCTACATCAATCGCCGGCTCGTCGATGTGCATACCGCCCACGACATTCACATAGACATCTTGTCCGGAGAGATGCACGCCCAACCGCTTTTCCATCACCGCAAGCAACAGGGAAACGCGGTTCAATTCCACCCCATTCGCCATCCGCTTGGGCATGGCATAGCTCGTCGATGACACCAACGCCTGCAGCTCAACGAGGATCGGTCTTGTCCCTTCGAGACTCGACACGACCACCGATCCCGCACTTCGCTGGGAACGTTCGGCCAAGAACAATTCAGATGGGTTACTCACCTCTTCGAGCCCGGCGTCTTTCATCTCAAAGACACCGATTTCGTTCGTCGATCCGAATCGATTCTTCACGGCACGGAGAATCCGATAACTGTGGCCCTTGTCACCTTCGAAGTACAACACGGTATCGACGATGTGCTCCAACAACCGCGGCCCGGCGATCGCCCCTTCCTTCGTGACATGGCCGATGATGAAAACCGGAACGCCGGCGCGCTTCGCAAGCCACATCAGTTGTCCCGCCACCTCTTGCACTTGACTGATGCTGCCGGGAGCCGACGTGATCTGGTCCGTATACACCGTCTGAATGGAGTCGACGACCACCGCAACCGGTCGCACTTCCTGAACTGACTTCAGAATCAGTTCAAGCGATGTTTCAGCCAAAATCAACAAATGTGGGTGTTCGATCCCCAACCGCTGCCCCCGCATCTTGATCTGCCGAGGCGATTCTTCTCCTGAGACATAGAGAACCGGAGCGTCCTTCGTCGCCAATCGTGGCAAGGCCTGGAGTAACAATGTGGTCTTCCCGATGCCGGGGTCGCCACCGATCAAGATCACCGCGCCGGGAATCACTCCACCGCCCAAGACTCGATCAAACTCGCCGATATGGGTCAACCGACGGTCCTCACCCACCACCTCGATTTCTGCGATGGGTGTGGCCTTGGCCTGAGCCGTTTTCAAGTCGGCAGGCCGGCCCTTGCCGGTCGCTGCTTGCCGCTCTTCTTTCATCGTATTCCAACCGCCGCAGTCGGGACAGCGGCCAAGCCACCGTGGCGATTGGTGGCCACAAGCCTGGCAGGAAAAGATCACCTTTGATTTCAACGACAGATCCCCACAGAGAATACTCGGCCTATCGGCCATCTTAATGGATAGAGAGTGGGAAGGAAAGGATCAACCGGCATGATGCCATCACACAGTCGATCGAAACATCTCAAGATTTGCGACAACCTGTCCGATATCGCTCAGTCCCATCCTACAACAGCCTATGCACAAGCACATCCGAATCAATGAATTGACGTTGGGCATGGTAGTCGAAAAGCTCGACCGATCCTGGTTGAGCACACCGTTTTTTTGCCACAAGATGACGATCACCTCCACCAAGCAGATCGCGCAGTTAAAAGCCTGTGGCGTCCAGACTCTGACCGTCCGCGTGGAGGGCGAAGAGATCTGCGAAGAAGCACCGACACCATCGACTTCTGAAGACAACCCCATCGACTCGACAAACGAATTGCCGGATCCCGGCCCATCCCCCACTCCGACATATGTCCCGTTCGAGGAAGAGTTACCGGCTGCCAAGCAGGTCTATCAGGCAGCCAAGACGATCGTGCAAAACGCGATGCAAGACGTACGGCTGGGACGGGCGCTCAATGTCGATGCCGTGCAAACCGTCATCGCTGATATGACCGAGAGTGTCTTTCGCAATCCGGACGCCCTCCCTAGCTTGTCCCGGCTCAAGCGCTTTGACGAATACACCTTTTACCATTCCGTGAACACCGCCCTGCTTGCGATGTCCCTGGGACGGAGCCTTGGCTTCGATCGGTCGATGATCCATCGAGCCGGCGTCGGCACACTCTTACACGACATTGGAAAGATGAAGGTCCCTCTTGAAATTCTGAACAAACCCGGTCGCTTCGAACCTCATGAAATGGAGATCGTGAAACAACATGTCCTCAGGGGTGTCGAAGTCCTTTCCAGCACGACCGGTCTGGGCGACACGTACATCAAGCCGGCACTAGAACATCATGAGCGAGTCAACGGCGACGGCTATCCGCATCGACGCGCTCATCAAGACATCAGTCAGGTCGGCCTCATCACGGCGATTGTCGATATCTATGACGCCATGACCAGCGACCGGGTCTACCATAAGGGCAAACCGGCCCATGAAGTCCTCCAATTGCTGTATCGGCTCTCGCTCGAAGGTCACCTCGACCCCACACTCGTGCAACGATTTATCCAGGTCGTCGGAGTCTATCCGGTCGGATCAGTGGTAGAGCTGACTACCGGCGAAACCGGCGTTGTCAAGCGGATCAACCACAATGCGCCGCTTGCGCCGGTGGTGCTGTTCGTAAAAACCTCCGGAAACACGCTCCTCTCACATCCGCAGGAAGAGGATCTCTCCCAGCAGACATCGACACCCCCTCGGAGCATTAAGACTGTCCTCCACCCCCACCAGACCGGTATCGATCCAACTGTCTATCTCGATCAGAAAGCCGCCTAGCCCTGAGCATAAGATCCTGGATCTCTTTCGCGTATCACCACGACACCGGACCCGCCACAGCTCATTGCACCTCAAGATTTGCGAATAGTGGTCCGATATCACGTAGCGAAGGATCCGATTGACCGCCCCATTGCTATGAAAAAACGAATTGGAATCGAGGAATTAAAGCCGGGAATGCTGGTGGAACAGCTGGACCGGTCCTGGCTGGACACGCCGTTTTTTCGCCACAAGATGACGATCACCTCAACCGATCAGATCGCCCAGTTAAGGGCCTGTGGGATCCGCACGCTGGTGGTGAATATCGAGAAAGAACACACAACCACTGAAGTCGTGAAAACCGCACCCGACATCACCAGTGATCCTGTCTTCACGATACCGGATGAAACGGTATCAGTACCACCCGCTATCGGACTCGAAGATGAGCTGCCCTCCGCTAGGCAGACTTATCACGCCGCCAAAACGATCGTGCAGAACGCTATGCACGATACGAGACTCGGCCGAGCCATCAATATGGACGAAGTTAATCGGGTGGTCTCGGATATGTCGGATAGCATCTTGCGAAATCCCGATGCTCTCACCAGTCTGACGCGGCTCAAGAAATTTGATGAATACACCTTTTATCACTCGGTGAATACGTCAATCCTCGCCATGTCTCTGGGACGCCATCTTGAGTTTGATCGAACGACCTTACATCAAGTCGGGGTGGGCAGCCTGTTGCATGACATCGGAAAGACGAAGATTCCACCAGAGATCCTAAACAAGCCGGGGCGATTTAAACCAGATGAGATGGAGATCATGAAGCAACACGTCCTCCGCGGCGTGGAAATCCTCTCGACCACGACCGGACTCGGAGACTCTTACCTCCGTCCCGCACTGGAGCATCATGAACGGGTTGACGGGACCGGCTATCCCTACCGGCGAGTCCGAAGTGAACTGAGTCAGGTCGGCATGATGGCCGCCGTGGTTGACATTTACGACGCGATGACCAGTGACCGCTGCTATCACAAGGGGCAGGCCGCCCACGAAGCACTCCAATTTCTCTATCGCCTGTCACTTGAGGGCCATCTGGATGCTGCCTTGGTGCAGCAATTCATCCACGTCGTCGGCCTCTATCCCGTTGGATCAGTTGTGGAGTTGGATACGGGCGAGACCGGGATCGTCAAAGAAATCCACCACCATGCGCCGTTGGCACCGGTGGTGCTCCTGGTGAAAAGCTCGGGCAATGCCCTCTTCTCGAATCCCCGTAAGCTCGATCTCGTGGCACAGATCGAAACACCACACAGAAAGATCAGCGCCATCCTCGATCCGAAACAAGCAGGAATCGACCCGACCGACTATCTCGACAAGAAAGCGGCATAGATCCGCAGCTCAACAGCACATTCCTTACTTGATCCACACAGCGACCACCGCAGCTTCTCAACCTCATAAACAATATATTAATTACTTTATTATAACTACATTTTATATTGTACTTATAGCCCGTCACAAGATTGACGCAGCGATCTCGTAGGCGCGTCAAGATTTTGAATTTATGACGCACGTTTAACTACGTAATGTACCAATCATTGAAGAATTGAGCGGCACCGATTTGGCGCGGCTCTTGCTTCCCTTCGTCAACAGATGTTCACGTAATCACCTGAGGAGGGATCGATGGAATGTCCGAAGTGTAAAGGGACGATGATGTTGGAGCGGTTCTCGGATTTCTTTCTCGTATTCTATGCGTGGAAATGTTTCAACTGCGGCGCCATTATCGACCGCACCATCGCCGAGAATCGCAGAAAGAGTCTGGCAGCCAGCGAATCCCAGACCGTCGGCACATACTAAGGACATCCTGACCAATGCGGGCTCGCACTCCGAGCCCGCTGGGGCCCAATGGCGGTCACGGTAAGCTGCGAGGATCCCTGCCGAGGTTTTCCCCAACTCCACAGCTCTTATTCACGCTGGTCAGGCGTGGATTGAATATCGGCGACGTCGAGGATGTCAAGGAGGTGAACCATCATGCGCCACTATTACCAGTAAATGGTTTATCGACAAATGATGCTCTATTATCATCTACCCTATCGCGAGTGAATCATTAAATATAGTGCCGTTCATCTATTGTCACTCACCTTAGCCTTCTCGTCACAGCATCATAAAGACTCCCGACTCATTTGTTTCATTCCCGTACGATAGCATGTCTTGTATACGAGAGACTTGGTCGCCTCCGACAAGAAAAACCGAGCGGTCCGGTGTGGGGATATGAAGAACCTCCGGTGTGCGCTGTCCACAAAACCATTGGCATAACGCCTTTCGATCTATACCGTCCCGCCATGATTTCTGAAATGTTCAATCTGGCGCTCAAACCTGACAGACGTGTCAAACAGTGTAGGCGTTTCATCAAGAAATGGCCGAGCTAACGAAGAGATTCAGGCCTTCTATCGCTCCGATAACTATGGGAAAAGGCTCGGTATAAGCAACTGATGCGTTCAAGCCGCTGTACCGCCTGTGAAGCCTCCGCCCAAAAGGCAGGACTGATTTTGGTCCGGAAGCACATCCCTGATGGCGTACAAGTCACACCCTACAACTTCTTCCTCACTTCCTTCCAATCCTTCGCGACCTTCGCTTTGCGTGGCACATCGCCTTTCACTGGTTCCGGCACGAGGATCGCCTCAAGACGGCGTTGAATAAATGCCTCTGCAAACGCTTTGGATCGGCCGATCCCGATCTTTACTGTCCTCCAACCCGCTTCATGGAATTCGTCAATTTTCACCCCGAGGGCATTTGCGTCGGCTGGCAGTGTCAACACAGTGCCCGTCGGAAACTTGTGTCGCTTGAGCCAATCTCTGGCTTCTGCACCAACCTGAAACCCATCCATCTTTGTGTTTGAGGTCACCACATAGATGACCTTGTAATAAAACTGCGTGAGCTTCCCGAGTTCATCAGCAGCACCAGGCATTGGTTTTCGTTCAGATTCAAACGCGACTCCAATGGGAGGGACTCGGCTCGGTGTCCGCTCTTCGAACAGCGAAGATAGTTCGATCATGAGTATAGGCTGACGCTTTTCCCAAACAGCGAGATTGGCGTGCCCTTCTGCCTGGTCGACTCGTGGACTATTTCCGACGCGGACTTGGACTGATGCGAGACCTTGTGTCTTTGGGGTATAGATCAAAAAGGCTCGTCCATCCCCGCCGGTCAAGGCCTTGGCGACCACCTTCTCATCTGCCACGAGTTCAAGCGGTTCTCCCCCAAGTGCGGCAATGAGCATCAGATGTTTCGAAACGAGTTTGGCTTCGATGGTGGCCGTCTGGCCGGGAGCGGTCAGCGCATCTTTCACGAAAATGACGGCAGAGCTCTTCTCCGCTGCAAACAGCAAATTCGGAGCTCCGATGCTGAGCAGGATGAACGCGAGACAGGCCATGCGGATTGAGCGCATCATAAGCCGCACAGCCTTCTGATAATTGGGGAACACCGCACAAGTTCGCTGACGCGAGACTACGCTTTCAGCGCTTTGAGCACTTCATCCGCGTGACCGTCGACTTTCACTTTCCGAAAGACCGCCTTGACAGTTCCTTCAAGGTCGATGACAAACGTGCTGCGCTCGATGCCCCAGTACTTCTTGCCGTACATATTCTTCTCTTTGTAGACACCATAGGCCTTGGAGATGGCGGCATCCTCATCACTGAGCAGCGGAAACGGAAGTCCGAATTTCTTGATGAACTTCTGATGGGATTCTTTTCCATCCAGGCTCACCCCGACGATCGCCCCTCCGGCCCGAAGAATCTGCGACTCCACATCGCGAAAATCACAGGACTCTTTCGTACATCCAGGCGTATCGTCTTTGGGATAGAAGTAGAGGACAACCTGTTTTCCCTTAAAACTCTTGAGCATCACGGATTTTCCATGCTGATCTGGAATGCCCAGCTCCGGTGCCTTGTCTCCAACCGCCAATTCTTTGCTCATGGTTCCATCCTTCGTCTGAATTAATACCCACCAGGCATACCGCTACCGAACGATGACCGACGAGGCGTATAGGGTCCCGGCATTTTCTTATTCTTGTTCTCAGGATTACCGTATGGCGAGAGTGCCGGTGAGTCCCAAATGACCTTGTCTCCAGGGGAGAGATCCGCGGCTTCCAGAAAATGCTTCCTCGCGACTTCTGCATCGCCGAGTGCATTCAGAGCCAGCGCATAGTTGTAGTGGGCCGGGCCTGAGCCGGGCGCTTCGGTGACAGCTTGTTCAAAATATCGCTTCGCATCCTCGAACTGTTGGGCTTGATAGGCCTGCGTACCTTGCTCCGTCAATGCCATGGCCTGCGGCCGGGCTTCTCCATCCAGGGCAAGCGGCACCAGCGGCTTCCGCTTCTGGAAACAGCCGGTACTGACGAGAAGCAAGACCATGAGGCCGAGAACCGTTATGCGCGAGATAAGACGTGTCATGGTCACAGAACCTCGTTGTTCAGAGCTTCACCTGCTTGCGGGTCTCTTCTTCGAAAGTCTTTCGATACAACACATCCCACTCGGCACTCCCTTCAACAAGACCTCGCGAATACGAGGCTAACTTCGTCCTCACCGTCCGATCAATACGTTGCTCCTGAGCCAGTTCATCCGCCAACACCTTCTTGATTTCCTTCAAGACCTGCTCATCACTGCGCTTGAGCCGAACACCGGGAGCGTGCTTCATGGCCGTGAGAATCACATGCGATAAATGGCTGACCTTGTCTTCCGTCAACATATTACACGCGTCATGCGTCGCTCGTATCTCGTCGTTCGCAAACGCTTCATCCTTCACGCTTAGGGCAGGTCTGATTAATTCGGCTTTCTACCAACGAACTCTCAAAACGTCTGATATTCGACTAGCCCGTGATCGAGATTCGGAGTAAATCAGAACTTCCTTAGAGAATGATCCCTCGTTCGCGAACTAATTTTTGCTTCACCATCTGAAACATTTTTTGGTAATCCACTTGCCCCTGTTCAATCTGCTGCTCATACGCTTTCAGGAGCTGACGCACCTCGGTATTCAGACGATCTTCGGCTGAAAGCTCTTGTGTAATGGCATGATCCAGTGCCTCGACCAAGACCTTACGGTCTCCAACCAATTCAAGAGCATCGTGCCGGTGCAGATGCCCCGTCAGACTTTCCGCAAGATGACGCACCCGTTCTTTCGAAAGCCGCATCGTGCTTACCCCTGTTCGAGTACGATGGAGGGCGCGTGCATGACTTGCCGGAGCTGTGTGGCATCGCCGAGGATCTTCCCGACAATATTCACTCGATCGGCCGGAACCGGGTCAGCTCCCGTACTCATCGGTGTCCGTCCAAAAAAAATGGCGAGGACTTGTCCCGCTCCCCAGAACGCCACATCACCCACTTTGACTTGTGTGGTTGCCGTTTCTCGATGGTCACGAACCCCGGAAAGGGGAAAATAAAACTCCTCTCCCCATGTATGAACCGGCACCGTCACGGGAAGCGCCGCGTACACCTCATCCGCCGTCTTGGTCTTTCGGAGTTCTGCTTCAAGCCGAACGCCGCCGACGGTAATGCGAATTCGTTTTGCCAGCACAGTCATGGCACCCATCGGCAAACAGTTCCTAGCCGTACTCTACAGTTGTGATAGATGACGCGAACTCTAGCTTGTCTCCTACGCGAAATCAAGGCTACAATCCTCTGCAATGCTCACCTCCAGTTTTATCTTCTTGCCTGGCGTCGGTCCTGTCACGGAACGCCGCTGGTGGCAGGACGGTGTGTTGAACTGGAACCAGTTCCTCGCTCACCCGGCAATTCCCGGACTCTCGACGGCTCGGAAACGTTGGTATGACGAGGAACTCCGATCGGCGCAGTCGTCTGCGGAACAGGGTCAGTTTCATCAATTAGCCTCGCGCTTCCCGCGACGCGAACATTGGCGGCTCTACGACACGTGCCGTTCCTGCGCAGGCTACCTGGACATCGAGACCACCGGCACCTCACCGGAAGAAGGCGACGTCACGGTCGTGGGCCTCCATCACCACGGCCACACACTGAGTCTGGTGCGAGGGGAAACCCTCACGGCGGAACGATTACAGGCCGAACTCGATCGCTGCGATCTCCTCGTGACATTTTTTGGGTCCCGGTTTGATATTCCCTATCTCTGTGCCAAGTTTCCCGGGCTTCGGCTGCCTCCATGGCAGTTTGATCTGTGTTTTGCCGCCCGCCGACTTGCATTACAGGGCGGACTCAAGCACATTGAACAAGCGCTGGGTATCGAGCGGAGCGAGTCCATCCGAGGGCTAGATGGATGGGATGCGGTTCGCCTCTGGTCTCAGTGGAGCCATGGGAACGTGGTCGCTCGTGACCAGCTCTTGGCCTACAACCGAGCAGACACTGAACATCTCGTGCTCCTGGCCGATCGATTCGCGGAGGATTTGATGACTCAATTAGGGCCGTCTTCGGTCGTATCGTCCATCTTTCACCCATCCTACTACACCCGATGAGTACATGGATCGGCATCGGCCGAAGCGAAACCGGTCTGGTGAGGACAGCAAACCAGGATGCCTTTACCGTGATGGACGCCACAGGAATGTGGGCCGTCGCGGACGGGATGGGCGGTCACGTGGGCGGCGCGGTCGCAGCCCAGACGGCTATCTCGTCGGTGCAGGCCCACGCTGCGCCCTCACAAGATCAGCTTCGTAGCGGATCCGCCTCACCGATCGATGTGTTGACCGCGCTGATCAGCCGCGCGCATGACGCCATTCTGGCGCAGGCCCGCTTCCAACCGAAGCTTAAGGGGATGGGGACCACCCTCGTGCTGCTGACCATCATCCCTGATCAAACCTCCATGGCCTACGTCGCACACATCGGTGACAGTCGTGCCTACCGGTTTCGAGCCGGGGCGCTGACTCCCCTCACCAGAGATCACTCATTGATCGAAAAATATCTCGAACGCGGTATTCTCACTCCGGAAACAGCTAAAACTCATCCCGAGCGACATGTTCTGACTCGTGCCCTTGGCGTCTCGTCGACAGCAACCCCCACGATCACCGGCTGTGCGATGCAGGAAGACGATCTGGTCATACTCTGCTCGGACGGCTTGACAAAGATGTTGGAGGATCAGGATATTCACCAGGTTCTTTGCGCTGGCGATCTCAACCCTGCCAGCGCCTGTGACCGCCTGATCACCGCCGCACTCGATCGTGGCGGCGAAGACAACGTCACGGTCGTCGTCGTCGCCTATCGATAGGCTGCTGTCGACGTCATAATAGTTGACAAGACCCACGAGGGCGTGTACGTTCCCTCATCACCTAAGGCAAATCCGTCATACTAATGGGAGTCTCTAACATGCGCCAACGGGCGTCGTTTATTCTTGGAAGTCTTGCCTTGCTCCTCTTCGTCACCACGAGTTCCTGGGCTGCCGATCCCTCCGATCCCGAGACGGCTATTCGGCTGATGATACGCGCAAATGCCGATAAAGACCTCCCTGCACTGTCACGCCTCATGGCGCACGATGCCGACATTGTCAGCTATACCGTCGGTGGTCGCAAATATGTTGGCTGGCCGGACTTTGAGCGGGAGATGCGTGAGGAATTTGTCAACGCTCAGAAAATCGAAATCCCGATCACCGAGCTTAAGGTCTGGACCAAGGGCGATCTGGCTTGGTTCGCGATGGAAGTCGACTACATCCGTTATGTCGCTGAGGGATCGGCCGTCAAACGAACGGTGCTTCCGTTACGAGAAACCGGCATTCTCGAGCGTCGCGCTGGACGCTGGCAACTGTTATCATGGCATGAATCCTTTCGATCCGCTCAACTCGGTGGCCCGCTTGCGTCGCCATCAGCGGCAGCTGGATCGCAAAAGCTCGTCAGTACCGCTCCCGTTTCCATGCCGGATGTCAGCGGGGAGTGGGACATTCTCGAAGTTGAGGATGAAAAACGCTATAAAGCCACCATAGATAAAAGTGGGAACGGCCCCTACACACAACAAGGCGGCCGATTCGTCACGACCAAGATTGAGAACCGCCTCTGGCAAGGCACATGGCATCAGCCCGGCAATGATCGGGAAGGTGGTTTCGAGGTGCTCCTCTCGGAAGACGGGAAAGAAGCCAAGGGGATCTGGTGGTACACCCGAGTCGATACAAGAAAAAATATCCCGCCGAAAGAACACGGCGGCACCTATCACTGGAAAAAGGTGGCACCATCACCGGCCAGTAACCAATGAGTCAACCCGCTTCCTCTAAGGTATATCGACAAATCGGAGTCCGGTTCAACATCATCGCTTCACTGCCTCTGGGAGGTCTTATGCACAGATCCCTCATTCTGTTTCTAGTAACTTTTTTCATGATCTCATCAGCCTATGCAGATGGGGGGCATGACCACCATGCCATTCCCACACTGAAAAAACAGGTCGGTTCAAAGATCGTCTATGGCGAGAACACAGCGACTCTCACCTTCGGACCCATTGATCTTCCAGCCGGGCATACCGAAGGCGACATGGGCGATTCCATGCCTCGGTTTAACTTCCAGTTGCCTGAGGACAAGTACTTGATCGGCTTTAAGTCCGCCTTGTCCACGGTCGATGGAAAAGAATTGCCGAGAAATTATCTGCATCACATCTTGATGATCAACAACAGCCAACCCAGCATCTCCTGCCCCGGAGAACCGCTCTTCTTCGGCGGAGCTGGTTTGGAGATGGCCGAAACTCAATTCCCCGATGGATACGGAGTCAAACTTGAGAAGAACGACAAACTTATGACGGTCGTGGCCTTCTATCATGGTGCTCCACCAACCAAGAACGTCATTGCCACCTTCACCATGTATTTTGCTCCCAAGGCCAAACCTGTCCAGGCAATGAACATCTATCAAGTCGGGGTCAACATCGTGTGCTTCACCAAGTTTGGTGATCGCCCATCCGATCAGACTGACGAGGGAATTGAGATTCGGCATGGCGTTCAAGTTCATACGGCACCGCTGAAGTTTTCAACAAGCGGATGTGTCAAGTTCGCCTATCCGCACGGTCACGATGAGCTGCTGATGATCGCGCTGGAGAATAAGACCAAGAAACAAACACTTCTTCGGACGGTACCGGATGTAGAAGGGGACGGAACACTCCGCGAATTCCTCCCCCATCAGGTCTATCGAGATCCCCAAGGATTTCCGATCAGTAAGGATGATGATTATGAAATGGTGATGGTCCATCATCATCCTCTTCAGAAAACTGAGTTCCAGCATGGGATGGGGAACTACTTGCTGTACATGACGCCAGGCTCTTGTCCGGCAAAGAGTGCTTCCGTCACTCAGTAGCGCGATTATGCACCCGGGCCAGTCTGCTCATCGTAGACGGCTGGTCCGGTTTTCCGCTCTCTAAGTCCACGCCCACTCGTTTCGTCTCTATTCCCTTTTCGATATAGATTCCCCAGCCTTTACAGGCAGGAACCTCCCGCTGGATTAGAGCATCTCTGTCTTGCATGCCCTCAACTGAACCGCTGTTAAATATCCAAATCCATTGGTAGAACCAGCACCTGGATTGTATACTGACAGAACCTAGGTTTCGTACGTACTATATTTCACCCAACATGCCAGATAGCCATTTACCTCAACATTGCTCAGTGATGATAGCCGCCAGATCTTCTCAAGCTGATTTATCTTCAGCCAGTCATAAGTCGATTCAGACACTGACACGGTTTCTGCAAGCGATCGGACACCCAACCAGTCTGACGCATCTTGCCAACCACATTCTTTTGAACCTCTCTGAAATCTCTCGCTATCCACAGGGCACACTGTTCCTGTTCGAACGAGAACATCGTCACTACCGTCAAATACATATGTTCGGACCGATCAAGACCTTTGTGGCACCTTCGGTCATGAAGGTTGACCATCCTCTGGTCCTGGCTCTCCTTGCAGACCAACACATTTTCGACAGGCTGGACGCAACTCTTACCCCACACTCCGAGCTTTCAGAGAACAGAGCGAGTACCCTGCCAGGCTCCTACACTCTGGCCGTTCCACTTATCACACATGGAACCCTGATCGCATTCGCATTACTCCGGTCTCCGACCACACACGCATCGCTCTCATCCGTTACCATGGAACTCCTGACAGCGATGGCCCAGGGCGCCGCCAATGCACTCGATTCGATCCTGATTTATGAGGATCTCTGTCAATCCCAATCTCTCATGCGCCGAACCGACCGATTGCGCTCACTGGAAATCATTGCCGGTGGGTTTGCCCATGAAATCCGCAACCCGTTAACCTCCATTAAGACCTTTATTCAACTAGCCCCCGAACGGAAAGACGACAGTCAATTTATTGGGGAGTTCAGCCGCATCGTCCTTGAGGACGTCAATCGGATTGAGCGATTGGTTCAAGAGATTCTTGACTACGCCCGCTACATGGAACCGCAGGTGACCGACGAGGACCTAAATGATATCGTCGCATCCTGTGTGTATTTCGTCCAAGTTAAAGCGGACAGGCGAGGGATCAAGATTGAAAAACAGTTGGCGCCTGAGCTTCCTCGTGGCATGCTGGATCGGCAGCAAATCAAACAGGTGCTTTTGAATCTCCTCTTAAACGCCCTCGATGCTATGGGTGAGGGACCTGGGATCCTCCGGGTGCGGACACATCAATTTCAGGAGCCAGAGGGTGCCCTCTTCATGCAGATCGACATTGAAGACACCGGAAATGGAATCGAGCCGGAGAATCTTGAGCACATCTTTGATCCATTTTTCACAACGAAACATTCAAGCACGATGAACGCGGGAACCGGGCTCGGATTAACCATCGCACACCAGATCATTCAAGAACATCACGGCAACATTCACGTAACTAGTATGGTCGGTCAAGGAACGACCTTCCGCATTACTCTTCCTGCGCTACATCAGTAGTACCCAAGGAGCTCTTGTGGAAAGCGTCATTGCAAAAAAACGACTATTATTGATTGATGACGAGGCCAGGGTCCGTGCCTCGCTGAAAATGGTGCTGGAGCCTCTGTACGATATCGCCCAAGCGAGTGACGGTCCTGAAGGCCTCGATATCTTCCGCAAGGAAGCCCCGGACCTGGTTCTGCTCGACATCGCCCTGCCTGGCACCGACGGTCTCGCCGTGCTTCAGATGCTCAGAACTGAGCGAAAATCCACTCCGGTAATCATGCTCACCGGCACCAAATCCGTGAAAACTGCCGTGGACGCGATGAAGTTGGGGGCGGCCGACTATCTCTCGAAACCCTTCGACGTCGACGAACTTCGAATCGTAATCGACCGCGCCTTGAACTCCTCGGGGTTGGAACAAGAAATCACCCAATTACGAGCACAAGTCGTCAAACGATACGCGTTTCACAATCTGATCGGAAAAAGCCAGGGGATGCAGGAGATCTACGCAAAAATTGAACAAGTTGCCGACAGCACAACCACGGTGGTCATCACCGGAGAAAGTGGGACCGGCAAAGAGTTGGTCGCCAAAGCCTTACATTACAACAGTTCCCGCCGAGAACGTCCGTTTGTCGCACTCAACTGCGCTGCGCTGCCAGAAACTCTGATTGAAAGCGAACTGTTTGGCCACGAAAAGGGAGCCTTTACGGACGCCACTGCCAGACGTGTCGGGCAGTTCGAACTGGCGAATACAGGCACTTTATTCCTCGATGAAGTCGGCGATCTCAGTCCGATTACGCAAGCCAAGCTGTTGCGCGTCATTCAAGAACGAGTGTTTACAAGAATCGGCGGAGTGCAGCCGATTAAGGTCGATGTCCGCATCGTCGCGGCAACCAACAAAAACCTCGATGACCTTGTCCGAAAAGGGCTGTTCCGAGAAGATCTCTACTATCGCATCAATGTGATCTCACTCTATCTGCCTCCTCTTCGTGAACGAACCGAAGATATCTCCCTCATCGCCAATCATTTTTTGGAGAAACGGTTGGAGGAAGCACAGCGTCCCCCTATCGAATTTGGGAAAGAGGCGCTGGAACTCCTGACCCGTTATCCCTGGCCGGGGAATGTGCGTGAACTTGAAAACGTTATTGAGCAGGCATTCATTTGGTCTCAACATGCAACGGAAATTACCCCGGAGCATTTACCGACATCGATGAAGAGCAGCTCGCGTTCGCCATCGCTCCGCGATGACACCCTCGCTGGTCGAATGTCGCTCGAGAAAGCCGTGATGGAATTTGAGCGGGAAATCATTCTCAATGCCTTGAAGCGGACTAATTATGTCCAGACCCATGCGGCGAACTTACTGGGGATCAGTCGTCGAATGCTCAAGTATCGGATGGATACACTCGGTATCGGGCGACCGGACAACTCAACTACTCAGGATTCCGAACATACTATGCAAGAATGACACACGTGCCTACAAGAATGCCACGTCTCTGCACGTGTTACCATCATTGATACATAAACAATATTTCATAGACTTATCTCACGTTCATATATGTAGCATTTAAAATAAATCCTGATACCATATATGTACATTTACTATAAGATGTTGATAAGGAATGGATTTTGCTTAAAATTCATTTCGCATCCTCTAGTATTGATCGAATGACGACTTTTATCCAACCTCCCGCAAGACCCACTGTTCTCATTATTGATGATGAAGTAGGCCCACGAGACGCATTGAAAGTTGTGCTTGATCCGTTTTGCACCATCCACTGTGCCGAGAATGCCAGGATGGCACTTAAGCTTCTCGGAACGAAGCCGATTGACCTTATTACCCTCGATCAGAAACTTCCGGATCGCCCAGGCCTAGAACTCCTCCAAGAAATCAAGCTCAAATACCCCGACATAGAAGTTGTGGTTGTCACGGGATATGGAAGCCTCAAATCCGCCATGGAGGGCATTCGTCACGGCGCGGCAGGTTATCTACTTAAACCGTTCAATACGCACGAACTGACCACGCTCATTCAACAGACAATTGAAAAAAAACGTCGACTAGATTTTCTTCGGCGATACCTCCACAACTCACCGGATCTTTGGGGATCTCCGGAACGGGGCACCCATGCGTGGCAAACCCTCCAAACCAAATACTTTTCGCTGTCTCCAAGCGATGAGCCTGCGGCAGCGATACCCTTGCAAGACGATATGACACCGCTTCCGCTGTTTTCCGACATCCTTGAGGCGACTGATCGTTCGTTATTGAATCATTCGAGTCGTGTGAGTTTCTATGCCACATTAATGGCTGCTCGACTCAATCTTTCGCTCACGGACCAAAAGGCCTTGGCTGTGGGAGCCTTTCTCCATGACATCGGCAAAACGAGCCTGCCTCACTATCGGTTTTCTGACGATCAAGTTCTGCCGTCACGGGAACCTGTTTTGTGCCGAGAACATCCCGGCAACGGGGCTCGGATGATCGCACACTTAGGGCTACCGGCTGAGGTGGGACAGATTATCGCCGCACACCATGAGCGATGGGATGGACAAGGATACCCCCTTGGACTTCACGGTACGGAGACTCCGCTTTTGGCTCGCATTGTGGGTATGGCTCAGCTGTTTGACCATTTGACTGCAGATGCTCCAGGACGCTCTCCCCTTTCCGTTGAACAAGCCATTCAACAGATCACCAACCCATCGCTGATGCAGTTCGATCCACAGCTTCTGGACCTGTTCATCGATGTCGTCAAGGAATCGACCGCCTCAATCTCGACTTTGAATGCCGCTCCAGCTGCCTAAGCTACTCCTGTGCTCCAGCGATCAATTCTGCAGCCGTTGCCCGCGTCTTTTGAGTCACTCGCTCACCGCCGAGCATGCGCGCGATTTCGCTCTCTCGACTGGCCCCTGCCAAGACCCGCACCTTGGCCACCGTCCGTCCCTTGACCTCTGACTTTTCAACGCAGAAATGATGCTCGGCCTGCGAGGCAACTTGTGGAAGATGAGTGATGCACAACACCTGATGATAGTGTCCCAAGGCTCGCAAACGCTTACCGATCGTGGCGGCGACGGCTCCTCCGACCCCGGTATCAATCTCGTCGAAAATAAGCACCGGCACATGATCCACGTCCGCAAGGACAGACTTCAGCGCCAACATGACCCGAGAGAGCTCCCCTCCGGAGGCCACACGAGCCATGGGTTTGAGGGGCTCACCGCTATTCGTCGACAACAGGAACTCAACCCGATCAACCCCATCAGGACCATACTCGTCGCCTGACCCTGTTGGCTCCAACTGAACAAGAAATCTCACTGGTCCCATCTTTAACGCCTCGAGATCTTTTCCGACCAGTTTCGTCAACAAGGTCGCAGCCTCGGTCCGCTTTTCCGAAAGCTGGCGCGCCAGCTTGGCAACGGACCTCTGTTGTTCCTGGATCAGACAATCATACTGCTCAAGCTCGCTGCCTGAGCGGCTGAGTCGCTCCAACTCTTCCTTCACCCGGCTCTGCGTCGCGAGCACGGCTTCAATCGTCCCTCCATATTTCTTCTTCATTCTGTGGATGACCGCTAAACGATCCTCGATCGTCGTTAACCGTGATGGGTCGGCATCCAGCCCTTCGACATACCCACGAAGACCATCCGCGACTTCCTTCAAAAGGACTCTGGACTCTGAGACAAGTCCTGCAGTGCCTTTCATCTCCGGATCGAGCTGAGCCAGTTCTCCTACCGCTCGCTCGACCAATGCCACACCGGCTAAAATCCCCTGCCCATCCGCCTGCAGTTGTGCCTGCGCCTCCGATGCCAATTCCGTCAGACGACGAGACGAGGCTAACCGTTGCCGCTCAGCTTGGAGCGCTTCTTCCTCTCCAAGACGACAGGCCGCTTGATCTAATTCTTGTTGCTGAAAGCTCAGCACATCGTGCTGCTGCATCCGCTGGTCGTTCGCGGCAGCCAATTCAGCACGTGCGTGACGGGCCCTAGTCCACTCTTGATGACTTGAGCGATAGTGACTCCGTAGATCTTGCAGACGGCCAAATGCATCCAATACCTCCAGCTGAGCGGAGCTGGAGAGCAACGACTGCTGATCATGTTGGCCATGGATATCAATGAGAGTGCCGGCAAACTCTTCCAACGTGTGCGCCGGGCTGAGCACGCCGTTCAGATACACGCGGTTTCTCCCGGATCGAGCGATCGTACGTCGGATGATCAGTTCAAAATCGTTCGGACCAAGAAGCCCTTGGGCCCGAAGACGAGGAAGGATGGGATGGGTGGGTGGTATCTCGAAGACCGCTTCGAGCTGCGCTTCATCCTCACCAAAGCGGACTTGCTCACTTGAGACGCGCCCACCAACAAGAAGCGCAACCGCATCGATCAACAGGGACTTCCCTGTCCCGGTCTCTCCGGTCAATACGGTAAACCCTGAGTCGATTTCCAGACTCAGTCGCTCAATGACGGCAAAATTCGTAATGCGCAGCTCAGTGAGCATGGCTGCGACGAGACGCCTTAGGCAGTCCCAGCATGTTGAGCAAGGAGTGAATCAATCATTTCCTTGAATTGACGTTTTGGCCTGGCTCCAACCAACTTCTCAACCGGCTGACCGTTCTTAAAGAACAGAATGGTCGGAATGCTCATCACCTGGTACCGACCAGCGACCTCAGGATTCTCATCGGTGTTCAACTTCCGAACTTTCAATTTCCCGGCGTATTCTTTCGCCAATTCATCGACGATTGGAGCAACCATTTGGCAAGGTCCGCACCAGACGGCCCAAAAATCGACCATCACAAGCTCAGAAGCCTTCATGACTTCTGCATCCCATGTCGAATCTTCTACTTTCAAGGCATCACCAGCCACGTCTTTCCCTCCTTACAGAGTTACCATCACACACATAGCACGACGTCATTATCGTACCCTACCACTGATTTTAGAGTCAAATACGGATCAGCGCCCGGCTTGAACACCCGGTTGAGTCCCGGTGGCCTCGGAAACCTGTGGTGGCAATCCATAGGGTCCCCCAGGAGCCGGCCAGGGCAGGCCGCGTTCTCCGTATACCAGCGGATTCAACAACGTCCGCATGAGAACAGCCTCCGCATTGCCCACAGCGCCGACACCCGTAAAATTCAGCATAAAGCCGTACTGCTCACGATCGGGGAATTTAATGTAATGGAGCCCCAATGACCAACATTTGCATGGATTCTGATACAAGGCGACAACGTCCAGTTCAGGACTTCTCCCATGCTTCACGTCATAATAGGTCTTGGCCCCGAATGTCCATCCCCAGGGGGTGCGTACCCCGCCCCCCACCGTTACGAATTGAATCTCTTTTGTGGGAGCAAACACTTCATTGAAGGAGATGGGATTCCAAATATCCCCTCGCCGCACCCGATTGCCATCCTTCGTATAGCGTTGCCCAACTTCAAGATACCAATTGGTTCCTTCCTGAAAGCGGAGATCAGCATTGAATTGGCTGATGGTCAGCTGATACGGATCAAAAAACGCGTCCATGGTTACATACCGATTGATGGGAGGCCGAAGCGCCCAGGCTTGAGCTGCCTGACCAAAGATCGGAGTGTCCAGCTGTGACATACCGCTCAACGGAGGGAGATTATTCCCGATCACGGCTCGCATCCAGATGTCAGAGAACTTTTTGCCTTGAATGGGGACCGTCGCCGGCTGGATCGGCTGAGTGAACGAGCCGAGAAAAGGGGCAACGCCAGGCGTAAACTCTCGCGCCAACGTCTGCACGCCTCCGACATGGTAGCTCTGAGCGACAGTGAGATCCAGCCAGTTGAAGGCCGTCCGGGAACCAGATTCCAGCACACGACTCCGGAGCATGTAGGTCACGAGATTCTTCTTGGGCAGATCATCGGCTTGATCGATTTGTGCCAATGCCGATTGTCTGGTGTCGGGTACATATTCATAGGTCACCGTCGGTTCCATCGTATGCAAGAGACTGCTGCCATCAGCCAATGAAAAGCGGCGTGTGAGCTTCGATGTCGCATCGACCCCCAGCCAAAACGTCTCTCGATGTTGAGCGCCGTCCGACTGCGCGCCTCTCGTGTAATAGGCCTCCCGAAACTTTGCCTGAGGTCGAATACCTAAAATATGTCCGAGCTGAATCAGTTCCGTGGCAATGCCAGGAACAAGATTGAATCGGTTGATGGAAAACCCGTCCTCTCGGTAAAAGTTGACGTAGTTCCCTTCCATGCCATATTGAACAGGTGAATTGAATAGGGACACATAGGGCAAATTATATCCGGCTTCAGGAAGGCGCTGGAAGGTATCCTTCCCGCCGGCCTGTAACGGCTGCAAATACAAACCTAAGAGATAGAGATTGCCGTAGGGAAGCCGTTGGGAGAGTAAAAGATTCGATTCGGCACTCGGCAAGGCTCTGAGGACGCCTGAGTTGCTCAGCTGCTGATAAAAGTTCGGGTCGGTGACCAAGTTGGCATTGGCCCGCAACAACAAGGTATTCGTGAGATATTGCGTATGGGTCCCGGTCACTGTTGCACGGGCTTGCTTACCATTCTCACCTCCGTCGCTTGCACCGGTACCATCCGGGAGCTGGGTCTGCTGCAGGTAACTCACGAACCATTTTCCCCGCGATCGACGATCCAATATGTAGCGATACTCAAAATCTGACCCGTATCCCAATCGATTGTAGTAGGACGGTGAGATCGTCACATCTTGACTTGGACTGATCGCCCAGAAAAAGTGGGCCTGCGCGCCGAACCCAAAACGACTGTTGTACTTAGGAGTAGGAATCAGGAACCCGGTTTGTCGTCTCGTCATTGGATAGGAGAAGGTCGGAAGAGGAATCGTGGGCACGTCTAGGATGCAGAACCATCCTCCCTTGAAGGCCAACATATCGCCGATCGTCATGTCCACGTCCTTGAAGCGGAACCGCCAAGCCGGCACTTCTCCTTCTTGGGCATCGCAGTTGGTAAAGCTGCCGTCTTTCACACGATAGTGGTATTCGGACAACCGCTGTAAGTATCGACCCGCTACGAGCGCATTACGGGAAGGAATGAAGAGCTCCCCATGCGTCGCAATACCCGACTCGGTATTGACGTTTAATTCCAATCGTTCGGCGGTCACATCAGCCTGTACATCGGTTAGATGAACATGCCCGACGGCGGTAAGAATCCCGGGTAGAGCTTGAATGGTCGCGTGATCCGCCGTCAGCGTAATCCCTCCCTGGCGAATGATCACGGCTCCATTCGCCTCGTAGATTTCCTGTTCTTGTTGATAGTCGATCCGCTCCGCCGTGATATCCAGAGGAGTAGAAGCCGAAGAAGATCCGGCACTTCCTCCCTGGTGATCAGCTGCGGAAACAGAAAGCGGGGAAAGCAGAAGCGTGAGAACGGTAAGCAGACCCCCTTGGCGAAGCCACGCGAGAGGATCCTCCATGTTAGCCGCGAATCGGAGACAGATCACAGCCACGTATTGCCGCTTTGATATCCCCCAGGAGCATGAGCGAGCCGGTGATACAGATAAGATCCTGTGGCCTCGCCCGACCTCTGGCAAGAGCCAACGCGTCCATCGGAAGCATCGCCTCCTGCACAGGCCCCGACCATTCATGCAGCACCGCACGGAGCTCGTGGACTGTAGCGGATCGCGCAAGGGCCGCTTGAGTCAAAACGACCTCTGAGACCACCTGCAAGAGCGGAGTGATGAACCCCCGATGATCTTTGTCCCGCATCATGCCCCAGACAAGGATAATCCGAGAAGCTGGGTGCTGAATGGCGTAGTCAGTCAGATACCGAGCGAGCACATCCGCCGCAGCCGGGTTATGCGCTCCATCGAGCACCACAACGGGGTCTTCATCGATCGTTTCTAATCGCCCTTCCCATGAGACCGTCCGCACACCTTCCAGGACCTCCTCCCTGTCCACGGCAAGTCCACGTTGATCGGCTGCCTCCAGAAGCGCCAACGCGCAGGCGGCATTGTCCCATTGGTGGCGACCGACCAAGCCACACTCCACCCCCTCGATCACATGCGTGCCCCCTCGGTACACCAGTCGTCCGTCCCGATCCTGATCAAGACAGAATTCTCGACCAAGACGCCAAAGTGGCGCGGAGCGATCCTTGGCAATGTCGGACAAGACCTGTTCTGCCTCCGGCCCCATCCTGCCGATCACAACCGGCACGCCGGGCTTAATGATCCCACCTTTTTCAAAAGCAATGGCCCCTTCCGTCATTCCCAAATACTCTTGATGGTCCATGCCGATCGTTGTAATCGCACAGGCAAGCGGCTGCTCAACCACATTCGTCGCGTCAAACCGTCCCCCCAGCCCAACCTCAAGGACGGCAACATCCACCGCTGATTCCGTAAAATGCAGAAAGGCTAGAGCCGTGGTCATCTCAAAAAACGTCGGATGCAGATCATCCGTCAGCACCGTCCGTAATCGTGTGAGCAGTGCCTCCACTCGATCCTCCGGAATCATCTGATCGTTAACGCGAATCCGTTCCCGAAAGTCGACAAGGTGAGGGGACGTATACAATCCGACACGTCGACCGGCACAGCGCAGGATCGCCGCCGCCATCGAAGCCGTGGATCCTTTTCCATTCGTGCCTCCGACATGGAGGACCTGAAGCGACGCCTCCGGATGGCCCACTCGATCCAACAAAATACGCATCGTCTCCAAACCCAGCTTGATGCCGTGTTTCTGGAGACCATAGAGATATTCAATCACTGAGGAATAGCTCATCAATACGCCGGAGGGATACAGGAATCTAAAAATGATTCACGAGGGTGCCGACCGTCTCCTTCAAACGCCGACGTTCAACGATCATGTCGATCATGCCGTGTTCGAGCAGAAATTCGGCGCGCTGAAACTGGTCGGGTAATTGCTGCTTGATCGTTTGCTCGATCACGCGAGGGCCTGCAAATCCAATCAAGGCTTTGGGTTCCGCAATGATGACATCACCTAACATTGCCACACTGGCCGTGACGCCGCCAAATGTGGGATCGGAAAGAATGGAGATGAACGGCAGCTTGGCTTCACCGAGTTTCGCCACGGCCGTCGACGTCTTGGCCATCTGCATCAACGAGAGAATGCCTTCCTGCATCCGAGCCCCACCGGATGCGGTCACTAAGATTACTGGCAATTTCAACTCCAACGCACGATCGACCGCGCGACAGAGCTTCTCACCGACGACCGACCCCATACTCCCACCCATGAAACTAAAGTCGAATACACACAACACCACACGGCTCCCATTCACCAACCCTTCTCCGATCACCAGGGCATCCTTGCGCCCGGTCTTCTCCTGGTGAGCCTTCACACGATCACGATAGGGTTTGGTATCCTGGAAGACCAAGGGATCCTGTGCTTCCAATCCCGCGTCCCATTCTTTGAACGTACCGAGATCGATGAGCAACCCGATCCGCTCCGTGACAGAAATCGGAAAATGATACTCACACTTCGGGCAGACTTTGTTGTTGCGGTCGACTTCCTTCCGATAGACGATCTCGCGACAATGGTTGCACTTGAGCCACATTCCCTCACTGCCTTTTGAGCGCGGAGGAGGAACGGAATCGTTGGGCTTATCTTTTTTAAACCAGACCATCGTACCCTCTCCTATCCAAACCGGTACGGGGAGAAACCCATGTAAGACCACGCCCTAGCCAGAAATCTGTTCCCATCACACCGTCAGCCCGCTCCACATCATCGGAACGATCGAGCCGACACCATGCAGCGAGATAAAGACCCGTTCGGCCTCATCGCATGAGGCTTCTCACCGAGGCCTTACGAGAGAGCCACAGCTCTCAAGACAAGAAACCAGAGCCGTCATGATGCAGTCCCCAAAAACTCAGCGCCTCGTAGAAATATCCACTCCGTCTCTGAAGTCATACATGGAGCACTCGACTCATGAGATGATCGACTGTTGAACGATGGACTGCCGTCACCCCACTGAGAATGGGGCGCATTGTAGCAAATCCGTTGGATAGAATCTCATCCGCCTCGAGCATGCATTTCCAAATGTGGATCTTCGCGAAGCTGGTCAATACCGATCAGCCCTCTGGATCGCAGCCCGAGCCGCTCCAACGCCTTCCGCTCCTCAGCCCCACGATCATGACGAGCCGTCCATACTGATCGAACTAGCTCTCGCATCTCTGCGGAACTGGCACCCAGTCGAAGCGGTTTCCGTAGATCCACACCCGACGCAGCATATAAGCACAAATACCAAATCCCATCGGCGGTCACACGACTACGGTCGCAATGGGCGCAGAAGGGCTGAGTCGTCGAGGGAATAATCCCAAAGATTGTCCCATCCGGCAAGCGAAATCGTTGCGCTGGAGCTGTGCCACGCTCAGGAACAGGGATGATCTGGCCATACCGTCGACCTAACAGGTCAAGCATGCGATCCTGGGACAAAACCTTATTGGGATTCCACTCATTCGCCCCACCGACATCCATGTATTCAATAAACCGCACCTCGGCCTGATAATGCTTGGCAAACTCGATCAAAGGGATCAGCTCGTCGTCATTGAATCCGCGAATCGCCACCGTATCGAGTTTCAGATTTGAAAATCCCACCTGCCCAACCGATTCAATTCCCTCGACAACACGTGAAAATTCATCACGTCTGGTCAATTGGCGAAATCGCTCTGGTCGAAGGGTATCAAGACTCACAGTGACCCGATCAAGCCCCGCTTCGTAGAGTCCTTGAGCCTGCTCTGCCAAGAGAATGCCATTCGTCGTCAAGGCGACTTCGGTGATTCGACGATTCTGTCGCAGTAGCCGAACCAATCGCGCAAGGTCTCTTCGCAACAGAGGTTCCCCACCTGTCAACCGAACCTTGTCGACACCTAAGTCGGTGAAATAGCCGACCAGCGTCGCCATTTCTTCAAGGCTCAGGATATCCTCTCGCGGCAGCCAGACATACTCCGGCTCCGGCATACAGTAACTGCAGCGGAGATTACAGCGATCCGTCACGGACAACCGTAGGCTGCCAAGAGGCCGACCATACGCATCCGCTACAGATGGAAGATCGGCACTGATCGGTTCCAGATTCACAAGCTTCCTCTTCCTGCCAAACACCCTTTCCCGTTCACTCCTCTCCCCTCACGCCTTCCCATCTCTAAGGATGTTCCTCGACCCAAACTTCCCCTTGCGGCGTATGTTCCAGCTTCCAGATAGGCGTGATTTGCTTCAGTTCGTCGATGGCCCACCGACAAGCGGTGAAGGCCTCGGCACGGTGCTCCGCCCCGGCGATGATGAGCACAATATTCTCCCCGACCGTGATTGCTCCATACCGATGAATGATCAGCAACTCGAGAATATCGAATTCTTTGAGGGCTTGCTCACGAATCTCGCGCAGCGTCTTCTGTGCCATCCCTTCATAGTGCTCAAACGTAATCCCATCGACATCTCGCCCGCGGGATCGATCACGCGCGATACCCAAGAACGTGGCAATCCCGCCGATCCGTTTTGATCGGCTTCGTACCCGATCAAGCTCCTGATCGATGGAAAAATTCTCCTGCTGCACACGGACGAATTGGCTGTCATCCGATTCACTATTCATGGAACTCCCTCCGGCAAAAGGAGGCAACAACGCCACCTCGTCGGTGTCGTGAAGAGCCGTCTCTCCGTGAGCGATCTCTTGATTGACAGACACAAGAACTTTCTTCTTGGTAATCAATTCTCCAATTTGCGGATGGGTGGCGCTGATCTGAGCAACCAGATCTTTCACGTGCCGTCCATTCTCCAACATCAAAGAAAGAGACTCTTGGTTTCCCGCGAGCGACTTTGTCAGTCCAAAAAGTTTAACCGTGATCACTGCTCCCTCACCCTCCCCGTCAGCCCGAGCTTCAACCGTTCTTGGTATAGGTCCCCGACTTCCCGCCTGACTTCGACAGGAGACAGACCTCACTAAAACTCATTCCTCGATCGACCGCCTTGCACATGTCATAGATAGTCAACGCCGCGACCGTCGCGGCCGTCATGGCTTCCATTTCCACTCCCGTCGGCCCTGTCGTCTTAGCAGTAGCCGTAATGGTAACGGAACAGCGGCCTGTTGGATCCGGCTGCGATTCTTCTTTGAATGTGATATCGACACTGGTGAGTAGAATCGGATGACACATGGGAATCAGATCCGGCGTCTTCTTCGCACCCATCACACCAGCGACTTGCGCAACGGCCAAGACATCGCCCTTGGCGATCTTACCTCGTTGAATCTTTTCAAGGGTTTCGGGAAGTAAAAAGATTTTCGCTTGAGCAGTAGCTAACCGTTCAGTCTGCTCCTTGGCACTAATATCGACCATCCGGGCCCGACCCGATTCATTGAAGTGGGTGAATTCAGCCATTTTCCTCGTTGAATCAGCACGTTATAGCCAAGAAACAGTGAGATTATAGGTGCCGCCTGACAGGAAGGTCAAGGAAGGCAAGGACTAGGAGAGCTGTGTTGAAGAGCGCGAGGCGCCGGAAAGACCGGTCAGAGCCCAGAATCAAGCAAGAAACTGATCATCGAACACCTGTGCATCAAAGACGGCACCGTCCGCATACGTGCAGACTTCCTCAATGGTGATGCGTTCTCAATACCACTCACCGACCTCCATGCTGCAAAACATCGGTAAACCGTCGAATGGCTCCACCGCTACCGAGGTAGCACAGCAAGTTCTTGAGATCCGCGATCCATCAGGTTGGGACTTCCATAGCCTCACATGGTATGGATACCCTCGGCAGGACCATACGGAAAGGGGTAGAGACTGTTACGAAGACCATGAAGAGCTTCGTTAAATAACTGATCGTGTGATTCGATTTCAGCAAGCTTCCGCTCGCCATCCCCCTCTTTTTGCCGTCTAGAAAAACACCACCTGTTTCAGTACACTCTCGCGTAACCTTCACGCGTTTCCTGAAAGGAACAGGCTGCCGCATTAAGACTTCACGATCTTACCGCGAGGATTTCAATGGGATTTCTCAGCAAACTTCTCGATATGCCGTCATTCAATGGCGCGACAAACGCGCTCCTCGTAGAGCTGGCCTTGCTCGAATTCACCGAGTCGCAACGGACCCACCTCAAAGGCCGTGTCATTGAGCTGTACCGCGCTCATCGCGCTGCAGAGGGAACAGAGGAAGCGGCGTTGGTTGATCTGAATCAAACACCGCGCTTCTTTCAATTGAACCTGGTGGCCCTCGCGATGAAGGACCTTGGGTATAAGCCCCCTCTCAAAAAAGAAAAACTGCAGAAAGTTCGTGATCCGTTCGATCCCAATCACGCGGATGCACGAGCGCTGAACGCAGTCTCACGGCGATTGAAATGGCAACACGGAATCGAAATCTGGATTCGCGAGGAACCCATCAGTTTTGATTCCTGGTAACCGGTCATTCGCTTGACAGACCAATTCATCCACGGTTATTCTGCCGACGCTTCCTCGTTTTGGGTACCACATAACAGGAGACACCATGGTTATTTCTGCTGTTCGAGCACTGTTCCTTGCCGTGCTGTTTGTTTTCACACCCTTCTTTTTGGCCTCATTCAGCCAGGCGGCCGAATTCAAGATGGGGGTCGTAGATCCGCAATCGGTATTGGAAAAATCTAAGGCAGGGAAGCGCGCGCTCGACGAACTCAAGGAACATATTCTGGGCAAGCAGAAACTGCTTGGCAAAGATGAAGAAGAGCTCCGCAATACCGACAAACAATTGAAGGAACAGGCCCCCAAATGGACCGAGACGGAAAAGAAGGAGAAGGAAGGGCAGTTCCGAGCGAAGGTTCAGGACTTCCAAAAACGGGCGCAAGAATTCAACATGGAGATCCAGAAGAAGCAGAAGGAATTGGTCGATGAGTATATGAAGAAAATCTCCGCAGCGACACAAACCGTCGCGGAAAAAGGCGGCGTGGCCCTCGTGGTCGATAAAGGCAGCGAGCAGACCGTCAAAATCGTGATCTACCACAAGAATACGATTGATCTCACGGAGCAAGTCATCAAGGAGTTCGATCGAGTCAACAAGTAGCCCACTTCCTACAGGACTTCTCTAGTCGAGCGGGAAGCCGGATTCCCTCCACGCGCGAATCCCTCCATCCATAGAGAGCACATTCTCATACCCCATCTGTTGCAGCGCATCGGCCGCCAGCACCGATCGATAGCCTCCACCGCAATACAACACGATTGAGTCCTGCTTATCGGGAACCACCGACTCGATATCCCGCTCAAGAATGCCCTTCCCAAGATGCCGGGCGCCTTTGGCATGGCCTTGAGCAAATTCATGATCCTCACGGATATCGATGAAATGGAACCGCTCACCCCGATCGAGACGCACCTTCACGTCACCGACACGACACTCCTTCACTCGTTGCTTCACTTGCTCAACAAGTTTCAAGAAACCTGGATTATGCTTCATCGGTCCTCCACATTAGAACAAAGCCGGTTGTTCGCAACCTGGTCGGCGGAATGTCTGTGGAACAGGGCTCAGGCCACCTTCAGAAAAGCCCGCCTTCCGTTTTGCCAGCTCAAATAACTCTTCGATCAATTTCCAATAGAGCCCCTGTCCCTCGCGTCTCTTAAAAAATCGGCTCTCCGTCAATGGCCCACCCCTCACCTCACGGAGACGATTGGTGATTTTTCCCATCCGTTCCGGGAATGCCTCCGCAATCCGATCAACAAACACCGACTCCACACTCCCTGACAATCTCAACAGACTATAGGTAGCCGTACAGGCCCCGGCACGCTGCGCTCGCTTGAGCAAGTCCGGAATATCTTCCTCATTTAGACCGGGAATGACGGGTGCGATCGAAATACCGGTCGGAATGCCGGAGTCAGAAAGTGCCTTCATGGCAGCAAACCGCTTGGCGATCGACGGGGCCTGTGGTTCCATCTTGCGCGCCGCCTCGTCAAGCGAAAATGGAATGCTGAAGTATACCAGCACCCACGCCTCTCGCTGCAGTCGAAGGAGCACATCGAGATCACGAAGAACCAATGCCCCCTTCGTGATAATCACCACCGGATTTCGATACTCGGCACAGATCTCCAAGCAGGCACGGGTTAATCCGTGACTGGCCTCGAGCGGTTGATAGCAGTCCGTATTTCCAGAAAACAGAATCTGCTCTCCCTGCCACGAAGGCCTCTCAAAAGCCTGGCGAAGCAGCCGCGGTGCATCCTCCTTGACAACAAGCTTGCTTTCAAAGTCGGTTCCAGCGCCAAATCCCCAATACTCATGAGTCGGCCGAGCGTAACAATAGGCACAGGCATGGAAACAGCCACGATAGGGATTGATACTCCACCGAAACGGCAAGTCGGGACTGTCGTTACGACTCAAGATCTCGCGACTCTCGTCTGTATAGAGCATCACCTTGGCGACACCCGCCGGCTCAAGGAGATCACGATGCCGAGACTCAAAGGGGTTGGGGGGATTGGAGATCCGGCGCATCGTGCCTATCCTCTTCCCCATGCCTGACTGATGTCAAACCTCTGCCCAGGTCCGAAACGGACAGCCACAGCATCTTGGCCGTTTCGTTGACTCTCAGAAACCTAGATGCTAGATTCCATCCGCTTTTTAAAGGATACCCTGTGCACGACCTCAAACAGCTCCGCGACAATCTTGACCACATTCGCACCACGCTGGGACGACGCGGGAACGACGTTCAGTGGAGCGATATCCAGCAGTTGAGCGAACAACGTCGGACGATTACGACGCAGGTCGAGCAACTCCGATTCGAACTCAATAAAGGCTCTGAAGAGGTAGCCCGTCTACGCCGAGCCAAAGAGCCGGCTGACACCGCCATGGCCGCGATGAAGCAGGTGGGAGACCGCATCAAAGATGCCGAAGGAACATTGCGAACGGTCGAGGAGGCCCTAAGCGATGTCGCTCTACGCATCCCCAACCTCCCACATGCCTCCGTCCCGGTGGGGGCTGATGCATCAGAAAATATTGAAGTTCGTCGATGGGGAACCATCCCCTCTTTTTCTTATTCTCCCAAACCCCATTGGGACATCGGGGAACACCTCGGCATCTTAGATTTTGATCGGGCCGCAAAGATTGCCGGTGCTAGATTTTCCGTCATGACGGGGGCCGGTGCCAGACTCGAGCGCGCATTGATCAACTACATGCTCGATCGACACACCACTCAACATGGATACCGTGAGGTGATCACGCCCCTGATGGTGAATCGATCGACGATGACGGGCACCGGTCAGCTTCCTAAATTTGAGGAGGATCTCTTCCGTCTGAAAGACGAAGACTACTTTCTCATCCCCACTGCGGAAGTACCGGTCACCAATTTGCACCGCGAAGAGATCCTGAGCGGGGACCGTTTACCGTTGCGGTATACCGCCTACACGCCCTGCTTTAGACGAGAGGCGGGATCTTATGGAAAAGACACCAGAGGCCTCATACGCCTCCACCAATTCAACAAAGTGGAACTGGTCGCGTTCACAACGCCCGATCGGTCCTATGAGGAGCTTGAACGGCTGACAGCGCACGCGGAGTCGATCCTGCAGAACTTGAATCTTCCCTATCGTGTGATGGCACTCTGCTCCGGGGATATGGGATTTTCTGCCGCCAAGACCTATGACCTTGAAGTGTGGCTACCGTCTCAACAACAGTATCGCGAGATTTCGTCCTGCAGCAATTTCGAATCGTTTCAAGCCAGACGCGCGAGCATCAAGTATCGGCCCGCCGGCGGAAAGAAAGACGCGAAGGCCGACTTTGTCCATACACTCAACGGTTCAGGTCTGGCCGTAGGACGAACCGTCGTGGCAATCCTGGAAAACTTTCAACAGCCCGACGGGTCAGTTGAAATCCCACCAGTGCTTCACCCATATATGGGAGGAGTGGAACGGATAGAAAAGGAATAAATTCTAACCAAGCAGCCTCCATTCGAACTTTGAAAAGGAGCGAAGCACGAGTTTTACACGGACGTCCTCCGTTGTGCTCTGGGTACCCTCGGGCTTGTTCTGCTCGCTGCGGTCGCCGCTCTCGTATTTCACTGAATAGGCATCGTGCCGGATTTACCACAGTTCTGGCAGTTGGGACTATTGGCATTCTGACCACGATCCTGCATTCAACGGCAACGACTTTGCAATCGTCTTTGGCAGCGGAGAAGACAATACTCCCACGAGTATTGAACTCGATTTTCCCATTCCACGGACCGATCTACCATCGACGCTTTCCCGAAATGTTATCCGACTGGATGAAAGCACAATGCTGATGGCGGCCCGCTCTCGACGACACCCACGTCTCGGTTCACCCTGATGGAACCGGGGTATGAACAATACGGCCCGCACGCCATCGACTGATCCTGCGGCGAATGGACCACAAAAATTCATCTGGTCGCCGAGAATACTCGAACAGCCTTGACGGTTGTCCTGTCGCCAGGCCAGACCCACGATGCCCTTGAAGAGCACACGCTGCTCCACCGTTTCTGAAAACAGCCGCACCCCATTGACTTATTCATAGAGCGGGCAACAGGAGTGTGAATAGCCCCTCATTCTCCGAGATTTATGAGACGAGTAGCATTTCTATAAATTAGAGAGACTATCCAGCAGAGACTGGTGAGAGCACCGATACGGTTACTGGCCGTTATTTGTTAAAGTATTAGAAGGTCATATCGAAAAAACCTCCATGCCAGGCCTATAAACCTAGGAGGCATTTATGATGGCTTCAAATGGTTTTCGCGCTTCGTCAGGAGGAACTGTATTGTTGCTTGGGCTATTGGTGATGTTTCAGATGAGTGCTGTCTCGTTTGCAATGGGCGGTATACAAGCACCTCCTTGTGAAATATCGCCCGGGCAAAATGCTTTGCGGGCCGATCAAGATCAAGAAAGAGGGACCCATACCATTTCCGGGGAATTGTTAAGCTCGGATGGCGATTATTTCGTGGTAAAAGACAACAGTGGGAAAGAACTGAGCTTGCTGACTGATAAGAGAACGGACAAGTCGGTCCTTGAGAAAGGGAACCGCATTACGGCATATGTCGACGATGAGAATTATGCTCTGTGGATTCGATCCAACGAAAGTACAGATCGCAGAAGTGAGCATGGCTCGCTCGACTGCAACCCGGGCTAATACGGCTCTTCCCCTCATCCGTTTTCCTAGTACCGCGTTCACAGGAACCGTATGAGGTTGGTAAAGATCATCCTGCCGAATAGAGGACGCACTTCGGATGTGGCTTCTCCTAATCTTCTTGCGCCTACGACTCGGCGATATAGTTTCAGCAAGCGGTCACCACGCTCCCTCTGGGGTGAAAAAGTGGGGAGACATCGGCGTAGTGAAACCTCTATGCCCTTCCGCATTTTTGACCTACACGGGACGTCGTCCGTTATGCCGTCGTGTATCGCGACACGCCCTAACTTAATTTGGAATTCCGCGATCAAACGGTCGAAATGATCAGCCTCATGTCTGTCTTTCTCGGTGAGACCGGTTTGGGGGATGTTGAGCGGTGCGAACGCCTAAGATCCTAATCCACGCTGAACGCCCATGGAACGGTACGCATTCGCCAACCGATGGACAAACCCTCCTCAGGGCACAAACTTTCTCGATTCGCTTGGGGCAGCATCAACAGAAGAGCAGAATCAATAATGTGGATTGCGGCCCCCCTTTCGTAACCAGTTGACCCTACCATGAAATGTATTCGGCACACTCGGAACCAGGAGCTAATACCCTGGTCAATTTCCAGAGCAGCTCCGACTCTTTACACCTTGAATTGCAAGTCCAACTCGTGTACAACCGCCCTCCGCTAAGACACCCGCTCGGAAAGAGCACATTGCAACAAAGGAGCCAACATGGGAGCACAATGGTCACTGAGTCAAGAAGAAGAAGACATGCATCGGCAGAGTCTGTTTCGAAAGGCACGAAAGGGCGACGAGAAAGCCAAACAGGAGTTACAAGAGGTCTATGGCGTGCGCTTGTGGGCGGAGCATGAACGGGCAGAGTTGGTGTACGACAATCCCCGATACAATGCCAGACGTGGGAGCCAGAAGTCTTGAAGGTTTCGATAGGCACAACCGCCAACCCAGAGAAAATCAAAAAGGCACCTCATTGAGCTTGGCGAATCGCCTTCACGTGATCGACCTCTGTCTACAAGTGGGTGTTTACCAGGCACACCGAAACGGCGCACGCGACACCATCTCGTGGTCGCTAAAAAAGTATCTAACCTCTTACCTCCCACATCGTCGGTTGATCTAACGAGCCAGAATGATCACCTTCGAAATGTGCCCCCAACGATCTCCCGAGCGCTGACCGGGCACAGATTGCTCCCTTGACACCCTCTTTTGATCCTTGATAGATCGGACTTGAAGGAGTCAGGGATGACAACAATAGGCCGGAAAATGATTCCCTATAGCGAGGCGGCGATGGAAACCATGTTTGCCCACGTCGCGGACATTATGTTGGAACACGGCCTTGTCGAACCTCGGGACGATGCAGAAGCCTTCGCCGCAGATATTATGAATCTGCTGCACTCGCAGGGGCACGTGAATGACAATGGGGATGTGATATTAGGAAGATTTATCCTGCTGCCTTCCGAGAGGCCGACGATCTCTCTCCTGCTCGTTTCCCCGTTGCCCGCAGATCGATATGATGATGAGCTTCGACGGAAACCGTCTCCCATTCAATTCAGTCGGACTGCGAGCGGCCACATCCTGCTCCCCAGTCGAATGTTGCTGACGATCATCGAAGAGTTGGGAAATAATCCCGTCGCACCTGAAGAATGGCGGCCTCTGTTCGTGAACTTCTCTCGCCGGGCGCTCCCGTTCCCCGATATCGTGCTGCCTCTCGAGGTCGACACCGTCGCCCTCCCAACAGAGCAACACGACATTGTCGAAGCACTGGTGCCGGGGTGCATACTCACCGTGAATCTTGAACTGAGGGCTTGACACCCTTCACCTGGACCTTCCCGTCTCAACCGCCTACCTGTAAGTTAGAGCCTCCCCTCGGTCCCCATTGTCGCATCCCCGTCGAGATCCCGCGACCTATGAACTGTGAAATCAAAAAGTACGGAGATCGTGTAGAGACTCTTCAATATCGAATGGAGACGCGCAGGCAATCTGTCTCTCATCCCCAGTGTACGACATAGACTTCTCCCCACGAACACGCTGACCGGCGTAGCAGAAGGGACTCCATGATGCGGGCGGTACTGGGACTGAGTGTTCGTGTCTCCGCAGGGGGGAGCAGAGAACGGATGGCCCTGCTCCCCCTTATCCGCATTCCTTACCTGCTCACCTCACGCCAGTCCCCAGACGATCAATAGGGATCCGGATTGCTGCCACCACGCACACACCAGGTGCCGGCGGCAATGGTCTTGTCCGTTGGGGATGGGCCGGTACTGTCGAGAAGGCTACTTAAACCGTAATATTGTCGGAGAAGCCCGCAACGGAATGGATGCAATCAGGTTGGTGGAACAACTACCCACGAATCATCCTCATCGACATCAACATGCCTAGAATGAACGGGATTGACGCGACGCTCCGCGCTAGGAGCGATCACCCGAAGACAATTATTTTTGGCTCTCAGTGAATGCAAATCCGGAGGATCACGGGCGCATGACCAAATGGGGCACAGTTTGACGGTTCTCGAAGGAACTGGCAGAGGCGCTCGTTTTCTTCTTTCTTCAACCACTATCGTACCGGAGTGACTCATTGACTCAATTATCCCGCTGCAACGTCGTCGCATGGCCCTTGTCCGTCACATACGCTTTCACAAAGTCACCTGCCCTCACCACATCCAACTTCGTACTCTTGTCGACATGGATCATGTGCTGTTTCCCCTCTTCATCCTTGATGGAGTAGTACTCGCCCTTGATACTCATTAAGATTCCCGTGATCGTATCTTTCGTTAAGCGCTCTTTGAGCGTGGGTGTGGCTTCTTTCTCTGCCATGGGATCGGCGGCGTATGTCATACTCATTCCGGTTCCCAACACTCCAACCGCAAGCATTGATAGAATAATTCTTATATTCATAACACCTCCATTTAGTTTGGCTCGATTGCGCCAGAGACGCCCCAACTGTGATGGACATAGCCGACATCTACTTGTTGGTTGTCGGCTCGACTACATCTGTATTTCTTATCGGAAATAGAATTCACTGAGGACTGGCATTTTCCCCAGAGGCATTGCTTAGGGCACACACAAAGCGGAAAAACAGCAGTGGATAGGTAGTGGCCAGTATGGATAACGGATCAAACTAGTCAGGAGACCTTGGAAGTTCAAGGCATTCAGCACTAAAAACTGCTGTCATGAAGGCGAAAACAATAAGGGCAAGGACTGCAACGGCAATCGTGATCAGAAGAAGAGGAGGGTCATCACCAAACATTCCAGGCATGATCTACCTCCCGGTTAAGGTTTGTCGCATTCACCATAGCCTAGTTGATGTTGGTGGTCTACTGGGAAGATCTCTAGTTGGCTGAAGGTTGATATCAGCTCAGACGTCGAACAGAGACAGGTCTCTAAGAAATATGGTGGATGGGCTTTTGACTTCCGGCAGAGACCCCATTCATTGGTCAATTAGGCCGACATCGTCGCCCACCTCTGGCTCAATTCGACTGACGCCCGCCCCCTCACCAATAACGCCGTTTATCGGTGTCTCATCGAGAGCGTTGAAAAACTATCCGTGTACCAACTCAAAACTCCACCCTGCCCTGACATGATTCTGGTGATGCAGCGCTACTCGTCTTATCCGTCGGTTCGGCGGGAATGTCATGCGGCAATAGATGTTCTTCCGCGTAAACCCGGATTGAGCCATTTCACGGCTCAACGCGTTTGCCTTGCCGCACAAGTAACCCTGTCCGCGTATCAATACTGACTAACAGCTCATGAAGACTAAAGAGCAAGATGGCACCCTCACACATGATGCGCCAGACCAAATTGCCCATCACAAGGGCTGCGATCCCGCCAAGGCGAGTGAAAATCGGACCAGCCGCATACTCATCCAACGCATCAGGAGACAAGATCGACAAAAGCCCGGCAGCGGTGATGAAGCAGGCTCCGACAAAGTAGATCACTTTAATCAGCTGCGGCGTCACCAATTCCCGAAAGGCAAAATACTCCGCGTAAAAGCTCATGTATTTCACCGATTTCGTTGGCGATGCATTCAAGGCTTGCTCACACACTGAGCACTTCGTGGCCATGGCATCGTTTTCCGTAAGACACTGTGGGCATTTCATAGACTCTCCTTTTGGTCGGCGGTTCAAGGATAGGCATAGGCGCTTCGTGCAGCTTATTCGATTTCCGAGTCTGAAGCGAGAGCTATCACCACACCATGGAGACGGGGCGTCTATTTTCAGGATGTGGTGGAACGAGATGGTCGACGGTTGATGTGTTGGTCAAGTAATCTGTTGAGGTCATGCATGATCCACAAATTGGCGTCGCGTTGAATGAGGCGAAATGAGTCTCCATTCGGTCATGATCACTGGATTGTATCTGAACGTCCTACTCCTCCGTGTGTACCTCTGAGGGCTTCCGTTCTTTTGCCAGACTGGCTTCCTGGCTCGAACGAAAACCCAGTTGCTATGAACCGCAGTTCTTGTCCTGAGGGAGTTCAGTTTTGGATGGATCTCTCACTCCTCCTGTGGCTGATCCACTGTGCTCTTTACGGCCTGTCGTAGAGCAGTGTTATCCCCTTGTTTCGTCGACCTGAAACCATCATCCTTCCTTGGTAAACTCCGGCGCCGGTAGATTGGGCGGAATCCGTACTCCAGACGGGTGTGGCTACAGGCCCAGCGTGACCGCTCCTGCGCCATACGGCATACGAGTTCCGATACGATCCCGTGTCATCATCATTGGGTCCCATACACGATTACATCAATACTTGTAGAGCCTGAGCTTCCATCTGTAGTCGCCTCGATGAGCAATTTCCTTCCCGGAACTGGATATAGCCTTGTTGCCGATGATTTTGGTGGGACTACGATAGCGTCGAGAGACGTTAAGTATTGCTCCCCATCCTCCATGACGATGAGTCGGATCGTCGCGCTTGCATTAGCATCGGGGTGTGTACTCGCGATCACTCGGATTGCACTATAGAGGGCAACCTCCACTTTACCAAGAACGATGGGCTTTCCTACAGGAATGGTCGCGCCTTGAGCTCGGAACAGCAGTTTTGTTTCAGCGGAGTCCGCAGGAGATAACGCTGTGCCAATGATTGCTGCTATAAGAATCATGGAGCAAGACCACATCCTCATGACACGACCTCCAATTCAAAGTAGGATTGCGATTCAGCAATGATCTATAAGCGCTCAAGGGCATAATAACATAGCCAATTATGAGCAATTTACAGATCGAACCTTGAGAAAGTCTCGTGAGTTATCCTGTTTGAGTAGCCTCGGCTTAAGAGAACGCTACTAGTGTTCGTGCAACAAGGTTGGTCAATCTCCCTTCATCTTCCTGTTATCAGGCACTTTCTCTAGGCTACCGAATCGGTCACATAGAAACAAACGTCTCAACGAGATTTCGTCATTTCTGTTCGAAGAATATGGGCAACGTCGGATCAAAGCCGGTGTCCGTGTCCGGGTGAATCGAGAACTCGCTATTTCCCCAATATGTACAATCGATGTCGCGAGTGGAAGCTGTTCAAAGGCGAGAATCTCGTCATAAGTCTGCCACTGACGAAAGAACCGAGGCAGCGCCTTCGTTTCCTCGAACCTAAGGGTCTAACACTCCGTTGGGAGGATATTGATTTTCGGCTCAAGACACTCACCATGCAAGCGGCCAACTCCAAAAACTCAAAGCCCAGGACGATCCCAATGAATTCCCTCGTCCTTGCCGCTCTTTCTGGACTCCCAAATAAAAGTGAATGGGTGTTTACCAAACCCAACGGAAAACCGTATACTGCCGTCCGAGGTTTGGACAAAGCGTGTGGGGCGGCGGAACTCATCGACGTCGTGCTGGATACCGAAAAGTTTGTCGTCAGGTTCCGCACCTTACGGCATGCATTTGCGACGCGCTTAATCGAGAATGACATCGATACGAACGGTTTAAAAACTCGGCGGGTGATGAATTTAAAGATGTTTGAACGCTATGGGCACATCTCCCCGTCTTGAAAGGCAGCGGCGGTTGAGGGGCTCAATCTTCCAGAATATCCCCTCCCGTTGAAAATGCAAAATTTTATAACTGCTTGAAAAAATAAAGTCAAAGTTATAACGGAGGGGTGACGGAGCGGCCGAACGTGCCGGTCTTGAAAACAGATTTAGACCCTCAAGAACCTCCGAAAACCGCATAAACAGCGGCTTCTGATTGGACAGGATGGGTCATCTGTGGCTCATCCTGTCTTCATTTCCGCGCCCCAAGTGGACCCCGCTAACGACGTACATTCTTACCTGCTGATCCTACCTTCCCTACCTCTCTTCCTCTAACACCGATACCGCTCTCTCACACCCGGCATACCCCCCCACCGGCATTGGCAATCGGTCCCATTTGGGGTTTGCCCCACCAGGACAAAAATGGCCATAGAACCGCTTACAAACGGGATTCCCCCAATTTCAACCCACGAACGAGCTACAGACCAGGAGTCCATGCGGACCGGTAGGAGCGGAGAGACAGCCCATATGTCTGTTCGGGCAGGTCCGCTAAGCCTGGAATACTAGTCCGAGTTGGAACTATTTAGCACTTCTTGAGCTGCCCCGTTAGCTCATCAATACATTTGTGATGCCCTGGAATGTGGCCATGCGGAAAGTGCGATTTTTTCTCCAGCTTGGACAAATCCAGATTTGTCGCCTTCGTTGCAAGGTACGCCCAGATTTCTGCAAAGTCGGCTTCCGCCGTGTCCGTGAGACGAAGGGTCAGAGTTTGGCTAATAATTTCCTCCCTCGCGCCATAATTTTTGTCGGATCAAAGTCGGTGACGCGCCCAGCGGCAAGATCCGCCACGAGACACGTCTCTTGACAGATCCACGAAAGCATGTGACATTATGTCACATGCGGCCGGGATCGTTACGGGAACTTCGAAAGACGCTGGGGATGACGCAGGAGACCCTCGCGCAGACGCTCCAACGCGCCCGCCGATCGATCATTCGCTATGAAGATGGCACTATTCCGATTCCCATGACGGTGGAATTGGCCCTGATGCAACTCAGCTCCTCGCAGATTCCACTCGCCGGGGTCGTCGCGGCGGGAGCTCCGATTGAACCGATTCCGCAGATGGAACGCGTCGAGGTGCCGAAGAGCATGGTCGGTCGTGGCGAGACCTTCGCCCTTAGGGTCAAAGGCACATCCATGCAGAATGAGGGCATCTTTCCGGGTGACATTGTCGTGGTGCAGAAACACTCGTCTGCCAGCAATGGCCAGACCGTGATTGCCTTGGTGAATGGCGAGGCCACGATCAAGACGTACCTTCGCAAGGCCGGCACCATAGAACTCCATCCCGCCAATGACGCCATGCAGCCGATCGTCATCAAGCCATCGGACAGTTTCCAGATCGAAGGGATTGTCGTCGGCGTCATCCGCCATCTCCGAAAGTGAGGCCTCGGCTGTTGGCACCATGGACCGGCAGATTGTGTGCTTCGGGATTCCTGCCTTTGAAGTCGCCGTCGCTCGGCTGCATGATCCCAGTCTCTCGACGCGACCACTTGCGATCGCTCCCTTAAATACCTCACGGGCGCTCCTGCGTGAAGTGTCCTCCGAAGCCGAGCAAGCAGGTCTTGGAATCGGAATGTCCGTCGAGCAAGCGCGACGGGTCTGTCCGTCCATGCACGTCTTGCCTCCGAATCCCTCTCGAATCCGAACGGCGGAGGAATCGTTGCTTCACATCGTGAGACGCTATGCTCCCGTTTGGGAACCGGTTCAGGCTGGTTCCTTTGTGATGGATCTGACTGGGACCGGACGCCTCTTCGGACCTGCGTATGACATCGCGGCAAAAGTCCAGCACGAAGTGCTCACTCAGTATCGACTCGACGGAGTCGCCGGTGTGGGGAGCAACAAGCTGGTAGCTCAGACTGCGGCGACGTTGATTCAGCCGTCAGAACTGTATGATGTCCGGCCAGGGTCTGAGCCGGTGTTCATGGCGCCGCTCTCAGTGCGCACTCTGCCGGGCCTACAGCGCCCCTGCATGCGAGAAGTCCTGTCACGGCTCGATGACCTAAACCTCGACACACTCGGGGACGTGGCGGAGAGTCCCGTTGATGCCTTGGAACTAGCGCTGGGAGACTATGCCGGGCAGCTCTCTCGTTGGGCGCAAGGGATCGATTCCCTGCCGGTGTTGCCACCGGCGAGTCAGCCTCAGCTCGAAGAGACGGTCCTCTTCGATCCCGATGAAATCGATGATCGCGTGCTGACCGGTCGATTGCTCGACGTGTTGCAACGGCTCTGCCGAACGCTGCGGAGTCAGCGTCGTGTTTGTGGCCGTCTCTCGCTCATGATCCGGTACAGCGATCACCTCGAAGTCACAAAACACGAGCATGTCACTCCGGAGACCTGCTGGGAATGTGATCTGTCCTCCGTGGTGATGTCCCTCTTTCAGAAGTGTATGCGTCGGCGGATTCGACTCCGAACCATGACACTCAGCATGGCTGGGCTGACAAGCTACGCTGAGCAAACTACGCTGTTCGATGCTTGGCCTGTCGAGGAACAGCGTCGGCAGGAGCGGGCCAAGAAGCTCTCCGTCGCGCTCGATCAGCTCCATGCCCGGTTCGGCGAACAGTCCATTCGTTATGGGAGGAGTCATTGAGTGTCCTTTGTCCACCTGCATACGCATTCATCTTATTCGCCGATGTGGGGTATCCCGACGGTAGAGGCCCTCTGCCAGGTGGTCAAAGACCAAGGACAGGAGTTTATCGCTCTCACCGATACCAATGGACTCTATGGCGCTATCCGCTTTCTTGAAGTCTCGCGTGAGTATGGACTGAAGCCCATCATCGGCGCGGAACTTGTCTCCGGTCAGCACCGGGCCGTGTTGCTCGCAAAGAACCCCACCGGGTACGCCAATCTCTGCCGGATCCTGTCCGCTCGCCACTGCGATGTGTCCTTTGACTTCATCCAAACCGTGGCGCAGCTTCGCACGGGATTGGTGTTGCTGTCCGATGATCCTGTCGCCCTAACCGCCTGGCAGGCGGAGTCAAGAGAGGACCTCCACGTCGAGCTCACGCCAGGACCAGCTCTCCAAGACGCGGTTGCGTTGAGCCGCCGACTCAGCCTGCCGCCGGTGGCCACCATCCGCGCCGCATTCCTGCATCCAACGGACTATCAGGCCCATCGGCTGCTACGCGCAATCGCAGAGAACACGACACTCTCACGACTCAAGGCCGAGCACTGTGCGCTCCCATCTCACTGGTTCATGTCGGAATCAGTGCTTGTGCGACATCTACCGCATGTTCCGGAAGCTGTCACCAACACGCGGCAGATTGCCGAACAGTGCCACACCGACTGGGACTTCAAACAGACCATCTTTCCCTCCTTCCGTCAGCTCTCGTCTGATGCTGCCTTTGAGACGCTCCAACGCAAAACGTACGATGGCGCCATCTGGCGTTATGGGACCTTGTCAGTAATTGTCCGACAGCGAGTCGAGAAGGAACTCGCGGTGATCCGAGAGAAGGGCTATGCAGACTACTTTCTCGTGGTGGATGAAATTGTCCGCCAAGCGCCACGGACTTGTGGCCGGGGATCTGCTGCTGCCTCAATCGTGTCCTATTGTCTCGGCATCACGCACGTTGATCCGATCAAACACAATCTCCTCTTTGAGCGGTTTCTCAATCCTGGCCGTCACGATCCACCGGACATCGACGTGGACTTCCCTTGGGACGAACGGCCGGCCATTCTGGAATGGGTATTCAAGCAGTATGGACATCAGCATGCCGCGATGGTGGCGAATCAGAACACGCTAGCTACCCGTGCCGCCTTACGCGAGATTGCAAAGGTCTATGGCCTGCCAGCCGCTGAGATCGGCAAGGCGTTGAACTTTCTCCAGCGTCGAGCCGACTTCGTCGAGGTGCAACCAGGCAAGACCGTGCAAGACTGGGCGCGGGATGTCTGCAGGGCGTTGAACTTGAGAAATCCCTGGCCGGAGATCCTCTACTGGTCGACGCAGTTGGACGGGCACTTCCGAAATCTGGGACTCCACCCCGGTGGCGTCGTGTTGGTTCCGGATGAAATCCGGCGCTATGTCCCGGTGGAGATCTCCGCCTCCAACTTGCCGGTGATTCAATGGGAGAAGGACCAGGCGGAAGAGGCTGGATTGGTCAAGATCGACCTCCTCGGCAATCGCTCGCTCGCCGTCATCCGTGACGCCATCGCAGCCGTCGCCCGGAATACGGGACATGTGATCGACTATGCGACCTGGGATCCGATCACTGATCCGGCCAGCAATGATCTAATTCGGCGCGGTGAGACGATGGGCTGCTTTTATGTGGAGTCTCCCGCGACCAGGCTGTTACTCAAGAAGCTCTGGGGAGGGATGCCTCCAGAGCGACGAGCCGTTGCGGATGTCTTTGAATATCTTGTTGTCGTGTCCTCCCTGATTCGTCCGGCGGCGAATACGTTCACCGAAGACTTCATTCGACGCGCTCACGGCGAGCACTACACCTCCCCACATCCCATCCTTGATGAGATTCTCTCTGAAACACACGGCATCATGGTCTACCAAGAAGATGTCATGAAGGTCGCGGTGGCTCTGGGTGGATTCTCGGTGGAAGACGGCGATCAGCTTCGGAAGGTGTTGAGCAAGAAGCACAAGGAACGGCAGCTGCGAGACTATCAACGCCAGTTCTATCAGGGAGCCATGGCCCGTGGTGCGGAATGTCGCGTGATCGATGCGATCTGGGCCATGATCATGAGCTTCGCGGGCTATAGCTTCTGTAAACCGCACAGCGCGAGCTACGCCCAAGTGAGTTTCAAATCGGCCTACCTGCGAGCCCACTACCCTGCCGAATTCGTTGCTGCCGTCGTAAGCAATCAAGGCGGCTATTATTCAGCCTTCGCCTATCTGTCTGAAGGGAGACGCATGGGACTGACCATCCTTCCTCCTGACATCAACGCCAGTACCTGGGCCTACACTGGATCAGGCAAGACGGTTCGTATCGGGTTCATGCAGATCAAAGGACTTCAGAAAGATGTCGTCAAGCAGCTCATTGCGGAGCGGGAAACGAATGGTCCCTACCGATCGCTGTTAGATTTCGTGAGTCGCATGAAGCTCGACTACACCCAGGCCAAACTGTTGATCAAAGCTGGGTGCTTCGATGCGATTGCCGGCGAACTCACGAGACCGGCCCTCCTCTGGCGAGTCTTCGCGGCACAGGCGACGAGGCCCCCGAGCTCCATCCCGATCCCTACGGAGTATTCAGCCCAGAAAAAGCTGCAGCACGAGATCACCCTCTTCGGCTTTCCGATATACTGCCACCCGCTCGACCTATTCATGGAGGGGCTTGCTGGCACCTCATGCATTCTGGCAAAGGACTTAGATCAGTATGTGGGGAAAGAAGTCACCCTGATTGGCTGGCTCCTCACGGAAAAGATTGTCTCCACGAAGAAAGGCGAGCCGATGGAGTTTATGACTTTAGAGGATCAGACCGGGATGTATGATGCCACTGTGTTTCCCAATATTTACCGGCTATATTGCGATCTGCTGGCCACGAACCAAGCCTATCTAGTGACGGGCCTGGTCGAGGAACACTTCTCTACCGTCACGGTCACCGTGAAAACACTACAACTCCTGACCACCGGTGGAATGCCAGCAGAGAGTCAGCCTCTTGAGGAGCTACGCTTGTAGCCAGTACACTCCCGCTCCATGCCGTTCTCACCGTTGGTTCGCTTCGGCACCTCGACCTGGACCTATGAAGGCTGGCAAGGGCAGGTCTATCTGAAAAAGTACAATAAGACGACGTTCGCACGCGAATGTCTCGGTGAGTACTGCCAGTATCTCCACAACGGTGAGCCCTGCTTTCGCACGGTCGGCAATGACTCGACCTTCTATCGACCACCCACCGCAAATCAGCTTCGGCACTACCTGAACCAGATTCCTGAAGACTTTGAGATGTGCTTCAAAGTGTGGGAGGAGATCACGATTCCGACCTATGCGAAGCAAGCTCGGTATGGCACGAAGGCCGGACAACCAAATCCCCGGTTCCTCGATGCGAAGCTATTTAATGAACTCGTGCTCACACCCTATCGCGAGGCAAAGTTTGAACCGCACACCGGCCCCTTTCTCTTCGAGTTCCAACGCCACGGGATGTCCAACGAGGAGTTCTGCTCGCGACTAGACACGTTTTTCAGCCAACTCCCCAAGGACTTTAGCTACGCCGTTGAAATTCGCAACGCGGGCTTGCTGAGTCCTGATTATCGCAAGGTCTTAGAGAGTCACGGCGTCGCCCACGTCTTTAATCACTGGTCCTACATGCCGTCGTTACGTGAGCAGCATGAACGGATGGAGGATTGCTTCACGGCGCCCTTCACGGTCTTGCGCCTTCTGACGCCGCTCAAAATGTCCTATGAAGCCGCGAAGAAACGAGCGGAGCCCTACACGAAGATTGTGGAAGAACTCCCAGAGATGCGGCGAGACACCGTGGAACTGGTAAAGAAGGCGGTGGAAGAGCAGCGACAGGCGTATGTTCTGGTCAACAACCGCAGTGAAGGGAATGCCCCCATGACCATTCAGGGCCTCGTGAATGCGTTCCAAGCCGCGCAAACCTAAACGTTACCTATTGCCATCTTGGCTTGACCCGACAGGATAGATTTGGACGCCTATGCGTCCGAGGGGTCTGATTCCACTTGTACTGCCTTTCGCTCTCGCTGGTCTCGGGAGCTCGATGTATGTAGCTTACCGGCAGCCGGCGACTACCTCCTCACACTCGGGATTTGGGGATATTGGGTTTCTCCTGAAAAGAACGCGACGCGAACTGAAACCTCTCTAACTCCTGATTTCCATTCGAATCTCAAAGAAGCCCGGTTTCATAAGCCTTTTCGACCCGTCCACCGAAGTCATCATCAGAGCAGCGGAACCCCGCCCAGAAGCGGCGTCTGGCTGGTTTTCGGGTTCAGTTTAGTCCAGTGCAATTGAGGGGAATTGGGGCCAATTTTGCTGCAGCGAGAACACATAGGGTTAGTACCTAGATTCCTCAGATACTCACACAGCTTGCTGACCAGTGCAGGAAGGATTCGTTTTGCCGTTAGGACAAGCCGAAATACAACTTCTCACCCTCGGTTTGTCATCAGCTCCCGACTTTCTCCTACTTCTTTCCGTACACGCCTACGAATTAAGAGACGACAAGTCTATCGCAGGGGAAGAGGGTCAGACATAAGCCATGTGATTAGAACCGAAACAGACTGCCGACTGTAACGGTGTTTATTTTGGCTGCCTCGTCTTCATAGCTGAGTTTCCATCGCCCGTGCAAATAGCCGACCGAAAGTGCGAGCGCCTCGGTCAACTGATATCGCGCCATGACTTCTCCCTGATAAATTCTTTCACGCGTGCCGAGAAAGTCGTCACCAGGGATGCCGGACGTGTAACTAGTTCGCTCAAGGTCGAAACCACCGATCAAGGTGAGCTTGTCCGTCACACGTGCCTCCAGCTCTGCTTCGATATAATGTGTGACATAGGAGATGTCCTCTCCAATTTGTGGGTTGTGTCTCCCATCAGCCAGCCCTCGTTCGTAGTGGTATCCGACCACCAATCCGATTCCTGGCTTGATTTCCCACATGACATGGGTCCCAAGAGTCCAAAAGCGAGTATTCCGATGGGCAAAACTCTCGTTATACGATCGGTCTCCGTATCGGGCTAACCCGCGAATGCTGAGATTCTCAAGTAGCTTGCGCTCCAATTCCACCGCGCCAAAGTGTGTCGTCACGTACTCGCCCCCGCGATCGGATGATCGTAACTCGCCAGGGCCGTGATTGCCCAAGAATAGGTGCGGACCGTAGTGATACCGCATCCGGAAGATCGTCTCTCCTCCTGGGAGTGCTTGAGTCAGCTGCGCGCCATACGTGCCATGAGAAAAGGCGGTCTGGTCGGTAAAGACAAACCCTTGGGCTCGCGCCGTCAGGTCCGTTTTCCCCCAGCTCGACTGAAATGATCGCGTGACGTGGGCAACGGGTTCAAACACCCCGCTTGAACCTCGGCCGGTGGTCTGAATGACCGGTTGTGTAGGATCCTCTTGCAGCGACAATCGTTGAGACGCCGAGAACAGCGCGACGTCGTCGGTATAGAACGCATTCATTTCTCCGCCGACATGCCATCCTGATTTAGACTCGACGTCCATCTTCATATCCTTCATCTCAGAGGTGTCCAGGCTCATGTCGGTTTCAGCCTCGACCTGGAAACACAGCAACAACAAGACGAGGAACGACCACCCACACGATGTCAGTAGCGGCAGTTTCACGAATATCACCAATTTCCGTTCAAAGCGTTTTGAATGCCGGAGTTTGTGTCTCCTGGATCTGGCGAGCGCCTCAGACAACCGTTTGAACACACATAGCTTCTGCGCCAGTGTTCGATTGTCTCTCAGATTTTGTCCACCAGAGAGGCCGAACAGGGAGCTATGTTCGGTGCGATGACTCCTCTGTTTACTTGTAATAGATAAATCTGGTGTCGTGGCTTTGCTTCGCACTCTATATGGCGAGTAGACAAATCTCTGTCATGTATAAGACAAGAAATACGAGTTTCTGGTACTCGACGATGGAAATGCTTCCCCTGAAATCAAGCTTCGTGTTGATTTCAGAGGAAGAAATATGGTCTTGAGAATGCCTGACGTGCAGCTGTGGGTGGGTGAGCAGCAACCCTCTTCCACCTGGGCTCAGCCTGGCAGTTCTTTGAATAGCTGTGGTTGCCGAAGCCCGATGAGGGTTCGCCGCTTCTCGGACGAAGTCTTGAGGTACAGATGTCAGGAGGCCTTTTTCATTTTGCAAGGCTTCTCATATAGTGAACAAGCTGCCACACTTCCTCATCCGACAAATCCGGGAACGCCATCATCCCTGTGCCTGAAGAGCCGTGCTTTGTAATCCAGAACAGCTGCCCATCCGAGATCTCACGCATCATCGCGCTGCATGTGAAATCACGCGCTGGTGGCATCATGCCTCCGCTGACCGGTCCTTTCCCCTCTCCTCGCTTGCCGTGGCACAGCGCGCAGGACATCGGTTTCGCGTCGTGAAGATACAGTCCTTTGCCTGCTTGGAGAACGTCGCTGGATGCCGGAAGCGGGTTCGTCTTCGTGAAGATGTCTTCTGGAGCGTTCGCAGTCTTCCTCGGTTGGACGCAGGAACTCTGTTGTCCCCCCTCAGGGTCAGCTGCCATGGTCTGTTGGTTGAATGGTAGAAACCAAAGAATCAAGGCCATCATTGTTACCACGTTCTGTTGTGCTCTCATTGAATTCATCGCACGCTCCTTCTGTCAAAGAGGCCCTAGTCGGCGTCCTGTTGAGTCTGAACACGTTCGACCGGTAACAGCTTGATGATGAAGATCCCCCCTCCGAAATGACGAGCGCTCTCTCATCAAGAACCGGCTCGAGGTGGTATCTTCCAATGAGGTCTTGGAAAGTGGCACGTATATCCGTGGGGATTCCGCTCGAGATAATCCTGATGCTCGCGTTCCGCCAGCCAAAATGGACCTGCGGGCCGAACCTCCGTGACCACCTTACTGGGCCAGAGACCTGACGCGTTCACCTCTGCAATTACCTGTTCAGCTGTTCGGCGCTGGGCTTCTGACATGTAGTAAATTCCCGATCGATATGACGGGCCCACATCGTTGCCCTGGCGATTCAGTGTGGTGGGATCGTGGATCTGAAAAAACACCTCCAACAGATTACGGAACGTCAGCTTGCCAGGGTCAAACACGACCTCGATCGCTTCTGCGTGCGTTCCATGGTTGCGATACGTGGCATTCGGCACATCACCGCCGCTATAGCCTACCCTGGTCGAGAAAACTCCCGGCAGCTTACGAAGAAGATCCTGCATACCCCAAAAACAACCGCCGGCGAGTACGGCCGTTTCCCTCTGACTCATGTTAAGCTCCTTCTCATCCTGGCAAAGGAGAGACCGATGACTGTTGCGCAAAGCGCCCGCTATACCACGAAGAGAAAATATTGACGGGCCTAGTCCATAGAGTGACGCCTGACGGCATAGCTGTTTTTTACGGCAACACCAAGTAAGCGCTGCCTTTACGTGCCGCAAAAGGTTTGATAGCAGGCCGTCACTTCAACTGGAGCAGGAGAGGCATAGGCATCCAACTCAGGATCTTCCTCAAACGGTCGAGTGACGGCGTTCAACAGGCGATCGAATGGTGCTAGGTCTGCGTGATCGGTGGCTGCAGCCAGCGCTTCTTCCACACGATGGTTCCGTGGAATGTACAGCGGGTTTGTGTGCCGCATAGCTGCAGCCCGTGCCTCCGCTCCCAGACACTCACGATCAAGACGCGTACGCCACCGCTTCAGCCATGATGAGAGCGCTGAAGGTTCGCGAAACATCGCCTGAAGGGGACGGTCATGACCTTCCACTGCGTCAGCAAGGTATCGCCAGGCGAGCGTGTAATCGACGGCTTGCGCGTTGAGTAGTGTCAACCATTCCTTAGCGAGCGCGTCGTCCCCTTCCTCGCTCGTCGCAAAACCGAGTTTCATTCGAACGCCTGTAAGCCAATAGTCATGATAACGAGCCGGAAACGCTTCTAGAATTTCGAGAAGCGGGGCGACTCTAGACTCTCTTGAGCCATTGCGCATCACCGGTGCAATGGCTCCGGCAAGACGTGCCAAATTCCAGCGTATAATGTGCGGCTGGTTGTGATAGGCATATCGCCCCTGCGTGTCGATTGAACTAAACACCACTTGAGGGTCGTAGGCTTCCATAAACGCACAGGGCCCATAATCGATCGTCTCGCCAGAGATCGTCGTATTGTCCGTATTCATGACGCCATGGATGAAGCCGACCAACATCCATCGAGCGACCAGACTCGCCTGTCGATCAGCCACAGCCTTGAACCATTCCTGATACTGATTCGGATCAGTAACAAGTTGCGGATCGTGCCGTCGGATCGCATAATCTACGAGTCGTTGTACACGCTGTGATTCCCCACGCGCCGCGAAGAATTCAAAGGTACCGATTCGCAGATGACTGGCCGCGACACGCGTCAAGACGGCTCCCGGCAATGGCCGGTCACGAAAAACTGATTCACCTGTCCAGACTGCCGCGAGCGCCCGAGTGGTCGGAATACCCATGGCATGCATGAATTCTCCGACGAGATACTCTCGGAGCACCGGGCCCACCGCTGCTTTCCCATCTCCGCCACGAGAAAAGGGGGTTGGCCCGGATCCTTTAAAAGCTAGATCTCTACGACGGCCGTCTTCCCCTAGTACCTCACCTAGGACCAAGGCCCGCCCATCGCCGAGTTGTGGAACGAAATGTCCAAACTGATGGCCTGCGTAAGCTTGAGCGAGAGGCGTGGCACCAACTGGAATTTCATTTCCTGAAAGGATGGCGCTTCCCATTGGGCCGCTCAACACTTCTATTGGTAGATTCAACTGAAGACTCAAGTCCCTGTTCAATCGAAGAAGCCTTGGAGAAGAGACCTTGGTAGGCTGCCAGGGAACATACGTGCCTTCGAGTTCCCTGGCATAGGTATTGTCAAATTGAATGTGCGCCGTCATCAGGAACATGGATGGAGCATCACCATCCGCCAACCATCCATCCTCTTAAAAGACATTACGCGGACATACGCCTTGATCTATTGTTTTTGCAGAATCGGATAGCCAAGCGTATAGATCCATTTATCCGCATCTGCAGCAGTTGCAGGAGCAAGGCTCTTGGCAGGAATATGACAAGGGATACACTCTACCTTGTAGTTTTTTGTGACGGAATGGGTCATATCGCCTTTATTAAAGAGACCCCAAGCCCATCCATTTCCCCAGACCGGCGAATCTTTGTACCGCCCCTTTGTGTCGCGTACGAGAACAAACCAGCCCTTGACGGTAGTGGCATGGCCAACTGCAGGCCCTGTAGTCATTGCCATCGTCTCCGCATTTAAGAGTTCCTTGACCAATACCGCGCCGTCTGGGAACTGCCCTGTCTGCTTGTAGTGGGCAATCGTTGAAGGCTGCGTGTAGACCGTGTGATACTCGTGAAGGCCAGGCCCATTTTTTTCCAGTTTCTCATCGGTGTTAGCGTGAGCCCATGTGCCGAGCGTGGGCCATTCTCTGTAGTTGTCTGGCACTCGGAGATCGCCCGTAGCGGCGTCGATATTCGGTGCGAATGGCTTCTCCTGTTCTGCGTTGGATAATCCAGTTAACCAGACAGCCACGCATGCAAGAACAACAACTCCGAACAGCATGTGTTTCATGATTTTCCCCTTTCCTCAAAGACAGTTATCATCACTCCAACATACGGAGTGGTTGAATGACGACGCAATCCTACATTTTGTTTATCCGATTTTCTGTCATCTAGACGACAAATCATGGAGACCTTTGGCCTGTATGAAATCAGGCACCGCGATGCGACCGAGAGCGTCAAGGTCTCGCACGCACACATAGGCCCGTCTGTAAGAGAGGACGCCTTGGTCACTCAGAGCTTTCATAATGGCACTCACATTGGGGCGAGAGGCCCCGACAAGTTCAGAAAGCTCCTCATGTGTCATCCGGACATCCACGACATAACCGACACCATGGTTGCACGGCCGTCCCTCGAAGCACATCAGATCAACGAGTGCCATCGCAACGCGCTTTTGTAACGGCGAGGTCAGCTGCCACTGCAGCCGACGATCAAGGAAATGCAACTGATGGCCATAGGTTTCCAAAAGCCCCTGCCGCAGAAACTCATCAATCCTGGAGGCCTTTTCAATACTCGATCGATCAAACTCGAGCACGATGGCCGTCCCATTTGCGACTGCCGATTCTGCATTCTGGAAGGTCGTCAACCCAAAGGGGAGGTCCCCCCAAATCCCCCCGGCTCCTAACAACAAACGGGTGACGTATCGGCCGCTGGCTTCCGCAGAGACAATGCGGACATACCCAGCCTCGATGACATACGTTTTCCCAGGCATGAAGGACTCATATACCAACATCTTGTCCTTCAGCCTGCGTCGCCGGATGGGATGGAGGCTCTGGAGAGCAGTGAGCAATCTTGTGGAGAGCGAGTCTGGAATCCTCATGATGGAGGCCTCTTATTCATGGTGCCTTACAATAAGATGGATCAGCAGTCAGCCCCTGATGGTCTGGAATCAGAAGGAATCAGTCTGATACGATCCATCAGCCAACCATTTCAGGCGATATCCTCTCCCCGTTCATCGATGTTCTGAAATAGCTGGAACGGGAACAGCCGTCTCGGGATGCTGCCAACCTCCATGCGATGACTATGCTGAGGACAAACTCGCGTCCATCGACCTGTATCGATGATGACACCGGATATTAGGACGCAATCGCCTGAAGTGCCTCCAGGTTACGAATACAGAAACAGGACCTGGTGTAGGAGACTATCTGTTTCCTCTTCCACTCTTTCATGAGGGAGTTGAGTGTTTGACGAGCGACACCGAGGAGTTCGGCGAATTCCTCTTGAGTCATTCGAATTTGTATCAAATAACCAGGCCCGTGAGGGCATGGCCCTGCGCCGAAAACCAAAAGATCGATGAGAACAAGGGCCGCCCGACGTGCTAATGGATTGGTGAGTCGCCACCGGAGGCGCCGCTCTCCAAAGCCTAAGAAGGCCCCATATGTTCTCAGGAGGGTCTGATTAAACGCTTGACTACGCTCCGCTTCCCTCTCCAACGCAGCACGAGAAAACTCCCAGAGGTAGGTTGGGCCACTCGCCATGGCATGCTCTATGTGTTGAGGCGTAGTGAGAGCAAACGGCAGATCTCCAAACATTCCTCCAGCACCTATTAAATCCCAGAAATTGGTGCGTCCGTCGCCCTCAATGTGAATGAGCCGAATGCACCCCTCCTGTACCACGTATGTTCGGCCAACCGCGAGAGTCTTGTATACGATCGCTCCATGATTCAGCTTGATCCTGCGAATAGGTCGCAAGGCACCTAATGAGGTAAGAAGCGGAGCCGCAATTGTGAGAGGAAGCTTCATCGTCTTCTGACCGGCTCCATGTACAATTGCTCTCTCAGTCTAGAAAAGAGCGGCGCAGCCTGTTCCACACCCCTCCATATATTCAAACCATCTTTATTGATGGCCGGAGGAGCAGATTCTCAAACACCACCAGATATTTATGCACTGCGTTTACCTCAGATTCACCATGGCTGTCTGTCATCTAGAAGACAGAGCTCCATGGCCCCCCCTGGTACCTTTCATCATGGCATTGAGTGAAGCCATTTAAGTTACATGCATGCGATCTTCATACATGAGTCAAATTGACCGACGCATGGTTGGCGTGGTTTCGATGGCGCTGCGGACTTCTCCTGAGACAAACGTTTCTACAACGGCCGATATGATTGGACGACATTGTGTGAGCAGGTGTGCACTGAAGGCGTATGGCTATGGCTCTGGACTCCTTCTCAGCATGCTGCTCTTTGCCTCAGCACTGCCGTGCGAGGTCGCTGCTCAGGAAGCCGTACTCAACATTCTCCCGCTCCGCCCCTTTAACTTCGATGTGTCCTTCAATCACCGAACGTTTGCGCCAACGCGCCGGGTCCTTATGCTTCAAGCAGGGTTCACTGCTCTTCAGTACGGACCGCTTGAAGTGAGAGCCATCTACCAGTACTACAGCCACCACACTCCGACGTTCACCACGGATCAACATTCGTTGTACCTCAACCCCCGGTGGAATAATTTCATCGACGTCTTGGATTTTCCAAAAACCTGGCCGATCAATCGAGTCATTCGACATGTGCTCTTCGGGCCGCTGGAAGATCGAGCGGTGCCTTACCTTGGAGCCATGTTGGGCGGGACCCTTCCTGGACGTGGTGAACATTCTCCGGGGTATCTCTACGGCGGGCAGGTCGGGGTGCGATTCCCAGTGACCCATGGGCTGTCGGTCGATATGGGACTTCAATACACGCGGTTTGAGATCGACTTTCGGGGACAATCTGATCTGTCTGAACAATGGCTGTTCACGGTTGGATTTCGACTCTAACGTTATGCCGCTGGTTAATGACATGAGACAAGCCATCGATGCACGCGTCAGGCTCCGTATCCTGCTGCTGTTGGCAGTGGTCTTCTTGCAGGGTTGCGGGCTGGTGTACGACGCGATCACCATAGTCCATCCATTGGACCGCGATGAGCTGTCATCCATCTGCGCTCGCGGACGATTACGTGTCGGTATTTCCGTTGAACCGTTTAGGCCATTCATTTTTCCGGCCATGTATACCGACGAAGGCATCAGAGTGACCGGGTTCGATATTGAACTGATCCGCGAGGTTGCGGACGCGTTGTGTGCTCATTGCGGTACGCCCCATTCTGTCGTTCCAACCCTGCATGTGACTCGTTTTCCCGATCTGTTCATCAAAATGAATGAGGGACAGCTCGATCTCTTTGTCTCGTCCGTGAGCGGGACCGTTCCGGACACAAGACCAACGGGGCTGTGGTTTTCAGCTCCCTATTTTCGCGGCGACGGGATCGCCGCCATCGTCCACAAACCAGAGGTCGCAGAGCGCGTGCGGGCGCAGTTTGGAAAGCCGACCGGGAATTGGGACACGCTCGAAGCCGTTCAGGATGCCTTCACTGGATTGACCGTAGCGGTTCAGAAGGGACGATCCGCTCACCTCTATGCCAAGGCCAACCTCAAACAGAGTCGATTGGTGGTCTGCGATTCTCTCCCTGCAGCGATCGAAACCAAAGACCCGAAGATCGATGTCATCCTGTCTGACCATTCCATACTCGACTATGTGACGAAGCGGGTCTGGCAGGATTGGCAGCTGTTGATGCAAGCAGACGGTACTCCCCTGATTGTGACGCAGGAGGACCTCTCGGTCGTGACAAGCGACGAGCACCGACAACTCCAATGGTTCTTGAACAACTTGCTCTTTCGTTTGGAAGAATCAGGACGGTTGAAACAGATGCGCACACGTTGGATCGAGGCGGACTATGCACCCATTTGGCGGGCGACCGCGGAAGGATTGCCGCTTGAGGTGACACAAGTTCCTGATCACTATGATCAGGGACAGTGCCGCTTAGCCGAGTGACAATGACTACGCCGAGGTGTTGATGATCGTCCCGTCGAAAGCACTGACGCAAGATGACGGCATGGTGTGAAAGACCCCTGATGTCTGCACGTTGATTACGATGGTCATCTAGATGACAGACAGAGTCAAAGACAATGGCGTATGACAATGCGCAGTCAGCCCAAAGCTGGGCAGAGAACTGTGATCTGGGCAACTCGGTCCAGGCACCCAGTACTTTGGAGAAGGATATGAGGATCATTACGCTCGGATATCCAATGATAGAAAGGGGGTCCCGAAGGGCCCAGTTGAATGGATCACCAACGGAGTGTTTATGACAGAACACAAACATCACCAAGAACATCATTTGCCATCGGTTGACACCTTTACGTGGAGTGAGGTGACGCACTGGGCAAAGCACGGCAATCCGTCCCCTCCCTGCCGTGTCGAGAAGACCGAGGCGCAGTGGCGCGAACTCCTGACCGACAAGCAATTTCGGATCACCCGTCTGAAGGGGACCGAACGGGCCCACAGCTCGGAGCTCTGCCAACTGTTTGAACCAGGTCGGTACGAGTGCCTTTGTTGCGGCACGGAACTCTTTGATGCAGCGACCAAGTATCAAAGCAATACAGGGTGGCCTAGTTTCACACAACCGGTCTCGCCAGGGGTCGTGGCCTATCATCAGGATACCAGCCACGGCATGCACCGAATCGAGGCGACCTGCAATGTGTGCGATGCCCACCTCGGCCATGTGTTCCCCGATGGACCAGAGCCGTCAGGGTTGCGGTTTTGCATCAATGCCGTCTCCCTGCACAAAAGTCCTGTGCGCGAGCGAGGCCGGCTCTCGTAGCAGATGAGAAAGTGCGTCCACACACGCGAAGAAGACATGGTGATTATGCAACCAGGGATTCTTGCTCCCCTCCCCAAAGCAGCGTGGTACGTAGAGTTCGCCATTCACGATATCGCCGGCCTCCCTCGCGTTATCAAGACCCTGCAGACTCTTGTTGATGGCGAGCGAACGGTGGTTGGCTTGGGTGTGCCGCTCCTTCGGGCGCTCGGGAAAGACATTCCTGGATTGAGGGTGTTCCCCACAGAGTTTGGGAGTGGGTTGACAGTGTCGTCAACGCCAGCGGCCTTGTGGTGCTGGCTTCGAGCAGAAGACCGTGGAGAACTTTTTCATGTCGAGCGCCGTCTAGTTGAACAGCTGACGCCCGCGTTCACAATCTGTGACTCTACTGAAGGATTTCTGTATGGGACGGGTCGAGATTTGACCGGCTATGAAGACGGTACGGAGAATCCCAAAGGGAAGGCTGCAGAAAAGGCTGCCATCGTGCGAGGCCAAGGAGGCGCACTCGATGGGTCCAGTTATGTCGCCGTTCAACGATGGGTCCATGATTGGAAACAATTCGACGAGATGTCAGCCCAGCAGCGAGATACCATGATCGGTAGGCGGCGGCGAGATAATAGAGAGTTGTCTGCCGCACCGGCTTCGGCGCACGTGAAACGTACGGCACAGGAGAATTTTCAACCGGCCGCATTCGTCCTACGCCGCTCGATGCCATGGGTCGATGAGCGTGGGAGCGGATTGTATTTTGTGGCCTTTGGAGCCTCGCTCGATCCGTTTGAAGCGCAACTGAAACGTATGGCTGGAGCGGACGACGGGATCACTGACGCACTGTTTACATTCACACGCCCAGTGACAGGGAGTGCCTATTGGTGTCCCCCGATGAGCAACGGTCGACTCAATCTCTCTGCGATCGGTTTCTAGAAGGGAGGGTCTGGCAGCGTGGATGGCGTTTAAGAACGACGGGAATCCGTTGGATAACCGTGAGGACAAACGTAGCACTATTTAATTAGAGGAGGTCTCAAGATGACGGTTCGTCAAAACCAGTTTCTGTACATCCAAACGAATGATATCCGTGAAGGGCAAAATGCGGTACTTGGTTATATTCGAAAAGACGACGGCACATTGAATCCGTTGCCAGGCAATCCGTTCTATACAGGGGGAACAGGCATCAATAACGACACGCATGGCAAGCTTGGCCCACATGACAACGACACACCACTCATCGTTAGCCCGGATGGGAAACGCCTCTTTACCGTTAATACCCACAGCAACACCGTTGCGGTCTTCGATATTCACCCGGACGGGTCCTTGCAACACGTGAAGGGATCACCATTCTCTTCCCATGGAGTGGCGCCAAACAGCCTTGCGCTCGCAGGTACCACGTTGTTGGTATCCAATCGGAATGAAGATTACCATCAGATCGAGGCATTACGTGGAGCGGCAAAGGCCAGTTATGTCTCCTTCGCCGTCGAACAGAACGGTGCCTTACGATTTGTCTTAAAAATTGACGTGGAGAACGCTCAAAAACCAACACAAGTGTACGTCCCACGAGCATACCCGGACCTGGCCTTTGGGAACGATTTTCAGGTAGATGTGGACTTCGATGGGGAGGGTACTCGCTCATTCCTGGCCGGTCTCAAGCCGAGCGTACAGGGGCAACTCCATGTCTTTCATGTGGGACCCGATAGTCGGCTGACTGAACGAGAGCGGGTGCAGTTGCCAGAAACCAATGCCGGCTATAAATACAAGGGTATGGACGGTGTGCCTTCAATGCCGCTCGGCATCTGGGCCCACCCGAGCGAGCCGTTGCTGTACGTCGGATTCGTGACCCGCAATGAACTCGGGGTCTATCGATTCGGCAAGAATGGTGAAATGACGTTTTTAGGATCTGTTGAAAATAGCGGGCAAGATATTTGTTGGTTGCTCGCCAATAAAAAGGGGACTCGGCTCTATACGGTGAACAACCTTCCACGGTCTGACAAGGACGACAAAGCCGCAACGGTGAGCACCTACGATATCTCCGGTGAGAGAGCGGTGAAACCCGTCGAAATCAGCCGCCTGCAACTGCCCCACCCTGGAGAGTGGTTTGTCAATAACCGCATGTTTAGTCAACCGGGAAGTACCGCGTTTCAATGCGCCTTGAATCCAGAGGAAACGTTTCTCTACGTAATCTGTCAGCGGATTAATCAAACCGACGAGAACAAATGCGAAGAGGGCAATATCCTGCACAGCCTGCGGCTTGATGACCAGGGGATTCCGTCCATCGCGCATTCACGGCATCTTGGCCAAGACGGGGTGCACTTTCGATCCCGGCCTCAGGGCATCGCCACGTGTGACCGATCATGATGACGTACACATTTGATGGGCACCTAATCATGCAGAGGGATCATTATTCGATCCATCTGGACATCGAATGGCGTTGATAATAGCGCTCTCGTCACTATTTGAGACCACGAGCTGGCTCTCAAGCAAAAAGGAGGATGCAATGAAATCGAGCGGCAAAATGGTTGTACTAGTTGGGACCCTCATCTTATCGGCATTCATGGCAGGAACAGGCTCCGCAGCCGAAGAGAAGGTTGTTTTCAATAAGGACGGTTCGCTTGATCGGCCAGTTGGCTACCGTGGATGGGTTCATGTGGGCTCAACCGTCCTGCCGAAAGGTCAAGCTAATATTATTGATAACATCCCAATACCAACAAATGAAATCATAAATACGTATGTGAAGCCTTGGGCTTATTCAGCTTATATGAAAACTGGCCTGTGGCCTGAAGGGACAACCATTGCGAAAGAATTCGTGGTGCTGGGCGAACCCGATGAAGATGGCACAGTTCATGAAATGTATTTTGCTGGACTATGCGTTCTTGTGAAGGACAGCAAGATATTTCCAGCACAGACCGGGCATTTGGGCTATTTCCCTTTTGGCCATCAGCGAGAGCCCTATCTCGATCGCGCCGCTCTAGCGGATCGGGCCAAATGTTCGTCGTGCCATGAGCAGCATGCATCAGACCAGCAATATATCTTTTCGGACCACCACATTGGCCTTCGACGATAGGTAGTAGGTTTTCCATACGTACGTACTCACGAGAGGGAGTTCTGCGCGTGATCAACAGGTGACATCAATGCCGTCGGTGCATGACTTGGTTAGCCTAGTGGACCTCTCCGTCTCACCAGGCCCCACGCTGCCCCCCCCCGGCCATCCCTTCGAAAATGTTCAGGCAGCCCACTACTGGTCGGCCTCATCGTTCGTGGGTAGAGAGTCCTACGCGTGGAACGTGGGCTTTGTCATGGGCATGTCACATGACATCAAAGTCACCGATAGCCATAACGTATGGTGCGTGCGGGGCGGAAATAATGCGGCTGCCTATTAAAGGCTGAGAACAGTCCAGTATTGATTGAAAGATGTCCGTTGAGTAAGTGGGGCACCGCAACATGTCTATGCTGAATGTGCGCCGTGTCATTGTTCCCAACACCGCTGACTTCATCAACCACTGTCGAGGAGGTGAGGAATCTGCACGCTCACCTTCCGGCGTGACCCTGCAGAAACAATGGCACGGACACGCTTTTAGATGGAACAATAGGAATCGCGTTGTCCATTTCCAAAGAAGCAAATCCCCATCTCAAGCTTTTTGACACTCAGGAACCGCTCCCCCGTTGTGACGACGCGGTACAGTGTGATCTCGGATTTCATCCCCCGTATGCCTGGGATGCACTGTTTGCGTTTCTCTCAGACCGACTCATTGCGGGCGTCGAGCACCTCGACAAGGGACACCACCTCCGTAGTCTCGCTCTTGAATCGATGGGGAAGGCGTACGTCGGATGGGTCGATGTGTCTCTGAGTCCCCATAAACCAGCCTTGAGCGTCACAATATCCTCGTCTTTGTCTCGTGTGATTCCACTAGTGCTCGAACGCGTGGGGCGATTGTTCGATGTGTTTTACAATCCTCAGGAAGTCGCTCCGGCGGTACAGGCATTGCTGCCCATTGCCGGGTTGCGGGTGCCTGGTGCCGTCGATGGGTTTGAATTGGGGGTGAGGGCGATTGTGGGGCAGCAAGTGTCCATCAAAGCTGCGAGGACCCTCGTCGGGCGCATCGCCCGGCGATTTGGAGATACCGTGATCACGCCCAACGCAATGGTGACTAAGACATTCCCGAACGCCAAGACACTGGCTGAGTGCGCCCGTGGTGACTTGACAACCCTTGGTATTACGACAAAGCGGGCCACCTCTATCATGGCCCTTGCACAGGCCGTCGCCACCAACACAGTTATTTTAACTCCGAAGGCCCATATCTCCCAGACCATCGCGCAACTGAAAGACCTGCCGGGAATCGGTGAATGGACTGCCCAGTACATCGCCATGCGCGCCCTGTCCTGGCCGGACGCCTTTCCGCACACCGACTTGGGGGTAAAGCGCGCATTAGGGGAGCACCGGCCGCAGAAGATCCTCGCCATGGCCGAAGCCTGGCGACCCTGGCGAGCCTACGCGACGATAGGGCTGTGGGCGTCCCCGTCGCCCCATGCGCACAACCGACCCGACAGACCAAGGAGTCACCATCATGGAGTATCTGAGCACGGAGACCATTGACACCCCTATCGGGCCCATGCAAGCCGTTGCGTCCGCACAAGGGCTCTGTGCGCTGGAGTTCGTGACGCCGGATCGGCAACATCTGTTGCAGGCACGACTCGCCAGGTGGTATCACGGCCACCGAATTGAACAGAGAAGTCATCCATCGATCAGGGCAGCCGCCCGATGGCTACGGTCCTATTTCAACGGCCGGTTCGACGAGCTGACTGAACTCACGCTGGATCTGCGAGGGACGCCGTTTGAGGTACGGGTGTGGCAGGCATTGCGCCGCCTCCCCATCGGTGAGACCATCGCCTATGCCGCATTGGCGACCCACGTCGGCAGCCCGAAGGGAGCCCGAGCGGCCGGGGGAGCCTCACGACGCAATCCCCTACCCATCATTATTCCTTGCCATCGGGTCATCGGCGAGCAGGGACAGCTCACGGGCTACGGCGGGGGGATTGAGCAAAAACAGTATTTGCTCACCCAGGAAGCGGCGGTGAGCCATCCGCATGTCAAGGAGACTCACCGCGAAACCCTCGACAGGGTGGCTCCGCCGGCCAACTCGACGTCGGTGAAATAGAAGGCCTCCATTTGAGTCAGCTAGCACGGCGTCCGATCGGGTACAAGCGGACAAACCTGCTCGAACTTCTTCCTTAATGATGGTCTGCCCGGCACACCTGAGCACTGGGCCACTGCCGAGTCGGGTGGCCGGCGGAGGTCTCGGCGATCCTTCGGCGGTCTCACGATCGTACCCCGGCACAGGCCCTATGGTACCGTGAGATGGGCGTGCTGCGGGATGGGCTATGTTGTTCTGGTGTACAGGGGTGGGTAGTGTGCTGGACGCGATCCCAAGCTGGCGCTATTTCGCATGGCAACGTCTCCGACGATCTTTGCCAACGCATCGAGCGTCCGAACACAGATATAGGCCCGTGAGTAGGAAATAACGTTCTGAGCACGGAAGGTGTTCAGAATAGGAGTCACGTTTGATCGGGCCGCCAGGACGAGCTCGGAGAGCTCTTGATGCGTCAACCGGATATCGAGAACGTACCCAGGATGGTGGGGGCACGGCTTCCCTCCAAAACACATCAAGTCCAACAGCACCGTCGCAATGCGCCTCTCTAGCGGCATGACAAACTGCCACTGCAGCCGACGATCAAGAAACCGAAACTGAAGACCGTAAATTTCCAGCAGTAGCTGGCGCAAAGCCTCATCCTGTTGCACAGCTGCCTCTAAAGCGTGACGTTTCAGTTCGAGCACATAGGTTTCTCCGCTCGCAACAGCAACTCCGTTTTGCTCGGACGTGGCAGGACAGAACGGAAGGTCTCCAAAGATCGACGCTTTTCCCAGCAATGCCCGAGTGGTCAGGCGACCATCTGCTTGGGTAGCTCCTAGACGCACATATCCATGCTCAACAACATACACTTTCTCCGGCTCGAATGAGCCATAGATCAGGGCTTTGTCTTTGAACACATTCCGCCGAGCAGTTTTGAGATGTGCCGCAACCATTACAAAATCCGTTGCGAGTGATGCTGGAATCTTCATGTGAAGCGCGTTCGCTCTCGTACCAGGTTTTTGTACGGTTTTATTTCATTTTGTCATCTAGATGACGGTTCTTCGTCCGACGACTGTGTCATCTATGGGCACGTGATATTGGCACCCTAATCTTAAGGAGGTCTGTATGTATTTAACAAGTGGCAGTCGCACAGTACGTATCGTCTTAGCAGCAACCATCGCGCTTGGCGCAATGGCCTGGTCGACCGTCGGCAGCCCTAGTCCTGCAACGGCTGGCTCTCCTCCGCCCGGCTCTCCCCCATCTACAATAGTCGGGGCGATTGAATACACCCCTGAGGGCAAAATGAAAAGGCCGCCATTTTCTGCCTTCCGGCATTGGGTGTACATTGGAACTCCCCTCACTCCGAACGATATGAACGATGGAAAGGCGAATTTCCCTGAGTTTCATAACGTCTATATGGATCCGGAGAGTTTTGCCTACTATGAAAAGAACGGTAAATATCGAGACGGCACAGCGATCGTGAAGGAATTGGTCAGTGTCGGCACAAAAGAAGCGGCCAGCGGTTCAGGGTATTTCCAAGGGGAGTTTATCGGGCTTGAAGTTTCAGTTAGGGATTCCAAGCTCTTCCCGAAGGACCCGGGCAACTGGGGTTTCTTCAGCTTTGGCCACTCGTACCCGCTCAAAGACGTGTCAAAGCCCAACAAGATCGATGAGTGCAACAAGTGTCATGAAACGAATGCGATAGATTTCGTCTTCTCGCAGTATTACCCGGTGCTGCGCGCGGCGAATCCCATGAAAAAGTAGCCGTCCGTTGGACTCGGCAGGCGTTGACGTGTGGTCATCGCCTGCCCTGTTCGACCAATTCGTTCGCTTTATAACGCGCGCACATGAGATCGTCGCTCAAGGTCACGTCACTATTGTTTGTTTTTTCTCTTGGCGTAAGTGGGTGCCTTTCTCCTCTCGCAACCCATCGCGCCGTGCTGGAGTACGACCGGACTGTCAGTTACGTCGAAGCAGATCTGTTGCTGCTCAACATCGCACGCGCACGATACCATCGACCCGTGCATTTCACGGCAGTGTCAAGCGTCGCGGCGACATTCGATTTTCGAACGGATGCGGGAATCCGTGGAGGGATTGGGCATGCCGTAGATCCAACGGAATACCCGGTTGGCCTCGAATACGGTGTGAGCGTCGCGGAAAACCCGACCATCACTATTATCCCCATCACGGGTGAGGAATTTACAAAACGAATCCTTCATCCCCTCGGTGAAAATACATTGAGATCTTTGGTGCACCAAGGCTATGAGCTCAACATGTTGTTCCGTTTGATGGCCAGAGGATTTTCTATCGAAGAAAGTGATGGTCGGCACTTCTTAATTAACCGCCCTTCTGAGGGAGATGGATTCATTGAATTTCGTCGTCGGCTCTTGCACCTGGCTAGTCTCGAAAAAAGCCGGTCTCTCTATATCGAACCGCTGCTGTTCAACGACACCCAGACCTTGTACGTCCGTCCCCCAGATCCACGTGAGGTCGTCGAAGCGACAGAGAAGGGATATCGCTGGGAGGCCGATGCCAAGACCGGCACTCATACCGTGTGGCGCCCGACAGTCGGTCGGCTCTTGATTTCCAACTACGACTCCAAGCGCCTGTCCAACGAAGAACGGCGACAACTGCACCTGGAGGCCATCCAGTATCCGGAGAGCCAAGTATTGGTTGACATTCGGCCTGGTTACCCCGGAGGCGATTATCCGCTTCATGGCACATTAATCCTGAGAAGCATCAATAACATCATTGGATTTGTAGGCCGCAACTTCGAGGAGGATCGCGAATTCGCCGTTGCGCCGGATCCAAGAACCCGGACGCCAGTGCGCAATCCGGTGCACACGTTGGAAGTCGTCGAGTCGGCCACGAAACCGGAAGGGATCGAGTTTGCCGTTCAGTTTGAAGGCCGGTGGTACTCGTTAAGAAAGTACTTAGCTGGACAAGAAGCGGCGTCCAATTGGAACCAAGAAGCGTTTGCCGTGTTATCGCACCTCTTTCAAATGGCCGTGACAGATCTAGGCAAATATCCGACACCAGCGATCACCATTCAGAAATGATGGATCTGCTGAGATTACGAGTAATGAGTTCTCTTCGCCCTGGTTGAACAATGGCGTGCAGCACATTATCGAGGCTTATCGACATCCGACGGCTCGTGCCAAGTCCTTCCTGGCAGGCTTTATCCTTCAACCTTACCCTCGCGAGGATTTTCATTGGTTGTGGATTGTTCGTTCTCAGCGCGGACGCGATGGCGACGGATTCTCTTCGTGCAGCAGACGTAGAAATCTCTCACCACATTGGATTAGGTGACCCGAATGACTCTCTCCCATTTGATAGTCGCCCCAACAAACAGTCCATTGAGCTCGGTCGCCTTCTGTTTTTCGACAAGCGGCTCTCTGGAGATGGCACGATCGCCTGTAGTTCGTGCCACCTGCCTTCCCGGGCGTTTACCGACGGGAAAGCTGTTTCAAGCGGTATCAATGGCCAACGCGGGCATCGGAATGCCCCCACTGTTATCAATCGACTGTACGGGCGATCCTTTTTTTGGGACGGACGCGCTCGCACACTTACAGAACAGACCCTTGAACCATTTCTCAGCCCTGTTGAACACGGTCTCTCTCAGCACGACCTCCTCTCGATGATCAAGGCCATCCCCGGCTATCGACACCTGTTTCGAGAAACATTCGGCACGGATGTGACCGAAGAGAGCATTGCGACCGCCTTGACCCATTTTCAATGGACTATTCTCTCCGGCAACAGCCCGGTAGACCGCTTTGACTATCGGGGAGATACGGCCGCGCTCTCTGCCGCCGCACAACGCGGATTCCTCGTGTTTCGAGGTAAGGGCGGCTGCGTGCGATGTCATGCCGGCCCTAACTATACCGATGAGCAATATCACAATCTTGGCGTGGGGTGGGAGACTCCTCACATCGATCTCGGCCGTTATGCCGTTACCCGGCGACCGGAAGATATCGGCGCGTTCAAGACGCCGACATTGCGAGAGATCGCGCGGACCGCTCCCTATATGCACGATGGTCGGTTTAAGACACTCAGGGAAGTGGTGAACTTTTACAACCATGGAGGGGTGAACAATCCGCATCAAGATTCTATGATGCGACCACTGTTTTTGAGTGACGACGAGCGAGAAGACTTGGAAGTCTTTCTCAACAATCTGTCTGGTGAAGGATGGCAACAGGCGGTTCCTCCCCGCGTTTTCCCGGAGTGACGAACCTCTGTTCCCCTCTGAATTGGGTCGTAGCGTAAGGGTTTTTTTAGATATCTGCGATAGGCGAGCATGCCTTACATCGCTCTCTATGTTGGCCAAGATCTGTACGCCCCTACTAGCTGGTTAGGACACATTGGATAGGGATGAGGATGCCAGTGTTGAGCCCCACGGACAGTCAGTCGACGACTGGCCTGATCGCCTGCAACGAGTGCGACCTCCTTCAAAGGCCGATCGCGCTTCCCGCGGGCGGGTGGGCGGTCTGTGGAGGATGCGACGCCCCCCTCTATCGATACACACCAGGCAGTCTCGATCGGGCACTTGCCTTCTCACTCGGCGCGGCGGTGCTGTTTCTCATCGGCCTCACATTTCCGATCTTGGAGCTGGAGATACAAGGGAATGTGACCTCTTCGAGTCTATCCAGAACAGTGCAACAACTCTGGAAGGATGGCCTGCATGTCTTCGCGGTTCTCATCGCAACCACGACCATTCTGCTGCCGGCCCTTGAGTTGGCGGTCATGATCTCGGTGCTGCTCTTATTGCGAGTACGACGTGCGTCTGCGTGGATGCCCAAGTTGCTACGCCTGCTGACACTGGTGCGTCCGTGGGGCATGACCGAAATATTTTTCATGGGGGTGCTCGTGGCGCTCGTCAAGTTGGCGCACATGGCCGATATCGTGACCGGAGTTGCTCTGTGGTCATTGGGGGGCATGATGCTCTTGCTGATTGCTGCAAGTCGGTCGTTCAATCTCCGGCATCTCTGGGAACAGGTGGCTCCCCAATGACCCCCTCCCCACGCACGGCGCATGCACTCGGACTCTACGCCTGCCATACCTGCGGTCTTCTTTCGCGACCTGCTCGTGAAGGCGCGTCATCGTGTGGTCGGTGCGGTAGTTCCCTCCGTTTCCGTAAGACGAATAGCATCGAACGTGCCGCCGCCTATCTGATCGCCGCCTATATTCTCTATATCCCTGCCAACGTGCTCCCAATCATGGAAACTCATTCCGTGTTCGGCCGTGAGGAGAACACGATTGTGAGCGGAGTCGCATACTTATGGCATGCTGGATCGTGGGGGCTGGCCCTCATCGTGTTCATCGCCAGTGTCGTCGTACCCGTGCTGAAACTCCTGGCAATGACCCTTCTCCTGATTACCGCCCATTACCAATCTGCCTGGCGGCCGCTCGAGCGGGCGAAACTGTATCGACTCGTCGAGCTGGTCGGACGCTGGTCCATGCTTGATGTGTATGTTGTCGCGATTCTGGCGGCGCTGGTGCAATTTCGCCCGCTCGCCACGGTGACGCCTCGCAGTGGGGCCCTCTACTTTGGGGCCGTGGTGATACTCAGCATGTTGTCCGCTATGGCTTTTGATCCGCGGCTGATCTGGGATCCGGCCCACAAGGAGTCTCACACCCATGCATGATAATCACACAGACGAGCCATATGAAGTTGCAAATGCAGTGGCTGCGCCGAAAGGGCGGTGGTCGCTTCACCTTGTGTGGTTGGTGCCGATTGTCTCCGCTCTGATCGGCGGATGGATCGCGATCAAAGCTGTGCTCGAACATGGCCCCACGATCACCATCACCTTCAGAGCCGCAGAGGGGCTGGAACCCGGCAAGACGAAAATCAAGTACAAGAATGTCGATGTGGGGGAAGTACGGACAATTGCCATCAGTGAAGACCTCTCTCACGTCGTCGTGACCGCTGACATGGTCAGCAACTTCTCTGCACATCTCGTCGAAGACACACGGTTTTGGGTCGTCCGCACGCGGGTGACGGGCGGACAGGTGACGGAACTCGGCACGCTCTTCTCCGGATCCTACATCGGCCTGGATGTGGGGAAATCTTTGGCGTCGAAGCGGGACTTTGAGGGGCTCGAGGTCCCTCCGATCATCACCGGGGATATCGCAGGCCGTCAATTTGTCCTTCGAGGGACAGACCAGGGGTCACTCGACACCGGCACCCCCGTTTACTTTCATCGAGTGCCCGTAGGGAAGGTGTTATCCACTGAGCTTGACACGGATGGAGCCGCTGTGATGACGCGAATCTTTGTCGCCGCGCCCCATGACCGATACGTGACCACCAACACGAGATTCTGGAACGCAAGCGGTGTGGACGTGACCGTAGACGCTGCGGGACTGAAGATGCGTACACAATCCCTGCTCTCCATTTTGGTCGGTGGCATAGCCTTTGAGACCCCGCCGAATGTCCCGGTCGCACCGCAGGCCGCTGACAACACCAGTTTCGTGATATACCCAGATCGAGACCTGGCGATGAAACGACCCGATCAGGGGACGCTCCGATTCACGGTACATTTCACGGAATCCTTGCGAGGGCTGGCGATCGGGGCTCCGGTTGAACTGCACGGGCTCCCAGTCGGTGAGGTGGTAGGCATCGAGATGGACTACGACGAAAAGGCCGGGACCTATCGCTTTCCTGTTGAACTGGCACTCTACCCCGATCAATTGGCGCGACACGTCCAACCCGATGATATGAAGATGGCCCACGCGGGGGCTCCCACAAGGCAGGAGCTCGATGCGCTTGTTGCTCGCGGGTTACGGGCACAACTCACCACGGGCAGCCTCCTCACCGGACAACTTTTCGTGGCGCTCGACTTTTTTCATGACGCAACCAAAGCATCGGTCAATTGGGGGAACGTTCCACCGGAGCTGCCCACGACTCCGAGTAGCCTTGCGAGCCTACAGCATACCTTGTCCCACTTTGCGCAGAAATTGGACAAGTTGCCGGTGGAGGAACTCATCGTAGATGTTCGCCGAACCCTCGGTTCCCTGCAGGCGATGCTGCGGAGTACTGATGCGTTGGCGCAGCAGCTGGACAAACAGGTCGCGCCGAAGGCTGAGGAAGCGTTGCAAGAGTTGCGGCGCACGCTGCTCGCCGCAGAACGTTTGTTGGCGACCGATGCGCCCCTTCAGCAGGATGCCCGTGATGCGTTGCGTCAGCTGGGACGGGCATCCCAATCACTTCACGAACTGGCGGAATTTCTCGAGCGCCACCCGGAATCCCTCATTCGTGGGAGAACAGAGGAGAGACCATGATCAGCTGCCCGTCCAGATTCGCCATTGCCGGACTCGCAGGCCTTGTGTTGACGACCGGCTGCGCATCGTCCGTTACCCTCAACCACTACACCCTCAGCAGTCACGCCATCCGAGACAGTAAAACTCCCCAGACCGAGGCGTTCGCGCAGTCGGTCGGCCTGGGACCCGTTACACTGCCGGAAATGGTCGATCGCCCGCAGCTCGTCTTGCGCACAAGTGCGCATCGTGTGGTCCTCGCCGAGACGCATCGCTGGGCCGGACCGCTTAAAATAGAACTCGTGCGTGTCCTGGCCGATAATCTTGCCGCACTGCTGGGCAGCCGGTCGATCCCCTCTTACCCTCAGCGCGTGGCAGAGCATGCCGACGTGCGCGTGTCGGTTGATGTTCAACGTTTCGAGTCGATCCTGGGGAAAACGGCGACGATCGACGCCATCTGGACGGTACGATGGGCGGATGGAACGCAGCGAACTGACAGTGCATCCGTTCAAGAGCCGATATCTGACGAGAGCTACGATGCCCTGGTCGCTGCTCATAGTCGTGCATTAATGACCCTCAGCCAGAACATTGCTTCGACCATTCGAGGGGGTGCTTCACCTCGCCCGCTTCCCTGATCCGGCATCATTGATGTAACGAAAGAACCCCATGCTCGTCCGCATCGACCAAAGGAATACAAGATGAACACCTTACAGTTTTTGGTAGAATACGGCGGGTGGATACTCTTTGCGGTCCTCTTCTTGGAGCAGGCAGGCCTTCCCATCCCAGCCCTTCCACTCCTCGTCACCGCAGGCGCCTTGGTCGGAGCCGACAAGATGAGCGTCGGTGTGGCGGTGCTGGCCCCCCTCGTCGCCGCCGTGCTTCCCGACCTCGCCTGGTATTACTTGGGCCGCGTGAAGGGCGGCCGGGTCTTGGGGCTTCTCTGTAAGATCTCGCTTGAGCCTGACTCGTGTGTGCGCAGTTCGGAGGATATGTTCCGTCGGCATGGGAAAAGCACCCTATTGATCGCAAAATTCGTCCCCGGCTTGAGCACCATTGCTCCTCCCTTGGCCGGCATCACCGGTATGACGCTTCCGGCATTCCTACTCTATGATACGGGTGGCGCCCTCCTGTTGATCATCCTGTCCGAGGGCGTGGGCGCGTTGTTTAGCAAGCAGTTGGAATCCGTCATGGCCGTCTTCGACCAAATCGGTGGCTGGGTGCTCGCGATCGCGCTGATCGGTCTCGCCACATTTGTGGCGTACAAGTTTTATCGAAGACATCAGGTCCTGCGAGAGCACCGCATGGCCAAGATTTCTGCTGACGAATTGAAGACCATGATGGATGGCGGGCAACACGTGATTATTGTCGATGTGAGAAATCCTCTGTCGCGAAAAACGGATCCCGAAGCCATTCCTGGAGCCATCCATTTGCTGTTCGAGGAGATCGAGCATCGCCAGGACGAATTGCCGAAGAACCAAGAAATTGTGCTCTACTGCACCTGTCCCAACGACATCTCCAGCGCCCGCACGGCGCTGAAGCTAAAGAGACAGGGAGTTCAACGTGTCCGTCCTCTTGAAGGAGGACTTGATGCATGGCGGGAACGACGGTTTCCGACGGAGCGGGTAGAGCGTAGCACGAACCAGCAACATCTATCCTGAGCAACAAAGAATGATGGAACATGTGTCGCCATCGCGTTGACTCCGGCCCACTTCGGCAATCGAACCCGGCTCACCTGCTGCGTCCCCGTCGAAGGTTGGTAAACGCTCATTGAGTATATTCAGCCAAATCCTCTAAAGTAACGGTAGAGTCCGGCCACAGAAACTCCTTCGAGATAGCCATCCAGCTTTCCACCGCGAACACCTGGTCGCCGCCACTCAGCTAGACGATATGCAGTAGCGCAAAAGCAAGGCCATCACGCCCAGTCCGTCGTCCCCATCTTCTGGGGATAAGCTTGTGAACAAATCGACTTGCGCATACGAGTGACAGCTCATCATGGGCTCTTCAGCATGTTGCCTATTTTTTTGGCGTCCGCTTTGTCTGGCGCAGACCACCACTTATGGTAGAGACCTGGAATCCTCCGAGTGTATCGACATGCATCATCTGCTGAGAAAGATTATTGAGAGGAGGTGCGACAGGATTTTGGCGGTCGCCTCACAGCGGCCAGCCCTGATCTGCAAAACTATAGAGACGGTCGTCACCGAGAATGAGATGGTCGAGCAGGCTGATCCCGAGGAGGTCTCCTGCTTCTCGCAGTCGTGTGGTGAGCGTCCGATCCTCCGGGCTCGGCGTGGGATCTCCGGAGGGATGGTTATGCACGGCAATGATTGCACAGGCGTTGAGGAGGATAGCTGATTTGAAGACTTCACGAGGGTGCACAATGCTGAGCGTGAGCGAGCCGATCGAGACGATGTTCACGCCGATGCAGGCGTTCTTGGCATCGAGACAACCGACGAGGAACTGCTCGCGATCGAGACCAGTAAAACATGGGCGCAGTGCGGTGCCTGCCGCAGCGGAATCGCGAAGCACGCCGTATGGAGCGGTGTGACCACCCTCAGAGACGAGCGTGATCCGGTAGCGCGGAATAAACTGAGGAACGGGAAGTCGGTTGACGGATTGTTTGGCCATGGTGGCACCTCCTGCATGTTGAACGAACTGGCGCTTTCGCAGAAACCGAAGCGCCAGAGCAGGACAACGGAGGTGATAGGGCGAGGGCTGCCGAAGCAGCACGGGCGGATGACCACTCAGCGGCGGCCGTGACAGATCTGTGTTGGCGCGGGCGCTGCGTCAGACGATCCGTGCGCGGCAGGCCACCGGCCGTCCATGGCCGAACAAGGCCGATCAAGTGACGATCACAGATGCACGCGCCGTACTGGATCAACCTCGTTGCGGTCAAACTACCCCTATCCACCCTACTGTCTTCAGCCATGCTCTCCGAACATACGTAGTTCACACAGGCTTGCATCAAAAACTGAACCTCACTACATCTCACCCCCGTTTGGCAATGAGTGCGAGCAGAAGGCTCTGCAAACTCGCCACAGAGGCCACTTCACAGAAAGGAAGGAAAGATGGAAGAGGTGATGACGGGAATGGATGTGACAAAGAAACGTATGTCAGGGACAGGGACCTTGCGAGGGGTCAGCCGAGGGAATGACCGTTTGATCGTTGTTGCCTCCTGGCTTCTTGGAGTAGCGGTCTTCTTGGAATCGGACCCGGCCTGGGCCCAGATCACCAAGGTGAACACGGTGATGCAGAACGTACAAACAGTGCTGACGAGTGTGGCGGTGACACTGTTTACCGTCGCCATCATGTGGGCGGGGTTCAAGATGGCCTTCAGCCATGCCCAATGGTCTGACGTGAGTAACGTCGTGATCGGCGGAATCTTGGTGGGCGGCGCGGCGGGGATTGCGGCCTGGTTGATCAACTAGCATGGACGGCTTTCGCGATCCCATTTTCACCGGTTGCACGAGGCCCGCGATGTTGGGCGGCGTGCCGATCGTGCCGCTGATTCTGATCGGCGGCCTGACGCTGTTGGTATCAGTATGGCTCTATTACCTCGTGAGCGGCTACGTCTCCCTGGGACTCGTGCTGAGCGCGATTCCCATCGTGCTCTGGATGCGGCAGACGACGAAGACGGACGATCAGCGCTTGCGTCAAGTGATGATGCGGGCACGGATGCGACTCCGGCATGGACCGAGTCGTGCGACGTGGGGCGCCATTTCCTATAGCCCCTTGTCCTGGAAGACCAGACGAGCACAGTGGAAGAGTTGAGGATCAAGAGACCTATGTTGATGAGAACCAGAGCCGCCCTTACAAAAGCAGCCACCGCGCAGATTCCCGCGAGCGACTATATCCCGCTGGGTACGGCGATCACGCCCACCGTCATCACCTTGACCGGCGGCGAATACCTCGCCTGTTGGAAACTGGAAGGGATCACGTTCGAAACAGCAGACCGTTCAGAAATCTTGCTCCGCAAAGAAGCGCTGCACCAGTTTCTCCGGTCCTTGGGCGGCGGGTCCTTTGCCCTCTGGTCCCATAAGATTCGACGAGTCGTGACTGAGCGGCTGCACGGCACCTCGCCCAATCCGTTCTGCCAAAGCCTGACCGACCGCTACTATCAATCATTTACTCAGCATCGGCAAATGGCGACGGAGTTGTACCTGTCCCTGCTCTACCGACCCTTTCCTTCCAAGGTGGCGAGCTTCTTCACTCGCATGTCCACGCGCACCCTATCCCAACGAGGAGAGCACGAAACCGGACAGCTGACCATCCTGGAAGACATGGGCAAACAACTCGAAGCGAGTCTGAGTCGCTATGGGCCCACACGCCTCGGCACCTATACGAAACAGGACATCGTGTACTCCGACCAGCTGGCCTTTCTGAGCTACCTGATCAACGGCGTCTGGGAGGAAATTCCCCTCCGCCGGGCGCCGCTGGCCTCGTACCTTCCGACTTCACGCCTGCACTTCGGCGACCGAACCGGCGTGCTGGAAATCTGGCACCCGCGCGAGAAGAAATTTGCCGGATTTCTCGACATGCAAGAGTACCCACCGTTCTCCGAGCCGGGCATGAACAACGGCCTGCTTTATAGCGACGCCGAGTACATCGAGACCCAGAGCTTTTCGTGCCTCAACAAACGCGCGGCGCTCAAATCACTCGCCACTCAGAAAGGGCATTTGATCGCCTCGGAAGACGCAGCGACGCGTGAGATCGAACAGATGGACCAGGCTGCGGATGATCTGCAGAGCGGACTCATCGATCTGGGCCAGTACCACTATAGTCTGGCCATCTTCGGTCACACGATGGAATCGGTCAGCACTTCGCTCGCCGACGCTAGAGCCATCTTTCAGGACGGGCCGGGGTTCAAGATGGCGCGGGTGGATGTGATCCCCGAATGCGCCTGGTTCGCGCAGATCCCGGGCAACTGGAGTCTGCGGCCACGCGAAGCCGTCATCACGAGCCGGAACTTTGTCTGCCTCAGTCCCTTTCACAACTTTGCCCGTGGCAAACGAGCCGGCAATCCCTGGGGCGAAGCCCTCGCCCTGTTCAAGACCCCAAGCGGCCAGCCTTACTACTTCAATTTCCACGTGTCCCCGGAGGACCGGGATTCGCGCGATGAAAAGTATCCCGGCAACACCTTTATCTGTGGCAGTACAGGTGTAGGCAAGACCGCGCTTGAATTGTCTCTCCTGGCCTTCGCCACCAAGTACCAGGGCCTCCGCTGCGTGGTCTTCGATAAAGATCGTGGCGCCGAAATTGGAATCCGAGCGATGGGCGGGACGTATCAGTCGCTCAAACGCGGGCTGCCGACCGGCTTCAATCCCCTGCAGCTCGAACCGAATCCCAACAACTGGCAATTCTGCGAACAGCTCGTGGCACAACTCGTCAAGCAACTGGGTGACGAGATTCCGAGGCTCACTGCGAAGGAGCAGAGCGAAATCAGTGATGCCGTGCGGACGGTGATGAGTGAATCTGTCTCACCGGACCTGCGCTGTCTCTCCCTCCTCCGTCAGAACCTGCCGGCAACCGGCGACCAGAGTGTACGGGCACGACTGAAACGCTGGACGCGCGGTCACGCGCTGGGCTGGGCCTTCGACAACCCCAAAGATACCCACGAGATCAGCGACGCACGATTATTTGGCTACGACTACACGGACTTTCTGGATGATCCAGAAGTCCGCACCCCGATCATGGCCTACCTGCTTCATCTCACCGAACGGCTGATTACGGGTGAGCCCTTCATTTATGTCATGGAGGAATTCTGGAAGCCGCTGCAAGACCCCTTGTTCGCGGACTTCGCCTTCAACAAGCAGAAGACCATCCGCAAACAATCCGGGCTTGGCGTCTTTGTGACGCAATCGCCCTCGGACGTGCTGCGGCACCCGATCGGCAAAACGATGGTCGAACAGAGCGTGACCCAGATCTTCTTGCCTAATCCTCGCGCCGATCATGATGACTATGTCCAGGGGTTCAAAGTCACGGAAGCGGAATTTCACATCATCAAAAACCTCGGGGAAGCGAGCCGTCTGTTTCTGGTTAAGCAGGGCCATAGTTCGGCAATCGTGCAATTCGACCTGAGTGGGATGACGGATCTGCTGAATGTCATTTCCGGCACGACCGACAACGTGGCCTTGCTGGATACGATCAGAGAAGAAGTGGGCGACGATCCCACCGCCTGGCTGCCGCTGTTTCATGAACGCGTTGCGGCGCGAAAACGTCTCCGGCACAAGAACGGAAGAGCAGAAGGGTAGAGACACCCCATGGGAATGGCGACCTACATCGAGCAGTCAATCAACAACGCATTGGACCACTATGTCGTGACCAGCAGCGATGCCGTCATTGGAGTCCTGACGCCAGCCGCCGTGACGGCCGTGACGCTCTATGTGTTATGGACCGGGTTTCAAGTCATGCGCGGCGACGTGCAGGAACCGGTCACCGCGCTCGTCTGGCGCTGGTTTCGCGTGGCACTCATCACCGGCCTGACATTGAACGGGCCACAGTATCGGAGTCTCGTGAAGGAAGGGTTGGACGGGATTCAAGAGGCCTTTGCCTCCGCCTTCGGTGGAGTCCTCTCGATGGGAGGGACGATCGACCAGATGGCAGACCCCTTCACGACGCTCATGGAAACCCTGTTCACCGAAGCGAGTTCTGGGTTGGTCCCGCAATTCTCACTCTTCATCGCTGGCGCGATCTGCGCTACAGCGTCGATCATAATGGCATTCGTCGCGATGGGACTCTTTCTCGTCGCGAAAGTGAGTCTCGCCCTGCTGCTCGCAGTCGGGCCGGCCTTCATCTTCTGCGCGATGTTTCCCGTCACGCAACGCTACGCGGAGAATTGGCTGTCCAGTTCGCTGGTCGCGGTCTTTACGAATATCCTGATCATGGCGGTCATCACGTTTCTGGCGAGCCTGCTGCGGAACGCCTGTCTGCATGTGCTGAGTGCCTATTCCGCATCGTCGATCTTGGCAGATGTCGTCGGCCTGCTGTTTCTCTCCATCACCGCCGCCTATGTCTTACTCCATGTCGCGTCGTTGGGAGCGAGTTTGGCCGGAGGCCTCTCGTTGGGGAACCCGGGCGGGGATGCCACCAGGAGCGGAATGCTGCTCATGCACAGCGTCACATCCGGTCTGAGTCGGTTGGTCCCGTTGGCCGTGGCTTCCACCGGCGGGTCCTTGGCGGGGCCGCGAACCGGTGCGGCCCGCGCTCTGCTGAGTGTGCTTCCCACCGGGAAGACCCAGCCAGGGAGCGACCTCTATCAACGGGCTTCGTTGGAGCGGTTACGCAACAGCGTCTCCCGAAAGGAGTAAGACATGTCCCGCATGAAACGCACAGTGATCATGATCAGCTTGGCTCTGATGGTCGTCGCCGGTCCAGAGCCGAAGTCCCAAGCCGGAGGGATTCCCGTCATCGACACGGCCAATCTCGTGCAATCCATCGTCCAGGCCCTTGCCTGGATTCAACAGTTCCAACAGATGCAGCAACAGATCCTCCAAGCCGACCAGCAAATTCACGCGATCATGGGCTCGCGCAACATGGGCAGTCTCATGAACAACCTCACGCTCGCCGGCGTCGTCCCCTCCGACGTCAATGCCGTCTACCACGCCATCCGGTCCGGCGGGGTGCAGGGCTTGACCGCAGCGGCGCAGATCATCCGGCACAACCGCATGATCTACAACTGCGAGGGCAAAACCGGCGATGCCTTGCGGATCTGCCAAAACATGCTGAGTCAGACGCCCCAGAGTCAGGCCTATTACGCGAACACCTATCAAATGTTGCTCGGTCGGATGCAACAAATCCGCGCCTTGACGACTCGCATTAACGACACCCAGGACGAAAAAGGAATTCTGGAACTCAATGGCCGGATCGCGGCGGAGCAAGCCCAGGTGAGCAACGACACGAACCGGATTCTCACGATGAAATCGATGATCGAAGCGGAAGAAAAAGCGGCGCAACAGGAACAGCAGGAACGTGTCCTGAAGATGTTGGCACCAGGGACCTCGCGAACCTTCAACCACATGACTCCCTGGACGCCGTAGTTTTGCTATCGCGCAGAAGGCAGATAGCAAGAGGGAAAAGACGAAGGGCAAAAGGATAGCCACGATGACAGAGAAAAACACAGAGCCCTCACTCGTGAGCGCGGCGGACGAACCGCAATTCTACGATCTGGGCCATGACTGGGACAGCGACTGGCGGCTGAGGCTCGAGGCGTCGGAGCGAAAGGCCTGGTGGGTCGCGGGCACACCCTGCACCCTGGCGGTGATCTTGGGAATAGGCCTCGCCTGTCTGGCTCCGTTTAAGACCACCGTACCCTACGTCTTCGCGATCGATCGGGCCACCGGCAACGTGGAGCTGGTGAGCGCGGCAGACGATCGGACCGTGCTGGGCTATCAAGAATTGCTCGATAAACACTGGACGCAAAAATATGTGACCGCGCGGGAGTCCTACTCCTACCGGCTGCTCCAAGCCGACTACGACCAGGTCTTGGCGATGAGTACGGATGAGATCGGGCGCGACTACGCGAGCCTCTTTGACGGCGTACACGCCCGCGATAAGCAGTTGGGGACCGGCATCGAATGGCGCGTGAACGTGTTGAGCGTCACGGTCCACAACGATGCGATTGGACCGAAGGCCACGGTGCGGTTCGAGAAGCAGGTGAAGCGGACCGACACTCATAGCGGTGAACCGCCACAGTATTTTATCGCGACGGTTTCCTACGAGTACCGCCACACGATGAAGGGCCAGGAAAAGGATCTGATCCAGAACCCGCTTGGCTATAAAGTGACGGGCTATCGGGTGGACGCGGAAATCGGGACGATCACACCGCCGACCTCGGTCCTGTCGATGGTCGAGAAGAAATAGGGAGGGCACAGGGTCATGCACGACATGCAGCAACACAGAGGATCAATCACGGCATGCCTCACCGTCGCCCTCATCTGTTCCGGGGCCTCATCACAGGCGGCGGAGATTCCGGCGCCGGGCGACGGAGATCAACGAGTCCGGTACGTGACCTATCAGAAGGACGAAGTGACCAAAGTGACAGTCCGCCGTGGTGTCGTCACGCGCATTGTGCTGGGAGACGACGAACGCATCGTCATCGCCGGCAGCGGCTTTCTCGCCGACTGTGCCAAGCCGGAAGCCGAATGGTGCATCAGGGCCGATGTCGGGACCAATCAGGTCTGGGTGAAGCCCAAGGACCAGGCGACGCATAACAATCTGGAAATCCGCACGGATAAGCGGGACTACAGTCTGGAGTTCACTGTCGTGGCAGACGATCGAACAGGACGGAAGCAGAACCCCGGGCAGGGGCCACGCGGAAACAATGAACCGATGTACCGCGTCATCTTCCGGCATCCGCTGGTCCCACCAAATCCTGCAACCATGACGGCAATACAAGCCTCGGCCCATCGCGCTAAGCACGCTCGCGAGAACACAGATCTCCTCCACGAGCGGCTGGACTCCTTTACACCCGAACCGCGCAATTGGTCCTATTCGATGGAGGTGCTGCCAGGAGGAGACGATATCGCGCCCGCCCTCGTCTTCGATGACGGCCGCTTCACGTATTTTCAGTTTCCCCCCAATCGCGAGATCCCCGCCATCTTCTACTTCTCACCGCTCGGTGAAGAAACCCGCATCAATTTCCACATGGAGAAGGACCTCGCCGTCGTACAGCGGCTGGGGCGGCGGTTTGTGTTGCGCTTAGGCGATGCGGTGGTCGGCATCTGGAATGACGCCTACGACAAGACCGGGGTGCCCACTATCGAGGGAACCACCGTCTCGGGAATCACCAGGACGCTGCGCTGAGAAACAAACATGGAACAACCACAAGAGTCGAGAGAGCGAACTGAGCAGAAGCCTCCCATCATCGATGGGATTGTGTCGGTCAACCACCAGGCCGGTGGCAGGAACGAGACAGCAGCGCGCGTGGCGTTTCTGGTCGTCATGGCCATCGTGCTCGTGGTGGGACTCGTCTTCGCAGCGAACACCTATAGCGCGAAGCGAAAGGCGGATGCCACCAACGAGGAACGGGCGGCGAAGGTGGAAAACAAACCGGCCCAGGTCGGACTGAAGCGGGTCTTTGAGACCGATTCCCTTCCACCCCAGAACATTGCAGCAACGGTACGGTCGACCAGCCAGTTGCCTGTCGCGTCTGCTGACCATGCGAGACGATCGCCCCTCGACAGAACAATCGATGACGGAACCCGAGCAATGGGACTGGCTCCCGACCAAACACCAGGCAACCCATCACCCAGCAGACGTGCTTCCAGTCGGTTCGGTGGGGAGGTCCTCGTAACGAACTCCCCTGCATCGGACAGTCCCCGGACTCAACCAATGGGAACCGGACCGGACGCAGCCATCTCCTTGGTACGCGAGCTCCTGAACGGCGCGAGACCGACGGACACGGGATCCGGAAGTATATTGGGCGGACAAGCGATGCCGGTCAGCACGGCAGCAGACACAGGAAGCTCAACGCCACCGTCGATGGGGTACATGGGCGGACCAAGTGGCCCTTCGATTGGCGTGACGAGCGTCGGTCTCGCGGCACCGCCCGGTCCTCCGGCCAGCGGAGCCGGTCCCATCGGTGGGCTCCTGACGCCATCGGACACACCAAAGGTCCAAGCCGGTCTTTTGGGTGATCGCAACCTGATCCTTCCTAAAGGACGCACCATCGACTGCGCCTTGACTGTCCGGGTGATCAATGAAGTCGCCGGTATGGCGACCTGTGTCCTGAACAGCGATGTATACAGCGATAACGGGCGTGTTGTTCTTCTCGAACGAGGATCGGAAGCAGTCGGCGAATATGCGGCGACGATGGCACAGGGCCAGCGCCGCCTCTTTCTCCTCTGGACCAGAGTGAAGACTCCGATGGGCGTCGTGATCAATCTCAATTCCCCCGCCGCCGACGCACTCGGCACCTCCGGATTGGTGGGAGTCGTGGACAACCATTGGTGGGACCGGTTGGGCGCGGCCTTTCTCCTCTCCCTCGTACAGGACGGCATCGGTTTGGCCACTGCCACGCAGGCCGGGGGGGGAGGCGCGCAGAGTCTGGGGATCTATCAACATTCCGCCTCGACGGGAAACCGCATGGCGGAACTCATCCTGCAATCCACCATCAACATCAAACCCACGCTCTACAAGAATCAGGGCGACCGCGGGACCATCTTCGTCGCGCGGGATCTGGATTTCAGCACCGTCTATGAACTGCAGCCCCACTGATCTGCTCGCGCACGACACGATGGTGCGCGAGTTGTTGCGACCCTTACTGCAGTATCTCGCACTGCCCGGCGCGACCGAGATCGTCGTCAATCGCCCACAGGAAGTCTATATCGAGGTCGGCGCAGCCTGGCAGCATCACCGCTCACCGGATCTGACCCTGGATCGACTCACCGCGCTTGCCACAGCCATCGCGACGGCGACCGAACAAGAGATCGGTCCGCACCACCCAATTCTCTCGGCTATGCTGCCGGATGGAGAACGGGTGCAAATCGTGCTGCCGCCGGCGGTGGAAGTGGGAACCATCTCCATCTCGATCCGCCGCCCGAGCGCCTGGATCAAGACCCTGGATGGCTATGAAAGAGAGGGAGTCTTCAGCCGCTATGTCTGGGGTAAGGCGGCAACGCTGGATCGTCGCGCTTCCGAGCTCGATGCCATCGAGCGACAGCTAGTCCAGTATCTGACCGATCGTCAATTGGGTCGGTTCATTCGGGCGGCGGTGTTGGCGAAGAAGAATATTGCGGTCGTGGGGGACACAGGCTCCGGCAAAACCACGCTCATGAAATCGATCTGCCAGGCAATCCCGGAGCAGGAACGACTCATCACAATCGAGGATGTGCGTGAATTGTTGCTCCCCCAGCACGGCAACCGGGTGCATCTCTTGTACGCCAAAGGAGGACAGGGGGCTGCAACCATCACCCCATCGGAGCTGATTGCCTCCACGCTCCGCATGAAGCCGGACCGGGTGCTCCTCGCCGAGTTGCGTGGCGGAGAAGCCTTCGATTTCCTCAAACTCCTCACCACCGGCCACAGTGGATCGATTACCTCTTACCACGCGGAGTCCTGTGCCCTCGCAGCCGAACGCTATGTCTTCATGTGCAAGGAGCATGAACAGGCGGCGACCTACGATGTGCCGACCCTCAAGCGCCTGGTGGCCTTGACCATCGACGTGATCCTTCATGTGGTGGCACAGAATGAGTACGACGAGGACGGACGGCCCACCAGGAAAGAGCGCTACGTGGCGGAAGTCCACTATGACCCGATCGCGAAACTCGTGGCGCGATTCGGAGAAGCCACTCTGGTGAGGGCGTAAAGGAACCGATGTCACGCAAGCGCATGCGGATCGCCATCGCCCTGTTGCTCTATCTCCCACTCGGGCTCTGCGGAGCAGATGCCCTCGCTGGTGCCGTCTTCACGCTCGCCAACAAACAAATGCCAGCAGATCTCTCCCTGAGCAACTGGCCCGATTCCTGGCAAGCCTATCGGGAGGATCCAATTCAGCGGAAACGACTGCAATTCTCCGCCGGGGTCGGTGGATTCGTCTGCTTTGGTCTCCCGGTGCTGCTGGTGCTGTCCGTGACTAATCGACAGAAACCGCTCCATGGCGAGGCTCGCTTTGCCTCTCATGATGAAATTCGACAGGCCGGACTTTATGGAGAGCGTGGCGTGATCGTAGGAAAGTTAGGACGGCGGTACTTGGTCTATGGGGGCCAGGAATTCGTCTTGTTGGCGGCGCCGACCAGATCGGGCAAAGGCGTGAGTATCGTGCTCCCGAACCTGCTCCATTACGACGACTCAGTGGTCGTCTTGGACATCAAGATGGAGAACTTCGCCTACACCTCGAAGTTCCGACAGGTGCACGGCCACCAGGTCTACCTATTCAATCCCTTCGGCGCTGATGGCCAGACCCATCGCTGGAACCCTCTGGACGCCGTCGATCGGGATCCCACTCGCCGAGTGGGGGAGATCCTCGCCATCGCTCAGGTGCTCTATCCAACGGAACAAGTGAAGGACGCCTTCTGGAACGAGTCCGCCCGCAACCTCTTTCTTGGACTGAGTCTCTATGTAATGGAGACTCCGTCTTTACCCTGCAGTCTCGGGGAAGTGCTCCGGCAATCCTCCGGCAAAGGGCATTCGATCAAGGACTATCTGCTCGGGCTCATTACCTCCAGAGCAGCGAGTGACGCCCCGCTGAGCGCCGACTGCACGGCATCGTTGTACCGGTTCTGCGCGATCAGCGAAAATACGATGGCGGGAATTCTCGCGACCCTGGCGGCTCCCCTCACCATCTTCAGCAATCCCATCGTCGATGCGGCGACCAGTGCGACGGACTTCGACCTGAGACAGGTGCGCGCCCAGCGGATGTCGATCTATGTCGGCATTCCGGCTAATCGGCTGAGCGATGCGGCGTTGCTGGTCAACCTGTTTTTCTCACAACTGATTCACTACAACACCGTCGACTTGCCCGCGACGAATCCCCGCTTGACGCACCAGTGTCTCGTGATCCTGGATGAGTTCCCCGCCATCGGGCGGGTCAACATCCTAGCGAAGGCCGTCGGCTTCATGGCCGGCTACAATCTGCGTCTGCTCCCGATCATTCAAAGTCTTTCACAGCTCGAATCGGTCTATGGTGAAAAGGACGCCCAGACCTTCGTCACGAACCATGCCTGCCAGATCCTCTTTGCGCCTCGCGAACAACGAGACGCGCAGCACTATTCCCAGATGCTCGGCACTTATACGGCCGATGCGATCTCAACCGGGACGAGCCGGCCACTCGCCTGGGGCAACGGCACACAGGCCTCATCCAGTTCCACGCACTCCGAACAAGCGCGGCCTCTGCTGCTGCCACAGGAAGTGAAGGAACTCGGGGACCAGCGGGCCATTATTAACCTGATGCATACGAAGCCGATCCTCTGCGACAAGGCACGGTTCTATGCCGATCCAGTCTTCATCGATCGGTTGAAGCACATCAGTCCGTCCCTCGCTTCGGTCGGGAAAAGGCTGCCGACTCAAGCTGAACTGGAAGAGGCGGCGTTCGTGCGCCGGGAGCTGTCGGTGGAGATTCCAAGGCTAGACCTGGAACTCCATCGCGCCAAAGTCGAACGACGGGTACGTCCAGTACAACCGGATGAGCAGATTGATGTGTCGAAGCTGGCAATGGATCTGACCACCCTGCCGCCGGTCGTGCCAGGTGACCCACCGACGCTCGAAGACGTGAACGGGTTGGTCGATGCCTTTGTGGCCCAGCTGCAATGGACCGACAAGGCCGATGACGACATCTCAGAGCAGATGCGTCCTGTGACCGAGGCTGGAAAATCCCAAAGTACAGAGAAGCACGTTGATCGATCCCTGATGGATCGAGACAGAGAAGAGAGGAACGTATGACGACATTCGTGAAACGACAGGTACGACTTCAGGCGCTTGTGATTCTGATTGCCTGTACCGCGACCCTGGCTTGTGCGCAGAAGCCAGTGGTGCCATCCGGTGCGGCTCGCGTGCCGATCAACAGCGAGGAGATGATCCAGCAGTACCGCGAGCGAGTGAAGAGCGACCAGCGTGAGAAGCAGGAGCGGAGTGTCCTCACACGACACATAGAATCGTTGACGCAACAAGTCCAGGAGTTGAGTACCGCGCTGACGCTCCTGCAACTCCAACAACAAGAACTGGCGAAAGGTAAATCTCGGTCCGGCCTCACGATCACAAAGACAGCCCTCACAATCCCCTCTGTTTCACCAGAATCGAAAGGCCCACCGACGAACGTGGCTCTATCACCGGATAGTACTACATCTCCGACTGTGTCTGATCAGAGTCCGTCACGGACCGACACGGCGCAAAGCGAAGAAGAGCGATCAACCTCGGTGGGGCCAGCCTGCAACATCGAACCATCAGCAGCACCGTCCTCCTCCCCTCCGCCTCCGATAGACAAAGAGCAGATCAGTTCATGGAGACCTCGGGTCATCGAGTTGAGTGAACGGGAACAGGTCGAACTGCACCGGCACAGTATCATCTTCCGTGTGTCGGAACGGACAGGTCGGTCTGAGTTTCGTCCCAGCAAACCTCTGCAATCCCACCTGAAACAGATCATGAGCCGTAGTCCTTGCCTGCACGTGCGTGGGTACACGGACGGAGACAAGGACCTTAGGATCGAACGTGAGACGGCCAAGCAACGGGCGCACAAGGCCAGGGCCTATCTCATTGCGCAGGGCTATGACCCGAACCACATCGAGATCACCATTGTCCCGATAGGGGAACACGTGGCCGACAATGCGACGAAAAAAGGGCGGGCGAAGAACCGACGGGTGGAGATTGAAGTGAAGGAGCAGAACCCGGCCTCCGTCTGGCCGCAGTGGTACGGATAGGAAAGAGGAAGGGACACCATGAATGAAATAGGTGTGGACGAAGCGCAAGAGGCCAAGCGGACCGACGAGCCGAAGCCTGCAGACGTCAATCAGGACGAGAATGCTGAACAACCGCGACTCAATCAGCGTCGTGATGCCGCCGATTCCTTGCGGAAGCGATTCATCGAAGCCGGCGAGCAATTCTATTACCGCACGGCGCCCGGCGAGCCGACGAAGATCGCGTTTACCGATCACGGAAAGCGCCTAGTCACGGAGCATGATGACCCGAGCGTCATTCAGGGAATGGTCCTCCGGGCAAAGGCCAAGGGCTGGACCACCGTGCGGGTGAACGGCACCCCTGAGTTCAAAACGGAAGCCTGGGTGCAAGCGACGATCGCCGGACTCGATGTGGAAGGCTATACCCCGCGTGGGATCGACTTGGCGCGCGCGGAAGACCGGAGGGATCACCGCCCGGTTCGTGGCAAGACACAGCAGCCTGTCAATCGTCAGGCTTCACAAGATCGGACGTCCGATGATCATGTCAGAACTCCAGATCAGCCCTTAAGTTCCAGCCAACAGGTCGCGGTGGCCGCACTCGAAGCTATTCTGAAGGCGCGGGGGGATTCTCCCACGATGATCGCTGCGGCCGTTGAGGAAGCAAAGGCGCGGCTCCAGGGCGAACGAGTCGTGGTGGGCACCGTCGTGGACTACGGCATCGACCATTACAACCACGATACCCAGAACACCAAGAGCTATTTCGTAAAGGTGGCGACAGACCGTGGTGAACGAGAAATCTGGGGCATCGACCTGGGCCGCGCGTTTCAAGAAGGGAAGGCGCAACGGGCTGATGCGGTGGCGCTGGTGCAACAGGCACATGAACCCGTGACCGTCAAAGTTCCCGTACGGGATGGTTCCGGTACATCAATCGGCGCAACTTCACAACAAGCGACCCGCAATCGCTGGGAGGTCATCAAGCTGGATTCTCTCGGGGTCCGTGAACAGGATCACCTGAAAGAGGCGGCGCGTGCCAGCACCCAAGAACCGGTCGTGCCTCGGTTCGATCACACAGCCGCGCGGACCGATCACACACCAAGTTCCACACATATCCCTGCCTTGGAGCGGACCAGAGGTGGCCGGTGACTACTATCGTCGAGAACATGTCCCAAGACCGTACGGAGGTGAGCTTATGAATTGGTGGAAAAGACGCAGTTGGATCGTGGTCCTTGTGAGTGTGTGCCTCCTCGTCATGGCCCAGGATGCGCGGGCACAAACAGGGCCGAAACCGTCCTTCCTGGAAGGGGACACCAGGCTGGCCTGTGAATGTCTGCTATGCTTAGCAGCGGGCCCACAGGCACCGAAAGAATGCCAAGCCGCGCTCACAAAGTACTACATGATCCAGGCAGGAACCCCCTTCAAAACCATGGTCATGCGAAGAAACTTCCTCCAGCTCTGCCCCAAGCAATAGTCCTTTCAACAGGGACCCATAGACAGCACACCGCGCCTCTGGCCACGATGCCCCGGAGTAGCCCTGGTCATCGCCGAGCTTCTTTCCAAAGCTGCCCACTTTTGTACGCCAACGATACTGATGCAGTAAAACCTAATTTAAAATATGGCCTTATTTATTCCTCATTAGTACTACACATACCATCTTTCCCCTCTTGCGAATAACTTCTCCTACCTCAAGGGAATAGTCTCAAAATCTGACCTTCTTCATAACAACCACGTCGCCACGCGCCTCACGCGTCTCCTGTCTGGGTAACCACAGGGCGAAGAGGGGCGCTCGTGTGGCGCGAGGATCAGCGAGTCAACCGATATCGGAGGAAAGAAAGGACGCACCACTATGCGGAAAGATCGGTTAGCGACGCTCACGATGGACATTGTTGTCAACCATCCAACTAAGCGCATGACCCTCGACGCGGCCTATAGTCGGCTCAGTCCCTGGGCACAGTCCGAGTGGGACAGCGCAAGTGATGGCGTGTCCATCACCGAACGAGCAGCACGCCTTGATCACTCGATCCGGGAACAGCGTCGCTGCGACGAGAGTCTGATCGAACACATCTTTGCTGCCCTCAATGGACGAACGTTCGTAGTCCTCGACGCCACCTATTGCTTCATGACGCAGCGGATGCTGGATCGGAAGACCGGACGCCGCATCCCTCCTGACGCGGTGCGACGCTTTGCGTCACAACCCATCGCGAGTCTGCTGCTCAACGCCCGCGCGCACCAGGATCTGAAACAGCGTGGAGTTCACACGATCGGCGATCTCCTGCCCCATGCCTATGAATGGTTGTCCCCGAAGCGCTTAGCACCGGGCAAACCGGTGATGAATGTGCGGCTTTCGGTCCGACGTTGTCTACGGATTCTCGGTGTGGAGATTGTCTTTCCGGAGATCAGACAGCGGGCGATCTATTGCCCGTGTTGTGCCCACACCGAGACGGATGTGATGAAGATCGTGGCGTTAGCGGGGGTGTGAGCCACAAACGCTGAGCATTGGACATTCTGGCCCTAGTGCCAATTGTTCCAGAGCTCACGCAGCGCATCCAGATACGCTTGGCAGTTCGCAGGCGACCACGAAACGTGCGAACCTGTCTGCAAAAGCGGATGGATGCCATTCGCGCATTTGAATGTCGAGCGATCCGCGTTGACTAGGAAATTGAAGGTGGCGACAAATGTATCATCGTAGCTTTTGCCGAATTTGTCGGCTGGAACGTTCCAAAGCATCCCTTCGATGAAATAGGAAGGCGCGATTCCGTCACTCAACATATTGGAGTCGATGAGGTGGTTTCGCATGTTCTTGTAGATGCGGACGGTTGGCTTGAACCACTGGCTTGTCGCTTTGTGCTTCGCCGTGCAGTTGTCCGAATGCTGTTTTGGAAAGTTGACGATCCGGGTGCCGTCGTTCAAGAAGAAGCAGATCCCTTCTGCGTAGTTTTCATCATTCATGCTCCTGAAGAGATAGTAGTACTTAAACTGCGCGCAGACGAGAACGTCACAGTCCCGTCGGGAACCGCTGCCAGGAATGAAGATTGCTTTTGATCCGAGCGTTACGCCGTTGAACTTCTGTTTAAGCCATGCCGCGACTTGGGTCTTGAATTCCGGCAGACTATAGCTCGCTTCACTAGGATAGGCTCGCTCAAATGCCTGGTACTGATTTTCTGGAAGTTGATAGGCGTCGTGGTACCATATCGAGTCCAGGCGCATTACTACGTCAACATCGCTGTCGCGATAGACATTCGTATCGTTCGCGTACGAGCCTTGGAGGAACGACTCGAAGCTCTTTGTGTAGTAGGGAGAGCCGCTATTGTCGAGCATATTCTTGACGGTGGCGTATGTGTCGCGGGACTGGGCGACCGAGCCTTGCTTAGACCACTTATCAAGCTGTGATTCGGGTATTGCCACTGGATACTTTCTATGAAAGCAATTGTTGCAACGCCTGTTCTTGCTTCGCAAACGACTCGGATCCACGCTGTCGCAAGATGTTTAGCTTCGTCATATTGTGCTCGAACATATCGGTTGCCATTTCCGGCTGCTCGAAGGTGTCGCTGATCCGCACAGTTGGAACGTGTCGAAATAAAACATGCCGTAGCTGATCCATCGACTGCGTGTTGATCTCTAGAGTCTTCTGTAGGAGCTGGACACTCATGAGCTTCTGTGCCCACTTGGTGGTACTGAACCAAGATGGCTTCGGTGACGGATATACGCCGACGCCGACGCTTACGACCCGGATGTGCTCCGGTGGGAGCTTGAGCGCCATGATGGCATCTGCAATCGCATAGAGTGTCGGGTTGTTCGCACAATACCCTCCATCAATAAGCTCGACGAGATCGCCTTTGTCTGTCTTCACCATCTTTCGCTCAAAAAATGGGAAAGCAGAACAAGATGCCTGCACCGCATCAGAGACCTTCACACCGAAGCCAGGGGAAAACGTGCCCATCCGGCCATGGGCTTGTTCGATGCTGGTCTTGAAGATCATCGGCCGCTCAATCACCCACCGGGTGGCGACAATACCGACGCCCGTTTTCATTTTTTCGAACGTATCTTCCTTGAAGATTTCATCTCCGAGCTTGGCGAGAGCGAGTGACTTTTTACGCCGACTCTTTGCTTGCATCACAGTCGGGACGTGTTTCTCGTAGTGAACACTGATTTCCTTCACGCTTCTACCAAGCGCTAGCAATGCGGCAATTATTGCGCCGGTACTGGTACCGAAGATCAGATCAAACTTCTCGTGGAGCGGACACCTCACCATTCCTTCGATCTCTCGGAGCACGCCAAGGGTGTAGAACCCTTTTGCTCCTCCACCATCGAGACTAAGAATTCGGCAAGGTTTTTGTGGTGAAAAGTCGACCATCCTTCGCGATTACCTCCGGTGCCCTTTGAGATAGACCGCTGGTGGCATAATGCTGACACCGTTGATGGTCTGCCCATAGAGGCAACCAAACGCCTTGAAATCTCCACTCAACAAATGGGTCGCACGGACACTGATCGCCGCCCACAGAATGGGACGGTCGTTCTCTGGGAGTTTCGCCAAGACTGACAGCTCTCCCTGTGGCGGCAAGACCGACACCACCTCGACGGAGCGGCACAACCGTTCGAGCTCTGCCTGTTGCTGCCCTGATGATAGATTCCGCCTCGCCTCCTCCAGGGCATACGCCGACGTCACCAACTGTGCGCGCGGCATTGTAAACAGCGTGCGAAGAGGAGTCTCGACCCGATAGGCCGCAGAGAACAAGACGTTGGCATCAAGAAAGACGCGGTCCACGGACTAGGAACGAACCGGCTTGTAGTGAGGGATCTTTCGAACGTCGAGGCCCATCTTCCGCACGGCCTCTTGGGCTCGTGCATAGTCCTTTGGGCCGACCGCATTGGAGAGGAGAAACTCTGCCTGCCGTTCCGGGGTATACATCTCGAGGGGAAATGCGGCAGCCGGTCGAATCAGAACGCCTTCGGCCCGTTCCTCGGCAATCACGAGCGACCCCTCCGTGATACCAAAACGGCGCCGCAGCGAGGCCGGAATCACCACAGCCCCTCGTTTGCCGACCTTGCTCGTTTCTGCGGGCATGACGCCTCCACCATACGTGAGATAATCAGACTGTCTGAATGTCAGGCAGGATTAAGTGTAGCCCCGTTACGGAGGAAAAGCAAGCGCCCGTGGCGCCGTCGGCCTGAACCGGCTTCGGGGTCGCTGTTGCGCGTCAGTCGGCCACGGGCTGCTCCGTTAAGCGTCATTGCCAGCCCCACTCATCGTTCACGATCTTTCCCTCGCCCCCGTTCAGGTTCCGGAGTCCGGCCTCGTCCTTCCAGGTAGCGCACGAGATCCACAGCCAATTGTCGGTCCTCTCCTCGCTCGGATCGTGCAAGCGTCTTCAGGACCTGCTCGTAATGATGCATGACCTCCCGCTGTTTCCGTGGCATGTGGGTGACTCGTTTCTGGCGATCGAGCCGCTTCGCTTGTGTGGTCTGATCATGCAGATGCCGCACCGTCCACCGTTCGTGCGTCGTACGATGAACCCGGCTCGTCGTGGTGGCCTCTATGCCATGTTCTCGTAAGGCCTCCGCAAACCCTTCACGCCAGCGTTGAAGATCGGCCTTCCTTGGATTGAGCCGAATCCCATCGAGGCCTGCGGCTTTCACCGTCAGATGCACATGTGGATGTGGAGACGGGTGCGGGTCCGGATCGGTCTCAAACGTGTGGAGGACCATCGCGTACTGAAACCCTGAGAACTCCCGCATCGCAAAATCACGCGCCGCCCGTTGGACAGATAGCGGATCAGTCTGTGTCGGCATGGAGAGGACGAGATGAAAGGCATCGCGCATCGTCGAGTCCGCGAGGATCGGTGTCCCCCCATCGCGCCATTCAGCTTTCAGATCGGCCACCGCCTCTTTTCCCTGAATCACCTGACCGTCTTGATCCTCGATGTCGAGTTGGCCATCGCGCGAAATGTAGGTGAGGTTGTTCGAGATGCCCTTCATCCCTTTCGGCGCCCTGACGAGTTTCACCACGACTTGCGGTGCGCGACGGACCATCGCTTGCAGTTTCTGTCGCACATAGGTCGCGCGAGCCTGTGACGTGCTGAGCCGTCCGTCGGGACTCACAGGCTTGGCTGAGCCAAGAGGACTGCGCGTGCTGCGACGCGGTCGCGGGAGAGTCTCCGTTGAAACATTGAAGAGCCGACTCCCCCACTCATCCAGCTTCAGGTCGATCTGGCTGATTGCAGGACTCATTGGAGAGACCAGCGCGCCACAGCCCCGCGCAAGACATCGGAGACCTTATCAGTATGGGATCGGATCACGCGGGAGAGTTCGGTAATCACCTCTGTCCGAAACGCGCCTCGGTTCTGGGGCGCGGTATTCAAGACCTTGGCAATCTGGTTCAAATTTCTCCCCAAGGCGAGAAGCTGTTGATTCGACCGAGTTAGAGCTGCGAGTTCCGGCTGCCCCACGTAGGGCTCCCCAGTCAATTTGGTGCGGATCATCGCCACCACCCAGGCCGTCGGCTGATAGCCCTCGTGCCTGGCACAGGTGCGCAGCGCGACGAGTTCGGAGGCCGTCACATTGAGTTTCATACGGACGGTGGCTCGTTCTCGTCTCCGAGCGACGCGCAGCCGAGGAGGAGCTGACTGTGTCGCGTGCCCGTCCAGGGCCTGCCGTAAGACCTGTCGAAGGGCATGGCTCGGGGTGATGCCCTGCCGCTGACACCACGCCTGCCAGGGAGCTTTCAGCTCCCCGAGATCGACGGTGATCGTCGTGGTTCGTTTGTCGGGTGAGGCAACAGGCATAGGTTGGGAGCATACAATAAACTCAAGATGTAAGACAACTGGGCCTTCAGGCCATATCCTGCAAGATACAAAAAAAAGAAGAAAAGAAGAGGAAAGAACATCAAGACACGGAAACAACCGCCGGGCCTAGCCTCCCCCAGAAGCAGTCTACCCCCGCCTCAACAGCCTGCCGACGTCCTGTGCATCCCCACATCCATGCCCGCGCGATACGGAGGAACACCCGATCGCTAAAGCCCCATCAGGAGAAGCCGGC
>JAFEBI010000010.1:0-3814 GCA_018242725.1 Nitrospira sp. | reverse complement strand
ATTCACCATAGCAGGAGGGCTTCAATATTCGGCTGGGTCGGACCAGCAAGGGGGCATGATGTCATCACATCATGCCCCGTCAATGGATCGCCGAGATTACGGTGATAGAATCTCTCGCACCGCCGTGGGGGCAAAGAAGCCCTGATCTCGGAGCGTGGCAAACCAGCTCTGGGCAAACTCCCTCAAGTCCTGTTTCAGCGCGGGCACGACCTGCGTTCGCCTGCCCGCCTTGTCATACCGATACACTTCTTGCGAGAGCCCCAGGTAGTCATTCCGAAAGGACACCGGTTCGGCTGCCGCGCCATCGGGTACATTGTGAAACAGAAACACGATGTCGGGATCTCGCATGAGGTCGCCGCTCTGTTCGCCGTACTGGCACAAGGACACCAGCCGGTGTCCATCTTCACTGGATCCAATCTCCTCGATCGAGAGTGGCATGTACTCTGGTACGGTGATCCGCACCGCGCGTGCACCGTCGAGTAATAGATTCAGATTCGTCGCAAATGTTCGATACAGTTTCATCTTCCGTTTCCTTTCTTCGGGTGAAGGAAGCCCCCGGCGCAAAAGCCGGAGGCTTCCTCGCTGCGGTCAGCGACCCGACCGCTCCGCGATCCAGACTTTCGCCTGTTGGGCGACGACCACGAGCGCGTCAAGGTCCGCCAGACCGAAGGACTCGGAGTCCTTCAACATCCCATCGGATGCCTTGTACGAGCGGGCGACGGTCACGTTGTAGAACGGGCCTTTCATGCCCTCGTTCTTCCAGATGCTGGCTTTGATGCTGCTGCATCGCAGCGTGGTGACCGGCTTGGGTTTGTTAACTTGAGGTGCCATAGTGTTGTCTCCTTTAGTTAGAGTTGATGTGTTGGCCTCTCACGAGAAGGGGGAGGCCACACAGCGACGACAAAGGAGACAGAGAGGCCGCCGCCACCTGGCGGGCCGGCGGGCGCGATGCGGAGGAATGCCCGCGGAAGACGACGCGATTGTTCGCGACGCGCGGGCATGATCGACGCAGCCCGCCGGTGAAAAGCCAGGGCGACGGCCGGATGCGCACAGCCACCGGACCTGAAACCATAAGCTGGTCCCCGCTCAGATCAGCACGGCATGGCAGAGCAGATTCACCGGCCGAGGCGAGAAGGTCCTGTTCAGAGAGACCGAGACCAAGCCCGTTCAGGAAGGTGGAAGAGGATCAACGAGTCGGCTTCGAGACGGTGTTGACCTTGACGTGGCTGTCGGCCAACAGGCGACGATCCGCCCGGTTTGATGGCTGCTGAACGCCGTGGAACGCCGAACGGCTCTCGCGAGGCTGCTGGGGGTGCTTCACCACTGTCGTGAAAAAAGGGATCAGCATCAGAGCCGAGGGGAGTACGACACGATCAAACGATCCCGCAACGCTTAGACCAGACTAAGCTTGAAGGGACGGATGGACTGGATGGCGAGAACGTCCCGTTGATTCTGCGTGACGACGGTCCTCAGTGTGCAGCTAGTCGAAGGAGAGGTTGGTATCAAGAACGAGGCGCCGCATCTTACCGAAAGACTCTTCGCAGCTGCATGCGTCCCTTCACCCACTTCAAGAGCTGGTCGAGCGTGTGCTCCTCCACCACGAGCACAAGGGCGCGTTCGATGGCTTCGGTCTCTGTTTTGGCACCCAGCACGGCCTTCGCGCGCGTCAGCTTCGCGTGATCGAGTTGGAGATGTTTGTGTCGTCTCGCGGCGCGCTGCCTCATGGTCTCTCTCCCCTCGATTATGATGACTCTCTGCACTCTGGATGCTGAGGATGCATTAGCGCCGCGCGCTGGCGACCTTCGGTCGTGTTGGAACAAGATGGCAGGCGTCCGCTGTCAGTTCCAATTTGCCACCGAGCACGCCGAGAAGCTTTTGCAGGGTTGGAAACGCAGGGAAATGGGCCCCGCTTTCCAAGCGGGCAATCTGCGGCTGTTTCATACCGGTGAGTTTCGCGAGCTCGGTCTGACTGAGCCCGCGTCGTTCCCGCAGCCTCGCCAGCTCCACGGCAATCCCAACTTCCTGCTCCGCCTTCGCAAGAGCCTCGGCGAACTTTGGTTCTTTCTTGATCTGTTCGTGGATGTACTGTTTATGCGTTTTCATCGCGACTCCTTCGCTTGACCTCTTCGTATCGTTGCTCCGCAAGGACAATGTCTCGTTCTCGCAGTTTCTGTCGCTTCTTCTGGATCGCATGCAGGATGATGAACCGCTGTCCTACGAGTGCGGCATAAAAGAACCGGTACTCAGTTCCCGACCATTCCGGACGCAGCTCCCAGATCTTCCCTCGGACGTGTGCCGCAATCGAGGCGGGAAGACGCGTCCCATCAATTTCCAGCCGACTGATATAGGCCAGACATTTGGCTCGTGCCCCATGGGACAAGGCGTCGAGAAATGCCTCTATCGGTTGATCTCCCTGCGCCGTCTCATAGTAGACTACTGTCCAGGCCATGTGTGGAAAATATAACACTTATGTTATAACTCGTCAAGATAGGGATCGTGAGGGCGAAGGGCTTCCACGTCTTCATATTATTCAACGTCACTGATCAACCACCTGCCTGTGACAGCGGAGAGCTGGACCGATCACGAACGGCCCCACACAGCAGACTCGCACACCGACTTCTTCTCAATCCCGCGTTGCGCCCCTCACCGACACCGGGGCGCAACAGAATGTCCCGGTTTGTGGCCACGCACGCTTGCACCCGTGACACCGTCCGCGGTGGCGCGGTTGCCACGGGCGTGCCACACCCCCTGACGGGCGACGGGTATTGTCTCGGCACGGTCGAGTCGCATCCTGCGACACGACGGTGCCAGTCTCCACCTGGCACGGCGTCTCGAGACGCGGTGCCTCAGCAGACATTCGTCCGCCACTCCGCCGCTCTGCAGACCTTGGTGAATCCCTCCCGGAACGCGGCCGGCACCAACACCGGAGTCGCTTCGCTTCTGTGGCCACCCCTACTTTTTCGGTATGGTTATAAAATCTGAACCTTCTCATAAGTGCCTGAGAGAGCAATGACTGAACAGTGGATCACTATTAGGAAAGCGTTTCGAGACGATTCACTGAGTAGGCCACATCGGCAGGGTGCTGAGCGTTACCTAATTGGTCACTGAATGACGGAGCGTCCAGGATTTCTCCCACTGAAGGAAGCAGCTGTCTGGGCGGGCGTTTCTGCCCGTACGGTCAAGCGTTGGCTCGCTGATGGCTTACCGTGCTATCAAGCTGGCCATAGGACCAAGGTGCTTATTCGTCCGACGGATATTGACCAGTTTTTGACCAGGCGACAGGTTACAAAAGTCGATATCGATGCTCTGGTTGAAAATACTCTACGAGAGATGCAAGAGGCGCGGCACGGGAAGGATGTAGCCTAATACCCCATCATAGGTTTATCCTTTGACCTTGTACTTCTTGAGAAGGTCACGAAGGGCTTCCTCCACTATGGCATTTGGGCGCCGTTTTTGCTGAATGGCCAGGATCTTCGTCTGCATCGCTAACCGAGAATCGATGCAGAGATTAAACTGCTCCTTGGATGAGGTATCCTATTCCATTGTTCACACCCTACCGTGCCCTGCTATGGGCGTCAATAGCGTTGTTGCAGTGCCATTAGATATTATGCCAGCATTATAGCATTACGCCGCATGTGGATGGATGACTGAGAGCAGGACGATAGATGGTGACAACATGTCAACCAATCATGCTGTAGGCAGAACCGTCTAATCCAAGGAGGATGAATTGGGAGTCAAAGTTACACAACGAACTGGAAAGTCTGGCTGGTGGGTTTCCATCATCCACAATAACAGCCGCAAGAGGAAGCGGTTC